>NZ_JBHYGM010000006.1:0-52329 GCF_051858985.1 Hydrogenophaga sp. | reverse complement strand
CCGCGAAGGCGGCCGCACCGTCGGCGCCGGCGTGGTTGCCAAGATCATTGCGTAACTGTTTAACCGCCCGCAGTGGGGCATCGCCAGTAGGGGTATAGCTCAATTGGCAGAGCGTCGGTCTCCAAAACCGAAGGTTGTAGGTTCGATTCCTACTGCCCCTGCCACCAACAGGAACAGCCGGATCTGAATCCACCCTGTTTCGTGGTGTCACAAGCCCACCGAAGTCGCGAAGACCTCTGGTGGGCTTGCGTGTCTCAAGCTTTTGGCTTTTTTCACGCGTTTTGAAAAGTATTTTCTGGATCGTCATGGCCACTTCCGAAGTTCAAACCGTCCACTCCGGCGCCGACAAGGCCAAGCTGGGGGTCGCCATTGCGCTCGTGTTAGGTTCGTTCGTGGCGTTCTATCTGCTGTCATCCCAGGGTTCGCTGGCGCAGTGGGGTGCTCTGATCGTGCTGATGGTCGCCGCGGTGGTGGTGTTTGCCATTTCCGAATCTGGCAAGCAGTTGCTGGCCTTTGGCCGCGACTCGTGGCGCGAAGTCAAGAAGGTGGTGTGGCCGGCTCGCAAGGAGGCCATCCAGATGACCTTGTACGTTTTCGCGTTCGTGTTCGTGATGTCCCTGTTCCTGTGGCTCACCGACAAGACCCTCGAATGGGTGTTTTACGACTTGATCCTGGGCTGGAGAAAATGATGACCGAACAGAACAGTCCCGTGACCGCCGCCGAAGGCATGCGCTGGTATGTGGTGCATGCCTATTCCGGCATGGAGAAGGCCGCCGAGCGCAACATCATCGAGCGCATCACGCGCGCCGGCATGCAGGACAAGTTCGGCCGCATCCTCGTTCCCACCGAAGAAGTGGTGGAGATGAAGAACGGCCAGAAGCGCACCACCGAGCGCAAATTCTTCCCCGGTTATGTGCTGGTGGAGATGGTGATGGACGACGACACCTGGCACCTGGTCAAGCACACCAACAAGGTCACCGGCTTTGTGGGTGGTGCCAAGAACCGCCCGGCTCCTATCTCCGAGGAAGACGTTCAGAAGATCGTCAACCAGATGCAGGAAGGCACGGAAAAGCCGCGCCACAAGGTCGAGTTCGTCGTGGGCGAATACGTCCGCGTGAAGGAAGGCCCGTTCACCGACTTCAACGGCACCGTCGAAGAGGTGAACTACGAGAAGAACAAGATGCGCGTGTCGGTGACCATCTTTGGTCGCGCCACGCCCGTGGAACTGGAATTCAGCCAGGTCGAAAAGACCTGATCGTTTTTTCGTGGCTCAGGCGGGTCGGCCCGACGCCTGTGCCATCTGATCTTTTCCGGGTCCCCCACCGCGAGGAGGTTGTCTTGATGGCAACCGTCTGCACTCGCAGGAGCTAAAAAATGGCGAAAAAAATCGTCGGCTTCATCAAGCTGCAAGTGCCAGCTGGTAAGGCCAACCCCTCTCCCCCGATCGGTCCGGCGCTGGGTCAGCGCGGCCTGAACATCATGGAGTTCTGCAAGGCGTTCAACGCCCAGACCCAGGGCGTCGAGCCCGGTCTGCCGCTGCCCGTGGTGATCACGGCCTTCGCGGACAAGAGCTTCACCTTCATCATCAAGACGCCGCCCGCGACGACCCTGATCAAGAAGGCCATCAAGCTGGACAAGGGCTCTTCGGTGCCCAACAAGAACAAGGTCGGCAAGATCACCCGGGCCCAGCTCGAAGAGATCGCCAAGACCAAGATGAAAGACATGACCGCCGCCGATGTGGACGCTGCTGTGCGCACCATCGCCGGCTCGGCCCGCTCGATGGGCGTGATAGTGGAGGGCGTGTAAATGGCCAAGCTGACCAAAAAGCAGAAAGCCTTCGAAGGCAAGGTCGACAGCAACAAGCTGTACCCCCTGACCGACGCGCTGGCGATCATCAAGGAATGCGCGAACGCCAAGTTCGATGAGTCCATCGATGTGGCGATCCAGCTCGGCGTGGACGCCAAGAAGTCGGACCAGGTGGTGCGTGGCGCCGTCGTGATGCCCAACGGCACCGGCAAGACCAAGCGCGTGGCGGTGTTCGCCCAGGGCGCCAAGGCTGAAGAAGCCAAGGCCGCTGGCGCCGACATTGTCGGCATGGACGACCTCGCTGCAGAGATCAAGGGCGGCAACATGAACTTCGACGTGGTGATCGCCTCGCCGGACGCCATGCGCATCGTGGGTACCCTGGGTCAGATCCTGGGTCCGCGAGGCCTGATGCCCAACCCCAAGGTGGGCACCGTGACGCCGGACGTGGCGCAAGCCGTGCGCAATGCCAAGGCAGGTCAGGTGCAGTTCCGTGTCGACAAGGCGGGCATCGTGCACGGCACGATCGGCCGTCGTTCTTTCGACACCGACAAGCTCCAGGGCAACCTGGTGGCGCTGCTGGACGCCTTGACCAAGGCCAAGCCGGCCACGAGCAAGGGTGTCTACCTGCGCAAGGTGGCTGTGTCGTCGACGATGGGTGTGGGCGTCCGCGTGGACACCCAGTCCATCTCGGCGTAATCGCAAGAAATTCGGGCCCCTCGGGGCCTGGGTGTGGTGGGCCCGGGGCTGGCGCAAGCCGGTCCGGGGGCCATCCAAGACCGTTGGTGCTGGTGATGAACCGGCTTAATTGTGACAAGCCAACGCAGATGGCGATCCCGCTGCAGATGGAACAAGTTCCGAAACAGTTGGTCGCTGCAATGAGGCGTGCCGGAGGTCCCAAGGGACCCAAGGCACATTTAAGGAGTAGACCTTGAGTCTGAATCGCAGTGAGAAAGAAGCGGTCATTTCCGAAGTGACCAGCCTCGCCGCTAAAGCTCAAACGCTCGTGATGGCGGAATACCGTGGCATCACGGTCGCGAACATGGACAAACTGCGCGTGACAGCCCGCAGCAATGGTGTGAGCCTGAGTGTGTTGAAAAACACCCTGGCCCGCCGTGCGGTGGCTGGCAGCTCGTTTGAAGTGGCCGCTGACCAGATGACCGGCCCGCTGATCTATGGCTTCTCTGAAGACGCCGTGGCCGCCGCGAAAGTGGTGGCCGATTTCGCGAAGACCAACGACAAGCTGGTGATTCGCGGCGGTGTGTACGGAGGCAAAGTCCTGGACGTCAACGGCGTGAAGACGCTTGCCAACATCCCTTCCAAGGAAGTGTTGCTGGCTCAGCTGTGTGGCTTGCTGATGTCCCCCATGTCGCGCACGGCCGTGGTGCTGGGCGCGCTGGCGGCCAAAAAAGGCGAAGGCGCTGCCGCACCGGCAGCAGAAGAAGCGGCTGCTGCCTGAGTGGCGCGGCACGTTCGTTCAAACCAATTGTTAGGAAATCAAAATGGCATTCGATAAAGACGCATTTCTGACCTCGCTGGACAGCATGACGGTCATGGAACTCAACGAACTGGTGAAAGCCATCGAAGAGAAGTTTGGCGTGAGCGCAGCGGCCATGGCCGCTCCCGCAGCCGCTGGTGGTGGTGGCGCCGCTGCCGCTGCTGAAGAGAAGACCGAGTTCAACGTCGTGCTGCTCGAAGCCGGCGCGAACAAGGTGTCGGTCATCAAGGCCGTGCGCGAAATCACTGGCCTGGGCCTCAAGGAAGCCAAAGACCTGGTCGATGGCGCACCGAAGAACGTCAAGGAAGCGATCGCCAAGGCCGACGCTGAAGCTGCCGTGAAGAAGCTGGTGGAAGCCGGCGCCAAGGCCGAGCTGAAGTAATTCGCCTGGCCATCCGAGGCTGGAGTGCCCGAAAGGGCCTCCAGCCTTCTGTGCTTTCAGAGCACACCCACAAGCCCGGTCTTCGACCCTGCTTGTGAGTGTCTTCTGACCCCGACTGCAGAAGACGACTTGGTTCGGGCCTGTGTGCAATGCACAGGCCGTCCGCCAATGGTTGGTAGAGGCCAGCCACCAAGAAAGCCACCAGGAGTCCAGCCCTGGTAGGCAAGACAGTCGCCGCAGACCTCAAGCCCGGAGATCTCATGGCCTCAGCATCGAAATATTCCTACACCGAACGCAAGCGCATCCGCAAGAGCTTTGGTACCCGCGAAAACGTTCTCGCGATTCCCTACCTGCTCCAGATGCAGAAGGACGCCTACACCGCGTTCCTGCAGGCCGACAACGCGCCAAAGAAACGCACCAACGAAGGTTTGCAAGCCGCTTTTGAAGCCGCTTTCCCCATCGTCTCCCACAACGGTTTCGTGGAGATGAAGTTCGTCGAATACAACCTGGCCAAGCCAGCCTTCGACGTGCGCGAGTGCCAGACCCGTGGCCTGACGTTTGCTTCGGCGGTGCGCGCACGCGTGCAGCTCATCATCTACGACCGCGAGTCCTCGACCGCGCAGTCCAAGGTGATCAAGGAGGTAAAGGAACAAGAGGTCTACATGGGCGAAGTGCCCCTGATGACCGAGAAGGGCTCCTTCATCATCAACGGTACCGAGCGCGTGATCGTCTCGCAGCTCCACCGTTCGCCTGGCGTGTTCTTCGAGCACGACAAGGGCAAGACACACAGCTCGGGCAAGCTGTTGTTCTCCGCTCGCATCATTCCCTACCGCGGCTCCTGGCTTGACTTCGAGTTCGACCCCAAGGACGTTTTGTTCTTCCGGGTTGACCGCCGCCGCAAGATGCCGGTCACCATCCTGCTCAAGGCCATCGGCCTGACGCCTGAAACCATCCTGGCGAACTTCTTCGTCAACGACCATTTCCGCGTGATGGACAGCGGTGCGCAGATGGCCTTCGTGCCCGAGCGCCTGCGTGGTGAGGTGGCCCGTTTCGACATCACCGACAAGGCTGGCAAGGTGGTGGTGGCCAAGGACAAGCGCATCACCGTGCGCCACACCCGCGAGCTCGAGCAGTCGGGCACCACGCACATCAGCGTGCCGGAAGACTTCATGATCGGCCGCGTCGTGGCCCGCAACATCGTGGACGCCGACACCGGTGAAATCATTGCCAAGGCCAACGAAGAGCTGACCGAAGCCCTGCTGAAGAAATTGCGCACCGCCGGTGTGCAGGACCTGCAGTGCCTCTACACCAACGAACTCGACCAGGGCGCGTACATCTCGCAGACCCTGCGCATCGACGAAACCGCCGACGAGTTCGCCGCGCGGGTGGCCATCTACCGCATGATGCGCCCCGGCGAGCCGCCGACCGAAGACGCTGTGCAGGCCCTGTTTCACCGCCTGTTCTACAACCCGGACACCTACGACCTCTCGCGCGTGGGCCGCATGAAGTTCAACGCCCGCGTGGGGCGCGACGAATCCACCGGCGCCATGGTGCTGTCCAACGAGGACATCCTGGCCGTGGTCAAGATCCTGGTGGACCTGCGCAATGGCCGCGGCGAAGTCGACGACATCGACCACCTGGGCAACCGCCGCGTGCGTTGCGTGGGCGAACTGGCCGAGAACCAGTACCGCACCGGTCTCGCCCGTATCGAGAAGGCCGTGAAGGAGCGCCTGGGTCAGGCCGAACAAGAGCCGCTGATGCCGCACGACCTGATCAACTCCAAGCCGATATCCGCGGCCTTGAAGGAGTTCTTCGGTGCCTCGCAACTCTCGCAGTTCATGGACCAGACCAACCCGCTGGCCGAGATCACACACAAGCGCCGCGTCTCTGCCCTGGGCCCGGGCGGCCTGACCCGCGAGCGCGCCGGCTTCGAGGTGCGCGACGTGCACGTGACCCACTATGGTCGCGTCTGCCCGATCGAAACACCGGAAGGCCCGAACATCGGCCTGATCAACTCGCTCGCTCTCTACGCGCGCCTGAACGAATACGGCTTCATCGAAACGCCGTACCGCCGGGTGATCGATGGCAAGGTGACGAACCAGATCGACTACCTCTCGGCCATCGAGGAAGGCAAGTACGTCATCGCCCAGGCCAATGCCGTGCTGGACGGCGAAGGCCGCCTGACCGGTGACTTGATCTCCGCTCGCGAGAAGGGCGAGTCGATCCTGACGCCGGCCGACACCATCCAGTACATGGATGTGTCGCCTGCGCAGATCGTCTCGGTGGCGGCTTCGCTCGTGCCCTTCCTGGAGCACGACGATGCCAACCGCGCGCTGATGGGCGCCAACATGTCGCGCCAGGCCGTGCCTGTGCTGCGTCCTGAAAAGCCGCTGGTGGGCACCGGGATCGAACGCGTGGCCGCGATCGACTCCGGCACTGTGGTCACCGCCAAGCGTGGCGGTGTGGTCGACTACGTGGACGCGACCCGCATCGTGATCCGCGTGAACGACGCCGAAGCCGTGGCCGGTGAAGTGGGTGTGGACATCTACAACCTCATCAAGTACCAGCGTTCCAACCAGAACACCAACATCCACCAGCGTCCCATCGTCAAAAAGGGCGACAAGCTGGCCTCGGGTGATGTGATTGCCGACGGCGCTTCCACCGATCTGGGCGAGATCTCGATCGGCCAGAACATGCTGATCGCATTCATGCCCTGGAACGGCTACAACTTCGAGGACTCGATCCTGATCTCCGAACGCGTGGTGGCCGACGACCGCTACACCTCGATCCACATCGAGGAACTGGTGGTGATGGCACGCGACACCAAGCTGGGCGCGGAAGAAATCACACGCGACATCCCCAACCTGGCTGAGCAGCAGCTCAACCGCCTGGACGACTCCGGCATCATCTACGTGGGCGCTGAGGTGCTGCCCGGCGATGTGCTGGTGGGCAAGGTCACGCCCAAGGGCGAGACCACGCTGACGCCTGAAGAAAAGCTGCTGCGTGCCATCTTCGGCGAGAAGGCTTCCGACGTGAAGGACACCTCGCTGCGCGTGGACCAGGGTTCGCAAGGCACCGTGATCGATGTGCAGGTGTTCACCCGCGAAGGCATTACCCGCGACAAGCGCGCCCAGCAGATCATCGACGACGAGCTCAAGCGTTTCCGCCTGGACCTGAATGACCAGCTTCGCATCGTGGAAGCGGACGCCTTCGACCGCATCGAGAAACTGCTGACCGGCAAGGCCGCCAACGGTGGCCCGAAGAAGCTGGCCAAGGGCACCACCATCGACAAGGCCTACCTGGACGAAGTGGAGAAGTACCACTGGTTCGACATCCGCCCGGCCGACGACAACGTGGCTGCGCAGCTCGAGTCCATCAAGAACTCGATGGAGCAGACGCGCCACAGCTTCGACCTCGCGTTTGAAGAAAAGCGCAAGAAGCTCACGCAGGGCGACGAGCTGCCCGCAGGCGTGCTCAAGATGGTCAAGGTGTACCTGGCCGTCAAGCGCCGCCTGCAACCTGGCGACAAGATGGCCGGCCGCCATGGCAACAAGGGCGTGGTCTCCAAGATCGTGCCCGTGGAAGACATGCCTTACATGGCCGACGGCACCCCTGCAGACATCGTGCTCAACCCGCTCGGCGTGCCTTCGCGCATGAACGTGGGTCAGGTGCTCGAGGTGCACCTGGGCTGGGCCGCCAAGGGCCTGGGCCAGCGCATCGGCGACATGCTGCAGGCCGAAGCCAAGGCAACGGAGCTGCGCGCGTTCCTCGAGCAGATCTACAACCAGGCCGGCAAGAAGGAAACGCTGGGCGCGCTCAGCGACGCCGACGTGTTCGAGATGGCCGACAACCTGCAGCACGGCGTGCCGTTCGCGACGCCGGTGTTCGACGGTGCCTCTGAAGACGAGATCCGCGCCATGCTCAAGCTGGCCTACCCGGACGAGATTGCCCAGGTCAAGGGCCTGACCGAGACCCGCACCCAGGCGCAGCTGTACGACGGCCGCACCGGCGACGCTTTCGAGCGCAAGACCACCGTGGGCTACATGCACTTCCTGAAGCTGCACCACCTGGTCGACGACAAGATGCACGCCCGCTCCACCGGTCCGTACTCGCTCGTGACGCAGCAGCCGCTGGGCGGCAAGGCGCAGTTCGGCGGTCAGCGTTTCGGCGAGATGGAAGTGTGGGCGCTCGAGGCCTACGGCGCTTCCTACATCCTGCAGGAAATGCTCACCGTCAAGTCGGACGACGTGCAGGGCCGCACCAAGGTGTACGAATCCATCGTCAAGGGCGAGCACACGATCGACGCCGGCATGCCCGAGTCGTTCAACGTGCTGGTCAAGGAAATCCGTTCGCTCGGTATCGACATCGAACTCGAACGTTCCTAATTCACCGATAAGGAAAGCAACCCATGAAATCTTTGCTCGACCTGTTCAAGCAGTTCACGCCCGACGAGCACTTCGATGCGATCCGCATCGGCCTGGCTTCGCCGGAAAAAATCCGCTCGTGGTCCTTCGGTGAAGTCAAGAAGCCCGAGACCATCAACTACCGCACGTTCAAGCCCGAACGCGACGGCCTGTTCTGCGCCAAGATCTTCGGCCCCATCAAGGACTACGAATGCCTGTGCGGCAAGTACAAGCGCTTGAAGCACCGTGGTGTCATCTGCGAGAAGTGCGGCGTTGAAGTCACGCAGACCAAGGTGCGCCGCGAGCGCATGGGTCACATCGACCTGGCCGCGCCCTGCGCACACATCTGGTTCCTGAAGTCGCTGCCCTCGCGCCTGGGTCTGATCCTGGACATGACGCTGCGCGACATCGAACGCGTGCTGTATTTCGAAGCGTATGTGATCGTCGACCCCGGCATGACCCCGCTGAAGAAGTTCGCGATCATGAGCGAGGACGACTTTGACGCCAAGCGCAAGGAATTCGGCGACGAGTTCATTGCCAAGATGGGCGCCGAAGGCATCAAGGAACTGCTGCAGGCCATCGACCTCGACATCGAGATCGAGAAGCTGCGCAACGACCTGACCGGCTCCGAGCTCAAGATCAAGAAGAACGCCAAGCGCCTCAAGGTGCTGGAAGCCTTCAAGAAGTCCGGGATCAAGCCCGAGTGGATGGTGCTCGACGTGCTGCCCGTGCTGCCGCCGGACCTGCGTCCACTCGTTCCCCTGGACGGCGGCCGCTTCGCGACCTCCGACCTGAACGACCTGTACCGCCGCGTCATCAACCGCAACAGCCGCCTGCGCCGCCTGCTCGAACTCAAGGCGCCGGAAATCATTGCGCGCAACGAGAAGCGCATGCTCCAGGAAGCCGTGGATTCGTTGCTGGACAACGGCCGTCGTGGCAAGGCCATGACGGGTGCGAACAAGCGCGCGCTCAAGTCGCTGGCCGACATGATCAAGGGCAAGAGCGGCCGTTTCCGCCAGAACCTGCTGGGCAAGCGCGTTGACTACTCGGGCCGTTCGGTCATCGTGGTCGGCCCCACGCTCAAGCTGCACCAGTGCGGCCTGCCCAAGCTGATGGCGCTCGAGCTGTTCAAGCCGTTCATCTTCTCGCGCCTCGAAGCCATGGGCATCGCGACCACCATCAAGGCCGCGAAGAAGGAAGTCGAAGCCGGCACGCCGGTGGTGTGGGACATCCTGGAAGAGGTGATCAAGGAACACCCGGTGATGCTCAACCGCGCACCGACGCTGCACCGCCTGGGCATCCAGGCGTTTGAGCCGATCCTGATCGAAGGCAAGGCGATCCAGCTGCATCCGCTGGTCTGCGCGGCGTTCAACGCCGACTTCGACGGCGACCAGATGGCCGTTCACGTGCCGCTGTCCGTGGAAGCGCAGCTCGAAGCCCGCACCCTGATGCTGGCCTCGAACAACATCCTGTTCCCCGCCAACGGCGAGCCCTCCATCGTGCCGTCGCAGGACGTGGTGCTGGGCCTGTACTACGCCACCCGCGAGCGCATCAACGCCAAGGGCGAGGGCATGATCTTCTCGGACCTGTCCGAGCTGCAGCGTGCACTGGACAACGCGGTGGTGGAAATCACCGCCAAGATCAGCGTGCGCCTGACCCAGCAGACGCTGGACAAGGCCACGGGTGAATGGGTGTCGTCGACCTCGCTGGTGGACACCACCGTGGGCCGCGCACTGCTCTCCGAGATCCTGCCCAAGGGGCTGCCTTTCGACGTGCTGAACAAGGCGCTGAAGAAGAAGGAGATCTCGCGCCTGATCAACACCTCGTTCCGCAAGTGCGGTCTGAAGGAAACCGTGGTGTTCGCCGACAAGCTGCTCCAGAACGGTTTCCGTCTGGCCACGCGCGCCGGCATCTCCATCGCGGTGGACGACATGCTGGTGCCCAAGGAAAAGCCGGCCATCATCGACCGTGCCGAGAACGAGGTGAAGGAAATCGCCCAGCAGTACGCCTCCGGTCTGGTGACCGCAGGTGAGCGCTACAACAAGGTGGTGGACATCTGGGGCAAGGCCGGTGACGAGATCTCCAAGGTCATGATGGCGCAGCTCGCCAAGCAGAAGACCACCGACCGCCACGGCAAGGAAGTGGACCAGGAGTCTTTCAACTCCATCTACATGATGGCGGATTCGGGTGCGCGTGGCTCCGCTGCGCAGATCCGCCAGCTCGCCGGCATGCGCGGCCTGATGGCCAAGCCCGATGGCTCCATCATCGAGACGCCCATCACGGCGAACTTCCGTGAAGGCCTCAACGTGTTGCAGTACTTCATTTCCACGCACGGCGCCCGCAAGGGTCTGGCCGACACGGCGCTGAAGACCGCAAACTCCGGCTACCTCACGCGCCGCCTGGTGGACGTGACGCAGGATCTGGTGGTCAACAGCCAGGACTGCGGCACCACCAACGGCACGCTGATGCGCGCCATCGTCGAAGGCGGTGAGGTCATCGAATCGCTGCGCGACCGCATCCTGGGTCGCACCACGGCCGAGGAAGTGATCCACCCCGAGACGCGTTCGGTGCTGGTGCCCGCGGGCGAGATGCTCGACGAGGACATGCTCGACGAGCTCGAGGTGGCGGGCGTGGACGAGGTCAAGGTGCGCACGGCGCTGACCTGCGAGACCCGCTTCGGCATCTGCGCCAAGTGCTACGGCCGCGACCTCGGCCGTGGTGGCCTGGTGAACATCGGCGAAGCGGTGGGTGTGATTGCAGCCCAGTCGATCGGCGAACCCGGCACGCAGCTGACCATGCGCACCTTCCACATCGGTGGTGCGGCGTCGCGCGCGGCGGTGGCCTCCAGCGTGGAAGCCAAGTCCAGCGGTTCGATCGGCTTCAACGCCACGATGCGCTACGTGACCAACACCAAGGGCGAACTGGTGGTGATTGCCCGCTCGGGCGAAGTGATCATCCACGACGAGCACGGTCGCGAGCGTGAACGCCACAAGGTGCCTTACGGTGCCACGCTGTCGGTCAAGGCCGACCAGCAGATCAAGGCCGGCGCGATCCTCGCCAACTGGGATCCGCTGACGCGCCCGATCATCACGGAATTCGCCGGCCAGGTGAAGTTCGAGAACGTCGAGGAAGGCCTCACCGTGGCCAAGCAGGTCAACGACGTGACCGGCCTGTCCTCGCTGGTGGTGATCGATCCCAAGCACCGTGGCTCGGCCAAGGTGGTGCGTCCGCTGGTCAAGCTGCTCGACGCCGCCGGCAACGAGGTGAAGATCCCTGGCACCGACCACTCGGTGACGGTGGGCTTCCAGATCGGCGCGCTGCTTGAAGTGCGCGACGGCCAGGACGTCGGCCCGGGCCACGTGCTCGCCCGCATCCCGGTCGAAGGCCAGAAGACGCGCGACATCACCGGCGGTCTGCCGCGGGTGGCCGAGCTGTTCGAAGCCCGCAGCCCCAAGGACAAGGGCATGCTGGCCGAGATGACCGGCACGGTGTCGTTTGGCAAGGAAACCAAAGGCAAGGTCCGCCTGCAGATCACCGACCCCGAAGGCAAGGTGTGGGACGAGCTCATTCCCAAGGAAAAGAACATCCTGGTGCACGAAGGCCAGGTGGTCAACAAGGGCGAGAGCATCGTGGACGGCCCGGCCGACCCGCAGGACATCCTGCGCCTGCTGGGCATCGAGGAACTCTCGCGCTACATCGTCGATGAAGTGCAGGATGTCTATCGCCTGCAAGGTGTGAAGATCAACGACAAGCACATCGAGGTGATCGTGCGCCAGATGCTGCGCCGCGTGATCGTCGACAGCGTGGGCGATTCGAGCTACATCGCCGGCGAGCAGGTCGAGCGCTCGGAGATCCTCAACACCAACGACGCGCTGCGGGCCGAAGGCAAGCTGCCGGCGGTGTACAGCAACATCCTGCTGGGCATCACCAAGGCTTCGCTGTCCACCGACTCGTTCATCTCGGCGGCTTCCTTCCAGGAAACCACCCGCGTGCTCACCGAAGCGGCCATCATGGGCAAGCGCGACGAGCTGCGTGGTCTGAAGGAAAACGTGATCGTGGGTCGCCTGATCCCGGCCGGCACCGGCATGGCCTACCACGAGGCGCGCAAGGTCAAGGAGAAGATGGACGACGAGGAACGCCGCGCCATCGCCGAGGCCGACGCGATCTCGCTGGCCGCCGACCAGGCCGATCAGGCCGACGCAGCGAGCAGCGAATCCGCAGAGTAAGTCGGCTCGCCCCTGCGGCGCTTGCGCGCCACCCCCACCAGGGGCCTCCTGCTCCCGCTGACTCATCAAACGCCCCCGGTCATCCGACCGGGGGCGTTTTTCGTTGCGTCGCGGTCAAACCGCACACGGACCCGTGAAAACACCGGGGTATATTGGCCGCGCCTGCCGGGGGGCGGGCTCTGCAAGACCAACAAGGAGTTCCGAACATGTCCGTCTCGCTGTGGGTGGTGCTGGCCGTGGGCCTGGTGGTTTTTTTCTGGGCCGTGGGCGCCTACAACCGGCTGGTGCGCTTGAAGAACGCCATCGCCAATGCCTTTGGCCAGATCGACGTGCAACTCAAGCGTCGCTACGACCTGATCCCCAACCTCGTGGAAGTGGCGCGCCGATACCTTGCGCACGAAGCCCAGACGCTGGAGGCCGTGATCGCCGCCCGCAACCAGGCGCGCACCGCCGAACAGACCGCGGCCGGCAACCCGCTCAATGCCGGCGCGCTGGGTGCGCTGGCAGGCGCGGAGCAGATGCTGGGGGGAGCGCTGGGCAAGCTGTTTGCAGTGGTCGAGGATTACCCGGACCTGAAGGCCGACCAGAACATGCGCGAGCTCAGCGAGGAACTGGCGAGCACCGAGAACCGCGTGGGCTTTGCGCGCCAGGCCTACAACGACCAGGTGCTGGAATTCAACGACGCCGCCGCGCAGTTCCCCACGCTGATCATTGCGCGGCTCTTCGGCTTCCTGCCGCAGAGCATGCTGGAGTCCACCACTTCCGAGGCCGAGCGGCAGACCCTGCGCATCCAGATGTGAGCCGGTCAGCAGCCTGATGCGCTTCTTCGAGTTCCAGCGCGATGCCCGGGGCGAGACCCGGCGCCTGTTGTTCGCGTTCGGGCTGACCGTGGTGCTGCTGCTGGTGGCCGTGAACGCCGCACTGGCGCTGGCCTGGGCACTCACCTGGGGCTTCTGGATGCCCGGCGAGCTGACTTACCCGCGCCACTACTTCGCCGTCAATACCGCCGTCACGCTGCTCTTCGTGCTGGGCGGCTGGTGGGTGGAGACCTCGCGCCTGGCCGATGGCGGTGGCCAGCGGCTGGCCGAACAGATGGGCGCACGGCCGGCGCAACCTTCGGGCGATTTCGACGAGCAACGCTTCTGCAACATCGTCGATGAAATGGCGATCTCCTCCAACCTGAAGCGTCCCCAGCCCATGGTGCTGGCGCGCGACCAGGGCATCAACGCCTTCGCCGCCGGCTGGGACGAAGACGACGCCGTGGTGGCGGTGACGCGCGGCGCGCTCGACCACCTCACGCGCGAGGAACTCCAGGGACTCGTGGCGCACGAACTCAGCCACATCGGCGAGGGCGACACCCGGCTCAACATGCGGCTGGTGGGCATGGTGTTTGGCCTGGAGATGCTGTTTCGCATGGGCCAGCACCTGTTCGAGCCGGACACCCGCGACCGCCGCATGGCTGCCGCCCTGATCGGACTGGCCATCATGGCGGCGGGCTGGCTGGGCTGGCTCGCCGGCCATGCCCTGCAGGCGGCGGTGTCGCGCCAGCGCGAGTACCTGGCCGATGCCCGCGCCGTGCAATGGACGCGCAGCCGCGACGGCCTGGGTGGCGTGCTGCGCAAGGTGATGACCCAACGGCGCGAGGGCGTCGAGGCGCGATCCACCGGCTCGCTCGTGCAGCACATGCTGCTGGTGGCCGACGAAGGCGGCCAGGCCGCCCGCTGGTTCGACTCGCACCCGCCGATTTCGCAGCGCATCCGCCGCATCTATGGCCGCGACATGGGGCCGCTGCCGCTCACGCGCGGCGAGGCAGGCGCTACCGCCGCTGTGTGACACTTGGCGGTCCCGCCGCCAGGCCTGCTTCCGGAACCCGCTGTTGACCGCTCCCGCTTCGCCTTCGCTCGCCCCCAGCCTGTCCACCCAGTTGCGCGCTACGGCGCGTTGCGTGCGCGCGGTGGGTGAGGGCCGATCACTCAGCGATGTGTTGCCCGAAGTGGCGCCCGCGCTGCGCCCGGGTGTCCAGGCGCTCACCTTCCATGTGTTGCGCCACCTCGGCATGGCGCGCGCGCTGGTCGCACTGCTGGCCGAACGCAAGCCGCAGGCGGCGGTGCTGGGCCTTTTGCACAGTGCCGTGGCCTTGTTGCTCGAACCCACCGACGGCGTGCGGTACGCACCCCACACCGTGGTGAACCAGGCGGTGGGGGCGGCCCGCAACGACCGCTCCACCGAGCGCCAGGCCTCCTTCGTCAACGCCTGTCTGCGCCGCTTCCTGCGCGAGCAGGTGGACCTGCTGGCCGAAGTCGAGCGCGATCCGGTGGCGCGCTGGAACCACCCGCTGTGGTGGATCGAGCGCCTGCGGCGCGACCATCCCCAGGACTGGCAGGCCATCCTGACGGCCAGCAACCAGCCCGGCCCGATGACGCTGCGGGTGAACCGCCGCCGCACCGACCGAGCCAGCTACCAGCAAGCCCTTCAGGACCAGGGCCTCGCGTCGACTCCGGTGGGCAGCGACGGGCTGGAACTTGCCACGCCGCTGCCGGTGGAGCGCCTGCCCGGCTTTGCACAAGGCCACTGCTCGGTGCAGGACGCGGCGGCCCAGCGCGCGGCCGACCTGCTGCTCGAAGGCCGCGAGTGGAGCCGTGCAGACCGCGTGCTCGATGCCTGTGCCGCGCCCGGCGGCAAGACCGCACACCTGCTGGAGCGCGCCGAGGTGGACTTGCTGGCGCTCGACGTGGATCCCGGGCGCTGCGAGCGGATCCAGGACACCCTGGGCCGGCTGGGTCTCGCTGCCGAAGTGCGCTGCGCCGATGCCGCACGGCCTGGCGCCTGGTGGGACGGGCGGGCCTTCGACGCCATCCTGCTCGATGCCCCCTGCACCGCCTCGGGCATCGTGCGGCGCCACCCGGACGTGCGCTGGCTGCGCCGTGAGGCCGATGTGGCGGCGCTGGTGGCTGTCCAGCGCGCGTTGCTGGAGGCGCTCTGGCCGCTGCTCAAGCCAGGAGGCCGTTTGTTGTACGCCACGTGCTCCGTCTTCCGCGCCGAAGGCGAGGGACAGGTCCGGGCGTTCCTTGAGCACCACACTGATGCCGTCCTTCGCCCCTCCTTGGGGCATTTGCTGCCCGGTTTGGCGGCCGGTTCCGGGGAGTTCAACGACAATCGTCCGGGTGGACAAGACGGCTTTTTTTACAACCGCATCGACAAGGCCCCGCTTTGATGGGACCCCCCGCGTCGCCGTCGGGAGCCCCTGGCTGATGCGCGCGGTCGGCCCGTTGCGCAGCCTCTTGCTGGCCTTGGTCTGCCTGCTGCTCTGGCCCGCGCAGGCGCAGTCGCAGTCGCCGCTGCTCGACCAGCTCACCCTGCAGCGCACCACGGAAGCGCTCTACCTCTCGGCGCGCATGGAGATCAATCCCTCGTCGGTCGTGGAGGACGCGCTCCTCAAGGCCGTGCCGCTCTACTTCGTCTGGCGCGCCGACGTCTACCGCTACCGCTGGTACTGGACCGACCGCCGCGTCACCAGCGCCTTTCGCACCCTGCGCCTGGCCTACCAGCCCCTGACGAGGCGCTGGCGGGTGAGCCTGTCCAACGAAACCGGCAGTTCCAACGGCGGCGCAGGCCTGCAGTACGCCTTGCACCAGAACTTCGACACCCTCTCCGAAGCCCTGGCCGGGGTGGCTCGCGTGTCGCGCTGGCGCATCGCGGGCGCCGATCGCCTGGAACCCGGTGCCTCGCACCGGGTCGAATTCTCGTTCCGCCTCGATCTTTCCCTGCTGCCCCGCCCCTTCCAGATCGGCATGGCCAACCAGCCCGAGTGGGCGATTGACCTGCAGCGCTCGCTGGCCGTGCCCGAAGGCGCCGAACCCGACAAGGCACCGCTGGCCGACGGCGTGCAGGCCGTGGAAGTCACCGGCGAACCGCCCAAGGTCGAGCCTGCCCGCTGATACGCTGGCGGTCCAACCGTCCCGCCGCCCACCACCGTGACTCCCTCCAGCGAAACCCAGATGCCCCGTCGCAAGACCGCAGCCGTGCGCTGGGCGGTGGGCGCTGGCCTGGTCTTCATGGCCGGTGTCGGCATGGTGCTGCTGTTCCTGCTCACGCTGGCCACCAACAACCGCGCGCTCTACGAACAGAATTTCACCTGGCTGGTGGGCATCAACGTGGCGGTGGCCGCCTTCCTGCTGCTGGTCATCCTGTGGCTCGCGCTCCGGTTGGCGCTGCGCCTCAAGCGCGGCAAGTTCGGCAGCCGGCTGCTGATCAAACTGGCGGCCATCATCGGCCTGGTCGGCATCCTGCCGGGCGTGCTCATCTACACCGTGTCCTACCAGTTCGTCTCGCGCTCGATCGAGAGCTGGTTCGACGTGCGTGTGGAGTCGGCACTCACCGCCGGCCTGAACCTGGGTCGCACCACGCTGGAGACGCTGACCGCCGACCTGAGCAGCAAGACCCGCGTGGCCGCCGACAGCCTGTCGCGCGTGCCCAACTCGTCTGCGGTGTTCGCGCTGGAACGGCTGCGTGAACAGCTGGGTGTCACCGACCTCGTGCTCTGGAGCGCCAGCGGGCAGGCCCTGGGCAGTTCAGGCTTGTCCCGCTTCGACATCAATCCCGAGCGGCCCACGCCGGCCCAGTTGCGCAGCGCGCGCAACTCGCGGGTGGTGGCGCAGATCGAGGGGCTGGAAGAGGGCGCCGAGAACGACATCGAGGCCCTCATCGCCGTCAGCCAGGCGCGCATCAAGGTGCTGGCGCTGGTGAGCCCGCCCAGCTTCGGGCTGAACGCCGAGCCGCGCTACCTGCAGGTGGTGGTGCCGCTGCCCAGCGCGCTGGTGACCGACGCGCTGGCCGTGCAGGTGGCCAACCGCGAATACCAGGAACGCGCGCTCACCCGCGAAGGGCTGCGCCGCATGTACATCGGCACGCTCACGCTGGCCCTGTTCCTCGCCGTGTTCGGCGCGGTGCTGCTGGCCGTGCTGCTGGGCAACCAGCTGGTGCGTCCGCTGCTCGTGCTGGCCGAGGGCATGCGCGAGGTGGCGGCCGGCAACCTGGCGCCCAAGACCGCGCTGACGTCTCGCGACGAGCTCGCCAGCCTCACGCGCACCTTTGCCCACATGACGCAGGACCTGGCCGATGCGCGCGGGGCCGTGCAGAGAAGCATGGAACAGGTGGACGCCGCGCGGGACAACCTGCAGACCATTCTCGACAACCTCACCGCGGGCGTGGTGGTACTCGACGAGCAGGGCCGCCTGCAGAGCGTCAACCCCGGTGCGGCCCGCATCCTGCGCACGCCGCTCTCGCTGCACATGGGCCAGCCGCTGGCCGCCGTGCCCGGGCTGGAAGCCTTCGCCACGGGTGTGCTGCAGCAGTTCGAGCGTTTCCTCTCCGAGCAGACCCTGCACGAGGGAGGCCACTGGCAACAATCGTTCGAGCTCAGCGCCGATGGCAGCACGCCGTTCGACGAAGGCATCACGCTGATTGCGCGCGGTGCCCTGCTGCCACACAACCAGCGCCTGCTGGTGTTCGACGACGTGTCGGAAATGGTGTCGGCCCAGCGCGCCAAGGCCTGGGGTGAAGTGGCGCGCCGGCTGGCGCACGAGATCAAGAACCCGCTCACGCCCATCCAGTTGTCGGCCGAGCGCCTGGCCATGAAGCTCGACGGCAAGGTGCAGCCGACCGAGCAGGCGATCCTCAACAAATCGGTGCGCACCATCGTCGACCAGGTCGATGCCATGAAGCGGCTGGTCAATGAGTTCCGCGACTACGCGCGCCTGCCCGCCGCACGCCTGGCGCCCACCGACCTCAATGCGCTGGTCAAGGACATCCTGGTGCTGTACGACCACGCCGCCGTGCCGGTGCGCCTGGAACTCGCCGACGACCTGCCCCTGGCGCTGGCCGATGGACAGCAGGTGCGCCAGACGCTGCACAACCTGGTGCAGAACGCGCAGGATGCCATGTCGGGCCTGCCGGGAGCGGAGGTCGTGCTGCGCACCCGCCGCTCCGACACCGGCCAGTGGGTGCGCCTGTCCGTGCTCGACCAGGGCCCCGGTTTTGCCGAGCACATCCTCAAGCGCGCCTTCGAGCCCTACGTCACCACCAAGACCAAAGGCACCGGCCTGGGCCTGGCGGTGGTCAAGAAAATCATGGACGAACACGGTGGCCGGGTCGACCTGGCCAATCGCATGACCGAAGGCAAGGTGAGCGGCGCCCAAGTGTCGTTATCATTCGCAGTTGCGAATTGACAACATGCTCCAAGGGAAGCACACCGAGCCATGGCAACTATTCTGGTCGTAGACGACGAATTGGGCATCCGGGATCTGCTCTCCGAGATCCTCAACGACGAAGGCCACACGGTCGAGCTGGCGGAGAACGCCGCGCAGGCGCGCGCCGTGCGATCGCAGTTGCGCCCTGACCTGGTGCTGCTCGACATCTGGATGCCCGACACCGACGGTGTGACGCTGCTCAAGGAGTGGGCCAGCACCGGCATGTTGTCCATGCCCGTGATCATGATGAGCGGCCACGCCACCATCGACACCGCGGTGGAAGCCACCCGCATCGGCGCCACCGCCTTCCTTGAAAAGCCCATCACCCTGCAGAAGCTGCTCAAGGCCGTGGACCAGGGCTTGAACAAGGCGCCCCCCAAGCCGGGCAACAACGCCGCCGCGATGCCACCCGTGCGCATCGGCGGCTTCGTCGGCAATGCCGAGCTCACCGTCGAGTCGGTCATGACCGGCGGCGTGCTGCACGAGCCCATGCTCGACCTGGGTCCGCAGTCTTCGCAATCGTTCAACCTCGAAGGTCCGCTGCGCGAAGCGCGCGACGAATTCGAGAAGGCGTACTTCGAGTACCACCTGTCCAAGGAATCCGGTTCGATGACCCGCGTGGCCGAGAAAACCGGCCTCGAACGCACCCACCTCTACCGCAAGCTCAAGCAGCTCGGCGTGGACCTGGCGCGCAACAAGCGCAATGCACTCTGAGCCCTGGGCCACGGCCTGGAGAGGGGTAGCGAAGCTGCTACAATCTCGCTTCTTCCAAAGGCCCGGTAGCTCAGTTGGTAGAGCAGCGGATTGAAAATCCGCGTGTCGGTGGTTCGATTCCGCCCCAGGCCACCAAACATCTCGCAAAAGCCCATCCGTCGCGATGGGCTTTTTGCTTTCAGGATCGTGCCATGACCCACCCCACCCCATCGAATGTCCGCGCCGATCTGGTGCCGCAAGTGGCCAGGCTGCTGTCCACCCGCACGATCCAGCAGGTGGCCGAAGAAGCGCGCGCGGATGGCGAAAGCCTGCGCGATCTGGTGGACCGGTACGACATCGACTATGCGTGGCATGTGCTGGGTTCGCAACGCCTGCTGGATGAGACCCTGGCCGCATGGGGCAGCCTGCTGAAGAGCGCACCGACCGAGCAGCAACGGGCCGAGGTGGCGGCCTTGCTGGGTGCGGTGGCGGTCGGCCAGGCATCCGATCAATTGATGAGCTTTGACAACGAGCTCGCCCCGCAACTGGCCGAAATGATGGCCGATGCCGCGGGCGCGGCACAGCCGGAACACGCGCCCTCCGAAGCCGCCTGAAGCAACCAGGTTCAGGGCGATTCGCTGATGAGCCGCGCGGCCGCCAGGTCCCAGCCGGCCCAGCCGCAGCTCTTGAAGAACACCGGACCGCGCACGGCGCGTGGTGAAGCGATGACATCGCCGAGCGTGGGCAGCTTGCTCACGTCGATGCCGGCCTGAAGCAGGTCGCCGGCTTCGTGGTCGGCATCGCGCGTGTCCACCACCACGGTGCCACGCGCCAGCAGGTCGCGGCACACCTGCGGCGCCCACTCCACCATGCGGGGCGTGAATGCACCCACCGCGGCAATGAAGGCGTCGTCCCGTGGCGTGCCACGCAACGCCACTTGCTGGGCCGACGTGGTGCTCAAGACGAGGGGGCAATGCGCCAGGGCGGCATCGGCGTCTTCCACCCGGCGGGCCCGCAGGCCCAGATGCTGCGCATGCGCGACCAGCGCATCGGCGCTCGCTGCGCTGCGCGAATGCACCCACACCTCGCGCACGCCCAGGCCGGCGGCAAAGGCTTCCAGGTGCGAGCGTCCTTGAACGCCGGCGCCCACGATGAGCAGTGGCCCGTCCGTGCGCGGCGCCAGCTTCTGTGCGGTGAGCAGCGAGACGGCCGCCGTGCGGCGCGCGGTCACGGTGGGGCCGTCGAGCAGGGCGCGGCGTTGACCTGTGACGGCGTCGAACACCACGATGTCACCCTGGATGGTGGGCAGACGGCGAGAAGGGTTGTCGGCCACGAAGCTGATGAGCTTGGTGATGGCCACGCGCGCGTCGGTAGCGGGCATCACGAACAGGTTGCCACCACCGGGCATGGGCATCACGGTGCGCGGCGGCACGCTCACGCTCGGGTCGCTCAGCAAGGCTTCGACGGCCTTGGCGAGCGCAGGGTACGGCAGGGCGGCGGCGGTCTGTTCGGGTGTCATGCGCCGATCATCCTCGAGCGCGCCGGATTCGGCCAGGCTTGCCTCAGCGCCAGCCTGGCGCCTTCTTCAACACGAAGTTCATCACAGGATCATTCGACGGGCTGCCCTGGGCCGGCCGGCGGATGCCGCGCAGTTCCTGGCCGCAGCCACTGGGCGTCACGTCGCCTTCCCACACCGCGTCCATGGCGATGCCGTCGGCGGATTCGTCGAGGTTGAATTCGCCCTGGGTGACGTCGCCCGAGACCAGCGCAGTGCGGTCGTTGCCCGCGGTGCTGCGCTTGAGGTTGCCGCGCACGCTGCCGGGGTATTCCGGGTGGCGTTCGAAGAGCAGGGCGCCGGTGGACGTGGGCGCGGCCTCCTGACCGTTTTGGGGCCAGAGCTTGAGTTGCCACAGGCCATAGAGCTGCGCCGGGGCCACGTCTGCCGGCGCGGTGCAGGTGGGGCTGGCCTGTTGTGCATGCAGCGGCATGGCCAGCGCACAGGCCATCAACCAGGTGAATGGGTGGAGTTTCATGGGGCCATGTCGGCCGCTTTCTGGGCGGCCTGTTCGGTGGCGCGCTGCGCGAACTCGGCGCGCAGCGCGCGCAGTTTCTCGCGCGGATCTTCCTTCACGGTGTTCTGGTCCAGCGCCATTTCCTGGATGAAGCGGCTGGCCTGGCCGGGGATGCTTTCGCGGCCCTTCTTGCGGCGCTTGAGCCAGCTCACGGCCAGCGTGCGCTGGGCGCGCGTGATGCCCACGTACATGAGTCGACGCTCTTCCTGCAGGCGTTGCGCCATGTTCTCCACCGCCGCGTCGCTCTGGCCGGGCTCTTCGTCCATCTTGAACGGCAGCAGGCCTTCGTTCACACCCACCAGCATCACGTGCGGCCACTCCAGCCCTTTGGACGCGTGCAGCGTGGAGAGCGTCACCACGTTCTGGTCCTGTTCGCGTTCGCTCAGCGTGGAGAGCAGAGCGATGGTCTGCACCACTTCCAGCAGGCTCTTGCGTTCGCTCTCCACCTGCACGCCGGCATCGTCCTCGATCTTGCCGCCGCAGCGCGCGGCCATCCAGTCGCAGAAGTCCATGACGTTGGTCCAGCGCGCGGCCGCCACCTTCTCGTTGTCCTCGCTGTCGTGAAGGTGCTTCTCGTAGTCGATGTCCTTGAGCCAGTCGGTGAGAAAAGTTCGAGCGGCCTCATGACCGATGGTGTGGCGCGCGCGGTACTCCAGATCGTTGACCGCGCGGCCGAACTCGTGCAGCGTGGCCACGGCGCGCGCGGGCAGGGCGGTGCCCAGCGAGTTGGCGAACAGGGCCTCGAACAGGCTCAGCTTGTACTGCGTCGCGAAGTTGCCCAGCGCCTGCAGCGTGGTGTGGCCGATGCCGCGCTTGGGCGTGGTGGCCGAGCGCAGGAACGCCGGGTCGTCGTCGTTGTTGACGAGCAGGCGCAACCAGGCACAGAGGTCGCGGATCTCGGCGCGGTCGAAGAAGCTCTGGCCGCCGGACACCTTGTAGGGAATGTTGGCCTTGCGCAGCGATTGTTCGAACGACCGCGCCATGTGGTTGGCGCGGTACAGGATGGCGAAGTCGCGCCATTCCTTGTGCTGTGAGCTCGACCGCAGGCTCTGGATACGCGCGACCGCCCGCTCGGACTCGTGGTCCTCGTTGTCGGCGTCCACCACGCGCACCGGCTCGCCTTCGCCCAGGTCGCTCCACAGCGTCTTGGGAAACAGCTTGGGGTTGGGCCCGATGACGTTGTTGGCCGCGCGCAGGATGGCGCTGGTGGAGCGGTAGTTCTGCTCCAGCTTGATGACCTTGAGTTCGGGAAAGTCCTGCGGGAGGCGTTTCAGGTTGTCCAGCGTGGCGCCTCGCCAGCCGTAGATGGACTGGTCGTCGTCGCCCACGGCCGTGAAGCGCGCGCGTTCGCCCACCAGCAGTTTCAGCAGCTCGTATTGCGTGGCGTTGGTGTCCTGGTACTCGTCCACCAGCACATGGCCCATCTTCTTCTGCCAGCGCGCGCGCACGTCTTCGTGCTCGCTCAGCAGCTTGAGCGGCAGGCTGATGAGGTCGTCGAAGTCCACACTCTGGTAGGCAGTGAGGCGCTCTTCGTAGCGCGCCATGATGGTCGCGGCCACGCGCTCGTTTTCGTCCTTCGCTTGCGCCAGCGCCTGCGCCGCGTTCAGGCCAGCGCTCTTCCAGGCGCTGATGGTCCATTGCCAGCCGCGCGCGGTGGCCGCGTCGGTGGTGCCACCGCAGTCCTTCAACAGGCTGGTGATGTCGTCGGTGTCCAGAATGGAGAACTGCTTCTTCAGGCCCAGCACCGCGCCGTCTTCGCGCAACAGCCGCACCCCGAGCGCATGGAAGGTGCAGATCAGCACCCGCTTGGCCTCGCGCCCCACCAGCTGGCCTGCGCGCTCGCGCATTTCGGCAGCGGCCTTGTTGGTGAACGTGATGGCGGCGATGCGGTCGGCGGCGAGACCCGCCTGGATGAGCCGCCCGATCTTGTGCGTGATCACGCGCGTCTTGCCCGACCCTGCGCCCGCGAGCACCAGGCACGGCCCGCCCAGGTGGTTCACGGCTTCGAGCTGGGCGAGGTTGAGGCCGTTGGACATGGAAAAAGGAAACGGACGGGGAAGGCTTCTGGGGAAGCGGTGGATCATACCGGTCGGTCCTGGCAGTCCCGCTCGTCGGCGCCTGACACAATCGCACCCGTGCTGCAAATCCTGCTCGTCACCTTTCCCTTCTTTGCCCTTGTGCTGGCCGGCTATGTGGCCGCGCGCCGGCGCCTGCTGCCGCTGGAGGCGATCCCGGGCCTCAACGGCTTCGTGCTTTACTTTGCGCTGCCCTGCATGCTGTACCGCTTCGGGTCCACCACGCCCATTGCGCAGCTGCTCGATGTCAACGTGGCGGGTGTGTACGTGGTGTGCGGTCTGCTCATGGTGGGCGTGACGATCGCGTTCACGCTGAACGCGCGCATTCGCTGGAACGACGCCTCGCTGGGCGCGCTGGTGGCGGCGTTCCCCAATTCGGGCTTCATGGGTGTGCCGCTGATCGTGGCTTTGCTGGGCGCGTCGGCGGCGGGCACGGTGATCCTCACCATGGTGGTGGACATGCTGGTCACCAGCTCGCTGTGCATCGCGCTCTCGCGGCTGGACACCGCTGAAGGCAACGGTCGTTCGGCCGTGATCGATGCCGGGCGCAAGGCGCTCAAGGGTGTGCTGGCCAACCCCATGCCCTGGGCCATCATCCTGGGTGGCACGGCGTCGGCCTGGGCGTTCACCCTGCCCAGGCCGGTGGAACAGACGGTGTGGCTGCTTGCCGACTCGGCTTCCCCGGTGGCGCTGTTCACCATCGGCGCGGTGCTTGCGCGTGCGCAGATGACCGCCAACCACCCCATGCCGCTGGCCGATTACCTTCCGGTGGCGGTCATGAAGCTCTTCATTCACCCGATGCTGGTGCTGGCGGTGGGGCTGCTCGCCATCCAGGCGGGGCTGCCGCTGACGTCGTCGTCCCTCACGGTGATGGTGCTGGTGGCTGCGCTGCCCAGCGCCAGCAATGTCTCGCTGCTGGCCGAGCGCTTCGGCGCGGACAACGGGCGCATCGCGCGCATCATCCTGGTGACCACCGCCGTGTCCTTCCTCACCTTCTCGGGTGCGGTCGCGCTCATGACCTGAGCGTTCCGGCTCAGCGCTGGCCCTTGCCCAGCGTTTCTTCTTCGATCAGCAGATACGTGTTGTAGGCGTTCATGCGGTTGGCTGGGCCGAACATCGGCATGGCTTCGAACGCGCTCCAGTCGGTGCTGGCGTAGGCCTCGTCGAACGGCACGAAGTCTTCCACCGCCTTGCCCATGGTCTCGCGCAGGTGTTTCAGATAGTCGCGCGTGGTGCCGATGTCTTTCTTCGGGTCGATCGATGCCGGTCCGTGGCCCGGCACGACGCTGCGTGTGTCGTAGGCGAGCAGGCGGTCCAGCGACCGGATCCACTGGCTGCTGTTGGCGCGGCCCACGAACGGCAGGCGGCCATTGAAGAACAGGTCGCCGGCGAACAACAGCTTCTCGGAAGGCACGTACACCGTGATGTCTTCCGGCGTGTGGGAGGGACCGACGCGGTCGAGCTCGAACACCACGCCGCCCACACGCAACGTGGTGGTGCCTTCGATCCAGGTGTCGGCCGCCACCAGGCGGGTGTGGGCGTCGATCCACGGCGCGAGGTCGGCGCGCGAAGCCTCCAGGCGCAGTTGCGCGGTCTCTGACTGCATGTACTCCTTGGCCGCCACGTGCGCGATCACCTGGGCACCGTGCTGTTTGAAGTGCTGCAGGCCGTAAATGTGATCGGCGTGGTAGTGGGTCAGGATGACGTGCGTCACCGGCTTGTCGGTCAGCTGACGGATCGCCTGGGTCAGCCGCTCGGCCAGCCGGGGTGAACCCAGCGCGTCCACCACCACCACGCCGGCGGGCGTGATCACGAAGCCGGCGTTGCTGATGAAGTTCTGGTTCTTCGTGGACCCGAGCTGCGTGAGACCCTGAACGTAATAGCTGTGCGGGCCCACCTGCTCCACGCGCATCGCAGGCTCCGGGGCCACCTGCGCAGCAACTGCCAGCGGCACCACCAGGCCAAGGATCAGCAGGGCTCGACGAAGCGGGAAAAGCATGGTGTGTCTCCGGAAACCTGGGAATGCAATTCTGGGCTTATATCGCAGTTCACTTATGTTTATCCTTTTTCCTTCAGTTTTCCTGTCGTCCTGCCGACATTCTGGTACGCGAGACCCACAGGCGCCTGCCGCGCCTTTCGCCCAGTCAGGAGCTGTCCATGATGTCGCCCCCTCTGCCCCGCAACGAGTCCAACCGGCTGCAAGCCCTGCGCGAGCTGGTCATCCTCGACACACCGCCCGAAGAGCGGTTCGACCGCATCTCGGCCTTCGCCGCCAAGGAGTTCGAAGTTCCGATGGCGATGGTCTCCCTGGTGGACCGGGATCGGCTCTGGTCAAAGTCGCAGTTCGGCTTCGAGGACCGGGAAACCCCGCGCGAGGAATCGTTCTGCGGCCACGCCATCCACATGCCCGACGCGCTGGTGGTGCACGACGCGCTGAAGGACGCGCGCTTCTGCCAGAACCCCATGGTGATCGGCAAGCCTTATGTGCGCTTCTACGCCGGCTCGGTGCTTCGCCTGCCCTATGGCCAGGTGGTGGGCACGCTGTGCATCATGGACCGCCGTCCGCGTCCGTTCGACCGCCTGGATGTCGCCATTCTCGGCGGCTTGCGCGACATGGTGGTGGAAGAAATGTTCCGTCGCGAGGAGGCCACGACATGAGCACGGGCGACACGCGCCCGCCCTCGGGCACCCTGCTGCTCATCGAACCCGATGGACTGCTTCGCAGCACCGTTGCCTCGGTCTGCCGGGACCTGCAACTGGTGCACGTACAGCAGGCCACGAGCGTGGGCATGGCCGAGCCCATGTTGAAGTCGGGGATGGCCGACGGGCTGCTGATCTCGCTGGCCGAAGGCGAAACGTCGCTGGCCTGCCTGACCCGCTTGCGAGAAGGCGGATTTGGGTGCGAAGCCCACATGCCGGTCGCTGTGATGGCGCGCGAAGGTGATCCGGCCCTGATCAAGCAGTTGAAGGCCCTGGAGGTTCGGCGCCTGCTGCTGCAACCCTACCGTTTGCGCGACGTGATCCAGACCGTCGAGCAGCTGTGGGCCGCTCGCGCGGGCGCTTGTGCCTGAGAGCCGCTGAGCGGTCTCACCTTTTTGCTGCCCGTGCCGATGAAGAGGCACGTGTGTGAGCCCGACCGGCCATTCACGTGCCTCCCATCCCATCCGGAGCTCACCATGATCAAGGCGCCACTGCCCCACAACGAGGCCCAGCGGCTTCGCGCCCTGCGCGAGCTGTTGATCCTCGATACCCCACCCGAAGAGCGCTTCGACCGGGTCGCGGCTTTCGCGGCCAGGGAATTCGATGTGCCGATGGCCCTGGTCTCGCTGGTGGACCGCGACCGCCAGTGGTTCAAGTCCAACTTCGGCATGGACGTTTGTGAGACCGCGCGCGACATCTCTTTCTGCGGGCATGCAATCAGCGAGCGGGATGGCCTGGTGGTGCCGGACACTCTGAAAGACCTGCGATTTCGTGACAACCCCCTGGTGGTTGGTGAGCCTTTGATCCGCTTCTACGCTGGCTGCGTGCTGCGCCTGCCCTATGGCGAGGTGGTGGGCACGCTGTGCGTCATGGACCGTCGACCGCGCAAGTTCGATCGCCTGGACGTGGCGATTCTCGGCGGCCTGCGCGACGTGGTGGTGGAAGAACTGGTTCGCCGTGAAGAGGTCGTTTCGTGAGCGCGAATCCAGCTGCGCGACAGCGCATATTGCTGCTGATCGAACCCGATGGTCTCGTCCGAAGCACGGTCGCGTCGGTCTGTCGCGATCTGCAGCTCGCACGCGTGCGCCAGATCACCAGTGTGGCTATGGGCGAGGAGTGGCTGAAATCGGGCAGACCCGACGGGCTGCTGATTTCACTGAGCGAAGGCGACGCTTCGCTGGCATTTCTGACACGCCTGCGCGAAGGTGGCATGCGCTGCGACGCCGGGATTCCGGTGGCCGCCATGGCGCGTGACGCCGATGCGGCGTTGGTGGCGCGACTCAAGGAACTGAATGTGCGCCGGTTCCTGTTGCAACCCTTCAAGCTGCGCGACGTGATTCACACGGTCGAGCAGTTGTGGCCCGCGCAGGAACTGGTGGGCGCCTAGCAACGGCTCACACCGTCAGCGGATCCACATCCACCGCGAAGCGGATCAAACCCCTCGCCTCGGGCAGGCTGCGACACGCCAGCAGCGTGGGCTGCCAGGCCGCGAGGAACCGCTGCAGCGCGCCGCGCGAGGCGGATTCCACCAGCATCTGCGCGCGTTCCACATTGGCCACGCGCTGGATCGTGAGCGGCACCGCCGGATACAGAGTCACGTCTGAAAAATGCGGCAGGCCCGGGGCAGCCTGAGCCGCTGCGTTGAGCCAGGCTTGCGCGGCCTGCTGGGTGCGTGCGTCGGCGCGCAGCAAGGCCTGGTGGCCAAAGGGCGGCATGCCCGCGCTTTCGCGCTCGGCGAGCTGGGTGGCCGCAAAGGCGGGGTAGTCGTGCCGCCGCAAGGCGTCGAACAGCGGGTGCTGCGGGTACCAGGTCTGCACCCACAGCTCGCTGGCGGCACCCTGGTCGCTCATGAACGCGGCGTCGCGCCCGGCGCGCCCGCCGGCCTGCATGAGCAGGGCGAACAGCCGCTCGGGCGCGCGGTAGTCGCTGGCGAACAGGCCCGCGTCGGCGTGGATGCCGGCCACCAGCGTGATGCGGCGGAAGTCGTGGCCCTTGGCGATCATCTGCGTGCCCACCAGAACGTCCACCTCGCCGCTGTGCATGGTGGCCAGTTGCGCTTCCAGGCTGCCTTTGTGGCGGGTCGAATCGGCGTCCATGCGCGCCACACGTGCGGGTTCGCCGTCGGGGCGCTTCACGTCGGCCAGCAAGGCCGCCAGCTGTTCTTCGATCTGCTCGGTGCCCCGGCCCACCGGTGCGATGTCGAGGTTGCCGCAATCGGGGCAGGCGCGCGGCACCCGTTCGGTGAAGCCGCAGTGGTGGCAGCGCAGCGTGCGGTCGAGCTTGTGGAACACGCGGTAGGCGCTGCAATGCGGGCAGGCGCTCTTCCAGCCGCAATCGTGGCAGGCCAGCACGGGCGCGTAGCCTCGGCGGTTGAGCAGCACCAGGCACTGTTCGCCGCGCGCAACGCGCTCGCCCATGGCCGCCACCAGCGGGGGCGCCAGCACCGCGCCCTTGGGCTGGTGGTTCATGTCCACCAGGCGCAGCCGGGGCAGCGCGCCGCCACCGATGCGCGCGGGCATGGCCAGCCGCAGGTAGCGGCCCTGCTCGCTGGCGTGCCAGCTCTCCAGCGAAGGTGTGGCCGACCCCAGCACCACCTGGCAACGTGCCTCCTGCGTGGCCAGCGCCTCCGTCTCCAGCTTGGCCCGGTACACCGCCAGATCGCGTGCCGAATAGCGCGCGCCTTCCTGGCTCTTGTAGCTCGGGTCGTGTTCTTCATCCACCACGATCAGGCGCAATCCGGGCAGGCTGGCGAGCACCGCCATGCGCGTGCCCAGGACGATGCGCGCGCGGCCCGTGTGGGCCGCCAGCCAGCCCGCCAGGCGTTGCGCTGGCGTCATGCCGCTGTGCAGGCAGACCACGGCGCCGGCGCCGAACATCGGTTCGAAGCGTTCCCGAAAGCGCGCTTCCAGTTGGGGCGTGAGGTTGATCTCCGGCACCATCACCATGGCCTGGGCCTGCGCGTGTTCGGCCAGCGCGCGTTGCGTGGCCTGAAGGTAGACCTCGGTCTTCCCGCTGCCGGTGGCGCCGAACAACAGCACGGGAGCGCGCGCGGCCTCAAGGGCTGCCAGCGCTTCGCGCTGCTCCGCGCTGAGCTCGGGGCCGTCCGCGACGCCATCGGCCGGTGTCGCGGGTTCTCCCGCGCGGCGCTTGAGGCGTCGCGCGAGCTGCACGTTGCTGAGGTCGCGCAGTTGTGGAGGCAACGCGGCCAGCGCCACCTCGCCCAGACTTCGCTGGTAGTAGCGCGCCGCGAACTGCACCAGCTGGCGCCACCGCTCGTTCAGGGGCGGCAGGCCTTCGAGCACACCGGCCACCTCGCGCGTGCGCGCTTCGCTCAAGCCTTCGGGTGGAACATCCGGGCATTCCCACACCACGCCCAGCACCTCGCGCGCGCCCAGCGGCACACGAACCAGCGTGCCGGGCGCGAGCGACAACTCACTTCGGTAGCAGAGGCCTTCAGCCACCCCACTGTGCGCCGGTGTGGGCACGACCACGTTGGGCCAGAAAGCCATGGTTAGCGCGTGTTCCTCAGCTTATGTGTCGGAATGCACGCTAAGTGCTTGATTTGAAAGTGCATCGGAACATATCCAGACATTCTGTGGATAACTTTGTTGATAGTTTGCTCCGGCGACGCCGGAACCCTTGCAAATCAAGGGTTTGCTTAAATTGCCTGCAAAAAAAGCAGAAAACAAAACCGTTATGAATCAACGACTTGCTGACCAATCTGAGCGAGTGACAGAGCTTGGTACCGCTTTCCTGGCTATGGCGCACCGCAGCACAAGTTTTGTGCATAAGTGAGGCTTGTCAAGTGCCTTTTTCCCTGATTTTTGTGTTAAGCCTCATTTCAGAGGCGCCTGAAAGAGGCGGTGCGCGGGTTTGAAAACGCGCTTCAACGCCCGCCCGGGCCGCATGAAAACATGCCTTTGAAGCTCCCGAATTCGCAGCGCCTCAAACGGCAGCGCGGAGTCGGCGAGAGTGCTGGTGCACCGCATCCACCAGCACCGACACGTGTTCTGGCGGCGTGTACTGGCTGATGCCGTGGCCCAGATTGAAGATGTGCGTGGCGCCCTGGCCCGGCCCCTGGTGCGGCTTGCCGAAGCTCTCCAGCACCGCGGCCACCTCGGCGTCGATGCGCTCGGGCGGCGCGAACAGCACGTTGGGATCGATGTTGCCCTGCAGCGCCTTGCCTTGCGGACCTTCGCCCACCTGTGCGCGTGCCTGGCCGAGGTTCACTGTCCAGTCCAGGCCCAGCGCCTCGCAATCCAGCCCCTTCATGTCGTCGAGCCACAGGCCGCCGCCCTTGGTGAAGACGATGCGCGGGATGGTGACGCCCTCGTGCTCGCGGTGCAGCTGGGCCAGCACCCGGCGCGTGTACGCCAGGCTGAATTCCTGGAACTTGCCGTCGGCCAGCACACCGCCCCAGCTGTCGAACACCATCACCGCCTGCGCGCCGGCCTCGATCTGCGCATTCAGGTACGCCGCCACGGCATCGGCGTTGATGGCGAGGATGCGGTGCATGAGGTCAGGCCGGCTGTACATGAGCGACTTCACGGCACGGTAGTCGTCCGAGCCACCGCCTTCCACCATGTAGCACGCCAGCGTCCACGGGCTGCCCGAAAAGCCGATGAGCGGCACCCGACCATTCAGCGCCTTGCGGATGGAGGTGACCGCGTCGAACACGTAGCGCAGCTTTTCCATGTCGGGCACCGCCAGCGTGGCCACGTCGGCTTCCGTGCGCACCGTCCTGGCGAACTTCGGTCCTTCGCCCAGCGCGAACGACAGCCCCAGGCCCATCGCGTCGGGCACCGTCAGGATGTCGGAAAACAGAATGGCGGCGTCCAGCGCATAACGCTCCAGCGGCTGCAGCGTGACCTCGGTCGCGTAGTCGACGTTCGTTGCCAGCCCCATGAAGCTGCCGGCCCTGGCGCGCGTGGCGCAATACTCCGGCAGATACCGCCCGGCCTGGCGCATGAGCCACACCGGCGTGTGATCGGTGGCCTGGCGCAGGCAGGCGCGCAGGAAGGTGTCGTTCTGCAGTGGGGCGAAGGGCATGGGCGGAGTGGGAAGTGGCTGGGCTGGGGACAGAGATTAACCGAGCCACCGGTGCGCGTCCCGCACCAGGGCGTGCAGCTTCAGGCCGCGCCGCTCTTGTACTTGATGCTGCAGCCGTAGGCGCGACTGGTGGCCACGCTCACCGGCTTGCCCGCACGCATCTCGCCCAGCCCCTGGCGCACGTAGTTGGTGGCCTTCTGGATGTCCTCGACCCGTGCGGAGGGAATGCTGTCGATGCCGCCGGCATACACCAGCATGCCCTGCGGGTTGACGATGTACATGTGCGGCGTGACGCGCGCTGCGTACGCCTCGCCCACCTTGCCGTCCTCGTCCATCAGCGTGGCGGTGGGGCTGGCCTTCTGTTCGGCCATCCAGCGGCCGAGTTGCGGCGGGGTCTGGTAGTCGGCGCTGTCGTCGCGCGTGGAGTTGATGGTGAGCCACACCGCGCCCTGGCTGGTCGCTTCCTTCTGCAGCGACTGCATGTTGCCCTGGTAGTGCTTGCGCACGAAGGGGCAACCGGGGTTGTTCCACTCCAGCACCACGGTCTTGCCCTTGAAGTCCGAGAGCCTGACCGGTTTGCCGGCGGTGTCGCTCAAGGTGAAGTCGGGCGCGGCCTGGCCCACGCCGGCCGCCGCGAAAGCGGGCGTGACCAGCAGCGTGCCGAAAGGCGAGAAGGCAGCAAGAGCGAGCAGGGGACGGCGTTGCATGGTGGAACTCCTGAAACAGACGATGAAAAAGACACGGCGCTAGAGTTGGGCCAGCGCCGCACGGACCTCCTCGACGGTCAGCACTTCGGACAGCACCTGCGTGGCCTGCCCGTTCTTGTAGATCGCATACACCGGCACGCCGTTGCGGCCCAGACCGGCCAGCGCGGCCGTCACGGCGGGATCGCGGCGCGTCCAGTCGGCGCGCAGCAACGCCACATTCTTGCCCGCCATGTCGCCGAGCACGGTGGCGTCGGCCAGCGTGGTGCGCTTGTTGTACTGGCAGGTCACGCACCAGGCGGCGGTGAAGTCGACAAACACCGGGCGTCCCTCGGCGACCAGGGCGGCCTGCGCCTGCGGGCTCCAGGGCTGCCAGCTGACGCCATCGACGGCAGTGGCCACCGCCTGGCCAGGGGCGGCGTCCTGCAGGCGCGTGATGTTCGGCCCGATGGCCCAGGACAGCCAGGCCAGACCCACCAGCGACAGGCCGGCAATGACGGTGCGGCCCTTGCCGCGAAGGCCCAGTGCCCACACCAGCAACGCCAGCACCACCAGCAGCATGAGCAGGGCGGCAGCGCCATCGATGCCGCTCTGTTGACCCAGCACCCACAGCAGCCAGACCACCGTGGCGAACATCGGGAAGGCCATGAGGTGGCGGAAGGTGTTCATCCACGCGCCCGGACGCGGCAGCGCGCGCGCCACCGCCGGCACCCAGCTGGCCGCGAGATAGGGCAGCGCCATGCCCAGGCCCAGCACCGCGAACACGGCGAGCGCCTGCGCCGCCGGCAACGCCACGGCCAGGCCCAGCGAGGCGCCCATGAAGGGTGCCGTGCAGGGCGACGCGATGGCGGTGGCCAGCACGCCGGTGAGGAAGGCATCTACGGTGGGGTTCCTGGCCTGCAGGCTGGCCACACGGCTGGGCAGCACGTGGCCGAACTCGAACAGGCCGGCCAGGTTCAGGCCGATGAGCGTGAACAGCGCGGCCAGCGCCGCCACCACGGCCGGGCTCTGCAACTGGAAGCCCCATCCCAGTTGTTCCCCCGCGGCGCGCAACGCCAGCAACAAGGCACCCAGCGCAGTGAAGGACAGCACCACGCCGGCGGTGTAGGCCAGGCCGTTGGCGCGGTGCGCGGGTCGGTCGTTGGCGTGCTTCGCAAACGCCATCACCTTGATGGCGAGCACCGGGAACACGCAGGGCATGAGGTTGAGGATGAGCCCGCCGAGCAGCGCGCCCAGCAAGGCCGCACCCAGCGTGAGCGGGGTTGCGCTTTGGGCTGGTGCGCTGGCGCGGGCCGCGTTGGCGTCGAGCGCGGCCTGCAGCGCTTCCGGTACGGCCACGACCTGAGGGGTGGCCGAGGGCCACGCGCCCTGCACCGGCACGTCCAGCCGGGCACCGGGCGCGCCGGGTCCCTGGCCCGGCGGATCGGCCTGGGCCACCACCAGCGCCAGCCGGGCGGGGCTTTCGCTGCGGTGGGGCGACAAGGGCACCTCGGCCGTCCAGCGCTCGCCGTCCCAGGTCTGCTTCCAGGCGGCGCCAGGTTCGATCAGTCCCGTGGTTTCGGGGAAGAACTCCAGTTTCTGGCCGCGCCAGGCGGTGGGCAGCCCGGTGAGCGAAACCTTCAGCGCCGTCGGTGAAGGCTCTGCCGTGCTGTCACCTGCGGGCACATCCCGGGGCGCGGCCTTGAAGCTGGCGTCAAAGGCCCCGCCGTGGCTGGCCAGGGAGCCCTGCACGGGAATGCGCAGCGAGAAGTTGCCCTCTTCGGGAATGCATTCCTTGCGGCAGACGAGCCACGCGGCGTAGAGCTTCACGTCGATGTGCTCGCCCTTGAAATCGGGCGACACCGTCAGCGGCACCGGCAGCACCACGGTGCCGTCGTAGCCGTAGTTGGCCAGGTTGCCGATGGGGAACTTGCGCGGTGTGGGCCAGGCGATCTCACCGGCGCTCACGCCCTCAGGCAGCGTCCACTGCAGCTCGGTGGGAAGGCCGGAGTCGCCCGAGTTCTTCCAGTAGGTGTGCCATTCGGGCGCGTGGGTGAGCTGCAGACCGATCCAGACCGGCTTGCCCGCGGAGGCGCCGTCGGGCGCGTGCGCCATCAACTCGGCGCGTGCCTGGTCGCTCTGCACCACGGTCGTGGCGGGCTTGTCGCCCAGCACTCCCTGCGCCATCACCGCCACGGGCAGCAGTGCGGTCAGCAGGGCAGCGCGCAGGCGCGCACGGGTGGCAGAAAAAGGCAGGAGCGCGAACATGGGTGAGCGGATCGGGATGGAAGGAAGCGGGCCTGGCGGGGCCGATGTGCAGCGGTAGGACGGTCCGCGCGCGCCCAAGTTCCTGCCGGGAGGGCTGGGAGCGCGGCCACCAGGGGAATATAAGTCAGCGCTGTTGTTTTGTCAGAGCGTGCCGACTTCACAAGTTTTGAAGGTTTCGGTACAAAGCACCTGAGGGACGGACGACTGGCTTGGAGGTTGATGCATGGGATCGATCGTTGAGCGCGCCCTGCTGCCGTGGGCGCAAAGAATGAAGTCGCGGGTGAACCTGCCGGTTCGCCTGAGTTGGGGCGAGCGCGGCACCTCGTCCATTGAACTCGGGGAGTTCGAGCAACCGAGCGTGGAGATTCGCGTGCGCGATGCTTCGGCGCTGCCGCTGCTGATCGACCCCGGACTCGATACGCTGGGGCAGGCCTATGTGGAGGGCCTGGTGGATGTGGACGGCGCCCTGCCCGACATCCTGGCCGTGGCGCACCGGCTGGCGGAGAACGCGCAACCCGAAGGTGGCCTGCTGGGCCGCTTGCGCCGTCGCTTCAGCCACACGCGCGAAAGCGACAGCGAAGCCATCCAGTACCACTACGACGTGTCCAACGAGTTCTACGCGCAGTGGCTGGACGAGCGCATGGTGTATTCGTGTGGCTATTTCGAGACCGGCGAGGAGTCCCTGGCCGACGCGCAGGTGAAGAAGATCGACCACATCCTCACCAAGATCCGGCTGCAGCCCGGCCAGCGGCTGCTGGACATCGGCTGTGGCTGGGGTGCGCTGGCCATCCGGGCGGCGGAGAAGTTCGGCGCGCATTGCGTGGGCGTGACGCTGTCGAAGAACCAGTACGTACTGGCGCGCGAGCGCGTGCGCGCGGCCGGGCTGGAAGACCGCATCGACATCCGTCTGCAGGACTTCCGCGACGTGAAGGACGGCCCCTTCGACCGCATCACCAGCGTGGGCATGTTCGAGCACGTGGGCCTGAACCACCTGGTGGGCTATTTCGGCCACATCCGCAAGCTGCTCAAGCCCGACGGCTGGGCCATGAACCACGGCATCACGAGCACCGACGCCTACGACGGCGAAACCCGGCATGGCGGCGGCAGGTTCATCGACCGCTACGTATTTCCGCAGGGCGAACTGCCGCACATCAGCACCGTGTTGCGCACGCTGCAGGAGGGTGGCCTGGAGGCTTTCGACATCGAGAACCTGCGCCGCCACTACATGCGCACCACCCAGCTCTGGAGCGACGCGTTCGAGGCGCGCACCGCACAGATCAAACCGCTGGTGGACGAGAAGCGCTGGCGCATCTGGCGCGTGTACCTCGCCGGCTGCGCCTGGGCGTTCCAGCACGACGAGGTGTCGATCTACCAGGTGTTGTGCCGGCCTGCCGGCGAGGACGCGGCGGGAATGCCCTGGTCGCGCCAGTGGATGTATCGGTAGCCTCCACGCTCCGCCGCTGCGCGGGTCGCTGCGTCGCCCTAATCCTGGAACCCTAGGACCACGCGGCGGGTGGTCGCGGATTTCTTCTCGATCTTCGTGACCACGACCCGGCCGATCTCTGCGGTGTTCGCCACGTGCGTGCCGCCGCAGGGCTGCAGGTCGATCATGAGCGCATCGCTGCCGATCCGGATGGTGCGCACCGTGCCGCTGCCGCGCGGCGGCGCCACGCTCATGCTTTTCACCAGCGACGGGTTGGCGTCGAGTTCGGCATCGCTGATCGCACCCACCACCAGCGCATGCCCTTCCGTCACCAGCCGTTCCAGCCCCTGGGTCAGCGCATCCTTGTCCAGCGGGTCGGTCATGTGCAGGTCCATGCGCGCGTAGTCCGGGGTGATCGAGCAGCCGTTCACGGGCACCGGAATCAGGTGGCACAGCAGGTGTGTGGCGGAGTGAAAGCGCATGAGGCGGTGGCGGCGAGCCCAGTCGATGCGCGCGGTGACCGCGGCGCCCACGCGCACCTGCGCCAGCAGCGCATCCTGGCCCGGTGCCGGAACGTGCACGATGTCCGCGGTCGGTCGGCCCTCCGCATCCTTGTCCTTGCGCGTGTCCGCGATCGCGATCACCGCGCCATCGGCCAGCGTGAACGTGCCGGCATCGCCCGCCTGGCCACCGCCCAGCGGGTAGAACACGGTGCGATCCAGCACCACACCGCGCTCGTCGATGCGCGTCACGAGCGCGTCGCAATGGGTCAGGTAGGCGTCCTGGCGGAAGAGGTCCTGTGTCATGGCGGCATCTTACGGGCGGGATCCGGAACTGGCTCTAAGATGCGCACATGCCCACCGTCTCCCGCTTCTGGTCCGATCTCACCACCGCCGATTTCGCCTCGCTGGACACGGCGCGGGCCATCGCCGTGCTGCCGGTGGCGGCCACCGAACAGCACGGGCCTCACCTGCCGCTTTCGGTGGACACCGACATCGTCAACGGCGTCGTGCAGGCGTCGCTGCCGCACATTCCCGCACCCTTGCCCGTGCTGTTCCTGCCCACGCAGGGCGTGGGTTTCAGCCCAGAACACACGCGTTTTCCCGGCACGCTCACACTCAAGGCCGACACGCTCATGCGCATCTGGACCGAGCTCGGCGAGTGCGTGGCCGCCAGCGGCGTGAAGAAGCTGGTGCTGTTCAACGCGCACGGTGGCCAGGTGGGTGCGCTCGATCTGGTGGCGCGCGACCTGCGCGCGCGCATGGGGCTGCTGGTCTACAGCCTGAGCTGGTTCAACCTGCCCCTGATCGATGCCCAGGGCCAGGACCTGAGCAACCTGTTCAGCAGCGAGGAACACCGCTTCGGCATCCACGCAGGTGAAATCGAGACCTCGCTCATGCTGGCCTTGCGTCCCGAGCAGGTGCGCATGGCGCAGGCGGAGTATTTCCGCTCCAGTTCGCAGGAGCGCGCGCCGAACTTCCCCATCCTGGGCAACGGCAAGACCGCCAAGCTTGGTTGGCAGATGCAGGACTACAACGCCAACGGCGCCGTGGGCAATGCGCGCGCCGCATCGGCCGACAAGGGCCGCGCCGTGGTGGAAGCCGCGGGCCGCTCACTGGCGCGCATGCTGTCCGAGATCGACCAGTTGCCTGCAGACATCCTCAGCGACCGCACCGCCTACAAAGCCGCGGGCTGACGCAAACGAGCCGGCGCCGGGCCGCCCCAAGCCGGATCAGCCCCGTTGGGGGGCAGCGACCCGCGAAGCGGTGGAGCGTGGGGGCGCTTTTTTCAAGCGTAGGTAATCCAGCCGTCGAATTCCTTGCTGTTGAGGTGGGGCAGCGTGTTGTAACTCAGCAGCGTGTGCCGCTTGGGGTTGAACTGGAACTCCGTCACCGCGCTGTTGCGGATGCGCAGGTTCAGCTCGATCGTGGCTTCCGGGCTCAACCCCAGCACGCGTCCCACGGCGGTGGAGATCGGCCCGCCGCTGGATACCAGCAGCACGTTCTGGCCATGGTGGTTCGCGCGCACATGATCCAGCGCACCGGTGATGCCGCTCACGAACTCGGTGTAGCTCGGCATGCCGCGTGGGCTCACCGTGCCGGCCATCCATTGCGCAAGGCCATCGCGAAGCAGCCTGAAATGGTGCCGGTAGAGCTCCGGCGCCTCTTCGGCCGAACGTGCCCGCTCCAGCGGATGCGGATGGATGGCACGGATCACCGCCTCGCTGTCGTATTCGTTGAGGCCCGGCCAGGCGAGCGGCTGCAGTGGCTGGCCTGAACCTTCTGCGATGCCCGCCCATGTCTGCGTGTGGCGACGCAGCGTGCCGGTGATGACGGCGTCGAACTTGAGCCCGCGCTCGGCCCAGTGCCGGCCGAGCTGCACGCTCTGCCGGTGACCCAGCTCGCTGAGCTGGTCGTAGTCGTCGGCGCCAAACGAAGCCTGGCCGTGGCGCACAAGGTAGAGCGTTCCCATGGCGGGGATTCTGTGGCAGCGCGATGGGTGCAATTTGTCCCCGCAGCGACTGTGGGGCGCGCGCGAGTCACAGAGGTGTCTGCCCCAGCGGCGCCGGGTGCGCGGACTTGCGGTCGATTTTGGGGCTTATTCGGGGCTTCCCGCTCGAACTCGCGTGCTCCAATGACCCCAGATGTCTGATCCTGTTTCCCATGTTGTTTGACATGCCGACCCTGCTGGCCCTTCGGGTCGGCATCGACGTGCTCATTGCGCTGGCCTTCTGGGGCCAGATGCTGCGCTACCCCACCATCGGCGGTCCGGGATGGTGGTCGGTGTCGGCGCTCGTGGCCATCGTGGGGTCGATCGGCATGTCGCTGCGCGGCTTCGCGCCCGAGCTGTTCACGGTGAGCGTCGCCAACGCCGCGCTGTCCATCGGCCCGCTGTTCGCCTGGATGGGCTTGCGCAGCTACCTGGGCCTGTCCCACCCCCGTCTGCGCGTCGCCGTGGCCGCGCTGGGCCTGCTGGCCGCCCAGATGGCGTTCCTCGTGCTGTGGGACCTGCCCGCCGTGCGCCAGCTGATCTTCGTCACCAGCGCGGTGTCGGTCATCCTGCTCGCGCTGCGCGACATGAACCGGGCCGATCCGGAGCGTCGCGTGCCGGAGCTGCAGGCGCTCAAGCTGCTCAGCGTCGCCGAGGTGGCGGTGTTGCTGACATTCGCGGTGGCGGTGCCGCTGGGTGGCATCTCGCTGGAGACCGCTGCACCGATCACGCTGTTCTTCTTCATCCTCGCGCGCCTGCTGCGCGTGGTGCTGTACGGAGCGCTGCTCTCTCACCGTCTGCGGCAGGATGGCGACCGCGCACGTCAGGGGCTGCAGGCCCGCGAAGCCGAATCGCGGGCCCTGATCGACAACCTCAGCGCCGGCGTGATGGTGTTCCGGCCCGACCACACGCTGGTCACCATCAACAGCGCGGCTCGTTGCTTCCTGGGCTGGAGCGAGGGCGGTGCCAACGCCGCATTGCCCGAACCCACGGTGGCCAACTGGAACATGCTGCGTGAAGACGGGCAGGCCATGCGCCGACACGAAATGCCCTTCGAACGCGTGCTGGCCACCGGCCAGCCGGTGCGCAGCGTGATCATCGGTGTGCCGGTGGCCTCGGCCGAGGAAGTGCGCTGGGCCCTTTGCAACGCCTATCCGGAGACCACATCGCAGGGCGCCCTGCGTCACGTGGTGCTGACCTTCATCGACATCACCTCGCTGCGTGAAGTGCAGTCGCAGCAGAAGCGCCTGCAGAACCAGCTTGCCCAATCGCAGAAGATGGAAGCGCTGGGCACCCTGGCCGGTGGCGTGGCGCACGATTTCAACAACATCCTGGCCGCCATCCTGGGCAACGCCGACCTGGCGCGGCAGGACCTCACACCCGAAGCCCCGGCCCGCGAGAGCCTGCACGAGATCAGCACGGCGGCGCGCCGCGGGCGCGAGCTGGTGCGGCAGATCCTGGCCTTCAGCCGACAGCAGCCGGCCGAGCGCACCCGGATCCAGATGGGCGACATCGTCGACGAATCCTGCGCGCTGCTGCGGGCAGCCATGCCCTCGCAGGTGCAACTGCTGCACGAGTGCCACCGCGACACACCGCTGCTTCTGGGTGATTCCACGCAGCTGGGTCAGGTGCTGATCAACCTCGGCACCAACGCCGTGCACGCGTTGCAAGGCCAGCCGGGTCGAGTGGAGTTCCAGGTCGATCGCCTTGCGCGCGGAGATGCCCGGCTGCCAGCCGACGTGGCGAGGACTTGCGAGGAAAGCGGTGTGGACGCGGTGCGAGTGCGCGTGAGCGACACGGGCTGCGGCATGAGCGAGACGGTCACGGCGCGCATCTTCGAGCCCTTCTTCACCACCAAGGCGGTGGGCAAGGGCACGGGCCTGGGCCTGCCGGTGGTGCTGGGCATCGTTCAGATGCACGGCGGCGCGATCGAGGTGCAGAGCCAGTCGGGGCGCGGCACATCGTTCACCCTGTACTTTCCGGGCGCCACCGAAGACAGCCTGCACAAGTGTGCAGTGGCCGAAGCCACAAAGGCGGCCGATGCCGTCACAATGGCTGGAAACCCGCCCGAGCGGGGCGACCCCGCTGCAACGGAGAACCCTTCCATGGCCGACGCATCGCCGGACCCGGCACCGCACATTTTGTACCTGGACGACGACGACACCCTGGTGTTCCTCGTGCGTCGCCTGCTGGAGCGCCGCGGCTACCGCGTGACCGCGTTCACCGAACAGCGCCTGGCCATCGAGGCGGTCCGGGCCGATCCGCAAGGCTTCCAACTGCTGCTCACCGACTTCAACATGCCCGGCATGTCCGGCCTGGACGTGGCCCGCGCGGTGCTCGCCCTCAACCCTTCTCTGCCGGTGGCCGTGGCTTCGGGCTACATCACCGACGAACTGCAGGCTGAAGCGCGGGCGGCCGGTGTGCGCGAGGTGGTGTTCAAGACGGATGCGGTCGAGGCTTTCTGCGAGATCGTCGCAAGACTGGTGCAGCGCTGACGGCGATGTTCCCCCACGCTCCGCCGCTGCGCGGGTCGCTGCCCCCCAGGGGTTGGCCCGACGTTACGCGGACGGACTGAGCACCGCAGCCAGCACGTCACTGTCTACATTGCCGCCACACAGCGTGGTGCCCACCACCTGACCCCGGAGCGAGGCGCGTTCACGCCAGGCGGCCGCAAAACTGGCGGCACCCGCGCCTTCGGCCACGTTGTGCGTGTCGGCGAACAGCATGCGCATGGCCTGGGCCACCTCGTAGTCGCTCACCTGCACGATGCGGTCCAGATGCGGTGCGAGCACCTGCAGCGCGGACTCGTCGGCGATTCGGCAGGCCATGCCGTCGGCCAGCACGGTGCTCACCGCTGACGCCACCACACGGCCCGCGGCCAGCGAATCGGCGTAGGTGGTGGCGTGGGCACTCACCACACCCACCACGCGCACGGGGTGGCCCAGCGCCAGCTTGGCCGCAATGGCAGAACACGCACCCGAGCCCTGCCCGATGGGGACGTAGACCACGTCCAGCGCGGGCACCGCGCGCAGGAATTCCCACCAGTACGTGCTCACGCCGCGCAGCAGGTCGGCGTGGAAACTGGGCACCATGTGCGCGCCGCGCTCGGCGGCCAGCCCGATGGCGTGTTCGCGGCTGGCCTGGAAGTCGTCACCGTGTTCGATCAGCGTGGCGCCGAGTGCGCGCATGGCCGCGTTCTTCTCGACCGAGTTGCCGCGCGGTACGACGATGGTGCAGCCCACGCCGTGCGCGCGGGCCGCCCAGGCGATGCTCTGGCCGTGGTTGCCGCGCGTGGCGCTCATGACCTCCTTCGGCATGGTGCCCCGCCGGCGCATCTGGTCGAAATAGGTGAGCCCTCCGCGGATCTTGAACGCGCCCACCGGCGTGTGGTTCTCGTGCTTGACCCAGCAGTCGGTGCCCAGGCGTTGGCTCAGCGTGGCCCATCGGTATTGCGGGGTCGGCGCAAACTCGCGGTAGACCACCTGGGCAGCCGCCTCGATGTCGGCCAGCGTGGGCAGGTGCTCATTCATAGGGCCGTCCGTCCTTGTGGCGGAAACGCCAGCGGTGGCCGTCGCGCTCGGCCTCGATGTCGTCGTCCGGGTAGAGCACGGTGTCGTCCCGCGTGCGGTCGCCCACCTCCAGGTACACAACCGACTCGGTGCCCTCGTTCACCAGGCGGTGACCATTGCCGCTGCCGGCCTTGAAGCCCGCACAGTCGCCGGGCGCGAGGGCGCGCCGGCCCTCGTCCGTGTGCAGGGTGGGGTGGCCTTGCAGTATGTAGATGAACTCGTCCTGCAGCGAATGCGAGTGCCGCAGCGAGGACACGGCACCCGGTTCCAGCGTGGTGAGGTTGACGCCGAAATTCGTGAGGCCGAACAGGTCACCCAGTGGCCGCTTCTCCCGCCCCGCCATGCGCGAGGCGAAGGGTTCGGGGTAGTTGGAAGGCCGGGTGCGTGGGGGCGCGTCGTTCGCCCGGAGCGACACCGGCTTCACAGCGCCACCCGCCCGTCGATGCAGGTGACCGAGCCGCCGCCGACCCAGATGGTCTCGCTGCCTTCGCGTTCGATATGCACCCGCCCGGCGCGCCCCATGGCCGTGCCCTGCGCCGCCACATAGCGGTCCGGTGCCAGGCCGGTGCCGATCAGCCACTGCGCCAGTGCGGCGTTGAGGCTGCCCGTGACGGGGTCTTCCGCCAGCCCCTGGTGGCTGCGAAAAAAGGCGCGCACCTCGAACGCGGTGTCCGCGCCCGACGCCTGCGGCGCCACCAGGCCGATTTCCATGTGGCCCAGCACGGCGGCATCGGCCCGCGCCGCCAGCACCTGTTCGGCCGATCGCAGCATCACCGCGCGCCAGGGAGGGCCGTTCTCGCACCACGCGTGGGCCAGCACGTCGCCGCGCGCGAGGCCCAGCCCATGCGCGATCAGCACCACGTCGGCCTCGTCGAGCGGCCCGCTGCGGCGCAAGGGCGGCGCCGCAAAGGCCAGCCGGGTGCCGTCGCGCCGGATGCGAACCAGACCCACGCCGCATTCCTGCACCACGTGGTCGGCGCGTGGCTGGCCGCCGGCCTCCAGCCAGGCGTGGCAGCTGCCCAGCGTGGGATGCCCGGCGAAGGGCAGTTCGCGGCCCGGGCAGAAGATGCGCACCCGGTAGTCGGCGCCGCCGGCGCGTCCTTCATCGGTGGGCGGGAGCAGGAAGGTGCACTCAGACAGGTTGGTCCAGTCCGTGAAACGCTGCATGGCTTCGGTGCTCAGGTCATCACCATCGAGCACCACGCCGAGCGGGTTGCCGAAGTAGGGGGTGTCGGTGAACACGTCGACTTGCTTGAAGGGGCGTTGGCGCATGGGGAGGGTCTCCGCTCAGGACAGGGGAAGGTCGAGCACACCGCGACTGGCAGGCAGTGCGAGCCAGTGCGCGTACCAGCGTTCGAGGTGCGGCCAGGCCGGGCGCGGTTGCGGCAGGCCCCACCAGCGGTGCACCTCGCAGGCGATCGGGATGTCGGCCATGCTGAGCGCTTCGCCCGCCATGAAAGGCTGGTGCGCGAGGTGCGCGTCGAGCCGCGAGAAGAGCGGCTCCGTGGCGGCGACCGATTGCGCAATGGCCTGGGCATCGCGCCGCTCGACAGGGGTGCGGATCCACTGGACGAAGGCGGGCCCGCTCGCGCGGTTCAACGTGGTCTGTTGCCAGTCCATCCAGCGCTCGGCGTTGAAGCGCGCCTTCAGGTCCGAGGGGTACAGCCGGTCCTCCCTTGCACAAAGGTAGCGCACGATGGCGTTGGACTCCCAGAGTGTGAAATCGCCGTCCTGCAGCAGCGGCACCAGGCCATTGGGGTTGCGTGCGAGGTAGTCGGGCGTGTTGACCACGCCGAACGCCATGCCGGCGTCGCTGCGCGGCAGGTCAAGGCCGAGCACCTGGGCGCAGAGCACGACCTTGCGCACATTGATCGAGCTCAGTCGTCCCCACAGGTGCAGCATGTTCAGCCCGGCTGTTGTTCGCGGATGGTGCGGGCCAGCGCTGCGATGCCGGTGCGGATCTGCTCGGCCGTGGCGGTGACGAAGCTCAGGCGCAAGGTGCGCGCATCGGCATGGTCGGCGTAGAACGCCGCACCGGGAACGAAGGCCACGCCCTGGTCCACCGCCTTGGGCAGCAGCTCGACAGCGTTCATGCCCTGTGGCAGGCGCACCCAGAGGAACATGCCGCCATCGGGCTTGTTCCAGCGCACGTCCAGACCGGCCATGTCGCGCTCCAGGCATTCAAGCATCACCTCGCACTGGCTCTTGTAGAGCGCGCGGATGGTGGGCACGTGGCGCTCCAGGAAACCGTCCTTGAGAACCTCCGCCACCATGCGCTGGTTGAAGCTGGGGCTGTGCAGGTCGGCCGCCTGCTTGGCCTGCAGGAGCTTGGGGTAGACGGCGGTGGGTGCCACCATGAAGCCCAGGCGCAAGCCCGGCGCCAGGATCTTGGAGAACGAGCCCAGGTAGATGCTGCCTTCGGGGTTGAGCGCGGTCAGTGGCGTGGGGGGCGGGTTGTCGAACCAGAGATCGCCATACGGGTTGTCTTCCAGCAGCGGCAGGCCGGCGCGCGCCGCCGCGCTCACCAGCGCCTGGCGCCGTTGCAGGCCCATGCTGCGGCCGGTGGGGTTCTGGAAGTTGGGCAGCACATACAGAAAGCGCGGCGCGCGGGCCGGATCGGTGCCGATCTGGCTTTCCAGCGACGCCACGTCGACCCCTTCGGCGTCGCTGGCCACGCCTTCGATCACCGGTTCCATGGGGGTGAAAGCCTGCAGCGCGCCCAGGTAGGTGGGCGTCTCCACCAGCACCCGGCTGCCTTCGTCGATCAGCACCTTGGCGATCAGGTCCAGGCCCTGCTGCGAGCCGGTGGTGATGAGCACTTGCGCAGGGTCCACAGCCCAAGGCAGGCTGGCCGCCACCCACTCGCGCAGCGGGCCATAGCCTTCGCTGGCTGCGTACTGCAGGGCGGCGCGCCCATCGTCGCGCAGCACGCGTTCGCAGGCCTCGCGCATGGCGTCCACCGGGAAGGTAGCGGGCGAGGGCAGGCCCCCGGCGAAGCTGATGATGCCGGGCCGTTCCGTCACTTTCAGGATCTCGCGGATCACCGAGGGATTCATGCGCTCGGCACGCCGTGCGAGCGTCCAGCCCGTCGGGTTCTTGAGGTCGTTGGGTTTCATGGTCTTCTCCGTTCTTCGAGTCAGAAAAATCGTCAGTCTGGCACGCTGGCCCGCACCGGCATGCGCTTGCCCACGAACACGGTGGCAATCACCGCCAACGCAAATCCAAGCGTCACGAGATCCAGTCGCTCGCCCAGCAGCAGCACCGCGAACAACATGCCCAGAAAGGGCTGCACCAGTTGCACCTGGCTCACCCGCACCGTGCCGCCCAGCGCCAGGCCGCGGTACCACGCAAAGAACCCCAGCCACATGGAGAACACGGCGGTGTAGGCAAACCCCCACCACGCGGAGGCCTGCAGTTCGTGCGTGGGCCAGGTGAAAAGGGTCACAGGCAGCGTGAGCGGCAAGGAGATGACCAGCGCCCAGCAGATCACGTGTTCGGCGCGCATGCCTTGCGACAGGCGCGCGCCGTAGCCGTAGCCCACCGCAGCGCAGGCCATGGCCGCCAGCAGCAGGGCGTCGGCCGGGTGAAGCGAGAGGCCGCTCTGACCCGATCGCAGCACCGCAAAACCCACCACCAGCGCACTGCCGATTGCGGCACACCCCCAGAAACCCAGGGAAGGGCGCTGCCGGTGCAGCAGCGCGCCCACGGCGGCAGTGGCCAGGGGCAGCACGCCCACGATGACCGCGGCATGCACCGCTTCCACGTAGCGCATGGCCACCGAAGTGAACAAGGGGAAGCCGAACACCACGCCGGCCGCAGTGAACAGCAACGGTGCCAACTGCTCGCGCGCCGGCCAGGGCGCTCGCGTGGCCAGGAGGAAAAAGATCGACAGCACGGCGGCCACCACGGCGCGGCCGAGCGCGATGAACACGCCGGACATCTGCGGCGCATCCACCGTGCCCACGGCCAGCCGGGTCATGGGCAGCGTGAGGGCGAAGATGGTCACGCCCACCAGCCCGAGCATCAGGCCTTTGTTGGTCTCAGGGCTCATACCGTGAGCATCCACAACGCAGTGACCACCAGAACGACGGCCAGGATGCGGTTGAACCACAGCAGGCGCCGACCCTGGGCCAGCCACCGGCGCAGCATCGAGCCCATCACCGCGTAGGCAAAGTTGCTGGTGAAAGCGAAGAACACCATCACCACGCAGATGAGTGCCAGGCGTTCGCCCGGGTTGGGCGCGGGCTGGCCCGCCGCGTTGACCACCCAGCCGGCGGTGAGCGCGAGTCCCAGCATCCAGGCCTTGATGTTGAGGAACTGCAGGCCGACGCCCTGCAGGAACGTGACGTCGAGGCGCGAGGCGTCCACCTCCGTCATGCGCGCGGCACCGGCGAGCTTCCAGGCCAGCCACAGCATGTAGGCCACGCCGAGCAGCTTCACGCCCCAGCGCAACGCTGGAATGCCCTGCACGAGCGCGCCCACGCCCAGCCCGCAGGCGAGCATGAGCAGCGTCCAGCCGGTGGGCACGGCCAGGCAGAACTTCAGCGCGCCGCGCAGACCCAGGTTGGCCGCCAGCGCGGTCGACAGCGTGGTGTTCGGCCCCGGCGAGAAGCTCATGGCGGTGCAGAACAGCAGCAGGGCGGTGAGCTCGGTCGCGCTCATGGGCATCGTGGATGGCGGGTGGTTGTGGGCAGGCGGAATTCAATGTAATCTTTGGAGCCAGTACACGACCAATACAGTTCAGCAACGCAGTTGAGGTGCTGTATTGGTCGACGTGTCAGTACAGGACCAGCCCCAAGGGTGCCTCAGCATGTTGATGAAGACCTCCGCACAATCCCTGACCGACCAGTTGGCAGCGCGTTTTGCCGAGCGCGTGCGCAACCGCCTGCTGGCACCGGGCGCGCGGTTGCCCTCGGTGCGCCAGTGCGCGCAGCAGCACGGTGTGAGCCCATCCACCGTGGTGGCGGCCTACGACCAGTTGCTGGCCCAAGGGCTGGTGGAGGCGCGCAAGAACCGGGGTTTCTTCGTGCGGGACACGCCGCCGGCACGTGCCCATGGCTTGCCGGCCGAAGGATCGCGCCCGCCCACTGCGCTGAGCGCGGGCGCTGCGCAAAGCGTGGCGGCGCGCAGCAGTTCCCTCCCGGTGAACGCCACGGCGCTGATCCGCGGCATGTTTCACAAGGTCAGCCACAAACCGCAGCCGGGCATGGGTGTGTTTCCTCCCGAATGGCTGGAATCCACCTTCATGCCGGCGGCGGTGCGTAAGGTCACCGGCACGCGCGCGCTGCAGGAGTTTTCCCTTCAGTACGGAGAACCGCTGGGCGACGCCGGCCTGCGCCGCCTGCTGGCGCAAAAGCTGTCCACGCTCAACATCCAGACCAGCGCCGATCACATCATCACCACCGTCGGCGCCACCCATGCGCTGGACATCGTCAGCCGCACGCTGCTGCGGGCCGGCGATCCGGTGATGGTGGAAGAACCGGGCTGGGCGGTGGAGTTCGCCCGGCTGGCCGCGCTGGGCATGCGAATCCTCCCGGTGCCGCGAGGTCCGGACGGTCCGGACCTGGAGGTGATGGCGCGCTACTGCGAAGTGCACCAGCCCAAGCTGTACGTGAGCGTGAGCGTGTTCCACAACCCCACGGGCCATTGCCTGTCGCCCGGCAGTGCCCATCGCCTCCTGCAGCTGGCCAACCAGCACAACTTCCACATCGTCGAGGACGACACCTACAGCCACATCGCGCCCGAACACGCCACGCGCCTGACCGCACTCGATGGCCTGCAGCGCACCATCTACGTGAGCGGCTTCGCCAAGATCCTGGCGCCGAACTGGCGCATCGGCTACCTGGCCGCACCGCCCCATCTGCTGGAGCCCCTGCTCGATACCAAGCTGCTCACCACGCTGACCACGCCGGCGCTGCTGGAAAAAGCGCTGGCCCTGTGCATCGAGCAGGGGCAGTTGCGACGGCACGCCGAGCGCATCCGGACCCGGCTTGACGCCGCCCGGGCGCGCAGCGTCAAGCTGGCGCTGGCCGCGGGCTGCCGGTTCGCGGCCGAGCCGGTGGGCCTGTTTGGTTGGGTCGACACCGGGGTGGACACCGACGCGCTGGCGCAGCGCATGCTGGACGAGGGTTACCTGATCGCGCCGGGGGCCTTGTTCCACGCGGCGCGCGCGCCCAGCACCCTGATGCGCATCAATTTCGCCACCACGCAGGACGCGGCGTTCTGGCGCGTGTTCACGCGGCTGAAGGCGAGCGCCTGAGCGCAGGTCTCAGAGCCGTGTGTCGAACAGGTCGCGGTTCTCGGGGCGCAGGAGCTCGGCCAGCGCCAGATCGATCTGGCGCGCCTCGATCTGCAGCAGTGGCAAGGCGCGGGCAAACAGGTGCCAGTCGCCCGAACGTGCCGCCAGTTCCAGGCCCTTGGCCAGCCGCGCACCGCGCTCAGCCGTCATGCTGCCCAGCGATCCCTTGAGTCCGTGCGCGTGTGCCACGGCCGCGTTGGTGTCGCGCGCTTCCAGCGCTCTTTGCAGCTCGATCTGTCGGGAGGCCAGATCCGAGCGCATGACCTGCGCCAGCTGCCGCAGTGTGTCTTCATCACCGTCCAGGCGACGAAGCAGCTTCTCCACATCCAGCGCTTCCAGGTGGCTCGCGCCTCGCGCCGCCGGCTCCACCGGCTCGGGCACTGCCGCAGGCGTTGGCTCCAGCGGCACCGGAGTGGTCTCGGGTGCGTCTTCCTCCATCTGAAGCACGCGGTCCATTTCCTGGATCAGGGCCTGCGGGCTCACCGGCTTGGCGGTGTATCCGTCCATGCCGCAAGCCAGGCAGGCGTCGCGGTCGCCCGCCATGGCATTGGCGGTCACGGCGACGATGGGCGTGCGCGGCAGCCTCCGACGGGCCTCGATCTCGCGAATCTCCTGGGTGGCCTGCATGCCGCTCATGCCCGGCATCTGCACGTCCATGAGGATCAGGTCGATGCCGCCCTGTTCCCACTGCGCCACGGCCTGCACGCCACCCCGGGCCACGCGCACGGTGCAGCCCATGCGCAACAGCAGCTGCCGCATCATCAGCTCGTTGACGGGGTGGTCTTCAGCGAGCAACACGACCAAGCCGACATAGCGCGGACCCGCCTGCGCCATGCCCAACAGTTCGGCCGAGGCGCTCAGGGGGCTGCGTTCCAGTGCGGGCGCCTCCTGCAGGGGCAGGGTGAGCGTGAAGGTGCTCCCCTGGCCCAGTTCGCTCTTGAGCACGATGTCGCCGCCCATGAGGCCTGCAAGCCTGGAGCAGATGGCCAGGCCCAGGCCGCTGCCGCCGTACCGGCGCGCGGTGGACGCATCTGCCTGGGTGAAGGCGTTGAAGATGTTGTCCTGGTGTTTTCTTGCGATGCCAACGCCGGTGTCGCGAACCATCAGTTCCCAACGCGGTGCATCGTCGCCGGTGGCTTCCAGTACCCGGGCATGAACTTCGATGAGGCCACCCTTGGGCGTGAACTTGATGGCGTTGGAGAGCAGGTTGCCCAGCACCTGGCGCAGGCGGCCGGTGTCGCCCAGCACCCATTGCGGCAGCGCCGAGGACAGCTCCATGCGAAAGTCCATCGGCTTGGCGCGAGCCTGTTCCGCGTAGGGCGCACAGCCCTGTTCGAGGGTCTGGTGAAGGTCAAAACGGGCGTGCTCGATTTCCAGCTTGCCAGCCTCGATGCGTGAGAGGTCGAGGATGTCGTTGAGAAGCTGGAGCAACGAATGCGCCGAACTGTCCATCAGCGTGAGCCAGCCGGCCTGTTCGGCATTCAGCGGCGAGTCCATCAGCATGCGCGTCAGGCCCATGAGGGCATTCAGCGGTGTGCGGACTTCGTGGCTGATGTTGGCAAGGAACTCACTCTTGGCCCGGCTGGCCTGCTCGGCCAGTTCGCGCGCGCGTTCACTGTCCTGCTCGATGCGTTTGCGCTCACCAATGTCCGACAGCGTGCCCATCAACCGCAAGGGCTTGCCCTTGTTGTCGTGTTCGGCCACCATGCCGTGGGTTTCCACCCAGAGCCAGCCACTGGCGGTGCGCACCCGGTGCTGGACCGACGCACGCTGTGCGCGCCCTTCGAGCAAGGCCATCCACTGCGCGCGCAAGGCTTCCAGATCTTCCGGGTGCAGGCGCGAGCGGAGGTCGGCCACTTCCCAATACCCATCGGCGGCAATGTCGCCCAGCAACTCGCCCCAGCGGGCCGTCAGGAACACCTGGGTGGCGGGCAGCTGCCAGTCCCACAGGGCCAGGCCGGCGGCGTCCACCGCCAGCTGCAGGCGATCACGGGTTTCGTCCAGTGCTTCCTCGGCCAGCAGTCGGCTGTTGGCTTCGCGGTGCACCGAATTGCGCAGGTGATCGAGCTCGCGGGTCTGGAACTCCAGCTCGCCCAGCAGCTTCTGCGTGCGCTCGCGCTCCTGCTGAAGCTCGTTCAGCGTGCGTTGCAGGTCGAAGGCGAGACGATCGGGCGTCATGGGCAGTATTGTGGGGTGTAGCAAGGGCGTTGTGCCCATGCCGGGCCTCAGACGCCGCCAAGAGCCTCCAGTCGCTCCAGGGCCTGAAGCCACTCTTCTTCGATTTCGGCATGGCGCTGGCCAAGTTGAGCCGCCCGGGCGGGGTCCTTGTGAAAAAGTTGATCGCCATCCAGGTCTTTGTCAATCACTGCCTGCTCGGCTTCCAAAGCGGCAATTCGCCCGGGAAGCGCGTCGAACTCCCGCTGCTCCTTGTAACTGAGTTTCTTCCTGGGTGCGGTGGGCGCGGCGGGTTGCCGGACCGGCTCAGGCGCCGCCCCAGGGGTCTTCGGGACAGCAGCGGTGGCCGCCGCATCGCGATCGGCCTGCAGCTGGGCGGCACGCGCCGACTGCGTCAGCCAGTCCTGGACGTCGCCCACGTACTCGCGCCAGCGGCCGTCGCCTTCGAAAACCAGGGTGCTGGTCACCACGTTGTCCAGGAAACGGCGGTCGTGGCTGACCAGAAACACCGTGCCCTCGTATTGCTGCAGCAGGTCTTCCAGCAGCTCCAGCGTGTCGATGTCCAGATCGTTGGTCGGCTCGTCGAGCACCAGCACGTTGGCCGGCCGTGCGAACAACCTTGCCAGCAGCAGCCGGTTGCGCTCGCCCCCCGAGAGCGTGCGCACCGGGGCGTTGGCGCGGGCCGGGGAAAACAGGAAATCGGCCAGGTAACTTTTCACGTGGGTGCGCTTGGCGCCGATCTCGATCCACTCGCTGCCCGGGCTGATGAAATCTTCCAGCGTGGCGTCCAGGTCCAGCTGTTCGCGCATCTGGTCGAAATACGCCACGCTGAGCTTGCTGCCCTGCTTCACCGTGCCACTCTCGGGCACCAGTTCGCCCAGGATGATCTTCAGCAGCGTGGTCTTGCCCGCGCCATTGGGGCCGATCAGGCCGATCTTGTCGCCACGCAGGATGGTGGCTGAGAAATCCCGCACCACGGTACGCCGGGCGCCGCCTGTGGTGGGAAACGACTGGTTCACGCGCTCCAGCTCTGCCACGATCTTGCCGCTGGCGTTGCCGCTGGCCACTTCCAGCTTCACACTGCCCAGCGCATCCCGCCGCTGCGCACGTTGTTCCCGCAGGCGCTCCAGGCGTGTGATGCGACCCTGTGCGCGCGTGCGGCGCGCCTCCACGCCCTTGCGAATCCAGACCTCTTCCTGCGCCAGCAACTTGTCGGCGCGTGCGCTGATCACCGCTTCCTGGGCCGCCTGCTCTTCCTTGAGCACCTGGTAGCGCGCAAAGTTGCCCGGGTAGCTCAGCAGCCGGCCTCGATCAAGCTCGACCATGCGCGTGGCAACCCGATCCAGGAAGGCGCGGTCGTGGCTGATGGTGACCACACTGCCCTTGTATTCCAGCAGCAGGTCCTCCAGCCACGTGATGCTGTCCAGGTCCAGGTGGTTGGTGGGCTCGTCCAGCAGAAGAACATCCGGCCGACTCACCAGTGCCTGAGCAAGCGCCACCCGCTTCCTGTTCCCGCCTGACAGGTCGCCGACCCGCACGTCGCCCTCCAGGTGCAGACGGTGCAACGTCTCTTCGACGCGCTGCTCCCAGTTCCAAGCGTCCAGCGCTTCGATGCGGTTCTGCAGAGCGTCCAGATCCAGGCCATCGGCACCGCTCAGGTACAGGTCTCGAGCCGCCCGCGCATCGGCCAGACCCACGCTCGCGGCCTCGAACACCGTGGAATCGATGTCCAGCAAGGGCTCCTGGGCCACATAGGCGACCCGCAGTCCCGTCTGTATCTGCAAGGAGCCATCGTCGGGCTTCTCCAGTGAGGCCAGAATGCGAAGCAGCGACGATTTACCCGTGCCATTGCGCCCGATGAGGCCGACGCGCTCCTGCTGCTCCAGCGCGAAATCTGTGTGGTCGAGCAGGGCCACGTGGCCATAAGCCAGCTGAGCGTCCTGGAGAGTGATGAGTGCCATGCTGTGCCTGAGACCAAAGAGGCGCGATTATCCCCGCCCCAGTGCTCTGCCATGGGCAGCAAAGAGGCGGCACGCACCGCTCGCTAGGCGACCGTCAGATTTTTCAGCAAGCTTTGACCAGGCAGCAAAAACTGTCGTATACTGCAAGGCTTCGCTGCTCGCGGTGCTGTCCATCAGGAGAGCAGCTTCAAGTGGCGAAGGTGGCCGGCAAGGCGGTTAAAAAAGATGAGTGAAAACCCTGATCTTTTTGACAACAAGCCAAAACCTGTGTCATAATCTAAGGCTTCGCTGATCGCAGCGGGGTGAGCGTGGT
>NZ_JBHYGM010000005.1:0-199506 GCF_051858985.1 Hydrogenophaga sp. | reverse complement strand
CCGCGAAGGCGGCCGCACCGTCGGCGCCGGCGTGGTTGCCAAGATCATTGCGTAAGGAGCGGTCATGTCCACCAAGCAGAAAATCCGCATCCGCCTCAAGGCGTTCGACTACAAGCTGATCGACAGCTCGGCCGCCGAGATCGTGGATACCGCCAAGCGCACCGGCGCGATCGTCAAGGGCCCTGTGCCCCTGCCCACCCGCATGAAGCGTTTCGACATCCTGCGTTCGCCGCACGTCAACAAGACCAGCCGCGACCAGCTCGAAATCCGCACCCACCAGCGTCTGATGGACATCGTGGACCCGACCGACAAAACGGTTGACGCCCTGATGAAGCTCGACCTGCCGGCTGGCGTGGACGTCGAAATCAAGCTGCAGTAAGCCTTCAGCTTGCATAAAAAAAGCCCGCCAGTTATACTGGCGGGCTTTCCCGCTTCTGGCAGGAAATTTCGTGGTGCCGGCTGATCCTGAATCTGGCCGGCCCTTAGCGCGAAACCCCGGTTTCGCAACATCAGCCCCGGCCAATTGAAGTCGGGAACGGAGAAAACAATGAGTCTTAGCAACTCCCTCGGGTTGTTGGGTCGCAAGGTGGGCATGATGCGCCTGTTCACCGATGATGGGGACGCAGTTCCTGTCACGGTGGTCGACGTGTCCAACAACCGTGTGACACAGGTCAAAACCCTGGCCCATGATGGCTACGACGCACTGCAGGTCACCTTTGGTGCCCGTCGTGCCTCCCGCGTGACCAAGCCCGAAGCGGGCCACCTGGCCAAGGCCGGTGTCGAAGCGGGTGAGATCATCCAGGAATTCCGCGTCGCCTCCGACGTCGCTGCCCAGTACCAGCCCGGTGCCGTGGTGGCCCCCAACGCGATCTTCGCGGTGGGTCAGAAGGTGGACGTGCAAGGCACGTCGATTGGTAAAGGCTTTGCCGGCACCATCAAGCGCCACAACTTCAAGTCCCAGCGCGCATCGCACGGCAACAGCCGTTCGCACAATGTGCCTGGCTCCATCTCCATGGCCCAGGATCCGGGTCGCGTGTTTCCGGGCAAGAAAATGACCGGTCACATGGGCGATGACACCAAGACCATCCAGAACCTCGACATCGTGCGCGTGGACGAAACCCGTCAGCTGCTCATGATCCGCGGCGCAGTGCCGGGCTCGAACGGCGGTTTCGTGACCGTGCGTCCCGCCATCAAGGCCAAATCCGGCAAGGGAGCAAACTGATGCAAGTTGAACTCCTGAACGACCAGGGCCAGGCATCGTCCAACGTGGACGTGCCCGAGACCGTGTTTGGTCGCGACTACAACGAAGCCCTGATCCACCAGCTCGTGGTGGCTTACCAGGCGAACGCCCGTCAAGGCACGCGTGCACAAAAAGACCGCCAGATGGTCAAGCACTCGACCAAGAAGCCGTTCAAGCAAAAAGGCACGGGCCGCGCCCGCGCCGGTATGACGTCTTCGCCGCTGTGGCGCGGAGGCGGTCGCATTTTCCCGAACAGCCCGGACGAGAACTTCACCCAGAAGCTCAACAAGAAGATGTACCGCGCCGGCATGGCGTCCATCTTCTCGCAGCTGGTTCGTGAAGGCCGCCTGGCCGTGATCGACTCCATGAAAGTGGATTCGCCCAAGACCAAGCAACTGGCCGACAAGTTCAAGGCCATGAACCTGCAATCGGTTCTGGTGATCGCCGAGGAAGTCGACGAGAACCTGTACCTGGCTTCACGCAACCTGCCCAACGTGCTGGTCGTCGAACCCCGTTACGCCGACCCGCTGTCGCTGGTGCATTACAAGAAGGTCATCGTCACCAAGGCGGCGATCGACCAGCTCAAGGAGATGTTCGCATGAGCGCCGCACAATTCGACGAAGGCCGCCTGATGCAGGTCCTCGTGGCACCCATCGTGTCCGAGAAAGCCACCCAGGTCGCCGAACAAACCAACGCCGTGCTGTTCAAGGTGCTGCGCGACGCATCCAAGCCCGAGATCAAGGCCGCAGTCGAACTGATGTTCAAGGTGCAGGTCAAGGGTGTTTCCGTGCTCAACCAGAAGGGCAAGTCCAAGCGCTTCGGCAAGACCGTCGGTCGTCGCGACCATGTGCGCAAGGCGTACGTGACGCTGATGCCCGGTGAAGAGCTGAACTTCGGCGGAGAGGGCGTTTAATCATGGCAGTCATCAAGATGAAACCCACCTCGCCAGGCCGTCGCGGCATGGTGAAGGTCACGCGTGACCACCTGCACAAGGGTGAAGGTTTTGCGCCCCTGCTGGAACCCCAGTTCCAGAAGGCCGGCCGCAACAACAACGGTCACATCACCACCCGCCACAAGGGCGGTGGTCACAAGCACCACTACCGCGTGGTCGATTTCCGTCGCAACAAGGACGGCATCCCCGCGAAGGTCGAGCGCATCGAGTACGACCCGAACCGCACGGCGCACATCGCGCTGCTGTGCTACGCCGACGGCGAGCGTCGCTACATCATCGCTCCGCGTGGCGTTGAAGTGGGCGCAACGTTGCTGTCGGGGTCGGAGTCGCCGATTCGCGTGGGCAACACCCTGCCGATCCGCAACATCCCGGTCGGTTCGACCATCCATTGCATCGAGCTGCAGGTCGGCAAGGGCGCGCAGATTGCCCGTTCCGCCGGCGCCTCGGCCGTGCTGCTGGCCCGCGAAGGCATCTACGCCCAGGTGCGCATGCGCTCCGGCGAAGTGCGCAAGGTCCACGTGGATTGCCGCGCCACCATTGGCGAAGTGTCCAACCAGGAACACAGCCTGCGACAGTTGGGCAAGGCCGGTGTGAAGCGTCACATGGGCATCCGTCCGACCGTTCGCGGTACCGCGATGAACCCGATCGACCACCCGCACGGTGGTGGTGAAGGCAAGACCGGCGAAGGCCGCGCTCCGGTGGATCCGTGGGGCAACCTGACCAAGGGTTACCGCACCCGCAACAACCGCCGCACGCAGTCGATGATCGTCTCGCGTCGCAAGAAGTAAAGGGTTGACAACATGACTCGCTCACTCAAAAAAGGTCCGTTTGTCGACCACCACCTGATGGCCAAGGTTGAAAAAGCCCAGGCCACCAAGGACAAGAAGCCCGTCAAGACCTGGTCGCGCCGCTCGATGATCCTGCCCGATTTCATCGGCCTGACCATCGCCGTGCACAACGGCAAGCAGCACGTGCCCGTGTACATCACCGATCAGATGGTGGGACACAAGCTCGGCGAGTTTTCGCTGACGCGCACGTTCAAGGGCCACCCGGCCGACAAAAAAGCGAAGAAGTAAGGAACAACCATGGAAACCCGTTCAATCGTTCGAGGCGTTCGCCTCTCGGTCGACAAAGGCCGACTGGTTGCCGACCTGATTCGCGGCAAGAAGGTCGACCAGGCGCTCAACATCCTGGCGTTCACGCAGAAGAAGGCGGCCGGCATCGTCAAGAAGGCGCTGGAGTCCGCGATCGCCAACGCAGAGCACAACGACGGCGCCGACATCGACGAACTGAAGGTCAAGACCATCTACGTCGAACAAGGCACCACGCTCAAGCGCTTCTCGGCCCGCGCCAAAGGCCGCGGCAACCGCATCAGCAAACCCACGTGTCACATCTACGTGACGGTTGGCAACTGAAGAGGTCACAGGAATATGGGACAGAAAATCAACCCGACCGGGTTCCGCCTCGCAGTTTCCCGCAACTGGGCCAGCCGCTGGTACGCGAGCAACCGCGACTTCGCGGGCATGCTGGCCGAAGACATCAAGGTGCGTGAGTACCTCAAGGGCAAGCTGAAGAACGCAGCCGTTTCGCGCGTCGTGATCGAGCGCCCCGCCAAGAACGCGCGCATCACCATTTACTCGGCACGTCCGGGCGTGGTGATCGGCAAGAAGGGCGAGGACATCGAGAAGCTGAAGAAGGAACTGGCCGCCAAGCTCGGCGTGCCGGTCGCGGTCAACATCGAAGAAGTGCGCAAGCCCGAAATCGATGCCAAGCTGATCGCCGACAGCATCACGCAGCAGCTCGAGAAGCGCATCATGTTCCGTCGCGCCATGAAGCGCGCGATGCAGAACGCCATGCGTCTGGGCGCACAGGGCATCAAGATCATGTCGTCGGGCCGTCTCAACGGCATCGAAATCGCTCGTTGCGAGTGGTACCGCGAAGGTCGCGTGCCCCTTCACACCCTGCGCGCCGACATCGATTACGGCACGTCCGAAGCCAAGACCACCTACGGCATCATTGGTGTGAAGGTCTGGGTCTACAAGGGCGATACCCTGGGTCGCAACGATGCGCCCGTGGCCGCCGAGCCGCGTGTGGAAGAAGAGCGTCGCCCGCGCGGTCCGCGCCGTGAGCGTCCGGCAGGTCCTCCTGCCCGCGCTGCGGTTCGCCGCCCTGGCGCCAACGCCGCCCCGGCCGATGGCAGCGACAAGCCTGCCGAGGCCACCACCGGCAGCACCGAAACCAAACCCGCCGTTAAGCGCGTTCGCAAAGACGCCGCGCCCGCATCTGCAGCTGCGGACGGCAAAGGAGAATAAACATGTTGCAACCTGCTCGCCGCAAGTTCCGTAAAGAACAAAAAGGCCGCAATACCGGCGTCGCCACGAGCGGCGCCACCGTCGCGTTCGGCGACTTCGGCCTGAAGTCGACCGACCGCGGCCGTCTGACGGCGCGCCAGATCGAGGCCGCACGCCGTGCGATCTCCCGTCACGTCAAGCGTGGTGGCCGCATCTGGATTCGCGTGTTCCCGGACAAGCCGATCTCCCAGAAGCCTGCCGAGGTCCGCATGGGCAACGGCAAGGGTTCGGTCGAGTACTACGTGGCAGAGATCCAGCCAGGCAAGGTGCTCTACGAGATCGTGGGTGTGCCCGAACAGCTGGCTCGCGAAGCCTTCCAGCTGGCCGCCGCCAAACTTCCCCTGCGCACCACGTTCGTGACGCGCATGCTGGGTCAGTGATTCAGGAGAACACAAGATGAAAACTGCTGAACTGCGCCAGAAGGATGTGGCCGGCCTCGAAGCCGAAGTGAAATCGCTGCAGAAGGCCCATTTCGGCCTGCGCATGCAAAAAGCCACGCAACAACTCAACAACAACGCCACGCTGGGTGACACCCGCCGTGCGATCGCTCGTGCCAAGACCATCCTGGCCGAGAAGCAGCGGGCTTCGGCCAAATAAGGAGTGACCATGACGGAAGCTAAAACATCCCTCAAGCGCACCTTGGTTGGCAAGGTGGTCAGCGACAAGCGCAACAAGACCGTGACGGTGCTGGTCGAGCGCCGTGTGAAGCACGAGCTCTACGACAAGATCGTGGCCAAGTCCAGCAAGTACCACGCGCACGACGAAAAGGGCGAGTACAAGATGGGCGACGTGATCGAGATCACCGAGAGCCGTCCGCTGTCCAAGACCAAGAACTGGGTTGCGACCCGTCTGGTGCAAAAAGCCGCACTGGTGTAAGCCCCGAGACGCTGGTCTCAGCGCACAACGAAAAAGCGACCGACAATTCGGTCGCTTTTTCTTTTTCCGGACCCGGATGATCCGGGTCCTTCTGCCACGGCCTTCGGGCCTTCACGATGAGGAGCACAGCATGATCAAGGTGGGCGACAAGATTCCGGCGGCAACGCTGATGGAGTACAGCGAAGTCGAAGGCAACGGCTGCAGCATCGGCCCGAACCCGGTGGATGTGGCGAAGACCGCCGCTGGCAAGACGATCGCCGTGTTTGCGCTGCCGGGGGCGTTCACGCCGACCTGCTCGGCCAAGCATGTGCCCGGTTTCGTTCAACACGCTGCGGACTTCAAGGCCGCAGGCGTCGACGAGATCTGGTGTCTGAGCGTGAACGATGCGTTCGTGATGGGCGCCTGGGCCCGCGACCAGAAGACGGGTGACAAGGTGCGCATGCTGGCCGATGGCAGCGCCGATTTCGCCAAGGCCACCGGCCTCACGCTGGACCTCACCGGCCGTGGCATGGGTCTGCGCAGCAACCGCTATTCGATGTTGATCAAGGACGGCGTTGTCAAGACGCTCAACGTCGAGGCTCCCGGCAAGTTCGAGGTCAGTGACGCGGACACGCTGCTGGCGCAGGCCAAGGCCGGCGTCTGAACGGTCAGAGATCGACCTTGAGGTAGTGCGCCCCGGCAATGGGGTTGTGGTAGTAGGGCGCCACCTCGACGAAGCCCGCTTCCTGGTACAGGGCGCGGGCCGTTTCCATGTCGCTCAGCGTGTCCAGCAGCATGGTGGTGTAGCCCGCCAACTGGCCTTCGGACAGCACGCGTTCCACCAGGAGTCGCCCGAGACCAAAACCTCGGAAGGCCGGTCGCACGTACAGACGCTTCATCTCACAGGCGTTGAGGTGGTCTGAATTGTTCAGCGGCCGCAGGGCACAGCAGCCTGCGGGCTGCCCGTCCACCAGCGCCAGCAACAGGGCACCGGAAGGCGCGGCGTAATCCCCTGGCAGGCCGGCGAGCTCGGCCTCAAAGCCCTGGAAGCACAGATCGATGCCCAGCCCGGCCTGATAGTCCAGAAACAGATCGCGAACGGTCTGCAGATCCTCCGGAAACTGGGCAGGTCGCAGGGAGACGGCGGCGGCTCCGGAGTCGTTCATGGTGGCGTGGCAGGCGGGTGGCGTCCAGGCATTGGCGGGCCGGTCACTATACGACAGCTCGCGACGATCAACTGCTCAGAAGGTGTTCCCGATCCTGACCAACCAGGCGACCGCGGCACCGCAAAGAGCCAGCACCAACAGCGCGAGACAACGCGTGCCGGCCGTGTCACGGGATGCGCTCACGGGTGCGGGAAGCTGCTTGTCGCCAGCGATCATGGGTCGCACCAGGCTTTGCTTCTTCACCACCTTGTAGAAGACGATCGCCAGCACGTGAAGCACCACCAGCGCCATGACGATGAATTTGCCCACTTCCGTGTGGTAGCCCGTGGCCAGGGAAACGACGTCACCGGAAACAAAGCGCGCCAGCGGTCCGGACACCGCAATCTCGTCGTCGCTCATCAAGCCACTGGCGACCTGCACCGCCAGAATCAGCAGCAACCCGAACACCGAGAGCGCACCCAGCGGACTGTGGCCCGCGACATGTTCCGGCGTGCGCTGACCGCGCAGATAGGCCACCAGCGACGATGGTGAATAGAGAAAACTGGCAAAGCGGGACCACTGCCCGCCGACGAATCCCCAGACCAGCCGGAAGAGCAGCAGCGCCAGCACCGCGTAACCCAGTCGCAGGTGCCATTCCATCCAGTTGCCACCCACGCTGCCGGTGACAACCAGGCCGATCACGCAGGCCGCCAGCAGCCAGTGGAACAAGCGAGTGGGCAGATCCCAGATGCGGATGGTGTGCATGGCGGTTTGTCTCGAGTGCATGGAAACAGGGGCAGAAGATACACGCTCGCGGGCTCGAGCGGAACTTGGAACCCACCCGTACACTCAGGCGCGGGTGGCCACAGAGCCACCGTGTCTCCCCCACAACCTGTTCAGGAGTCTTCATGAGAATCGTCGCCCCGCTTGCCCTTTCCATCGCTTTTGGTGCGTTCACTCCACCCGCCATGGCCCAGTTCCAGAAGCCTGAAGATGCGGTGAAGTACCGCAAGGCGGTGATGACGGTCATGGGCAACCATGCCGGCCGTCTTGGCGCCATGTCCAATGGTCGCGTGCCCTTCGACGCCAAGGCCGCTGCGGACAGTGCAGCGCTGCTGGAGAGCCTGAGCAAGCTGCCGTGGGAGGCGTTCGTCGCGGGCACCGACAAAGGCGAAACCCGGGCCAAGCCGGAGATCTGGACCGAGCAGGCCAAGTTCAAGGAAGGCGCAGACAAACTGCAGGCGGAGACCGCCAAGCTTTCGGCGGCTGCCAAGACAGGCAATCTGGATGCTGTGAAGACCGCCTTTGGATCCGTGGGCCAGACCTGCAAGGCCTGCCACGACGCCTACCAGAAGAACTGACGTCGCCGGATCAGGCCTTCGCGAGCAGTTTCTCGATCAGCGCGTGCAGCGCCGGAAAATCCGGCTCCCCGACATAGCGCTTGACGATCTGACCCTGCTTGTCGACAAGGTAGGTGGTGGGGGTGAGCTTCACGTCCCCCCACTGCTGCGCGATCTCGCCCGTGTTGTCCAGCGCGACCTTGAAGGGCAACTGGCGGCTCTGCGCAAAGTTGAGCACCCATGCCGGGGGGTCGTACTCCATGGCCACCGCCACGGTGTCGAAACCCTGGGCCTGGTACTTGTGCCAGGTGGAGATGATCTGCGGCATTTCCTTGACACAGGTCACGCAGGTGGTGGCCCAGAAATTCACCAGCGTCACCTTCCCCTTGAGATCGGCGGTGGTGGCCCGGGAGCCGTCCAGCAGGACAAAGGTGGACTCGGGTGCCGAATCGCGGCCGCTGCACGCCGAAAGGCCCAGCGTGGCGGCCGCACCCAGTGCGGCTGTGGCCAAAAGGGCGCGCCTGCGGTGAAGGCCTTCGGAACTGAGTGCGGTCATTGTCTTTTCACTTCCCGGGGACTACATTGCCCCACGTCTTTCGTCGAACTGCCATCCAGGAGGATCTGCCATGCAACGCCGTCAGTTTACCCAGTCCACCTCGGTCCTCATCGGCCTGATGGTGCTGGCCGCCCACGAGCAGGCCAGGGCGCTGTCACTGAGCGACCTCAGCAACCAGGACGCCAGCCAGGGCATCAAGGTGGCCCTGGAGAAGGGCGCGTTGGCGGCGGTCGCGCTGCTCGGCAGAACCGATGGATTCCTGGGCAACCCGAAAGTTCGGATTCCGCTGCCCGGATTTCTTGAAGACGCGTCCAGGCTGCTCAAGTTCACGGGCCAGGGCAAGCGGGTGGACGAGCTCGTGACCAGCATGAACCGCGCTGCCGAGGCGGCGGTGCCCATGGGAAAGGATCTGCTGGTGGGAGCGGTGAAGTCCATGAGCGTCACGGATGCCAAGAACATCCTGAGCGGTGGCGACAACTCCGTGACGCAGTTCTTTGCCGAGAAGACCCGCAACCCGCTTGGTGAGAAATTCCTCCCCATCGTCACGCGGGCGACCGAAAAGGTGGGGCTGGCCAACCAGTACAACCGCGTCGCCGGCAAGGCCGCCGGTATCGGTCTCGTGAAGAGTGAAGACGCCAACATCCAGCGCTATGTCACCGGCAAGTCGCTGGATGGCCTCTACACGATCATCGGAGAGGAGGAGCGCAAGATCCGACAGGACCCGGTGGGCACCGGCAGCGCCATTCTCAAGAAGGTGTTCGGCACGCTGAAGTGAGTGCCTGCCACCGGCAGATCGGTTTGCCTACTTCAGTTTGTTCCGGGCTTCGTTGAGCCGCGCTTCCAGATACTCGCCGTAGAAGTCCGGCACCGCGACGCCCACCAGGCGTTCCGCCAGCTCTCGCCCATCGGCGCCGAAGAACAGCACGGTGGGGGTGAACCGGGCTTTCCACCCGGTGGCCAGTGCCGCTGGCGTGGTCATCTGCCCGTCAAACCCCTGCAGGTTGGCCGTGCGGTCGAGCACGTCGAGCTGTACGGCGTGCACGAGGCCTTCGCGCCGCATGGGCAACAGGTAGTGCTTGCGAACGATCTCGCAGTAGGGGCAGCCGGCCAGCGTGATCATCACCACCAGCGGCTGGCCGCGCGCGGCCGCCGCCTGGGCAGCGCCACGCATGGAGGCGGGGGTAGGCAACTGATCGGTCACGCAGCAGGTTCCCTGTTCAGACCGCGCCGCTGCGACGCAGCTCGGTCAGTCGTTCGGGCGGGCAGGCCAGCCAGTCCTTCAACACCTCGGCGGTGTGCTGCCCCATTAGCGGCGGAGGCAGGTCGTTGCGCACCGGCGTCCCACCGAGCTTGAGCGGGCTGGCCACCAGATCGACCGCATCGGCCAGGGGATGAACCCAGGTGTGCACCATGCCGCGCGAACGCACGTGTTCGTCGGCGAACACCTCGGCGAGGTTGTTGATGGGGCCGCAAGGCACTTTGGCGGCTTCCAGCGCGGCCAGCCAGTCGGCCTTGCCGCGCGTTTTCAGGATGGATTCCAGAAGAGGCACCAACACGTCGCGGTGGCGCACGCGGTTCTGGTTCTGGGCAAAACGCGGGTCGGTGGCGAGCGCGCTCTGGCCGGCCACGTGGCAGAACTTGGCGAACTGACCGTCGTTGCCCACCGCCAGGATGATGTGCTGCGGCTGACCTTGCGCATCGGGCGCCACCTCGAACACCTGGTAGGGAACGATGTTGGCGTGGGCGTTGCCGGCGCGCCCGGGCACCTTGCCGTCGTCACGGCCGCGCACCAGATAGTTGGCGCCCAGATTGGCCAGCATCGCCACCTGTGTGTCCAGCAGCGCCATGTCGATGTGCTGCCCTTCACCCGTACGCTCGGCGTGGCGCAACGCGGCCTGGATCGCCACCGTGGCATAAAGACCGGTGAAGAGATCGGCCACGGCCACACCCACTTTCTGCGGACCGCCTCCGGGCGCGGAGTCGCGCTCACCGGTCACGCTCATGAGCCCACCCATGGCCTGGATCGCAAAGTCGTAGCCGGCGCGGTCCTTGTAAGGACCGGTCTGGCCAAATCCAGTGATGGAGCAGTACACCAGCCGCGGATTGATCCTGCGCAGGCTGTCGTAATCCAGGCAGTAGCGCGCCATGTCGCCCACCTTGTAGTTCTCCACGAACACCTGGGCGTGCTGCACGAGTTCGCGGATGAGCGCCTGGCCTTCAGGGCGCGCGATGTCGCAGGTGATGGAGCGCTTGTTGCGGTTGGCCCCCAGGTAGTAGGCGGCTTCCGCGGTGTCGGCGCCATCGCGTCCCTGCAGGAAAGGGGGACCCCAACCGCGCGTGTCGTCCCCGCCGGGGTGTTGATCGCCGGGCGGGCGCTCCACTTTCACGACGTCTGCACCCAGATCCGCCAGGGTCTGGGTGCACCAGGGGCCGGCCAGCACACGGGACAAATCCAGGATACGGATACCATCCAGAGCATTCATGCCGCTATTGTGCGCGAGGCCGTCTGCCGCGGCGTCGCGTCGGACGTCCAGCTCGAGTTCCCATGTCTCTTTTCCCTGCGGGCCGCGCGCCCTGCCGCTGCCCTTCGTGGGTGGCGATCCTTCCGCTGGTCGTGCTGGCGCTGTCTGCCTGCAGCCCGACCTTCAACTGGCGAGAACTGCGCCCTCAAGGCACGCCGCTGCAAGCGCTCATGCCGTGCAAACCCGAACATGCGAGCCGCAGCGTGCCGCTTGCCGGCGCCGCCACCGACATGCATCTGCACAGCTGCGACACGGGCGGTCTGAGCTTCGCCATCGCGTGGGTGGAACTGGGCGACGCGGCTCGGGTCGATGCCGCGCTGGCCGAATGGCCACGCGCTTCGCTCGCCAGCCTGCGTGTGGCGCCGGACGTGGTGGATTCACCCGCCGCCCGCTGGGACGTGCGCCTGGCGGGTGCGTCCGTCGCACGCGGGCTGGCCGCGCAGGGCACCGACCCGCAGGGCCAGTCGGTGCAGATGCGCGCGGCGTATTTCGTCCGGGGCACGCAGGTGTTTCAGGCCGCCATCTACGGACCCACGGTGCCGGCTGAGGTGAGCACCACGTTCTTTGAAGCGTTGCAGTTGCCATGAGCGCCACGCACCTGCCCGATCATCTGCCCGCCCGAACGGCGGTCATTGTGTTTCTGGCTTTCGTCTTCGCGTATTTCCTCTCGGCCCTGCTGCGCGCCATCACCGCCACCCTCTCGCCCACCCTGAGCGCGGAAATGGCGCTGAGCGCGGGCGACCTGGGCCTTCTGGCCGGTGGCTATTTCTTCGGCTTTGCCCTGACGCAACTGCCGCTGGGCAATTGGCTGGACCGGTATGGCCCGCGCAGCGTGGTGCTGGGATTCCTGAGTGTGGCGGTGGCGGGCTGCGCCGCGTTTGCCATGGCCACCAGTTTTTCCGGCCTGCTGGCAGCGCGGGTGCTCATCGGCATGGGCGTGAGCGCCTGCCTCATGGCGCCGCTCACCGGTTACCGACGCTGGCTGACGCCCGCGGCCCAGTTGCGGGCGAACTCGTGGATGCTGATGTCGGGTTCGCTCGGCATGGTGGCGTCCACCCTGCCAGTGCAGTGGCTGATGCCGCTGACGGGGTGGCGTGGACTCTTCTGGTTGCTCGCCGGCCTGTTGCTGTTGTCCATGGCCGTGCTGGCCTACACGGTGCCACGCTGGCAGCAGGCCGCGCCACCTGCCAGTGCAGGGACGGCGGCGCAGGGCTACGGATTCATCTGGCGCCATCGCTATTTCCGCCAGATGCTGCCGGTGGGTATCGTGAACTACGGCGGCATGATCGCCGTGCAGACGCTCTGGGCAGGGCCGTGGATGGTGAAAGTGGCGGGTTACACCCCGGAGGCCGCCGCCGCGGGTCTTTTCGGCATCAACCTCTCGATGCTCTGCACCTTCTGGGCCTGGGGCATGGTCAATCCGCACCTGTCGCGCCGAGGCTTTCCGCCGGAACGGCTGATTGCCTGGGGCATGCCGCTGAGCATGGGGGTGCTGGCCGCCATCGTCCTGCTCGGCGCCGATGCGGGCTGGGCGCTGTGGGCGCTGTTTTGCGTCTGCAGCACCTTTGCTTCGCTGTCCCAGCCTGCCGTGGCACTGGCGCTGCCCGCCGAGGCTGCCGGGCGTGCGCTCTCCGCCTACAACCTGGCCATCTTCGGCGGGGTGTTCGCCGTGCAATGGGGCATTGGCCTGCTGATCGAGGGCCTGGGCCTGCTGGGCTGGAGCGAGCCCGCCCGCTACCGCGGCGCATTTGCCATCTTCGGCATGTGTTGCGTGTTCGCCTACGCGGCGTTCTGGCGCGCCTGGCGCAGCCTGCCTGCAGGGCGGGCCAGCTAAACTTGCCGTATGAACGGCATCTTCATCATTGCGCACGCTCCCCTGGCCGCGGCGTTGCGCCAATGCGTTCTGCACGTGTTTCCCGATGCCGCCGATGCGGTCGCCGCGCTGGACATCCAGCCGAACGTGCCCCCCGAGGAATCGCTGGCGCAGGCGCGCGCCCTGCTTCGCCAGATGCACCTGCCCCAGACGCTGGTGGTCACCGACGTCTTTGGCGCCACCCCTTGCAACGTCGCACAGAAACTCATCGACGGCGTGAACTCCAAGCTCATCACCGGCGTGAACCTGCCCATGCTGCTGCGCACCGTGTCGTACCGGCACGAGTCGCTCGACGCCCTGATCTCGCGCGCCATGATCGGCGCCACGCAAGGCGTGATCCAGGTCGCGGTGACCGCTCCCCAGAACCAGGCCCGACGAACGACCCATGATCAAGACCACCGTGACCATCAGCAATAAGCTCGGGCTGCACGCGCGTGCCTCGGCCAAACTCACCAAGCTGGCCGGCAGTTTCGCCAGCGACGTGTGGATGACGCGCGCCGACCGGCGCGTGAATGCCAAGAGCATCATGGGTGTGATGATGCTGGCCGCGGGCCTGGGCAGCTCGGTGGAGATCGAGACATCCGGCAGCGACGAGCAGGCGGCCATGACTGCCATCGTGGCGCTGATCGACGACAAGTTCGGCGAGGGAGAATGACCTTTTCGGTGCACGGTCTGGCCGTCTCCCGGGGCATTGCCATCGGGCGGGCGGTGATCGTGGCATCCAGCCGCGTCGATGTGGCGCACTACTTCGTGCAGGCCGACGAGGTGCAGGGCGAGATCGAGCGCCTGCGCCAGGCGCGCAACGCGGTGGCCGAGGAAATCCTGAAGGTCCAGCACAGCCTGGGCGACCTCGAGTCGACCGATGCGCATCCCGAACTCACCGCGCTGCTCGACGTGCACCTCATGCTGCTGCAGGACGAGCAGCTCACCAGTGGCGTGAAACAGTGGATCGTCGACCGCCACTACAACGCCGAATGGGCACTGACCACCCAGCTCGAGGTGATCGCGCGCCAGTTCGACGAGATGGAAGACCCTTACCTGCGCGAACGCAAGGCCGACCTGGAGCAGGTGGTCGAACGCATGCTTCGCGTCATGCGCGGGGTGGCGTCGCCCGTGGCGGGCGGTTCGCGGCCGGTGCACGACCACACCACGGAAGTGCCGCTGGTGCTCATTGCGCACGACTTGTCTCCGGCCGACATGCTGCAGTTCAAGCAGAGCGTGTTCGCGGGCTTCGTCACCGACGTGGGGGGCAAGACCAGCCACACCGCCATCGTGGCCCGCAGCATGGACATCCCGGCGGTGGTGGGCGCGCGCTCGGCCAGCCACCTCGTCAAGCAGGACGACTGGGTCATCATCGACGGCGACGCGGGTGTGGTGCTGGTCGATCCCTCGCCCATCCTGCTGGCGGAATACGGTTTCAAGCAGCGACAGGGCGAAGTCGAGCGCGAGCGTCTCTCGCGCCTGAAGAACACCCCGGCTGTCACTCTCGACGGCCAGAAGATCGAACTGCTGGCCAACATCGAACAGCCCGAGGATGCCGCCGCTGCGCTCAAGGCCGGCGCGGTGGGCGTGGGTCTGTTTCGCAGCGAGTTCCTGTTCATGGGTCGCAACGGCAAGCTGCCGGACGAGGAAGAGCAGTACCAGGCTTACCGCCGTGCCGTCGAAGGCATGCAGGGGCTGCCGGTGACGATCCGCACCGTGGATGTGGGCGCCGACAAGCCGCTGGACCGGGGCGCATCGCGTGCCGTCGACGACCATCTCAACCCGGCGCTCGGCCTGCGCGCAATCCGCTGGAGCCTGTCCGAGCCGTCCATGTTCCTGGCGCAACTGCGCGCCATCCTGCGCGCTGCCGCACATGGGCGGGTCAACCTGCTGATTCCCATGCTGGCGCACGCGAGCGAGATTCGACAGACCCTGGCGCTCGTCAACCGGGCACGGGAGCAACTGATCTCGGCGGGTGTTCCGCACGGCGCCGTGAAACTGGGCGCCATGATCGAGGTGCCGGCGGCTGCGCTCACCATTCCACTCTTCCTGCGCCACTTCGATTTTCTTTCCGTCGGCACCAACGACCTGATCCAGTACACGCTGGCGATCGACCGCGCCGATGAAGCGGTCTCGCATCTTTACGACCCGGTGCATCCCGCGGTGCTGCACCTGCTGGCCAGCACCATCTCGCAATGCCGTGAGCAGGGCAAAGGCGTGAGCGTGTGCGGCGAAATGGCCGGTGATGTGACGTTGACGCGCTTGCTGCTGGGCCTGGGCCTGCGCAGTTTTTCCATGCACCCGTCGCAGATCCTGGCGGTGAAGCAACAGATCCTGCGCTGCGACACGACTCGCCTTCAGACCTGGGCGCAAAGCGTGCTGGCGGCGGAAGACCCCGCCGCGCTGATGGTCGACTAGGCCTTTTGCTGGCGCGTGGCCAGCACCGCCGCGCCCACGATCATGGCGGCTGCCATGCCCACCGCCACGCTCGGCGTCTCACCCCGCATCACCAGCAACGTCAGCGTGGACAGCAGGGGTGTGAGGAAACTGAGCACGCCGATCTGCCGCGCGTCGCCGCGCTTGAGCGCCGCGTCCCACAGGAAGAAGGCGCCGCCCAGCGGTCCGAGTCCGAGCACGGCGATCAGGCCCAGGTCGCGCGAGGACAGGGCCACCGAGGGTTCCAGCAGCGCATGGCACAGCAGCGCCAGCAAGCCCGAGATCAGAGCGAAGCTGCCGATGGCGGCGGTGGGGAACGCCCGCACACGCTGCGTGAGCAGTGAGTAGCTGGCCCAGATGAAGGCCGAGCCCAGCGCGGGAATGTAGCCCCAGGCCCAGCGCGCCTCACCAGCGTCTCCGGTGCCGCCCAGGATGGCCAGTGCAGCGCCTGCAAAGCCCAGCAGCGCCGCGAGTACGTGGCGTGTCGTGAGCGAAACAGCGGGGAGGAACAGCGGCGCCATGACCACGATGCCCAATGGCCACAGGTAGTTCACCAGGTTGGCCTGCACCGGCGGTGCGTGACGCAGCGCGATGAACAGCAGGAAGTGGAAACCGAACAGGCCATACACCCCGATGGCCAGCGTGGACAGCGGCACGCGCCATTGCCGCAGGTCGAAGCGCGAAAGCGGCAGCGCGATCAGGCAGCCCACCAGCAGCGACAGGCCAGTGAGCAGGAACGGGGGCACGTGCGACAGCGCGACGCCGAGCGCTGCGAGGGAAGCCCACAGCGCGATGGCGCCCAGGGCCAGGAGGTTGGCGGGAGTCATGGCGCTCAGCGTAGCGAATCCGTCGTCGCGAAACGCGCGTCTGACGTCGCGAGGCGCGGGTTCAGATGCCGGTTCGTCGGCGCGCCGCGGTGAGTGCCGAGGGGGAGCGGTAGCCGCTGCGGCGCGCCACCTCGGCGACGCTCAGGCCCTGTTCGCGCCAGGCACGCGCCTGCGCCAGGCGAAGTTCGCGCAGCCACTGCTGCGTGCTCTGGCCGCGCTCGTCGCGGCAGCGTGAAGCGAGCTGGGCCGCGCTCAGGTGCACGCGCGCGGCCAGTTCCGCCACGGTGGGGGCCACGCTGGATCGCGCCAGCGCCCAACGGGCCAGCGCGTCCCAGTCGATGGTTCGACGAGGGCGACCTGTCGCCCCGTCTGCGGGTGGCAACCAGGCTTCCAGCAGCAGCGAAGGACCGTGCTGCTGCGCGCGCGGAAGCCGATCGGTGCAGGCGCGGGCCAGGTAGGTCGCCAGCGCCATCGTGGCGGGTGGCGGGGTGAACGAAACCGCGCGGGCCCAGTCGCGGGCCTGGCTGTCGAGTACCAGGCAGCGCGCACCAAAGCGCGCTTCGAAGTCGTGGCGTTCGCCCGGTGGCACGACGCAGCCATCGCCCGCACCGATGCGCCGGCCGTGCCCTCCGACTTCCAGCTCCAACACGCCGTGCAGGCCGAACAGGATCTGGAAGTGGTCGTGATCGTGGCTGCCGTGCGAGGCGCCGTAGTCGCGCACGCTCAGAACGTCGCGCGCGGCAGTCATGTCACTTCAGCGTCGGGTTCAGCACGCCGTGAGCCTGCTGGTCGGCGTGGTAGCTGCTGCGCACCATGGCACCCACGGCGGCGTGGGTGAACCCCATCTTGTAGGCCTCGGCCTCGAACATCTTGAAGGTGTCGGGATGCACGTAGCGACGCACCGGCAGGTGGTGGCCGCTGGGAGCGAGGTACTGACCGATGGTGAGCATGTCAATCTGGTGCGCGCGCATGTCGCGCATCACGTCCAGGATCTCCTCGTCCGTCTCGCCCAGGCCGACCATCAAGCCGCTCTTGGTCGGCACGTGCGGAAACAGCGCCTTGAACTTCTTGAGCAGGTTCAGGCTGAACTGGTAGTCCGACCCCGGGCGAGCTTCCTTGTACAGGCGAGGCACGGTCTCCAGGTTGTGGTTCATCACGTCCGGTGGGGCGGCCTTGAGGATGTCCAGGGCCCGGTCATCGCGGCCGCGGAAGTCGGGCACCAGCACCTCGATCTGGGTCTGCGGCGAGAGCGCGCGCGTCTTCTCGATGCAGGCCACGAAGTGGCCGGCGCCGCCGTCGCGCAGGTCGTCGCGGTCCACGCTGGTGATCACCACGTATTTCAGCTGGAGCTGCGCGATGGTCCGGGCCAGGTTGTCGGGCTCGTCCACGTCCAGCGGATCGGGACGGCCATGGCCCACGTCACAGAACGGGCAGCGCCGCGTGCACTTGTCGCCCATGATCATGAAGGTGGCCGTGCCTTTGCCAAAACATTCGCCGATGTTGGGGCAGCTCGCTTCTTCGCACACCGTTACCAGCTTGTTGGTGCGCAGGATGTCCTTGATCTCGTAGAAGCGCGTGGTGGGGCTGCCCGCCTTGACGCGGATCCACTCAGGCTTCTTCAGCACCTCGGCCGGCACGATCTTGATCGGGATGCGCGCAGTCTTGGCCTGGCTCTTCTGCTTGGCCGTGGCGTCGTAGCTGGCAGCGGGCTGGACGTCGCGGACGGTGCTGCCGGCAAGTGCCGTGGTGGATTCGGGGCTGGTCATGGCTGGGGCGCGTGTGGCGCGGTTGGGGTCAGGGGGCAAGGAGAGCAGCGAGCTTCTGGCTCAGGGCCTGCGCGACTTCATCCCAGGAAGCCGCAACCCCGATTGTAGAAAGATCGACCGTGCGCAGGCCCTGGTAGCCGCAGGGGTTGATGCGTTCGAAGGGTTGCAGATCCATGTCGACATTCAGTGCCGCGCCGTGGTAGGTGCAATGGCGGCTGACCTTGATGCCCAGCGCGGCGATCTTGCCCAGGCCAGTGAAGTCAGGCTCGCCCCTGACCTGCCCGTCCACCTTGCGCTGCGGCCGCTGAGGCAGCAGCGCGTGGCTGCCGGGGTCGTCCAGCCGCACATAGATGCCCGGCGCACCCGCCACGCGGTGACCGACGACGTTGAAAGGCGCGAGCGTGCGGATGACCGCTTCTTCGACCCGGTAGACATACTCCTTCACGAAGTAGCCCGCGCGCTGCAGATCCACCAAAGGATAGACCACCACCTGGCCCGGACCGTGGTAGGTCACCTGACCGCCACGGTTGGTCTGCACCACGGGAATGTCGCCCGGGGCCAGCAGGTGATCCAGCCGACCCGCCAGACCCTGGGTGAATACCGGCGGGTGCTCGCAGACCCAGAGTTCGTCCGGCGTGTCGGCGTTGCGACCCGCGGTGAAGGCCTGCATGGCTTCATAGGTGGGCGCGTAGTCCGCCCGCCCGAGGGGGCGGATGTTCACAGCACGATCTTGACCATGGGGTGCGTGGTCAGGGTTCGATAGAGCTCATCGAGTTGTTCGCGGCTGGTCACGCGCACGGTGAGCGTCAGGCCCAGGTAGTTGCCGGCCTTGCTCGGGCGTTGTTCGATGGTCCGGTGGTCAAAGTTCTCGTCGAAAGCCCGCGCCACGTGCGCCATGGCCTCGGCAAAGCCCTCCACGTTGGCCCCCATCACCTTGATGGGAAAGTCGCTGGGGTAGGTGATCAGCGATTGTTCCGGGGGAATCTCGGGCGGGAACTCCATGGCGCAGGCACCTTTCAGACCGACTGGGCAGCCACCGCCTGCTGATAGGCAGCGTAGAGGCGGGCATACACAGGACCTGGCCGGCCGTTGCCCACGGGTCGGTCGTCCAGTGTGGTGATGGGAAGCACCTCCTTGGTGGCGGAGGACAGCAGCAGTTCGTCCGCAGCGAGCACCTCGGCCCGCGAAATGCGGCGCAGTTCAAAGCGGATGCCCAGGTCGCGACACAGGTCCTCGATCAGGCCGAAGCGGATGCCTTCGAGCACCAGGTGGTCTTTGGGCGGCCCCATGACGACGCCATCTTTCACCACCCACACGTTGCTCGCGGCCGCCTCACTGAGAAAGCCGTCGCGGTACATCACCGTCTCCACCGCACCCGCATCGGCGCTGATCTGGCGCGCGAGCACGGCGCCCAGCAGGCTGGTGGATTTGATGTGCGCTTTCTCCCAGCGAAAGTCGTCGGCACTCACGCAGGCCACGCCGAGTTCTCGCTGCGCAGGCGTGGCCAGCTTCATCTCGCCGGCCGTCACGAGCACCGTGGGCCGCAGGCCGGGCGGCATGACATGGTCTCGCACCGCCACACCGCGCGTCACCTGGATATAGATCAGCTGGTTGATCGAGGACGTGGTGGTGCGCAGGTCTTCGATCAGCCGCTGGGCCACAGCCAGCCATTCGTCTCGCCCCAAGGGATTGGGGATGCGAAGCTCGCCCAGTGAACGATCGAGACGCGCCATGTGCTGTTCAAAGCGGAAGACCCTGCCGCCGTAGGCGGGCAGCACTTCATACACGCCGTCGCCAAAGATGAAGCCCCTGTCCAGCACGCTGATGCGGGCATCCCGCAGGGGCGTGAATTCGCCGTTCAGGTAGCAGAGCGATGCGGGCAACGAAGGGCTTTGCACGGGGTCGGGGAAGTTCATGGGCGGATTATCGGCGGCGGGAAACGCGCAGGGCGAAAGATGCCAGGCGGCCTTGACGTGCGCATGGGGTTTCTACGTATAATCAACGGCTGTGCCTAAACGCCCGCGTCTGTAACCCATCCGTCATTTGCCATGTCGACAATCCCCCCGGTGACGTCGAAGGCGCCTGCCCCAGGCAACTGGGAAGATGGAGACAAGGATCCCGAATTCAAGCCACTGAGCCACGACGAAGCGTCGCGGTGGCGAGCCTCCCAGCCGAGCCTGTCGGCCTGGCGGGTGGTCGGGGTTCAGACGCTGGTGGGGGTGGTCGCTGGCGCGCTGGCGTGGTTGTTCACCCGCAGTGAGTCACTGGCTTACTCTGTTCTGTACGGCGCAGCATCGGTGGTGATCCCGACGGCCCTGATGGCCTGGGGCGTGACGTCGAGTGCCCTGTCCCGCAAAGCGTCGGGGCATGTCATTTCGGCGTTCATGAGTTTTGTGTTGTGGGAGGGGGTCAAGCTTCTGCTGTCGGTGGCCATGTTGTGGTCAGCGCCCAGAATCGTCCCCGACCTCAACTGGCTGGCCCTGGTGGCGGGCCTGGTGGTGGTACTCAAGGTGTACTGGTTTGGATTCTGGATCCAGGCCCGTCGTCCAAACTGAAACGGTTGATGGAACTGAACGAACATGGCTGCTGAAGGACAAGCGCTCACCCCGGGTGAATACATCCGCCACCACCTCGTTCACCTGACGAACAAGAAGCAGGAGTCGATCGTCGACTTCTCCGTGATCAACATCGACTCGATGGTGGTCAACATCCTTATGGGTGCCCTGGTCTGTTTTGTGCTCTGGCTGGCTGCGCGCAAAGCCACTTCCGGCACGCCGGGCCGCTTCCAGGCCGCCGTCGAAATCCTGGTCGAAATGGTCGACAACCAGGCCAAGTCGGTCATCCACAACGCCAACAGCCGCAAGCTGATCGCCCCGCTGGCGCTCACCGTGTTCTGCTGGATCTTCATGCTGAACTTCATGGACCTGCTGCCGGTGGACTTGCTGCCGGCCATCTGGCATGTGGCCGGTCCCGCCATGGGTTATCCCGACTACCTGCGCGTGGTGCCCACTGCCGATCTGTCCACCACGCTGGGTCTGTCCATCTCTGTCTTCCTGCTCTGCCTGTACTACAACGTCAAGATCAAGGGCCTGGGCGGCTGGGCGCACGAACTGGTGAGCGCACCCTTCGGCACCAGCAAGAATCCCATCTTCGCGCTGCTGTTGGGCGTGGTGAACTTCGCCATGCAGATGATCGAATTCGTCGCCAAGACCGTGTCCCACGGCATGCGGCTGTTCGGCAACATGTTTGCCGGCGAACTCGTGTTCATGCTCATCGCCCTGCTGGGTGGCTTTGCCGCGCTGTCGCTGGGCGGCGGCCTCTTCTTCATCGGTCACATCATTGCCGGCTCGATCTGGGCCATCTTCCACATCCTGATCATCACGCTGCAAGCGTTCATCTTCATGATGCTGGCCCTGATTTACTTCGGGCAGGCGCATGACGCTCACTGACGTGCGCTGAGCAGGCGCACCCGGTTTCTTTCGTTTCTTTTCCCTCTCTCAACTTCCGTTTCTTTCTAAGGAGTCATCATGGAAAACGTTCTGGGTCTCGTCGCACTGGCTTGCGGTCTTATCGTCGGTCTGGGTGCCCTGGGCGCCTCTGTCGGCATCGGCATGATGGGCGGCAAGTTCCTTGAGTCCGGTGCGCGTCAGCCCGAACTGATGAACGACCTGCAGACCAAGATGTTCCTGCTGGCCGGTCTGATCGACGCCGCTTTCCTGATCGGCGTGGCCATCGCGCTGCTGTTCGCGTTCGCCAACCCCTTCACGCTGGCTTGATCGGTCTGCTGCCTCGCGCAGCGGTGCCAGGCGAATCGTCCACTTGATTCGCCGTCCGGTTCCCCGCTGATGCCGCAGCAGGTGCGTCCCACCTCTTGTCCATACACAGAAAGGCGTTGCGATGAACATCAATGCAACCCTCTTCGCGCAGGCCATCGTTTTCGCGATCCTGGTGCTGTTCACGATGAAGTTCGTGTGGCCCCCGATCGCCAAGGCACTGGATGAGCGTGCGCTGAAGATCACCGAAGGCCTGGCTTCTGCCGAGAAGGCCAAGTCCGAACTGGCCGTGGCCAACAAGCGGGTCGAGGAAGAGTTGAGCAAGTCGCGCAACGAGTCGGCCACCCGTCTGGCGGACGCAGAGCGCCGTGCTCAGGCCGTGATCGAGGAAGCCAAGGCTCGTGCGTCCGAGGAAGCCGCCAAGATTGTGGCGGCCGCTCACCAGGAAGCCGAGCAGCAGGTCATCAAGGCCCGCGAAGCCCTGCGCGAGCAGGTCGCAGCGCTGGCTGTGAAGGGCGCCGAACAGATCCTCAAGCGCGAAGTCAATGCCGGCGTACACGCCGAGTTGCTCGGTCGCCTGAAGACCGAGCTTTGATCCAGGCCCGACGCCTCCGAACCGGCAATCAAAGGTAAACCATGGCCGAAATCGCCACCATTGCACGACCCTATGCGGAAGCGCTGTTCAAGTCCGCAGGACCTGACGCAGCCGGTACCGCGGCCTGGCTCGACGAGCTGGCCACGGTGGCGGCCAACGAGCAGTTGCGCCAGTTCGCCGACAGCCCCCGGACCACGCCGGAGCAGGTGTTCACGCTGATTTCCGGTGTGCTGAAGACGAGCCTGCCCGCGAAGGCAGAAAACTTCCTTCGCACCGTGATCGAGAACGGCCGCATTGCGGCCCTGCCCGAGGTCGCCAACCAGTTCCGCGCGCTCAAGAACGCGCAACTGGGTGCCTTCGACGCAATCGTCTACAGCGCGTTTCCGGTGGACAGCGCCGCGCTGGCCGATCTGTCGGGCGTGCTGGAGAAGCGTTTTGGTCGCAAGCTGAATCTGCAGGTCGAACTGCAGCCCGATCTCATCGGGGGCATCCGCGTGGTGGTGGGCGACGAGGTGCTTGACACCTCGGTCAAGGCCCGCCTGGAACAAATGAAAGTCGCCCTGACGGCCTGACAGCTGTCATCCCGGGCCCGCCTGCACACCCTTTAACGAAAGAAGGAAAGAGTCATGCAACTCAATCCCGCCGAAATCTCTGAACTGATCAAGTCCCGTATCGAGGGACTGGGCGCATCGAGCGATGTGCGCAACCAGGGCACCGTGGTGTCGGTCACCGACGGCATCGTCCGCGTCCATGGCCTGTCCGACGTGATGCAGGGCGAAATGCTGGAATTCCCCGCCAACAAGGACGGCGTGCCTTCCTTTGGTCTGGCGCTGAACCTGGAGCGCGACTCCGTGGGCGCCGTGATTCTGGGCGAGTACGAGCACATTTCCGAAGGCGAGACCGTGAAGTGCACGGGCCGTATTCTGGAAGTGCCCGTGGGCCCTGAGCTGATCGGCCGCGTGGTGAACGCCCTGGGCGCACCCATCGACGGCAAGGGCCCGGTCAATGCCAAGCTGACCGACGTGATCGAGAAGGTGGCACCGGGCGTGATCGCCCGCAAATCCGTGGACCAGCCGGTGCAGACCGGCCTGAAGTCGATCGACTCGATGGTGCCCGTGGGCCGTGGCCAGCGCGAGCTGATCATCGGCGACCGCCAGACCGGCAAGACCGCGGTGGCGATCGACGCGATCATCAACCAGAAGGGTCAGAACATGACCTGCGTCTACGTGGCGATCGGTCAGAAGGCTTCGTCGATCAAGAACGTGGTGCGGGCTCTCGAACAGGCCGGCGCGATGGAGTACACCATCGTCGTGGCCGCATCGGCTTCCGAGTCGGCGGCCATGCAGTACCTCTCGGCCTACTCCGGCTGCACCATGGGCGAGTATTTCCGCGACCGTGGGCAGGATGCCCTGATCGTGTACGACGACCTGTCCAAGCAGGCCGTGGCCTACCGTCAGGTTTCGCTGCTGCTGCGCCGCCCGCCAGGCCGCGAAGCCTATCCCGGCGACGTCTTCTACCTGCACAGCCGCCTGCTGGAGCGCGCAGCCCGCGTGAACGCCGACTACGTCGAAGCCTTCACCAAGGGTGAAGTCAAGGGCCAGACCGGCTCGCTGACCGCGCTGCCGATCATCGAAACGCAGGCCGGCGACGTGTCCGCTTTCGTGCCCACCAACGTGATCTCGATCACCGACGGCCAGATCTTCCTGGAAACCAGCCTGTTCAACGCCGGCATCCGCCCCGCCATCAACGCCGGTATCTCGGTGTCGCGCGTCGGTGGCGCTGCACAGACCGACCTGATCAAGAAGCAGTCTGGCGGTATCCGTACCGACCTGGCCCAGTACCGCGAGCTGGCTGCGTTCGCACAGTTCGCTTCCGACCTCGATGAAGCCACCCGAAAGCAGCTCGACCGCGGCGCCCGCGTCACCGAACTGCTCAAGCAGGCTCAGTACAGCCCGCTGTCCATCAGCCTGATGGCCGCTTCACTGTTCGCCGTGAACAAGGGTTACCTGGACGACGTCGAGGTCAAGAAGGTGCTGTCGTTTGAAGCCGGCCTGCATGCTTTCCTGAAGGACAAGCACGCCGCCCTGCTGCAGAAGATGGAAGCCGGCAAGGCGCTGGACAAGGACAAGGAAGCCGAAGCCCAACTCGCCGCCGCCGTTGCCGATTTCAAGAAGACCGGCACGTACTGAACGCCCCCTTGATCAGCTAAGGAGCCCCAATGGCAGCAGGCAAGGAAATACGCGGCAAGATCAAATCGGTGGAGAACACCAAGAAGATCACCAAAGCCATGGAGATGGTCGCCGCCTCCAAGATGCGAAAGGCGCAGGAACGCATGCGTTCCGCCCGCCCTTACGCGGAGAAAGTGCGCCAGATCACCGGCAACCTGAGCCGGGCCAATCCGGAGTACACGCACCCCTTCATGCAGACGAACGACGCCAAGACCGCTGGTTTTGTCGTCGTGACGACCGACAAGGGTCTGTGCGGTGGTCTCAACACCAACGTGCTGCGGGCTGTCACCACCGAACTCAAGGCGCTTCAGGCCAAGGGCCAGGACGCTCAGGTCGTCGCCATTGGCAACAAGGGCCTGGGTTTCATGAACCGCATCGGTGCCAAGGTCGTGTCCAGCGTCACCGGTCTGGGCGACACGCCGCATCTGGAGAAGCTGATCGGCCCGGTGAAGGTGCTGCTGGACGCGTACACCGAAGGGCGGGTGAATGCGGTCTACGTCAGCTACACCAAGTTCATCAACACGATGAAGCAGGAATCGGTGATCGAGCAGTTGTTGCCGCTCAACGCCGGCACCTTGCAGGACAACGCCGGTGGGCGTGACTGGGACTACATCTACGAACCGGATGCCGCCGCCGTGATCGACGAGCTGCTGCTGCGCTACGTGGAAGCCCAGGTGTACCAGGCCGTGGCCGAGAACATGGCCTCGGAGCAGTCCGCCCGCATGGTGGCCATGAAGGCCGCCACCGACAACGCTGGCAGCGTCATTGGCGAACTCAAGCTCGTCTACAACAAGACCCGTCAGGCTGCGATCACGAAAGAACTTTCGGAAATCGTCGCTGGCGCCGCAGCGGTCTGAAGCAGCCGTTCAACAGAATCCCGAGAATTTAAAAGGTATCCATCATGTCTCAAGTACAAGGCAAGATCGTTCAGTGCATTGGCGCCGTGGTCGACGTGGAGTTCCCGCGCAACCAGATGCCGCGCGTGTATGACGCCCTGAAAATGGAAGGCTCCGCACTGACGCTGGAAGTCCAGCAGCAGCTGGGCGACGGCGTGGTGCGCACCATTGCCCTGGGTTCCTCCGACGGCCTGCGCCGCGGGATGGTGGTGTCCAACACCGCCGCTCCCATCATGGTGCCGGTGGGCAAGGCCACGCTGGGCCGCATCATGGACGTGCTCGGCACGCCCATCGACGAACGTGGCCCGGTGGATCAGACCCTGACCGCCTCCATCCACCGCAAGGCACCTGCCTATGACGAGCTGTCCCCTTCGCAGGAGCTGCTGGAAACCGGCATCAAGGTGATCGATCTGGTGTGCCCGTTTGCCAAGGGCGGCAAGGTGGGCCTGTTCGGCGGTGCCGGCGTGGGCAAGACCGTGAACATGATGGAACTCATCAACAACATCGCCAAGGCCCACTCGGGTCTGTCGGTGTTCGCTGGCGTGGGTGAGCGCACCCGCGAAGGCAACGACTTCTATCACGAGATGGCCGATTCCGGCGTCGTGAACCTGGAGAACCTGGGCGAATCGAAAGTGGCCATGGTGTACGGCCAGATGAACGAGCCCCCGGGCAACCGTCTGCGCGTGGCCCTGACCGGCCTCACCATTGCCGAGTCGTTCCGCGACGAAGGCCGTGACGTGCTGTTCTTCGTGGACAACATCTACCGCTACACGCTGGCCGGTACCGAAGTGTCCGCCCTGCTGGGCCGGATGCCTTCCGCCGTGGGCTACCAGCCGACGCTGGCCGAGGAAATGGGTCGCCTGCAGGAGCGCATCACCTCCACCAAGGTCGGCTCGATCACTTCCATCCAGGCCGTGTACGTGCCCGCCGATGACTTGACCGACCCGTCTCCCGCCACCACCTTCGCCCACCTGGACTCCACCGTGGTGCTCTCGCGCGACATCGCAGCGCTGGGCATCTACCCCGCCGTGGACCCACTGGATTCCACCAGCCGCCAGCTCGACCCGCTGGTCGTGGGCCAGGAACACTACGAAACTGCCCGCGCCGTTCAGGGCACGCTGCAGCGCTACAAGGAACTGCGCGACATCATTGCCATTCTGGGCATGGACGAACTGGCACCGGAAGACAAGCTGGCTGTGGCCCGCGCCCGCAAGATCCAGCGCTTCCTGTCGCAGCCGTTCCACGTGGCCGAGGTGTTCACCGGTTCGCCGGGCAAGTACGTGCCGCTGTCCGAAACCATCCGCGGCTTCAAGATGATTGCCAACGGCGAGTGCGATCACCTGCCCGAACAGTCCTTCTACATGGTCGGCACCATCGACGAAGCCTTCGAGAAAGCGAAGAAGGTGGCGTAAAGCCGAGCCCAGAGGCGGCCCTACCGGTCCCGCCTCCTCGCTTGCCTTTCACCCCACTTTTCCATTGGAGTCACTATGAGCACCATCCGCGTCGATGTGGTCAGCGCCGAGGAGTCGATCTTCTCCGGCGAGGCCAAGTTCGTGGCGCTGCCGGGCGAAGCCGGTGAGCTGGGCATCCTGCCCGGCCACATTCCGCTCATCACCCGCATCAAGCCCGGTGCCGTTCGCATCGAAAAGGCCGACGGCGGTGAAGAGTTCGTCTTCGTGGCCGGTGGCATTCTTGAAGTGCAACCCCACCACATCACCGTGCTGTCCGACACGGCCATCCGTGGCCATGACCTGGATGAAGCCAAGGCACTTGAAGCTCGCAGGCAGGCAGAAGAAGCCTTGAAGAATGCGCACAGCGACATCGACCTGGCCAAGGCCACGTCCGAACTCGCGGTGATGGCGGCGCAGATTGCTGCACTGCGCAAATACCGCCAGAAGAAGTAAGCGGATCCCACGCACTCGAATTGAAGGACCGGCCAAGTGCCGGTCTTTTTGTTGGTCAATGCGGCACAGGATGTAACGGGCCGAATATCATGGACAGCACAATGAAGTTGGGAGCGTGCGATGTCATCGATTTTTGAGAGCCCGGACATGGCGCCCGAAGAGGTGGCCGCGCGCTTGCTCGTCACCGCCTCTGCGCTGGCCGACCTGACGCTCGGCGATGCGCTCAAGATCGTGGGTTACATGCGCCCCAAACTGATCAAGGCCGGCACCGTCATCATCCAGGAAGGCGAGGTCAAGCAGACCGACTACATGCTGCTGGTACTCGAAGGCGACATCGCGGTGGAAAACGAGCTGCCGGGTCTGCACGAGAGCATGGTGGTCAACATCATGGGACCTGGGCACCTGATCGGCGAGATGGGCGTGCTCGATGGCGCGCCGCGTTCGGCGACGTGCACCGCCAACACCGACATTGCCGTGGCGGTGCTTTCGCGCACCGCACTCATGCGGCTGCTCAAGGAAGATCCGCGGCTGGGCTCGCGTCTGCTGCTCGCCATCTCCAAACGCATGGCCGACCGCCTGCGTGAGACCACACGCAAACTCAAGACCTTTGCCCAGATGAATCGTGCCCTGCAGCAGGAACTGAACGTGGCGTTGAACAACAACCGAACCGGTCTGTTCAAACGCACCCGGCCTTCCTAGCCCTCAGCACCGAACGATGGCGTCGGGCAGTTCGTTGGGGCTGCCTGCACTCTCTTCCACCGGAAAGTGCATCACCAGCAGCGCCGACACCTCTTCCAGTGCCTGGGTCAGACCATCTTCGAAAGCGCCTTCGCGCAGCCTGGTGCCCAGGCGGTCCACGATGGCCTGCCATGCCGCTGTGTCCACGTGCCGGGTCAAACCCCTGTCGGCCACGAACTCGATGGCATGTTCGGCCAGCAGCACGTAGATGAGCACGCCGTTGTTGTGCTCGGTGTCCCAGATGCGAAGTCGCCCGAACCACGTCAGCGCCCGTTCGCGCACCACGGCCTGCAGCGGTTGGCGGGTGCCCGCGCGCCAGAGGTAGCTGGTGGGCAACGACGCCTCCACGCACAGTCGCACCTCGCCGCTGTGCCGCACCTCGCTGGCCGCCACGCGGCGTGCCAGGCGGTCGGCCATGTCGTCCGGTACGGCGCGCACGGTGTCGGAGCGGTCCATCCAGCGGTGCTTGAAAACGCGAAGCAGATTCACCATGCCGTTCACCATCCGCCGGAAGCACCACCGCCTCCGAAGTTGCCGCCGCCACCGGAACTGAAACCACCGCCACCGCCGAAGCCGCCGCTGCGTCCCCCTCCGCCGCTCCAGCCACCACCCGGTGAACCCCAGTGGCCACCGCCCCTCCCGCCGCGGCCCCCACCCGACGCTGCGGGCATGAACTGCATGAAGAGCGCCGCCAGCAGGCCGATGAGTCCTGCACCCATGGCGATCCAGAGCACAGCGGTGAGTGCCCACGCCAGGCCCCCGGCGCCCAGCCCCGTGAGCAAGGTGCCCAGCTTGTTGCCGAACATGCTGCGCAGGGCCAGCGAGATGAAGGGCACCGCGAACACCATGAAGATCACCAGGTCCATCCACTGGAAACCCGGGCCACCGTTGCGGGCGTTGCCCGCATCCCCTGGCAAGGGCAAGTCTTCACCACTGATGCGCGCAAGGATCTGGTCCACCCCCGCCTGGATGCCGCCGGCGTAGTCGCCCTGCCGGAAGGCGGGCGTGACGGCCTGGTCGAGGATGCGCCTTGCCAGAAGATCGGGAATCGCGCCCTCGAGCGTCTTGGCGGGGGCAATGCGAAGGCGGCGGTCGTCCTTGGCAATGACGAAGAGCACGCCGTCGCCGACGTCGCGGCGCCCGATCTTCCAGGCATCGCCCAGCCGCTGCGTGTAGTCAGCAATGTCCTCGGGGGCGGTCGTGGCCACCATCACCACCACCACCTGCGAACCTTTGGACTGCTCGAAGGCCGTCAACCGCGCTTCGATGGTGGCGAGCGTGGCCGCGTCGAGCGTACCGGTCTGGTCGATCACGCGAGCGGTCAGCGCAGGCACCGGTTGCAGGCCCTGTGCGTGGGCGAGCCAAGGTGCGAACCAGGCGACGAGCAGGCAGAGCAGCCAGCCCCGCCACCCCAGGCAAGCGGTCATTTCTTCTCGAAGTCGACCGTGGGCGGTGCCGAGATGGCCGCCTCGTTGGCTACCGTGAAATTGGCCTTGGGCTCGTAGCCGAACACCATGGCAGTGAGGTTGGTGGGGAAGCTGCGCGCAAGCACGTTGTACTCCTGCACGGTCTGGATGTAGCGGTTGCGCGCCACGGTGATGCGGTTCTCGGTGCCCTCAAGTTGCACGCGCAGATCGCTGAAGCCCTGGTTGGCCTTCAGGTTGGGGTACTGCTCCACCACGACCATCAGCCGGCTGAGCGCGCTGCCCAGCTCGCCTTGCGCAGCCTGGAATTGCTGCATCGCGGCCGGGTTGTTCAACATCTCCGGCGTCATCTGGATCGATGTGGCTTTCGAACGCGCCTCGATCACGCGGGTGAGCGTTTCCTGTTCGAAGTTGGCCTCGCCCTTGACGGTGGCCACGATGTTGGGAATGAGGTCCGCACGGCGCTGATACTGGTTGAGGACCTCGGACCAGGCCGATCGGCTCTGCTCGTCCAGCCGCTGGAAGTCGTTGTAACCGCAGCCGGTCAGCAGGCTGGCGCACAGCAGCAGCAAGGCGGCAAGGTGGCGTCGTGTCATCGGGTCCTCCGTTCGTTCAGGTGCAGGCGGTATCCGGTAGCATTTTGGCATGCGCCTCGAACCCAGCGATGTCCTGCAAGCCGCGAACCGATCCGTGGGTTCGCCACGGGTGCGTGGCCCTCACGTGCTGCTGGCCGGTGCCACGGGTGCCCTGGGCGAGGCGATGGTCACACGCCTGGCGTCGAGCAACGCCGTGCGGTTGCTGAGCGTGCTGGTCCGCGAGCCGATGGTGATGAGTCTGCAGCGCGTGAAAGACCTGCACGTGAAGGGACAGGACGCCGAACACTGGCCGATCCAACCGGCCGACGACGGCTGGATCCTGATGGATCCGCCCCGTCTCTTTCACGGTCGCGAGAAAGCGATGCTGGCGGTGGAGCCTGCGGAGCTGCGGCCCATCGCAGCCTGGATGCGCCGCTGTGGCGTGCGCCGTCTGGTCGTCGTGCTGCCTCACCAGCAGGGACGCCTGCCCGAGGCCATCAAGCGAGGGCTGGCCACGCTGGACGAGCAGGCCGTGGCGGCCATGGGTTTCGACACCGTGCTGCTGCTGCGCTCGGCCCAGCCCGGCCCGCGGGTGGGCGCAGCCGGCGGCTTCCTGCCCCGCCTCGCCGCGGGCATGCTGGGCGTGCTGCACTACCTGGTGCCGTCCAACCAGAAGCCGGTGCGCGCGGAAGGCGTGGCAAAGGTCGCTGCGTGTGCGCTCGAACTGGCGCCGCCCGGCATCCACGTGGCAGCGCCTGAGCTCGTCTGGGCCGCAGCGTCTGCGCTCGAGCCTGAACCGGTGCTGAGCCGCTGGCTGCAGCGCCAGAGTGAGCCCGGCGACAATCGCCTGTCCTGAAGATCGACGCACACCCGGCCCATGCCCAAGACCAAACTGCCTCCCGGCAACCCCGACGACACCGAACACGCTTTCTACGAAGCGCTGCAACACGCCGACCTCGATCGCCTCATGGCTTGCTGGGCGGACGACGAGGACATTGTGTGCGTGCACCCGGGTGGCCCGCGCCTGGTGGGACACGCGGCCGTGCGGGCCGCGTTCGAGGCGCTGTTCTCCAATGGCAGCGTGCAGGCAGTGCCGGAGAAAGTCCGACGGCTCGACGCCGGTTCCTGCAGCGTGCACAGCGTGGTGGAGCGTGTGCAGGTGATGACCGACGATGGACCGCAACAAGCCTGGGTGGTGGCCACCAACGTGTACGCCAAGACCGCGCAGGGCTGGCGCCTGGTGGCGCACCACGCCAGCCCGGGCACGCGCACCGAGCCACCCGAGGTGCTGACCGCCAAGCCGGTGCTGCATTGAATTCGAACGGCTTCGCCTACCGCGCGCCGTGGTGGCTGCCCGGCGGCAATGCACAGACCATCTGGGCCGCCGTGGCCAGTCGCCGGCATTCCGGCGTGGCGCCGCGCTGGCAACGTGAGCGCTGGGCCACGCCCGATGGCGACTTCATCGACGTCGACCGAGCCTCGCACGCGTCCCCGGTAGACGCGCCGCTGCTGGTGCTCTTCCATGGTCTGGAGGGCTCATCGGCGAGCCAGTACGCGGTGGCCTTTGCAGACTTCGCCGCCGCCCACGGTATTGCCTTTGCCGTGCCACACTTTCGGGGCTGTTCGGGTGAACTCAACCACGCACCCCGCGCCTACCACTCGGGCGACTTCGCCGAAGTCGACTGGATCCTCCAGCAGTTTGCACAGGCCCACCCGCAGCGTCCTTTGCTGGCGGTGGGCGTCTCGCTGGGCGGCAACGCCTTGCTCCGCTGGGCCGGTGAAATGGGTGCCGCCGCGTCGCAACGCGTTCGTGCAGTGGCCGCCGTGTGCTCACCGCTGGATCTGGCCGCCGGGGGCCACGCCATCGGGCGCGGGTTCAATCGCCTGATTTACACCCGCATGTTTCTTCGCTCCATGGTGCCCAAGGCCTTGAAGAAGCTGGAGCAGCACCCCGGCCTGTTCGACCGCGCCTCGCTGCTGGCCGCGCGCGATCTGTACGAATTCGACAACCTCTTCACCGCGCCGCTGCACGGCTTTCAGGGCACGGATGATTACTGGAGTCGCGCATCGGCCAAGCCTGTGCTGCACCGCATCCGCGTGCCTGCGCTGGCGCTGAATGCCCGCAACGATCCCTTCGTGCCGGCCGCTTCACTGCCCACCGCGCAGGAGGCTGGGTCGCACGTGACACTGTGGCAGCCGGGGCAGGGTGGCCATGTCGGCTTCCCCGTGGCTTCCGGACCCTTCGGCCTGCCGGGCCATGTGCGTGCGATGCCCGAGGCCGTGGGAAACTGGCTGCTCTCCCACGTCTGATCGCACCCACCCATGGACGACATCGTCAAGGCCGCCATGGCCAAATGGCCCAACGTACCGCATTGCTTCGGCTGGCTCGGCCTGGATGCACGCGGCCAGTGGTACATGCGCGACGATCGCGTCCAGGCGGCCGGCAAATTCCAGGAAGCACGCGGCTCGCTGCTGCAGCACGAAAAGCTCATTGACTTCATCCACCGCAATTACGCCGCCGACGAGCGCGGCCAGTGGTATTTCCAGAACGGCCCGCAACGCGTGTATGTGGAGCTGGACATCACGCCCTGGATCTGGCGGCTGCAGCCGGACGGGCGCGTGCACAGTCACACCGGCCTGGCCGCCGAGGTGAAGGACAGCCTGCTCGACGAACACGGACATCTCTACCTGGTCACCGACCGGGGGGTCGGCCTGGTGCACAGCGCCGACATGGCCCTGGCCGCCGAAGCCGTCGATGCGGGAACCTGGTCGCCGCACGCGGTACGGGCTGACGATCTGCCTGCCCGATTCAACTACCTGCTCAGTCCCCAGGCAGCGCAGGCGCAGACGTAAAAAAGCCGGTCATCGACCGGCTTTTTCATGGGTGGGTGCAAATCCTACTTGGCCGCGTCCACCATGTATTGCACCGCGGCGCGAATCTCCGCATCCGAAGCGGCAGATCCGCCCTTTGGCGGCATCGCGCCCTTGCCCTTGATCACGCTCGCCGTCAGGGCGTCGATGCCCTGTGCAATGCGCGGTGCCCAGGCGGCCTTGTCGCCAGACTTCGGCGCGCCGGCCACGCCCGCTGCGTGGCAGACCGTGCAGGATTGCTTGTAGAGCGCTTCGCCCGCGCCAGCCGCCACCGTGGCGCCGGGGGCTGCGGCTGCCGCAGGTGCCGCTGCGGCGGCTGGCGCAGCGGCCACGGCAACAGGCGCAGGCGCTGCGGCCGCCGGGGTGGCGGGTGCTGCTTCTGCCACCGGGGCTGCGGCAGCCGGCGCCTGCGGCTCGGCAAACTTGCCACCGGCGGAATTGGCCAGGTGCACCACCGCGCGACCGATCTCGACGTCGGTGAAGGCACCACCCGCTTGCGCGCCCATCGCACCCTTGCCCTTGAGCGCGGAATTCAGCAGGGCTTCGTAGCCGGTGGCAATGCGCGCGGCCCAGGCGCCGGCATCACCGAACTTGGGCGCGCCCGCCAGACCCGCACCGTGGCAGGCCACGCATTGCGCCGCGTACACGGCCTCGCCCGACTGCAGCGGACGGTTGGCGTCGCGGAGCTCCACCGTGCCCACGCGCTGGATGCGTTGCGCCGTGGCCAGCTCCTGGTCCACCGCGCCAGCCGCAGGCTTGTCGCCCGAGGTCACGTAGTACACCAGGCCGATGATGATGAAGACAGGAGCGACAAACGCAAAAAAGGACGTCCACAGCAGTTGGGCGGGCGTCTTGATCGGGCCGGTGTGATGTTCGTGCGCGTGGTCGCTCATGGTGTCCTCAGGGGGTGGCGAGTCGGTGCCGGGGCGGGCTGTGTCGTGGGGCGTTAAAGCAACCCATGATTATAGCCAAGGGGCCTGAACCCCCGCCTTCCGCATGACCCCGCCTGATAGAATGCCCGTCTCGATGCGGCTGTAGCTCAGTGGATAGAGTATCGGCCTCCGAAGCCGAGGGTCGTGGGTTCGATCCCCGCCAGCCGCACCAGAAATTCAACGCACCCGGCCCCTTGCGCGGCCGGCATTCGCGAAACCCTCCCCTGTTTCCTCCGACGTGGCCCGCGATGCGGGCCGATGGTCAGGGGGTCTGACTGAAGTTCAGGCTGCCAAACAGGTGGACGGTGCCGACGGCGATGCAACTCGTCAAGTCGTTCTCCGGGCTTGAGGCCGATGGAAAGAATGCTGCAGATCAACCGGCACTTCTTTCTTTCCACTTCATGCCAGGAGTCAACATGGACAGGTCGGGTCAATCCAGTTTCAAGCCACAGGGACGCGGCGCCACCAGCCCCTTCCCGGCCCGCCAGGGCGGTTTCACGCTGGTGGAAATGGCGGTGGTCCTGGTCATCATCGGCGTCATCCTCGGCGCTGTCATGATCGGCCGCGATGCGCAACGCAACGCGGAATACCTGCGGATTCGCCAGACGTTCGTGAACCAGTGGGCGGTGGCTTACAACTCGTTTGTGCAGCGGACGGGGGTGCCGCCGGGGGATGACGTAACTGCGCCGCGATTGATGGTGAATGGGCTTGGTTTTGTTGTACCGCCGGGCGGTGTGTTTGCGGCGGGCGCCGCGGGACCTGGTGTTTTGTGTGAAGCTGCAGCGCCTCCGGCGGCCTCGGTTGGTCCGGCGGGGCCTGCGCCCGGCCGGGGAGCCGCGGCCCTAAACATGCGCAACCTGTTTTTGCAAATGGGTATTGAACTGCCCAATGGCCGGGGGCTGACTCTTGAGGACAGATACGTCTATCTGGACACCAATGGTGTTCCGCAGCAACTCCAGGTCTGCTTCCAGTGGAATCCACCGGGTACCGCTTCCGGTGCAGGTAATGTGATGGTGATATCTGGCCTGACGCCCGACTTGGCGAGGTCACTGGATGCTGCGATTGATGGCCAGGCGGCTGCCAACGGAGGGAGTTTTCGACAAGAGGGCGCCTTGCCTGGGGCGGCTGGCGCGTTCTGGACAGGAAACAACACGCAGAATGCTGCCGGCGGCGCGGGGACTCGTGACGACCAAGTGGCCAACGTCACCGCCCACTACAAGATGAACCAGTAGTGGAGCGCCCCATGAACGCCCACATCGACCCCAGCGAGGCCCGCCTCGCGGTAACGCGCCGATCTCTGGGGCGCAAACCGCGCTGGTCGTGGGTGGTGGGGGCCTTGCTGCTGCTGGTGGCCGCGGTCGCCTTCTTCTACTGGAGCGACCAGAACCTCACCGCTTCCAGGCAGGCGCTGGCCTCCACGCAGCAACTGTTGGCCGAAGCCAGGCAGGAAGAGGCGAACGCCATTGACGAAGCAAAGCGCGCGCAGCTGGCCAACGGGCTCATGCGGCACGCCGCCGAGCAAGGGCTGGAGCACTCGGCCTGGGCCGAGCGGCGCTTCAACGTGAGGCAGGCCACGATGACCCGGGCCTCGGCCAACGCCTTGTTGTCCGAGATGGTCAGTTCGCCGAACCGGCTGTTCGGCGCCGAAAGTTTCGAGATCTCCGTCACGCGGCGCAGTGAAAGCCTGTTCTCCGACGTCAAGGACCCGGAGTCGCAGGTGCAGGTCTCGGTGCGGGGCAGCCTGTTGTTCCGCACCACCGGGAGTGGGTCATGACGATTCTCGTGATGGGCCCCCGCTGGCTGGCGACCGAACACGGTGGCAGTCAGTACCGGGCGCTCGGCCACTACCCGGCCCTGCAGCGGGCCAGCAACCTGGTGTGGCATCCCGAGCAGGTGAGTGTTGGCATGGCGTCGTTCGAGGGGGATCCCCGGCATGCGGTCACGCTGCTGGAGCGCCGGTTGCGTTCGCAGGGCGAGATCTCGTCCGACGTGAAGATTCTCATCCTGCAACTGCAGCGCACCGGCCGCAGCTACCAGGTGCTGTACGTCACAGTGGCGCTGGACGAATGGCAGCAGATGCTGTCGTGGGCGGCGGCACAGGCCCACATCTGCCGTGTGTCGCTCATGGCGGTGCTGGCGTACAAGTTCGTGCAGCCGGGTCGCGCGGTCGTGCTCCAGGCGGACCGCCACTTCCATTTCTTCGCCCGGCACGAAGGCCAGCTCGTGCACCTGCAAGCGGTGGCGGTGGACCACACCCTGGCCGATCTTGAGGGCGTGGCGTCCATGCTGGGCCTGCAGGCCCGCGAAGAAATGGCGGCCAAGGGATGCACCGACTTCAATGTGGTGTGGCTGCCGGTGGCGTTCGAAGGGCCGCGCTCGGAGCTGGACGTGGTCACGGCAGCCTTTTCGCAGGCGGCGCAGGGCGTGTCGGTCAAGGTGGAGAGCGAAGCGCTGCGAGCGAGCGATGGTTCGGCTGCCGTGCTGCACACGGGCCTGAAATCCATGGTCCGCCAGGCGCAGTCGAAGGACCTGGTGAACGAAGGCAACGACCTCTGGCATGTGCTGGCGCGTGAATACCTGCCGTTTGGCGCCCTGGCGGCGCTTGCCCTCTCGACCGTGCTGGCCTACCTGGCGTACGGCTGGATGGTGCAAGCTGATGTGCTGCGGCAGCAGGCGCAGCGCCTGCAAGCCCAGGAAGCGGACATCCGCAAGAACATCGCTGTGATCCGGCGGGACACGAGGCTGGACGCGCCCGGCGTGAAGCGACAGGTGGAAGTCCTGACTTTGTTGAAGAAGATCCAGGGCGACCACGACCCCGTGCGCCTGCTGGATGCCTTGCGACAGGGCGCGCAGGGTGGCATCCGGATTCTTTCCGTGGGCACCCAGCGCTCGGGCTCTGGGGCGGGAGAAACGACCACCCGCGCCAGCGAGCCAGCCATCGTGGTCGACGGCACCCTGCCCGAGAACCTGATCAATTCGGATCGGGACACGCGCTCTCTATCGACGCTGGTCAAGACGCTCAACGATCACGGCTACCGCGCCGAACCGGTGGACATCCGCACCGGCGTGAGCGGCCAGGACAGCTCGACCCGCCTGTTTGCCTACCGGTTGACCCGGATCGAGGCCCGGCAGGAAGGTGGGCCATGAAACCCTTGCTGAAACCTCGCTGGAAACCGTTGGTGGGCTGGGCGATGCTGGTGCTTCCCGGCCTCTTCAGCACCTGGGTCATCTACCAGCGCCCGGTCATCTACGCCGGCCCGGCCCCCGCTCCGGCAGCGGCGCCCGCGGGGCAGGACGCTGTCGCGCAGGCTCTCAAGGATCTCGAATCCATCAAGGCATCGCCGTGGCTTCGGGGCAGCGTGACAGGGCCCTCGGACAACAGCACCCACATCATCGCGCCCTCGCCGGAAGCCGCCGCACTCGCGGCGGACGCAGCGGCCAGCGACGCCGCGGACCCGTCCCTCAAGGGTGCGGTGGTGGTGAGTTCGGGCAAGCGCCGTTACCTCGTGTTGGGCGACAAGCGCTACCGCGTCGGTGCCCGCATCGGCACCGGTGAGGAAATCCGCGCCCTGAACTTGCAGTCGGTGGAGCTGGTGTCGCCGGAAGGGCGCGCCCGCAAGGTGGACATCGGGCGGGGCATTGGCCTGCCTGCAGAACCTTTTGCCTGGTAGGAGATTTGGATGAAGAACCTGAAGATGGTGGTGGGCTCAGTGTTTGTCGTGATGTTCCTGGTCCTGGCTTACGTGGTGTTCAAAGGCGGCTGGCTCACTTCGCGCGAGGGCGCGCCGATGGGCATGGACGCCGCGGCCGTTGCGCCGCGAGCACCCGTGGGGGCAGAGGCCTTGGGATCCCCGGATAGGGTGACGGCGCCTGCGCGACCCGAGCCGGTGGAGCGAATGCGCTGCCGGCGTGGATGAATGGAAGCGACGAAGCCACGGTACCGGGCGCCGTGCCGCCCACCGGCGCCGCCACCAGCCAGGCACAGGCGGACCGAAGCCTGCGCATGCAGGCCGCCGTCCAGAAGCTGCAGACGCTGCAGGCCAAAGGGGCGGCCATCGATCCGCTGGAGGCCGAGCGCGCACTGAGTGATCTCGAGAAGGCCAACGGCTCCAGCGTCCTGCAAGGCATCCGGCTGGACGTGCTGCGTGAAAACCTGCGGGTGGCAGCGCAAATGCAGAAGGCCGCCGAGGAACTCCAGGTGCTTCAGCGTGGCGACAACAGCGCGGCCAAACAGGCCGAGATCGGCCGCAAGGTGGCCGAGGTGCAGGCGCTGCAGAAGCAGCTCCGCATGGATTTCCAGACCACGCAGTCCGCCCCTGCAGCGAGGCCGTGATGCCGCTGTGCCGATCCCTTCACACCCTTTCCTCCACGCGACGGCAGTCGGGTGCGGTGCTGCTGGAAGTGGGACTCGTGCTGCTCGTGGTGGGGGTCCTCACGGTGGCCACCTTTGAACTCCAGTCAACGCTGCGCCAGCGCCAGATCAACCAGGACGCCGACCACGTGCTGCATGCGGTCGACGCCGCGGTCCGCACGTTTGCCGTTCGACAGCAGCGACTGCCTTGTCCGGACACGACGCGCGACGGGGTGGAGGACCAAAGGGATGGGGTCTGCGGTGCCACCACGGGCGGCGTGCCCTTCTTCAGCCTCGGGATGGACCGCCCGCAGTTCGCGCAGAGCCGCGATCTGCGATACGGCGTGTCGGGCGCGCTGTTCAGCGCAGACCCTGCGTCGCCGTTTGTCACACGCGCGCGAGACGCCAGCCTGGCCGACGGCGCCTCCGATCCCCTGGTCGCAGGCATCGATGGCGCGGGGTACTTCACGGCCTGCGACACACCGGCTTTCCGCCCCGCCTACGCGCTGATGTGGACGCCACCCAACGCCGCAGTGCCCGCTCTTTGCTTTCGCGAAAGCGCAGACGGGCAGATGGGCGTGCTGGCGGTGGGGCGGGTGGAGTTCCTCGGCTGGCTCCAGTCGACGCTGGTGCGCTGAGCGGTAGCGACTTTTGAGGCACGGCCCCTGATGGATTCGATGTTGGAGAAACAGAATGAGACGTGAAATCGCCTTGATCGGCACGCTGCTGGCGCTGGGTGGGTGTGCCCATCTCCAGGAGCCGGCAGAAGTGTCCGCGGCGCAGAAGGCGGCCGAGGCCGAATCGCTGGCGCGCGCAGGCCAGCTGCTTGACAGCGATTCCGAGCGGCTGCGCGCCACTCAGGACGCCCTGGCGCGCGAGCTGGAGATTCGGTCCATGGCGCCCGTGGTGGCTGCGGCGCCTGAGAACGATCACCCGGGCATTCCGAGCGCGGGTGTGCTGGTCTCCAGGAAGTTCGGCATGAGCATGCAGGACGCCCGCATCGGCCAGCTGCTCTGGATCCTTGCCATGGAATACGGCATGGGCCTGTCCATCGATCCCGAGGTGCTGGCCACCGAGAAGACGGTGAACCTCTACCTCAAGGACGTCACCGGTCGCCAGGCGCTGGTGCATATCCTGCAGGCCTTCGATGTCCATGGCCGGGTGGGCGACGACAACGTGTTGCGCGTCAAGGCGCTGGAAGAACGCATCTTTCCGGTGGACGCCCTGGCCGTCACCGGCGCGCTGGGCGTCAACACGGGGGGCGATGCCCTCGGCGGCGGAGGCGACGCAGGTTCCAATGGCCTGCGCGACAGCGTCACGCTGACGGGAGGCATGGGCGACGGCAAGGCCGACGCGTGGACGCAGCTGGGCAAGACCATCGAAGTGCTGCTGGCCGAAGAGGAAGGCAAGAAGACTTCCGCCAGTGCTGCCGAGGCGGCCCGCTACACCCTGGACCGTTCCAGCGGAAGCCTTTACATCAAGGCCAGGCCGTCGAAGATCCGCATGGTGGAGAGGGTGCTGCAGCAGGGGCGCGCCTTCCGCGGCCGGCAGGTGCAGATCGATGCGCAGTTGCTTGACGTGACGCTCAACAACAACTCGCAACTGGGTATCAACTGGACATCGCTGGGCAACAGGGTCATGTCCACACTGGGTGCGGCGCCGGTCAACATCGGCCAGACCATGGGCACGGTGGGCGCCACGCCGAACCTGCTGGGCCGATCGGTCACGATTCCTTCGCAGGTGATGGGCACCACCGGTGCCACGGGTGGCGGCATCACCTTCTCGAACCGGGTGTTCTCGGCCACCATCAACGCGCTCGAAACCTACGGCCATGTCAAGGTGTTGTCCAACCCGTCGATCCGGGTGAACAACGGCATGCCCGCCTACATGAGCGTCGGCACCAACTTCCGTTACGTCAAGGAAATTACCAGCGCGGCCGGCTCGACCGCCAGCGCACCCACCGCCGTGACGCCCATCACCATGGAGGTGAAGACGGACTCCGTGTTCTCCGGCGTGGTGCTGGGGCTGGGCGCCGTGGTGAAGGACGGCGGCGAGATCGAACTCTTCGTGCGACCTTCGCAGACGCAGGTGGAACGCGACAGCCTCACGCTCGTGGAATTGGGCGGCGGCAACCGGTTGACGCTGCCGATCGTGAGCACCAAGAGCATCACGACCATGCTGAGCATGCGCGATGGCGACGTCGTGCTGCTCGGCGGCCTGATCGATCAGGAGGCGTCCAACGGACGCCAGGGTCTCCCGGGCCTGGGCGATGTGCCCGGCGTGGGCGCGCTGTTCCGTTCGTCGTCGCAGCTGGGCGGCACGCGCGAACTGGTGATGGTGCTGCGCGCACGCATCATCCAGTAAACACCTCCGGACCCACCCCATGTCCCAGGCGACCCGGCTCAGCGCAGAACAGCAGTCTGAACTGCTGGGGCAGATGCTCATCAGCAAGCGCAGGCTGGATGCGGTGGAACTCGAGTATGTGCGGCAGAAGCAGGCCGCAGGTGGCGGGATGCTGCGCACGATCCTCGCCCAGGAAGGGCTGGTCAGTGAACAGGACGTGGTTCGCGAGCTCAGCGAACTGCAAGGGCTGCCCTATGCGATCGTGAGCACGCTGGACGCACCGGAAAACGCGCTGCTGGCCATGTTCCCGCGCGAGTTGTGCCTCACCGCGCGCTTCCTGCCGCTCAGTCGCAAGGACCAGCAGCTCACCGTGCTGCTGGGCGACGCCGAACCTGAGGAAGTGGCGCAACTGGTGCTGCGGCGAACGGGCATGCGCTCGAACTTCGTGCGTGGCCAGTTCTCGGAAGTGATGCGCTTCATCCGCCACTGCTACCACTTCTCCCGGCATCCGCCCGAGGAAGACGTGAAGCGCGAGATCGAGCGGCTCATCGGCGACACCGAGCACGCGCATTCGCCCGAGAACTTCGTTGACAGCCTGATGCACTGGGCGGTGCGCGAGCGCGCCACCGACATCCACATCACGCCGGGTGCGAAGGGTTATCACATCCTCTGCCGCATCGACGGCGTGCTGCAGCCCATGATCGCCCTGCCGCCAACCTTGAGCCGGCTGACCAGCTACCTCAAGTTGCGCGCGGAAATGGACATCTCCGAGCAGCGCCGACCGCAGGACGGCAGCTTCCGTGTGGTGGTGTTCGAAGTGCCCATCACCATCCGCGTGTCCACCATCGTGACCGAGTACGGTGAGCGCATGGTGCTGCGGCTGCTGCCCGAGGCGCACGACATCCAGGATCTGGCCACGCTCGGCTTCTTCGAGGAAGACGTGGCGGCCATTGCCCGCGTGATGGAGAACCCGGTCGGCATGGTGCTCATCACGGGGCCCACCGGATCGGGCAAGAGCAGCACGCTGCATGCCGGCCTTCGCATGCAGCACCTCATTGAACGCAATGTGCTCACGGTGGAAGACCCGCTGGAATACCGCGTTCCCGCCGCTGGGCAGACCGAGGTGAACCGTCGCGCCGGCTACGACTTCGGCACCGCCTTGCGCCACTTTCTGCGGCACGATCCCGACGTGATCCTGGTCGGCGAAATGCGGGATGCAGAGACCGCGCAGGCCGCCTTCGACGCGGCTGCCACCGGGCACCTTGTGCTCAGCACGCTGCACGTCACCACGGTGTTCGGCGTGGTGCCGCGGTTGCGCCCGATGTCGCTGTCTCCGCAGGTGATCGCCGAGAACCTGAAACTGGTCATCAACCAGCGGCTGGTGCGAAAACTCTGCAGTGTCTGCGCCGAAGAGAAGCCGTTCACCGACGACGAGTGCGACTGGCTCGGCGTGCAGCACGGCACCTACGGATTCGCCGCCGTGGGCTGCACGCGCTGCCGCGGCACGGGATTTCATGGCCGGCTGCCCCTCTACGAACTGCTGATGGTGGACGACGACATGGCCAACGCCATTGCAGACGACGCCGGCCGCGAAGCCATCCGTACGCTGGCTTTCTCCAAAGGCTTCACCCCGATGACGGCGGTGTCCCGGCGCCGCGTGCTGCTCGGCCAGACCACCACCGCAGAGATCTTCCGGGTCACCGGCGAGGGGCCTGCGCGATGAGCGGCGTCTTCTTCTACGTGGTCATGTTCCCCGGCGGGCGAACAACGAAGGGCGTGGTGATCACGCCTTACGAAAGCGTCGACGCCGCGTCCACCTGGATCGAGAAGCGCACCAACGGCACGCTGGTGTACCTGCGCCGCATGAACAGCGGCCTGGCACAGGTGTACCGCTGGGGCCGGGCGGTCACGCACCTCTCGCCCAGCTCCAAGGACGTCGCGGGCCTCATGCGCGACCTGGCGGTCATGGTGAACAGCGGCATCCCCCTGCTGGAGGCTTTGCGCGTCATTGCAGAAGACGACTCGACCGAAGCCGACAAGGCGATCACGCACCTCAGCCGCCTCATGCTGGACGACATGGGTGCCGGCGCGTCGGTGTCCGAGACCTTCGGTCGTCAGTCCGATGTGTTCCCCGAGTCGGTTCGCAGTCTGGTGAGCATCGGCGAGGCCTCGGGCAACATGGCGCAGATGCTGCAGGAAGCCGCGGACCACATGGACCGCGTGCTCAACATGAAGGCCAATGCCAAGCAGGCCATGATCTACCCGGCCTTCTCGTTCCTGGCCATCTTCGGCGCAGCGGCCTTCTGGATCGTCTACGTCATGCCCGGCATGGTCGACCTGTTCAAGCAGATGAACGCCAAGCTGCCGCCCATCACGGTGGCGGTGCTCGCCGGGGCGGAATGGATCAACGACCACTGGGCACTGGTCGTCGGCGCGATGGTGACTTTCCTGGTCACGCTGATCTGGTCCTGGAAGTCGAGCCGGACCTTCCGCCGCCTCGGCTACATCGTCCTCCACAAGCTGCCCATCTCGCGCGTGCTTGTCACGTCGTCGGGCCTGGCTTTCCTCTCCGAGTACCTGGCCATCCTCACCCGATCGGGGCTCGACGTGGTCAGCAGCCTGCACATCCTGGAGCGCAGCACGCCCGACATCTACTACGAAGAGCGGTTGACCGCCATTCGCCTGTTCGTCGAACGCGGCGACCGCATTTCGTCAGCCATGCGCCTGATCGGCGGCTTTCCCAACCTCATGGTGCGCATGATCGCTGTGGGCGAGGACGCGGGCTCGCTGGACAGCCAGTTGTCGTATCTCGCGGCCGAATACGGCAAGCGCCTGAAGCGCACGGTGGAGACGATCGCCGAAATCATCAAGCCGCTGGTGGTGGTCATCGCCGGGGGCGTATTCCTGGTGCTGATCATCGCCCTGCTGCTGCCGGTCTACGACCTGGTGCGCCAGGCCATGGCCCGCCCCATGTGATGCAGGCCGTTGCGCGACACCCCACCACCCGCTGTGAACACGACCTTCATGAGGTACCCCACCGTGATCCACTCCTCCCATTCCCCTGATCGGCGACGCCTGAAATCGCATGCTCCGCCAATTGAACGACAGCGCGGCGTGGTCGCCATTGCGCTGGCCGTCATGGCCGTGGCGGCGGCAGGCGCGGCGCTGGGCAGCTTCATGTTGCAGCGTTCGCAGGGAACGCAGGTTGATGTGCAGGGACAGCGCGCCGTGCTGCAGTGGGCCGACAGTGCTGTCCGCGCCTTCGCGCTGAACAACCAGGGCCTGCTCCCCTGTCCCGCCAGTTCCCGAAACGGCCAACAGGACTGTGCCTCGGCCGGGCACAAGGGCTGGCTGCCGGTGAGTTCCCTCATTCAGGCAGGCGGTGATCCCCCGCCCCAGCACGCCTTGCTGAACCTGCGCTACATGGTGAACCGCAACGCGGTGGGCGCCGGCATCGCAGGCACCGCGCGCGACATGACGCAAACGCAGGCGGTGTTCGTCCCCACGCTCATCGATGGCGGGCCCATGGACGGCTACCCCTCCGGCATCTCCAGCAGCATGGACCTGTGCGCCAGTTTGCGAAACATCAACGAGCAGGCGGCAGCCCCCGGCGCTGCCACCACGCCGCGCTGGCGCATCCGACCCGACGCACCGCTCGTGCCCGGGGCCACGGTGCCCGAAGCGAGGATGTTGTACGGCGTGGCTGTGAGTGCGCCTCGAGCGACGGACGCGGCCTCGGGCGTCAACGCGAACTTTGGCGTGATGCAGCTCGAGTCGCCCAACCGGGCCAGCGACCACACCTACACCGATCTCGTCAGCGTCACGCGGCCTGGGTCCTATTACGACCAGCTGGCCTGCGGGTCCACCGTGGCCTCGCTCGACAATATGGCCATGGCTCAGACCTGGATCGGCGTGGCCGCAGGCCAGCGCGACGGCAACATCGCGGCCGGCAAGGCGTTCGGCGACATCCTTCTGCTGGGCACCATGGCCGACGCCATGTACCTGGTGACCAGTTTCGGTGACCTCGCCAACGGCATCTACAACATCGCCGAAAACGCCGTCAAGCTCGTCGCGGCGATCTTGTCTTTCCAGTTCGACAGGATCCCCAACTACGTGAAGGGCATGGCCATAGCCCCGGTGGGCATGGCCGGCTCCATCATCGACACCGCGCGCATTTCTGTGGCTCTCGCGCTGGACGCCACGACCATGGCCGCCTACTACAAGCTCGCATCGGACGCCGAGGCGCGGCAGGTGTGGCTGGGCGGCAGCGACATGGTGAGGGAGGCGCACCAGGCCGGCTTTGTTCCGGTGATGCCGGCAGGGGGTACGCCATGAGGGCCGCTGCCCCATGGCGCCCGCGGCGTGAACGGGGATGGAGCCTGGTGGAGGCCGTGGTGGTGGTGATGCTCATGGGCTTCACCGCCGCGGGTCTCTGGAAAACCATGGAACTCGTCAAGGGCAATGAAAGTGGCGAGCAGACAAGCGACCTGGTCGAGCGGGCCCAGTACGCCCTGCAGGGGCGCCTGATGCGCGACCACGTCCTGCCTTCGCCGGTGGATGCAGCCCCATCGCCCGGCCGACCCAACCACGTCGAGGGTTGGCTGCCGGTGGATGTGATGGGCTCCGAGCCGCCGCGCCGCATCCGCTACGTGGTGGACCGCGCTCTTCTGACGCCGCCCAGTCCTTTGTACCAATCGGACCCCATGAAGTTGTTGTCCGAAGGCGAACTGGCGCCTCGCACGTCGGCGAACGGGCTGGACGCCTGCATGCGGTTGATCCAGCGGGAGACCGCCAACGTGTCGACGTCCGGCGGCTTTCGCGTGGCCTTTGGAGTGCAGACACGCGCCGTCGCGGGCAGCGCGGGCACTTCGGCCCAGGAGTTCGTGCTGGAGAACCCGCTGGCCGCCAAGCCAGGCACGGCAGAGCAGATCAGCACCCGAGCCGTCGGCTACACCGAGCTGGTGCACCAGCTGGGCTGCTTCCCCGCTTTCGCTCGCCTGGCGACCGAAGTGAAGGCCGCCGTGCTCGCCACGGATCTCCAGGACCAGGCCGACCTGAACGTGAAACTCCACGATTTGCTCGTTCGCGCCACGCGGGAATCCATCGTCAATGCCACCTGGCGGATCGTGAATGCGTCGATCCGGCTGGCCGTGTCGACCTGGAACACCGCCCAGGCCCTGGTGACCACGGCCACCACCCCCTTGGGCCTCGCCACTGCGGCGGGCACGCTGGCTTCCTTCGCTGTCGAAGCGACGCTCTGGGGCTCCCTCCTCAAACTCTCCGGTGAGTCGCTGGCCGCCAACAAGGCGGCTTTGCCGGTGGCTGAAGCGGCGCAAGTCGCTGCACAGAACTATGCCGCCGAGATGGCCCGGCAGCGAGCGTGGCACCTGGGGCTTGCGGCAGCTTTCCAGCGTCAGGGGGTGATGCCATGAAGCGTGTGAAGCAGGGTGCGGCCACAACGCGCCGCCAATCCGGGTTTTCTCTGGTCGAGGCGGCTGTGGCACTCATGATCGCGGGCGTGGCGGCGGTGGGCTTCTGGCAAACCATGGGCATCCGGTGGGCAGAGGAAAACAGCGATCGGGTGAATTCGCAGATGACGCGGGCGGAGGCAGCAGCGGCATCTTTTGCCGGGATGTACGGGCGCCTTCCGTGCCCCGCCTCTGGTCCGAGCGGTGTGGAAGTCTGCACCGAGAGCGACGGCGCCTATTTCCACGGATGGTTTCCCTATGCCACGGTCGGGCTGCCCCAACCCGAGTTGGGCAAGCTGAAATACGCGGTGCGTGCCGACCTGATTGCCACGGACGGCTGGGCTTTCCGCGCCCTGGTCAACAGCAAGCCGATCGGCCTGGCGAGCGGCCCAGACGCGAAGCCGAGGAGTCTTGAAGATCTGGTGGCGAACACCTATGACCATGTCCTCGACCTGTGCGCGACGCTGTCTCAAGTCGCCGCGGGCAGCGCCGGCCCCCTCTCAGCTTTGGAGATCACCACCGCGGCCGATGATCTGAGAATGGCCGGCCTGGGCCAAGGCCAGCGCCTCGCGGTGAGTGCCGCGCAGGTGTCCGGGCACCTGGGCTGTGGGCCCATCGTGGCCGTGAGTGGTCGGGGCCAGTACAACGCCCACCTGTCGGGCGCCATCATGGCCAAGTCCGCGCAAGACTTTCGGGAGCAGCTCGAGCTGAGCTATGCCATCTACGTGCTGGAGGTGGCGGAAGGAGCCTGGTCGGTCGGCAGCCACACCTACGGCATGCTGATGGACTGGGCGAAGTTCCCGCAGACCGTCTCCGCCATCCATGCCAAGTTCTACAGCCCGGGGTTGGCTGGGGCCATCGCCACCAGTGCCCAGGCCATCGTGACCAAGGCCATGGGCCTGGCCTCCTGGGGCGCCAGAGTCTCCAACCTCGCACGCTTTTCCAACAACCTCGTGAACTACCGGGAGCACCTGCGCATCGCCAACGAGCTGGTGGACACGTCCCTCGCGAACTACGCCAAGGCCACCGAAAACGCCATGCTGGGCAGCACGAGTGCGTACTTTCTGCGCGAGCAGAGCGAACCTGCCGTGTTGCCGCCACCGCCCGGCGTAGCCAGCAAGTATGGTGAGAACGGCACCGCACAAGGCATGCTGGCCAAGGCACAGGATCGGGCCACTGGATTAGGCCAGGGGCCCGCGCTGAGCGCCCATCCCTCCCTGCCCGATGGCCCACCCAGAGAGAAGCTCATTCCGGAGGAAGGGATCCTGGACGTTGACGGCATCGTTGGCGCAATGGGCGGACGCAGCGAAACTTCCAATGAACCCCTGATCTCGGTGGATCCGGGAGATATCGCCGGCTTGAGGGGGCAGATCGCGGACCGCCAGAAGGACGCGCTCGGATTTGATGCTGCGGCGAGAGGTCAGCTGGATCCGGAGCTCAGTTCCTACGACTTCGGCTCCGGAAAGCTCGATCCCGACAACTTCGATCCCGAAACGTACGACGCGGGCGCCTACGATCCGAAAACCTTCGATCCAAAGGCCTTTGATGCCAGCAAGCAGAACTGGAGTGCGTACAAGAAATTCATCGAGCTACGCGGGTTCGACATCCCCGCAGATCCTCCTCCCACGAGCCCCCCATGATCACCAACGCCTCTGTCGAGAGTCGCTTCAAGAAGAAGCCAACGCGCCGCTGCGCCAGCGGTTTCAGCCTGCTGGAAATGTCCATGGTGCTGGTGATCATCGGCGTCATCATGAGCGCGGTGATGATCGGCACCGATCTGCTGCGGCACGCCAAGGGACAGAACGCGTTCTCCAGTTTCGTGGTGGGCTGGAGTGAGGCGTTTGCGCAGTACACGCGAGCTACAGGAAATTTGCCAGGTTTTCCTGCTCCAGCCACCAACAATTTGATCGATAGTAGGGTCGATACATTTCTGTGCGGTGCTTCGCTGGTCGGCAGCTTTGGTCAAGCCAGCATCCGGATTCCCGCCGGGATGGGGAATGGACTTGAGGACCAGTATCGATATCAGGCCTCGGATGGCTCACCTCGCACTTTGTCCGTATGCCTGGTGTCAGCGAACTGGGGAGTCCGCCAGGTCGACAGTGCGGGCATCGTCACATATCCCGTTGCGAACAGACACCTTCTGAGAATTGTGGGGCTCACCCCCGAACTCGCGATCCAGCTGGACACGCTGATCGATGGAAATCCTGATGCACGGTTCGGACGTTTCCGGGAGAGCGGGCCTCATGTCAGCGCCAACCCTGCCAGCGTCCCCTGGACGGCCATCGCGTCGGCAGGCGCTGTACAGCCCAACGTGACCGCCTTTCTCGAACTGCAGTAGGAAGTCGAACGGTCACGCAACTTCTGGTGCGCCTGTCTGGTGGGGTCGGGCCGGAAAGCGGTGGGTTCGTGTCTTCCTTGCATGGCCAGTTGAGGGCCGTCACACAATACCCACGCAACTGGTGATCGACCCGTTGTCTCCAAGGTGGGTTCGAGGCGCAAGCTGGACTCGCATTTTTTGCCCGTCCACTGCCACCGGTGGGCGGGCAACTTTCTTTGGAGGGCACAGTCCCGGCGGACAGGTCTACCGGGACGTTCAGGCCACCGAGGCGTCCTGGGGCTGTTGCCACAGCCGCACCCGCGATCCCACGGAACTGGTGGAGGCATGGGCAGCGGTGCCGTGCTGCGAGCGGCCCACACTTCGGGCGCCGTGACCATCGAGCAAGGCCGTCAGGGGACGCCGAAGTTCGGCGGTGTGACCGAAAGGCGCCGTCCAGTCAATCAGCCAGAGGCGGTCTCCGCTCTGCCAGTCCCGGATGGCGATTTTCTTCGAAGGGTGGGCCAGGTAGCGCGTCTCGGCCTGTGCGTCAAACCGCGCAAAGAGCAACAAGGCCAGTGGTCGATGCGACGGCGACTCGGTGTGCATCGAGCTGGCAGCGGCGGAGCGGCGTGCCAGCACGTATTGGCCCGCTTCGATGGGCGCCAGCAGCCGATGCTCCAGGTCACTCATCGCAACGCCTCTGCGCTGAAGGTCGTGCATCCACAGCCACACCGCCGCGCCCATTGCGGCGTCTGCGTGCACCGGCCTGCGTTGAAGCCAGGGCGCTTCGAGTTGCCAGACGTTCGCCTTCATGGTGGTTGCACGGCGTGCGTGGATACCGTGTCGTAGATGAGCAGGGCGAGTTTTTCGCGGGAAAGCGGCTTGTAGGCGATGACCACCGCCGTCGCGGTGCTTTCGGGTCCGTGCCGTATCTCCACGTCACCGGTCAGCAGGATGGCGGGAATCTGCGAACGGTGGCGCTTGCGCAGCCGCTTGATCAGTTCGTAGCCAGAAAAGCCGGCGTCGAGGTGGAAGTCCGTCAGGATCAGGTCGACGGGGCTGACCGTCATGCCCAGCTTCACATCGAGCTCGTCCCAGCCGTTGGCTGCGATCACGCGGCAGCCCCATTCTTCCAGCGTGCGCGCCATGCTCTCGAGCACGGTTTCGTCGTTGTCGATCACGACGATCCGCAAGCCGCGCAGGTAGGTGTTGGGCATGGGCGTGCCGGCTGTCGCGGTCTGTTGTCCCAGCGGGAGCTCCATGCTGAAGGTGGTGCCGGTGCCGACCACGGATGTGACCTGGATCGGCGACTTGATGAGATCGGCCGTCTGCTTGACGATGGCCAGGCCCAGGCCGATGCCGTCCACCGATGCCTTGCGGAAATGCAGGCGCACGAAGGGATCGAAGATCCGCTGCAGTTCGTGCGCCGGGATGCCGATGCCGCTGTCGCTGACCTCGATGTTCACCGTGCCCGGCGTGGAGGACATCGTGGCGGCTACCTTCACGCCGCCCTGCGGCGTGTATTTGATGGCGTTCGAGATCAGATTGACCAGGATCGTGCGCAGGTGGTTGGGGTCGGTGGTGACACTGAGGTCGTTGGACTTGAACTTCAGTTGCAGATGGCTGGCTTCAGCGGTTTCCTCGAACTCGTTGGCCAGGGACCTGAACAGGCGTTCCAGCGAGACGGATTCCGGCAGTGCGATGACCTGGCCCGAGTTGAGCCGGGTGACGGCCATGAGCATGGTCAGCGACTTGGAGAGCGAATTGACCACGTCGTTGACGGCCTCGATCTCGATCCTGAGGGAGGAGGACGACGCGTCCTGCCGGAAGCGGCCGAGCATGAGGCCCAGCGCGTGCACCGGCTGGCGCAGGTCATGGCTGACCATGGCGAGCAGGCGCGACTTGGAGGAGTGCGCTTCCTGCAGGTGTGAGATCTGCTGCAACAGACAGGCGCGTTCGTCCTGGCGATCGCTGAAGTTGCGCTGAAGCTCGGCCTGCTCGCGCCCGCGCGCGGCGGCGATGCTGTAGGCCAGCATCAGCACGGTGACCAGTGCAATCGCCTCCAGTCCACCCTGTTGCGAATCCGAGAGCAGCAACCACGCGCCGCTGAGGCAGGCGCACTGAACCGCCAGCAGCAACCAGGCGGCTTGTCGCAGCGATCCCCGGGCGTGGTAGTGCGAGGACAGCAGCGTCGAGATCAGGAAGGCCCAGCTCAGTGCTTCGAAGCTGGCGTCCGGCGCCATCAGGAACACCTGGGCGGCCATAAATGACCACGCCATTCCATGGACGATGGTCATGCCCATGAGGAACCTCTGGCCCGGCTGGGGAACCGCCGTGGTGGCGCGTTGGGCCCGGACAGCGTGCCTGACCACGAAGAACGCCCAGAGGGCGAGCGTCAGGACGCAGAGGCCGGTCGAAATCCAGCGCAGATGAAGACGGTCTGGCAATCGAAGCGACAGCGACGAAGCCAGGGGCACCAGCATGATGAGCACGGAGAGCAGTTGCACTCCGAGCAGGGCGGGCACCTGATCAGCCTGTTCCCGGACAACGGCTGCCGGTGTGGGCAGCTCGGGCAGGGAGGTTTGTCCGGAAAGGCTGGAGAAAGGTTCAGATCCCTTTGAAGACATACTCGAACGTCCTGCTGACGATCAAGCCTTCCGGGCGGCCCTTCATGTGGATGCGCAGACGACCCATTTCGTCCCGGCGCAGGAAATCGATTCGCTTGACGTTGACGATGGTGCTGCGGTGGATGCGCAGGAACACCGACATGTCGAGCTTGGCTTCGATGTCGGTGATGCCGTAGCGCATGAGCACATGACCATCGGGAAGCACGGCGGTGGTGTACTTGCGCTCGGCCTGCAGGTAGATGATGTCGGTGGGCTCGATCATCACCACGTCGCGGCCTCGTGAACCGCTCAGCCACTGGTTGGGTGCAGGGGCCGTGTTCTTGGGCAGGAAAGTCAGGCCGGTCTGGCGGGCGCGCCGGGCATAGAGCACGCCTTCTGCGCGTTCCAGCGCCTGGGCCAGGCGGGCGGGCCGCACCGGCTTGACGATGTAGTCGGCCACGGCGCTTTCGTAGGCTTCCAGTGCTTGCGAGGGGTCCCCAGTGATCAGGATGACCACCGGCGGCGATGTGTTGGCCCTGACGATCTCCAGCACACTGCGCGTGTGATTGGGCTGCTCGGGCATGTGAATGTCCAGCAGGAGGACATCAGGCACCACTTCTTCAAGCGCGGTGGTGAGTTGCGCCCGATCGTGCACCAGTTCCTGGACCTGCCATGAGGGTCTGAGCTGGGCGACCAACGCGGCGATGCCCTCGGCCTGGGTGGTGTCGTCCTCGGCGACCACGATCCGGATGTTTCCCATGTCCTTCTCCTTGTGATTCAAGGCCTCTGGCGTGTGCCGCCATGCGTGTATGCCCTCAACAGGCCAGATGCTTGATGCTCCGTGAAGGTGCTTTCGCTGCCAGACGGGCTTGAACACGGCATTCCTTCGCGGGCGGGCAGGGGGGCGTCGGAATGGACAGGATGGTCAGGGCATTGCTCGGTTCAATGATTCAAACGGAACGAATCTACAGAAAACGGGTACGAAATGCATTTTTTCGGCACGGAATCGCTTTGTTCCATGCGCAGGGCACAACGGCGGCTACTGCGCCGGAGCGGTCGCCGGCAGCGCGTGGAGCCTGGTGTAGTTCTGAAGACCCAGCATCCGCACAAAGTGAGCCATCAGGGGATGGGCGTAGGCAATGGCCACTGTCTGACCGAGCGAGTGCCGACGGATGACCCAGTTGAGCAGGTCGGTTCCGAAGAAGAAATCCATGGAAGTCAGCAGCCGGAAATCCAGCATGACCAGCCGACCTGGCCTGGCTGCGCGAATGTCCAGACGATCCAGTTCCTCGGCGTGTTCGCGCGTCAGGTCGCCCTGAAACCGGATGGCGCAAACCATGTCCTCGCTGGTTTCGCCGGACTGTTTGCTCAAGGGCTGGCAGACGCACCGAACCCCGACATAGGGGGGTGCTTCGCGATGGAATCGCCGCGCGTACGCCATAGATGCCGTTTGGTGGGCATGACGGAAACCCGCCCAGTTCAGCAGGGAAAGCCAGGCCAGCCAGGCATCAGCGCCGTGGTGTGGCTCGTGGAGCTCTTGCCGCATGGCGCGGATGAGTCGGGAGAGCCCCAGATGCACAAAGATGGTCTGGGACCGGATCGCCTTCTCCATGAAGCCCTGCAGTTCGCGCAGTGCCTGCGCGTGGATGCCTTGCAGCGCCGTCCAGTCGAGCACAAGTGGAGTTCCCCTTTTCGTCTGGTCCAGAAGCAGACTCAGCGACGCGACTTCATTCAAGCCCGGCGCATCGGGGCATGACCAGACGAGTGGCCTGGAGATCCGAAGCCTACCGGACCCCGCGCCTTGCAGTGGCGGTGGAACGATGCGACGGGCATCCCGCCCCCGCGTCTGCAGGTATTGCCGACGCATGGCGTCTGCCCGTTCGGTCTGGCCGCCTCGTTCGAAGAGATCGATGGCGCTGCGGGTGGCCCAATCGACGCCCTGCAGAGCTTCGCCTGACCCGAGGGCCTTGATCAGCAGGTCGGCAGCAGGGTTCCACCGCCTGGCCGCCACCATCAGCGCCGCGTCGTCCAACGGGTGCGTTTTCGATGATGTGCAATGGTCGGTGTCGGCGCTCTCCGAAGCGGCGGCGTTCAACTCGGGCGGCTGCAAGGGGGGCAGACCTGTCAGGCCCATGGGCTCGGAGAGCACCTTGACCTCCAGTTCATTGATCAGGCTGACCAACTGAGACCCGTCGGCCAGGCCAGGGGGTCGCGTGATGCTCGCGGGACTGGTGCCTCTCTCCCGCCGGCCCTGCGGGAGACTGGGCTTGTGCTTGCGCCTCTCCACCATGATCTCGCGAAGCTCGTTGAGCTCGCGGTTGCGGGTGACCAGCAGGCGCAGCATGTGGGCCCGTTGAGCTGCCTCCTGCTGCCGTCGTTGCAGCGCCAGACCTTCGCTGTCGAGCGCGTCATCCTCCGAGCCCGTGGACCGGCTCTGCAGAAGTCCGCCTATGCGCGATTTCAGGTTCATGACGATGGCCCGGTGGCTGTGGGCGGTGCTGCGACAGTGCGCAGTAAACAACTTGCCAATGCGGGTTGCGTGCCTTGGGTCTGAAGCCAGACGTTTCAGGAACGAAACGCTGTCTCGTTGAAACGGGGCGAACGAGCCTCCTTTCCCGAGCGATTGCCACTGCACCATTGCCGCTGACACCTCGTTCCGGTGTCGGTGGAATTGGTGTTCCACCCGGGTGAGTTCAGCATCTCTTCGCCGTCAGGAGCATGCCGTCGATAGATTGGCACTGGATTTCGATCCCCAGCGCGAGGAACCCATTCATCATGCAGTCTGTACAACGCCGCAATCCGAATCACGAGGTGGCTCCCGTGCTGCAATCCGACTCGCCTGGCACGAGCGGGCGTTGGTTCACGGCCGCCGTGTTGCTCTCTCTGGCTGGATTCTGCGCAGCGCAGGCCGTCATTCGACATGCCGCAGTTTGCAGCGACCGCATGGGTATCGTGGAAGGCGCGCTGATGTCACTGGGGGCCATCGTGGGCGGTGCCGCCTTCAACTGGGTGTCGATCGATGTGCTGTTGACGGAGGTCTGGCCCACCGGCGGGCGTCCTTCACTCACGCTCAGCAGCCTGCTTTCAGTGATTCTGATGTTTGGCGCCATCTGGATGTCGTCGATGGCCTTGCAGGTGCGGCGCTGGAATCCTGCCAGCGTGGGCTGCGTGTTTGTTGCCTGCGCACTCTTCTCGGTTTACGCCAGTTCCTCGGCACTGGGGATTTGCGTCATTTCCAGCAGATGGCTGGATTGACCGGTCTGGGCAGCCTTAACGCAGGAAAGCCCCAGAAACAGAAAAGCCCACTGCATGGTTGCAGCGGGCTTGTGGCTCTTGGCTTCAGCTGGCGAATGCCAGCTTGGGCTTAGAACTTGTGGCGCATGCCGAAACCGTAGAGTTGGTCTTGCGTGGATGCGGTGCCAGCAGCATTCTTGAGCTTGACGTTGGTCAAGCCAGCATAGACATTGGTACGCTTGCTCAGGTTGTAGATGTATTCCACGCCAAAGGAATCGGTCGAGGCGACTTTAGTACCGGCAACCTTGATGCGTTCGTTGCCGAAGCCTGCAGCGAGGGACCCTGCGGCACCAAGAGGCACTGCCACACTCAGCACGTATGCGTTTTCGCGTTGGCCGTTGGCCACGCCGTCGTTCTGGTTGATGAACTGGCCCAAGACCTTGACCACGCTGAAGTCGTAGCTGGCGCCGATACCAGTGGACTTGGCGGTTGCAGCGGCGCCGTTGGCCTTTTCTGTTTGGTACACGCCTTGAACAGCAATCGGGCCTGTAGCAAACGAGGCGGTCAGTGCCAGAGCACGGCCTGCGGAGGCGGCAGGCGTTGCGTTTTCACCAAAGGCGTATTGCGCACCAACACTGAAGCCGCCCATGTTTGGCGACGTGTACAGAACCGAGTTGTCCCAACGGGTGGTCACGCCCATGAGGCCAGCAACACCGGATGGGCCACCAACTGCGCTCGTGGCGGAGAAGGACGAGGTGGCTTGTGCATCAAAGCCGTCCATCAACAGGAACATCGGCGTGTACTGACGGCCGAACTCTACGGATCCGAACCCACCACTCAGACCCATCTTGCTGGTGCGGTTGAAGCCTGCGCCCACAGTGCCGTCGTCGGCATTGATGCCGGCTTCAAGCTGGAAGGTGGCCTTCAAGCCGCCGCCCAGGTCTTCAGCACCGCGCAGGCCCCAACGGCTGCCGCTCAGGCCACCGCTGGTCAGGCCCGTGCCAGGCTTCGTCTTGACGGTGACGGCGCCAACGGTGGTCTTGGTGGTGCCTTCACCCACATACATGTCCAACAGGCCGTAGAGCGTGACGCTGGACTGAGCGTGGGCTGCGCCGGCCAGGGCGCCGAAGGCGGCCAGGGCGATCATCGTTTTCTTCATGAAGATTCCTTGATAAGGGTTGAGGACACAGTTTTGAAAGGCCGCCAGGAAATGCTTCTTGGGCTTTTGGCGGCCCCGTCGTGGTCGGCTTGAAAACTTTCGTTTGCTGCTCGAGCACGTCGAAAGCAGGAATCTAGGGGGGCAGCCCATCCGCTTGCGCCGAAGGATTGAGTTGCGATCAATCGGGAATGGGTCAAAAGAAAATAGGAACTAAATGCCTATTTATGACGAATTCCACTGGTTTGGCCAGTCGACGGGGACGCCGGGCTGCTGCTCCTGTGGGATGGGTCTGAGGCACACCATTTGCCCGGCGGGAGCGGTGCTGAACTCCGCCTTTCGTGGACGCCATTCCTGACCTCGCCCTGCAGTTGGTGATCGAAAAGTGAAGGGAAATGTCTGAAAAGTGTCGTCCGGTGACTCGGCCGGCGGATCGTTGGCTCGGCGCCGAAAACCCGTGAAGGCCGGCTGCGGAGCGCCACGCGCCTCACTTTTCAACCGCCTGAAGCTGCTCTGCGCGACCTTTACCAAAGCAGCTGGCCGATCGCAAAAGCCAGTGTCGGACGCACTTTTTGTGTGCGTTGTCGCTTGAATCGTTGCAAAAAGGGGACATTCCCGGGTCAAACCGGGGGGCCGTCTGGCCTGCACGCGTCGGTGGGCCGGACTCTGCCGTGAACTGGTTGGCAATCGAAAACGGTACTAATTGGCACTTGGCAATTTGGTGGGACATGCCGCCCCGCTGGTGCGGTGATGGCCCCGGTTGGTGACTTCCTGTGCCGTGCGCAGCCCCTCGCTGATGCAATGGGTTCCACCAACCGGAGGAAGCACCATGGACGCCACCGATGCCTGTTTGCAGATGGACGCTGACGAAGCGAGATTCGACCTGATCCAGGGCGCGATCGTGGTCGACAGCCACGCCGTGGGCTTCTGGGGTGCGCGTGGCATCCAGCACGTGTTTCTCGGTTCAGGTCGAACGTTCGATCTCACCTGTGGTGTCGGCGGCGCAGACCGACTGTTCCTTCAAGGCGCCAGCAGCGACCACCAGGTGGACGTGGCAGATGACGTTCTGATCCTGAGTCACGCAGCGCAGGGCACCGAGATCCGTGTGCACGCGAGCCGGGGGCCTAGAGAGCTGGTGTTCGACGACGGCGCGGTCACGCTGGGCGCACTCTGGCGCAGTGTGCGCCAGACATCAGCCCTGCTCGACGTGGTGGGCGAAGCGGCGGCTGTTGCCCGGGCCACCGTGGCCAGTCATGTGAATGCCGGCCCCAGGCTTGCCTTGGGCGCCGTTCCCCATGGAGCCTTGCTTCAGCTGGAAGGACTGGGTGGCGTGGAAACGGTCTTCGTCGGGCAGCCCGGTGTTCAGGTGCACCTCGACGCCACGCTGGCTGAGCACAAGGCCAGGGTGGCGGGGCGCGCACTCGCGCTGAGCCGGCGCGCCAGCGGCTTGCTGGAAACGGCCTACGTGATCGGGTCCGCTCAGCTCGTCTTTGTCGATGGCAGTGTGCACACGGACGCGATGAGCCATGCCGTGATGTTCAATGAGCCGTGGCCCGTGCCGCAAGGCGAATCGGTGCCTGCGCTGCCGCGCATCACGGCGGTGGCGCTAGATGTCGATTCCGCAGACGTGGATTGGTCGGATGACTGGCCAGGCGCTTTGCCCAGCGGCCTCTTTGGTGGTTGCCGGGCCGGGCAGGTGTTCGAAGCCAGTGTGTCGCTGGAAGAGGCGGTGAAGGTGGAAGGCACGCCGCGACTTCACCTGTGTGTGGGAGGTCGTCACCGTGCCGCTCAGTTCAGCGGCGGCAGCGGAACCGACACCTTGCACTTTGTCTACACCGTCACTGAAGACGATGTGGCGCAGGGGACAGGCAGTCAGACGCGCGGGTTGACGCTCACCGGCTGTGGCAATCTGGACGTGGAAGTGGGCCCGGTCCTGTCCACCGGCGCCACCATCCGAGCGCTACAGCCGTCGTTGCTTGAGGAGGACCCTCCGGTTTCGCAGCCGAGCGCGACCGTGCTGGACGACAGTGGATGGCAGGCGCTGATCGATGAAAGCGACCGGAAGGTGGCGAGGGCTCTGGCCATGCTCAATGAAGGCGACACCGCGCATTGCGCGGTTCGAAGCAGCCACTTCACCCGTCCCGACCTGGAGCTGGACCTGCTGCTGGACATTGACCTGGCCGATCTTGAACTGACCGCCGAAGTAAGTGGTGGTTATCAGCGGCAACCGGCGGCCCGGGTCGCAGCGCAGGCCCATTGAACGCAAGGCGCCTGACGCGCGGCCTCAGGTGCTGGTTTCCGGCTCGTAGGCTGTGCGAAGCTCACAGGCGCACAAACCCGATTCCATCTGCCACGAACTGGATCCGCCGCCGCCTTCCAACGCCTTGCCCAACTCGGCAGCGTTTCCATCCACCTCGACCCGAACCTTCACCGTCTGGTCTTCGCTTTTGGTGGTCAGCACATCGATCTGGATGCGATGGACGGTGGGGACCTTCTGCAGGATCCACAGCAACTGGCGCAGAAGTGGGTTGGCGTGGATGCGCCGCACGCTTTCCCTCATCTGGACATTGACGCCGGGCAAGGTGGTCTGCCCCCGGTGATCGGCGACCACACGAACGTGGGCGAGCAGCCAGTTTTCCAGCGCGTTGCGATCGGCCCAGCCATCCTCCCGCTGGATGAGCGCGCTGTGAAGCAGGTAGTCTGACAGGAGGTACACGAGCGAAGGCTCGACGGGACGACCTCGTTCGGCGGACAGCGCCAATTTGTTCATGGCATTGAGAACGCTGTGGATGTCCCACAGCAAGGGCGCTGACTTGCCTGACTGACGGCCCGAGCGGAGCGCACCGCCGCCGGTGCGCCAATGCCAGAGCAATGCCCCCAGCGCGATGCCCGCCACGAAAGCGACGGAGACACCCGCCGCGCTGATCAACCAGTTCGTCATTGAAGTTCTCTCTTGAGCAGGTCAGGCCGACTCTACCGGGCCTGGCAGGCTCATGGGCCATGTGGGCGGGTGCGCGTTCTCTCGTTGCTGTTGCTGGCGACGGACCTGTTCCAGCATGGTCGGCGACAGCGAAGGCAGAGTGTCGGCGAGCGGCCGGGCCTGCGCAATCCGGCGGGCCACCTGACGTGCAATCTGTTCCAGATCGTCGCGCTGCTTCAGGTACCACGCCAGCGTCTGTTCGAGGGATTCACCCTCCCGCAGGCAATGCGCTGTGACCAGAAGGCCGCGCTTGAATCCGGGATCCAGTCCATCGAAGTACCAGTCGCTCAGTCGATCCGTGGCCTGAGCGGCGCCGGAGGCGGTGGGTCGGGGCAGCCACAACAGGGGGGTGCCCGCCTCCATGGCCCGGTTGGCCACGTCGCGCTGCCCGCAAAACAGCAGATCGCTGCTCCAGATGACTTCATCCTGCTGGCTCCAGCTCAGGGCGGGGAGGTCCAGCACGTGGACGTGCGCGGTGGCCGGGGAAGTGGGTACCGGGGTGTGTGAAGCGCCTGCTGGGGGCAGGTTTCGCAGCACCAGCACAGGCTGGTGAAATGCCTGCGCCAGGCTCTGGACGAACAGGGGGAAATCCGCAATGGCGGCGTCCCAGCAGCTGACGATGAGCGCACCCTTGGCCTTGTCACCGGGCAGACCCAGCGATTCCAGGGTGGTTTGTGTGAGGCTGGCGTGCGCTTTCCAGCGGGTGCGCAGCTCCACGTTGTTCCGCACGTCCTTGATCAGGCCGACACCTTGCACCTTTTCATCCTGTATCACGTCGAACACCATGGTGTTCATGCTCGCGTTCGCGGTGGTGGCTTCCCCGGAGGACAAGGAGTGCCCCAGGGGCCAGATGCGGAACTGCTTGCAGCGGTTGCTGGCGCCATATGCCATGCGCTCGCGGTAGCGGGTTGGCACTTCGGTGCCGCCCAGGCACACCACGTTGTCGGCCGGGGCAATGGCGTCGGCCAGGCGAAGGCGCCAGATTTCGTAGTTGGCCAGCGGCTGTACCCACAGGGTGCTTTCGATGCGTGCACTCATCACGCCCAGGCGGCCGGGATCGTCCAGAAAGATCCGCACGCGCTGGGTGGGCACGGTGGCCAGCTGGGCTGCGAGCAGGGGCAGGTCTCGCAGTCCGTCGATGCCTTCGGTCGGCGTGAACAGGTCCCAGGTGGTGTTCCGGGGAGGGGAGTGCCTAGACATGATGTTCTCCAACTTGCAGGTGCCAGGCGGGAAGGCCCTGGCTGCCCGCTGCAGTCGTCAAATCATCTTCTTAAGGCAACGCTCGGCAGTAAAAAGGGTATGAAGCGCCACCTTCTGGCCATGAAGTGCTGACCAGAGGTGTCGGATGCGCTTTTGTGAGTACTTCAGGCCTGAAGTTTCTGTCGACACGCTCCACGGGCCACGCGGGCGGCCAGCCGCGCAGCCACGCGCGCGGTGAGGCCATCCCGGTCGTGGACGGGGTTGAGCTCGGCGATGTCCGCGGCGACCAGCCGTCCGGAGGCCAGCACTTCGTCGATCAGGACCTGCGCCCCGGCGACCGGCACGCCCAGCGCAGCCGGGGCCGAGACGCCGGGCGCCTGGGCCCCTGGCAGAACGTCCAGGCAGATGGTGAGGTAGACCGCGTCGCAGGCTTGCAGGTCCCCCGCCAGCGCCAGCCTTGCCTGTTCCAGGCCCGCTTCGTTCTGGAGCTGGTCATCAAGCCAGTGACGCACGCCCATCGCCTGGGCGCGATCGAAGAGCGCCTGCGTGTTGGCGTATTCGCTGATCCCGAAGACGCGGTAGTTGAAGGGCCGGCCGTGCGCCATGCACCATTCGTGCATCTGTCGAAATGGCGTGCCCGAGTTGCCCTGAGACGCTTCGCGCAGGTCGAAGTGCGCATCCAGGTTGACGATCAGCAAGCGGTGGCTGGAAGGCAGCGCGCTTACCACCCCCTGGAAGGTGCCCCAGGCCATTTCGTGCCCGCCGCCCATCACGAGTGGCAAGCTCTTTCGCTCGACCGCGCTGGCCACCCGCATGGCCAGCTGCTCCTGGGCCAGCTCCAGCGCACCGTCCGTGCAGTGCACGTCGCCTGCGTCGTGCAGCTCAGGCTCGCCCCGCACCGGGAGGTTGGCCAGTGCCGCGCGAATCGCCCGAGGGCCATCAGCGGCGCCGACGCGCGCCGCGTTGCGACGAACCCCCTCGTCCACCGCAAAGCCGATGAGCGTGACGCCGCCCTGCGAATCGGGCCGGAGCGGCCTCACGCGTTCGTGCCACCTCGGCGTGGGCCCGCTCTCTTCCGGGTCGACGCGGCCTCGCCAGGCGAACGGGGTCGGGGTGTGGTCGGTGGTCATGGGCGTTCGCGGCCTCCCTGGATGGTGCGCATCACGGCATGGTGCCCGAACCAGTAGGCCAGTTCGTTGGGATGCTCCAGGTTCCAGGCCACGAAGTCGGCGCGCTGGCCGCGCACGAGCTGGCCGCGATCGTGGAGACCGAGGGCGCGTGCCGCGTTCAGTGTGATGCCTTGCACGGCCTCGAGCGGTGTGAGGCGGAACAGCGTGCAGGCCATGCTGGCCATGAGCAGCAGCGACAGGCTCGGCGAGCTGCCCGGGTTGTGGTCGGTGGAAACCGCCATGGGCACGCCCGCTGCGCGCAGTGCCGTCACGGGTGGCATCCGGGTCTCGCGCAGGAAATAGTAGGCACCGGGCAGGAGCACGGCCACCGTTCCGCAGCGGCGCATGAGCGGGATGTCGGCTTCGCTCAGGTGCTCCAGGTGATCGCAGGACAGCGCGCCCAGCGACGCGGCCATGGCCGCGCCATGCTGGTTCGACAGTTGCTCCGCGTGCAGCTTGATCGGTAGGTCCAGTGCACGCGCGGCGTCGAACACGCGGCGGGTGTGCTCGGGCGAGAAGCCGATGTGGTCGCAGAACGCGTCCACCGCGTCCACGAGGCCCTGGGCGTGAAGCTGCGGCATCCATTCGCACACGGCGTCGATGTACGCGTCGACGCGGCCATCGAAATCAGGGGGCAGGGTGTGGGCGCCGAGAAAGGTGGTCTGCACGCTCAGGGGCAGATCACGCCCCAGGCGGCGCGCCACGCGCAGGCAGCGTGCCTCGGCTTCCAGCGACAGGCCGTAGCCCGATTTGATTTCCAGGGTGGTCACTCCTTCGGCCATGAGCCGGCGGGCGCGCTGCTCGGCGACGTCGTACAGGTCCTGTTCGGTCGCGGCGCGCGTCGCCGCCACGGTGGACCGGATGCCGCCGCCGGCTTGCGCGATCGCTTCGTAGCTGATCCCGCGCAGACGCAGTTCGAGTTCGCTGGCGCGGTTCCCGGCGTAGACCAGGTGGCTGTGGCAATCGACCAGCCCCGGCGTGATGAGTGTGCGGCCCAGGTCGTGCTCGGTGGCCACGCGCTCACGGAGTTCCACGGGCATCTCGTTCACCGGCCCCACCCATTCGATGTGCTCGCCCAGTGTGAGCAAGGCGCCGTTGTCGATCAGGCCCCAGCCCTTGTTGGCCAGGGTGGAGATGCGCGCACTGCGCCACAGCACGAGGTTCTTCATGGCAACTCCGTTGAGAAAACTCAAGGATTCCAGACGGGCTGGAAGAGGGCGGCACTGCCCGCGCTGGCAGCACCCTGCATCACCAGCTGCCGGGCGGCTTCGATGTCGGGGGCGAACAGGCGGTCCTGTGCGTAGAAGGACACGCGCTCGCGCAGCGTGCTCTGGGCACGAGCCAGCGGGGGCGACGTGGTCAGCGGGTGGTGGAAATCCACACCTTGCGCCGCCGCCAGCCATTCGATGCCGAGGATGGTGGCGGTGTTCTGCGCCATCTCGTCGAGCCGGCGGCCGGCGAACGTGGCCATGCTCACGTGGTCCTCCTGATTGGCCGAGGTGGGCAGGCTGTCGACGCTGGCCGGGTGGGCGTGAGACTTGTTCTCCGACGCCAGCGCGGCGGCCGTGACGTGCGCGATCATGAAGCCCGAGTTCAGGCCGGGGTTGTCCACGAGGAACGGTGGCAGGCCGGAGAGGCCGGCGTCGATCAGGAGCGCAATGCGCCGTTCCGCCAGGGCGCCGATTTCGGCGATGGCCAACGCCAGCGTGTCCGCCGCGAAGGCGACTGGCTCGGCGTGGAAGTTGCCGCCCGAGAGAACCTCGGCGGTGTCGGTGAACACCAGCGGGTTGTCGGTGACGGCGTTGGCTTCGATCAGCAGCGTGCGCGCGGCCTGCACGATGAGGTCGCGGCAGGCGCCCATCACCTGCGGCTGGCAGCGCAGGCTGTAGGGATCCTGCACGCGCTCGTCGTCTTCCAGATGCGATTGCCGGATGGCACTGCCCTGGAGCAACTGGCGCATCACCGCGGCCAGCGCGATCTGCCCGGGCTGGCCGCGCGCTGCGTGGATGCGGGGATCGAACGGCGCGTCGCTGCCTTTGGCGGCGTCCACGCACAGCGCGCCGGTGACGGCTCCGGCTTCGAGCAGGCGTTCGGCCATGAAGAGGCCATGCAGGGCCAGCGCGGTGGAGACCTGCGTGCCGTTGATCAGCGCCAGGCCTTCCTTGGCCGCCAGCGTGAGCGGCGCGATGCCGGCCTGGCGCAGCGCCGTGGCGGCGGGCATGACCTGGCCGTTCACCCGCGCATCGCCTTCGCCCATGAGGGTGAGCGTCATGTGAGAGAGCGGCGCCAGATCGCCCGAGGCACCCACCGAACCCTTGATGGGAATGAGGGGCACGATGCCGGCGTTGAACACGGCGAGCAAGGTGTCGATGACGACCGGGCGCACACCCGAGAAACCGCGCGCCAGGCTGGTCGCCTTCATGGCCATCACCAGCCGCACCGTGGCGTCCGACATCGGCTCGCCCGTCCCCACCGAGTGCGAGAGGATCAGGTTGCGCTGGAGCAATTCCAGCTGGTCGTCGGGGATGCGCGTGCGCGCCAGCTTGCCAAAACCCGTGTTGATGCCGTAGGCCGCGTCGCCTTTTTCGACGATGCGCTGGATGGTAGCGGCGGATGATTCGATATTGGCTCGCGCTGCGGCGGGCAACTGGATCGGCATGGCCTGCTGCCAGAGGGTTCGCAGGTCGGCCAGCGTCATCTGGCCGGGGTTCAGGGTGAGGGGTTTCGCGTTCATTTTTCTGAAGTTCCTCAGCCGATCATGGGCAGTTTGAGTCCGTGTTTCCTCGCGGTGGCCACCGCGCGTTCATAGCCCGCATCGGCGTGGCGCATCACGCCCGAGCCGCAATCGTTCACCAGCACGCGCGCCAGCCGCTCGGCGGCCGCATCGGTGCCATCGGCCACGATCACCATGCCCGAGTGCTGCGAATACCCCATGCCCACACCACCACCATGGTGCAGGCTCACCCAGCTGGCGCCGCCAGCGGTGTTGAGCAGGGCGTTGAGCAAGGGCCAGTCGCTCACCGCATCGGTGCCGTCCTTCATGGCTTCGGTCTCGCGGTTGGGGCTGGCCACCGAACCGGTGTCCAGATGGTCGCGCCCGATGACGACGGGCGCCTTGAGCTCGCCGCTTCTGACCATCTCGTTGAAGGCGAGACCCGCCACATGGCGTTCACCCAGCCCCAGCCAGCAGATGCGCGCCGGCAGGCCCTGGAAGGCGATGCGTTCGCGCGCCATGTCGAGCCAGCGGTGCGTGTGCGTGTTGTCCGGGAACAGCTCCTTGATCTTCGCATCGGTCTTGTAGATGTCCTCCGGATCGCCCGAGAGCGCGACCCAGCGGAACGGACCCTTGCCTTCGCAGAACATGGGACGGATGTAGGCCGGCACGAAACCGGGAAAGTCGAACGCGTTCCTCACGCCCTGGTCGAACGCGATCTGGCGGATGTTGTTGCCGTAGTCCACCGTGGGCACGCCCATGGACTGGAAGTCCAGCATGGCCTGCACGTGTTGAGCGCAGCTGTGCGCGGCGGCGTCGGTCAGATGCCTGTGCTGGGCCGGATCGCGTTGGGCCGCGCGCCACTGCTCCAGCGTCCAGCCAGCGGGCAGGTAGCCATTGATGAGATCGTGTGCCGATGTCTGGTCGGTCACCAGGTCGGGCATGAAGCCGCTCGCGCGACAGCGTCGCACCAGTTCGGGCATGACTTCAGCGGCATTGCCGAGCAGCGCGATCGACACCACCTGCTTGCGCGCCGTGTGCTGTCGAACCAGCGCCAGCGCTTCATCGATGTCGCGCGCCTGCCGATCCACATAGCGCGTGCGCAGGCGAAAGTCGATGCTGCTCTGCTGGCATTCGATGTTGAGCGAGACCGCACCGGCCAGCGTGGCCGCCAGTGGCTGCGCGCCGCCCATGCCACCCAGGCCGGCGGTCAGTATCCAGCGGCCGGACCAGTCGTTGCCGTGGTGTTGCCGGCCGGCCTCGACAAACGTCTCGAACGTGCCCTGCACGATGCCCTGGCTGCCGATGTAGATCCAGCTGCCGGCGGTCATCTGGCCGTACATGAAGAGCCCCTTGCGGTCGAGCTCGTTGAAGTGGTCCCAGTTCGCCCATTTCGGCACCAGGTTGGAGTTGGCGATCAGCACGCGCGGTGCGTTGGCGTGCGTCCTGAACACGCCGACCGGTTTGCCGGACTGCACCAGCAGGGTTTCGTCTTCCTCCAGTTCGCGCAGCGAGGCCAGGATCTGGTCGTAGCAGGCCCAGTCGCGCGCGGCGCGGCCAATGCCGCCGTACACCACCAGGTGCTGCGGGTTCTCGGCCACCTCGGCGTCCAGGTTGTTCTGCAGCATGCGGTAGGCGGCCTCGGCTACCCAGTTCCTGCACGACAGCGTGTTGCCACGCGGGGCGCGCACACGTCGGGTGGGGTCCAGGCGGGGATCGGTGTTGGTGTTCATGTCGGACGGTGTTTCTGTAATGCTTCAGAACTAAAACTATGTACAAATTTGAAGAGTTTTATTTAAAACGTATATACATTATGAACACGACCGACGAAGTTCGTAAATACAATGACGCTGTTTCGGGGTTGGTGAAAACCCTCATGTGAAAAGGAAGCCCCTTGTCTCGCGTCCACGAACCTGCCTACCAGCGCATCAAGGCCCACGTGCTTGCCCAGATCCACAACGGCATCTGGCAGGAAGGTGACCTCATCCCGGGTGAAGAGGCGCTGGCGCGTGAATTCGGCGTCTCGCGCATGACCGTCAACCGTGCGATTCGCGAACTCAGCGATGAGCAGACCGTGGAACGCATCCAGGGATCGGGCACGTATGTGGCGCAACAGAAATACCAATCCACGCTGGTCGCCATCCGCAACATCGCCGACGAGATCGCCGCCCGCGGACATGTGCACCGCAGCGACCTGCAAAAGCTGGAAAAGGTGAAGGCGCCCGAGGCGCTGGCGCGTCAGTTCCGCGTTCCGCCCGGGCAGGCCCTGTTCCACTCCATCGTGGTGCATTTCGAGAACAACAAGCCGATCCAGGTGGAAGACCGGTACGTCAATCCCGCGGTGGCGCCCGACTACATGCAGCAGGACTTCTCCTGCCTCACGCCCAACGCCTACCTGATGCGCGTGGCGCCGCTGCAGGGCGTGCAGTTCGCCATCGAAGCGCGCCAGCCGGCTGCCGATGTGCGCGAGTTGCTGCACATGTCGCGCGAGGAGCCGTGCCTGGTGCTGCACCGCCAGACGCAATCGCAAGGCCAGGTGGCCGCGGTGGCCACGCTGTGGCACCCGGCCACGCGCTACCAGTTCACCGGCAACTTCTAGTTCGCCGCCAGCATCTCACCCAGCATCTGGCGCAGCCGTGCCGGGCGCAGCGGCTTGTGTTCCAGGCGGATCTGCTGTGCGGCAGCCCGAGCCTGGTGGTGCAGGCCGAGGTCCCCGGTGAGCACCACGGCCGGCATGCGCGTCTCGCCCGCAAACTGGCGCAGCGCTTCGATGGCCCGGAAGCCATCGTCGTCTTCTCCCAGGTGCAGGTCGGAGAGGATCAGTGCCGGCTTCATCTGCTGGTCGGACAGCAGCGCCTGCAACTCGGCGGAGGTGGACGCGGCCACGGGATGGCATCCCCATTCGCGCAGCATCGCGGTCAGCCCTTCCAGGATCACCGGGTCGTTCTCGACGACGGCCACCACACCCGCGAGCGCTGGCTCCAGGTCGGCGCCCGCGACCCCCCGGTCTCTGACCAGCACCGCCGGCCCCAGGTGAATGGAAAACCGGCTTCCCCTGGCCGGTTCCGACTCGACACTCACCCGATGGCCGAGCAGGTCCGAGCAGCGGCTCACGATGCCCAGGCCCAGGCCGATGCCAGTGTCGAAGTGGGGCGAATGGGCGCTGGAGGTCACGTAGTCCCGAAAGATGTCCTCGAGCCGGGACGGTTCGATGCCGGCGCCCGTGTCCTCGACCTGCAACGTCACGCCTTCGGCGCCATCCACCACGCTGATCCGGACGTGACCCTGGTCGGTGTATTTCACGGCGTTGGAGACCAGGTTGAAGAGCATGCGGCGCAGCAGCTGGGGATCGGTTTGGACGGCCAGCGTGGTGAGCTGCACGTGCAGGGCCAGCCCCTTGCGTCGGGCGATGGGACCGAAAATGCGCAGGGCCTCGTCCAGCGTCGGTTGAAGGGGTGCAGGCTGCTTGTCGACCGGAAAGTTGCCGCTGTCCATGCGGGTGAAGTCGAGCAGGTTGGACAGCATCTCGGAGAGCGATTCCACGCAGTCTGTGGCCATCACCAGGCGACGTCGCAGGGCCTGTGGATCCAGCGTGCGCTGGATGATCTCCATGAGCAGACCGAGCGCATGCACCGGCTGCCGGAGATCGTGACTCGCGGCAGCCAGCAGCAGGGTATTGGCCCGCGCCGTCTGCTCCAGCGTGTCGTTCTTCTGGCCGAGCACCCGGGCCAGGTGCGCGTTGCGCAGTTGAAGCTCGAACTTCTCGCGCAGGCCGCGGTGGAACTGGCGCGCCATGCCCACGTAAAGTCCTGCCAGCGAGACCAGGGCCACGGTGGCTGGCACACCCATCTCTCCACCCCACTGCAGCCACGGCAGGATGGCCAGGACCAGAATGGCCACCACGAGAGAGATGAACTGTGCCATCGTCAGCAGGCGCGGCGCGCCTGCCACCACCATCGTCAAGGCCAGCGTCCAGAGAAATCGCATCTCCAAGGGGGCGTCCTCAAAGGGAATCAGGGCGGCAAGCCCCCACGCGGCGCCGAACAGGAAAGCGGTGACGATCATCAACCGGTGCCACTTCCGCAGCCGCGCCTTTCGTTGCTCCACCGTCCACTGCGCGTAAAGGCGGTTCATGCGCGAACGGGCAAGGATGTAGCTGGCAAAGCCACCCGCCCAGAGCGCGCAGACCTGCGGGTCGGCGTAGGGCAGCATGAAACCCAGGAGCACCAGCAGGATGATGCAGTAAGGCACCACGACGCCGCGGGCCCCGTTCATGGACTGGTCGACTTCCATGTACTCGAGTTCCGCTTCCAGTGCTGCGGCGCTGAGGCCGAACTGGGTGGACGCCCGAGCCTCGGGGCCATCGCTGTCGGACACGGCAAGGGTCGGCGTCATGGTGCAGCCAGTCTTCAAAGGCACGAAGTTGCCGCCTGACCAGGCCGGTCTGTTCTTCAGATGATTCCCTGCACGAAATTTAGGCGAAACTGATCTGCAGGAAAAGTGCCGTCAGGCGATTGGCGAGCGCACTCACGAGGTGCTGAGCATCTCGCCCAGCACCGCCCGCAGCCGCGCGGGTTGCAGCGGTTTGTGCTCCATGCGGATGCCGCGAGTCTCGGCGCTCAGGTAGTGCACGCGGTTCACGTCGCCCGTCAGGATCAGCGCGGGAAGACGCGGTTGTTGAGCGCCGTTGCGCAAGATGTTGATGGCGTCGAACCCGCTCGCCTGAACGTCGAGGTGCAGGTCGGACAGGATTAGCTGAGGCGTCAGCCGATCCTGGTCGAGCATGCTCCACACCTCTTCGGCGGTGGCGCCGACAACCGGGAGGCACCCCCAGTCGCTCAGCATCCGGGCCAGTGCCTCCCGAAGCGTGAGGTCGTTCTCAACAACCGCCACCACCGCCCCCAGGCTGTCGCTGGCCGGCTCAAAGGGGGCATCCTCCACGCCTGGCAGCACGGGCATGCCCAGATGGATGGAGAAGCAGCTCCCCTGCCCGATCGACGACACCAACGTGACGTCGATGCCCAGCATGGCCGCACAGCGCCGCACGATGCCAAGGCCCAGTCCGACGCTGGGTCCATGGCCGCAAGACGCGTCCGCCGTGGTCACGTAGTCCTCGAACACGTCGGCACGACGGTCTTCCGAGATGCCGATGCCCTGATCCTCGACGTGCAGGACCACCTTGCCCGCCAGCAACTCCGAGCGGAGCTCGATCGTTCCTTCGATGGAGTATTTCACCGCGTTCGACAGCAGGTTGAAGAGCATGCGGCGCAGCACGTGGGGGTCGGTCCGGACGGCCAGCGACGTGTGGACGATGCGCAAGACCAGCCCTTTGCGGGCAGCGATCGGCGCGAAGACGCGCAACGCCTCCTCCAGCGTCGCCTGCAACAACACGGCCCTTGGAACGACCGGGAAGCGGTCGTTGTCCATCAGGGAGATGTCCATGAGATTGGTGAGCATCTCGGAAAGGGAGTCGACGCAGTCGTTGGCCAGCGAGAGCGGTCGCTCCAGGGATTCCGGCTTGGGCTCGCGCTGCACGATTTCCATCAACAGTCCCAGTGCGTGGACGGGCTGGCGCAGGTCGTGGCTGGCGGCGGCGAGCTGGTGGGTCCGCTCCTGGGCCATCTGCTCAAGCCTCGCGTTGCGACGCTCAAGCTCGGCGGCCAGGTGGGCATTGCGCAACTGCAGTTCGAATTTCTCCCGCAGCCCAAAATGAAACACCTGCGTGAGGACAAGAAACAACGCTGTCATGACGATCAGGACGATCGCCATGGGCGGCCCCAGCCAGTTCCCCCAGACCAGCCATGCGCCGCTGGTCACGATCAGGGGAGGGATGAGCAGCGCAACGAACTGTCGCTGGGTGACCAGCCGCGGAGCCGCCGCCACCACCATGGCCATGATCAGCGTCCAGAGCAACTGGATCTCCACCGGCGAACCCGGGAAGGCGATGAGAACCGCAGCCCCCACGATGGCGCCGAACACCCCCGAACTGGCGGTGATGTCGCGGTGCAACCTTTGAAGATGGGCCTTGCGCTCGTGGGCCTGGAGGCTCGCATAGCGGCGATTCAGCAGCCAGCGCGCAGCAATGCAGATGAGGAAACTGCCGGCCCACAGCAGGCAGGACCACAGGGGCGAGTAGGGCGCCATCAAGGCAAAGAGCAGGCCCGTGAGCACGCAGTAGGGGACGATCACGCCGCGCGCACCCGCCATGGACTGGTCGACCTCCAGATGCTCCAGTTCAAGCTCGAGCGCATCGGCGCTCAAGCCGTAGCGGGACATCGCGCTGCCCCCCGTGTTTTTTTCAGCATCCGTGGGAGACATGGCACGTCTGATTGAACTGGATCGCCCCAATGTAGGGGAAATCGGTTCGTGGCGCTGAGCGTCAGCGACAGAAGGATCAGACGGTTTCGGCGAGCTCTTGCGGACGCGGTGTCGCGCTGAGTGCTGCCCACAGCGCATCGCGCAGGGGCTGAGCTCCCATCGGGTGCGCCGCGCGCTTGCGCACGAGGAGAATTTCCAGCGAGGTCTGCAAGGGCTCGCCTGCGGGCACCAATGTTGTGCAGGCCAGTTCGTTGAGCACACAGTGCTCGGGCAGGATCGCCACACCGCGGCCCGCCACCGCCATGGCCTTCAGGCTTTCGGTGGAATCGGATTCGAAGACGCGGTGGCGATTCAGATCTTGCGCGTGGGTGGAGCTGGCGCGCTCGATCACCGAAGCGAGTTCGGAATTCGAGGCATGGCCCAGGTAGTGCACGGGTGGTCGGCCGGTGCCTGGCCAGACGTGCATGGGTCGCCCTCTGGCATCCGGTCGCGAGCACGGGATCAGTCGGTCGCGTCCCAGGGGCAGGGTGTCGAAACGCGCGGTGTGCAGCGCCTCCGATCCCCGCGCCACGCCGTAGGTGAGCAGCAGGTCGCATTCACCCTCGTCGAGGCGTTGCATCGCCTCGGCGGGATCCAGCGCGGTCAGGCGGGTTTTCGTGCTGCCCAGCGACTTGCTGTTTTCGCACAGCCAGCGTGTAAAGAAGCTGAAGGCCAGCGTGTGGGTGCAGCCGAAGGTCAGCACGTCCTGGCGGGTCTGCGCGCGGGCGCGCAGCGTGGCATGGGTTCGCAGCACCGAGGCCACGATGGCCGGCGATTCTGCACACAGAAGTTCGCCCGCGGCGGTGAGCGTCGGGGGATGGCAACTCCGGTTCACCAGCGCCACGGTGGCCCAGGCTTCCAGCGCCTGGATGCGGCGCGAGAAGGCGGGCTGGGTGACGTGGCGAAGCTCGGCGGCGCGGCTGAAGCTGCGCGTCTGCGCCAGCGTCATGAAATCGATCAACCAGTCCGTCTGCATGGGGCGGCCAGCATATCGGGGCACCCTCCACGCCGGTCGCGGGTTCATCAGCTGCAGGATCGCGTCCCTGAGGCAGGGATTTACGGCCACGCACGGTGCCAGCGCCGCCGGCACGCGTCTGCCAGAATCGCCTGCTCCCATGACGACTTCCACCTCCCTCCCGCAAGCCTCCCACGGCCCTCTCATCGCCAACCTGTTGTGCCAGCTCGCCTTCGGACTGGTGGCCATGACCATCTGCATTCCCTCCATGCAGGAGTGGGGCGCGCAGTTCGGCTCCAGCCAGGCTGCGGTGCAACTCACCTTCAGTGGTTATGTGGCGGCCTACGGGGGCTTCCAGCTGATTTACGGCCCGATGTCGGACCGGCTGGGGCGCAAGAAGATCCTGATGTTCGGCCTGGCGCTGGCCTGCCTGGGCTCGGCGCTGGGTGCACTGGCCACCGACCTCACCCAGCTCACGGCGGCGCGCGTGCTGCAGGGCGCGGGGGCGGCGGCGGGGATGGTGGTGGGGCGCGCCATGGTGCAGGACCTGTTCCACGGCCCCGAGCGCACCCGCGTCATGGCCTGGATCGGCATGGCCATGGGCCTGTGCCCGCCGCTGGCGACCATCGTCGGCGGCCAGTTGCACGTGCAGTGGGGCTGGCAGGCCAATTTCGTGTTCATGACCGTGATCGCGCTCGCCCTGCTGGTGGCCGCCTGGCGCGGCCTGCCGGACCACACGCCGGCCGCCGCCGCGCAACCGCACTGGCTGGGCGTCATGCTGGCGTCGTATGCGCGGCTGGCGCGCGAGCCCGCCTTCCTGCTGTACGTGACCATCCTCGCCATGACCACCGCCACGTTCTATGCGTTCCTGGCGGGCGCGCCCATCGTGCTGGGGAGCTACGGCGTGAGCCCGGACCGCATCGGCTACTACATCATGTGCGTCCCGCTCTCGTACATCGTCGGCAACTACCTCATCACGCACATGGCGCACCGCGCAGGCGACCGCACCATGATGAGGCTGGGCCAGGCGGCCACCGTCAGCGGGCTCTCGCTCATGCTGGTGCTGGGCATCGCCGGCGTGGACACGCCGCTGGCCTTCTCGTTGCCGCTGATCCTGCTGGGGCTGGGCCACGGCCTGCTGGTGCCGGCTGCGCTGGTGGGCACCGTCGGCCTCTTGCCCGCCCTGGCCGGCTCGGCGGCGGCCGTGGCCGGCCTGGCGCAGCAGGTGCTGGGCGCGTTCAGCGGTTATGCGGTCGGCCTGGTGCCGCACGACGGCGCGGTGAATCTGGGCTGGATCATGCTGGGTTTCGCGCTGTGCGCCACGGTCGCCATGCTGGCGCTGCACCGGCGCCGGCTGGCCTGACGCCGGCTCACTGCCATTCCAGGTCGAGCAGCTTCCAGTCGTCGCCCTCGCGTCGCCAGCGCAAGGTGATCGCGTAAGGCGTCACACGCTCGGGAATCAACCCCTGCGCGCCCGAAAGCAGCACTTGCGCCTCGGTCTGGCCCGACAGCGGCGTGGCCGGGTCCACCTGGCTGCGCCGCGTGACCGCCACCACCTTCACCTGCGGAAAGCGCAGGAACATCAGCGTCATGGTTTTCTGAGCCCACTCGCGGTCGAGCTCGGCCTGCGCGCGAAACCGCGTGTGCAGCATGTCCATCACCGCGCTGGTCTTCTTCGCTTCAATGTGGTCCTGCAACTGCTGAACCGCCGCCTCCAGCGAAGCCTGCGGATCGTCCCGGCCGCAGCCCGCCAGGAGAAAGGAGGTGGACAGGGCGAACACGGCGCTTCGGCGGTTGAACGTCATCGGAGGTCCTTGGGTGTCAGCGGATGGCGGCATAGCGTTGCTCCATGTCCTGTCGCATGGCCCGGCGCAGTTCTGCGGCCGCGTGGCGCCGGAGTTCGTCGGGGGTGGACGGCTTCAGCGGAGAAACCGGCGTCGGCTTGCCCTGCGCGTCCACGGCGACCATGGTGAAGAAGCAGCTGTTCACATGGCGTTTGGCCTGCGTGCGGATGTTCTCTGCAATCACCTTGATGCCCACCTCCATCGACGAGGTGCCGGTGTGGTTGACCGAGGCCAGGAACGTGACGAGTTCGCCCACGTGGATGGGCTGGCGGAACATCACCTGGTCCACGCTCAGTGTCACCACGTACGCCGCCGCGTACCGGCTGGCGCAGGCATAAGCCACCTGGTCGAGCAGCTTGAGGATGGTGCCGCCGTGCACATTGCCGGAGAAGTTGGCGGTGTCGGGTGTCATCAGCACCGTCATGCTGAGCTGGTGGTTGGGCAGTTCCATGGGGACCGGTGTCGGGTGGATCGAGGCTCAAGTATGCGTGGAGACACGGCATCCCCGGGTCAGGGCGCTGCGCACCAGAATGGCGCCAACGGCCCTATGGTCAGACAGATCATTCATTGCGAATATCGGCATTAATATTGCTATGCTCTTCGCTCCCTCATCCATCCCTCAATTGGAGAACGTCATGAAACCCCGCCTTCTCGCCCTTGCCGCCGTGGCCCTCATGAGCACCGCCGCGTGGGCCGGCCCACAAGACCCTTCGCCTTTCGACGGCACGAAGTACGCGCCGCAGAAGGCGCTGTACGACTTCAACTTCGCCAAGCCCCTGGAGGGCAAGGCGGCGTTCGGCTACGTCAAGAACCACCTGCGTGCCATCAAGGAATACGGCGACCCGGCCAAGTCGCACATCGTGATCGTGGCGCATGGCAACGAGCTGCACGCCTTCTCGCGCCTGAACCGCGCGGCCTATCCCGACATGTACGAAGAGCTCAAGGCGCTCAAGGATGCGGGCGTCACCATCCGCGTGTGCAGCAACGCGGCGCGTTCGCGCGGCTACAAGCCCGACGAGTTCTACGACGTCATCACCGTGGTGCCCGCGGCCGTGATCGACCTCGCCAAGTGGCAGAACGAGGGCTACAGCTACATGTATGCCGAGATGTTCCCGCGGCTCACGCGCGAGGAACTGGTCAAGCAGACCGTCGAACTGCAGTGATGCCCGGTGGCTGGTTCAGGCCGGCTCGGCCTGGGCCAGCGCGTCGGTGGCACGCAGCGCCTCGGCCTCGGTGCGGTACAGGTGCAGCCGGGGGCTCTCATCCAGGTGCCCGGCGAGCTTGAGCACGTTCTCCACCGGCAGCTTGATGCCCACCAGGTGCAGCTCGATGCGCTGGTCATCGAGTTGCTGGCGCAGCCGGCCGAAGGCTTCCACGCCGGTGGCGTCGATCCAGTTGATGGGGTGGGCGATCAGCATCACGTGGCGGGTGTCGGGATGCGCGGTCACGTGCTCGGCCACGGCGCGTTCGAAGCCGGCGGCGGTGGCGAAATCCAGCGCCGCGTCCATGCGCAGCGCGTAGAGGTGCGGCGCCAGCGGCGGCAGCTTCCACAGGTGGCGATCGCGCAGGCTGCCGTCGCCGTGCAGGCCCACTTCGATGATGCGCGGGTGCAGCCGCAGATAGAGAAAGTGCGAAAGCGCCATGAGCACGCCAGCGATCACGCCCCAGTACAGCCGCGGTGCGGCCAGCACCGTCACAGCGAACGTGATGCCGGCAATCACCGCTTCCACGCGCGAGAGCTTCCAGAGGTGGGTGAACGAGCGCGGCTTGATCAACCCCATCACCGCCACCAGCACGATGGCCGCGAGCACCGCGAGCGGCACGTGGTGCAGCAGCGGCGTGAGCAGCACCAGGGCGAGCAGCACCACGCCGACCGAGAACACGGTGGCCCAACCCGTCTTTGCACCGGCATACAGGTTGAGTGCCGAGCGCGAGAACGACGAACTGGTGGGAAATGCGCCGCTGAAGCCAGAGGCCAGCTTGGCCAGGCCCTGGCCGATCAGGTCCTGGTCCTGGTCCCAGCGCTGGCCGCGCTGGCTGTTGTCCACCTTGGCGCTGGAAGCCGTCTCCAGGAAACTCACCAGCGTGATCACCAGCGTGGGCACGACCAGTTGCCCCAGCGTGGACCAACCGGGCCAGTCCGGCAGGTAGGGCATGGGCAGGCCTTGCGGGAGCGTGCCGATCACCGCGCCGCCGCGCGCCTCGAAACCCACGGCGTAGCTGATGGCGGCACTGCCCACCACCACGGTGAGCACGGTGGGAAACCCGGGGCGCAGGCGCCGCGCAAGCATCAGCACGGCCAGGCTGGCCACGCCGAACAACAAGGCGGGCCAGTACACCTGGGGCTGCGTCAGAAGGGTGTCCCAGGCCTCGAAGCCCAGCAGCGCCGGCAACTGCGACGCGATGATGAGCACCGCGGCCGCCTGCGTGAACGCCATCAACACCGGCGAATTGACGAGGTTGAGCAGCCAGCCGAACCGCGCGAAGCCCAGCACGATCTGGAGCAGGCCGCTGAGCAGCGCCAGCCACACCGCCAACGCGATCCACTGTGCACTGCCCGGCGCGGCCAGGCCGCTGAGCGAGGCGCTCACGAGCAGGCAGGTGAGTGCCGTGGGACCGACAGACAGGCGCGGCGAAGCACTGAACAGCACCGCGATCAGCGCCGGCAGCAGCGAGGCGTAGATGCCCGTGATGAGCGGCATGCCGGCCAGCGCCGCGTAAGCCACGCCCTGCGGAATCACCATCAGCCCCACGGTGAGGCCCGCCATGGCTTCGCCACGCAGCAGCGTCGCGTCGGGGCGGGGCCAGGAGAGGAAAGGAAACAGGCGTTGCAGGCGCGACATGCGCTGATCGTACCGGCAGGCGCCCTTGTGCTCAGCGCTGGGGCATGTCCTTGGCGGAGTAGCCGAGGCTCACGGTGGCATCGGCGGGAATCGGCGGCACGCTCTCGTTCCACGCCAGCCATTGCGCGCGCATGCGCTCCAGCCGCTCAGGCTCCCGACCAGCCAGATTGGCGCGCTCCCGTTCGTCCTTGCCGATGTTGAACAGGTACTCGTGGCCGTCGACCTGCAGGTATTTCCAGTCGCCCTCGCGCAGCGCGCGCTGGCCGCGGTGGTTCATGCGCCAGTAGAGCGGCCGTTCGAAGGTGTGCGCGGGCTCGCGCAGCACCTTGAGCAGGCTCACGCCATCCAGCGGCCAGTCCGGGTTCGCCTGGCCGCCGCCGGCTTCCAGCAGCGTGGCCGACCAGTCCATGGTCATGCAGTGCTGCGTGCTCACCGTGCCCGGCTGGATGGCGGCTGGCCAGTGCGCGATCCACGGCACGCGGATGCCGCCTTCGGTCAGGTCCATCTTGCCGCCCACCAGCGGCCAGCTGTCGGAGAAGCGCTCACCGCCGTTGTCGCTGGTGAACACAACCAGCGTGTTCTCCTCCAGTCCATGGATGCGAAGCGCCGCCATGAGCTTGCCGATGCCTTCGTCCATGTGGTGGATCATGCGGCGGTAGGTGTGGATGTCGCCACCGTGCAGGTGGAACAGGTTCTTCGCCACGTCGCTCGCCACGTGCGCGTCGTCGCGCGTTTCCCACGGCCAGTGCGGCGCGGTGTAGTGCAGGCTGAGCATGAAGGGTGTGCCGGCCTTCGCATCGGCCGCGCGCTGGTGCACGTGGTCCACCGCGCGCTGCGACAGCACGTCGGTGAGGTAGCCCACCTCGTGGTGCTCGTCCTCGTCGATGTAGAGGTCGTGCTCCCCGGTGGAGGTGCAGTGCGTGAAGTAGTCGACCCCGCCAGCCATGATGCCGAAGAACTCGTCGTAGCCCGAGCGGCGCGGCCCGAAGCTGGGCGGGTAGCCCAGGTGCCATTTGCCGATGAGGGCGGTGTGGTAGCCCGCCTTCTTCAACAGCGAAGGCAGCGTCGGCACTTCGGGCGGCAGGCCCAAGGTGGTGCTGCCCTTGCTGCGGCTGTTGATGGGTTCTTCCATGGCGCCGCGCAGCCGGTACTGGTAGCGCATGGTGATGAGCGCAAAACGCGTGGGCGAGCACACCGGCGAGTTCGAGTACCCCTGCGTGAACTTGATGCCGCCTTCGGCCAGGCGGTCGATGTTCGGCGACACCGCGCCGAAGTTCGCCTCGCGCCCGCCGTAGCAGCCGAGGTCGGCGTAGCCCAGGTCGTCGCAGACGATGTAGATAATGTTGGGGCGCTGGGCGGACATGCTCGCGTTCACTCCACCTTCATGCCCGTGGCCTTCACGATCGGGCCATAGCGGTTGTAGAGCGCGTCCATCCGCTGCGTGGCCGCCGGACCCGTGAGGCCTTCGTAGAACAGATCCAGCGTGGCCATGCGCGTTTGCAGATCGGGCCGCTTGAGGGCGTCGACGATCCCCTTCTGCAGCGTCTGCACCACCGCGTCGGGCGTGGCGGCCGGCACCATCACCAGGTACAGCACCTCCTGCTCCAGGCTCTTCAAGCCGGCCTCGGCAACGGTGGGCAGCTCCGGCGCCAGGCGCGAACGCTGGCGGCTGGTCACGGCCAGCGCGGTGATCTTGCCGGTCTGCACGTGCGGCAGCATGCCCGGTGTGGCGAGCACGCCGCCGTCCACCTCGCCCGAGAGCACGGCCGTGACGGCCGGTGTGTTGCCGCGGTAGGGCACGTGCGTGATCTTCGCCTGCGTCGACTCCTTGATCACCTCCACCGCCAGATGACCCGGGCTGCCGCTGCCGGCCGAGCTGAAGTTCAGGCCCTTGCCCTTGGCGGCCTCCACCATGCCCGCGAGGTTCTTGATGCCGGTGCCCGGGTGCACACCCACCAGCAGGCCAGAAGACGCCATCACCACCACCGGCTTAAGGTCGGCGCGCTTGAACGGCATGTTGGGGTAGAGGTGCGGGTTCACCGTGAACGTGGTGTCGATGCCGAACAGCACGGTGTAGCCATCGGGCGCGCTCTTGGCAACATCGGCCGCACCGATGTTGCCGCTAGCGCCGGCCTTGTTCTCCACCACGAAGGGCTGCTTCATGCCTTCCTGAAGCACGGCCGCCACAGAGCGCGCGAGCAGATCGGACGGGCCACCCGCAGGAAAGTTGTTGACGAAGCGCACGGGCTTGGACGGGTAGGCATCCTGTGCAGCGGCGAACGGGACCACGGCGGCGGTGAGCAGGGCGATGGCGATACGGAAAGCGGAGATCTTCATGGAAATGGTCGGTAGGAAAAAGAAAAGGGTCAGGGCTGGTAGCCCGATTTCTGCACCACCGGCGCCCACTGCGCTCGGTAGGCCGCGAGCGCGGTGCGGGTCTGTGCCGGGGTGCTGGCCACCGGGCGCATGCGGGCTTCGTTGAAGCGCTTGACGGTCTGCGGGTCCTGCATCACTTCGCGAATGGCCTGGCCGAGTTGCTCCACGCGCGCAGCGGGCGTGCTGGCCGGGGCGTAGAAGGTGTTCCAGCCGTCGGCGCTCAGGTTCAGGCCGGCTTCGGCAAAGGTGGGAATGCTCGGCGCGAACGGCGAACGTTTCGCGCTCGACACGGCGAGGATGCGGATCTTGCCGGCCTCGTGCTGGGGCAGCAGCGTGTCGAAAGTGTCGAACGCCACCGGCACCTGGCCGCCCATGAGGTCGGTGAGCAGCGGGCCGGAGCCGCGGTAGCCGATCACCTGGGCCTTCACGCCGGCTTTCTCGCCCACCATGAGCCCGAAGAAATGCGGCAGGCTGCCGGTGGCGGGCACGCCGAAGTTGGCTTGCTCGGGGTTGGCGCGCAGCCAGGCCAGCAGGTGGTTGAGTTCACGTACGGGTACGCCAGCGCCCACCGCCACACCGAACTCGTAGGCGTTCGCGAGCGACACCGCCTGGAAATCCTTCTCGGGGTCGTAGCCCGCGTCCTTGAACACCAGCGGTGCCACCACCATCACGGCGGGGTTGGCCATCAGCAGCACGTTCTGGCTCGCCGGTGCGTTGCGCAGTTGCTGGGCAGCCAGGCGCCCACCAGCGCCGGTGCGGTTCTCCACCACCACCGTGGTGCCCAGCTTCGGACCGAGCTTGTCGGCCACCAGCCGCGCCACGCGGTCGGTGGAGCCGCCGGGTGCATACGGCACCACGATGCGCAAGGGGCCTTCCTGCGCGTGGGCGCGCAGCGGCAGCGCGGTGGCGGTCGCCATGGCGGCGGTGAGGGTGATCCACTGTCGGCGTGTCGTCATGGTGTCTCCTTCGAGGGACCGGGGTTTCCCGGTGCAGCCCACCATGCTATGCACGCACAATCAATTGCAGAAATCAATCGTTGCGGGTGTTTTCCCTACATGCCTGAGAAGACCGATCACGACCGGCTCGCGGATCCGCGCCACCAGGCCGATCTGCTGCTTTACCGCCTCTACCGCATCCACGTCACGGCCGGGCGGCTGGTGGTCCACCTTTGCGAGACCGACTACGGCATCACCCGTCGTGAGTGGCGCATCCTGTCCTTTCTCGCCGAGCGCGAAGGGGCCCTGTCATCCCAGCTCGCCGAACACGCCATGCTGGACCGTGCCCGCACTTCGCGCACCCTCACCTCGCTGGCGGCCAAGAAGCTGGTGTCGCGCCAGCCGCGCCCCTCGGACCGGCGCGAGGTGCACGTCTTCCTCACGGAAGAAGGGCGGCGTCTATATGGCGAGATCTATCCGCGCGTGGCCGCCATCAACCGCGAAATCGTTGCCACGCTGAGCGCGTCCGAGCGCGCGGTGCTCGACACCGCAGTCGATACCTTGCAGGCCGAGGCCAGCCGCATGGTGGCGGCCCGACAGGATTTGCCCCCTGCGGTGGACGGCGCGGAGTGACACAGGCGATAATGCAGGCCCTCATCGACGGCATGGCTGGCGCACCTTCAAGGCGCTGGTGGTGCCGGCCCTTGCTGACAGACCCGTTCCAGAGCGGGAACACCTGACACATCGGGCCACCGCCGCCGTCGTTTCCCTCACCACCGATCCGGTGCACCCACCTTCAGCCCGCGCCCTCACAGGCCGGGGTGAACTTGACCGCTTTCAAAAGGCGGCACATGGTGCTGGGCACCCCATTCCTGGAGGAGTCATTTCATGCAACTCATCGTCTCGGCCGGTCTCATCGTGGCCATCGTCATCTGGGGCGTTCTCGCCCCGGCGTCACTGGCCTCGGTGTTCGACACCGCGCTGGCCGCCACCACGCGCGATTTCGGCTGGTTCTACCTGTGGGTGGTGCTCGGCCTCGTGGTCTTCGCGCTCGTGCTCGCCTTCAGCCGCTACGGCGATCTCAAGCTCGGCAGCGAGGACGACGAGCCCGAGTTCTCACTCGGCTCCTGGTTCTCCATGCTCTTCGCCGCCGGCATGGGCATTGGCCTGGTGTTCTGGGGCGTGGCCGAACCCATCTCGCACTACGGTGCACCGCCACCCGGCATCGCCCCCAACACACCCGAAGCGGCCAACGCCGCCATGCGCTACAGCTTCTTCCACTGGGGCCTGCACCCCTGGGCGGTCTACAGCGTGGTGGCCCTGGCCATTGCGTTCTTCCAGTTCCGCAAAGGCGGCTCCGCGCTGGTGAGCACGGCGGTGCAGAGCCTACCCTGGGCCCCCATGAAGAAGCTCGGGCCGGTGGTCAATGTGCTGGCGGTGATTGCCACCGCGTTCGGTGTGGCCGCCTCGCTGGGCATGGGCGCGCTGCAGATCAACAGCGGGCTCAACGCCATGTTCGGCCTGCCGGTGGGCGATGCATCGCAGGTCGGCATCATCGTCGTCACCACCGTGCTGTTCCTGGCGTCGGCCGTTACGGGCGTCACCCGCGGCATCAAGTGGCTGTCCAACATCAACCTCCTGCTCGCCTCGATGCTGGCGCTGGCGGTCTTCGCCTTCGGCCCGACCGTGGCCATCATCGACACCTTCACCACCACGCTGGGCAGCTACGTCAGCGAGTTCGTGCGCATGAGCCTGCGCATGACACCGTTCCGCGACAGCGGCTGGGTGAGTGGCTGGACCATCTTCTACTGGGCCTGGTGGGTGAGCTGGTCGCCGTTCGTGGGGCTGTTCATCGCGCGCGTCTCGCGCGGGCGCACCATCCGCGAATTTGTGCTGGGCACCATGCTCGCGCCCACGCTGGCGGCTTTCGTCTGGTTCTCCGTGTTCGGCGGCACCGCGCTCCATTTCGAGATCATGCGCGACCTGCCAATGGCAGAAGCGGTCAAGGCCGACGTGTCCACCGCCCTGTTCGCGCTGTTCGAGGCCTTGCCCATGGCGGGTCTGATGTCGGGCATCGCCACCATCCTCGTCATGCTCTTCTTCATCACCTCGGGCGACTCCGCCACGCTGGTGCTGGGCATGATGAGCTCGGGCGGCAATGAAAACCCCAGCGCGCGCATCAAGATCGTGTGGGGGGTGCTGATCTCGGGCATCGCCATCAGCCTGTTGCTGGCCGGCGGACTCAAGGCCGTGCAGACCGCGACCATCGTGTTCGCCTTGCCCTTCACGCTGGTGATCGTGCTCATGGCGGTGGCCCTGTGGCGAGGCGTGCGTGACGACCACCACGAAGAGCAACGGCGCGAGCGCGAGCTGCGTCGCCGCATGCGCAGCATGGTGGAACCTCCGCCCGCTGCATGACCTTCGAACTGCTGCTCGCGCTGGGCAAGAGCTTCCTGTTCGTGTTCGCTGCGTTGCTGCCGATCCTGAACCCGGCGGCCACCGCGCCCATCTTCCTCGGGCTCACCGAGGGCGCGGCGCCGGCCACGCGTGCGTTGCTGGCCCGGCGCATCGCGCGCAACATGATCTTTCTCATGGTGGGGTCGATGCTGGTGGGCAGCTACGTGCTGGACTTCTTCGGCATCTCGCTGCCCATCGTGCGCGTGGGGGGTGGGCTCATCGTGGCCTCGGCCGCCTGGCGCCTGCTCAACACCAGCCACGCCAGCGACGACCGTCGCGCCGCGCTGGCCGAGGCCTTCACGCCAGAGCAGGCCCGCCGCCAGGCGTTCTACCCGCTCACCTTTCCCATCAGTTGTGGCCCCGGCTCCATCGCGGCGGCCATCACGGTGGGCGTGGCCTTGCACGATCAGCAGCTCGGCCTGTCGCTGGCCCGCATCGGCGGCGGCGTGCTCGCGGTGCTCGCCATCGGCGTCGTGCTGTACCTCGCCTTTCGCTATGCCCAGCGCCTGCTGCGGCCGCTCGGCGAGGCCGGCACGGTCATCTTCCTGCGCCTGTCGGCCTTCATCCTGCTGTGCCTGGGCGTGCAGATCGTGTGGGATGGCTTGAGCGAGCTGTTGCGCGGCCTGCTGGTGGACTGAGACATTTCCCTCTTCCTGCGATCGGCATCTGCACCTAGACTGAGCCATCGTTCCACCCAGGAAGGCCCGGCATGAGAAGGCGAACCCGGTTGCTGCTGGCGCTCGTGGCGCTGCTGACCCTGCTCTCGGCCAGCTTTCTCTGGTGGCAGTCGGAGCGCTCCAGGCATCAGCAGCGCGAGCAACTGCTCGCGCAGGCCGACCAGCGCAGCCTGCAGCTGGCCGACGCCATGGCCAACCAGGTGGGCGCGCTGCTCAGCGTGCTCGACCTCGAACTGGGCGGCCTGCGGCGCGAATGGGCGCGCGATCCCGCTGGCATCGATGTGGAGGCGCAGGCCCTGCTGGCGGCGCTGCCGGCCGGCTTCGTCACCCATATCTCGCTCACGGACGCCCAGGGATACGTCGTCTACAACAGCCGTGGTGTGCCCGAACGCCCCTTCGTGGGAGACCGCGAGCACTTTCAAATTCTGCAGAAATCCGGAGCCGACCGTCTGATCATCGGCAAGCCGGTCTACTCGCGCGTGGTCAATGAATGGACTTTCGTGGTCAGCCGCCCGCTGCGGCGCAACGGCCGCTTCGACGGCACCGTGCAGTTCCTCGTGTCGACCGATTACCTCTCGCGACGGCTGGCCGCCCTGCAGCTGTCGCCCAGGGACGTGGTGGCCCTGGTTCACACCGACGGCACCTTTCTCGCTCGCAGCCGCGACAACGCCAGCGCCATGGGCCAGCGCGTGCCGGCAGACCGCCCGTACCTCGACACCACCCGGACCGAACAGGCCGGGATCTTCCACGTGGAGGGCCTGCTCGATGGCACGCCGCGCACCTACGGCTGGCACCGAACGCCTGAGCATGGCCTGGTGGTGGCGATCGGTCTGGAGCGGGCCTCTGTGCTCGAACCGGTCGAGGCGGGACTGGCGCGTTCACAGGCGGCTACCGGCGCACTGGTGTTGCTGCTGTTGCTGTGCGGCGGTTACATCGTCTGGCTGCTGCTGCGCGCCGAGCGGGCGCAGGTGGCGCTGAAAGACAGCGAAGCGCGCCTGAAGGAAGCACAGAAGCTTGCGCAGTTGGGCAGCTGGCAACTGGACCTGCACGACAACCGCCTGAACTGGTCCGACGAGATCTACCGCATCCTGGAGGTCGACCCCGGGGAGGCGCCGTCGTACAAGCACTTCATCGGCGCCGTGCACCCGGAAGACCGCGCCCTCATCAACCGCACCTACAAGGTTTCGGTGGAAGGCCGGACGCCGTATGAGGTGGTGCATCGACTGCTCATGGGCGATGGCCGGGTGAAGCACGTGCGAGAAGCCGGCTTCACGCAGTTCGATGGCGACCAGCCCGCGCGCAGCGTGGGCACCGTGCAGGACATCACCGAAATGCACCGGGCTGAAGAAGCCCTGCGCAAGCTCAACGAAGAACTGGAGGTGCGCGTGGCCGAGCGCACGCGCGAACTCTCCATGCTCAACCGCGAACTCGAAGCCTTCGCCTACAGCGTCTCGCACGACCTGCGCACGCCGCTGCGCACCATCGACGGCTTCGCGCGTGTCATCGAGGAAGACGACGGCGACAAGCTCAGCCCGCAGGGGCGGGGCCACCTGCGGCGCATCATCGCCGCGGTGCATCGCATGGGCCGGCTGACGTCCGACCTGCTGGCGCTCGCGCAGGTCAGCCGCGCCGAACTGCGCCTGGAGCCGGTGGACCTGAGCGCGATCGCGCGCACGGTGGCCGACGAGCTGGCCCGCAGCGATGCGGACCGCAGCGTGGCCTGGCACATCGAGGACGGCCTGCAGGTGGTGGCAGACCCGGGCCTGATGCGCGTGGTGCTGGAGAACCTTCTGGGCAACGCTTGGAAGTACACCGGCCAGACGGCGAACGCGCGCATCGAGTTCACGCGCGCTCCCGAGGGCCTTGACGACGGAGCGCCAGCGTTCTGTGTGCGCGACAACGGCGCCGGCTTCGACATGACCTACGCCTCGCAGCTCTTCGAACCCTTCAAGCGGCTGCACCGCCCGCAGGAGTTCGAAGGGTCGGGCGTGGGGCTGGCCACGGTGCACCGCGTGATCGAACGCCATGGAGGGCGCGTGCGGGGCGAGGGCGTGGTGGGGCAGGGCGCGGCATTCTCTTTCAGCGTGGCCGCGCCCGGCCACTGAACATCACCTCAGGTCGTAGCGGTCCAGGTTCATCACCTTGGTCCACGCGGCGGCGAAGTCGCGCACGAAATCCGTCTGCGCATCGCTGGACGCGTACACCTCGGCCAGTGCGCGCAGCACCGAGTTGGAGCCGAACACCAGGTCCACGGCGGTGCCGGTCCACTTGAGCGCACCGCTGGTGCGGTCACGCCCTTCCAGGACGCCCGCTGTGGTGGCGGAGCGCGTCCACACCGTGCGCATGTCCAGCAGGTTGACGAAGAAGTCGTTCGTCAGCGTGCCGGGCCGGTTGGTGAACACGCCGTGCGCGGTCTGGCCGGCATTCGCGTTGAGCGCGCGCAGGCCGCCGATCAGCACCGTCATCTCCGGTGCGGTCAGCGTCAGCAGGTTGGCCCGGTCCAGCAGGCGTTCGGCCACCGAGTTTTCCAGGCCGGCCTGGGCGAAGTTGCGGAAACCGTCGGCGGTGGGCTCCATCACCGCAAAGGCTTGCACATCGGTCTGCTCCTGCGATGCGTCGGTGCGGCCGGGTGAGAACGGCACGGTCACGCTGTGGCCCGCCTTCTTCGCCGCTTCCTCCACAGCGGCGGAGCCGGCCAGCACGATCAGGTCAGCCAGCGAAATCTTCTTGCCGCCCGGCTGCGCGCTGTTGAATTCCTGCTGGATCGCTTCCAGTTTCTGCAGCACCTTGGCCAGTTCGGCGGGCTGGTTGACTTCCCAGTCCTTCTGCGGCGCCAGGCGAATGCGTGCGCCGTTGGCGCCACCGCGCTTGTCCGAGCCGCGGAAGGTGGATGCCGATGCCCAGGCCGTGATGACGAGCTGAGAGACCGACAGGCCCGAGGCCAGCACCTTCGTCTTGAGCGCTGCCACGTCCGCTTCGTTCACCAGCGCGTGGTCCACGGCAGGCACCGGGTCCTGCCAGATCAGTTCTTCCCTGGGCACCAGCGGACCCAGGTAGCGCGAGAGCGGGCCCATGTCGCGGTGCGTGAGCTTGAACCAAGCGCGGGCAAAGGCGTCGGCGAATTCCTGCGGGTTCTGGTGGAAGTGGCGCGAGATCTTTTCGTACGCCGGGTCCATGCGCAGCGCCATGTCGGCCGTGGTCATCATGGGCGCGTGGCGCTTTGAAGGGTCGTGTGCGTCGGGCACCAGCGTGGCGGCCGCGGGGTCTTTCGGTTTCCACTGGTGAGCCCCGGCCGGGCTCTTCGTGAGTTCCCATTCGCGACCGAACAGGGTGTCGAAATAGCTCATGTCCCACTGTGTGGGCGTGGGCGTCCACGCGCCTTCGATGCCGCTGGTGATGGTGTTCACGCCGTGACCGGCACCAAAACTGTTCTTCCAGCCCAGGCCCTGTTCTTCCAGCGTCGCGCCTTCAGGTTCCTTGCCCATGTACTGGCCCGGGTCGCCCGCGCCGTGGCTCTTGCCGAAGGTGTGGCCGCCGGCCACCAGGGCCACGGTCTCGTAGTCGTCCATCGCCATGCGGGCAAAGGTGTCGCGGATGTCGCGCGCCGAGCCCAGGGGGTCGGGTCGGGCGTTGGGCCCTTCGGGGTTCACATAGATCAGGCCCATCTGCACGGCGCCCAGCGGGTTCTCCAGGTCGCGGTCACCGCTGTAGCGCTCGTCGCCCATCCATTCCGATTCCGGGCCCCAGTAGATGTCTTCGGGTTCCCACACGTCGGGGCGGCCGCCGGCGAAGCCGTAGGTCTTGAAGCCCATCGAATCCAGCGCCACGTTGCCGGTCAGGATCATCAGGTCGGCCCACGAGATCTTGCGGCCGTACTTCTGCTTGATCGGCCACAGCAGGCGGCGCGCCTTGTCCAGGTTGCCGTTGTCGGGCCAGCTGTTGAGTGGCGCGAAACGCTGCGTGCCCGAACCCGCACCACCGCGACCGTCGGCAATGCGGTAGGTGCCGGCGCTGTGCCAGGCCATGCGGATGAAGAACGGGCCGTAGTGTCCGTAGTCGGCTGGCCACCAGTCCTGCGAATCGGTCATGAGCGCGTGCAGGTCCTTGATCACCGCGTCCAGGTCCAGCGTCTTGAATTCCCTGGCGTAGTCGAACTCGTCGCCCATGGGGTCGTTCAAGGGTGAATGCTGGTTGAGCAGCTTCACGTTGAGCTGGTTCGGCCACCAGGTGGCGTTGTTGGAAGCACCGCCAATGGTGTTGCGGGGGGCGCCCGAGAAGGGGCACTTGGCTTCGGTCGACATGGGATTCTCCATTGAGGTTGTTGTTCGCGAGAGGGTGAGCCGGCAGTCTAGTTTCTGCCGGCGCATCGTCCAACGAAGTTTTCCCAATGACGCCCATAGCCCAGCAAAGAGCTCGGCTTTGCATTCAACTCAAGAAGGTCGCACGAACTTCGAGCGAGCGCGTTCCGCTTGCGCCCGCGTCACGCAGCCGGTGGCGTGGTCATTGACCAGCCCCATGGCCTGCATGAAGGCGTACACGGTGGTCGGGCCCACGAACTTCCAGCCGCGCTTCTTCAGGTCTTTCGACAAGGCGATCGAGGTCGCCGATGTGGACGCGGTCTGCGGCTCGCCCAGCGTGGCAACGTCGGGCTCGTGCCGCCAGAAGTAGGCGGCCAGCGAGCCTTCCTGCGCGGCGAGCTCCTGTGCCATGCGCGCGTTGTGAATCACCGCCTCGATCTTGCCGCGGTGCCGCACGATGCCCGCGTCGCTCAGCAGCCGTTCGATGTCGATTTCGCCAAAGCGCGCCACTCTCGACACATCGAAGCCATGGAAGGCCGCGCGAAAGTTGTCGCGCTTGGCCAGGATGGTGCGCCAGCTCAGGCCCGACTGGAAACCTTCCAGGCACAGCTTCTCGAACAGGCGCAGGTCGTCCTTCACCGGAAATCCCCACTCGGTGTCGTGGTAGTGGAAGAACTCGGGTGCGGCCGCGCACCAGCGGCAACGCGGCTGACCATCGGGGCCAGGAATGGTGGTGTTGCTCACGGCTCTCGGCAGGCGCTTGCGCTCAGTCGCGCAGCACGTCGCGGATCGACGGGTCCTTGTCGAACTGCGACTTCGCAAACGGGCAGAGCGCGATCACCTTGGTCTTCGACTCGCGCGCCCACGCCACCAGTGCGTCGAGCAACTGGCGTCCCATGCCCTGTCCTTTCAGGCTTTCGTCCACCTCGGTGTGGTCGATGACGATCAGCGATTCATTGACGCGGCTGTAGGTCATCTCCGCCAGGCGCCTGCCTTCGTGCTGGAACACGAAAGCGCCTTTCGAGCCTTCTTCCTGTTGCTGGATCGGATGGGTCATGGGTTCACTCCTGGGCCAGCACGTCGCGAATGGAGGGGTCGCGATCGAACTGCACTTGCACATACGAACAGACGGGCACCACCTTGGTGTCGTTCTCCCGCGCCCAGGCCACCATGGCGTCCTGGAGCTGGCGCGCGACACCCTGCCCGCGCAGGCTCGGGTCCACAAAGGTGTGGTCCACCACCACCAGTGAAGGGTTGGTGCGGGTGTAGGTCATTTCGGCAATGCGCCGGCCGTCGCGCAGGATGACGAAAGCGCCGCGCGACGCGCTCTCCTGATGCTGGATGGGGTGTGTCATGAACGTAGTTTGCCTCACCGCAGCCCATCGTCCGTGCGCGGCCGCAGGAGCCCTGTCAACGGCTCTGGGATTTCCTGCGCGACGCTCGGGACGCACCCTCAGCCAGCAGCGACACGTCAGAGCTTCCTGACCTGCGCCATGAATGCCGCCACCAGCGCATTCGCATGCCCGTGACCCATGGCGTGCTCGGTCTTGAGCAGGGTCACCAGTTCCATGTGCTTCAGAGGACCGGCCTGCTTCAGCACCTGCATCCAGTGGTCGATGGGTTGGCCGTAGTTCTTCTCGATGGACGGAAAGTACGAGGCCGGGCCTTTGATTTTTTCCGGGTTGGTTGCCATGGCGGGTCCTTCAAGTGGTGATGGTGCACCGACGACGAAGCAGGTGCCTGAAATTCGACCATATCCTGAAAAATTCAGGCTTCCAGAAACACAAACGCATCACACCCGGCCACCCACGCCAGGAGGGATCGGTAGGTTCCTCAGGGTCTCCGAAGGCTCCATTTCCATACCTTTTCGAATTCAGCGTTCGGCAACTCCGCGACCATGGACATGCCGACCTTGTTCAGGACTGCGGTGGACGCGTTCTCCTGCGCCAAGGTGTGCGCCACCACCGCAATCACGCCCCTCCTGGAGAACGCGAGTTGAATCAGCGAAATGGCCGCCGCCGTCGCCCAACCCTTGTTCCGAAAGGGCGTCGCTATCTCGTAGCCGATTTCCACTTCGCCGGCTTCGTCGGGAGGTGCCCCAAACCCGCCGTTTCCTACGAGGACGCCCACGGCTGGGCAGACAAAGAAGTACGAGGGCCAGAGTTCTGAAAGCACGCTGTCTTCACCACGAACCTCAAACGCTTCGGGGAATTCTGGCCAATCCTCCGGGATGCTGACACCAAGTACTTCTTGCAGGTGTGGTTTACCTCTCTTCAACGCGAGCTTGTGCACCGTCTTGACCGGCACCAGTTTGATCTGCGGAATCGTCATGGGAAGGGAGGCGCGAAGCCCAGGGTCATTGACCTGATTGCTGACATTCATAAGGAATTCTTCGGAGGGTCAGTGCCCACGTGCAGAGAACGAGCGGTGTGGATCCGGAGCCCATCATGGTGGACTGCTCCGCTGAACGAAGAGCACGTAGTCCGCGCGGTACGCCATGTGCGCGCGCTGGCCTATCGTGGCGGCGCTGCAGCCGTGGTCAGGCGGTAGCCCACCGATCGTGTTCACGCGCTGTACGCTGGTCACCCGTGAAAAGACGCCCACCGAGAGTCCTTGTTGCCGAGCGGTGATCAACAGCCAGGGGATGGCACCTGCCCGTGGTGCGGCCATGCGCGTGCGCACGGTGCCGTCGAAGCGGCTCCCGTCTTCGTGCTCCCAGGAGGGTCCGGCGCCATGGCGACCGATGCGCCGACCGGTCGCGTCGAACAGGTCCGCCTCGGGTGCTATGAGCGTCCACGCTGGCACTGCGCCAGGTGCCGCGCTGCACTCGTGAATCTGGACGCCGTGGGCTGCCACCGTCATCACGGGGAGTTCGCCAGACGGTGCCGCGATCTCCGAGCTGGCGCAGCCGGCTGCAGCCGCGCCGGCCAGCGCAAGCAGCAAGGCGAGACGGTGTGAGTAAATGGTGCTCATGGCACCGCTTCCGCAGGCGTTTCGCCGACAATCTGCAGGGTGGTGTCCACGACGGCGTGGTCGCCGCTCGACCAGGCGGCCTGCTGGCGCAGCTTGAAGGCGGTGAAGTCCTGCGTGGGGTCCTTGATGGAACTGACAGGGGTGGCAAAGGCGGATGTCATGGTGTCTTGCGTGAAATTGAAGTGGCCCCGACACTTCGTCGGTCGGTGTGCATATGGTTGCCGTTCGCGCTGTTGCGCGCTTCACTCGGCGTCGCGCGACCTTGCTCGAACGTCCTTTCATTCGATCCGAGTTTTTCCAGACTGATGGTGAACGAACGCAGCCTCCAACACAGGGGCGGCACGAGTGCAAGCTCCGCCGTGCGTGCCGAACTGTTGCCAAGCTCGTTGCCCGGTGTTCAGGCCATCCGGATCAGTTCGACGCGGTCATTCGACAAACACTGGCACAGCACTTTCGGATTTGGCGTGATGGAGCAAGGCGGCCATCGCTCGGCCAGCGGCCGGGGGCAGGTGGATGTGCTGGCGGGCCATGTGCTGACTCACAACCCCGGGGAGGTCCATGACGGCGCCCCTCTCCAGAGAGAAGGTCGCCGTTGGGTCATGCTGCACGTGGATGTGAACATCATGCGTTCGCTCGGCGGCCAGACCGACGCAAGCAACGACACCGATGTGGAGTTCACCCGACCGGTGTTGCAGGACCCCCGGTTGGTGGTTCAACTGCAGCGGCTGTTCAAGGCATGGTCACAACGCTCCGCCCGCGAAGCGCATGACGGCCTGACGCGTCTGGCTGACGAATCGGCCTTGACTCTTTTGTGCACCCACGTGCTCACGCATCACAGCACGGCCCGACCGCCCTCGAATGCCCCTGTTGCCATCTGCAAGGTGCGCGACATGCTGGCGGCCGAAGTGCTCGATCCGCCATCGCTGCAAGACTTGTCCGCGCCACTGGGCCTGAGCCGCTACCAGCTGTTGCGTCGCTTCACCGAGGTGTATGGCCTCCCGCCCCATGCCTGGCTGCGAGCCTACCGACTGGAGCGAGCCCGCGCGCTGATCGCGCAGGGCGTGCCCCTGGCGGTCACCGCCGCAGAATGCGGCTTTGCCGATCAAAGCCACATGACCCGCACCTTCCGGACATTGCTCGGCTATTCGCCTGGCGCCAGCCAGCGCGTGCTGCAACCGCGTTCAAGACAAGACTCCTGAAGCTGTTCAAAGTGGGCCCTGGTTCAACCGAGGGCACGCATGGAACATTCGATCAGGGACAACGCAAAAGGGCAGCGCCACGGTCAGTTGCTGTGTGTACTGGCCATGGTGCTGGTGGGCTCCACGGTCCCGGCCAGCAAGCTGATCGGCGAGACCATGGACCCCTTCGTGGCGACGGCTCTGCGCCACGCCGCAGCCTTGCCCGTGCTGCTGATCGGGTTGTTGCTGCAATCAACGGCCTGGCCCAGGCTTTGCCGACATGACCGGTTCGTGCTGTTGATGCAGGCAGCTGCGGGCAGCGTTGGCTACACGGTGTTGTTGATTTCCGGCGTGCAGATGGCCAGTGCGGCTGACGCCAGCGTGGTGACCGGAACGCTGCCTGCGGTGGCGGCGTTGTTGTCCTTCGCGTTTCTGGGTGAGCGCCCCAAGCTTCGCTCTCTTGCCTCAATCGGCTTGGCCACTGCAGGCGTTGTTCTTCTGACGCTGGTCAACCCCGATGCCGGCACAGCCGCGCCATCAGAAAGCCGCTTCCTCGGCATGTCACTGATACTCGGCGCGGTCGCCTGCGAGGCCGTTTTCATTCTGGGCCAAGGGCGATTGAGAGCGACCCTCACGCCATTGCAGATGTCCATCGCGATGAGTGCGGGCGGATTGGTTCTGTGCGCACTTCCAGCGGCTGTGCGCTGGCCGGTAGGTGGTGTGCTTTGGCAAAGCACGGCCATTGCGGGTGTTTTGTACTACGCCTGGGTGGGCACCGTGGGTGGCTTCGTGCTGTGGTACGCCGGCGCTGCAAGAACCTCCGCCGCCGGCGCCGCCCTGGCCACCGCTTTTCTGCCCTTGTCAGCCTTCGCCCTGTCCGCCTGGTGGCTGGCGGAACCGATTCACTCCCTGCAGTGGCTGTCCATGGGTCTGGTGCTGATCGCCACGGCGTTGCCACTTTTGCTTGGCAAGCATCGGGATGTCAGGTGAGGGTCGTGCGCTCATGTGCTCCACGTGCACGAATCAACTCGAACAGTGCCTGGGCGGGTGGGGAGAGCACAGCTCCTTTTCGGCGCAGAAGGACAAAAGTGCGCTCTACGCAGGGGTCCTTCAATGCAATGAGCTTGAGATTCGGGTACGCACCCGGAGGGATCGACAACTGAGGCACGATCGCTGCACCCAGGCCCTGTGCCACCAGACCTACCGCCGTGGAGCTGCGTTCCACCTCGTAAGTGGCCGGCAACTGGATGTTCAGCGGGCCCAATACGGTGTCAAGCAGGGGTCGATTGCCGCTTCCGCTCCCGGGGACGATCAGCGCATGGCCCTGCAGTTCATCCCAACGCAGCGTGCGCCTGCGGGCAAGGGGATGATCGCGCCTGCAGATCAGGCAGAGGCGGTCGGCGAGCACCGGGATGCTCTCCAGATCCGAGAACTGCGCATTCGCCATGTTGATGCCGAATTCCGCTTCGCGCTTCTGCACCGCTTCTGCCACGCCGTACGAGGTGTGGTCGAGGATGCGGATGCGGTTGTCGGGGTGGCGGCGGCTGTACTCGCCAAGAAGAGTAGGCAGAAAGCGAACGCCCACAGTGGGTACGCAGGCGATCGTCACCGTGCCGCGCTGTGCCTGTCCGCTGGCGCTGATTTCCCTGAAAGCCGTGGAGAGCTCGTCGAGCAGGCTGCGCGCGCGCGGCAGGAAGCTGGTCCCGGCCGGCGTGAGTGCGACCGAGCGCGTGGTTCGCTCCAGCAGCTGCACGCCCAGTTGTGTCTCAAGGTTGCTCAGACGACGCGTCAACGCAGGCGAGGTCACCGACAGGCTGTCTGCCGCGCGCGCAAAGCTTCTGAGCGTTGCGATGGTCACGAAGGCCTGCATTCCGAGCACATCGATTTTCATCAAAGAAATGCAACAGTTGGTGCGATAAATTCATTTTACGCACTTAATAAAGCTTCTCAAAATCCGCGCATGTTGATCATCCTGCTCCCCTCGGTACTCCTGACATCGTTGCTTTCGGGCGTGTTTGGAATGGCCGGCGGAATGCTGCTGATGGGCATGCTGCTCGTGCTCTTCTCGGTAGAAAAGGCCATGTTTGTCCATGGGGTGGCGCAGTTCGCATCCAATGGTTGGAGGGCGGTGCTCTGGTGGCGATACATCTCATGGCGGGTGTTCCGAGGATATGCACTCGGCGCCGCGCTCGTGATGACCGTGGCGACGACAGCCCAGGTGACCCCAAGTCGCCCTGTTGTCATGCTGATGCTTGGCGCTGCACCCTTTGTGGCTTTCATGCTCCCTTCCCGGCTGCAACTGAACGTCGAGCGCAAGGGCCACCCTTTCGTCTGCGGGTCGACGTGCATGGCCATTCAAATGTTCAGTGGCGTGTCTGGACCTCTGCTTGACACCTTCTTCGTCCGTTCCGCCATGGACCGCCGCCAGGTGGTGTCCACAAAGGCCGCTGTGCAGACCCTGAGTCACGCCCTGCGAATGGCCTTCTTCGGATGGGTGATTGCTGTTGCCGAGTCACCGATCAGCACAAGCCAGGCCGTTCTGGTCGTTGTTTGCGCCATCGCCGGAACGAGTGCATCGAAGCTGATACTGGATCGCATCACCGACGTGAATTTTCGCCTCGTCACGCAACACCTGGTGCTCGTGCTCGGTGCGGGCTATTGCGCAGCGGGTGGCTGGCTGTTGTTCTGAGTCATGGGTTTGTCGTTTCTGATGGACGCATTCGAAAGTCACAAGTGGATGGAGCCCCAGGTGAACCCTCTTCTTGACCCACTCTCCGACGTACTGCGCAGCGTGCGGCTGCGCGGTTCGGCCTTCTTCCATGTGAGTTGCCGCGACCAGTGGTGCGCCTATGCCCCGCCTTCGAGCGAGTTGGCACCGGCCGTGATGCCCGGCGCCGAGCATGTCCTGGAGTACCACCTGTTCGCGAAAGGCGAAGGCTGGATTGGTGTGGATGGTGAGCCACCCCTGCGCATGCGCGAGGGCGATATCGTGATGCTGCCCCACGGCGACGCGCACACCGTTTCCAGTGCGCCGGGCTTGCCCCCCGCGGAGGAGGGCGACTGGCTGTTCAGCAGGCGGGGCGACCCGAAGCCGATCCCCATCACGTACCGCGGCGGCATGTTCGAGCCGAGCAGGCAGTTGCCGGTGGGCGACGCCAGCGCCATCATCGTGTGCGGCTTCATCGCTTGCGACCTCAAACCCTTCAACCCGCTGATCGACGCGCTGCCGAGGCTGTTGCACCTGCCCTCCGAAGGTGTCGGCGCCTGGGTGGCACCGATGCTGGAGCATGCGGTATCCGAATCGAGTGATCGGCGTCCTGGAACCGCAGCTCTGTTGCAACGGGTCAGCGAAATGATTTTTGTGGATGGCGCGCGGCGCTATCTGGACGCGCTGTCCTCCGACGCGCCCGGCTGGTTGGGTGCGCTGAGAGACCGCCATGTGGGTCGCGCCATCACGCTGATGCATGGCGATCCCGCCGAGCCATGGACGCTGGAAGAACTCGGCCGTCGGGTGGGACTGTCTCGGTCAGCGCTGCACGAACGCTTCGTCGCGCTAGCGGGGCTGGCACCGATGCAGTACCTGGCCAACTGGCGCATGCAGTGCGGTGCCCGGTTGCTGCGGGAGGGGCGCCTGAGCGTTGCATCCATCGCACAGGAGGTGGGATACGATTCCGAAGCAGCCTTCTCGCGCGCTTTCAAGCGAGCCACCGGCCTGCCCCCAGCGACCTGGCGGCGTGCACAGATGCAGTCAGTTGTCACGACTTGATGGAGCCGACATTGAACGCTCATCTTGACCCTCTTTCCGACGTGTTGCGCAGCGTGCGCCTGCGTGGCTCGGTGTTCTTTCACATGAGTTGTCGCGACGACTGGTCGGTCCAGGCGCCGGGCGGACGCACCATCGGGCCAGCCGTGATACCGGGTGCCGAGCATGTGATCGAGTACCACATGTTCGTGAAGGGCGGCGGGTGGGTTGGGGTAGACGGTGAACCGCCGCTTCGCATGCAAGAAGGCGACATCGTGATGCTTCCGCACGGCGATGCGCACGTGGTCTCCAGCAGGCCGGGCCTGAAGCCCATCGAGAAGGACAACGATGGCATGCTCGGCCGGGTGCTCGAAGGCGAGCGGGCCATCCCCATCACCTGCAGCGGAGGCGCCTGCCTGGTGGGATCGGGCCTGCCGCGAGAGCAGGCCAGCACCGTGGTGGTCTGCGGCTTCATCGCCTGCGACGTGAGGCCATTCAACCCATTGGTCAACACCTTGCCCAGGCTTTTGCACCTGCCGGCCGGTGGCATGGACGCCTGGGTGGCTCCCATGCTCGAACACGCGGCCGCGGAGACCAAGGCCCGTCGCGCCGGCAGCGCCGCACTGCTGCAACGTGTAAGCGAGATGGTGTTCGTCGACGGCGCGCGGCGCTATCTCGATGCGTTGCCAGCTGACGCCAAGGGATGGCTGGGAGCCCTTCGCGACCGCCAGGTGGGCCGCGCGATCACGTTGATGCATGGCGATCCCGCCGAGCCATGGACGCTGGAGGAACTCGGCCGCCGCGTGGGACTTTCGCGCTCGGCGCTGCACGACCGGTTTGTCTTGCTGACCGGGTTCGCGCCTATGCAGTACCTGGCCAACTGGCGCATGCAGTGCGGGGCGCGCTTGCTGCGTGAAGGCCACGGCAGCGTGGCCGCCGTGGCACTCGACGTGGGTTACGAATCGGAGGCGGCTTTCTCGCGTGCATTCAAGCGCGCCACGGGACTTCCACCGGCCACATGGCGACGCGCACAAGACCAGGAGTTGGCTGCCCCCCAACCCGCCTGAAGAGGCCCGCATGAACGACAGCCTGGATCGTCTCGCCCGACAGATGGAACTCGATGCTCCTGGGCACGAACGCCTTCGAATGGCATTTGGTCACGCTTGCGTGATGCGCGTGAAGCACCTGCTCGAAGATCCGGCCGTTGTCGAATGCGTGGATGGGCTCGGCCGGTTTCTGGAGGGAAAGCTGGATGAAGCCCAGCGCGATCGGCTCGCTGCGGAAGCCTCCCGCCTGGCCACTGGCCACCAGGGCTCCAAGTCAATCGATGGCTGTGGCCACGCGGCCGTCTCGGCCACCTACGCGGTCGCCAACGCGCTGGCGGGCAAAGCACTTCAGGCGGCCGATTACGCCGCCTATGCCCTGGTCTACGCCGCGGGCGGCTACGGTGCGGTGGCCGAGCGTGAATCGTTCGAACGAGAGTTTGAATAGCAGGTGCGACACCTGGCAGCCCTGGCGCAAGACGCACGAGCAAACGCCGAAGACACCCGGTAGAGCGCCGGATCGGAAATCGGGGAATGATGGGTTCCATTCTTCGATGCCTTGGCATGCCAAGTCTCTACCTGGGCCTTCACATGAACATCTCAATCACAAAATCGATACCGATCACCCGCGATGAATGCATCCGCCAGATGACGCTTCAAAAAGGCGCGCTTGTCTCCGTCATGAAACCCGCCGCACTGACCGTCGAATGCCTTCGCGGGCTTGTCTGGATCACTCACGACAACGAACCGCACGACGTCATCCTGACGCCGGGACAGATGCATCTTGCGCAGAGCGACGCGCGGATGATCGTCCAGGGCTTGTCGGACAGCGACATGCGGATCCATCATCGGCGCGAACGAAACCGTGTCGCTTTCCTGGGACGCTTTCGCTGGTGGCGGCTCATCCTGTCTCGGAGCGCCGCCACGCCGCTGGCGGCTGGCCCACGAGTCGCTTGAAAGCCCTCGCAAAAGCGGCTTCGGAGTCATAGCCCACTTCCTGCGCTACCGTGGCCACTTTCGCGTGGCCTTTGCGCAGCAGGCCTGCGCCCAGTTGCATGCGCCAGTGCGTCAGGTACTGCATGGGCGCCTGCCCGGTCAGTTCGACGAACCGATCGTGCAGTGCCGATCGCGATAGCCCGACCTGCCGCCCCAGCTCTTCCACGCTCCAGGGTTCGGCCGGTCGTTCATGCAGCAATGAAATGGCCTGACCGACGTGCCGGTCGCGCAGGGCACCCAGCCATCCAGACGATCCCGGCGGCAGCGATTCCAGGTAGCGCCGCGCCGCATCCACGAACACGAATTCGCTGGCCCGTTCCAGCACAGCGGCGCTGCCGGCGCGGCGTTCGCGCGACTCGGACACCGCCTGGTCGAGCAGCTGCATCGTCCAGGCGCCCAAGGCGCCGGCGCGCAGGTGCAGTTGTGGCGGGAGTGCGTTGATCAACGGGTTGAAGGGCTTCATGTCGCAGGCCACGAAGCCACACACCACCACGGAACGGGCGTCGTCCGCAGGGCCGGGCAGCCCAGGCCGCAGCACGCCACGGTGGTAGGCCACCGGTATGGGTTTTGGATCGTTGCGCGTCTCGTAGCGCCAACTGCTTTCGTCGGCGATGGCGTGCATGCCGGGTGCACTGGAAATCACGTGGCCGTCCCCTCGGGGAAACATGACGATGTCCCCGGTGGCCAGCCGAACAGGGGTCTGACCATCGGAGGCGGCCCAGCCTTCGCCCTTGGCCATCAGGTGATAGGCGAGCACGTGGTCGGCGCCGGGCATGAGTGCTCCGGCGAGCATGGCTGATGGTGGCGTCTCGGCGGCCCAATCGCCGTCGAAGCTCACGTAATAGAAGATCGCGCCGCGCAGGCGGACGCTGCGCAACACATCGGACAACGGATCGTGGCTCATGGTTTTGGGCTGCCCGGTGTTTCGGTCAATCCGCGCGGACGCACGGCAAAGTCCCGGCGCTCCGCACTGCCAATGGCGGACGCACGAGCAAATATGCCGAACGCAAGGTGAAGCGTCAATGGCGCTGGTTTTCGAGAATTCATCCATTGGCGCAGAGGGCGCCGATGCACACCTCAAACCCACTCAGGAGCTCCGAAACCATGAACACCGTCATCGACAAACCCGCCCCGGATTTCACCGCCATCAAGCAGCGCCAGCAGGCCACCTGGGCCAGCGGCGACTACGCTGCCGTCGGCACCACGCTGCAGATCGTCGGCGAGGCGCTGGCAGAAGCCGCCGACGTCCGCGCCGACCAGGCCGTGCTGGACGTGGCAGCCGGCAACGGCAATGCATCGCTGGCTGCCGCGCGCCGGTACGCCAAGGTCACGTCCACGGACTACGTGCAGTCGCTGCTGGACAAAGGGCGCAACCGCGCGCAGGCCGAGCACCTCCCCATGCAGTTCCAGCTGGCAGATGCGGAGGCGCTGCCTTTTGCCAACGCCAGCTTCGACGTGGTGCTTTCCACCTTCGGCGTGATGTTCACGCCCGACCACCACCGCGCGGCCAGCGAGATGCTTCGTGTTCTGCGTCCAGGCGGGCGCATCGCCCTGGCGAACTGGACGCCCGCAGGCTTCATCGGCCGCCTGTTCAAGGTGATCGGCGCGCACGTTCCGCCACCAGCAGGTGTGCAGCCGCCTTCGCTTTGGGGGACGGAGCCGCACATCGTCGAGCTCTTCGGCGCGCAGGCTTCGCACATCGAATGCCAGCGTCGGCACTTCAACTTCCGCTACCGCTCGGCAGCGCATTTCGTCGACGTGTTCCGGGATCTTTACGGCCCGACCCACAAGGCCTTTGCGGCACTCGACGCCGTCGGTGCGCAGTCACTCGAGCGCGGTATCACGGCCCTGCTCGAAGAACTGAACGTGGCGGGTCCGGATTCGCTGGTGGTGCCGAGCGAATACCTCGAGATCGTGGTCACCAAACACTGAAGCGGGCCGCACGGGAAGAACGACATGAACACCAGCAAGTTTCTGAAGCCGCTGGCCGTCCTCTGGGCGGGTGCCTGTCTCGCTGCCGTGGCGGCCTGCGCTGGCGCGCCGATCACCCAGCCCAAAGTGCCTGCCGCACTGGAACCGGGTGGCTCGGTGCGCACGCTGGCCACCATCTCGGCCACAGGCGTGCAGATCTACGAGTGCCGCATGGCGAGCGGCAGCAACGCTGCTGCCTGGACCTTCGTGGCACCCGAGGCGCAGTTGTTCGACGAGCGCGGCCGGTCCATGGGCACCCACGGCGCCGGCCCGTACTGGATGGGCCTGGACGGCAGCCGGGTGGTGGGCAGTGTGCGAGCCCGTGCCGACGCGCCGGAAAGCGGCGCCATTCCGTGGTTGCTGCTCACCACACAAAACGTCGGTGCGCCTGGCGTGTTGAGCGCAGTCAGCTTCATTCAACGCCTGAACACCGAAGGCGGCATTGCGCCAGTGACCGGTTGCGACGCCCAGTCCATCGGGCGGCAGGTGCGCGTGGGCTACCGCGCCGATTACCGCCTCTTTGTTCCTGCCTGATTGCCTCGTGGCTCAGGCATCTCCATTCCATTCACTATTGAAAGAACCATCATGAAAACATCCACCTGGATGACCCGCTGCGCCGTGCCCCTCGCCGGGGCCTTGATCGCGCTCGCCGCATCGCCCGCAAAGGCCGATGTCATCACCGACTGGAACCAGCGGTCCGCCCAGATCGTCGGCGACGCCCGAATCGGCACACCCCCTGCCGTGCGGGTCATGGCGCTGGTGCAGACCGCCGTGTACGAAGCCGCGCGGGAGGCTGCACGCACGCCCTCGGCACCTTCCCACGCGGTGGACGCGGCGGTGGCAGGCGCCCACCGCGCGGCGCTGACCCAGTTGCTGCCTGCCCAGCGCGCCGGCATCGAAGCTGCCGTGCAGGCGGCCCTTGCTGCCGTGCCTGATGACGCGCCGCGCGCAGCGCACCTGGCGGCCGGCGAGCGCGCAGCGCAGCGTGTCCTGGCTGCGCGCAGTGGCGAGATGCCAACCGGGGCAGACACCTACCGGCCGCACACCACCGCGGGCACCTACGTGCCCACCACGATGCTTGCAGCGCTGGCCTGGCCTCAGCGCAAACCGTGGCTGCTGCAGCGTGCCGACCAGTTCCGCCCAGGTCCACCACCCGCACTCACCAGTGTGCGCTGGGCGACGGACTTCAACGAAATGAAGGCCGTGGGTGCACGCGACAGCAAGCAGCGCAGCGCGGAACAGACCGAGATCGGACGCTTCTGGGACTACTCCCTGCCCGCCATTTACCACGGCGTGGTGCGCTCGGTGGCGCTGCAGCCGGGCCGCGACGTGATCGCCAACGCGCGCCTCTTCGCGCTGGTGGCGCAATCCATGGACGACGCGCTGATCGCCGTGATGGATGCGAAGTACCAGTACAACTTCTGGCGTCCCGTCACTGCCATTCGCAACGGCGACGTGGATGGCCAGGACGCCACCGAGCGCGATGCGAGCTGGATGCCGTTGATCGAGACCCCCATGCACCCGGAGTATCCCTGCGCGCACTGCATCCTGGCCAGCACCGTGGCCACCGTGCTGAACGCTGAAGGCAGCAAGGGGCCGCTGCCGGTGCTCAGCACGACCAGCGCCACCTTGCCTGGTGTGGTGCGCCGCTGGAACACGCCCGATGAATTCGCCAATGAAGTGGCGCAGGCTCGCATCTATGGCGGCGTGCACTACCGCAATTCCACCGAGGTGGGCGTGGCCATGGGTCAACGCATCGGCCAGTGGGCCCTGCAGCGCAGCGCCGCGGCCGAACAGTGATCCACCGCGAGGAGCACCCCATGAGCCAATCCATCCGGGAAGTCGACTACGTGATCGTCGGTGCAGGAGCGGTCGGCATGGCGATGGCCGACACGCTGACGGCCGAGACCGCAGCCACTGTGGTCATCGTCGACCGCCGTGCCAGACCGGGCGGCCACTGGAACGACGCCTATCCCTTTGTGCGGCTGCATGGACCTTCGGTCACCTACGGCGTGAACTCGTTGCCGCTGGGCGGTGGTCAGATCGACACGTCAGGCCTCAACGCGGGGCTGAACGAACTGGCCAGCGGCGCCGAGATCTGCGCCTACTACGAGCGCGTCATGCAGGAGCACTTGTTGTCCAGTGGCCGTGTCACCTGGCTGCCGCTGCACGATGTGGGTGAAGACGGTGTGGCCACCTCGCTGGTGAATGGGCAGCGCGTGCAACTGATGGCCCGGCGGCGCTGGGTGGACGCCACGCAGGCCGACACCCAGGTGCCCACCACCCACGGGCCTCGATTCACGGTGGCGCAAGGGGTGACCTGTCTGACGCCGACCGAACTCACTCAATGGAACCGGCCCGTGGCCGGACAGGTGATCGTGGGCGGCGGCAAGACGGCCATGGACACCGCCCTGTGGCTTCTGGAGCAAGGCGTGGAGCCCGACACCATCACCTGGATTCGACCGCGTGAGGCCTGGCTGCTCAACCGCGCCAACGTGCAACCCACGCCGACCTTCGCCCACCAGACGATGGCCGCCATGGTCGCCGAACTCGAGGCCGCGCGCGATGCGACCTCGCTGCCGGATCTGTTCAACCGTCTGGAAGCGGCACGGCTCCTTCAACGCATCGATCCCTCGGTGGAGCCCACCATGTACCGATGCGCCATCGTGAGCGATGCCGAACTGGCGCAACTCCGCAAGATCAAGAACGTCGTGCGCAAGGGGCGCGTACGGTCCATCGAAACAGGCCGCATCGTGCTGGATCACGGTGAGATCGCCACGACGGCGGGACACGTGCATGTGCACTGCAGCACCGCTGGTTTGCCGCGCGGCCCGGCGCAGCCGGTGTTTCGGGGGCAACGCATCGTGCCTCAGTATGTGCGCCGCTGTTCGCCCACCTTCAGCGCCGCTTTCATTGCCCACGTCGAAGCAACAATCGAGGCGGATGACGTTGTGAAGAACGGGCTGAGCGAGCCTGTGCCGGTGCCCGAGGAACCGCTCGACTGGCTGCGAATGCACCTGCAGACCGCGCGAAATCAGGCTGCCTGGTCCCAGCACCCGGAACTGCAGAAGTGGTTGCGACGCTCGCGGCTGGAGGCCTACGCCGGCCTGTTCACGCGTCTTCATGCTCAGGCCGACCCTGCGTGGGAAGCACTTCAGTCCCGGCTCAGGCAGGCGCGTGGTCCTGGGCTGGAGCGCATGGCTGAACTGCTCGAATCCCAAAACCAAAAACTGAAAGAGACGATGCAGAAACCTTCATCACAGCCAACCTCGATGACAAGGGGTGCGGTGGCGCGCAGGGTTGCAGGGACAACAAAGTCCTGAGCGCTCATCCGACGAATACCCTTCGGTCCAGCAACAAAGATGTCCATTTCGGGAACGCCGATTGCCCGGCATTCGCTCACCTAAGATTCCGATGGAGGAGCTGTTCTATGTGGACGTTGTCTGTGCCCTGGTGGGAGCTTCCCCTTCGGGCCGTGTTCATCTACGGCGCCTTGCTGACCATGATGCGGCTCTCAGGCAAACGAACCGTTGGCCAATTCACGCCTTTTGACTTGCTGGTGGTCCTGCTGTTGAGCGAAGTGGCCGGATCCGGATTGAATGGCGGAGACATCTCGGTCACCGCCAGCTTGCTTTCCGTGGCCACCCTGATCGGACTCAATGTGCTGGTGGCCGTGACAGCCAGTCGCAGTACCTGGGTGCAGACCTTGACCGAAGGCGAAGCGGTGCTGATCGGCCGCGACGGTGTCATCTTTGCGGCAATTCTTCGCCGGGAGCACGTGCCGATGCTCGACGTCGAGCGTGCTCTGCGAGAAGCCGACTGCGACCTCGCAGACATGAGATATGCGTTCCTGGAGGCCGACGGGGACATCAGCATTCTCAAGTCGTCGTCAGGGGCCGTGAAACAGGAGGGGCGTGTTGCCTGAATCCGCCTGGCCCAGAAGTCGCCGCGCGTTGCCTCTTGCGGGTGCCACCTGACATTCTGCTGACCAAGATCACACCGGGTGTGCAACGAATCGGCTGACACCTCCAGGAGCCACAGCCCCCTCTCGGCATACCCGACGGCGGCTTGTGCCAATGCTTCTGGAGAGCGCAACGCCAAGCTACGATCTGGGCCCCGCTTCGAACTTCCCGTCGCACGTGGCCTAGAGGAAACGTATTGAGCAATCGTGCAGGCATCTCTGCGAGCAGCTTTCCGCGCAACAACGCCTTGCGTTACCTTGAAGCAACGGTCTTCCTGGCCGTTGCCGTGCCAGCCATGCTGTTTCTGGTGGAGGCGGGGCGGCGCCATACCGAGTCTCTGGAACGCGCGCGTGTGCGCCTGAGCAGCGACGTACAGGTGGCTGCACAGCATGCCTTGCGTGTGTTCGACACCACCGACGTGCTTCTGCAGCGGACTTTCGATCTGGTCGGAAACGACGGCGATGTCGCCATCCGCGATCGCGAGCAGGTGCTGCACGCCCAACTTCAGCGCATCACCGCGCCGCTTCCACATGTTCAATCGGTCTGGGTGTTCAGTCGCGAGGGCGCACCTCTGGTGAGCAACCGGTTCTTCCCCACACCCGCATTCAACGTCTCCGATCGTGAGTATTTTCAGTGGCACCTGGCGGGCCTCGGTCCCACGTACGTGACGGAGGCCCTCGTGGCACGGGTCGGAGGTGAGCGTTTCTTCGATGTCAGCCGGCGTCGTGTGGACAGCAGCGGCAACTTCGCCGGGTTGATTTCGGTGGGCCTGCGCCCGGAACATTTCTCCAGTTTCTACAAGGAGATGATTGGAGATCGGAAGGATGGACGTGTCGCCCTCTTTCGAAGCGATGGGCGATATGTGGCGCGTTGGCCGTCGCTGCCGCCCCCCGAGGCCCGTATTCCTGAGGGAAGCTCGCTGCTGACCCGCTGGGCGCGGGGCGAAACCTCTGGCATTCACGACAGCGACTCGCTCATGGACGGCTCTGCGCGCCTGGGAGCGTTTCAAAAGGTGGGCAGCTATCCCCTCTACGTTTACGCGAGTGTTCCGCGCGATGACGTGGAGGCTGAATGGCGCGGTGAGATGGGCTTGCTGGCTGCGTTCGTGGGGCCCGTGTCGCTGCTGCTGGCGTGGGTTGCGTGGGTGGCCAGGCAACGGACTCGAGAGCAGCTGTTGGCCTTGCAACGTCTGGAACAGGAAACCGCTCAACGCTTGCGGGCCGAGGAGACCCTGCGGCAGGCACAAAAGCTGGAGGCCATGGGGCGTCTCACCGGCGGCGTTGCGCACGACTTCAACAATTTGCTGGCGGTGGTGAGCAACAATGTGTTCCTTCTGGGACTGAAGACTCTGGGAGAGGAGCCCAAGGCCAAGGCATTGGCCCGGATCGAGCGCGCCGTGGCATCGGGCACGGCACTCACCAGGCAACTCCTTTCCTTTACGAGGCGCCAGGCACTGAGACCCGAGGTGCTGACGCTCCAGGAACGTTTGCCCGCGCTCGCTGACATGCTGCACACGGCCCTTGGCAGCAACATCCAGTGTGTGGTCGACGTCGCGACAGACACGGCGCCGGTCGAGGTCGATCTGGCGGAAATGGAACTCGCCTTGTTGAATTTGGCCGTCAATGCGAAGGACGCGAGCCCTTCAGGGGGCCGAGTGACCATCACCGCCCGCAATGCGGTGCCTGGAGAGAAACCTGACGCACCTGCGCAAGCTGTGGTGATCGAATTTGCCGACAACGGAAAGGGAATCGATCCCGACCTCATGGAACGGGTGTTCGAACCCTTCTTCACCACCAAGCCAATGGGAGAAGGGACGGGTCTTGGTTTGAGCCAGGTTCATGGTTTCTGCACACGCGCGAACGGCGTGGCGCATCTCACCAGCGAACCCGGCAAGGGCACGACGGTCAGCATGTATCTGCCTGCCGCGCCAACGGACGCAGTGCCTGTCACCCCACCTGCAGATACAGCTCCCGCATCACTGAAATGCACGGTACTGCTGGTGGATGACAACGTATCGCTTGCCGATTCCATTGGGCCGATGCTCGAGTCGGTCGGCTGCCAGGTGCGAGTGGCAACATCCGTCAGGGAAGCACTGGAGGTGTTGACGAACGGCCCGATCTTCGACGTTGTACTCAGCGACATCGTCATGCCGGGAGCGCTCGACGGCATCCACTTTGCCGAATCGCTGCGGCGCGCCTATCCCGATCTGCCCGTGGTGCTCATGACCGGTTACTCAGCCAAACTCGCCCGCGCGCGCGAACTCGGCTTCACCGTGCTACCCAAACCTTGTACACCCCGGGCGTTGGTGGAAACCTTGTCACGTGCCGTTCCACGGGCCCCCTGAGCGCCACACGCGTTGCTGCAATGGCAGGACGGGCATGACGTTTGCCCCGTGGTTCATCCTGGAGAAATTCAATGCGCCTACGATCACCATGGTTCCTGCCTGTCCTCGGCCTGCTCGCGTCGTGGGTATTCATCCGCTGGCGCCAGCGGGTTGCGAGTCAAACGCCCCATCCCGAATCCAGCGATTGGCTTGTTTCCGTAGCGGGTGAAGAAGACCCGGGGTCTGCGATTGACACACTGGTGACCCGCCCACGTTTCCGCGAAACCCGTTGAACGGCGCGCACCACCCTCAGTAAGCCGCCTCGCGAGCTTCCAGAACCAGCGACCTGACCCGACAGCCCTTGCAGTTGGCCTTGGCGCGCACGCGGCAGTCGGCATCCGCCTCCAAAGCCAGGCGGCAGTGGTACTCCAGGCTGTCGGTCTCGCCCAGGCTCTGGCTCGGGATGCGGCGAGACCATACACGTCTGCCGTCCACCTCCACGGTCAGTTCGAGCCAGCTGCCTGTGGCTTCCGGCGGCACATCCACCAGCAAGGTCGCATCCAGGTCGAAGGAGCGCTCGCGGCGCAGTGCGGCGGGAATCACCAGGGAGGCCACAGAGTCGGCGCCCGCGTCATGCTTCCAATATTCCGGCGTCATCCGAAAAGTCTAAGCCCACCCCGAGTTGAAAGCGGAGCAACGCCTTCGCCCGGAGTCACTGCATCAACACCGCGGGTCCACATACGGCTGCGTGCCGTAGTAATCGTGGATGCCCTTTTCCCAGGTGCTGTCGGCCATGTCGGGCCAGCTGTCCTTGTCAAAACCCGGCGCGTCCTTCAGACGTTCCTTGCTGGCGTCGAGCACGAAGCGCTTGTTGACGGTGTCCAGCTTCAGCGCCGACCACGACACGGCGAAGAGCTTTTCGCCCATGCCCAGGAAGCCACCAAACGAGAGCACGGCGTACGCCACGCGGCCGTTGTGCATGCTCAGCATGATTTCCTTGATATCACCGAGGCTCTCTTCCTGCGTGTTGTAGACGTCGTTGCCCAGCAGGGTGTTGGCGCCCATCAGATGCGGGCTCAAATGCACGCTACCCCTGAAGCACGCTCCCCAATTCAAAGCTGCTGCGCTTGCCCAGATCCGTGCGGTGCGCTTTCAGCCACGTGGCCGCCGCCTCCCGGCCCAGCTCGTGCAACTGGGACAGGAACGCCCACTGCGTGTTGTTCTTGCTCTCTGCGCCCAGCGCGGCCAGCGAGGCGCCGCCGTCGATCATGTGCACGCGCAGGCGTTGCAGTTGCCTGAAGAGTTCGGGGCTGTCCTTGTGGGGCTTGTCGCCGATGAGTTGCTTCATCAGCGCCAGGGTGCGCATCTCCTTGATGAGGCTGGCGTTGAACGTGACTTCGTTGATGCGGTCCAGGATGTCGCGGGCGCTCGATGGCACGGCTTCGCGTTGCGTGGGGTTGATCTGCACGAGCAGCAGGTCGTCGGCGACGCGTTCTTCCACCAGGGGCAGCAGCGAAGGGTTGCCGGCGTAGCCGCCGTCCCAGTAGGCTTCGCCGTCGATCTCGACGGCCTGGAACAGCAGGGGCAGGCAGGCGGAGGCCAGCACCATGTCGGCGGTGAGTTCGTGCTGGTTGAACACGCGCAGCGCACCGGTGCGAACCTGGGTGGCGGCCACGAACAGTTGCGTCTTGTGGCAATGGCGCACGCGATCGAAGTCCACGGTGTCGCGCAGGATGTCGCGCAGCGGATTCAGGTTGAGCGGGTTGAGCTGGTAGGGCGAGAGCTGGCTGCCCAGCGCGTCGGCGGCCTTCTTGATCGGGTCGGTCCATGGTTTGATGAACGGTGCCAGCCAGTCGTTGGCGGGGCCCATCATCACGCCGAGCGGGCTGGTCTGCAGCCGGTGGAAGGGCGATATTTCGGCCACGCGTTCCCAGAACTGGCGCAGCACGCGGCGCGCGCCTTCGCGGCCACCGTCCATGAGGCCAGCGGCCAGGGCCACCGCGTTCATCGCGCCCGCGCTGGTGCCGCTGATGGCGGCAATTTCCAGCGTCCGGTCCTCGAGCAGGCGGTCGAGCACGCCCCAGGTGAATGCCCCGTGCGAGCCACCGCCCTGGAGGGCGAGGTCGATCGGATGCTTGTCTTTCCGGCTGGCGGGCGCAGCCGCGGGAACGGGCTTTCTGCGGCTGGCGATGCGGGTGCGGGCGGCGGTCTGTGTCATGGCGGGCAGCCTCGAGAGGTGGGTGTTGGCACGATTGTCCCCTTCTTATGTTGCGCTGCAACATTAACCGCACTGTCCGGCACACCGTTCGCTACTGCACAGACACCCCGGCGCTGCGTGTGCCTACTCGGTGCGCATGACATGTCCATCGTCGGGCTGACCCATGCCCTGGCTCAAGCTGCTGCACATGGGTGCCGTCATCGTGTGGTGCGGTGCCTTGCTCTACCTGCCCTGGATGCTGGCGTCGGCCGCCGTGCCCGCCACCTCCGCCTCGCCCGCCTTGCCACGGCGATGGCCGCGTCAGGTCTACATCGGCCTGGCCACGCCCGCCGCGCTGCTGGCCATTGCCGCGGGCACGCTGATCTTTGCGCTGCAGGGGCCCCTGGCGCCGTGGCTGATGTTCAAGCTGGCGTTCGTGGGTCTGCTGGTGCTGGGGCACGGCGCCTGCGGTCTGCTGGTGCTGCGCACCGAGCGCGGTGAGCTGGGCGGCCTGCGGCAGGCCAGCCGTTTCATCCTGGTGTTGCTGGTGGCTTGTCTGCTGGCGGTGGCGTGGCTGGTGCTGCGCAAGCCGGCATGAAGAGCGCCGCCGCCTCCATCACGGGTTCACTCGTCCGTGTGCACGCCCACGGCGTTCTCGTACACGAGGCGACCTCCCAGGTACGACGCGAGCGAGATGAACGCGGCGGTCAGCAGGCTCAGGCCCATGCCCCAGGGCATCACATGGGTGCCGGGGTCGTCGGCCAGGCGCAGCTGCCAGTTCAGCGTGGCCACGGACAGCATCATCACCGCCATGATGGCGTGACCCCAGGCCGTCACCAGCCGGCGGATCTGCGCCACGCTGAGCAGATCGATCAGGCCGGCAATGCTGGCCGCCCAGCCACCGAGCGCGCCCACGCCGGCCAGCCACAGCCCGGCGCGCGCCCAGAACGGATCACCGCCATACAGGTAGGCCGCATCGGTGGCCACCAGCGCGATGAGGGCCGCCACCGGAAAGTGGATCAGCATCGGGTGGATCGGGTGCCCGGCAATCGCAGCGCGACTCAGGATGGGTTCGGTGCTGGGGCGGCTGGTGCTCATGGGCGCATTGTCGGCGCATCGGTCGGGGCCTGGTGCGTGCTGGGTTCGTGCATGGTGCTGTCGGGCTGCGCGGGCTCGCAGTCGATGCTCGATCCGGCCGGCCCTTCAGCGCGCGCCATCGCACAGGTGTGGTGGTGGATGCTGGGCATGGCCACGCTGGTCACGCTCGGCGTGGTGGGCGTGTGGCTGCTGGCCATGCGCGGCGGGCGCGGGCGCGAAGGCGACATCGGCGAACACCACCACCTGCGCTGGATCGTGGGCGGCGGCGTGGTGCTGCCATCGGTGGCCATCCTCGCGCTCATGGTCTTCGGCACCCCGGCCGGCCTGCACCAGTTGCCGCTGCCGGTGTCGTGGTCGGGCGAGGGCGGGCCATCGGTGGCGCCACTGCGGGTGGACGTGACCGCGCGGCAATGGGCCTGGGCGTTGCACTACCCCGGCAGCGGTGTGCGGCTGACGAACGAACTGCGCGTGCCCGTTGGCCGGCCCGTGGACATCCACGTGCGCAGCGACGACGTGATCCATTCTTTCTGGGTGCCGCGCCTGGGCGGCAAGATCGACGCCATTCCCGGGCGGACGAACGTCGTTCGCCTGCAGGCCGACGAAGCCGGCACCTTCCGGGGCCAATGCGCCGAGTTCTGCGGCTTGAACCACGCGCACATGGTCATGCGCGTGATCGCCATGCCGCAGGCGGACTACGAACTCTGGGAAATGACGCGCGACATTGCGCCTGGCCGAGGCGCCGGCAATGACTGAGCCGACGGGACACGCTGCGCCCCGCGACGCCGCTGAGCTGCACGCTGAATTCGAAGCGCTGTGGGGCAACCCCAAGGGCTGGCGCTCGCTGAGTGTGGTGAACCACACCAGTGTGGCCAAGCGCTTCATGGTCACCGGCGGCGTGTTCTTTCTCATCGCAGGCCTGCTGGGCATGCTGCTGCGCGCACAGCTGGCGCAGCCGGGGCAGGGCTTCATGGGGGCCGAGGCCTACAACCAGGCCTTCACCATGCACGGCACCATGATGATGTTTCTGTTCGCGGTGCCCATCCAGCAGGGCCTGGCGGCCTACCTGCTGCCCAAGATGCTGGGCGCGCGAGACCTGGTGTTTCCGCGCCTGGGCGCGTTCGGCTACTGGTGCTATCTGTTCGGCGGCATCATCTTCACCAGCAGCCTGCTGGTGGGCCTGGCGCCCGATGCGGGGTGGTTCATGTACACGCCGCTCTCCAGCAACACCTACTCGCCCGGCATGGGGGCAGACTTCTGGCTGCTCGGCATCACCTTCATCGAGATCGCCACCATGGCCGCCGCCATCGACATTGCGGTCTCCATCCTGCGCGCGCGCGCTGCGGGCATGGGTCTGCACCAGTTGCCCATCTTCGCGTGGTCCATGCTCATCACCTCGATGATGGTGATCGTCGGATTTCCGCCGCTCATCCTGGGCAGCATCCTGCTGGAACTCGAACGCGCGGCCGGCTGGTCGTTCTTCGACCCCACGCGCGGTGGCGACCCGGTGCTGTGGCAACACCTGTTCTGGCTGTTCGGCCACCCGGAGGTCTACATCATCTTCCTGCCGGCGGCGGGCGTGGTGTCGATGCTGGTGCCGGTGTACGCGCGCAGGCCCATGGTGGGCTACCGCTGGGTGGTGGTGTCCATGATCGGCACCGGCTTCATCAGCTTCGGGCTGTGGGTGCACCACATGTTCGCCATCGGCATCCCGGCGCTTTCGCAGGCCTTCTTTGCCGTGGCCAGCATGCTGGTGGCGGTGCCCACCGGCATCCAGCTCTTCGCGTGGATCGCCACGCTCTGGAGCGGGCGACCGGTGTGGAGCGTGCCCATGCTGTGGATCGCCGGCTTTCTCATGATCTTCGTGGTGGGTGGCCTCACTGGCGTGATGCTGGCCTTCGTGCCGTTCAACTGGCAGGTGCACGACACGCACTTCGTGGTGGCGCATTTCCATTACGTGCTCATCGGCGGCATGCTGTTCCCGTTGATCGCGGGCATCTACCACTGGCTGCCGCACTTCAGTGGCCGCCTGCCTTCGGAGCGCCTGTCCCGGGCCGGTTTCTGGTTCACCTTCATCGGCTTCAACGGCACCTTCCTTGTGATGCACTGGACCGGGCTGATCGGCATGCCGCGGCGCGTGTACACCTACGACCCCGGCCTGGGGTGGGACCTGCCGAACCTCATCTCGTCGGTGTTCAGCTTCGTCATGGCCTTCGGCATCGCTGCGCTGCTGCTGGATCTGTTCCTGCACTGGCGCCATGGCCGCCCGGCGCCGCTGAACCCGTGGAATGCCGACACGCTGGAATGGGCCAGCGGCACACCGCCGCGTTCGTACAACTTCGCCAGCCTGCCGCGCATCGCCACGCTGCACCCCTTGTGGGATTCTCCCGACCTGCCCGAGACCATCGCCACTGGCCAGCACGCGCTGCCGCACGCCGCTCACGGCCGACGCGAGACCCTGGGCGTGCACCCGGTGAGCGGGCGCGTGCGCGAGGTGATCCACCTGCCGGGCAATTCGTGGTGGCCTCTGGTGGCCGGCGGTGTGCTGGGGCTGCTGTGCATCTCGCTGTTGCTCAAACAGTACCCGGTGGCCTTGGGGCTGTCACTGGTGGCGGTGGCGGTGCTGCTGCGCTGGTCGTGGGAGAACGGTGCGCAACCCAGCGCCACGGCGGGCGAGACGCACGACCTGCCGCAAGGGCTGAAGCTGCACACCCACACCTTCGACGGCCCGGGCCTGTGGGGCATGGGCATGACCATGCTGGCCGACTCTGCGCTCTATGCTTCGTTGCTGTTCGGCTGGTTGTATTTGTGGACCGTGGTGCCCGAAGGCTTTGTGAACAGCGCCTCGCCGCTGGGCATCTGGCCGCTGCTGCTGGTCACGCTGCTGTTCGGCGCCGGGCTGATGCTGCTGCGCCGCGTGGTGCGCCGCCTGCGCTCCGGCATCGACGCGGGTCTGAAGCACAGCCTGTGGGCGACGAGTTTGTGCGGGGTGGCGGCGTGCGCCGTGCTGGTGTGGCTCCTCATGACCGCCGGGCTCCAACCCACGCAGCGCGCGCACGACGCGGTGCTGGCTTTCACGCTCGCCTTCCTGTTGCTGCACGGCGCACTTGCGGCGGTGCTGGCTGCCCTGCAGGCCCTGCGCGTGCACCGCGGCCGCGTGAGCCTGCTGGCGCCGTATGAGCCCGGCGTGGTGGCCATGCTGTGGCAATTCTGTTTGCTGGCCACCGCGCTGGCGTGGGGCGTCATGGCCCTGCTGCCACAGGCCGTGGGAGCGGTGTCGTGAAGCCCAACGCCTGGCACCTGGTGGTGGGCCTCGCGTTGTGGTTCGCCTGGTTCTGCGCCACGTATGGTGGTCTGGCCGTGGCCTGCGCAGTGGCGCCGCCGCCGCCCGCACAAGGTGCGTGGACGTGGCTGAACGGCGCCGTGCTGCTGCTGGGCGCCGGATGCACCGCAGCCTTCGGCATGGCAGCCTGGGCCAGTGCACGCGTGACCGCGCTGGACGAGCGCCAGCGCTTCATGGCACGTGCAGCCACGGGCCTGTACGCCATCGCCGCCCTCTCCACCGCGCTGGTCGCCCTGCCGGCGGTGGTGATGACGCCCTGTGTCTGAACAGGCAGCGGCCCGAGGGTTGCTGCCGCTTCTTCAGCCCGGCGCCGATGCCGAGGGCTCGGGCATGGACGCCGCCGGCTCTGCCGGCGCTGCCATGGGTGCAGGCGCTGCGCCTGGCAGCGGAGCGGGTGTGGTGGTGAGCGTGTTCGGGCCTTCCACGCGCCAGATGACGTTGCCCACGTCGTCGGCCACGAGCAGTGCGCCCTTGCGATCGATGGCCACGCCCACGGGGCGGCCGAGCGCCTTGCCGTTGTCGTCGAGGAAGCCGGTGAGCACGTCCACGGGCGGGCCGCTGGGCATCGCGTCCGAGAAGGGCACGTAGATCACCTTGTAGCCACTGGGCGGGTTGCGGTTCCACGAACCGTGCTGGCCGACGAACATGCCGGTGGGGGCGAAACTGCCGCCCAGGCTGTTGCCCTGCGCCGAGCTCAGGCCCAGCGATGACGTGTGGTTGCCCAGCGCGTAATCGGGTTTGATGGCCTTGGCCACCAGGTCCGGCTGCGGCGGTTGCGGGCGCGTGTCCACCCGCTGGCCGTAGTAGCTGTAGGGCCAGCCGTAGAAGCCGCCGTCGCGCACCGAGGTCATGTAGTCGGGCACCAGGTCGGAACCGAGTTCGTCGCGCTCGTTGACCGAGGTCCACAGCACGTTGCCTTGCCAGGCCATGCCCACCGGGTTGCGCAGGCCGCTGGCAAAGATGCGTCCCTTGCCGGTGGCGCGGTCGAATTCCCAGATGGCCGCGCGGCCTTCTTCGTGTTGCATGCCGTGTTCGGCCACGTTGCTGTTCGAGCCCACGGACGCATAGAGGCGGCTGCCATCGGCACTGGCGATCAGGCCCTTGGTCCAGTGGTGGTTGAGGTCGCCACCCGGCAGGTGGGCCACTTTGGTCACGGGGCCGCTCGCTTTGGTGTCGCCCATCTGGTAGGGCACCTTCACGATCGCATCCGTGTTGGCAATGAACAGTTCGTTGCCCACCAGCGCCATGCCAAAGGGCGAGTTGAGGTTGTCCAGGAACACCGAGCGGGTCTCGGCGGTGCCGTCGCCGTCGGCGTCGCGCAGCAGGGTGATGCGGTTGGCGCTGGGCGTGGCGGCACCCGCGCGCTTCATCACGAAACCCATCACCTTGCCCTTCAGGCCGAGCAGTTCGTCGCGCAGTGGGCGTTTGGGTGCATTGGTCTCGGCCACCAGCACATCGCCATTGGGCAGCACGTGAATCCAGCGCGGGTGATCGAGCTGGCCAGCAAACTGGCGCACCGTGGTGCCCGCCGCGGCCATGGGCTTCTGGCCTTCGCGCCAGGGTTGAGCGGGCGCCACCTTGACGGTGGGGATCATGGTGGTGACGGGCTCGGGCAACTGAGGGTCGGTGCCGTAGCCTGTGTCCACCTGGAGCTTGGCGGTGTCGCCACAGGCGGCAAGCGCCAGGGTGGCCACGGCCAGGACGATCGGTGAAAGAACGCGTGCGTGTGGGGTGCGGATTGGCGAGACCATCGGTTGCTCCTGGGTGGTCATTGGGGGATCCGGTCGAAACTACGTCCCGGGCTGCGTGGCGTCTGTGCGCTGTACAACGAACCCTGAGGACGCCCTGCGCGGTCTGGGACAATCGCGCTTTGCCTTTCGAAGCCCGCATGTCCATCGCCCTGGCGCCCGACGCCGCCGCCCCGCTCCCCACCGAAGCCCTGCCCACTGGCCCGCTGGCGCGCGAAGCCATCGCGCTCGCGGCGTTCGACCACGTGGTGGCGAAGGCGCCGGGCTATCGCGCGCGGCCAGGGCAGCGCGAGATGGCGGCGCACATTGCGCACACGCTTTCGGGCGTGACGCCGGGTGACGGCGCGGTGAGTGGCGACGCGGCGCTCCCCGCGCGCGGCATCGCGGTGGTGCAGGCCGGCACGGGCGTGGGCAAGTCGGCGGCTTACGCCTCCACGGTGATACCGCTGGCCCTGGCGCAACAGAAGCGGGTGATCATCTCCACCGCCACGGTGGCGCTGCAGGAGCAGCTCATGGCCAAGGACCTGCCCGCGCTCGCTGCGGTGCTGCCGCAGCCCTTCAGCTTTGCGCTGGCCAAGGGGCGCGGTCGCTACGTGTGCCGGCTCAAGCTGGACCAGCTCAGCGGTGGGGACGCCGCCAGCGCCGACCTGTTCGAAAGCGACGAGAGTGCACCGGGCGCGGATGCCAGCGCGCGCTGGAAGGAGCGCGGCGTGCAGTACACGCGCTGGGCCGGCGAACTCGACAGCGGCACCTGGGACGGCGACCGCGACCGGCTCGATGACCCGCCCGACGGCGGACTGTGGGGAGCCGTGGCGGCCGAGCGCCACAGCTGCACCGCGCGCCACTGCCCGAGCTACAACAGTTGCAGCTACTACCAGGCGCGCGCGAAGCTGGCGCAGGCGCAGGTGATCGTGGTCAACCACGACCTGCTGCTGTCCACGCTGGGACTGCACGCGCTGCCGTCGCCGCAGGACTGTTATGTGGTGTTCGACGAAGCGCACCACTTGCCTGGCGTGGCGCAGGGTCAGTTCACGGCGTCGATGGACCTCATGAACGGCCGCTGGCTGGACCGCCTGCCGCGCGCAGTGGAAGAGGTGGCTGGCGCACTGGAGCACAAGCTCACTGCCGACGTGGCGACGCTGGCGAAGGAATTGAAGAGCGCCCAGACGGAGCTGGCGCGGCTGGGCATGCAGCGCATCGGGGCGCCCTCCACGGAACGGGAGACCGTCGACCGGTTCGAGAGCGGCCAGCTCCCCGCGGGCTGGCGCGAGACCGTGGAGAAGCTGCACGCCAACGCCGGCGCGCTGCTGAAGGTGTTCGAAGCGCTGGCGACGCAGCTCAAGGCCAATGCGCGCGACAACCCGGGCGACGCCGCCCGCTGTGCGAAGCTCTACAGCCGTCTGGGCGTGCTGGCGCCACGCCTGCAGAGCGCGCAGGAAACGGCGACGCTCTGGCTGCAGGACAGCAGCGACGGCCAGCCGCCTCTGGCGAAATGGCTGGAGGCCGGCATCAGCCATGGCCTCGTCACGCTCACCGCGCACGCCTGCCCGTTGCAGCCCGGCAGCCTGCTGCGCAACCACCTGTGGAGCCAGGTGCGCGCGGCGGTCGTGACGTCGGCCTCGCTTGTCACCTGTGGCAACTTCGACCACTTCCTCGCCGAGTCGGGTCTCGCGTTCGACGACGCTGTGGCCGCGCGCGAAGTGCAGAGCCCGTTCGATCACGCGCGCCAGGGACGTTTGGTGGTCGTGCAGACCGAGGCCGATCCGAAGAACGTGGACGCCTACACGCGCGAGATGCTCGCCGCGCTGATGCTCGACCTGGGCGAGGTGAAGCGCGGTGCGCTGGTCCTGTTCACCTCACGGGTGCAGATGCGCCAGGCGCAGGCGCTGCTGGAACGCGGTGAACACGCCACGCTGCGCGACCAGGTGCTGGTGCAGGGCGATGCCTCGCGCACGTTGCTGCTGCGCCGGCATGCCGAGCGGGTGGCGGCGGGCGGCGCATCCATCCTGTTCGGTCTGCAATCTTTCGGCGAGGGGCTCGACCTGCCCGGTGAGCTGTGCGAATGGGTGTTCATCACCAAGCTGCCGTTCGCATCACCGAGCGACCCGGTGGGGCAGGCGCGCGCCGACTGGCTCAAGGGCCAGGGTCGTGACCCGTTCAGCGAACTGGTGGTGCCTGCCACCGGGGCGCGTCTGCTGCAATGGACCGGCCGCGCCCTGCGCAGCGAGACCGATGAAGCGGTGGTGGTTTGCTACGATGCCCGGCTGTTGCGCCAATCGTATGGAAGGCGCATGCTCAAAGGCCTTCCGCCCTACCGCCTGCAGCAGCGCCGTCCCGATGGCCGCTTGCTCGACGTCTGAACTTCAAGAGAACAACGCCCCATGATCTACGCCATCCTCCAGCTGATTCACGTCCTCGCCATCGTCGTGTGGGTGGGCGGCATGGTGTTCGCCCATTTTTTTCTCCGCCCCGCGGTGCAGTTCCTGGAGCCGCCCCAGCGCGTCCGGCTCATGCACGGTGTGCTCAAGCGCTTCTTCACGGCGGTGCTGGTGGTGATCGTGCTGGTGCTGGGCACCGGTCTGTGGATGATTGGCCGCGTGGCGAAGGAATCGGTTCAGGCCGGGCTGGAGTTCAACATGCCCATGGACTGGACGATCATGGCCACGCTCGGCATCGTGATGATGGCGATCTTCGGCCACATCCGGTTTGCCCTGTTCAACCGGCTGGGGCGCGCCGTGGCCGCGAGCGACTGGCCGGCCGGCGGTGCGGCGCTCGCATCCATCCGCACCTGGGTCGCCATCAACCTCGCCATCGGCGTGTTCATCATCGCCATCACCCTGGCGATGTGAAGCGCGGCGTGGTGGGCGGCACCAGCGGCGAGGGCAAGGGCTCGCCCTGGATGCGGCGCCACAACCACGGAAGGGCCTTGCCGATATCGGGACGCATGCCCTCCAGCGTGGGCCGGTGACCCCCGTTGGCACGCGCCGCATCGGTGCCGAGGTCGAAGCGGAAGGTGTAGCTGGGCTCCTGGCCCATGCGAAGGTCGGTCACGTACAGGTGGTCGTCACTCTGTGACACGCTGTAGAAGCCGTGCGTGAAGGCGGCCATGCGCGACACGTTCGGGTCGGCCTTGTGGCGTTCCATCAACGCCGGGCCGCGGTCGTGCACCGACCACACGATGCCGGGACCGCGGTCCAGCAGCGAATAGTGACCTTCCAGATACTGCGTCGGGGTGGTGGCCACCAGTCGCCACAGCACGGTGTTGAACGGCGCGGGCGTGACCAGCAGGCCGGTGGGCGCGATGCCTTCGGCCTGCAGCGAGGCTCGAGCCACCTGCGTGGCCTGCTGCTGCGCCACCACGCTCCAGCCCAGGTACAGCGTGCTCAACACCAGCCCGACCGCATTCCATTTCAGGCCGCGCACCGATGTCATGGCCAGCGCCGCCACCACGCCCACGATCAGCGGCACGGTGTAGAGCGGATCGATGATGAACATGCTGCCCACACCGAACGGGTAATCGCTGAAGGGCTGCAGCAGCTGAGTGCCGTAGACCGTCATGGCGTCCAGCAGCGGGTGGGTGATGAGCACCAGCCAGAGCGCGAGCCACCATCGCTTGAACAGGGCGGCTTCGCCATGGATGCGCGAGACGATCCACGCCAGCACGGGCGCGAACAGGGTGAGCACGAAGAGCGCGTGGCTCTCCGCGCGGTGGCGCGTCATGTTCTGGATGGCGTCACCGTGGTCGATGAAGGCGTCGAGGTCGGGCAGCGTGCCAGCCACCGCGCCCCACAGCGCGGCCTTCCACACGGCGGTGCGCCGGCCCATCACGGCCACGCCCACGGCGGAGCCGAGCGCGATCTGCGTCAGCGAGTCCATCAGGCCTGCACGGTGATGGGGAACGTGGCGCGCACGCCATCGCTGCCGTTGTTGAAAGGCACCGTGAGTGCAGCGCGGCCTTCTTCGGTGAGGCGGCGCCAGAGGAAATCTCGCTCGTTGCCGGGATCGCCCTGCACATAGAGCTGCGTGGTGAGGAGCTCCATGCGGTCCAGCCGCACCTTCACGTGGATGTGTGGCGTACGGCCGCTGTAGGGCACTGGCTTGAGGGTGCGGAAACGGTAGCGGCCGTCGCGACCCACCGTCACCTTGCCGAAGCCCTGGAACGCCGGATCGGCGCGGCCGCCGTCACCGGGGTGGTGGTAGTGGCCGGCGTGGTCGCACTGCCAGATCTCCACCACCGCGCCCGACACCGGCGCGCCGCCCAGGTCGGTGACCGTGCCTTCCACCCAGGCGGGCTGGCCCTTGGCGTAGACCACGTTGCCGTTCTTCAGCAGGTCGGCGTCGCTGTCGGCCGGCAGGCTCACGGGATAGAACGGGCCTTCGGTCTGGCTGGGCGTGGGCCGCAGGTTGCGCGCCTGCGCCAGCGCGGGTGAAAGCCAGGCGGGTGCGGCCAGGGCCGCGGCGCTGGCAAAGAGGAGGCGACGGCGGGCGCGGAGGGTGTTCATGGCGAGGGCTCGGCGGGGGTTTTCAAATCCAGCGAGACGAAGCGGACGGCGTTGTCGCCCGGGTCGCTGGGACTGTCCGATGCTTGGAAGCCCAGCGAGCGTGCAAGTTCCAGCATGCCCGTGTTCTCGCGCAGCACGGTGCCGACCAGCCGCTGCGTGCCGCGCTCGCGCAGGTGCTGGATCATCTTGCCCATGAGCCGCTGGCCCAGGCCGCTGCCTTTGAGGTCCGAGCGGACGATCACGCCGAACTCGGCGGTGTGGTTGTCCGGATCGACCGACGCGCGCACCGCGCCCAGCGTTTCCTCGGCGTCGTCGGGTCCGATGCGGGTGGCGATGAACGCCATCTCGCGCGCGTAGTCGATCTGCGTGAGGCGGGCCAGTTCGCTGTGCTCGATGGTGCGCCGGCTGTAGAACACGCGCAGGCGGATGTCTTCGGGGTCGAGCCGTTCCAGGAAGGCGCGGTGCTGCGCTTCGTCTTCCGGCCGGATCGGGCGCAGCGTGAGCACCTGGTCTTTCCACGGGAAGGTTTCCACCAGCGCCTGCGGATAGGGCTGGATGGCGAAGTGGGCCTCACCGGCGGGTCGCGCCGCCGAGACGCGCACGCGCGCATCGAGCGCCACCGCACCTTCGTGGTTGGCAAGCAGGGGGTTGATGTCGAGCTCGGCGAGTTCGGGCACGTCCACCAGAAGCTGTGACACGGCCACCAGCACCTGCGCGATCGCGTCGAGGTCGGCGGCGGGTTCGTCGCGGTAGCCGCGCAGCAGTTTCGCCACCCGCGTGCGGGCGATCTGCGCCAGCGCCAGCGGCGCGTTCAGGGGCGGCAATGACAGCGCGCGATCGGCCAGCACCTCCACGGCCACGCCGCCCTGGCCGAACAACACCACCGGGCCGAAGACCGGGTCCACGCTGGCGCCCACGATGAGTTCGTGTGCATGCTTCATGCGCACCATGGTCTGCACGGTGAAGCCCTGCACGGTGGCATCGGGCCGCTGTTCGCGCACCCGCGCCAGCATTGCGACGCAGGCCTCCTGCAATTCGGGGGCGCTGCCGATGTTCAGGCGCACGCCGCCCACGTCGGACTTGTGCGAGATCTCATGCGAGAGGATCTTGAGCGCCACCGGAAAGCCCAGCGACGCGGCCGCCTCCAGGGCAGCGCCGGCATCGGCCGGCACCACGCGCGTGGCCACCACCGGCAGGCCGGCCGCGGCCAGCAAGTCCTTGGCCTCGGGTTCGGTCAGCAGTTCGCGGCCGCTGGTGAGCACGCCTTCGACGATGGCGCGGATCCGCGGCAGGTCCACCGGGCGGGCGGCGCTGTGGGCCGGCGGGGTCTGCAGCAACTCTTCCTGGTGGCGGCGGTAGGTGTTGAGCAGGGAGAACGCGCGCACCGCGTCCTCGGGCGTGTTGAAGTCCGGCACGCCCAAAGCGCGAAACAGCGCGCGTGCTTCGGCCACCGCCGCGTCCCCCAGCCAGCAGCCCAGCACGCGCCGGGGCGTGGCCGAGGCCAGCGGCTGCAGCGCCTGGGCAATCTGCAGGCTGGGCACGATGGCGGTGGGTGCGTGGATGAACAGCACGGCGCTCTCCTCATCGGTCGAGAGCGCCTGAAGCGCGGCCACATAGCGCTCGGCCGGCGCGTCGCCAATGATGTCCACCGGGTTGGCGTGCGACCAGTTCGCGGGCAGCACGGCATCAAGCCGGGCTTTCATGGTCGCGTCCAGCGGGGCCAGCGGCACGTCTTCCGTGGCAGCTGCGTCCGCCGCCATCACGCCCGCGCCGCCGCCGTTGGTGAGCACGATCAGGCGTTCGGCGCGACTGTCCCGAAAACGCGAGAGCGTCTCGGCGGCGAGAAACAGGTCTTGCAAGGTGTTCACGCGCAACATGCCGGCGCGGGCGATGGCCGCGTCGAACACGGCGTCCGACCCCGCCAGGGCGCCGGTGTGCGAAGCGGCAGCCTGCTGCCCTGCGGCGGAGCGACCCGCCTTGACCACGATCACCGGTTTGTTGCGCGCCGCGGCGCGCGCGGCCGACATGAACTTGCGCGGCGCGTCGATGCTCTCGATGTAGAGCAGGATCGACCGCGTGTTCGGGTCACTGCCGAGGAAGTCCAGCATGTCGCCGAAGTCCACGTCGGCGCGCTCGCCGAGCGAGACGAAATGCGAGAAGCCAATGCCGCGCGAGCCGGCCCAGTCCAGCATCGCCGTGACCAGGGCACCCGACTGCGAAACGAAGGCCAGCTCGCCGGGCAGCGCGTCGCGGTGCGCAAAGCTGGCGTTCAGACCCAGGTGCGGCACCAGCATGCCGATGCAGTTGGGACCGAGGATGCGCAGCGTGTGCACGCGCGCGGCGTCGAGCATGGCCTGCTTCTGCGCGGCGTCCAGCCCGGCCGTGACGACGATGGCCGCGCGCGTGCCGCGGGCGCCGAGTTCGGTGATCAGCGGCACGATGGTGGCCGCCGGTGTGCAGAGAATGGCGAGTTCAGGGGCGTTCGGAAGGTCCGCCACGCGGGCGAAGGCGGGCACGCCATCGAGGTGGGCGTGCTTGGGATTGACCGGGTAGAGCGCGCCCTTGTACCCCCCGGCGCTCATGTTGCGCCACACCGTGCCGCCCACGCTGGCCGGGCGCAGGGACGCGCCGATCACCGCCACCGACGACGGGGCGAAGAGGGCGTCGAGGTGGCGAATGCTCATGGCCGGGTCAGATGCGGGGATCGATGGATTCGACGGTCTCGGGCGCGCGCGAGGTCGCCATCCACGCCAGCAGCGACGAGCGCATGGCTTCTTCCACCGACATGTCGATCGGCGTGATCCAGGTGCGCGGCACGAAGAGGGTGTAGCCACCGATCATGTAACCCATGGGCAGGTACACGGCGACCTGGTCGTGCTCGGCCAGGCCCGGCGGCAGGCCGTCCATGTTCTGCCGCGTGACCAGACCGACGATGGACATCTCGTTGCCCGGGATGCGCAGCACCACCACCTGCTGCTGGGATTCCTTCTTGTGCGGCGAGAAGTAGTCGGCGAAGCTCTTGAGCGACGAGTAGATGCTCTTGACTACCGGCAGGTTGGTGAACGGCAGTTCCAGGTAGGCGAGCCAGCGCGCCATGCCGGGTTGGGAGATGAGAAAGCCCAGGCCCACGATCATGGCCGCGCCCAGCACGATGCCGAGCCCGGGCAGGTAGAAGTCGCCGATGATCGGGCGGATCAGCCACATGGCCGCCGACTCGACCCAGGCGACGAAGATGAACAGCACCCAGACGGTGAGCGCCACGGGCAGGAACGTGATCAGGCCACGAAAGAAGTACTGGTAGATCGGTTTCATGAAAGGCCCAGGAGGAGGCGCGGGCGATGACGGCACGCGATCGGGAATGAGCATATCAGCCGGGGAACGGCGCTGGCCCCGGTGCTTGCAAAGCGTCAGAATGGCCGCATCTGCTTCCCGTTTGCCTCCAAAAGCCGGTTTTCAGGCAGATGTGCCTGGCGTGCGCGCCAGTTCCGGAACTCCTGCAGGCCCCGGGCCTCTCTCATCCATGAACGAAATCATCGACTTCTTCGGCCGCCTGGTTCGCGGTGTGCTCAAACTGGCGCTGGGGCTGGCCGCCCTGGTGTTCCTGCTGGGCCTGCTGCTGGCCACGCTGGTGGTGGTGCTGGGGGTCACGCTGTGGGCCCTGATCACCGGCCGCAAACCGGCGCCGGCCGTGGTGTTCACGCGCTTTCGCCAGACCTCGCAACGCTACACGCAGGGTGTGTGGCCCTCCGGTGGTGCCAGGCGCCCCATGGGCGATGTGGTCGATGTGCAGGCGACCGAAGTGCCCGAGCCGGTGGAAGCGCCGCAGCGCCGCAACGGTCCGGACCCCATGGCCCGGGTGATGCACTGAGGCCTATTCGCTGACCTGGCGCCGGGCCAGCGCGGCGTCGTACAGCGCGTTGCGCGGCTGGCCGGTGATCTCGGCGCACAGACGCACAGCGGTCTTGAGCGGCAGTTCGGCCAGCAACAGGTCCAGGGTGCGTGAAGTGGCCGCGTCCATGGTTCCGTCGGCCGCCTCCTCGGGTGCCAGCGGGTGCACCATCAAGACGAACTCACCCCGCGTTCGGTGCGCGCCGGTCTGCAGCCAGGCCGCGAAATCCTCGGCTGCCAGCTGGGCCACTTCTTCAAACTGCTTCGTCAGTTCACGGCCCACCGTGAGCCGCCGCGCACCCAGCGTGGCCAGTTCTTTCGCCAGCGCCTCGATGCGGTGCGGCGCTTCCAGCAGCACGCAGGCCCTGGGGTCTTCGCCCAGTTCACGCACCTCGCGCTGCCGTTCGGCCGCCTTGCTTGACAGGAAGCCGGCAAACACGAAGCGACCGTCCCAGCCACTGTGGCCGGCCACGCTGAGCAGGGCGGTGATGCTGCTCGCGCCCGGCACCGGCACGCTGCGCAAACCGGCAGCGTTCACCGCGGCCACCAGTCTGGCCCCGGGGTCGCTCACGCCGGGCGTGCCGGCGTCGCTCACGTAGGCCACGCGCTGGCCTTCGCGCAGCCGCTGCAACACCGTCTGCGCCGCCTCGGCCTCGTTGTGTTCGTGCAGCGCCAGCAGCGGCTTGTGCAGGCCGTATCCCTGCAGCAGCGACGCCGTGTGGCGCGTGTCCTCGCAGGCCACGGTGTCGACCAGGGAGAGCACCTGCAGCGCGCGCAGGCCGATGTCGGCCAGGTTGCCGATGGGCGTGGCGACCATGTAGAGCGCGCCCTGCGGATAATGCTGGTGCGCCGCCGCCTCGCGGGCGGCCTGCAACAGGGATGGAGTGCTTGCCGACAATGTGGAGTTCCAGAAAACCGGGTTCTTGGCTGCCGTCAAAGCCTGAGTCGACCACCAAGGCCAGGGGCGATGCCGCCGAAGATGCTGCCCTGGTGCACCTGCGGCGCCACGGCCTCGCGCTGGTGCAACGCAATTTCAGGACACCCGGGCGCGGTGGCGGCGAAGTCGATTTGATTATGCGCGAGCCCGACGGAACGCTGGTGTTCGTCGAGGTGCGTCAGAGGGTCAGTGCGAGTCGGGGCGGTGCCGGCGCGAGCATCACGGCCGTCAAGCAACGCCGCATCGTGTTCGCGGCGCGGCACTTTCTGCTGCGCCTGGGCTCAGAGCCTCCATGCCGCTTCGATGTGGTGCTGCTCGAAGGTGAGCGCATCGAGTGGCTGCGCGCGGCGTTTGATGCATCCGGCGCATTTTGATACAACCCTCCACCGCTATGATCGCCCCATGCTTCTGCAACGCATCCAGCAACAGTTCATCGACAGCGCGGACCTGAAGTACCAGTGCGCGCAGGCGCTGTCGCCGCAGGTCGAGGCGGCGATCGGTGCGGTGCTGGCCAGCGTCACGGGCGGTGGCAAGGTGCTGTCGTGCGGCAATGGCGCATCGGCAGCGGCGGCGCAGCACTTCGCTGCCAGCTTCATCGGTCGCTACGACCGCGAGCGGCCCGAGCTCGCCGCCTTCTCGCTGTCGTCCGACGCCGCCGTGCTCACCGGCATCGCCACCGATTTCGATGCCCGTTCGGTGTTCGCCCGCCAGGTGCGCGCGCTCGGCCAGTCTGGCGACGTGCTGCTGGCCCTGTCCACCAGCGGCAACTCGGCCAACGTGCTGGCCGCCGTGGAGGCCGCGCACGAGCGCGAGATGGTGGTGGTGGCGCTGACCGGCGCGCGCGGCGGTCAGCTGGCGCAGCAACTGCGCGACACCGACGTGCACCTGTGCGTGCCCCACGACCTGCCGGCCCGGATTCTCGAAGTGCACCACCTCGTGTTGCACTGCATTTGCGACGGCGTGGATGCCCAGTTGCTGGGCCTGCCCGACGCTTCCATTCCTCATCTGGAGAGTTCCTCATGAACCAGTCCCGCCAAGCCCATTCCTTCAACCGACTCATGGCCACCGGCCTGGCCGTGGCCGCGCTGGGCGCCACGCTGTCCGCCTGCGCGCCCTTGATGGTGGCGGGTGCCGCCACCGGCGCACTGGTGGTCGTCGACCGCCGCACCTCGGGTGCGCAGCTGGATGACCAGAGCATCGAACTGCGCGCTGGCAACCGCGTGAAGGACCAGATCGGCGAAGGCCGCGCACGCGTCGCCGTCACCAGCTACAACCGCCGCGTGCTGCTCACCGGCGAAGCCTCCAGTGAAGCGGTGAAGACGCAGATCGGCCAGATCGTGTCGCAGGTGGAGAACGTGAAGGAAGTGATCAACGAGCTGGGCGTGACTTCCAGCCCGTCGTTCAAGGAGCGCGCCACCGACACGCTGATCACCGGCCGCATCAAGGCCAGCCTGGTGGACGCGAAGGACATCTCGGCCAGCGCGTTCAAGGTCACCACCGAGCGCGGAACCGTCTATCTGCTGGGGCGCGTCACCCAACGTGAGGCCGACCGCGCCACCAGCATCGCGCGCAACACCTCGGGCGTGGCGCGCGTGGTGCGCGCGTTCGAGATGGTGACCGAAGCCGAGCTGGCCGGCATGCAGACGCAACCCGCGCCTGCAAAGTAGAAAGACGGGGCGCCTATTTCAGCCGTTTGATGAGGCTGGAGGTGTCCAGGCGGTTGCCACCGGTGGCCTGGATGTCGGCGTAGAACTGGTCCACGAGCGCCGTCACCGGCAGGCGCGCGCCGTTGCGCTTGGCCTCGTCGAGCACCAGCCCCAGGTCCTTGCGCATCCAGTCCACGGCGAAGCCGAAGTCGAACTTGTCGGCCACCATGGTCTTGCCACGGTTGTCGAGTTGCCAGCTTTGCGCAGCGCCCTTGCCGATCACATCCAGCACCTGGTTCATGTCCAGCCCGGCTTTCTGGCCGAAGGCAATGGCTTCCGACAGACCCTGCACCAGTCCCGCGATGCAGATCTGGTTCACCATCTTGGTGAGCTGCCCCGAACCGCTCTCGCCCATGAGCGTGAATGCGCGTGAGAACGCCATGGCCACGGGCTTCACGGATTCGAACGCGTCGACATCACCGCCGCACATCACGGTGAGCGCACCGTTCTGCGCACCGGCCTGACCGCCCGACACCGGCGCATCGACGAACGCTATGCCCAATGCCTTGCCCGCGCGGTGCAGCTCGCGCGCCACATCGGCCGACGCCGTGGTGTGGTCCACGAACACCGAGCCTGAAGCCATGCCCGCAAACGCACCATCGGCCCCCAGCGTGATCGAGCGCAGGTCGTCGTCGTTGCCCACGCAGGCAAACACGATGTCCGCACCCTGCGCCGCTTCGCGTGGCGTGGATTTGCTCGAACCACCGAACGCCGCCACCCAGGCCACGGCCTTGCCACCGGAGCGGTTGTAAACCGTCACTGAATGCCCCGCACGCGCGAGATGCCCAGCCATGGGATAACCCATGACACCGAGGCCAAGAAACGCGACGCGAAGCGAAGGCGTGGATTCGTAGGTCTTGTCTGCAATGCTGCTCATGAAAGGGTGTCTCCAAAAAAGAAATGCCGCAGAGCCGGCTTCGCCGGGCTGCAGGCATTGCCCCCTTGAGGGGGTGACGCGCCGCAGGCGCGGCGCGGGGGTGGGTCAAACGATCGTGAGGTGCTCGGTGCCCGCAGCCAGATCCAGCGATTTTGCACGCTGGCTGTTGAGTTTGATCTGCAGACGCAGATCGTTGAGCGAATCCGCGTTGCGCAGCGCGTCTTCGAGCGTGATGAGGTTGGCCTCGAAAGCGTTGAAGAGCGCCTGGTCGAAGGTCTGCATGCCCATCTGCGTGCTCTTCTTCATGATCTCCTTGATCTCGGCCACATCGCCCTTGAAGATCAGGTCGGAGATCAGTGGTGAGTTCAGCATGATCTCCACCGCCGCATGGCGCCCCTTGTTGTCCTGGCGCGGCACCAGCCGCTGCGAGACCAGCGCACGCAGGTTGAGCGAGAGGTCCATCAGCAACTGCGCGCGACGCTCTTCGGGGAAGAAGTTGATGATGCGGTCCAGCGCCTGGTTGGCGCTGTTGGCGTGCAGCGTGGCCAGGCACAGGTGGCCGGTTTCCGAGAACTGGATCGCATGTTCCATGGTCTCGCGGTCGCGGATCTCGCCCATCAGGATCACGTCCGGCGCCTGGCGCAGCGTGTTCTTGAGCGCCGCTTCCCAGCTGTCGGTGTCCAGGCCCACTTCACGCTGCGTCACCACGCAGTTCTTGTGCGGGTGCACGAACTCCACCGGGTCTTCGATGGTGATGATGTGGCCGTGCGTGTTCTCGTTGCGCCAGTCCACCATGGCCGCCAGCGACGTGGACTTGCCCGAACCGGTGGCCCCCACCAGGATGCACAGGCCGCGCTTGGAGAGCACCACGTCCTTGAGCACCTGCGGCAGGCCCAGCTTGTCGATGGTGGGCAGCACGGCAGGAATGGTCCGCAGCACCATGCCGACCTTGCCCTGCTGCACGAATGCGCTCACGCGGAAGCGGCCAATGGACGGCGGCGAGATCGCGAAGTTGCACTCCTTGGTGCGCTCGAACTCGGCCGCCTGTTTGTCGTTCATGATCGCGCGCGCCAGCGACAGCGTGTGCGTGGCATTCAGTGGCTGCGGCGACACCTTGACCACCGAGCCGTCGACCTTGATGGCGGGTGGAAAGTCGGCCGTGATGAAAAGGTCGCTGCCGGTCCGGCTGAGCATGAGGCGCAGCAGGTCGTTGATGAATTTGGATGCCTGATCGCGTTCCATGTGTCCTGCCCCTTTGCTTGTCCGGTCAGCCCGGGAAATTTTCCGGGATCTTCGCCTTGCTGCGCGCTTCGGCCGGACTGATCACGTTGCGCTTGACCAGCTCCGAGAGATTCTGGTCGAGCGTCTGCATGCCCACGCTGTTGCCGGTCTGGATGGCCGAGTACATCTGCGCCACCTTGGCCTCGCGGATCAGGTTGCGGATGGCGCTGGTGCCCAGCATGATCTCGTGCGCGGCCACACGTCCCGAGCCGTCCTTGTTCTTGCACAGCGTCTGCGAGATCACGGCCACGAGCGATTCGGACAACATGGCGCGCACCATGTCTTTCTCTTCGGCCGGGAACACGTCGATGATGCGGTCGATCGTCTTGGCCGCGCTCGAAGTGTGCAGCGTGCCGAACACGAGGTGGCCGGTTTCGGCCGCGGTCATGGCCAGGCGAATGGTTTCCAGGTCCCGCATTTCGCCGACCAGGATCGCGTCCGGGTCTTCGCGCAGGGCCGAACGCAGCGCGTTGGCAAAGCTCAGCGTGTGCGGCCCGACTTCGCGCTGGTTCACCAGGCACTTCTTGGACTCGTGCACGAACTCCACCGGGTCTTCCACCGTGAGGATGTGGCCGTATTCGGTTTCGTTGAGATGGTTCACCATGCCGGCCAGAGTGGTGGACTTGCCCGAACCGGTAGGGCCGGTCACCAGCACCAGGCCGCGCGGACGCAGGGCGAGGTCGCCAAAGATCTTGGGCGCGTTGAGTTGTTCGAGCGTGAGGATCTTGCTGGGGATCGTGCGGAACACCGCGCCGGCACCGCGGTTGTGGTTGAAGGCGTTGACGCGAAAACGAGACAGCCCTTCGATCTCGAACGAGAAATCGCACTCCAGGAACTCTTCGTACTGCTTGCGCTGGCTGTCGTTCATGATGTCGTACACCATGCCGTGGACCGCCTTGTGGTCCAGGGGTTCGACGTTGATGCGTCGCACGTCGCCATGCACCCGTATCATGGGCGGAAGACCTGCGGAGAGGTGAAGATCGGACGCTTTGTTCTTGACGCTGAAGGCCAGCAGTTGGGTGATGTCCATCCCGGTTCCGTGTTGTGGTTGGGTTATGACGGCAGATTATGACGACGATTGAAGGCAACCTCCATACCGTACGGAGCCGCGTTTCGCGCGCCTGTAGACAGGCCGGACGCGATGTGAACGAGGTCACGCTGCTGGCTGTTTCCAAGACGTTCGGGCCCGACGCCGTTCGTCAGGCGCAGGCTGCCGGCCAGCGCGCATTTGGCGAAAACTACGTGCAGGAAGGGGTGGAGAAAATCCTCGCGCTGCGCGAGTCACCAGCGCCTTCGGCGATCGAGTGGCATTGCATCGGGCCATTGCAGAGCAACAAGACGCGGCTGGTGGCCAGCCACTTCGACTGGGTGCAGTCGGTGGATCGCTTGAAGATCGCGGAACGCCTGAACGAGCAACGTCCTGCGGATTTGCAGCCCTTGCAGGTCTGCATACAGGTCAATGTGGATGGTGGTGCGACGAAGTCGGGCGTCTCGCCCGACGAGCTGACCGCGCTCGCACGCGCCGTGAGTCAGTTGCCGCGTTTGCGCTTGCGCGGCCTCATGTGCATTCCAGAGCCGACGGACGATGCCGAGGTGCAGAGCGCGGTGTTTCTGCGTGCCCGCGCTCTATGGGATGAACTGCGCGCGGGTGGCTACGACATCGATACCCTGTCCATGGGCATGAGCGACGACCTGGAGGCCGCCATATCGGCCGGCTCGAACATGGTGCGCGTGGGGCGCTCGATCTTCGGCAGCCGAACCCCCGGCGTCACTTCATCGGCTTGACGCTGCCGCAGTTCGCGGAGAGCCACTTGCCCTGGCCGTCCATGGTGACGTTCTGCGGCTTGCCCTGGTGGGTGGTCTTCATCAGCATCTTCATGGTGTACGCGGTGTCACCCTGGAAGGTGTAGGTGCCTTCGCCCGTGGACGGCGGGTTCTTGCACACGAAGTTCATCTTCACCACCGTCGCGCTGCGCGAAGTGACCGTGGTGGTGCACTCGCCTTCGGTCTGCACCGGCAGGTCCTGCTTCGCCGCCATCTCCGGCGTGATGCACATCTTCATCGACATGCCGCCGCCAGCGGCCGGCGCCGGCATGGTCACACCCTGCTTGGCCATCATGTCCTGCATCATCTTGCGCTCCGCAGGCGACATGCCGGCCATCTGCTTCTGCATCTGCGCCATCGCCTGATCCATCTCGGCGTTGCCACCCATCTTCTGCGTCATTTCCCACAGGCCGGGCCTGGTGCTCTGGGCGTGAGCGATAGGGATGGCGGTGAGGGTGACGAGGAGCAGGGCGGTGTGGCGGTTCATATGGTCTCCAGGAAAGGATGTTGCATTGTGCGATGAGGCGTCAGCTTGTCAAAGCGGCAGCCTCGCACTGTCCTTCACCTCCTCCATCACCGCATACGTGCGCGTCTCCCGCACCCCCGGAAGCTGCCAGAGCACGTTGCCGGCGAATTCGCGGTAGGCGGCCATGTCGGCCATGCGGGTCTTGAGGAGGTAGTCGAAGCCGCCGGCCACCATGTGGCATTCCATGATTTCGTCGCGCACGTGCACGGCGGCCTTGAACTCGTTGAACACGTTGGGCGTGGTTCGGTCCAGCAGCACCTCGACGAACACCATCATCCCGCGACCGAGCTTGAGCGGATTGAGCCGGGCCTCGTAGCCCAGGATGTAGCCGTCGCGCTGGAGCCGCTGCGTGCGCGCTAGCACCGCGGTGGGCGAGAGCGCCGCCGTCTCTGCGAGTTTGAGGTTGGTGATGCGGCCGTCGGCCTGCAGCAGCTTGAGGAGCTTGAGATCGATGCGGTCGAGGTCGGTGTCATTGGCATTCATGTGGAGAATTATCCTGTCTTGTGACCATTCAATGGTGAAAAATTCGGTGATACAGCCATCACCATACGCACACTCACAACCCAAGGCCTTTTCTGGAGTCTTCCATGCCACGCCCTTCCGACGTCCTTCCTTCGCCCTACCGACCTGAAGCCGGGGTGCTTGCGCACCGCCTGGCTTCGTTGAAGGGTGCGTTGGACTGGGCGGCCGCCGCGACGGTTGCCGCGCCCTGGGTGCAGGCCGTGCGCCGCAACCCGCCGCCGTTCTGGGCGATGGAGAGTCTGCTCAAGGAATACCCCATTTCCAGCGCGGAGGGCCTGGCCCTGATGCGGCTGGCCGAGGCCTTGCTGCGAGTGCCCGATGCAGAGACCGCGATTGCACTGACCGCCGACCAGCTCGGCCGCGCCGATTTCGATGGGGCGGCTGACTCGACGCTGGCACGCCTTTCGTCCACGGCGATCGCGATGTCCAAGAAGTTCCTGCCCGAAGCCGGCAACGAACCTGGCCTCTTGTCCAGGCTGGGCGCGCGCACCGTGGTGGCCGCCACGCTGCGTGCCGTGCAGTTGCTGGGCCGGCAGTTCGTGCTGGGGCAGACGATCGAGGAGGGCATGAAGGAAGCAGCCTCCGCGCGCAAGGCCCAGCGCCAGCTGAGCTTCAGCTTCGACATGCTGGGCGAAGGCGCACGCACCGATGAGGATGCCCTGAGGTACCTGGCGAGTTACCAGCAGGCCATTGCCGCGATTGCGCGCGAGGCCGACGCGTCGCGCCACCCGAGCCAGAACGACGGCATCTCCATCAAGCTCAGTGCCCTCCATCCGCGCTATGAAGACGCGCAGCACGAACGCGTGATGGAGGAACTGGTGCCGCGCGTGTGGCCGCTGTGCGAAGCGGCTGCCGCGGCCAACCTCAACCTCACGATCGATGCCGAGGAGGTGGATCGACTGGAGCTGTCGCTCGCCGTGTTTGAAGCGCTGGCCCGGCGCGTGGCGCAGCATTGCCCACAGTGGCAGGGTTTCGGTCTGGCGCTGCAGGCCTACCAGACGCGCGCCGTGGAGCTGATCGAGCACGTGACTGCGCTGGCGCGACGCCACCAGCTCAAGTTCATGTGCCGCCTGGTCAAGGGTGCTTACTGGGACGCAGAGATCAAGCGCGCCCAGGAACTCGGCCTGCCGGCATACCCGGTGTTCACGCGCAAGCCTCACACCGACGTGAGTTACCTCGCCTGTGCACGGGCGCTGCTGGTGGCGCCCGACGCGATCTTTCCGCAGTTCGCCACCCACAACGCCGGCACCATCGCCGCCATCCTGCAGATGGCATCGGAGGAAAGCGTGCCCTTCGAACTGCAGCGGCTGCACGGCATGGGCGAGGGCATCTACCGCGAGGTGCTCAAGCACCCGAACGTGGATTGTCGCGTGTACGCGCCGGTGGGCGCTCACCGCGACCTGCTGGCCTACCTGGTGCGCCGCCTGCTGGAAAACGGAGCCAACTCGTCGTTCGTCCACCAGCTCGCCGACGAATCGGTGGGCATGGACGAGCTGCTGGTCTCGCCCCTGGTGCAGTCTCAACCCGATGCGCCCGACGCCGCCTGGCTGCCGCTGCCGGCACAACTCTATGGCCCGAGCCGGCCCAACAGCGAGGGGCTCGACCTGGCGGTGGCTGCACACCGTGAGCTGCTGATGAATGCGCACGCCGTGACGGCGGTGAACCGCGTGCCCGAGGCCAGCATGGAGGACGTGCGGGCGGCGTGCGAGCGCGCCATGAAGGCCTTTCCGGGCTGGAACCACACGCCACTGGCCACACGGGCCACCACCCTGCGCCGCGCGGCCGACGCCATGCAGCAGCAGCTGCCCGGCCTGTGCGCGCTGCTCGTGAAGGAAGCGCGCAAGACCTGGGGCGACGCTGTCTCTGAAGTGCGCGAGGCGATCGATTTCCTGCGCTACTACGCCAACGAAGCGGAGCGCATCATGGCGCCCACCACACTGCCCGGCCCCACCGGCGAGAGCAACACGCTGAGGATGGAAGGGCGTGGCGCGTGGGTCTGCATCAGTCCCTGGAATTTTCCCCTCGCCATCTTCATCGGGCAGGTCGCAGCCGCACTGGCCACGGGCAACACGGTGCTCGCCAAGCCGGCCGAGCAGACGCCGGCCATTGCGCTGGAAGCGGTGAAGCTGCTGCACGCCGCGGGCGTGCCGGCAGCGGCCGTGCAGTTGCTGCACGGTCCTGGCGAAACCGTGGGCGCGGCCCTGGTGTCGCAGCCCGGCATTGCCGGCGTGGTGTTCACCGGGTCCACGCAGGTGGCCCGCATCATCCACCGCGCACTCGCGGCCAAGGACGGCCCCATCGTGCCGCTGATCGCCGAGACCGGCGGCATCAACGCCATGCTGGTGGACAGCACGGCCCTGCCCGAGCAGGTGGCTGACGCGGTGGTGCAGAGCGCGTTCCGCAGCGCGGGCCAGCGCTGCTCGGCCTTGCGCCTGCTGTGCGTGCACGAGGCCATCGCCGACGGCGTGATCGACATGATCCAGGGCGCCGCCAGGGAACTGGTGGTGGGCAACCCCGCAGACCTGGCCACCGACCTTGGTCCCGTGATCGATGCCGAGGCCTTCACCAGTATCGGTGCCCACCTGGAGCGCCTGCATGCGCAGGGCCGCGCACTGCTGCCACCGTCCCGTCTTTCGCACGCCATGCCCCATCTGATCGCGCCGCAGATGTTCGAGGTGCCGGCCATTGCCGAGGTGGGCCAGGAGATCTTCGGACCGGTGCTTCAGGTGGTGCGCTGGGGCGGTGATCCCATGGAGGTGATCGGGCAGATCAATGCACTGGGTTACGGGCTCACGCTCGGCATCCAGACCCGCATCGACAGCCGCGCGCAGGCGCTCGCGGCTGCCGCGCGGGTCGGCAATGTGTACGTGAACCGCAACATGATCGGTGCGGTGGTGGGCGTGCAGCCCTTTGGTGGCGAAGGCCTGAGCGGCACCGGCCCCAAGGCCGGCGGGCCGAACTACCTGCTGCGCTTCTGTGCGGAACAGACCCTGACCATCAACACCACCGCTGCGGGCGGCAACGTGGCGCTCTTCACCCGCTGAACGAGCCCGGGCGCGGCGGCGCCGGTGCGATACTGGCGGGCGCATGAGCACCACGCCCGCCATCCCTGCCGCTCCCCGCCCGGTCGATGCCGGGTTCCGCCCACTCGATGCCGGCTGGCGGCAATGGATCGCCGAGAACCGGCTGAGAAACTGCACGCCCGATTCCATGCTGGAGACGATGGTGCAGGCCGGCCTGGACCCGGTCGAATGCGAGCCCGCCATCCGTGCCATGGAGGAAGACCCCGCCTTCCTGGCCGCGCGCCGTTTCCAACAACTGCAGGCCAAGCTCGAATCGGTGGTGGCCAACCAGCAGAAGCTGCGCGAGCTTGATCCGCTGCACGGCCATGTGGAAAAGCGCAGCCGCGTGCCACTGGGTGAGTTCATGGAGAAGTACGTGATCGGCAGCCGTCCCGTGGTGCTGACCGACGTGGCGCGCGACTGGCCTGCGCTGGCGCGCTGGTCACCACAGGACCTTCGCCAGCGCTTCGGCCACCTGGACGTGGAAGTGCAGGCCGAGCGCAGCGCCGACCCGAACTACGAGCTCAACAAACTCGATCACCAGCGCAAGATGCGGCTGGCCGATTTCGTGGACCGTGTGCTGGCCGGTGGCGCCACCAACGACTACTACCTCACCGCCAACAACGAGATGCTCAGCCGTCCGGGGTTCGCGCCCCTGCTCGACGACATCGGCACCTTGCCCGCGTTCTGCGACCGCTCGCAGCTCGCGCGGCGCGCATCGTTCTGGTTCGGGCCGGCCGGCACCGTCACACCGCTGCACCACGACACCATCATGCTCTGCCACACGCAGATCGTGGGCCGCAAGCGCTGGCGGTTCGTGTCGCCGCTGCAGACACCGCTGCTCTACAACCACTTCGATGTCTACAGCCCCGTTGACCTGGACCGCCCGGACCTGGCGCGCTACCCGCTCTTCGAGCAGGCCACCGTGCTCGACGTGGTGGTGGAACCTGGCGAGACGGTGTTCCTGCCGCTGGGCTGGTGGCACCAGGTGAGCTCTCTGGATGTGAGCCTGTCGTTCTCTTTCTCCAACATCGCGGTGCCCAACGAGTACCGCTTCGACAATCCCCGCATCACCAACTGGTAGCCACGCCATGACCCCAGCCAGCCCGACCGCCGACGCCCAGCGCATCCAGCAGTGGCTGGACGAGCACCGCATCACCGAAGTGGAGTGCATCATTCCCGACATGGCGGGGCAGGCGCGCGGAAAGATCGTGCCGCGCCACAAGTACGACCCGGCGGTGGGGCTGCGTTTGCCCGAGGCGGTGTTCGCCATGACGGTCACCGGCGACTACCCGGAGAAGGACTACACCTCCGTGGCCGACCCGGACATGCTGCTCAAGCCCGACCCGGACACGCTGCGGCCGGTGCCATGGGCGAAGGAGCCCACGGCGCAGATCATCCACGACTGCTTTGCCTTTGACGGCGCACCGTTCGCGCTCTCACCGCGCAACGTGCTGCGCCGCGTGCTCAAGCTGTACGCGGACGAAGGCTGGAAGCCGGTGGTGGCGCCCGAGATGGAGTTCTACCTGGTGCAGGTCGAGCCCGACGAGGACATTCCCCTGAAGCCGCCGGTGGGCCGCACGAAGCGCACCGAAGCGGGCATGCAGAGCTTCTCAATGGACGCGATCAACGAGTACGACGACATCTTCGACGTGATGTACGACTGGTGCGAGGCCGAGGGCATCCAGCTCGACACGCTGATCCATGAGATGGGCACCGCGCAGATGGAGATCAACCTCGACCACGGTGACCCGCTGCCGCTGGCCGACCAGGTGTTCCTGTTCAAGCGCACCATCCGCGAGGTGGCGATCCGCCACCAGATGTACGCCACGTTCATGGCCAAGCCCATGCAGGGCCAGCCCGGCAGCGCCATGCACATCCACCAGAGCGTGGTCGGCATCGACGATGGCAGGAACATCTTCAGCCGCGCCGACGGCGAGGCCTCCGACCGATTCCTGCACTTCATCGGTGGCCTTCAGACCTACCTGCCTGCGGCCACGGCGTTCTTCGCGCCCTACGTCAACTCGTACCGACGGCTTTCCCGCTTCACCTCAGCGCCCATCAACCTCAGCTGGGGTTACGACAACCGCACCTGCGGCCTGCGCGTGCCGCATTCAGGTCCGGAGGCACGCCGTGTGGAGAACCGCCTGGCGGGCGTGGACGTGAATCCTTATCTGGCGATCGCGGCCAGCCTGGCGTGCGGGTACCTGGGCATGAAACAGGCGATCCAGCCTACCGAACCGCTCAAGGGCAGCGCCTACGAGCAGCCACACCAGTTGCCGCGGCACCTGGACGACGCGGTGGAAAAACTCATGGCCTGTGCGCCGCTGGTGGAGCTCTTCGGTGAACATTTCATCCAGACCTACAGCGCGATCAAGGAGGTGGAGTACCGCGAGTACTTCGAGGTGATCAGCCCGTGGGAGCGCAGGTTTCTACTCCTGCACGTTTAGGACAGAACCAGCATCCCCGCGGTGGGATTTTGCAGCAGCGCATCCAGCGCCTCGATCGGCAGCGGCTTGGCGAACAGGTGGCCCTGGAACTGGTCGCAACCCTGGTAGGCCAGGAAATCGCGCTGTTCCTGGGTCTCCACACCTTCGGCAACCACCTGCAGGCTCAGGCTCTGCGCCAGCGCGATGATGGCGCGCGAGATGGCGGCATCGTTCGGGTCGGTGAGCACGTCGGCCACAAAGCCCTTGTCGATCTTGAGCTGGTCCAGCGGCAGGCGCTTGAGCACCGAGAGCGACGAGTACCCCACGCCGAAATCGTCCAGCGAGAGTGTCACGCCCAGCGCCTTGAGCATGCCCATCTTGTCGATGGTGATCTCCATGCGGTCGGCCAGCAGGCTCTCGGTGAGCTCGAGCTTGAGCTTGTGTGGCCGGATGCCGGTGCGCGTGATCGCGGCCATCACCATGTCGACGAAGTCCGGGTGGCGGAACTGGCGCACGCTCACGTTCACCGCAATGCTCAGGTTGGCCGTCTGCGCGCGGTCGGCCCAGGCGGCCAGCTGTTCGCACGCGGTCTCCAGCACCCACTGGCCCAGCGGCAGGATCAAGCCCGTGTCCTCGGCCACCGGAATGAAATCGGCCGGCGTCATCAGGCCGCGCTGCGGATGCTGCCAGCGCACCAGCGCTTCCACCCCCGTGATCACGCCCACGCGGTCCACTTGCGGCTGGTAGTACACGACGAACTGCTGCTCGTTGAGCGCCACGCGCAGGTCGGAGCCCACCGTGGCATTGGCGCTCACGGTCGCCTGCATGCCGGGGTCGAAGAAGCACATGGTGTTGCGGCCGAGCGACTTGGCCTGGTACATCGCCAGGTCGGCCTGCTTGAGCAGTTCGCCCACATCGCTCTGCTGGCCGGTGAACGAGGTCACGCCAATGCTGGGCGTGGCGAAATGCTGGTGCCCCGTCAGCTGGAACGGCTCGCGCAGGGTGTTGAGCACTTTTTCCGCCAGCGCGGTGGCCTTGAACGCGGCGGCCTCGGGGTCGGTGCTCAGGTCGTCCACCATCACCACGAATTCGTCGCCGCCCAGGCGCGCAACCATGTCGGTCTTGCGCACGCTCTTGGTCAGGCGCTGCGCGACCTTCTGCAGCAGCTGGTCGCCCATGTGGTGGCCGAGCGTGTCGTTGAGGATCTTGAAGTTGTCCAGGTCGATGAACATCAGTGCGCCGTGCTGGCCCGATCGCGCGCTCGCCGCCAGCGCCTGCTGCAAGCGGTCCAGCAGCAGCTGCCGGTTGGGAAGATCGGTCAGCGCATCGTAGAAAGCCAGGTGGCGGATCATGTCTTCCGCGGTCTTGCGCTGCGTGATGTCTCGACCGACCGCCACCCAGTGGGTGATGTCCTCGGCCGTGGCCTGCACCGAGACCACTTCGAGCTCCACCCAGAACATCGCACCGTTCTTTCGCCTCACCATCAGCTCGGTGCGGGCCTGGCGCGACTGCTGCAGGCTGGCCGCGAGTTCACGCAGCTTGGTGATGGCAGGGTCGAGTTCCAGCAGCATGCGCGGTGTCTGTCCCAGCACCTCCGCACGGGTGTAGCCGGTGTGCTGCTCGAAGGCGTCGTTCACGAAGACGATGCGTGGCTCCTGTTCGTCGCTGCCCGCGCCGGTCTCGGCAATCGCCACGATGTCGTTCAGGCGCGAGACGCTGGTCTCCAGCAGCATGAGCTGTTCCTGCGAGCGGCGGCGCTCCGTGACGTCGCGGAAATAGACCGCGAGGCCTTCGGCAAATGGGTAGGCGCGCACCTCGAGCCACTTGCCCAGGGTCGGGAAGAAATCTTCCAGCTCGACGCGGCGGTTGGTGTGCAGCGACTTGGTGAGCTGGTCCTTGAGGCGCTGGGCGAGCCCGGGGCTGAAGTCGTGCCACACCTCCATGCCCAGCAGGTCGGCCGTCGTCTTCTGCAGCAGCCGCTCGCTCTCCTGGTTGAGGTAGGTGAAGCAGCACTGCCGGTCAAGCGTCACGAAGGCTTCGGTGATGCTGGCCAGCGTGGTGGTCAGCCGCATGGCCAGGCGCAGCGTGTCTTGCTGGGCCTGCTTCTGCGCCGAAATGTCCTGGATGGCTCCCTGGATGCGCGCGATTTCGCCGTCGGCGCGTCGCACGGCCGTGCCCACCGTGCGCACCCATTTGGGCGTGCCCCCATCGATCAGCACCTGGATTTCCTCGTCGAACGATTCACCGTTCTGCGCGCAGCGTTCCAGCCGCTGGCGGATGCCGCTGCGCCACTCCGGCGTGTAGCGCTGCACCATGGATTCCAGATCCTTGACCTGCCCATGTTCGGTGAGGCCGAGGATGGTGGCGAATTCATCGGAGTGCACCACCTTGCGGGTGGACAGCTGCAGCGACCAGCTGCCCGCGCCCGCGGTGTGTTCGGTCAGGTTCAGGCGGCTCTCGCTCTCACGCAGCACGTTGGCGTTGTACTGCTCGATCTGCTCGCTGCGGCGTGCGAGCGCCAGCACACCGGCGGTGTGGCTGGCCAGCACGTGCAGCGCGCTCGAGGCGGACTGCCCCTCGCGTCGGGTGTCCGCATCGAGCATCAGCAGGCCGGCCTGGGCGGAGGCGCCCGACGCCGGCAGGGGAAGCCAGTGCGCGCAGCGCCAGGTGGCGCGGGATGCGCGGCTCTTGCCGCTGGGGGCCAGCACCCATCCCTCCACCGCCGGGTGCGCCAGCAGTTCCGCGCAGGCCGCCAGCGCCACCTGGGCGGCGTCGGGTGCCAGGCCATGGGCACCCAGCACTTCGGCCGGCTTGCGCGCAGCGTCCACCAGCAGGACCGCCCCGGTGTCCGCCAGTTGCGCCGCCAGTTCGGCCACCCGGTCGAATTCCACGCGCTGGTGAAACGCGGGAAACGAACCCGTGCGTTCGAAGGCGAGGTCAGAGACCAGGGGTGCGCGGTTGATGTCGGGTCCTGGACGCATGGTCGGTGGTTGCTCGGTGTGAAGCGGTTGGCAGGCGGATCAACTGGCTGAGCATACAGAGCCCCGGCCCGGGCGTGCGGCCGCTGGCGCGTGGGCAAGCGTGAAGTTCTGCACGTGACTCGCCTGCTTGGCGGAAATTTGTAACTCGCTTGTGAGAATTTGTAGTCTTTGCCCTAACATCGGCACTGGCCAGCGCTCTGGCCGCGCCCTGACAAAGCATCCTTTCTGCCGCAGCCGAACCGAACCTGGAGGGAGTTGATTGTGAGCACACTCGCAGAACTCAGGCAATACAGCGATGTCGCCAGCCTGAAATCCGCGCTGCACCAGTTGTGCAGTGAGTTCGGCCGCATCACGCGGCTGGACATCCTGACCGCCATGCACGAAGGCACCAAGCAGGCGATCTGCTTCCTGCGCATGGAGCGTCCGGAGCAGGAACAGGTGCTGATGAAGAGCCTGGGCGTCGGGCGATTCGGCGGCGAAGTGGTGTTCGTGCTCAACCTGAACATGCCGGTGACGGCGGAAGAGGGCCCCTCGTCGCAGTGGGCCGACTCGGACATTTATTGATACCCCCCGCGTCGCCTTCGGCGCCTCCCCCCTGTAGGGGGGCGACACCTGGCGACACCTGGCGCCGGCAGAGCCGGACCCTCGGTGTCTCTGGATTCGCTCCCCCTCCGTTCCCTGTCTCTTGATTGACCTGCGCGTGCCGGGTGGCCGCGCAGAATCTGCGCATGGACTCCTTGCGCTCGCCCCTTGCTGCCCAGATCGTTCAATGGCTCGTCGCGCCGGGGGACGTGGTGCGCGCCGGCGATGTGCTGGTGGTGCTGGAGGCGATGAAGATGGAGCACGAGGTGCGTGCATCTGGCGGCGCGCGCGTGCTGGAGTTGGTCTACGCAGCGGGTGAAGCTGTTCAGGTGGGTGATGTGCTGCTGCGCTCGGAGCCGGCACAACTGGCCAGGCCGAAAGACAACGACGCAGCGCAGCAGGCTGCATCGACGGCGCCGCGAGCTGACCTTGAACGGCTCATGGAACGTCTGGCCTTCACGCTGGACGCGGCGCGCCCCGACGCAGTGGCGCGTCGGCATGCGCTGGGCCAACGCACCGCACGGGAGAATGTGGCCGACCTGTGCGACGAGGGCAGCTTCCTCGAATACGGCGCACTCGCCGTGGCCGCGCAGCGCAGCCGCCGCAGCGAGGAAGACCTGATCGCCCACACGCCCGCCGACGGCATGGTCACCGGCATCGGTTCGGTGAATGGCCAGCGCACCGTGGTGATGGCCTACGACGCCACCGTGCTGGCGGGTACCCAGGGCATGCGCAACCACCAGAAGACCGACCGTCTGCTGGGCATCGCCCTCGACCAGCGTCTCCCCGTGGTGCTGTTCGCAGAGGGTGGCGGCGGGCGGCCCGGCGATACCGACATGCCCATCGTCGCAGGCCTGCACGTGGGCACCTTTGCCGCTTTTGCGCGCCTGAGCGGCCAGGTGCCGGTGGTGGGAATCGCCAGTGGGCGCTGCTTCGCCGGCAACGCTGCGCTGCTGGGTTGCAGCGACGTGGTGATCGCCACGCGCGGCAGCAACATCGGCATGGGTGGCCCCGCCATGGTCGAAGGCGGCGGCCTGGGGCGCTTCAAGCCCGAACAGATCGGCCCCAGCGAGGTGCAGCAAGCCAACGGGGTGATCGATGTGCTGGTGGACGACGAAGCGCAGGCCGTGACCGCCGCGCGCCACTACCTGTCTTTCTTCCAGGGCAGGCAGGCCGGTTGGACCGCGCCCGATGCGCTGGCGCTGCGCGAGGTGGTGCCTGAAAACCGGCTGCGCGTGTACGACAGCACCGCGGCCATGGCCGGACTGGTCGATGTGGGCAGCCTGCTCGCGTTGCGCACCGGCTTTGGCGTGGGCATCCACACCGCGCTCGCCCGCATCGAAGGCATGCCCGTCGGGCTGATGGCCAGCAACCCGCTGCACCTGGGCGGTGCCATCGACCCGGATGCCGCCGACAAGGCCGCGCGCTTCATGCAGCTGTGCAACGCCCATGGCCTGCCCATCGTCAGCCTGGTGGACACGCCGGGCTTCATGGTGGGCCCGGACACCGAAGCCCGCGCACAGGTGCGGCACGCGAGCCGCCTGTTTGTGGTAGCGGCCAACCTGCGGGTGCCGTTCTTCAGCGTGGTGCTGCGCAAGGGCTACGGCCTGGGTGCCATGGGCCTCACCGCCGGGGGGTTCCACGCCCCGGTGTTCACCATCGCCTGGCCCACGGCCGAGTTTGGCGCCATGGGGCTGGAGGGCGCCGTGAAGCTGGGCTACCGCAAGGAACTGGAAGCCGAACCCGAAGGACCGCCGCGCGATGCGCTGTTCGAACAACTGCTGGCGCGCCAGTACGCCAGCGGCGCCGCGGTTCCGATGGCGACCACGCTGGAGATCGACGCGGTGATCGACCCGGCGCAAACGCGGGTCTGGCTGGCAGGGGGTTTGTCGGGAGCCGGGGTGGCCGAGCCGCGCGCGGCCCGTTTCATCGATCCCTGGTGATCCCGGCGGGCCTTACATCAGGTCGCCGAAACCGGTGGTGCGCACGCCCGCGCCCGGCAATTGCGGCGCGGTCTGGTTGATGTTGATCCAGAACTCGCACACGTGTTTCATGGCGCTGAGGAATTGCGAGAACTCGGTGGGCTTGGCAATGTACGCGTTGGTGCCGGCGTCGTAGGCGCGCAGCAGGTCGCTGGGTTCGGTGGAGGAGGTCAGCACGACCACGGGGATGTGGTGCAGGTTCTCCGAACCCTTGATTTCCCGAAGCGCGCCGATGCCGTCGAGCAGGGGCATCTTGAGGTCCAGCAGCACCAGCATGGGGTTGCTGCCCGATCGGTTCATGAAACCGTTGCGTCGGTGCAGATAGTCCAGCGCCTGCATGCCGTCGGAGACGTGCGTCACACGTCCGTCGAGCCCATGGCGCGCCAGCGCCAGCTTGGTCAGTTCGGCATCGTCGGGGTTGTCCTCGACGAGCAGGATGGCATCGGCATTTTTGGTCATGATTCCAGAGCGGCTGGCATGGAGTCCATGGGGGACTCGAACCCGTGAGGGCCTTCAAATGGGAGCGAGAAGTAGAAAGTACTGCCTTCACCAAGCTGGCTTTCGGCCCAGATGCTGCCCCCGTGGCGCTCGATGATGCGCCGGGTGAGTGCAAGACCTATGCCAGTGCCCTCGAATTCCGAGGCCCGGTGCAGGCGCTGGAAAACGCCAAACAGTTTCTGGGCGTATTTTGTGTCAAAACCCACACCGTTGTCACGGACAAAGAAGGTGTAGCCGACCACGGGATCCACGCTCCAGCCCACTTCGATGCGCGTTCGCTCGCGCGGACGGGTGTATTTGTAGGCGTTGCCCAGCAGGTTCGCCCAGACTTCGCGCAGCAGGAGTGCATCGCCCTGCACCACCGGCAGGTCGGGTGAGACCACCCAGTCCACCACCCGGCCCTCGGTGTCGTGACCGAGCTGGCCCACCACCGCGTCCACCAGCAGCGTGAAGTCCACCGGCGTCAGGTTCACGGCCGAGCGGCCCAGGCGGGAAAACGCCAGCAGGCCGTCGATGAGCTGGCTCATGTGGCGTGCCGAATTGCCGATCGTGCTGAGGTAGCGGGCGCTCACCTCGTCGCACTGGCCGCCCAGGTGTTCTTCCAGCAGGCTCACGAAACTGGAGATGTGGCGCAGCGGCGAACGCAGGTCGTGCGAGACCGAGTACGAGAACGATTCCAGGTCCTTGTTGGCCGCCAGCAATTGCTCGGTGCGTTCCACGACCCGGTTTTCCAGTTCGTCGTTGATGTTGCGCATCAGGTCGTCGAGCCGCTTCGCGTCGGTCATGTCGCGGTTGATCTTGGCGAAACCGCGCAACTCGCCGCCGTCGTCGCGCAACGCGATCAGCACCGAGTGGGACCAGTACTGCGAGCCGTCTTTGCGGGCGTGCCAGTTGTGAAGTTCGTGCTGCCCGCGCGAGGCCGCCAGCCGCAGCATCTGGTTGGCGCTGACCTTGCCGTGCTCGGGGTTCACGGGGTCGAACAGCACACCGTAGTGCCGGCCCACCATCTGGGTCGGCGAGTAGCCGTCCATGCGCTGGGCACTGTCGGTCCAGTCGGTGATGATGCCTTCGGCGTCCATGAAGAAGATGCAGTAATCGCGCAGGTTGTCCACCATCAGACGGAACCGCTGCTCGCTCTCCAGCAGTTCGGCCGAACGCTCGCTGATGCGCTGCTCCAGCTCCTCGTTGAGGTGGATCACGCGCTCCTCGATGCGCTTGCGTTCGGTGATGTCGATGATCTGCACGAACAGGCCCTTGATCCGGCCTTCGTTGCTGTCGGGCAGGTAGTTCACGCTCACGAAGATTTCGCCCCCGTCCGCGGTGGGCCGCCAGGTTTCGAAGTGCTGCGGCTGACCGGTGAGCGCGGCCTGCATGCGGGGCCGGGTTTCGGCCCAGACCTCGGGCCTGATGCATTCACTGACGTGGCGTCCGACGATGTGCTGGGGATCCATGCCATAGACACGCAGGTGCTCGGCGTTGGCGAACCGGAACACCAGCCCGTCGTCGACATAGGCGATCAGGCCCGGCACGTGGTCGGTGATGGTCTGCAGGAACCGCTGGCTGTCCCGCAGGGCGGTCTCGGCGGCCTTGCGCCGTGTGATGTCCACCACCGTGGTGTTGCTGCGCAGGAAGCGGCCCTGGGCATCGCGCACGGCCGACGACGACAGCAGGGCGTGGAAGGTGCTGCCGTCGCGACGGCGCAATTCGTACTCCGCCGCGTCCAGCGCATCGTCCTGCAGGATCTTCTGCATCCGGTTGTCGAGCAACGCAGTGTGCTCCGGCATCATGATGTCGCGGAAATTCATCCGGCCCACGACTTCTTCGCGCGAATACCCGAGCCATTCGAGCTCGGTGTCGTTGACCGAGACGAAGTGGCCGTTGACGTCGAGCGAGTGGTACCCGCAAGGCGCGTGGTTGTACAGCGCACGCGACTGCAGCAGGGCTTCGTTGAGCTGGAGGTTGGCCTGGTTGACGCGGTCCTCGGACGCCTTGCGCTCCGAGATGTCGATCATCTGGATGATGATGCCCTGCACCTGGCCGTCCTGCCAGTAGGGTGTGTACTCGATGCTGGCGTAGAAGCGGTGACCATCGGGGAACGCGCGCTCGCCTTCGAAGCGCTGGATCGTGCCTCCCAGGGCCGCCTTCAGGTGCGCCTGTGCGGACTCGAAGTCCTGCGGACGCGCAATCTCGCGCAGATGCCGGTCCACCAGCCTGTCGATGTCGCCGTCGACCCAGCGGGCGTAGCTGGCATTGGCGAAACGGCAGATCAGGTCGCGATCGAAGAAGGCCAGCTGCACCGGCACGCTGTTGGTGATGGCCTGCAGGAAATTGCGCTGCGCGGCGAGCGCGTTCTCGGCAGCCTTGCGTGCGGTGATGTCGATCACCGTGCTGTTGCTGCGGATGAACTGGCCCTGGCGGTCGAACACGGCGGTGCTGTTGAGCAGCGCCAGGAAGGTGGTGCCGTCGCGACGGCGCATGGTCACTTCGATCGGTTCGAGCTTGCCGTCGCGCATGAGCCGCTGCAGCCGATCCTCCGATGCATCGATGTCGCTCGTGTTGAAGACGTCGCGAAAGCTCAGCCGGCCCACCACGTCTTCGCGCTCGTAGCCCAGCCAGTCGAGTTCGGTGCGGTTCATCAGCACGAACACGCCCTTGGCATCGACCGAGTGGTAGCCGCAGGGCGCCTGGTTGTAGATCGTCTGCGCGTCGCGCAACGCCAGCGCAATGCGTTCCTTGGCTTCGGCGAGTTCGTCGGTTCGCTCGCGCACGCGCTGCTCCAGCACCGTGTTGAAGCGCTGGATCTCTTCCTGCTGCTCGTGCAGCGAGGTGATGTCGCGCGACACCGCCAGCAGCATGACCGCGCGGCCCTGTGCATCGCAAATGGGCGTGACCATCGTGTCCCACCACTTGGGCGTGCCCTTGAACGTGGTGCCGTAGGCCACGAAGCGGGCGCTCTTGCCTTCGCGCGCACCGTCCACCGCCTCCCTGGCGAGCAGCGCTCCGTCCTCCGGCCACCAGGTGGACCAGTCGCTCAGCCGGACCTGGTCGAAATCGTCGACCTCCACCAGCCGGCAGCCCTGCGCTGTCATCTGCACCACGCGGCCCTGCAGGTCGAGGACCTTGGTGCAGTCCGGGCTGCTGGCAATGATCTGACGGTTGAGTTCGTCCTTGATGCGCGCGTCGGCCTCGAGCGTGCGCATGGGGGTGATGTCCTGCACGAAGCCGAGCTGGCTGGTGAGCGCGCCGCTGGCGTCGCGCAGCGGCGCGTTGCGCACCAGCACATGAATCACATCGTTGCCCGGTCGCACCAGGCGGAATTCCACGCTCAGGCCATCGCCGCGCGAGACCGCCTGCACCCAGTGTTGCTGCACCCGCTCCAGGTCGTCCGGGTGCACGCGGCTGAGCCAGCCGAAGTTGGGAAAGTCGCGGCGTTCGAGGCCAAAGATGGTCTGCAGTTGCTCGTCCACATGGGTGAGCACGCCGGCGTGGTCGGTGCGGAACACGCCGATGGGAAACACGCTGGCCAGGGCCGCGAACAGCGCTTCGTATTCGAGCTGCGCGTTCTGCGGGTTCTGTTCGGCGGGCTCGTCGAGTGCGGACTCCAGCGCCAGTGGCAGCGGCGCGTGCAGACCGTGCACCACGTGATCGCGCGTCGAGCCCTGGCCGCTGAGCACTTGCGCGTAGCTGCGGCGAAGGTGTTCGTTCTCCGCGCGCAGCGTCTCGAGTTCGAGCAACAGGGCACGCTCACGCTCCTGAGCCGCTCTGTCAGGCCGGTGCGTGTCAAGACGTCGGTCTTGCGAGGGAAGGAGCGCGCTCATTGAGCGCAACTGTACTCCAGGGGGCTATTTGTCAAGCGTGATATTTGACAGTCAGAAACGCGGCAGTTCCGGATGGGAAATCGCGCCTGCGCGCACCAGCATGCGACCGTATTCAGCACAACGTTGCAGCGTGGGAATGACCTTGCCCGGGTTCAGTAGCCCTTTGGTATCAAACGCGCGCTTCACCGCAAACATCTGCGCGTTCTCTTCGGCAGAGAACTGAACGCACATGCTGTTGAGTTTTTCCACACCCACGCCGTGCTCGCCTGTCACGGTTCCGCCCATGGCCACACTGGTTTCCAGGATGTCGGCGCCAAACAGTTCACAGCGGCGAAGCTGGTCGGCGTCGTTGGCATCGAACAGGATCAGGGGATGCAGGTTGCCGTCGCCCGCGTGGAACACGTTGGCACAGCGCAGCCCGTATTTCTTCTCCATCGCGGCAATCGCCAGCAGGATGTCGGCCAGCCGCTTGCGCGGGATGGTCGAGTCCATGCACATGTAGTCGGGACTGATGCGACCGCTGGCGGGAAACGCGTTCTTGCGCCCGCTCCAGAAACGCAGCCGCTCGGCCTCGTCGCGGCTCACGGCGATGGCGGTGGCGCCGCAGCCGCGCAACACCGCGCTCATGCGTCCGATTTCTTCTTCCACCTCTTCGGGTGTGCCATCGCTCTCGCACAGCAGGATGGCCTCGGCCGTCAGGTCGTAGCCGGCGTGCACGAAATCCTCCACCGCAGCGGTCATGGGCTTGTCCATCATCTCCAGCCCGGCAGGGATGATGCCGGCGGCGATCACCGAGGCCACGGCGTCGCCGGCCTTGCGGATGTCGTCGAAGCTGGCCATGATGCAGCGCGCCAGCAGCGGCCGGGGCACCAGCCGGACGGTGACCTCCGTGGTCACGGCCAGCATGCCCTCGCTGCCGATCACCAGCGGCAACAGGTCGAGCCCCGGTCCGTCGAGTGCTTCGCCGCCAAAGGTGACGGGCTCACCTTCGACCGTGAAACCGCGCACCGACAGCACGTTGTGGAGCGTCAGGCCGTACTTCAGGCAGTGCACGCCGCCGGAGTTCTCGGCCACGTTGCCGCCGATGGTGCAGGCGATCTGGCTGCTGGGGTCGGGAGCGTAGTACAGGCCATGCGGCGCAGCCGCTTCCGAAATGGCCAGGTTGCGCACGCCGGCCTGCACCACGGCCGTGCGCGAACGCGCATCGATGTGCACGATGCGGTTGAACTTGGCCAGCGAGAGCGTCACACCTTGCGTGTGCGGCATCGCGCCACCCGAGAGGCCGGTGCCCGCGCCGCGCGCCACCACGGGCACGTCCAGCCGGTGGCAAGCCTTGAGCACCGCGGCCACCTGGGTCTCCGTCTCCGGCAGCGCCACCACCAGTGGGCGGGCGCGGTAGGCGGTGAGGCCATCGCATTCATAGGGCACGGTGTCTTCGGCCTGCCAGAGCAGCGCGTGCGCCGGCAGCACCGCCTGCAGCGCGCGCACGACCTCCGCCTGGCGTGCTGCACGCTGCACATGGCTGATCTCGGGGGTGTGGGTCGGTGCGTTCATGGCGGCGGGAGGTGAAAGGCTCGGGCCAGTTTATGCCAGTGGTGGCTGCACGGGTTGAAGAAACTTCCACGGTTGCGTGAATGGCGACGACGGCCGGGCTCTTGAAATCCGGTGCACCCGACATCAGTTTCTGTCCATGCCAGGCGCAGCCCGCGCCCGACGGCATCCAACCCCATTTCAAGGAGTCTTGCCATGAACAGCCTGATTGCACGCCGCGGTCTTCTCGACGATTTCTTTCGCGATGTCGGCCCCGGTTTCTACGTCAAACCCCTGCACGGCGATGCCCTGCCCACGCAGATCCGGATCGATGTGAAGGAAACGCCTGAAGCCTATGCCGTGGAGGCCGAAGTCCCGGGCGTGGCGCGCGAAGACATCCAGGTCACCGTCGACGGTGGCATCGTCACGCTGCGCGCCGAAGTCAGGCAGCAGGACCGGCAGACGGACGGGTCCAAGGTGCTGCGCAGCGAACGCTTCTACGGAGCCGTGAGCCGCAGTTTCCAGTTGCCGCAGGACATCGACAACGCGGCCTCTCGCGCGAAGTACGAGAACGGGGTGCTGCAGCTCACGCTGCCCAAGAAGGCGGCCTCGACCAGCCAGCGCCTGACCATCGAGTGAAGCGGTTCACTCCGGGCGGATGCTGGTGAGTTCGAACACTTCATCCACATAGAACGCGGACAGGCCAAATCCGCCGCGGGTGCGTGCGTCAAAACGCACCACCCGCCCGATCTCGGGCGCGTACCAGGCGTTGGCCTCGTAAGTGCCCGATGAATACCCCAGCGCGCTGAGGTCGCGCTGGGTGTGCCCCCTGAAGGTCACCCGCACAATTGCCAGCTCGCGGTCGCCCAGGCGCAGGGTGGATTCTTCCGCCGCCTGCGCCGTCAGCTTCATGGTGACGTGCTTGTCGGTCGACGGGATCTTGTAGTCCAGTTGCCAGGTGGCGCCCCGCTCGGGCACCTTGGTGATCCATCCGCCCGGTGGCATGGCGAAGTCGTACTCGCCGCCGATGGCCTGACCGCGTGTGATCACCTCGCCGTTGGCGCGTTCCACGCGGCTGCCCTGGTTGAAGATGCGGGTGTCGCCTTCGGTGCGGTCGAGTTTGTAGACCACCGTCTGCGTGTTGCCGGTCAGGCGGTCGCGCAGCTTGTACTCGAACACGCGGTCGCCGGTGGGCGCTGCGGCGGCGGCGGTCGCCTGGGCCAGGCTGGTGGCCTTCTGGCGATCCTTGCGGGCCGCGAGCGCGGCCTGCGCGCGTCCAGGCACCTCGGCGATCCACGTGGCGGGCAGCGCAAAGTTCAGGTTCTGGCCTTCCTTGATGTAGTACGTGGTGATGCCGATCAGACGGCCTTGCGCATCGAAGAGGCCGCCACCACTGGAACCCGCCGAGATCGGCACGGTGATCTGCAGGGCGACGAAGTCGTTGGTGTCACTGCGGCGGATGCCCGAGAGCAGGCCGTCGCTGATGGTGGTTTCCAGGCCGCGCGGGTTGCCGATGGCGTAGACCCGCGAACCCACACGCAGGCTTTCTGCGGGCGCCATCGTGACAGCCGGTGCCGTGAAGTTCGCCACCTTGAGCTGGCACAGGTCGCGCTCGGTGTCGGGGTGCTCGAGCGTGGCGCCGTACGTGACGTTCTCTCGTGAGACCGTGACCCGCTTCGCCCTTGCCAGCACGTGGCAGTTGGTGATGAGCGAGCCCGCGCCGATCACCACCGCACTGCCTTTGGCCATGAGCCGGTCGGTGTCGTCGTGCGCATTCACCACCCAGACGCTGGGGGCCACGCGCTCGAACAGCACCTCGGGCGCCAGGGGGGTGGAAGGCTGGGCCTGGGCCACTGAGGTGGCGCAAGCCAGCCAGAGGCTGGAGACCAGCAGGGAACAGCGGGACATGGTGCTTTCCTTTCAGCGCGTGGGCAGCAGCCCGCTCAGATCGTCCAGCGTCACCTGGCCGGGCGGAGCTGCGCGTCCTGGCGCGGGACCTGTGGGCAGCGCGGCGTCGGCCTGTCGACCGCGTGCCTGCCCGGCGACCAGGGGCACCGACCCTGTGTAGGCCAGGGCGGCGAGTTGGGGCATGGCCGTGGCGGGGCTCTGGACCGTCAGCCGCGGCTGACCCACGAACAGGCCCATGGAAATACCGACCTGGACGAAAACCGTGGCGCCATCGGCGAGCTCCAGATCCGCGGTGGCCCGCACCTCGGTGGCTACGGTGAGCGTGTAGCGGCCAGCGGCTCGGTCGACAAAGAAGAAGCCCTCAGGCTGGGCCTTGCCGATCAGCTCGCCGTTGAGCCTCACCTCGGGCTGGACCGCCGCACCCATGCCGGCCGGGCGGTACACCAGCACGCGGCCGTAGCCGGGCCGCAGGCTGGGAAAATTCGACTCGACTTCGGCGTAGCGCGGGCCTGTGGCGGCACAACCGGTCAACACCACCACCGCTGCCAGCAGCAGCCATCGAAAACTTCGACACATGTTCAGCTCCCCTCGGTATCGAGCGAGGAGAATGTAACACCATGTTACGCATTGGTGTAGCCCGCGCCCCCGGCAAGGGGATTTAGGTCACGCTGTGGCGCAGCCACTCGGCAAAGGCCGCGCACTCCCAGCGCTCCATGGTGCCGGTGCGCCAGCACAGGTGGTGGGCGTGAGGGCTGGGCACGCGGCGCTCGTACAGCGGCACCAGCGTGCCGTGTTCCAGCCACGGCGCCGCCAGTTTCAGCCGGACCAGGGCCACCCCCATGCCGGCGGCGGCCGCATCGCACATGAGGCCGATGTCGTTGAACTGCGAACCCTCGGTGGGCTCAGGCCAGTCCAGGTCGTGTGCCGCGAACCAGGTTCGCCAGGGCTCCAGCGGGCTGCGCAGCAGCGGCAGGCCTTCCAGGTCGCGCGCCGAATCGAAGGGACCGTGCTCACGCGCAAACGACGGGGCGGCCAGCGGCGTGACGTCATCCTTCATCAGGCAGACATGCTCCACGTCCGCATAGCGGCCGGTGCCAAAGCGCACCGTCAGGTCCGCGTCCTCCGCCACCACGTCGAGCAGCGGGATGCTGACCTGCAGCGTGAGGTCGATCTCGGGGTAGCTGTCAATGAACTGCTTGAGCCGCGGCAGCAGGATGGAGCGGGCGAACGTCGGCGTGACCGCCACCCGCAGCTTGCGCCGGCCCGGGGCGGCGGCCTGACTCGGAAAGCGTTGCAGCGAGGCCAGGCCTTCGCGCACATGCGCCAGGTATTCGCTGCCCTCGGTGGTGAGCGAGAAGTCGGCCCGGCCAAACAGCTTGGTGCCCAGGATCTGCTCGAGCTGGCGCACGCGGTGGCTGACCGCACTGGGCGTGACGTTGAGCTCTTCCCCCGTCTGCGTGACGCTGCGCAACCGCGCCAGCGCCTCGAAGGTGAGGAGGCACTGGATCGGCGGAATGCGAAGGGTCATGGAAGAGCCGCCGCCGGGCCGCTCCCAAGGCGGCTCAGCCCCCTTGGGGGGCAGCGACCCGCGCAGCGGCGGAGCGTGGGGGCTGGGTTCACTTGAACACCACGGTCTTGTGGCCGTTGAGCAATACCCGGTGCTCGCTGTGCCACTTCACCGCGCGTGCCAGCACCTGGCTCTCGGTGTCCCGGCCCAGGGAAGTGAGGTCTTCCACGGTGTCGGTGTGGTCCACGCGCGCCACGTCCTGCTCGATGATCGGACCTTCGTCCAGATCGGCCGTGACGTAGTGGGCGGTGGCGCCGATCAGCTTCACGCCCCGGTCGTGCGCCTGGTAGTAGGGCTTGGCGCCCTTGAAGCTGGGCAGGAAGCTGTGGTGGATGTTGATGGCCTTGCCGGAGAGTTCGCCGCACAGCTCGTTGCTCAGGATCTGCATGTAGCGCGCCAGCACCACCAGCTCGGCGCCTTCGCCGCGGATGATCTCCAGCTGCTTCGCCTCGGCCTGCGCGCGCGTGGCCGCGGTCACGGGGATGTGATGGAACGGCACGTTGTAGCTCGCCGCGAGCTGGTAGAAGTCGCGGTGGTTGCTCACGATGGCGCGGATGTCCAGCGGCAGCAGGCCGCTTTTCCAGCGGAACAGCAGGTCGTTGAGGCAGTGGCCTTCCTTGCTCACGAAGATCACCGTGCGCACGGGCTCGGCCAGCGGATGCAGGCTCCATTGCATGGCGAAGGTGTCGGCGAACACACGCAGGTGCACGCGAAGATCGTCCTGTGTGAGCTGCGCACAGGCGAACTGCACGCGCATGAAGAACAGGCCGGTGTCGTGGTCGTTGTACTGCGCGGCCTCTTCGATGTTGCCGCCGTGCTCGAACAGGAAGCCGGAGACCGCGTGCACGATGCCGGGACGGTCCGGGCAGGACAAGGTGAGGACGTAGGTGTGTTGCATGGCCCGCGCATTGTCGCAGCAGCGCCCGGTGGGCCTGCCTTTCAGCGCGGCAGTGGCGCCATGAAAGCTCCTGGCCAGTGACACAATCCGGGCGTTGAACACTTTTGTTTGAGGAGACTCCGCCATGGCCTACAACGAGCTTCGCATGGACAACCAGTGGTTGCCCTTCACCCCCAACCGCGCGTTCCAGAAAGACCCGCGCATCTTCGTGGCCGCCGAAGGCATGCACTTCACCACACACGACGGCCGGCAGGTGATCGACGGCATCTCCAGCCTGTGGTGCGTGGGCGCCGGCCACAACCGCAAGCCCATCAACGAGGCCATCAAGAAGCAGCTCGACACGCTGGATTACGCCACTGCCTTCAGCGTCAGCAACGACAAGGCCTTCCGCGCGGCCGAAATGATCGCGGCCATGGCGCCGGGCGACCTGAACAAGGTGCTGTTCTGCAACTCGGGTTCCGAAGCGGCGGACACCTCGATGAAGGTGGCGCTGGCCTACCACCGCGCGCGCGGCGAAGGCCACCGCAACATCTTCATCGGCCGCGAGCGCGGCTACCACGGCGTGGGCTTCGGCGGCATGAGCGTCGGTGGCATTCCCGCCAACCGCAAGGTCTACGGCACCAGCCTGCTGCCTCGCGTGGACCACCTGCGTTTCATCCACGATCCGGTGAAGCACGCCTACGTGCACAACACCGAGCCGGTCTGGGACGAGGACCTGCTGCTCGAGCTGGAGAACCGCATCCTTCCCCTGCACGACCCGAGCAACGTGGCGGCCGTGATCGTGGAACCGGTGGCCGGCAGCGCAGGCTGGTACGTGCCGCCGCAGGGTTACCTGAAACGGCTGCGCGAGATCTGCGACAAGCACGGCATCCTGCTGATCTTCGACGAGGTCATCACCGGTTTTGGCCGCCTGGGCACCGCGTTCGCGTCCGACCACTACGGCGTGCAGCCCGACATGCTGAACTTCGCCAAGGCCGTGACCAATGGCGTCATTCCGCTGGGTGGCGTGGTCTGCACAGACCGCATCTACAACGCGATGATGGGCGCGCACGGCAGCGCGCCGGACCACGCCATCGAGTTCTTCCACGGCTACACCTACTCGGGCCATCCGGTGTCGTGCGCAGCGGCCATCGCCACGCTCGACCTGTTCCGCGAAGAGAAGCTGTTCGAGCGCGCTGGCGAGATGGGCCCGGTGCTGGGCGACGCCATGCACAGTGCGCTCAAGGGCCTGCCCAATGTGATCGGCATCCGCAGCTACGGCCTGGCCGCTGCGGTGGAGCTGGCGCCCCTGGCGGGGTCGCCGGGCAAGCGGGCTTTCGACGTGTTCGTGGACTGCTACCACCGCGGCGTGCTGGTGCGCAACGCGGGCGACAACCTGGTGTTCGCGCCGCCCTTCATCGTGGAACGGTCTCAAATCGAAACGATGGTCGGCACGCTGGCCGACGCGATCAAGCGCGTGGCCTGACGGCGATTCAGCGGGGCGCCATCCGTTGCTTCAGTTCGGCACAGTGGTCCCGCGGCGGCGTGGCGGGCGTGCGCCACACGGCATCGGAGGGCCGGCCTTCATCTTTCGCCGCACCTGCCTGCGCCATCACCACCCGGTGGCTCAGCGTGGCCGGCAGGTACAGCGGCACGCCAAGGTCGCGGCGCACGTGGCCGTTGCCGGCCACCAGCACCACGGTCTTTCCCGGCCCGGCCCGGCGCGCCGCGCCCACCAGCGTCTCCGCCATGGCACGGTCGCGCGCCAACTGGATGCGCGCCATGGGTGCGATCTGGCTCTCGGGCAGCAGGCCGCAATGGCCTTCGCGAATCGCCTCGCGTTGCCGCTGGAGTGCGCCGTCGCCGATCGCGCCGTCCAGCGCGGCATCTCCCATGGCCTCGCGCATGCGGCCTCGCGGCAGGTTGCCACCCAGCACCGGCGCACCTGAACGCACGGCGGCCATCACCACCGGGCCGTAGGTGGCCCAGGGCCAGCCGCCCTCGGGCTTCCAGCCCAGCGATTCGCGCACGCTGTCTTCGCTGGCATCGGCGGCCAGACCCGATGTGCTGCGCCCCTGGTCGGCCATTTCCATCACCAGCGCGCCGAGCCGGCCGCGCGCGGCCAGCGCCAGCACCACGTCGCGCTGCAGCGCCTGGTGTTCTGCGGCGTCGTGCTGCTCGCCGATCAGCAGGGCCTGCGTGGGCAGCAGGCGATCGAGCAGCGCCGGCACGGAAGCAGGCGGGGCGCTGGCACAGGCGCCCAGCAGCGAAACGGTGAGCGCAAACAGGACAGCGGATCGACAGTTCATGCAGGGATACTACGGGCTCTGTCGCCCCCGGCGGCGCCCTCGCTCTTTCCCCGCGTGCTTTTCCTGTCCGCCTTCGGCCCGGGTTCCTGGCCGCGCGTCCTCTTCACCCTGTTGCTTGCGCTGGCTGCCGCCTGGCTGTGCCGCTGGCTGAACACGCCCATCCCCTGGATGATCGGTCCGCTGCTGGCGACCTCGCTGGTCTCCATGCTGGGCGCGCCCACCGAAAGCTGGACGCCGTTGCGCAACGCAGGCCAGTGGGTGATCGGCGCTGCACTCGGCCTGTATTTCACGCCCGAGGTGGGCGCGCTGGTGGCCGGCCTCTGGTGGGCCATCGGCCTGGGCATTGCCTGGGCGCTGCTGCTGGGCCTGACCTTCGGTACCTGCCTGGCCCGCTGGCACGCGGGGCACCTGGCCGCGCTGTCGCCGGCGCAGTTGCGCAGCACCACCTACTTCGCCGGTGCCATCGGTGGTGCTTCCGAGATGACGCTGATCGCCGAGCGCCAGGGCGCACGCACCGACCTGGTGGCGGCTTCGCACAGCCTGCGCGTGCTGATGGTCACCCTGACGATCCCTTTCGCCATGCAGTTCTGGGGCCTGAGCGGCCTGGACGCCGTGCCGCCGGGCATTCGCGAGGTGCAACCCGCGGGCCTGGCGGTCCTGACCCTGATGACTTTGGCCGGCGCCCTGCTCATGCAGCGTCTCGGTCGCGCCAACCCCTGGTTCATGGGGGCGCTTGTCATCACCATGGTGGTGACGCTGTGCGGCTTCACGTTCTCGGCGATTCCGCAAACCTGGTCCAACGCCGCCCAACTGGTCATCGGCGTGAGCCTGGGCGTGCGCTTCACGCCGGCGTTCGTGCACACAGCGCCTCGCTGGCTGGCGTCGGTGGCGTTCGCCACGGTGGTCATGATGGGGCTGTGCGCCGGCTTCGCCTGGGTGCTGGCCGCCGTCACCGGGCTGCACTCGGCCACGTTGGTGCTGGGGACCGCCCCGGGCGGCATCGCCGAAATGGCCATCACGGCCAAGGTGTTGCAGCTCGGTGTGCCCGTGGTCACCGCGTTCCAGGTCTGTCGTCTGGTGGCCGTGCTCATCCTGGCCGAACCGGTCTACCGCTGGAAGTACGCCGGGAAATGAAAAGCCCGGCAAGTGCCGGGCGGAAGAGCGAGGGGGAAGTCATTCGAGAGCGCCGCGGATCTGGGTCCGCCAGTCCGCAGGCGTTGCCCCCTGGGGGTGACGCGCCGAAGGCGCGGCGCGAGGGGGACCGGTTCAGTGCATCACCACGGGCATCTGTGCCAGCGTGGCATAACCTTCCAGCGTGTCTTCCACCTCTTCCTGAGAAGGGGTGCTGTTCTGCCAGGCGGTGATCTGAAGCTGGAACATTTCTGCCCAGGAGCCGTCGAGGTAGACCTCCTTGCCCGAGCGCTTGTCCACGATCTCGAAACCGTGACGGGGCATTTGGGGGCCCTGGGGCACCTCGTTGTCACCCTCTGCCGGTGCATTGGCGAGGATGTGGACCACAGCGAAGGCATCCGAGTCGTAAAGCATGTGCATGACTGAAATATCCTTGAGTTGAAAAACCTGCGTTCCTGATGCCCTTATATCGGCAAAAAACCGCCGGGCATGTAGGTCAGAGGCTCTTTACATGGCAACGTTCATGCCAACTTCAAGTTATGTGTCGTTTTGAGCACATTTTTTCTGCGCATCAGGGCTTCTGGCTCAGTTGCTGGTCCGCCAGGTCGCCATTGGCCTGCGTCACCTTCAAGCGAACCGGCAGGTGGCTGAGTTCGGGGGCGAGCCACATCTCCACGGTGCTGTCGAACTCCTTGCGCGGCTGCCTCACCAGGTGGCGCACACGCAGTTCACCGGCAGGCAGGGCCAGGGTGCTTTCCTCGCCGACCTCGAAGCGCCAGATCTCCGCATCGCCGGTGCCGGCCACCTGCATGTCGATGACCTGGCCAGTGGCATAGGCCTGGGGTCGCGCCTGCAACAGGCCGGCCAGTTGCAGGAACAGGCTGAGGCGGTCCTGCGCACCGGGCAGCAGCTCGGCCTCGGGCGTGTTGGCGCTGAAGCGGATGCGCTGGTGCTCACGCTCGAAATGGGCGGCGCGCTCGCTGCGGCCCTTGTCGGCGAATCGCTCGGGCATCAGGCCTTCGGGGCCGACGCCGCCGCTGCTGGTCTGCGCGCGGCTTCCCAGCAGCGGCATGCGCATTTCCATGCGTGCGCTGTAGCGGTCGCCCGCGAGTTCCCAGTCGAGCGTGCCGGTGGCGTTGTAGTGAAAGCCCTTGGCTTGTCCTGACACCACGTATTGCAACCGCGTGCTGGCGGGCAGCTGGGCGGGCGGCAGCGCCGGGCTGGCGGGCGTGGCGGTCGCCGGCGGGGGCAGCGGCGCGGGCTGCGCGGTGTCCGGCGTGTCGGCCTGGGCCAGCACGGTCGCGTCCGGCACGTCGGGCTCCGCGGCGGGCTCATCCACGGGCGGTGGTGGCGCGATGGCCACCGGCGCTGGAGGTGCTTCGGGAACCGGTGTGGCGGGCCGCGCAGCGACCTTCACAGGCACCCTGGGCGGTTTCGGCGCGGCCACTTCGCGTTCGGGTACGGCAGTGGTTGCGGGCGCGGTGGCCGGTGCCGGAACGATCCAGCGCACCGTGCTGATGCGCACCGGTGCGTTCCGCGCGCCGGCTTCGGAAGCCTTTGGGGTTTCATCCAGGGTCGGCTGGGCGCTCGCCAACGCGGCCGTGCTGGTGGGAGCGGGCGTGATGAAGTCCGGCAGTCCGCCGGTGAGCAGCAGCAGGTGCAAGGCCAGCACCCCCGCGCCAAGCAAGACCAGCGTCGGCCAGCGCGGTGCGCCGGCGCGCTGGGTGCGCGTCTCGGTCAACTCAGGCATGGCCCAGGTCGCTGCTGAGCTGGCGTGCGCATCGCAGCAGCGCGGCGGCGGGTGGACCGTCCCAGTCGGTGTCCAGCGTGGCCACCGAGCCGAGCACGACCAGGCCGAGCGCCAGCCGGCCTTGGGCGTCGAACACCGGCGCACAGAACCCGCCCACGCCGGGCAGCAGGCTGTGCACCACGCGCGCCAGGCCGCGCTGTCGGGTTTCTTCCAGCACAGCTTGCACTTCGGCCGGATTTCGGGGCACGTCCACCAGCGGAAGGCCACTGCGCGGAAGGTTCTTCAAGTGCGCCAACTCCTCCTGCACCATGGGCTCGATGCGCCGGGCATCCCGCTCCTGGTGCCGCATGAAGGCAGCAAAACAGCGACCTGTGGCCGAAGTGAGCAGTGGCATCACGTCGCCCAGTCGCAGCGTCACCGGCACCGACTGGGGTGCCTCCACCCAGTGCACCATGGTGGGCCCCTGGTTGCCCCAGACCGCGATGGCCAGGGTGTGGCCGGTTTCGGCCAGCAGCGCGTCGATGCGTTCGCGCGCGAGCCGCACGGCGTCAATGCGCGCCAGGCTGGCCAAGCCCAGGCGAAGCGCGGCCGGGCCGAGGTCGTAGCGGGTGCTCAGGGGATCCTGGATCACCAGCCCCATGCGCTGGAAGCTCACGAGGTAGCGGTGCGCCTTGGCCGCGCTCATGCCGGCGGCTGCGGCCAGATCCCGGAGCATCAGCGCGCCCGGCGCTTCGGACAGGGCGTTCAGCAACTCGAACCCCACCTCCACCGACTGGATGCCCGCGCGCAACGGCTCCGCGTCGGAGGGGAGCGCGTCGGCAATCGGGGAATCGATGGGTTCAGCGGGCATGAAGACGTTGAGCACGAGGGTTGGACGGTGGGGCAGTCGTCAGGTTCCGATGCCTTAGAATCTGCCGCTTACGGATAGGTTAACTGATTTCACTATCCGTAATTCCCAGGGCGCCCGGCGCCCGCTTCGAGGGGCAGAATCGTCCCGTTCCAACCCCATTCCGGCAGCAGGAGACTTGCATGAAACTCGCCACTTACAGAGATGGATCGCGCGATGGACAACTGGTGGTGGTTTCCCGCGACCTGAGCACCGCGCATTATGCGACCGGCATCGCGCACAAGCTGCAGCAGGCGCTGGACGACTGGAACTTCATCAGCCCGCAGTTGCAGGACCTGTATGTCACGCTCAACCAGGGCAAGGCGCGGCATGCGTTTCCCTTCGATCCGGCGCAGTGCATGGCGCCGCTGCCGCGCGCCTACCAGTGGGCCGACGGTTCCGCCTACATCAACCACGTGGAACTGGTGCGCGCCGCCCGCAACAGCGAGGTGCCCGAGTCGTTCTACGTGGATCCGCTCATGTACCAGGGTGGCAGCGATGATTTCATCGGCCCGCGCGACGACGTCGTGGTGCCCAGCGAGGACTTCGGCATTGACTTCGAGGCCGAGATTGCGGTGGTCACCGGCGACGTGCCCATGAGCGTCTCGTCCGAGCAGGCGCTCGACGGCATCCGCCTCCTGATGCTGGCCAACGATGTGTCGTTGCGCAACCTGATCCCTGCCGAACTGGCCAAGGGCTTCGGCTTCTTCCAGAGCAAGCCGGCCACCGCGTTCAGCCCGGTGGCGGTCACGCCTGACGAACTCGGGGACGCATGGCAAGGTGGCCGCGTGCACCTGCCGCTGCACTCCACCTGGAATGGCCGCAAGGTCGGCATGTGCGACGCCGGGCCCGAAATGACCTTTCACTTCGGCCAGCTCATTGCCCACATCGGCAAGACCCGCAACGTGCGCGCCGGCTCCATCGTGGGCAGCGGCACGGTGAGCAACAAGGGCGTGGAGGTCGATGGCCGCAAGGAATGGCCCAAGGGCTACAGCTGCATCGCAGAGAAGCGCGCCATCGAGACCATCCTGGACGGCAAGCCCTCGACCGAGTTCATGAAGTTCGGCGACACCATCCGCATCGAGATGAAAGGCAAGGACGGGCAGTCGATCTTTGGTGCGATCGAACAGAAAATTGCTGCGCCAAGTCAGGCGTAAGTCAAAACCCGTTCGCCCTGAGCCTGTCGAAGGGCTCACTCGACGCATCGCACAAAGGCTTCGACAAGCTCAGCCCGAGCGGGCGACTTCAGCTGGCATAAACCTGCTCCAGCGATGCAAACCCCTTCACCTCGATCGGGTTGCCGAAGGGGTCGCAGAAGAACATCGTCCACTGCTCGCCCGGCTGGCCTTCGAAGCGCACTTGCGGCGGCAGCACGAAGTCCACACCCGCTGCCTGAAGCCGCTCGGCCAGGGCTTTCCATTCGGGCAGCAGAAGCACCAGACCGAAATGCGGCATGGGCACCAGGTGCTCACCCACATGGCCGGTGCGCGCGGTGGGGAACGGCTCGCCCAGGTGCAGCGAGATCTGGTGGCTGAAGAAATCGAAGTCGACCCAGGTCTCGGTGCTGCGGCCTTCGGTGCAGCCGAGCACGCCTCCGTAGAACCGACGAGCTTCATCCAGATCGGTGACGTTGAACGCGAAGTGAAAGAGGCTGCGGGTGGTCAGGGTGGGGCTCTGGGTGGTCATGGCCACGAGCATACCCACTGTCACGAAAGTCAGGCCCTGATCGGACCGTCTTCCAGCGCGCTCTGGCAGGCGACGCAGCGCATGGCAATGGGGTTGGCGTGCAACCGCGCATTGGGGATCGATACGCCGCAATCGACACACAGACCATAGCTGCCGTCGGCGATGCGCTGCAGGGCCGCCTCGATGGAAATCAGTTCTGCCGACTCGCGTTCTTCCAAGGCGAACGCCATGTCGCGCTGAGCATCTGCGCTGGCCTGGTCGTCGCTGGCAAGGGCCAGTGCGTCGGCGGCGGTTTCCGCTCGGCCCAGTGCGCCGCCCCGTTGAGCGCGAAGCTGCGCCACGGTGTCGGCGCGCAGGGCGAGCAGTTGGATCTTGAAGGTATCGGACAAGGGGGCGTTCATGTTCATCTCCTGATGGGGTCGTTCCATCGTGCGCCCTTGTGCACAGCGCTGGCTTGACACAGGTCAAGCACAATTCAAAGGCGGTCGGCTGCCATGACGCTGACCTTCGCTCAACACCCTATCGGAGACCTGCATGACCCCCGTGGACTACAGCCGCTACCAGACCCTATCCATCACCCGACGCGGCCCGAGCGTGGACGGTGTTCCGTCGGTGCTCGACATCCAGATGCGCGCCGATGGGCCCGGCGGCAACGGCAAGCTGCCCACCGCCGGCCATGAAGGCCATTGGGAGCTCAGCGAGATCTGGCGCGACGTGGGGCGAGACGACAGCGTGCGCTGCGCGGTGCTGCGCGGCAGCGGCATGGGATTTTCTGGCGGCGGCGACCTGGCGCTGGTGCAGGACATGGCCACCGGTTTCGAGGTGCGCACGCGTGTGTGGAAGGAGGCGCGCGACCTCGTCTACAACGTGATCAACTGCGACAAGCCCATTGTGAGCGCGATGCACGGCCCCGCGGTGGGGGCGGGCCTGGTCGCCGGGCTGCTGGCCGACATTTCCATCGCCGCGAAGACCGCGAAAATCGTCGACGGCCACACGCGCCTGGGCGTGGCGGCAGGCGACCACGCGGCCATCGTCTGGCCCTTGCTCTGCGGCCTGGCCAAGGCCAAGTACTACCTCATGTTGTGCGACCCCATCAGTGGCGAAGAGGCCGAACGCATCGGCCTGGTATCGCTCGCGGTGGACGATGCGGCCTTGCTGGGCAAGGCCTACGAAGTGGCCGACCGGCTGGCCAGCGGCAGCCAGACCGCGATCCGCTGGACCAAGTACTCGCTCAACAACTGGCTGCGCCAGGCCGGTCCTGCGTTCGACACGTCGCTGGCGCTCGAATTCATGGGGTTTGCGGGCCCCGATGTGCGGGAAGGTGTGGCATCCTTGCGTGAGCGCCGAGCACCCCGCTATGGTGTGGACCAGCCCTAGGAGACTCACATGAGCGACGCCCCCAGCAGCGGTTTCGGCAAGTTCGTTCCCGGCTTCGAGTTCCTGCAGAACCTCGCGGGCCAGGCGGCTGGCGGGGTGGCGCAAGGCATCAGCCAGAACATCCCGCAGTTGCCCAACCTGGGCCACTGGGTCGCGCCCACCTTCAACGTGGAAGACCTGGAAAAGCGCATCGAGGAACTCAAGGCGGTGCACTTCTGGCTCGACCAGAATTCCAAGGCGCTGGGCGCCACCATCCAGGCGCTGGAGGTGCAGAAGATGACGCTGTCCACGCTGAAGTCGATGAACTTCAGCATGGGCGACGTGGCCAACGCGCTCAAGATCAAGGCGGCCGACACGCTCTCCAGCTTCACGGGTGCGACGGCCCGTGCGCCCTCGCAGTTCGCCGGACTCGAGGTGCCGCCGCGCACCTACGGCAGGACGGAGGCCGAGGCCGAGCCAGAAGACGACGAAGAGCCGCCGGAAGAAGCGCCCGCGCCCCGCGCCACCCCGAGGCGCAAGGCGCGCCCGGCTGCGCGCAAATCCGCGACACCCGCCGCACCCGCCGGCGGTGTGGTGGACCCGGTGCAATGGTGGGGCGCGCTGTCGCAGCAGTTCCAGCAGATCGCCACCAACGCCATGAAGGACGCGGCGAAACAATCCGCCCTGGACACCACGCGCCAGGTGGCCAGCGGGCTCACGGGTCAGGCCATGAAGACCGCCACCGGCGTGGCGGGCAAGGTCACACGCAACCTCACCGACACCGTGGCGCGCAACGTGGGCATGGCCGCTGGCGTGGGTCGCGCGGCGGCCAAGGCCGTGAGCGGTTCGCGCGCCACACCAACGCGCAAGGCCGCGGCGAAAAAGGCCGCACCCCGGAAATCCGCCGCGAGCCGCAAACGCTGACGCCATGAAGCTCTTTCCCTACGCGCACGCCACGCACCCGCAGTGGCGCATGGCCGCCGCCCTGGTGCTGGCGCAGTTGCGTGCGCAGATGGCGCTGCCCGATTTCGCCGCCACGCCTTCGCTGGCATTGCTCTACATCACCGATCACTACGCGGACGAGGCCCAGGCGATCCTGGAGCACCTGAGTGCAGAGCTGCCCGAGGTGACCGACTGGACCGGTACCGTGGGGGTCGGCATCTCGGCCAACAACGTGGAGTACTTCGACGAGCCTGCGCTGTGCGTGATGCTGTGCGATCTGAGTCCGGACCAGTACCGCGTGTTCAGCGGTGTGGCGCCGCTGCTGGCCAGCGGCCGTGCGGCCGGATCGCAGGGCTTCCAGGCGCACACGGCGCTGGTCCATGCGGACGGGCGCACGCCCGAACTCGCCGAGCTCATTGCGGAGGTGGCCGATCGCACCCACAGCGGCTACGTGTTCGGCGGCCTCGCCGGCAGCCGGGGCACCAGCGTGCAGTTTTCGCTGGGCAGCGCGGGCAATCTCACCGGCCAGGGCGCGGCCAGCGGGGTGTATTTCGGCGGCCTGAGCGGCGTGGCGTTTGGCGAGGACGTGGGCCTGGTCTCGCGCGTCACGCAGGGCGCTCAACCGGTCGACCGCGAACGCACCGTCACCGCCGCCGATGGCAACCTCGTTCTCCAGCTCGATGGAGAGCCCGCGCTCGACGTGCTGCTTCGCGAGCGAGAGATCTCGCTGGACCAGCCAGAGCAGGCCATGCCGCGCCTGCGCGCCACGCTGGTGGGTCTCACGCACGTTGAACCCACCCACGAGCAGGACGACGCGCTCGCTGCCTCCGGCGCGAACACCTCGCGCATGCGGGGGCAGTTTGGCACCGAAGTCATGGTGCGCCACCTGATCGGGCTGGATCCGGGGCGACGCGGCATCGCCATCGCGGAGGTGGTGCCCGTGGGCACGCGCCTGGCCTTCTGTGAACGCAATGCGCAGGCCGCGCGGGCCGATCTGATCCGGGTGTGTGCCGAAGTGCGCGAGGAACTCGAACCCGAGGAGATGGGCATGAGCACGGCCCGTGCGCTCGCCGGCAACGAGCCCGATGCCCTGCCACAGCCGGCGCGCCGCATCGCCGGTGCCATCTACGTCAGCTGTGCGGGACGCGGAGGGCCGCATTTCGGCAGCCCCAGCGCCGAGCTGCAGACCGTGCGCCGTGCGCTGGGCGATGTGCCGCTGGTGGGTTACTTTGCCGGTGGCGAGATCGCCCACCACCGCCTGTACGGTTACACCGGCGTGCTGACGGTGTTCACGATGCCGCTGGCGACGGGCTGATCCGACCCAGCCCCACGCCGCGTGCGCGGGCGCGTCGCAAGAGAAAGATCACGATGCCCACGTTGAGCAGGTTGAAGCCGATGCCGTTGACGAAGGCCGCCTGGTAGGAGCCGGTCAGGTCGAAGATCGCGCCCGACATCCAGCCACCCAGCGCCATGCCCAGCAGCGTGGCCATGAGCACGGTGCCGGTGCGCACACCGGCCTGCACGGGCGAGAAATGCTCGCGGATGATGAGCGCGTAGCTCGGCACGATGCCGCCCTGGAAGAGCCCGAACATGCCCGAGATCAGGTACAGCGGCACGAGGCCGTCGAACGGCAGGAACATCAGCAGCGCGATGCCTTGCAGCACCGAGCCCAGCAGCAGTGTGCGCAGGCCACCGATGCGGTCGGAGATCCATCCCGAAATGAGCCGGCTCGCCACGCCCATGCCCAGCATGATCGAGAGCATCTCGGCGCCGCGCGCCGCGCCGAACCCGAGGTCGGTGCAATACGCCACGATGTGCACCTGAGGCATCGACATCGCCACGCAGCACGACACCCCGGCCACGCACAGCAGGGCCTGCAGGGTGCCCGGCGAGAGGCCCAGCGGGCGTTCGCTGGCCACGGCCGCAGAAGGCGCAGTGCCGACGGGAACAGGTTCGGCACCCGCCAGCGCCGGCGGTGGCCGCCGCAGCACCAGCGCCAGCGGCAGCATCACCACCAGGCAGATCACGCCGATGTTGAAGTAGGCCTGCCGCCAGCCACCGCCCTCGGTGAAGAGCTGGATCACCGGGGGCCAGATGGCGCCCGCCACGTAGTTGCCGCTCATGCAGATGGCCAACGCAATGCCGCGGCGGCGTGTGAACCAGCGCGAGGTGTCGGCCACCAGCGGCGCGAAGGTGGCCGAGGTGCCGAGCAGGCCGATCAACAGGCCTTGCGCGAGCGTGAACTGCCACAGACTGGTGGACGCGCTCGCGGCGATGAAGCCCAGCCCGAGGCCCACGGCGCCACCGAGCACCGGCACCATCACGCCATAGCGGTCCGAGAGCCTGCCCATGAGGATGCCGCCCACGCCGAAGCCGATCATGGTCAGCGTGTAGGGAAAGGAGGCCGCACCCCGATCGATGCCGAAGTCGGTCTGGATGCTGGGCAGCACCACGGTGATCGAGTACATGCCCGCGCCGCCCAGCGTCATGAGCGCGAGCGACACCGCCAGCCGCCACCATGCGTACGGTGATTCGGCTTCGGCGGTGATTCTCGTCATGCGGTTCAGGCGCCGGCCACCTGCCTGCCGCGCGCGCGCTCCAGTGTGCGCCGCGCGTCCTGCACCGGCATGCCGTACATGTCCGCAAACGCCTCCACCGTCTGCCCGCTGGTCTCGAAGGCGCGCAGCAGCGCGGCGTCGCGTGCCATGCGACCGCTGGCATCGGCGAGCGCCAGGCGCGTGATCTCGTTGACCACTTCGTCGCGGCTCTGCGTGAGCGTGGCGTACGCCTCCGCGCCCAGGCCTGATGCCTCGAACGCCTGCGCGATGCGCTGGCGCAGCTTGGGCACGAGGTCCTCGGGCGTGCGGCTCTGGCGGCGGCGAAACACCTCCACCAGTGCGTGGTGCACCTGTTCGGGCGTGAGCGCTTCCACAGGTTCACCGGCGAGGTCGTGGCGTTGCTGCCCTGAGGCCACCACCGTCAGGTAGCGGCTGGAGCGCGTGTGCAGCGCCAGCGCCGCCTTCAGGCTGTCGGCCTCCAGCACGCCGGGCTGGGCGTCGAGCAGGTCCTGGAAGATGCCGCGCTTGAGGGGCTTGAGCACGTCGCCGAACAACGCGGGGTAAAGCTGCGCGAGCTGATCGAGCACCGGGTGCTGGCGTGGCGCCGGCGGGCGGCCCTGGGGAGAGGCCTGTCCCGCGTGGTTGCGACGTCGCCGATCGGGGCGGGGGGCTGCAGGAGCAGGTGGCGTGGAGTGGTCGTTCATGGAAGCCTGGGACGAAAGCCCGCCATCATGCCAGTGTCGGCAGCGGCGGCAAGCCGGGTGAACCCCTTCAGCGTCGAAGCTGACCGAAGGCCTCGAACTCCCAGCTGCGCATGGCCAGCACGAGCGTGTAGCCCTCGCGGTCTTTCGCGGCCAGCTTCTGGTCGGTCTGGTGCTGCTGGGCGAAATCCTGCGCCACCCGCTGAAGCCGCTCCAGGAACATCGGCGCCAGCGTGCGGCTCACCGAGCCGTGCACCAGCATCAGGCCTTCGCCCGTGCCATCGAAGCCGCCGGAAAAGTAGTCGAGCAAGGCGTGATCGCGGAAGTAGTTCATCACCGGACCGTGCGGTCGCCAGCGGAAGGTCTTGGCGAGCTTGAGGCGGTAGCGGTTGAGCGGGCGCAACTCGATGATGCCGATGCGGTCGAGCTGAGCCAGGCACTTCACCCCATCCGCTTCGCTCAGGCGGTAAGCGGTGGTCATCTGTTCCAGTGTCCACTGGCTGAGCACGCAGATGGCCACCAGCAGCAGCTTCTTGTCGGCTACCACGGCGCGCTCCTGTTCGTGCGTCATCTCGCGCATCAGCGGCTGTGCATCCGCCACGCGCCGCGCGAGGTCGGCGAAATCCAGCTTGAGCGCGCGGCAGATCGCGTCCACCCGCGAGAGGGACATGTCGCCCCTGGCCAGCATGCGCTTGACGCTCGATTCCGCCATGCCCATGGCCTGCGCCAGGTCGGCGTAGGTCATCTGCGCGGACTTGAGCTCCTTCTTCACGGCGAGGACGAGATCGGTGGTGGTGCTCATGCGACTCCCGGCGGGCAAATGGTATTGAAATTCGATACCTGAAATGGAAACGGGATCGACTGTATCGGAAATCGACACCTTGCAGCCGGTCGCTCGCCAGACACTGCGGCCACTTCAACTCTGCTGCCTCTACATGACCTCTCAAACCGCATCCCCCGCCTGGCTCCAACCGGTTGGCGCCGCCTGGCTGGCGCTCTGGTTGCTGGCCCTGGTGCTCGGGCCCGAACTGCTGGCAGCGTCCGGCCTCGCGCTCAACCCGCATGGCCACACGCACCTGCACGCCCACGGTCACCCGTTTGCAGATGCCCGCGTCTTGTGGGGCCTGCCCAACGCCATGGACGTGCTGAGCAACCTGCCCCTGATGGGGGCGGGCGCACTGGGCCTCCGGGCTTTGTCGGCGCGGCGGGTGGCCCTGGAAACGGGCTGGACCTTGCACGTGTTCTTTGCAGGCCTGCTGCTGTCGGGGTTGGGCTCTGCCTGGTACCACGCCAACCCGACCTCCCTGGGCCTGGTGGCCGACCGCATGGGCATGGCGGTGGCGTTTGCCGGTGCCTTGTCGCTGGCGGTGGCCGAGCGCGTGGGTCCACGGCCCGTGGCGGCGGTCCTGAGCCTCACGCTGGCGACGGCACTGGTTTCTGCCGTGTTGCCGCTCACACACAACAACGTGCTGCCATGGTCCGTGGTGCAGTTCGGCGGGGTGGCCGCGATCGCCTGGGCCACGTTCCAACGCCCTGTGGCGGGCGCCATCGGCGTGCACCTGGGTGCGCTGATCGCGCTCTATGCGCTGGCCAAGGCGCTGGAGATGGGCGACGCCGCCGTGTTCCACGCCACCGGCGAATGGGTCTCCGGCCACAGCCTCAAGCACGTGGCCGCCGCGCTCGCCGCCGTGCCCGTGCTCGCCGCCATGAAGGGCCTGCCGCTGCGGCAGAATCCAGCGGCACGGCGCTGAACCCACTCCATAACTCAACCCCAGCCCGATCGGAGGAGACCCCATGTCTGCACACCCATCCACCCACGAGGGAGGCCAGTTCGCCCTGCTCGGGCAGCGTCGCTTTGCCCCGTTCTTCTGGACCCAGTTCCTCGGCGCCGCGAACGACAACCTCTTCAAGTTCGCTTTCACCGTGATGGTGACCTACCAGCTGCAGGTGGCATGGCTGCCGCCCGCCATGGCCGGACTGGTGATCGGCGCGCTGTTCATCCTGCCGTTCCTGCTGTTCTCCGCCACCAGCGGGCAACTGGCCGACAAGTACGACAAGAAGACGCTCATCGTCTTCGTCAAGCGGCTGGAGATCCTCATCATGGCGCTGGCGGCGTGGTCGTTCTTCTCGGCCCACATCCCGCTGCTGCTGGCGTGCACCTTCCTCATGGGGCTGCATTCCACGCTGTTCGGCCCGGTCAAGTTCGCCTACCTGCCGCACCACCTGGGCGAGCGCGAGCTCACCGGCGGCAACGGCATGGTGGAGATGGGCACCTTCGTGGCCATCCTGCTGGGCAACCTCGCCGGTGGCCTCATCATCGCCGTGCCCGAGATCGGCGCGCACCACGTGGGCTTGAGTTGCGTGGCACTGGCTTTGCTGGGTCGCGCCACCTCGCATTACGTGCCTGCCACGCCGGCCACCGATCCGGGCCTGAAGATCAACTGGAACCCGTTCACCGAGACCTGGCGCAACCTCAAGCTGGCGCACGGCAACACGGTGGTGTTCCGTTCGGTGCTGGGCATCAGCTGGATGTGGTTCTTCGGCGCGGTGTTCCTGAGCCAGTTCCCGAGCTTCGCCAAGGAAGTGCTGCACGGCAACGAGCAGGTGGCCTCGCTGCTGCTGATCGTGTTCTCCATCGGCATCGGCACCGGCTCCCTGCTGTGCGAAGTGCTCTCGCGCCGGCACGTGGAGATCGGCCTGGTGCCGCTGGGTGCCATCGGCATGAGCATCTTCTCGATCGACCTATACTTCGCCTCGAGGGGCCTGCCGCCTGCGGGCAGCCTCGGCGTGGCCGAGTTCCTGGCGATGCCCGCGCACTGGCGCGTGCTGGCCGACCTGACCCTGCTCAGCCTGTTCGCCGGCCTGTACAGCGTGCCCATGTACGCACTCATCCAGATGAGAAGCCAGCCGACGCACCGTGCGCGCATCATCGCCGCCAACAACATCCTCAACGCGCTGTTCATGATCGCCAGCGCGGTCATCGCCGGTGCGCTGCTGGGCGCCGGTTTCACGATTCCGCAGATGTTCCTGCTGGTGGGCCTGGCCAATGCGGTGGTGGCCTTCTACATCTTCATGCTGGTGCCCGAATACCTGCTGCGCTTCGTGGCGTGGATCGCCTCGCGCCTGGTGTACCGCTTCCGCGTCACGGGCGACGCGCACATTCCCACCGAAGGTGCGGCGGTGATCGTCTGCAACCACGTGAGCTTCGTCGATGCGGTGCTGCTCATGGCCGCGAGCCCGCGCCCGATCCGCTTTCTCATGGACCACCGCATCTTCAAGGTGCCGGTGCTCGGCGGGCTGTTCCGCCTGGCCAAGGCGATTCCCATCGCACCGCAGAAAGACGACCCCGCGGCCTACGAGGCCGCCTTCGAAGCGGCCACCGCCGCGCTGCGAGAAGGCGAGTTGCTGGCCATCTTCCCCGAAGGCGGCATCACCCGCGACGGCCAGTTGCAGCCCTTCAAGGGCGGCGTGATGAAGATCCTGGAACTCGCCGCACTCGAAGGCCTGCAACCTCCGGTGATTCCCATGGGGCTCACCAACCTCTGGGGCTCGTTCTTCAGCCGGGTGGAAGAGCGCGATGGTGAGCGCGTGGCCATGGTGCGGCCGTTCCGTCGCGGCTTTTTCAGCCGCGTGGGACTCAACGTGGGTGCGCCGGCTGCGCCTGCGACGGTGTCGCCCGAGCTGCTGCAACAGCGAGTGGGGGGCTTGCTGGCTGCAGGCTGAACGCCAGCGCGTGGCCCTGCTCGCGCAGGGCGCGAGCGGCGCGTGCGCTGCGCTGGCCGCTCTGGCAGAAGAACACCACAGGCACCTCGACGGGGAGTTCGAGCCAGCCACGCAGGTGCCGGGACAACACGGACCCGGGTGCCGATTCGCACCCGAAGACTTGGGCCAGTGCCGATCCTTCGCACGGTGCCTGTTCGTGGACCTCGCGCACGTCGACCAGCACCGCACCGGGCGTGGCCTTCATCAGCGCGCCGGCCTGTGCGGCGCTGATGCCCAGTTCTGACGTGGGCGCCGCGGCGGCCAGCGAGGCACCGCACGAGACGATGCGCGCACAGGCCTGGTCAATGAGATCGCTGCTGTCGGCAGCGCCGAACGACAGGCGGATGGCCCCGGTCGCCTGCCACGCCGGCAAGCCCATCGCCTCGAGCACGTGGCTCGGTTGGGCCAGCGCGGCGCCGCAGGCCGAACCACCGCTCACGCAAAGTCCCGCCGCATCGAACGCCTGTTGCAGGGCCTGGGACGACACGCCGGGGACGGAAAAATTCAACGTCGTGGGCAGGCAGATGGCGTCCGGTGCGTTGAACACCAGGCCGGGAAAGGCGATCTGCAGGGCGGTGGCGAGGCGGCGGCGGTGTTCCTGCAGCGTGGCCAGGCTGTGGAAGGTCCCGCCATCGTCCAGGGCGTCCAGCACGGCGCCCAGCGCGGCGATAGCGGCCATGTTCTCGGTGCCGGCGCGCAGGGCGCCCTCCTGGCCGCCGCCAGTGAACAGGGGCGTGAACGGGGAACCTTCGCGCACATACAGCAGGCCCACGCCCTTGGGCGCGTAGAGCTTGTGGCCCGAAAACGGCGCGTAGTCCACGCGCCGCCCGGCCAGGTTCAGGGGCAGTTTGCCCAGCGCCTGCACGCTGTCCACCATCCACAGCGCGCGGCTCTGGCCCAGAGCGGCCTCGATGCCATCGAGGTCGCTGATCACGCCGGTCTCGTTGTTAGCGGCCATGGTGCAGACCAGTCCGGCGCGCGGCGCGTGTCCGGCGAGCCAGGCCAGGTCGTGGCGGCCGTCGCTGTCCACGGGAATGGGCAGGATGGACAGCTGCAGGCCGAGGAGTTGATTCCAGTGTCTGAGCGCGGCCGGCACCGCCTTGTGTTCCGTGGCGCCGTACAGCAGGAGCGTGGGCGTGTTCGCATCGGCCTGGCGGCGCGCGCGCAACTCGACCAGCGCCGACAGCACGGCCGTGTGGATGCCCTCGGTCGCACCGCTGGTGAAGAGCATCTGGCCCGCCGGTACCGCCAGCGTGCGCCGCGCGCTGGCGCGCACGCGCGCCAGCAGGGTATGCGCCCGCAGGCCGCTGCCGTGGACGCTGCTGGGGTTGCCGAAGGCATCGGCCATCACGGCCAGCGCGGCGGCGCGCGCGGGCGGCAGGACCGGGGTGGTCGCGTTCGCGTCGAGGTAAATGTCCATTCGGTGGCGTCGGGTGTGGGGAGGAGCGCAAATTCTGCGCGTGTCGCCGTGCAATCCACATGCATTGGTTTGCGTGAATTGCGGTAGATTGAGAACCTCATACCAGATCGGATCTAAAAAATGAAACTGGATTCCATCGATGTCCGCATCCTCGACATCCTCCAGCGCAACGCCGAGCAGCAGGTGGCTCAGATTGCCGAGCAGGTCGGCCTGTCCGCCACGCCCTGCTGGCGGCGCATCCAGCGGCTCAAGGAGACGGGCGTCATCACCCGGCAGGTGGCGCTGGTCGATCCGCAGAAGGTCAATGTGGGCGTGACGGTGTTTGTCTCGGTGCGCACCAGCACCCACACCCAGGCCTGGTTCGAGCAGTTTCGCGCCACCGTCCAGGCGATCCCCGAAGTGGTCGAGTTCTATCGGATGAGCGGCGACGTGGACTACCTGCTGCGCGTGGTGGTGCCCGACATCGCCGCCTACGACCGTGTCTACAAGCGCCTGATCGACGGCACCAGCCTGCACGACGTGAGCTCGAGCTTTGCCATGGAGGAACTCAAGCTCACCACCGCGCTGCCGCTGACCTACGCGCGCTGAATAAAAAAGCCCGCGGCCTGGTGGGCGGCGGGCTACTCGGAGAGCGAGTCGGATCAGAACGGAATGTCGTCGTCCATGTCGTCGAAGCCGCTGGACTGGCGGGCCGGCGCGGCCGCGGGGGCCTGCCGCGGTGCGGCGGGTGCACGCGGGGCGGCCGCAGGCGGGCGCGAGTAGCCGCCACCGCCGCCGCCTTCTTCGCCGCCGCCACCGCCCATGCCTTCACGGCCGCCGAGCAACTGCAGCTCGGTGGCGATGATGTCCACGGTGTTCTTTTCCACGCCGGCCTGGTCGGTGTACTTGCCGTACTTCAGGCGGCCTTCCACATAGATCGGGCGGCCCTTCTTCACGTACTCGCCAGCGATCTCTGCCAGGCGGTCGTAGAAGGTGACGCGGTGCCACTGCGTGTCTTCGATCATCTCGCCGCTGTTCTTGTCCTTGCGCCGGCTCGACGTGGCCACGCTGACATTGGCCACGGCCTGGCCAGACGGCAGGTAGCGGATTTCGGGGTCGCGGCCGCAGTTGCCGACGAGGATGACTTTGTTGACAGATGCCATGGTGGTGTCCTGAGAGGTGGTGGCGGCAGCCCTCGTGGGCGCGGCCGCGCAAAGCGGCCTGCCATTGTGCCGCAACTGCCCTCGCCTTCGCGCCGCACGGGACTGGCCGTGGAGACCGGGCCTTACACTGCCCTGCGATGAAAGGCGAACCCGATTTCCTGAAGAACGTGCGCGACGAGATGGGCGACATGCGCCAGTGGCTCGACCGCGTGGTGGTCATCGGGTACGCGGTGCTCACGGGCCTTGCGGTGGTGCTGTTCACCTTGCTCGCCGATGCGGCGGTCGAGCTCTACAGCGGGCTGCGCGGCGGGTGGTGGTGGGCGCCGTTGTTGTGGACACCGGCACTCACCGCGCTGGTGGTCTGGGCGGTGCGAAAGTGGGCGCCGGGCGCGGCCGGCTCGGGCGTGCCCCAGGTGCTCACCGCGCTGGACCCGGCCACGCCGCTGCGAGAGCGTTCGCGCTTCGTGTCGCTGCGCCTGAGCGGCGCCAAGATCCTGGCGGTCTCCGGTGGCCTGCTGGCGGGCCTGTCGATCGGGAGGCAGGGTCCCTCGGTGCAGGTGGCCGCCGGCATCATGCTGCACGCGCGGCGCTGGCTTTCGCCCACCTCGGGCATCAGCGACCGCGAACTGCTGGTGGCCGGTGGCGCTGCCGGCATCGCGGCGGCGTTCAACACGCCACTGGGTGGCATCGTGTTCGCGATCGAGGAACTCTCGCGCCGCCTGCTCGACCGCAGCAGCGGCCTGATGCTCGCGGCCATCGTGATCGCCGGCCTGGTGGCGGTGTCGGCCTTCGGCAACCTTTCCTACTTCGGGCGCGTGCGCGCCGATGAGCTGTCGTGGTGGAGCCTCCTGTTGCCGGGGGCCGTGGTGGCGCTGGGCTGCGGCCTGCTGGGCGGCCTGCTCTCGCGGCTCATGCTCGCCTCGTTCACCGGTTTGCCCGATCGCTTCTGTGCCTACCGCCGCAAGCGCCCCGTGACCTTCGCGGCGTTCTGTGGCTTCATGGTGGCTCTGATCGTGGTGGTCAGCGACGGAGCGACAGTGGGCGTGGGCCACGAGCACACGCGCGAGTTGCTGGATCAGGCGGCGAATGCCGAGGGTGGGCATCAACCCTTCCTGTTCACCGGCCTGAAGTTCGTGGCTTCTTGGCTCTCCGCCTGGAGTGGCGTGCCGGGCGGCATCTTCGGGCCCAGTTTGTCGATTGGCGCCGGTCTGGGCGCCGACGTGGCCTGGCTGCTGTCTTCACCGCACGGCGTGGCGCTGATCGCGCTGGGCATGTGCGGGTTTCTGGCGGCCGTCACCCAGACCCCCATCACCGCCATGATCATCGTCATGGAGATGACCGATGGCCACAACATGGTGCTCAGCCTGATGGCCTGTGCGCTGCTGGCCAGCCTGGTCTCGCGCATGATCAGCCGCCCGCTCTACAGCACCATGTCCTTGCTCATGATGCGTTCGCTGCGCGAACCCCGGCCGCTGGACGCGACCGGCCTGCCGCCCTCGACGGAAGGACGTGGCTGAATCCAGAGATGGCGTGGAGCCGGCTCTGCCGGGCCACAGACATCGTCCCCCTTCCAAGCGCCGAAGGCGCGCCAGAGAGGGGGGAAGTCGCGTCAGCGGCGCAAGGGGGTGTTCCCCATCGGCCACGCGATGACCAGCCAGACCAGCATCAGCACCGCGCTGGCCGTGAACACGCCGGTGCTGCCCCAGGCCTTCACCACCACACCGCCCAGGCTGCCCCCGGCAAAGATGCCGAGCGACATGAGTGTGTTGTAGACACCCAGCGCCGCACCGCGCTGGCGCGGCTCGGCCAGGCGCGAGGCCAGGCTGGGCTGGCTGGCCTCCTGCGTGTTGAAGCCCACGAAATACAGGCACAGCAGCAGGGCTGCCAGCCACAGCGAAGGCGCCTGCAGGCTGAGCAGGAAACCCAGTTGCACCAGCGCGATGAGGGCGATCGAGCCCAGGTACACGGCCTTGAAGTGGCCCATGCGCTCCAGCCGGAACAACAGGCCGCCCATGATGAGCAGCGAAGCCAGGACCGCAGGCAGGTAGATCTTCCAGTGTTCGGCGGTGGGCACGCCGGTTTCCAGCAGCAGTGCGGGCACGGCCATCCACATGGCGATCTGCACCGCATGCAGCACGAACACCCCCAGGTCCACGCGCAGCAGTTCCGCGTGGGCCAGCACCTCGCGCAGGCCGCCCCGCCCGCCGGTTTGCGGCAGCGCCGGCTCGGGGGGCACCACCCAGGCCACCACCGCCATGCCGGCCAGCGCCAGCGCGGCGGTGAGGGCGAACAGGCCCGCCAGGCCGATGTGGGGCACCAGCAATGGCGCCATCACCAGCGAGAGCGCGAACATGAGCGCAATGCTGATGCCCACCAGCGCCATCGACTTGGTGCGCACCTGGTCGCGCGTGAGGTCGGCCAGCAGGGCCGTGACCGCTGCCGAGATGGCGCCCGCGCCCTGCAACGCGCGCCCGGCCACCAGCCAGGGCAGGGAGGGCGCCCATGCGGCCAGCAGGCTGCCCAGCGCGAAGACCGCCAGGCCGGCCAGGATCACCGGCTTGCGGCCCAGCCGGTCCGATGCCATGCCCAGCGGCACCTGCAGCAGGGCCTGCGTGAGGCCGTAGATGCCCATGGCCAGCCCCACCAGGGCGGGATCGTCACCGCCGGGGTAGTGGCGCGCCTGCAGCGCGAACACCGGCAGCACCAGGAAAAGGCCCAGCATGCGCAACGCGTAGATGGAGGCCAGCGCCCCGCTGGCGCGGCGCTCGGCGGGCGTCATGCGCATCCCGTCGCCCGTGTCGGGGACCGGGGTTGAGAGGGCGGGCTGGGAGGACGACAAGGCGTGCGTGGCGGGTGGGCGAAAGACCGGTATTGTCAGCGAAAGCGCCGCGCGCACCGGGCGGGATCGCATGAAATCACCAGCCGGCTTATCATGTCGGGTTGCCCTGAACACCCCCCGAGCGCGCCTTGAACCAGAACCTGCCACCGGCCCTGAACCTCACCGATCTGGCCCCGGCGCTGCGCCACGCCAGCGCCTTCCTGTCGGTGCGCGGCGCGCGCACGCACAACCTCAAGAACATCGACCTCGACATCCCCAAGCATTCGCTGGTGGTGATCACCGGGCTGTCGGGTTCGGGCAAGTCCAGCCTGGCGTTCGACACGCTGTACGCCGAAGGCCAGCGCCGTTACGTCGAGAGCTTGTCGGCCTACGCGCGGCAATTCCTGCAGCTCATGGACAAGCCCGATGTGGACCTGATCGAGGGCCTGTCCCCAGCCATCGCCATCGAGCAGAAGGCGACGTCGCACAACCCGCGCTCCACCGTGGGCACGGTCACCGAGATCCACGACTACCTGCGCCTGCTGTTCGCGCGCGCCGGCACGCCGCATTGCCCCGATCACGACCTGCCGCTCACCTCGCAGAGCGTGGCGCAGATGGTGGACGCCGTGCTCGCCCTGCCCGAGGGCACGCGCCTGATGATCCTGGCGCCGGTGGCGCGCGAGAAGAAGGGCGAGTTCGTCGAGCTCTTTGCCGACATGCAGGCGCAAGGCTATGTGCGCTTCCGCGTCGACGGCGCGGTGCTGGAGTTCGATGCCTTGCCGGCGTTGAAGAAGACCGAGAAACACAACATCGATGTGGTGATCGACCGCATCAAGGTGCGCAGCGATGGGGAGGACGAAGGGGTCAACCCGTTGCGGCAACGGTTGGCCGAGAGCTTCGAAGCTGCATTGCGACTGGCCGACGGCAAGGCCATTGCGATGGAGATGGAGGGCGATGAAGACACCACCGCAGCGCCGCACGAACATGTGTTCTCCGCCCGCTTTTCCTGCCCGCTGTGCCACTACACGGTGGGCGAGCTCGAACCGCGCCTGTTCTCGTTCAACTCGCCCATGGGCGCATGCCCGACCTGCGATGGCCTGGGCCACACCGAGTTCTTCGATCCCAGCCGCGTGGTGGGCTTCCCGAGCCTGAGCCTGGCCAGCGGCGCCATCAAGGGCTGGGACCGGCGCAACGGCTATTACTTCGCCATGATCGAGAGCCTGGCGGCCCACTATCAATTCGACACCGAGGCGCCCTGGGAATCCTTGCCCGAACCGGTGCGGCAGGTGCTGCTCTACGGCTCGGGCCTGGACGAGGTGAAATTCAGCTACGCGCTCGAATCGGGCGAGCGCGCGGGCAAGCGCATCACCAAGAAGCATCCCTTCGAAGGCATCATCCGCAATTTTGAACGCCGCTACCGCGAAACCGACAGCGTGGCCGTGCGCGAGGAACTGGCGCGCTACCGCGCCGTGCAGCCCTGCCCGGATTGCGGTGGCTCACGCCTGCGCCGCGAGGCGCGGTACGTTTTCGTGGGCGAAGGCGAGCAGAAGCAGCCCATCTACAGGATCAGCCACGTCACGCTGGGCGAGGCGCTGGCCTACTTCCAGAAGCTGGAACTCAAGGGCGCCAAGGCCGACATCGCCGCGCGCGTGATCAACGAGATCCGCCAGCGGCTGAAGTTTCTGAACGACGTCGGCCTGAACTACCTCAGCCTGGACCGCAGCGCGGACACGCTCTCGGGTGGCGAGGCGCAGCGCATCCGCCTGGCCAGCCAGATCGGTAGCGGCCTCACGGGTGTGATGTACGTGCTCGACGAGCCCAGCATCGGCCTGCACCAGCGCGACAACGATCGCCTCATCGGCACCTTGCAGCACCTGCGCGACCTGGGCAACACCGTCCTGGTCGTCGAGCACGACGAGGACATGATCCGCACCGCCGACCACGTGATCGACATGGGGCCCGGTGCAGGCGTGCACGGCGGCCGCGTGATGGCGCAAGGCAGCTGCGCCGACGTGATGGCCGCGCCCGGCTCGCTCACCGGCCAGTACCTCAGCGGCGCGCGCCGCATCCCGGTGCCCGATCGCCGCACGCCCTGGCTGCCGGTGGTGCGCAAGGCCAGCGCTGCTGCGCCCGCGAAATCCCGGTTCGCGCCCAGCCCCGCGGCCGAACGCCGCGCCGCGCGCGAGGCCGCGCACCAGGCCACGCTCGGCGAGCTGCAGGAAATCCGCGTCGTCAACGCCACGGGGCACAACCTCAAGGGCGTGAGCGCGGCCTTCCCCGTGGGCCTGCTCACCTGCGTCACCGGTGTCTCGGGGTCCGGCAAGTCCACGCTTGTGAACGACACGCTGTATGCCGCCGTCTCGCGCACGCTGTACCGCTCGCACGAAGAGCCCGCCGCGCACGAAGCCATCGAAGGCATCGAACATTTCGACAAGGTGATCAACGTCGACCAGTCGCCCATCGGCCGCACGCCGCGCAGCAACCCGGCCACCTACACCGGGCTGTTCACCGGCATCCGCGATCTCATGGCCGAGGTACCCACCGCGCGCGAGCGCGGCTACGGTCCGGGCCGCTTCAGCTTCAACGTGGCCGGCGGCCGCTGCGAGGCCTGCCAGGGCGATGGGGTGGTGAAAGTCGAGATGCATTTCCTGCCCGATGTGTACGTGCCTTGCGAGGTCTGCCACGGCCAGCGCTACAACCGCGAGACGCTGGATGTGCAGTACAAGGGCCGCAACATTGCGCAGATCCTCGACATGACCGTGGAACAGGCGCACGCCTTTTTCAACGCCGTGCCCACGCTGCACCGCAAGCTCCAGACCCTGCTCGATGTGGGCCTGTCCTACATCCAGCTGGGCCAGAGCGCCACCACGCTCTCGGGCGGTGAGGCACAGCGCGTCAAGCTCGCGCTGGAACTCTCCAAGCGCGACACCGGCCGCACGCTCTACATCCTCGACGAGCCCACCACCGGCCTGCACTTCGCCGACATCGAACTGCTGCTCAAGGTGCTGCACCAGCTGCGCGACGCCGGCAACACCATCGTGGTGATCGAACACAACCTCGACGTGATCAAGACCGCCGACTGGGTCATCGACATGGGCGCTGAAGGCGGCGCCGGCGGTGGCACGGTGGTGGCGCAGGGCACGCCGGAAGACGTGGCCGCTAATGCCGCCAGCCACACGGGGCACTACCTGCGGCGCCTGCTGGCGGTTGCCACCCCGAACTGACGGGGCGGCCAGAGGCCGACCCAGCCATGCCGACCGGTCACAGCCGTCCGAGGTCCTCGATCGCGTCCACCACCAGGCCAGTGCCGATGGCGATCAGAAGGATGTCTGCCGCCACGCGCACGTACTTGTGACCGGAAGGCGGCAGCCCGAGCTGGACGGAAATGCCGCTGGGCACCGGGTAATACACCACGTCGCGCGGCAGTGGGCGGCCTAGTTGCCACTTCTTGGCCTGGCCAGGCGGGAGGCAGCCATTGTTCTTCTTGGCCAGGCCCGGTGGGCAGTTGCCAGCGCGGAATTGCGGCGCGTAGTACTCGCGCGCGGCCATGCGCTGCGGTTCGCCGAAGAAGCCACCGATCTGCACGTTGATGGCGACGTTGGTGGATGACCCCCGGTCGCGGCTGGGTGCGCGATCCTCGGATCGAAACTCTTTCTGGTGTTTCTCGCCTTTTCCAGGCTTACCAGCCCAGTCGGGCTTCTCGGCCAGGGCCGTGGCAGTGCCCATCCCCAAGGTCAGACCGAGCAAAAGGGCGGGAATGCGTGTGGTGTTGTTCATGTGGATTCTTCTCGTGGGGTTGCCCAGGCCTCGATGGCCTGGCGGTGGATTGTGGGGCGCGGGGTGTCGATGGCGGGTTACCGGCTGTAAACGCCCACTTGTCATGCTCTGAAGGTAGTCCGATGTCATGCATGCTGGCAGACTCTGCGCCATGTCCCAGGAAACCGAACTCAAGCTCGAACTGCACCCGCTGGACCTGCCAGGCCTGCTGACCCACCCGCTTTTGAGTGCGCAGTCGCCCCGGCGTGAGCGCCTGCTCAACACCTACTTCGACACATCCACCCTGGCGCTTCGCGCGCAACGCATGGCTGTGCGTGAGCGCCGCGTGGGCCGGCAAACGCTGCTCACCGTGAAGACTGCGGGCACCTCGGTGGGCGGCCTTTCCCGGCGTGGCGAGTGGGAAGCGCCCACACGCCCCGGCGCGTTCGAATTCGGCGCGCTGGTCGACGACGAAGCGCTGGCTAAACAGCTCATCCGCGTGGCCTGGCAACTCGTGCCCGTCTTCCGCACCGATTTCATCCGCCGCACCTGGCTGATCGAGCACGGCGCAGCCCAGGTGGAGCTCGCGCTCGACCAGGGTTTCATCGCCACCGGGAGCCAGCGCCAACCGATTCTGGAGCTGGAACTCGAGCTGCTCGACGGCCCGGTCGATGGCTTGCTGGATCTGGCCCACACCCTGGCCCTGGGTCGCAAGGGGAACGCCGCCGAAGGCCTGCGGCTGTTGCCGGCCAACCGGAGCAAAGCCGAACGCGGCTACGCGCTTTTCATGGGCGAGCGTGCGCAGCCGCAGAAGGCCGCTGCGCTGCAGCTCGATGCCGCCATGCATCCGGTGCAGGCCTTCCGCGCCGCTGCGCTCAGTTGCCTCTCACACCTGCAGGCCAACGAAGGCGGTGTGTGCCAGGCCGGCGCGGACGACGCGCCACCCGACCCCGAGTTCGTGCATCAGGCGCGCGTGGCCCTGCGCCGCCTGCGGACCGGGCTGAGGCTGTTCCGCGCCCATCTGCCGCAGCGGTTTGCGCGCCACTGGGCCGGCGAGTGGAAGCACCTGGCCAACGAACTGGGCGACGCCCGCAACTGGGACGTGTTCGCCACCGAATGGCTGCCCGGGCTGCTGGCGGAACTGCCACCGGACGCGGCATCCGCCGAGCAGGTGGATGCCTTGCTCGGCTGGGTGAGCAGCGAACGCCACGCGGCCTGCGAACGCGCTGCCGCCGCGCTCGGCGACAGCGCGCATGCGCTGCGCCTGCTGGCCTTCACGCGCGCGGTGCTCGCTCTCGAGCCCGCCGATCCGCCGGCGGGAACGCCGTGGCCCGAGGCAGGGCTCGCCCGTTGGGCGCACGGCACGCTGCGCAAGGGCCATGCAGACCTGCGGCGCGAAGCCCGGCAGGCGCGACGGCTCGGGCCGGAAGGTCGGCACGACCTGCGCATCGCGCTCAAGAAACTGCGCTACTCGCAGGAATTCCTCGGCAGTCTGCTGCCCCGCAAGCGGCTGGCGCGCAGTGCGGCGGCGCTGTCGGACGCGCAGGCACTCCTGGGTGGGCTCAACGACCTGAGCACCGCGCAAGGCCTGCTGTCCCACGCGCCGGCCACGCTCGCGCCCACCACGGTGGCCGCCCTGCTGACCGGGCTGCAGCAGCGGCTGGATGCGGGCCTGCAGGCCTTGCCGACGATGGAGGAAGCGCTGGAGCAGACCTCCACGCCCTGGCGCTGAGGGCGGCTGGGCGAGGCTATTGCGCCGAAGGCCGAGCGGCGACCCGGTCGCGCCAGGCCTGCAGCGCGTGCAGCCCCGATTCCGCCGGCTTGAAGCGCATGAGCCGCGCGAACTCCACGGTGCAGAACGCGGTGATGTCCGCGATGGTGAAGCGGTCGCCCGCCACCCATTCGTGGCGCTGCAGTTCGGCATCGAGCCAGGCGGCGGTTTCCATGGCCTTGGGCAGTTGAGACTGGCCGAACTCGGGCACCTGCGGCTGTTCCAGCGGCGCCAGGCCAGGGTGGGTGTGGCGGATGGCCTGGGCCAGCGGCAGCATGAAGTACCACTCCATGCGGCGGTCCGCCATTTCGATGAAGGCGCGCTCGTCGGCATCCACACCCATCAGGTTCGGCGTGGGCACATGGCCTTCGAGCCAGGTGCAGATGGCGCGGGTCTCGCTCAGCATGCGGCCGTCGTCCAGCTCCAGCACGGGAATGCGCGCGAGCGGGCTCTTCTGCCGGAACCTGCTTGCCTTGTGCTCGTTGGCATTGAGGTCCACGTTGACCTGCTCGATATCCCGAATGCCCTTTTCGATCAGGAACATCTGCACGCGGCGCGGGTTGGGGGCGCGTGGCGCCACATACAACTTCATGACCTGCTCCGTCCGGTTTCCACCATCGTGCGGGCTTCTTCGGAGAACCGCTTCGCCGCTTCGTCGCCATCGCGCGTGAGATCCACTTTCGATGCCGGCTGCTCGATGCCGCGCTGCACGGCCGGGCGCTGGCGGATCGCATCGCGCCAGCGCTTGAGGTGCACAAGGTCGTCGATCTCCACGCCCGACCACCGGTGCGTGCGCACCCACGCCCAGTTGGCGATGTCGGCGATGGAGTAGTCGCCGGCCAGGTACTCGTGGTGTTGCAGGTGCCCGTCCAGCACGCGAAAGAGGCGCCTGCATTCGCCCTGGTAGCGGTCGATGGCGGCCGGGATCTTCTCGGGGAAGTAACGGAAGAACACATTGGCCTGGCCCATCATCGGCCCGATGCCGCCCATCTGGAACATGAGCCACTGCAGCACGCGCGAGCGGCCCTTCGCATCGGTGGGCATGAGGCGCCCGGTCTTCTCCGCCAGGTAGATCAGGCAGGCGCCGGACTCGAACACGGCGAAGTCGTCCTCCTCGCGGTCAATGAGGGCGGGGATGCGCCCGTTCGGATTGATGGCGAGGAACGCCGGCTTGCGTTGCTCGCCGGCGGTGAGGTCGATCACCTTCAGTGTGTAGGGCAGACCCAGTTCTTCAAGCGCGATGGACACCTTGTGTCCGTTGGGCGTGGCGGCGGTGTAGAGGTCGATCATGGATGGCCCTGTTGAAACATCTGGGCCATCTTAGCGGCGCATCGCGTGAAGCGGAGCCATCGAGAAACACCGCGGACTGGCTTCGCCAGGCCGCAGGTGTTGCCCCCTGGGGGGTGACGAGCCGAAGGCGCGGCGCGGGGGGAGCCTGTCTAGCTCATGAACCCCAGGTTGGTCGGGTAGTCGACGCTGTTGAAATTCGTCAGGTTCGGCAGGATGCCGTTCATCTCCGCGCCCTGCACACCGAACCACGTGGCCATGGTGCCGGCGTACTGGTCCACCGAGGTGCTGGGCAGCAGGCGGCCCTGGCCCACGTGCCACTGGTCGTTGGCGTCCACATTGGAGTTGGTCACGCTCACCGGCGGCGCCTTGCCGTAGAAGGCCTTGCCACGCACGGCGCCGCCCACCATGAAGTGGTGGCTGCCCCAGCCGTGATCGGAGCCGTCGCCGTTCGATGTCAGCGTGCGGCCGAAATCGGACGCGGTGAACGCCGTCACCTGGTTGGCCACGCCGAGCGCCACGGTAGACGCGTGGAACGCGGTGAGGGCAGCGCTCAGGCGCCCCATCAGGGTGGCCTGGCCGGCGATCAGGTTGTCGTGCAGGTCGAAGCCCCCGATGGACACGAAGAACACCTGGCGGCGATTGCCCAGGTCGTTGCGCGCGGCAATGAGGCGCGCCACCAGCTTGAGCTGGTCGGCCAGGTTGTTGCCGGTGGGGAAAGCGCTGAACGCGGCCGCGTTGGCCGGGTAGCTGGCGAGCGCGGCGGTGATGGCGCTCTCGGCGCCCACGGCGCGCGCGGTCACGAGGTTGTATTCGTTCTCCAGCACATGCCCGCGTGTCTGCAGCGCCAGTTGTGTCATGGCGCCGCGCACCGCGGCCGAGTTGTAGACGTTGCCGTTGAGCGCGTTGATCCTCACCGCGCCGCCGGTGCTGACCTGGTAGGACAGCGCGGAGTCGCCCGAGAGGAACACCGTGTTGCCCGTGACCGAGATGCAGGTGAGCACGCGGCTGGTGTTGGACGACATCGCGAGGTCGCCGATGTGGCCGCCCCAGCCGGTGGTGGCGCCTTCGGGCTGCGACGACTGCCACACCGACTGCTGGTCGTTGTGAGAGAACAGCTTGGGCGGAATCGGATAGAGCGTGCGGTTGCTGCCCTGGTACTGCTGGCGGGTGATGGGCACCACCAGCGGGCCCACGTTGAGCTGCACCGCTGCGGCGCCGCTGTTGAAGAGGCCCGCCAGTCCGGTCATGGCCGGGTGCAGGGCGTACTGCTTGCCGCCGGGCAGTGCCACCGTGGGGTTGAGCAGCGTGGGCGTGAGGTCGGCCTGCGCCAGCGCAATGCCGCCGGCCGTGCGACCGGCGCCGCCCCCGCGGATGGCGCTGTACTGGTCGTAGCTGGTGTTGTCGTAGTTGATCACGGTGTTGGCGTAGTCGTTGCCACCGTTGAGGAACACGCACACCAGGGCCTTGTAGTCCGTGGCGTCGAACGCGGCGGCATCGGCCATGGCCGCGAGGTTCAGCGCGGTGGGCAGGGCTGCGCCCGTGAAGGCGAGCTGACCGGCGCGGCGCAGGAAGGCGCGGCGCGTGTGTTTCTCGGGCTGGATGAAGTGCATGGTGTGCCCCTTACTTCTGGATGAGGTATTCGGCCGAAGCCATGACCATCAGGATCGCTGCCCACACGCGCCGGCGTTTGACGAGGTCGCTGCTGGCATTGGTCACGGGCGTGGCATTGAGCGCGGTCACCATGACCTGCCGCGTGGCCGCGGTCAACTGGCCCGCCGTCAGCACCAGGGCGATGTGGTTCACGAGGGCGGTGGCATCCGTCACCACACCGAGTTCGGTGGAATAACTGGCCACCACGTCGTAGGCGTAGTTGTTGTAGGCCGCTTCCGGCACGCCGGGATTGGGACAGTTGATGCCGCGCTCTATCACGCTCTGCATGAAGTTCAGGTAGCCGCCCACCGAGGTTTCGTTGACGAGCTGGAACTCGGGCGCGGTGGCGCCCGACGCGGAGAGCGCGGTGCCGGGTGGCACGTAGCCGGGCCGGAAGAAGTTGAACACCGATGGCGGTCGCAGCGGGCTCTGTCCGATCTGGTTGGCCGGGTTCACGAGTTCGAAGATCTTCCAGCTGCCGGCCAGCGAGGAGCCTCCGAAGGTGCGCGACCACTGCACAAACCGCAGCATGGGTTCGCGCAGCTTGCCGAAGGTGGTGCTCTGCAGCGACTGCGGACCGCGGGCCTCGTCGTCGAGCAGGATGGCGGCAAACACCGCCTTGAGGTCGCCGCGAACGCCCGAACCGTTGTCGTTGAAGCGCGCTGCGACGCGCGCCACGTAGGCCGGGCTGGGGTTGCTGGTCACCAGCCGCTGGATCATCTGGCGCGAGAAGAACGGTCCCACGTTGGGGTGGTTGAACAGGGCATCCAGCGCAATGCGCAGCGCTTCTCGCCCGGGCGTGTTGGCCGGCACCGTGGCCCCCAGGAAAGTCGCTGCCAGCGTGGAATGCCGGCTCGCGGTGAGCGACATCGGCTTGCGCGCAAATTCCTTGGACTCGATGGTGTAGGTCTGGCCCGGCACCGTGTGGCGGATGTTGTCGGATCGGTCGAAGTCGTAGCCGGTGAACACGCGTGCGAGATTGGTCACGTCGTCCTGGGTGTAGCTCTCCAGCGGCACGCCGCCGCTCGTCTTCACCGAGCCGTCAAGGTTGAGCTGGTACACGCCGAGGCTGAAGAGCTGCATCACCTCGCGCGAGTAGTTCTCGTCGGGCACGCGGCCGGTGGACGGGTTCTCTTTCTGATTGCCCTTGGTGTTCAGGAAGTAACCCATCGCCGGGTGCAACGTCACATCTTCCAGCAACTGGCGGTAGTTGCCGAAGGCGTTGCGCATCAGCGTGTCCCACCAGCTGGCGTAGGCATGGGCGCGCCAGGTGAACTCGGCGGTGGTCAATGAGGTGACGAAGAACTCTGAGAGAGCGAGCGCCACGCGTTTTCGCATCATGTCCGTACCGCTGAGCAGCTGGTTCCAGATCATGAAGTCGGCAGGGTAGTGGTTGAAGAAGTAGCTGTTGGTGTCCACCGCGCCGTAGCCACGCGATTCGAGCCAGTTCCAGCCTGTGGTGCTGCGGTAGTTGGCGAACTGGTTGGCCAGCCATTGCGCGTAGCTGCCGGTGCCGCGCAACTCGGCAATCTCTTCGCGGGTGGAGGAGAACTGCGCCTGCTGCAGGAAGCGTGCGGCATCAGCGTCCGCGGCGGGCGCCGGGAAAGAGAAGCCGTTGGTGGGGAAGTCGACGACACCCACGGCAGGTGGTGCTTCAGGGGCTTCGTCTCCACCGCCGCCGCAGGCAGCGAGCAGGGCCGCTGCGGCTGCTGCCGTGGCCAGTGGCGCCAGGTTCATGGACGCTGGTGCAGGTTCCGGCGTGTCCACGCCGGCGGGATTCGGGGGCGACTCGATGTCCGTCATGGGATTCCTCCTCGGTTCAACGAGCGCGAGTCTAGGCGTCGGCTTTTTGTTACACCGCCGCTTTTCAAGTCGTTACAGATCGGTGTGGCGCGCCCGCGGCAGCCGCCGGACGGTCATGCCGCTCGGCGCAAAGCGGCTGCCGCTGGTCGAAAGTCAGGTGCGCGCAGCGTGCAATTCGTCCCGGGTTTTCTGGGCGGCGCGGCGTGCGGCGGCGGCAAAGTCGGCCTCGCCGGAGGCGTACAGGATCGCGCGCGACGAGTTCACGATGATGGCGCCGGTGGTGGTTTCGCCCTGCGTGCGCAGGCCGGCCTTCACGGTGGCCACCGCGTCGCCACCTTGTGCGCCCACACCCGGAATCAGCAGCGGCAGCGTGGGCGCGATCTCGCGCACGCGTTCGATTTCGGCCGGATACGTGGCACCCACCACCAGGCCGAGCTGCCCATTGAGGTTCCAGGGGCCTTGTGCCAGGCGCGCGACGTGTTCATACAGAAGGGGCTGTCCTTCCACCGAGGCCAGGCGCTGGTTCTGCAGGTCGTCGCCACCGGGGTTGGACGTGCGGCACAACAGGAACGCACCCTTGCCATGGAACTGCAGGTAGGGCTGCACCGAATCGAAACCCATGAATGGTGAGAGCGTGACCGCGTCCGCCCCGTAACGTTCGAAAGCCTCGATGGCGTACTGCTGCGCGGTGCTGCCGATGTCGCCGCGTTTCGCGTCCAGGATCACCGGCACTTGCGGTGCGGTGCGGCGCATGAAGGCCATCAGGCGCTCAAGCTGTTCTTCGGCGCGGTGAGCTGCGAAGTAGGCGATCTGTGGCTTGAAGGCGATGGCGGTGTCGGCGGTGGCCTCGACGATGGCGGCGCAGAAGTCGTAGATGCGGCTGGCGTCGTTCTTGAGGTGGGCCGGGAAGCGGGCGGGGTCCGGGTCCAGGCCCACGCACAGCAGGGAACGGTTCTGGCGCTCGGCGCTGCGCAGCATGTCGAGAAAAGTCATGCCGGGATTCTAGTTGGGGGGCCCGGCGCGGCGGCCCCTATAGTTCACCCCATGCAAGCCCTCTCTCGCCAGCAACTCATCGTCCTCGTTCTGCTCACGCTGGTCTGGGGCATCAACTGGCCCATCATGAAGCTGGGCGTGACCGACTTCCCGCCGCTGACGTTCCGCACGCTCAGCATGTGGATCGGCCTGCCGTTCCTGGCGCTGGTGCTGGTGTGGCGGCGCGTGCCGTTTCGCATCGAGCGCGCGCACTGGCGCGAGGTGGGCGTGCTCACGCTGTTCAACATGCTGATCTGGCACACGCTCGTGATGCTGGCGATCCAGACCCTGACCAGCGGGCGCACCGCCATCCTGGGTTACACCATGCCGGTGTTCTCCGCCATGGTCGGCGCCTGGTGGTTCGGCCAGCGGCTGGCCGGGCGCGCCTGGGGCGGCGTGGCGGCGGCGGCCACCGGCGTGGTGCTGCTGCTCTGGCACGAGTTCACGCGGCTCTCTGGCGCACCGCTCGGTGTGGGGCTGATGCTGCTGGCGGCCGTGGCCTGGGCCTTCGGCACGCAGATGATGCGCCGCACGAAGCTGCCGCAATCCACGCTCACCATCTCGTTCTGGATGACGGTGATCACCATGCTGTGGATGACCGCGTTGGCCGTGGTGTTCGAGCGCACCGCATGGAAGTGGCCGACGCTGCCGGTCTGGAGCGCGATCTTCTACAACGCGCTGGGCGTGTTTGCCTTCGCGCAGGTGGCCTGGCTTTCGCTGGCGCGAGACCTGCCACCCATTGCGTCCACCCTGTCGGTGATGTTCATCCCGGTGCTGGGCGTGTTCAGCGGCGCCGTGTGGCTCGGCGAGGTGCTGCACTGGCAGGATTGGGCCGCTGTCGTGCTGATCATGTTTGCCATCGCGACGGTGCTTTGGCCCCCACGCTCCGCCGCTTCGCGGGTCGCTGCCCCCCCGGGGGGCTGATCCGGCTTGGGGCGGCCCGGCGCCGGATCGCTTTGGCCCCCACGCTCCGCCGCTTCGCGGGTCGCTGCCCCCCCGGGGGGCTGATCCGGGTTGGGGCGGCCTCGCCCTCAGGCAGAAGGTGCGTTGTCCAGCAGATCCATGGCCAGGCACAGGTCGGCCCAGGCCTTCCCTTTGTCGGTGGGCGTGCGCAGCAGGTAGGCGGGGTGGTAGCTCACGATCACCGGCACGCCTTCGTACTGGTGCACGCGGCCCCGCAGCCGGCCGATGGGTTCGGTGGTCTTGAGCAGGGATTGCACCGCGAAGCGCCCCATGGCCACGATGACGCGCGGCTGCACGAGCGCCACCTGGCGCGCCAGATAGGGCTCGCATTGCACCACTTCGTCGGGCTGCGGATTGCGGTTGGCCGGCGGGCGGCACTTGAGGACGTTGGCAATGTAGGCACCTTGCGCGCCCTGCCCGGTGCGGCTGCGCCCCACGGCGCGCAGCATGTTGTCGAGCAACTGGCCCGCAGCGCCCACGAAAGGCTCGCCCTGGAGGTCTTCATTCTCGCCCGGTGCCTCGCCCACGATCATCCAGTCGGCCTGCTCGTCGCCCACGCCGAACACCGTGTTCTTGCGGCTCTTGCACAGACTGCAGGCCTGGCAACCGGCCACCGTCTCGCGCAGCGTGGCCCAGTCCATGGTCTGCACACTGGCCGCGCGCGCGGGCCGCACCATCACCGGCGCTGCGGCCACGGTGGTCGGGGGTGTGGGTGAAGCAGCGGGCGCAGTGCGGGCCAGCGCAGGCGATTCGGCCTGGACCGGCAAGGTTGAAGACGCAGCGGCCACCGGCCGAGGCTTGGGCGCCCAGACGCGCACGCCCATCTCGGCCAGCATGGCGCGTTGCCGCGCGTCGAGCTGCGGCACGAAGGAGGTGTCGACCGGTTCGCTCATGGTGGGCTCGTGGGAGCAGCGGGGCCTTCGAGCTGCAGGCTCATCACCACCGCGTCCTCGCGCTGGATTTTTCCGGTGGGGTAGTAACCCTTGCGCACGCCGACCTGCGTGAAGCCGTAGCGCTCGTAGAGACGGCGCGCCGGCGCGTTGCTCTCGCGCACCTCCAGCCACAGCCACTGCGCCTGCTGCCCGCGCGACCAAAGCGCCAGCGCGTCGAGCATGAAACGCGCCCAGCCCTGGCGCTGGTGTGCGGGGGCCACGGTGATGTTGAGCAGGTGCACTTCATCCACACCCGACATGGCCACCACGTAGCCAAGCAGGTGGCGCCCGTCGGCGCGTTCGCTGGCCGCCTTCTCGCCCGGCAGCGTGTCGCCCAGCAGCATCACGGCGGGGTAGCCGGCCTGCAGCGAATCGCGGAAATGCTTGCGCGACCACGGGTGGGCGTAGGCACTGGTTTCCAGCGCGTGCACGGCATCGAGGTCGGCCGTGGTCATGGGCTCGAACGCGACGCGACGCTCGGCCTGCGCCGACGCGCCCGCGTGGGTGCTGGGGGTGGAGGGGCCCGGCCAGAGGCCGCTGGCCCAGGCCGGGAGTTCGGCGCCCGCGCCAAATGGCCCGATGACGCTGCTCATGGCGTCACCTCCGCGCTGGGCAGGCCACTGCCCTGGCCCTCGCGCTCGGCCGTGGTTCGGGCCACCTTGTCGCGCACGTACAGCGGCAGCGCGTCGCGCGCGGCCATGGCGCCTCCCTCGGCAAGCAGACGCGGCGCCAGGCGCAGCAAGGCCGCAGCGGTCGGCAGTGCGCTGGCGTGCGTCCCGCGCACCGGGGCCAGCAGGTCGGGGTAGGCCCGCAGGGCATTGCCCGCCAGCAGCGGTTCGGCGCCGTGGGGCAGCACCTGGTCGAGGTAGGCGGCCAGATCGGCCGGCGCGCACAGGCGCGGCGGCGCCAGTGTGCGCAAGCCACCGGCCTCGCAGGCATACGGCGCCACGTACAACTCGCCCATGCGCGCGTCGAGCAGCGCCACGATGGCCGATGGCGCGGGTTCGCCGCGCTGCTCGAGGGCATGGCGTGCCTCTTCAGCCAGCGCCAGCAGCGTGTCCACCGGCAACACGGGAATGCCTTCAGGACGTGCACCGTAGGCCAGGCCCTGGGCCACGGCACACGCCGTGCGCAGGCCGGTGAAAGACCCCGGGCCCCGGCCAAACACCACCGCATCCAGGGTGGCGAGCGGCCAGCCGGCCTGGTTCAACAGGTCGCGCACCAGGGGCAGCAGCGTGGCCGATGCCTGCGCGCCGCCCGGGCCACTGTGCTGCCACAGCGCACCATCCGCCGCACCCGAACCCAGGGCCACCGAGAGGGTGTCGGTGCTGGTTTCGATGGCGAGCAAGCGCAGGTTTCCGGGCATCCGGGCATTATCGGCCACCGTGTCAGGTCGCACGGTTGGGCGAGAGTCTGTCTCTCCTGCGCCTCACTGGGCGCAAGCGAAGCCCCCCGGGCCGTTCGCGCGTTCCATAATGAAACGGTCATGCCGCCTGCCCACTTCTTCGATCGTTTCATGCTGTTGCCGCGCCGCTTGCGTGTGCTCGCCTTTGGCTTGTTGATGGGCCTGAGCCTGCCGGCCTGCGCGCAGTTGCCCGGCCGGGGCGACCCGCTGCCGCCGGCCGTGCTGGCCGCGCTGCAACGGGCGCAGGTGCCACCGAGCGCCTTGTCCACCCTGGTGGTGTCGATCGAGCCCGGCGGCCACGAACGCCTGCGCCACCGCGCGAACACGGCGGTCAACCCGGCGTCGGTGATGAAACTGGTGACCACCTACGCGGCCATCGACATGCTGGGCGCCGATTTCACCTGGGCCACCCGCTTCTACACCGATGGAGTGGTTGAAGGCGGCGCGCTGCGCGGCAACCTGTATGTGCGCGGCGGCGGCGATCCCAAGCTGGTGCTCGAACGCATCCAGCAGGCGTTCTGGGCGCTGCAGGCGCAGGGCGTGAACGTGATCCTGGGCGACATGGTGCTGGATCACAGCGCCTTCGAGCTTCCCCTGATCGACCCCGGCGCCTTCGACGGCGAAGCCCTGCGTCCCTACAACGCCACGCCCGACGCGCTGCTGGTCAACTTCAAGTCCGTCATCCTCACGTTCCAGCCCGACCCGGCCAACGGCGTGGCGCGCGTGTTCAGCGAGCCACCCATGGCGCGCCTGGCCATCGATGCCACCGTGCCGCTGGCGCGCGCGGGCAGTTGTGGCGACTGGCGATCTGCACTGCTGGCGCGCTTCGACGACGTCAACAGCATCCGCTTCGAAGGCCGCTATCCGCAGAGCTGCGGCGAACTCAAGTGGCCCGTGGCCTACCAGGAGCCGGGCACCTACGCGGCGCGCGCCATGGAAGGCGTGTGGCGCGCTGCCGGCGGCTCCATCACCGGCAGTGTGCGCACCGGCCTCACGCCGCCGGGCGTGCAACTGCTGCACGAAGCGCGTTCGCTGCCGCTCTCCGAGATCATCGTGGACGTCAACCAGTGGAGCAACAACGTGATGGCGCAGCAGCTGTTCCTCACGCTCGGCCAGCTCTCGCCGGTGAACTACGTGTCGCAAGGGTCCATTGCCGATCGGCAGGCACTGGTGCGCCCCGGTCGTTTCGAGCGCTCGCGCGAAGTGATGGCCGAATGGTGGCAGCGCACCTTCGGGCCGCGCGCCATCGCCCCGGTGCTCGACAACGGCTCAGGACTCTCGCGCGACGAACGCATCACACCCGAGTCGCTCGCCGGCCTGCTGCGCCACGCGGCCCAGCATCCGCAGGGCGCGCAGTTCGTGCAATCGCTCTCCATCGCAGGCGTCAACGGCACGGCATCGCGCCTGGCCCGCGGCGCCACCAGCGCCGCCCGCGGCAACGCCTGGATCAAGACCGGCACCCTGCGCGATGTGACCGGCATTGCCGGCTACGTCAACGCGGTCAACGGCGCCCGCTACGCGGTGGTCGGCTTCGTCAACCACCCCAATGCGCCAGCAGCGCGGCCAGCGCTGGACGCGCTGCTGGAATGGGTGGCGCAGCAGCCGGATTGACCAAGCCCGGAATGCAGGCGGCTCCTGCTTGCCCTGCCGCATGTTCCCATAGCAGTGCTGCCGAACGTCAAGCTCACTCGTCCATTTCATGCCTGCGGCAACAACCGCCCCGCAATCGCCGCCGCCGCCGATCGCGTTTCCACGCCCAGCTTCTCAAACACGTGCTCCAGGTGCTTGTTCACCGTGCGGTGGCTCATGCCCAGGATGTCGGCAATGTCGCGGTTGGTCTTGCCCTTGGCGAGCCAGGAGAGCACCTCGGTTTCGCGCGGGGTGAGGGCCACATCGCGCAGGCGCTGGGCGGCGGCGTTCTCCAGCGGGCTCCAGCTCAGCAGCAGCATGGATTCACCCAGACTGCCCTGGCCCAGGTGCCGGGCGAGCAGGCGGCCCTGGTCGCGGTCGCGGGTGGCGGTGCCTTCGCGGCGGGCAGCGGCGAGCCACTGCGCGGCTTGATCGAGCGCCGTGGTGCCGGTGCCGAAGGCGCGTTCGAGCCACACCATGGCCTGGGGCGACCGCCAGGCCATGCGGCCCAGTGAATCCAGCACCACGCTGCCCAGGCCGGCCACGTCCACGGCTTCCTGCGCCAGTCGCGCCACGCGGGCGTTGCGCACATGGGTGGCCAGGCGGGCCATCACTTCGGGAATGCGCAGCGGCTTGACCACATAGTCCACGCCGCCGCTGGCGAAGCCGCGCAGGATGGGTTCGCTGTCCGACAGGCCGGTCATGAACACCACCGGCACGTGCGACCACGCCGGCGTGGCCTTGATGCGCTGGCACAGGTCGAAGCCGTCCATGCCGGGCATCACGGCGTCCAGGAGCACGCCGTCGGGGATGGCCACTTCGAAGCGTTCCAGCGCTTCGGCCGCGTCGCGCGCGGCCAGCACCACATAGCCTTCGGCCACCAGCGCGTCCCCCAGCATGCGCAGGGTGTCCAGCGAATCGTCCACCACCAGGATCACGGGCTGGGTGGCCGGGGTGTCGGGTGGCGCGGTGTCAGACCAGGGTGTCATCGTCTGAGAGTTCCTCGGTGTCCCTGAGGTATTCGATCAGGGTTTGAAAGTCGAAACGGTCTGCGCAGGATTGCAGCAGCGCCAGGGTGGCGGCGTGGGCGGGCTCGGCGCCCTGGGCCTGCCACAGGCGCTGGCGCAGCGCGGCGGCCTGGCCCTGCCGCGCCAGCCGCTGCAGTTCCTCGCGCAGGGCCTCGGGCAGCGGCAGGCCGCTCACGCGCTGGCGGGTTGCGCTCTCGGGCGCTGCCACCGGTGCCTGCTCGGTCACCCAGTCCAGCGCGAGCGCCTGGCGCAGGGCGTCCAGCAGTTCGGACTCGGTCATGGGCTTGGCCACGAAGCCCTGGTAGTCGAGGGCCTTGAATTCCTCGGGGCGGTTGTCGATGAGGTTGGCCGAGACGAACACGATGGGCAGGCGTGACGAGGGCAACAGCTTGCGAACCGCTTCGGCGGTCTGCCAGCCGTCCAGCCCGTCCATGGTCAGGTCCAGCAGCAGCAGGTCGGGCGGGTGTTGCTCGATGATCTCGAGGCACTCCTGTCCGCTGGCGGCCTCGCGCACCACGAAGCCCAGGGGCATCAGGATGCTGGCGAGCAGCTGGCGGTGCAGCGGCTGGTCGTCCACCACCAGCACCGTGCGGCGCTCGCCCAGGTAGCCGGTGACGGCGCGCAGCGTGGACGGGATCGGCAGCGGGTGCTTGGGGTCTGACGGAATGGCGGGAAGGTACAGCCGCAACGAAAACGTGCTGCCCTGCCCGGGCTTGCTTTTCAGCAGCAGCTCGCCGCCCATCATGTCGGTGAGCAGGTGCGTGATGGTCAGGCCCAGGCCCGTGCCGGAATCTCGTGCACGCCGCCCGGCGCTGCCGCGTTCGAACGGCAGGAAGATGCGCTTCTGGTCCTGCGCGGCAATGCCGATGCCGGTGTCCACCACGTCGATGCGCGCCACCTGCTGGCGGAAGTCGAGTTTCAGGGTCACTTCGCCTTCGTCGGTGAAGCGCACGGCGTTGCTCAGCAGGTTGATGAGGATCTGCCGCAGCCGCTTGGCATCGGCGCGCACCCAGGCGGGCAGTTCGCCTTCGCGGTGCACCGTGAACTTGAGGCCCTTGGCCTCGGCCTGCGGGCGGATCATGCGTTCCACGTCTTCGAGCAATTGCCCCAGCGGCAGCGGCACCGGGTCCAGGCGCAGGCGACCCGCCTCGATGCGCGCCAGATCGAGCGACCCGTCGATGAGCGTGTGCATGTGCTGGCCGCTGCGCTGCATGGTGGCAATGGTTTCGCGCACCCAGACCGAGATGTCGCTGTTCTTCAGCAGGATCTGCGCGTAGCCCAGGATGCTGGTGAGCGGCGTGCGCAGCTCGTGTGTCATGCCCGCCACGTAGCGTGTCTTGGCCTGGCTGGCGGCCTCGGCGCGGTCGCGCGCCGACTGCAGCTCGGCGTCGGTGCGCTTGTGCGCGTCGATCTCCAGCATCAGGAGCTGCGTCTGGCGCTCGGATTCATCCTGTGCCATGCGCCGGCTGTCGGTGGTGAGCACCACCCACCACGAACACACCGCCGCGAACGGCACCAGGAAGGCGTAGATCTTGAGAAAGGGCAGTTGCAGCGTCTCGGCCGGCGCGTGCAGGCTCTCCTGCGCGTACACCATGCCGATCAGCACCGCCATGATGGCGCTGATGGACAGCCAGACGGTCAGGAACTGGCCGGCGCGGAAGTTCACGCGCACCGCCAGTCCCCGGGGCAGCACGGCCGTGAGCAGTGCGCGCACCTGGTCGATGGCGCGCGAGTTCGTCTTGCAGCGGTCGTGGCAGCGGGACTCGAGCGAGCAGCACAGCGAGCAGATGGGTGCCCGGTAAGCCGGGCAACTGGCCATGTCTTCCGATTCGAACTGGTTCTGGCAGACCGCGCAGCGCACCACCTCGCCGGGCTTCCACTCGGCCGATGGCGTGCGCGCCAGGTAATAGCGGCCCTTGGTGGCCCAGGCCAGCAGCGGCGAGAGCAGCAACGCCAGGCCGAGTGCGATGAAGGGCGAGAACGCGGCCGCCACTTCGCCCATCACGCCGGTGTAGGCCACGCTCGCCACCAGCGCGGCCACCAGCATGGAGCCGATGCCCACCGGATTGAAGTCGTACAGATGCGCGCGCCGGAATTCGATGCCCTTGGGGCTCAGGCCCAGCGGCTTGTTGATGATGAGGTCGGCCACCAGCGCGCCCACCCAGGCAATGGCCACGTTGCTGTAGACGCCCAGCACCTTCTCGATGCCGGCGAACACGCCGAGCAGCATCAGCAGCGTGGCAATGGCCACGTTGAACACCAGCCAGACCACGCGCCCCGGGTGGCTGTGCGTGACCCGCGCAAAGAAGTTGGACCACGCCAGCGAGCCGGCGTAGGCGTTGGTCACGTTGATCTTGATCTGCGCCAGGATCACGAACACCACCGTCATGATCAGCGCCAGGCCCGGGTGACCCACGGCCTCGGTGAATCCGGCGAGAAACATCTGCGTGGGCTCGGCGGTGCGTTCGGGCGCCACCTCGAACTGCATGGCGGCAAACGCCAGGAATGCGCCGCCCGTCATCTTGAGCATGCCCATGACGATCCAGCCCGGCCCGGGAATCAGCACGGCCAGCCACCAGCGCACGCGGTTCTGGCGCGTGCGCTCGGGCATGAAGCGCAGGAAATCCACCTGCTCGCCGATCTGCACCACCAGCGAAAAGATCACCGCCGCCGCCGCGCCGAACATCAGCGGCTGGAAGTCGTTACTGCCCGAGCGCAGGCCGGTGAGGCTGGAGAAGTCGCGGTACATCTGCGGCTGCGAGAGCGCGATCCACACGAACGGCAACAGCAGCAGGAACAGGTACAGCGGCTGCGTCCAGGCCTGCAGGCGGGAAATGAGCGTGATGCCGCGCATGGCCAGCGGAATCACCACCACCGCGGAGATCAGGTAGCACAGCGGCAGCGGCCAGTCGGTCGCCATCTGCAGCGCCAGCGCCATGATCACGGCCTCCAGCGCGAAGAAGATGAAGGTGAACATCGCGTAGATCAGCGATGTGATGGTGGACCCGAGGTAGCCAAACCCGGCGCCGCGCGTGAGCAGGTCCATGTCCAGGCCGTAGCGCGCCGCGTAGTACGCAATGGGCAGGCCGGTGAAAAAGATGATCGCGCCCACCACCAGGATCGCCCACATGGCGTTGGCGAAACCGTAGTTCACGGCGATGGCGCCGCCGATCGCCTCGAGCGCCAGGAACGAGAGCGAGCCGAACGCGGTGTTGGCCACGCGCCATTCGCTCCATTTGCGAAAGCTGCGCGGCGTGTAGCGCAGGGCGTAGTCCTCCATGGTCTCGTCGGCCACCCACGAGTTGTATTCCCGGCGGAACCGGAAGATTTTCTGGGTGGCCACGGGCGTGGCGGACTCGGGCGAGGGCATGCCATGGACGCTAGCAAGAACCGTCCCCAACGGCCAGATGAGCGCCCTACGTTATTTGACGTATGGGACCCGGGGGGTGTTTTCCCTAGTCTTCAACCCCAGTCGGCATGTCGCCGTTTTCTCCCTCCCAACCGTTCCAGGAGTCCTCATGAAGCACCTCTCCGATCCGAATGCCGTCTCTCTTGAAACCCCGGAAGCCAGCCGCCGCCGCGTGCTGCAGATGATGGGTGCCGCCGGCCTGGCCGGCCTGCCGGCCTGGAGCTTCGGCCAGCCCACCGCGCAGGTCAACACCACCAAGCTGGCCGTGACCGACACCGAAGTCACCGTTGGTCAGTTGCATTCCTCCACCGGCACCATGGCGATTTCGGAAACGGGTTCCATCCAGGCCGAACAGCTCGCCATCGACGAGATCAACGCGATGGGCGGCATCCTGGGCCGCAAGATCAAGGTGATCAAGGAAGACGGCGCTTCCGACTGGCCCACTTTCGCCGAGAAGTCCAAGAAGCTGCTGATCAACGACCGCTGTGCCGCGGTGTTCGGCTGCTGGACCAGCGCCTCGCGCAAGGCCGTGCTGCCGGTGTTCGAGAAGGAAAACGGCCTGCTGTACTACCCGACCTTCTACGAAGGCCTGGAGCAGTCCAAGAACGTGATCTACACCGGCCAGGAAGCCACGCAGCAGATCCTCTACAGCCTGGACTGGGCGCAGAAGGAGAAGAAGGCCAAGACCTTCTTCCTGATCGGCTCCGACTACATCTGGCCGCGCACGTCCATGAAGATCGCGCGCAAGCACATCGAGAACTTCCAGAAGGGCAAGGTCGTGGGCGAGGAGTACTACCCGCTGGGCAGCACCAACTTCGGCTCGCTGATGAACAAGATCAAGCTGCAGAAGCCGGACTGCATCTTCGCCGCCGTGGTGGGTGGTTCCAACGTGGCCTTCTACAAGGCCTTGAAGGCCGCCGGCATCACCGGCGACAAGCAACTGCTGGTGACGCTGTCGGTGACCGAGGACGAAATGACCGGCGTGGGCGGTGAAAACTTCCAGGGCTTCTACTCGTCGATGAAGTACTTCCAGTCGCTCGACAACGAGAACAACAAGAAGTTCGTGGCTGCGTTCAAGGCCAAGTACGGCAAGGACGCCGTGATCGGTGACGTGACCCAGGCCGGCTACCTCGGCCCCTGGCTCTGGAAGGCGGCGGTCGAGAAGGCCAAGAGCTTCGACGTGGACAAGGTGGTGGCCGCATCGCGCACGGGCATCGAGCTCAAGACGGCACCCGAAGGCTACGTGAAGCTCGATGCAAACCACCACCTGTGGAGCAAGTCGCGCATCGCCATGGGCATGCCGGATGCGACGTTCAAGGTGGTCGCGGAATCGCCCGAACTGATCAAGCCGGATCCATTCCCCAAGGGATACCAGTGACCCGCCCCTGCCACGGCGCACTGGCGCCGTGACCCCCTCAAGGGGGCAACGCCTACGGACCGGCGGAGCCGGATCCGTGGCGTTCTGGATGAACTTTCCTTGGAGATCGACATGAGTTTCAACGACCTGCTCAACATCGGCCTGATGCAGGGCTTCGCGGGCCTGAGCCTGTTCGCGGTGCTGCTGCTCATGGGGCTGGGCCTGGCCATCATCTTCGGGCAGATGGGCGTGATCAACATGGCGCATGGCGAGTTCATGACGATCGGCGCCTACACCATCTTCCTCGGTTCCACGCTGGCCAACTCCATCAGTCCCGGTGCCGTGGCCGCCTACTTTCCGTTCGCCATCGTCGCGGCCTTCGTGTTCGCCTTCGCCGCCGGCTGGTTCATCGAATGGGCGCTCATCCGCCACCTGTACAAGCGTCCGCTGGACACGCTGCTCGCCACCTGGGGCATCAGCCTGGCGATGCAGCAATGTTTCCGCACCTTCATCGGTCCCAAGGAAGTCAGCCCCACGCTGCCCGACTGGCTGCTCGGCTCCTGGGCACCGGCAGAAGGCCTGGACATTCCCATCAACGGCATGTTCGTGCTCGCCCTCACGGCGGTCGTTACCTGCGGTGTGCTGATTGCGCTGCACAAAAGCCGCTGGGGTCTGCGCGTTCGCGCCACGGTGAGCAACCGTGTGATGGCCAATGCCACCGGCATCGACACGAAGAAGACCGACCGCCTGACCTTCGCCATCGGCTGTGGCATCGCCGGCGTGGCGGGCGCGGCCTTCACCACCATCGGCTCCACCGGCCCCACCTCGGGCTCGCTCTACATCGTCGACGCCTTCCTGGTGGTCACCTTCGGCGGCGCCGCCAGCCTGCTCGGCACCGTGGTCTCGGCCTTCGGCATCGCGCAGACGCAATCGATCACCGAGTTCTTCATGGCCGGCTCCATGGCCAAGATGCTCACGCTCTCGCTCATCGTGGTGATCCTGATGCTGCGTCCGCAAGGCTTGTTCGCCAGCAAGGTCCGTCGATGAGCTGCGCCGAATCGAATCTGCATTACGGAGTCCCCTCATGAACGCCCTGAAAGCCTGGATCCTTCGCTACCAGCTCGCCAGCCTGGTGCTGCTGACGGTGCTGCTCGCGGTGGTGCTGCCACTCAGCCTCGACATCTTCCGCCTCAACCTGGTGGGCAAGTACCTCACCTACGCGTTCGTCGCCATCGGCCTGGTGATGCTCTGGGGTTATGGCGGCGTGCTCAGCCTGGGGCAGGGCGTGTTCTTCGGCCTCGGTGGCTACGCCATGGCCATGTTCCTGAAACTGGAAGCCTCCGACCCCGAGAGCACCAAGATCCAGTCCACGCCCGGCATCCCGGACTTCATGGACTGGAACCAGATCACCGAACTGCCGGCCTTCTGGGTGCCGTTCAAGAGCTTCCCGTTCGCGCTTGCCGCCGTCATCGTGGTGCCCACGCTGCTGGCCTGGCTGATCAGCTTTGCCATGTTCAAGCGCCGCGTGGGCGGTGTGTACTTCGCCATCATCACGCAGGCGGTGGCGCTCATCCTCACCGTGGCCATCATCGGCCAGCAGGGTTACACCGGCGGCGTCAACGGCATGACCGACCTGAAGACGCTGCTCGGCTGGGACACGCGCACCGACAGCGCCAAGTACATCCTGTACTACGTCTGCGTCGGCATGCTGGTGCTCTCCATGGTGGTGTGCCGCTGGATCCAGACCAGCAAGCTCGGCACGCTGCTGCTGGCCATGCGCGACAAGGAAGACCGTGTGCGCTTCTCGGGCTACGACGTGGCGGACTTTCGCATCTTCGTGTTCTGCCTGGCCGCTGCGCTCTCCGGCATCGGTGGTGCGTTGTTCACCCTCCAGGTGGGCTTCATGTCGCCCAGCTTCGTGGGCATCGTGCCCTCCATCGAGATGGTGATCTACGCCGCCGTGGGCGGACGCATGAGCCTGGTGGGTGCGGTGTACGGCACGCTGCTGGTCAACGCCGGCAAGACCTTCTTTTCCGAGAGCTTTCCCGACCTCTGGCTGTTCCTCATGGCTGGCCTCTTCATCGGCGTGACCATGGCCTTCCCCATGGGCCTGGCGGGCGTGTGGGAAGAGCGCATCGTGCCGTGGTGGAAAGGCCGCCGCGCTGCGCTGCGCGATGCCTCGGCCTCGCGGCCCCAGCCGCCTTCGCCGCCGCCGCACGCACCCATGGCGAAGCAGTCGCCCACCGCCACTGTGAAGCTGCCAGAAGGCACCAGCGGCCAGAGCGTCTGAGGAACCGAAATGAGCAACACCGACTTCGCCCTTTCCGTGGAAGACCTCACCGTCTCCTTCGACGGCTTCAAGGCCATCGACGACCTGACGCTCTACATCGACAAGAACGAGCTGCGCGTGATCATCGGCCCCAACGGTGCCGGCAAGACCACGCTGCTCGATCTGATCTGCGGCAAGACCAAGGCCAGCGCCGGCAGCATCAAGTTCAAGAACGCCGAGATCATCCAGATCCCCGAGCACAAGCGTGTGCGCCTGGGGATCGGCCGCAAGTTCCAGACGCCGTCGATCTACGAGAACCTCTCGGTGTTCCAGAACCTCGAGGTGTCCTACCCCTCGGGCCGCTCGGTCTGGGGCGCACTGGCCTTCACCGCCACCGCCGAGATCCAGGCGCGGGTGAAGACGGTGGCCGATGAGATCGGTCTGGGTGACAAGCTCGACACCGAGGCGGGCCTGCTCTCGCACGGGCAGAAGCAATGGCTGGAGATCGGCATGCTGCTGATGCAGGAGCCCGAGCTGCTGATGCTCGACGAACCCATCGCCGGCATGAGCGCGCGCGAGCGCGACCTGACCGCCGAGCTGCTGCAGCGCATCTGCCAGAACCGCGCCGTGATCGTCATCGAACACGACATGGATTTCGTCAAGAAGATCGCCCACAAGGTCACGGTCATGCACCAGGGAAAGATCCTGGCCGAAGGTCCCATGGACCAGGTGCAGGCCGATCCCAAGGTCATCGACGTGTACCTCGGCCACTGAAGGAACCAGCATGCTCAAAGTCAAGGACCTCGTCGTCGCCTACGGCCAGAGCCAGGCACTGCACGGCCTCTCTTTCGAGACGCGCGAGAACGAATGCGTGGCCATCATGGGCCGCAACGGCATGGGCAAGACCACGCTGTTCAAGAGCCTCATGGGGGTGCTGCCCACCAAGACCGGCCACGTCTCGCTGGCCGGCCAGGACGTGACGCACGACGAGAGTTTCAAGCGCGTGGCCAAGGGCCTGGCCTACGTGCCGCAGGGCCGCATGATCTTCCCGACGCTCACGGTGGAAGAGAACATCCAGACCGGTCTGGAGAACGCGAAGGACCGCACCATTCCGCAGGAGATCTACGCGCTGTTTCCGGTGCTGTGGGACATGCGCCGGCGCAAGGGCGGCAACCTTTCGGGCGGCCAGCAACAGCAGCTCGCCATTGCGCGCGCGCTGGTGACCAACCCCAAGGTGCTGCTGCTCGACGAGCCCACCGAAGGCATCCAGCCTTCCATCATCAAGGACATCGCCAAGGCGCTCAACGAGATCCGCAAGATGCGCAAGATCACGATCGTGGTCTCCGAGCAGGTGCTCTCGTTTGCCATGGACGTGGCCGACCGCCTGTTTGTCATCGAAGGCGGGCGTCTCGTGCACGAGACCGAGCGCGGCGACACCGACCAGCAGCGCATCAAGTCCTACCTGTCTGTCTGATTCCTCCCTTTCCGTCCACCCCCCAAGGAGCAAGAAACCATGGCTGAAACCCTGATCAAGGTCGACCTCACGAAGTCACCGCTGGAAAACGAGAACATCCACAACCGCTGGCACCCCGACATCCCCATGGCCTGCTGGGTCAAGCCGGGCGATGAGTTCATCCTGGAGACCTTCGACTGGACGGGCGGCTTCATCAAGAACAACGACAGCGCCGACGACGTGCGCGACATCGACCTGACCACGGTGCACTACCTCAGCGGCCCGGTGGGCGTGAAGGGTGCCGAGCCGGGCGACCTGCTGGTGGTGGACCTGCTCGACATCGGCGCCAAGGAAGACAGCCTGTGGGGCTTCAACGGCTTCTTCAGCAAGAAGAACGGCGGCGGTTTTCTCACCGAGCACTTCCCGCAGGCGCAGAAATCCATCTGGGATTTCCACGGCATGTTCACCAGCTCGCGCCACGTGCCCGGTGTGAAGTACGCCGGACTGATCCACCCCGGTCTCATCGGCTGCCTGCCGGACCCCAAGATGCTGGAGATGTGGAACACGCGCGAGCAGGCGCTGATCGACTCCGACCCCGCTACCAGTGGTCTGGCCAACCCGCCGTTCGCCGGCACCGCCCACATGGGCAAGATGACCGGCGCAGCGCGCGACAAGGCCGCCGCCGAAGGCGCGCGCACCGTGCCGCCGCGCGAACACGGCGGCAACTGCGACATCAAGGATCTGTCTCGCGGCGCCAAGGTGTTCTTCCCCGTGTATGTGGAAGGTGCTGGCCTGTCGGTGGGCGACCTGCACTTCAGCCAGGGCGATGGCGAGATCACCTTCTGCGGCGCCATCGAGATGGCCGGCTGGGTGCACATGAAGGTCACGCTGATCAAGGGCGGCATGGCCAAGTACGGCATCAAGAACCCGATCTTCAAGCCCAGCCCGATCACGCCCACCTACAACGACTACGTCATCTTCGAAGGCATCAGCGTCGACGAGAGCGGCAAGCAGTACTACCTGGATGTGAACGTGGCCTACCGCCAGGCCTGCCTGAACGCCATCGAGTACCTGAAGAAGTTCGGTTACTCCGGCGCACAGGCCTACTCCATCCTGGGCACGGCACCGGTGCAGGGCCACATCAGCGGCGTGGTGGACGTGCCCAACGCCTGCGCCACGCTGTGGCTGCCCACGCAGATCTTCGACTTCGACATCAACCCGAATGCGAGCGGCCCCATCAAGCACATCGACGGCTCGGTGGTGATGCCACTCTCGCCGGACCTGTGAAGCCATGCCGACCTACGACTACGACTGCCCGTCCTGCGGTGGCTTCGATGCGTTCCGCCCATTGAGCGAACGCAACGAGCCCG
>NZ_JBHYGM010000004.1:0-515603 GCF_051858985.1 Hydrogenophaga sp. | reverse complement strand
ATCGTGCCCACGTTCACGTGCGGCTTGGTCCGCTCAAATTTCTCTTTTGCCATTTCTAATTCCTAAAGAACAAACCCGTGTCACGGTTTAAGGTCTGCACCACACTGCTGGATCGCCCCGCACGGGGACAGGGCGGCGCGTGGTCGCAGACCGGCTGAATCAATTACTTGGCACGCGCGGCCACGATGGCCTCGGACACGTTGCGCGGCGCCTCGGAGTAGTGCTTGAACTCCATGGTGTACGTGGCACGACCTTGCGACATCGAGCGCAGCGTGGTCGAGTAGCCGAACATTTCCGACAGGGGCACTTCGGCCTTGATGGCCTTGCCGCCGCCCACCATGTCTTCCATGCCCTGCACCATGCCGCGACGGCTGGACAGATCGCCCATCACGTTACCGGCATAGTCCTCAGGCGTTTCCACTTCCACGGCCATCATGGGTTCCAGGATGACCGGACTGGCCTTCTTGCAACCTTCCTTGAAACCGAAGATGGCGGCCATTTTGAACGCCATTTCGGACGAGTCCACATCGTGGTACGAACCGAAGTGCAGCGTCACCTTGACGTCAACCACCGGGAAGCCTGCGAGCACGCCGGCATTCAGGGCTTCAATCACGCCCTTCTCCACCGCAGGGATGTACTCGCGCGGAACCACGCCGCCCTTGATCGCATCCACGAACTCGAAACCCTTGCCGGCTTCGTTGGGTTCGATCTTGAACACCACGTGGCCGTACTGGCCCTTGCCGCCCGACTGGCGCACGAACTTGCCTTCGGCTTCGGCCACTTCCTTGCGGATGGTTTCGCGGTAAGCCACTTGCGGCTTGCCCACGTTGGCTTCCACACCGAATTCCCGCTTCATGCGGTCAACGATGATTTCCAGGTGCAGTTCGCCCATGCCGGAGATGATGGTCTGGCCGGATTCCTCGTCGGTCTTGACGCGGAATGACGGATCTTCAGAGGCCAGGCGTTGCAGTGCAATGCCCATCTTCTCCTGGTCGGCCTTGGTCTTGGGCTCCACGGCCTGTGCAATCACGGGTTCAGGGAAGACCATGCGTTCGAGCATGATGATCGCATCTGGATCGCACAGGGTCTCACCCGTGGTCACGTCCTTCAGGCCCACGCAGGCAGCGATGTCGCCGGCGCGAATTTCTTCGACTTCCAGGCGATTGTTGGCGTGCATCTGAACGATACGGCCGATGCGTTCCTTCTTGCCCTTGACAGGGTTGAAGACCGAGTCGCCCTTCTTGAGCACACCCGAGTACACACGCACGAACGTGAGCTGGCCGACATACGGGTCGGTCATCAGCTTGAACGCCAGTGCGGACAGCTTTTCGTCGTCTGCGGCCTTGCGCGACGTCGGCTCTTCATTGTCGTCCGTGCCACCCACGGGCGGAATGTCCACGGGAGAGGGCAAAAAGTCGATCACGGCGTCGAGCATGCGCTGCACACCCTTGTTCTTGAAGGCGGTGCCGCACAGCATGGGCTGGATTTCGGTGGCAAGCGTGCGCGTGCGGATGCCCTGCTTGATTTCAGCTTCCGTCAGGTCGCCTTCCTCAAGGTACTTGTTCATCAGCTCTTCGCTGGACTCGGCCGCGGCCTCGAGCATCTTCTCGCGCCATTCTTCGGCTTGCGCCTGCAGTTCGGCGGGGATTTCCTTGAACTCGAACTTCATGCCCTGCGAGGCCTCGTCCCAGATGATCGCCTTCATCTTGATGAGGTCGACCACGCCGGTGAAGTTTTCTTCAGCGCCGATCGGGATCACGATCGCCACCGGGTTGGCCTTCAGGCGCAGCTTCATCTGGTCGTAGACCTTGAAGAAGTTGGCGCCCGTGCGGTCCATCTTGTTGACGAAAGCGAGGCGCGGCACCTTGTACTTGTTGGCCTGGCGCCAGACGGTTTCCGACTGGGGCTGCACGCCACCCACGGCGCAGTACACCATGCAGGCGCCGTCCAGCACGCGCATGGAACGCTCCACCTCGATGGTGAAATCCACGTGGCCGGGGGTGTCGATGATGTTGAAGCGGTGCTCGGGGTAGGACAGGTCCATGCCCTTCCAGAAGCAGGTGGTGGCAGCGGACGTGATCGTGATGCCGCGCTCCTGCTCCTGCTCCATCCAGTCCATGGTGGCCGCGCCATCATGGACTTCGCCGATCTTGTGGTTCACACCGGTATAGAACAGGATGCGTTCCGTGGTGGTGGTCTTGCCGGCATCGATGTGCGCGGAAATACCGATGTTGCGATAACGCTCAAGGGGCGTGGTGCGGGACATGGAAATACTCCGAAAAGGGATCGAGCCCGCCACCCTGTATCAGGGAACGCGGGCTCTCGGTTCTGGATGCTCTCAGATGGGGGCGATGCCCCGGATCAGAAGCGGAAGTGGCTGAACGCCTTGTTGGCTTCGGCCATGCGGTGCACTTCGTCACGGCGCTTCATGGCGCCGCCACGACCTTCGGTGGCCTCGATCAGCTCGTTGGCCAGGCGCAGGGCCATGGACTTCTCGCTGCGCTTGCGGGCGGCTTCCTTGATCCAGCGCATGGACAGCGCCAGACGGCGCACCGGCCGGACTTCCACCGGGACCTGGTAGTTGGCGCCACCCACTCGGCGGGATTTCACTTCCACCATGGGCTTGACGTTGTTGATGGCCACCGAGAAGGTTTCCACCGGATCCTTGCCGGTCTTCTTCTCGATCTGCTCGAGCGCACCATAGATGATGCGTTCGGCAACGGCCTTCTTGCCGCCTTCCATGATCACGTTCATGAACTTGGAGAGCTCGACATTGCCGAACTTGGGGTCCGGCAGGATTTCACGTTTAGGGACTTCGCGACGACGTGGCATTTCTTCACCTCAATATTGCTTCAGTTGGCGTCTTTTGAGACACCGCGAGAGCCATGCGACCCTCACTTACTTGACCCGCACGGACGATTCCGTGTTGTGGGCCTTGGCGTCTGGACCACCTGCCTGGTGGCACAAACCCCGGGAAACCAGGCCGATCAGGCCTTCTTGGGACGCTTCGCGCCGTACTTGGAGCGCGACTGCTTGCGGTCTTTCACGCCCTGCAGGTCGAGCGAACCGCGCACGATGTGGTAACGCACACCGGGCAGATCCTTGACACGACCACCGCGCACCAGCACGACGCTGTGTTCCTGGAGGTTGTGGCCTTCGCCGCCGATGTAGGAGATGACTTCGAAGCCGTTCGTCAGGCGCACCTTGGCGACCTTGCGCAGAGCGGAGTTGGGCTTCTTGGGAGTCGTGGTGTACACACGGGTGCACACACCGCGACGCTGCGGAGAGTTCTCCATGGCCGGGCTCTTGGATTTGGTCTTTTCGACCTCCCGGCCGTGGCGCACGAGTTGGTTGATGGTTGGCATTGAAAAACGTCCCTAAACGTTTGAAAAAAGCGAAAACGGAAATCTCTTCGGAGGAACCCGAAAAGCCCGCTAATGTAGCACGCGCTCCGTTTTCTGACAATGGCGCCCGACGCAGCCAGGCGTGCCCTTACTGGATCCAGAGGCGAATGGCGTCCCAGGCGCGGCCAAAAACGCCGCTTTCCTCCACCGTGTCCATGACGGTGAGGGGGATCTCGGCAACGGTGGCACCGCTGGCCATGGTGACCTTCAGCGAGCCGACCGCCTGACCCTTGGTGAGCGGCGCCACCAGAGGCTCGGGCCGGATGACTTCGGATTTCAGCTTGGCGCCCTCGCCTGTCGGCACTGAAACCACCACGCCTTCAGGCCGCCCGAGTTTGACCTGCTCGGCCTGGCCCTTCCAGATGCGCGGCGTGGCCACCGGCGTGCCGGCGGGGAACAGGCGCACCGCTTCGAACGCGGTGTAGCCCCAGTTCAGCAATTTCTGGCTTTCGGCGGCCCGGGCGTTCTCGCTGGTGGCTCCGAGAACCACACTGAGCAGGCGCCGCTGGCCCTGCGCGCCCTCGCCGAGGCCAGGCACCTGTCGACGCGCCGTAGCGACGAGGCAATAGCCGGCGGCGTTCGTGTGCCCGGTCTTCAGGCCATCCACGCTCGGGTCGCGAAACAGCAGCAGGTTGCGGTTCGTGTCGTTGGTGGCGGGCGTGCCGGGGTAGCGGTAGCGCTGGATGGCGTAGTAGGGGACGTACTGGGGAAAGTCGGACATCAGCCGCGTGGCCAGGGTCGCCAGATCGCGCGCAGTGGTGGTGTGGCCGGCTTCGGTCAGCCCCTCTGGGTTCCGGTAGCTGGTGCCCTTGAGCCCCAGCACCTTGCCCTGCTCATTCATGAGTTGCACGAACCGTTCGACCGATCCGGCGACCCCTTCGGCCAGCGCGACGGTGGCGTCGTTGCCGGATTGCACGATCATCCCCTTGATGAGGTCTTCGACCGGCACCTGCATCTTCGGGTCGATGAACATGCGCGATCCCGGCATCTTCCAGGCGCGTTCGCTCACGCCAAACGTCTGCGTGAGACTGATCTTGCCGGACTTGAGCGCGTCAAAGACGATGTAGGCGGTCATGAGTTTGGTCAGCGAGGCAGGCTCGACCGGCTGGTCGGCCTCCTTGGCGGCCAGCACCTGCCCGGAGGTCACGTCCAGCAACAGGTAGGCACGCGCAGCCACCTCGGGCGCCACGGGCATCTGGGCCACCGCAGGCAGCACGGCGCCCGTCATGAAGCCACACATCAACAATCGTGAGAAGAAACGGCGCAACAAAATCTGGTCCTCAAAAATCGGAAGTAAGTCCTGCAGCGCTGTCAGGCACGCAGGTGACGCAAGACCAGTTCGCGCAGCAGCGGCAACTGGCCATGAAAGAAATGCCCGCCACCGGGCACCACCAGCACCGGCAGCACCTGGGGCCTTGCCCAGTCCATCACGGCCGCCAGCGGCACGGTGTCGTCCTGCTCGCCATGAACGACCAACGTTCGGCCCTGGAGTTCCGCGGGAATCGGTGCCGCATCGAAACGGCTGGCGGCCGTGCCGACCAGCACCACGCGCTGGAGGTCCCTGACGGCATGCAGGCGTGCCACTGCGTGAGTGGCCACAAAAGCACCAAAAGAGAATCCGGCCAGACACAGCGGCCCATCGGACGCCTGTGCATCGACCACAGCCAGCAGGTCGTCGAGTTCGCCCCGACCCTCGTCGAAGCGGCCTTCGCTGCGTCCCACGCCGCGGAAGTTGAACCGCACTGCGGTCCACCCGTCGAGCACGCTGGCGCGCGCCAGCGTCTGAACCACCTTGTTGGTGAGCGTCCCGCCATGCAGCGGATGCGGATGGGCGATCACCGCTGTGCCCCGCGACGAGCCCGCAGGCCGGTCGATGGCCACTTCCACCTGGCCTGCCGGGCCGGCCATCAGCAGGCTTTCGGTCTGTGCATTCATGATGAGGAAAGGCCAGGCCCGTCAACGTCCCACGTCGGGCGGGGTCACCAGTCGCTCGACCACGATCCCATCACGCAGATGCGACTGCACGATCTCGTCGATGTCATCCTGGTCGACATAGCTGTACCACACCGCTTCAGGGTAGACCACGGCAATGGGCCCGCCGGCACAGCGGTCGAGGCAGCCAGCCTTGTTGACTCGAACCTTGCCCACGCCCAGCAAGCCGTGCGCCTTCGCCTGGGATTTGCATCGGTCGAAGGCCGCCTGCGCCTTGTGGTCCGCGCAGCAGGCTTCGCCATTGGCGCGCTGGTTCAGGCAGAAGAAGATGTGCCGTTCGTAGTAGGAGGTGTTGTCGCTCATCCAGGGGATTCTAGGCCGCACGCTCGCGCGGAGGTCTTGCGACGGCGCGCAACCCGAACCACAGCGCGGCAAACGGCCACAACCAGCCGAGCCATTGGGAGAGCCCATGGAAGCGGATGAACCGCCCTTGCTCCCACACTTCAAGAGACTGCGCGAAATACGGGCTGTCGGACGCACTGTTGAGCAGCGTGAGCGAAACCGCCAGACACAACAGCATCAACACGTGGCACAACCGCCGTGACATCCACATTGCCATCACGCCCAGCGCCAGCGCCAGCCCCATGCCCAGCTCGGCCTGGGCGTTCATCCAGGCCCAGGCGTGCCTCGGGCCATAGGTGAGCGCGGCCGAGAGGCCCGCTGCGCCCGCTGCACACAGGAACAGCATCAGCAGGAACACCGCCCTGCGCGCCACCGACCGCATTTCCGCCATGCCCATGAGCAGCGGCGCGAGCAGACACAAGGCGATGCAGAACGCTTCGGACAACGGGCTCAGCGGCTGCGGCAGTTCGAGCCGGACAGGAACCCACGCCAGGAAGGGCGTCTCGTCAAGCACCTCCACCAGCCCCGCTTCGAGCCGGTCCCAGACCTGCCCCAGCCCGAAGGGCACGGACAGCGGGTACAACAGCGCAACAGGCCACAAGGCGAGCAGCACGATGCTGCCATGCGCCGTGGGTTCGAACCAGTTCTCGCGGAACCGGCTCCACCGGTGCAACACACCCAGCCGCTCCAGCACGACGGCGGCCACGGCACCGATCAGGGCACCCGCCGAATTCAGCGCCAGGTCGACGTTGGACGGCACCCGCATGGGCAGGTAGGTCTGAGCGGTCTCCACCGCCAGCGAGAGGAGCACGGGCACGCCCAGCGCCACGGTCCATGTCCAGGGTCCCCAGCCCTTGCGCCACATGGCCAGCGCGAGCAGAAAGCCCAGTGGCGCGTAGCCCACCAGGTTGGAAGCGACATCAAATCCGGTCCAGTACTGTGGCAGGGGTGCCAGCAGGTAGGCGAATGGCGACACGCCCTGCACGCGCCAGCCGGAGAAGGGGTAAAGGCTCGCATACACCACCAACGCGGCGAACAGCAACGCCAGGGGCCAGGCGGAGGAGCGGGTCTTCAAGGCGCCGGAGCCCGACATCAGAAGGGCTTGACGACCACAAGCACCACCACCACCACCAGCAGGATCACGGGCGCTTCGTTGAACCAGCGGTACCAGACGTGGCTGCGGCGCTGGCTGCCCAGTTCGAAGCCACGCAGCAGCCGGCTGCAGGCATGGTGGTATCCCAGAACCAGCAACACCGCGAGCAGCTTGGCGTGCATCCAGCCGTTGCCCGGCCCTCTGCCAATGCCATAGCCCAGCCACAACCACAGGCCCAGCACCAGCGCCGGCACAGCCAGGATGTGGGTGAAGCGCATGAGCTTTCGCGCCATGAGCAGCAAGCGCTCACGCTCGGCAACGCTTTCCGGGGGCACCATGGCCAGGTTCACGAAGATGCGGGGCAGGTAGAAGAGCCCGGCAAACCAGCTGGCCACGAAGACGATGTGAAAGGATTTGACCCAGAGCATCGCGGCAGTGTAGCCCCCGCATCCGGGGTACGCGGCACTGCGCAGAAAACCGATCGGCCAAAAAAAAACCCGGCCTTGAAGGGCCGGGTCAGGAAGCCTTTTTGCTGTCACACACTAAGGCACCCGCTCAGGGAGGAAAAGCGGGGAGTCGTCTTGCGACAACCCGCAGAAATGGTACACGAAAACTTTTGAGAACCCAAGGAACCTGTCAGATCTGACATTGATCGAGTTGCGTTTTTGCAGTAGCAGAAAAGGCCTACATCATTTTCGCGAGCTCAAACATCACCGCGGTGCCCAAGGCTTCGCGAATGTTGCCGCGGCCCACCTTGGCCATGGAGAATTCGCCGAAGCCGGACATGTCGAACGAGCTGTCGTCGGGCGAAATTTCAACAAACGGGAACTCGTACACCTCACGCAGCAGTTCGCGGCGGAAAACATCGAATTCGTGGTCCTTGATCTCGGAGTCCACGATGATCAGATTGGGCATGCGGCGGCGAATGGCTTCGCTGGCCTGCCTGAAGTCGACCACGCTGTCGGACACGATGCCGATCTCGCGCAGCGCGTCGCGCACGTCTGCGCGAATCTGCAATGTGGGCGAAATGGTCAGCACATACACGCCAGAAAGCGACTTGAACATGGACGAGTGATCGTCCGACAGGTCCACCGCCGAGATGCCGTCGACGGCCTGCACCGTGCGGTTGAACATCGCCGTGAAGTTCACCCCCTCTTCGCTCACCGTGCGTTCGATGTCGATGCCGCCTGACGCGAGAGCGATCTGTCGCACCAGCATCCAGCTCACGCTGTCGGCGGCCGGATGGCTGGAAGGCGGGGAACCGTCGTTGGACACGCGCACCTGAAACCGCGCATGTTCCGGCCAGTGATTGAGGTCCATGCGCACGTCGATGCGATTGCCGAACGGCAGGCTCCAGTTCAGCACCGCGTTGACGAAAGCGTAGGCCACCGTGGGATCCACCAGCACCTCGACCGGCTTGAGCTTGCGGCGCAATTCCACGCCCAGGATCGCCAGTTCCTGCTTGCGTTCCTGGAGCACATCCTCCAGCAACGTGGCCATGTTCACTTTCTCGTGCGACTGCCGGATGCGCCCACCGTGGAAACGGTGGATCTGCTGGGCGCTGAGTCCTGCGCTCTTGATGCGCTCGCTGGGGATGCTCAACGCGCGGTGCTCGAGTTTGCTGATGTGGCCCTTCTGCAAGAGCAGGTCGATGCTGTTCTGCAGCGCGCTCACGCCTTCGGTGACCTCGTCCGCAAGCCCCGACAGCAGCGTGGGCCAATGGGCTTCCAGTGTCCAGCCTTCGGCCTCGCGTTCTCCAGCGGGCTGTGGGGCCTTGGTGGCAGATGCGCTGGATTTCTTGGTGGTCAACATGGCTGAAGGGCTCGTGTGCGGCACGACGCGGGGGTGGAAAGCGTTGGCGATGACTGGAAAATATCACCCTGCGGGCGCGTCAGCACACGAACCGGTAGCAGTATTTTCTTCTTACTGTGGAGTTCGCCACACAGCCCCCTTTTTTCCAGCGGTTCAAAATAGCGCCATGCACCCACCAGCCCCCTACCCCCAGAACCGTCCGCGGCGCCTGCGCCGCGATGCCTTCACCCGTGAACTGGTGCGTGAGCACCGCCTGCACCCGGCAGACCTGATCTATCCGGTGTTCGTGCTGGATGGCCAGGGACGGCGGGAAGCCGTGGGCTCGATGCCGGGTGTGGAACGGCTCAGCCTTGACTTGTTGCTGCCGGTGGCCGAGGACTGCGTGGCGCTCGGCATTCCCGTGATGGCGCTGTTCCCGGTGATCGACCAGGGCCTGAAAACGCCGGATGGTCAGGAGGCCCTGAATCCCGACGGCCTGGTGCCCCGGGTGGTGGGTGAACTCAAGCGGCGTTTTCCGCAGCTCGGCGTGATGACCGACGTGGCCCTGGATCCCTACACCAGCCACGGGCAGGACGGCCTGCTCGACGAGCACAACTACATCCTCAATGACCCCACGGTGAAGATCCTCACGCAGCAGGCGATCACGCAGGCGCAGGCGGGCGTCGACATCGTGGCGCCCAGCGACATGATGGACGGGCGCATCGGCGCCATCCGCGACGCGCTCGAGGCGGGTGGCTTCGTGCACACGCGCATCATGGCCTACAGCGCCAAGTACGCCAGCGCCTTCTATGGCCCCTTCCGCGACGCGGTGGGATCGGCCGCCAACCTGGGCAAGGCCGACAAGAAGGTCTACCAGATGGACCCCGGCAACACGAACGAGGCCTTGAGGGAAGTGGCGCTGGATCTCGCCGAAGGCGCCGACATGGTGATGGTCAAGCCCGGCATGCCCTACCTGGACATCGTGCGCCGCGTGAAGGACGAATTTGCGGTTCCCACCTTCGCCTATCAGGTGAGCGGCGAGTACGCCATGCTCAAGGCCGCCGCGCAGAACGGCTGGCTGGATCACGACGCCGTGATGATGGAGAGTCTGCTGGCGTTCAAGCGCGCGGGCGCCGACGGCATCCTGACCTACTTCGCCCGCGACGCCGCCCGGCTGCTGCGCCGCTGAGGCTGCCCATGCGCATCTTCCACATCCTGCCGGGTTCGGTCAGCGAGTCCGCCACCCTGCCGATGGTGCTGCCCGACAAGGGCTACGTGTGGATCGCCTGCGGCCGGCGCGAGTTCGAACTGGAGCAGGGAGCGGTGCAGTCCACGCTGCAGGTGCTGTGTGGCATGACGCTGGTGGACCTGCACATCTCAGACCTGCTCAACAACCAGTTGCCCTCGCACTACGACTACACCTCGCAGTACGACATCCTGGTGTTCCGGCGGCTGGCTGCGGGGCACAGCGAGACCGACCTGGCCCACCCGGGTGAAATGCTCACGCAGGCCACGAAGCGCGGCGGGCCGCCGGTGCTGCGCCGCATCGACACCAGCCCGGTGGGGTTTGCCGTGTTCGATCGCGTGCTGCTCACCGTGCACCCGGCCGGCTGCCAGGCGCTGGAACATTACGCCACCCGCCTGATGTCGGCCGCCACGGCCGCCTCTCGCGCAGCGGGCGTGCACCTGCCGCCCAGCCCGGCCGACCTGATGCTGCGCATCGTGAACCAGATGGTGGACGGCTACCTGGCGTTGCGCCGCGAACTCACGCGCCAGCTCGACCACTGGCAGACCGAGCTGCTGCAGCCCAAGGCACGCTTCAGCAACTGGGGTTCGTTGCTGGACGCACGCATCTCGCTGCACCAGCTCGACGAGATCTGCGAAGACCAGCGATCGGCCATCCAGGACTGGATCGAGGCGCTCGCCACCTGGGAGCCCAACGAATCCATCGGGGGTCAGCGAGGGCTGGAGTTGCTCAAGGTGCGTTCACGCGACGTGCTGGAGCACATCGAACGCGTGGTGCACCACGTACGTCGGCTGGAGCAGAACGCCGAGACCGCCGTGCAGATGCATTTTTCGGCGCAGAGCAACCGCACGAACGACATCATGCGCACGCTCACCGCCCTCACCGCCATCTTCCTGCCGCTGAATCTGATCGCCGGCATCTTCGGCATGAATTTCCAGTTCATCCCCCTGCTGCACCAGCAGACCGGGTTCTGGTGGGCCATCGGATCCATGGTGCTGACCGCCGTGGTGCTCGGCGTGCTGTTCTGGCGCAAGCGCTACCTGGTGCGCACCACAGGCCGCTGAAACACCCTCAGGGTCGGGGTGGTGGCACGCCGAACAGCGCGGCGCCATTGTCCCAGGCGATCTTGCGCGCCACGTCCGCCGGCAGCCCACCTAGCCAAGTGCGGTAGCCCTTCATGAGGTCGTCGTAGTACAGCCAGCGCTGGTTGACCCAGGTGTCCGAGCCGATCATGAAACGATCGGGATACTTGAGCAGCAGTGCGCGCCACTCGGGGCAGAGCTGGCCGTCGCCGCAAGTGAGGCCTGGACGGTAGGACAGCTCACCCATGAGCGTCGGGTAGCGCGCGAACAACGCATCCACGCGCGCCACCGGGCTGCCGCCTATCCCCGTGTGCGCCCAGATCAGGCGCATCTTCTGGCCCTTCGACGGCGTGTTCGCCATCAGCAAGTCAATGGCTGCGTCGTCCACGTGCGCGAGGATGGCCAGGTCTTTTTCTTCCGCCAGCGCCATGAGCTGCTTCGCGACCGAACCGTTGGCGTTGTCGCTGTCGTAGAGGTGGAACTCCCCCAGGCCCCGATACGGTCCGGCCGGCGTGCCGCGCGCGAGTTCGGCCTGCACCATCACCACGATGCTCGGGTCGAGGAACCAGTTGTTGTAGTCCGCCCGGTTTCTGTAGAGGCGCACGAAGGGCACCACCGTCACGCCAGCGGCGCGAGTCTGGTCACGCGCCGTCGCCAGGGCCTTGGTGCCGTCGTTGGGGCGCGAGTTGGCCACGATGGCGCGCACGCCGTTGCGCTTCATGCGCTCCAGCACATCGGCCATGGGGTGGGGACAGCCCGGTGCGGGAGTGTCGTGCACGCAGGCTTCGTCGTTGTAATGCAGGTGGGCGTCGAACAACGGGCCGCTGTAGTCGGCTGCAGAGGCAGCCGCGCACACGGCTGAAACCGCGAGCGTGATCAGAGCGCGCCACATGCGAGGTCAGCCCAGGTGCTGGGCGAGGAAGGCCAGGGTCCGCTCGCGCGCCAGCTTGGCCGCCGCTTCGTTGTACGAACCGCGCTGGTCGCAATTGAAGCCATGGTTGGCTTCGTACACGTGCACGACCACGCCCGGGTGGGCTTTCTTGAACGCCTCCACCGTGTCCAGCGGAATCCAGTGGTCCTTGTTGCCGAAGTGCGCCATCACCGGCACGCCGGGCTGGCGGGCCGCTTCTTCCGGCGTGGTCATGCCGCCGCCGTAGTAAGGCACCGCCGCCGACAGGCCCTTGAGCGCGCAGGCCGAGCGCCAGGTGAGCAGACCGCCCCAGCAGTAGCCCACGATACCGACCTTGCCGCCTTGCGCAGCGTGGTCGATCGCGGCCTGGATGTCGGGCATCACACCGGGGGCGGGCAATTCTTCCACGGCCGTCTTGAGCGCGAAGCCGGCGTTCATGTCGGCCTCGGTGTAGCCGGCCTCGACGCCTGGCTTGACGCGGTGGAAGGTCGCTGGCGCGACCACGAAATAGCCGTCGGCCGCATAGCCATCGGCCACCGAGCGGATGTGCGAGTTCACGCCGAAGATTTCCTGCAGCACCACGAGGCCGCCGCGCGGCTTGCCGCTGGGCTGGGCAATGTAGGCCGGAAAGGTGAAACCGTCGGCGGATTTGAGTTCGGTGGTCTGTCCCATGGGGATTTGCTCCTGTGTGGATGGTGAAAGTCAGGCCTGCAGGCGGCGGGCCACGAAGTCGAGCCGGTCCTGGCCCCAGAAAAGTTCGCCGTCGATCACATAGCTGGGCGCACCGAACACACCGGCATCGATGGCCGCCTGCGTCTGCTGTTCGTACGTCGTCTGCACATCGGGCTGGAGGGATTCGTCCAGTCGGGAAGCGTTCAGGCCGGTCTGGGCCAGCAGGGCCGCGAGCACGGACAGGTCTGCAATGTCGCGCTCCTGCGCCCACACCGCAGCGGTGACCGCGCCGGTGATGCGCATGGCGGCGTCGGCCCCGTCGCGCAGGGACACGGCCGTGATGAGGCGCGCCGCGGGGTCGCCCGACACCGGGAAGAAGCGGGGCTCGGGGTTCAGCGGCACACCCAGCGCGTCACTGAAGCGGCGCAACTCCAGCAGACGGTAGGCCTGGCGCTGCGGCGCCCGTTTGTGCAGCGGCAGGCCGCCGGAGATGGGGAACACCTTGCCGAGGTCGGCAGGCAGCACGCGCACGGTGGCGCCGGTTTCGCGCACCAACGCGGCGAAGCGTTCGTGGCCCAGGTACGTCCACGGGCTCTGGGGAGCGAAGTAATAGTCGACTGTGCGACCCATGGCGGTCTCCTGGGGCTGTTGTAATGTGGCGCTGGCTGGCGCGCCCTGTGTTGTACGCGATGCCGCCACATTCTGCAGGAGACAGGTTATGGACAAGTCCAACGGCCAGGTGCTGCTGGTCACAGGCGGCGGACGCGGCATCGGCGCGGCCACCGCGCGGCTGGCGGCGCAGCAAGGCTGGGCGGTGGCGGTGAACTACACCGCGAACTCCCTGGCGGCCGATGAAGTGGTGCGCGACATTCGCGCCAGCGGCGGCAACGCCATGAGCGTGCAGGCCGACGTGGCCGACGAAGATCAGGTGCTGGCCATGTTTGCGCGCATCGACGCCAAGCTCGGTCACATCACCGGCCTGGTCAACAACGCGGGTGTGGTGGACGTCACCCTGCGGCTGGACCAGCAGAGCGTGGCACGGTGGCGCCGCATGTTCGACATCAACGTGATCGGCTCGCTGGTCTGTGCGCGCGAAGCCGTGCGGCGCATGAGCACCCAGCACGGCGGCACGGGTGGCTCCATCGTGAACGTCTCCAGCGCCGCTGCGCGCCTGGGTGCGCCCGGGCAGTACGTGGACTACGCCGCCGCCAAGGGCGCCATCGACACGTTCACCATCGGCCTCGCCAAGGAGGTGGCCACCGAAGGCATCCGGGTGAACTGCGTGCGCCCGGGTTTGATCGACACGGACATTCACGCCTCCGGCGGCCTGCCCAACCGGGTGCGCGACCTGAGCCCGGAGATTCCCATGAAGCGCGGTGGTGACGCCGACGAGGTGGCCCACGCCATCGTGTGGCTGCTGTCGGATGTGTCGAAGTACACCACCATGTCGTTCATCGACGTGTCAGGGGGACGCTGATGAACAACGACCCCCACGCTCCACCGTTGCACGGGTCGCTGCCCCCCGAGGGGGCCGGTTCCGCCTTGGGGCGGCCCGGCGGCGGAACATCACCCGCGGACATCACGATCTGGTGGGAAGACCTTCAGGTCGGGGAAACACGCGATCTGGGCACCATCACGCCCACCGAGGAAGAAACCGTGGCCTTTGCCCGCCAGTTCGACCCGCAACCTTTCCACCTCGACCATGAGGCGGCTAAAGCTTCGGTGTTCGGCGCGCTCAGCGCCAGCGGCTGGCACACCTGCGCCATGGCCATGCGGCTGATGGTGACCAACTTTCTGGTGCACACCTCCAGCCTGGGGTCGCCCGGCCTGGAAAGCCTGAAGTGGCTCAAGCCGGTGTTCCCCGGCGACACGCTGCGCCTGCAGCACACCATCACCGAGAAACGGCCCATGAGCAAACGGCCGGACGTGGGACTGGTGCGCACGATCTGGGAGATGCACAACCAACATGGCGACAAGGTTCTCCACATGGAGGGGTACGGCATGTTCAGGCTGAGAGAGCCCCCACGCTCCGCCGCTGCGCGGGTCGCTGCCCCCCAGGGGGGCTGATCCGGCTTGGGGCGGCCCGGCGCCGGATCGCCCGCGCGCTTGCGCCATCCCTCACAATCGCCGGCATGGATTTCAAGCCGCTGATCACCCTGCTCGCCATCGTCAACCCGCTGGCGATCGTGCCCTTCTTCATCCACTACACGCAGGGGTTCTCGAAGAAGCAGCGGCGCCGCACGGTGCTCATTTCGGCATTCAGCGCATTCGCGGTCATCGCCACCTGTGCCATCGTCGGCCTGCAGATCCTGGAGTTCTTCAGCATCTCGCTGGCCAGCTTCCAGGTGGGCGGTGGCATGCTGCTGCTGACTTCGGCCCTGTCGATGCTCAACGCGCAGCCGGCCGAGGCGAAGACCACGCCAGGCGAGGTGGAAGACGCGTCGGCCCGCGCCTCCATCGCCGTGGTGCCGCTCACCATTCCATTGCTCACCGGTCCTGCCACCATGTCCACCGTGGTGATCTACGCGGACCAGGCCAAGACCCTCTTCCAGCACGCCGCGCTGGTTGGCTACGGTGTGGTCATCGCCGTGGCCACGGCCATCTGCTTCACGCTCGCCGAGCCGATCGCGCGCTTCCTGGGCCAGACCGGCATCAACGTGATGACGCGGTTGATGGGTCTGATCCTGGCCGCGCTGTCGGTCGAGGTGATGGCCACCGGCCTGGTGAAACTCTTCCCGGCGCTGCTGGGCTGATCACTTCACCTTGGCAATTTCAGCGCGGAACTCTGCCAGCACAGCGCGAGCGTTCTTCAGGCCCCGGCCTTCGGCTGCCGCCACCCACTTGTCTTCCAGCGCGGCCTGCTTGGCCTTGACTTCGTTCACGAAGGCGTCGTTGGCCATCTGGCGCTGCACGCCGGTCTGCTTCTGGATGTCGCGCGAGGCTGCGTCGGTGCGGTCCCAGCCGGCGCCGAAAAGGCGCGCTGCCGCTTCGCCCGACACCTTGTCGATGGCGGCTCGCTCCTCGGGCTTGAGTCCCTTGTACTTCGCCTCGTTCATCATGAAGACGAAGCTGGTGTTGTAGAGACCGCCGGGAAAAGTGGTGGCGTATTTCACCATCGACAGTCGCATGGACTGCAGCGATTCGTCGGGGAAGAAGGTGCCATCCATCACCCCGGTGGAGAGCAGTTCAAACGATTCCGTAGCGGGCTTCAAGGTGGTGTTCCAGCCCATGGCCTTGGAGAGTTCGTTGATGTTCCCGCCGCCGATGCGGAACTTGAGCTTGGCCGCATCGGCCGCCGAAGTGACCGGCTGCTTGACAGTGAAGATGATGCCCGGGCCGTGCGTGAACACCGCCAGTGCCTTCACGCCCCGGTGCTCGCCGATGGGCGCAAAGTACTTGTCGTAGATGCGCTGGTAAGCCACAGAGGTGGTGGTGGAACTGTCGCCCAGGAACGGGAATTCCGCCACCTGGGTGAAGATGAAGCGGCCGGGGGTGTAGCCGTCGACCGTGAAGGACACGTCGGCCAGGCCGTCACGCACCGCGTCGAATGTGCCGGGCGGTGCGGACACGGCCTTGGGAAGCAAATTGCACTTCACGCTGCCCTTGGTTTCCTTCTCCACGGCTTCGCACCACTGGTTCTGCGCCATGGTGGCGCCGTGCGAAGGCGGCAGCCAGGTGGAGACGCTGAGCACGGTCTGGGCATGGGCCAGCCCTGTGGCAGTCAGCAGCGTGGCAGCCAGCGGGGCGAGCAGATAGGTAGGGCGGTTCATCGTGGTCTCCGTGGTGGTCAGGCCGTCTCGGCCGTGGGGTGGGAAGCGGTGGTGGCGCGTTGCTCTGCATGCACACGGGTTTCGAGCAGGCGGCGGAATTGAACGAGTGCAGCGTCCATGGCCAGCGGCAGCATGGGCAGCGTGGGATTGAGCTGGATGTTCCGGTGTTGCGCCGTGATCATGTCGCGGTCTTCGTTGAAGGCACCCACCAGGCTGTTGAAGATGCTCTCGGTCACCGTGTCGTCGCCCTCGTCCACCGGGTGCGACTGCTGGAAGAAGTAATGCGTGGTGGTGGCGGTCTCGGGCGTGAGCGTCTGGCAACTGTGCAACCGGACCGAGGGCCCCGGCGAGTCAGGCGCCGCGCCGGTGGGCCGTCCGCCGGAATGCATGAGCAGGGTGCCCGGCAGCAGGAATTCATAGACAAACCAGCGGTCCAGGTTGGTCTCGAAGCGCCGAAAGCGCTGGTAGAACGGCGGCGGCGGCACGTCGTTCACATGGCGCGACACCTTGATCCCCATCTGCGGCCAGTCGTCTGTGGCGCCGGGCACCGGTTCGATCAGCGGACGCGATTGTGCAATGCGCGTGGAGCCTCCCAGCGATTTTTCATGCACGAAGCTCAGGTGCGAGAAATCGAGCAGGTTGTCGCAGATCAGCAGGTAGGGCGTGTCGTAATGCAGGTAGCCCGGCTTGTGCTTCCACTGCGGACTGTCGCAACTGAAGTTGTCGGGCAGCAGCGCGGTGTCGGCCTTGGCCACGTCGCCCATCCACACGAACACCCAGTTGTTTTTCACCGCCACCGGGTAGCGGCGCACGCGGGCCTTGACCGGCACGATCTCGATGCCCGGCGCTTCCACGCACTGGCCCTGGGGATTGAATTTCAGCCCGTGGTAGCCGCAGCGCACGCAGTCGCCCTCGCGCCGGCCGGCGGACAGCGGCGCATGGCGATGGCAACAGCGATCCTCGAGCGCCACGATCTCGCCCACCTGCGTGCGGTAGACGAGCACCGGTTCGCCCAGCACCGTGCGTGTGAACAGTTGCGGGGCGTCGGCCGGCGGGACCTCGTGGTCCCAGGCAATCACGTACCAGCAGTTTCGCAACCACATGGTGGTTCTCCTTCGTTCATCGGGCCATGCTAGGTGCGCGCCCACCCGGGCTTGTCCCCTTCGAGGGGGATGGTCAGGGTCTCTTCAGACCAGCCAGCGCGCCAGGCCCAGGCGATGTGCCGGCAATCCGGCCTCGGCCAGTTTGAGGTAGGCGCGCTTGCGCAGCGTGACCACCGTGGACGGCGCCACGTCCAGATCGCCTGCGATGCCGTCGGCACTGAGGCCGCAGGCGATGCGGGCGCAGACGGCGCGCTCGCGCGGCGAGAGCACGGGTGCCAGGCGTGATAGACGCCGTTCGGCCTGTGCCACCTGCGCCTGGCGGTCAGTCACCACGGCGCCCACCTGCAGCGACGCGTGGTGCGCCTGGCGCAGCAAGGGCGCCAGCGCCAGCAGCTGCGCGATTTCAGACGGCTGGAAGAAGCCCTGGCGATCGTCGCGGTAGAGGTGGATGGCCTGCACGGCGCCGGGTGCCGGGGCGTGCAGCAGTGTGAAACGCTCGGTGAGGCGTTCGCGCACGTAGATGTCGTCGCGCCAGCCGGCCACCGGCAATTCATCGGCGCGGCAATGCAGCACCGCCACTTCGCGCGCGGGACGTTCGGCCACGCGGTCGGCGATGCGCATCACCGAGTCGCTGCGGAAGTAGCTGCGGCGGTAGATCGCGAAGCACTCGGCCACGACGTCGCGGCCATGCGTGTCGCGCGAACTGCCTTCGATGAGTTCGGGTGTGTGGCGCTGGAAGGCGACGAGCGAGAGGTATTGCACTGGCACCACCTGCTGGATGGCACGCAGCAGGCGGGCGGCGCTGAGGGGCGCGCTCGCCACCTCGAGCAGGCCCTGGACCACGGCCGCGGGCACCGCATGGCCGGCGGTGGGGGCGTCCAGGGTCCAGGTGGAAGGCATGGGCCGATTCTTCTGCGCCCCGCCGCTGATCACCAGCGGGCTAACCCTGCCGGGCAGGAGCGTCGGGGTAAAGCCCGAGCGTCCGTGCCTGCAGGCGAGAGAGGCCGAGCAGCGCATCGGTGAACGGCGTGGGCACGCCGGTGAGCTGGCCGAGCTCTCGCACCACGCTCACCAGGGCGTCGAGCTCCACAGGCTTCTTCGCCTGCACGTCCTGCAGCATCGAGGTCTTGAAGGCGCCGAGCTTGAGCGTGACGGCGTGTCGGTCTTCGGGCTGTTGCTCGATCGGAATGCCGATCTGCGCGCCGATGGCCTTGGCCTCGAGCATGACGCTGCTGATGAAGCCACGGACCAGTTCGTCGCCCAGGATGCGGTCGGTGGTGGCGCCGGTGAGTGCGCTCACGGGGTTCACCGTCATGTTGCCCCAGAGCTTGTACCAGACGTCTTTCTGGATCTGGGGGGAGATGCTGGCGTTGAGGCCGGCGCGCTGCAGCAGCTCGGCCAGTGCCACCACGCGTTCGCTGCGTTCGCCCGAGGGCTCGCCGACGATGAGGCCGTTGCCGAAGTGGTGGCGCACGATACCGGGAGCGTCGACCGAGCAGCTGGCGTGCACGACGCCACCGACGACATTGCGCGCGGGAACCGCGCGGTCGATTGCACCGCCCGGGTCCACGGCCTGAAGGCGCGTTCCGGATCGGGGCCCACCAAATTCATTGAAGAACCACCAGGGCACGCCATTCATGGCGGTGAGCACCACCGTGTGGCGACCGATCAGCGGAGCGATGCTGCGCGCGACTTCGGTCATGGAAGGCGCCTTCACGGCCACGATCACCAGGTCCTGCACGCCAAGCGCCACCGCGCTCGACGACGCCTCCACCGGAGCACCGATGAGCTTGCCGTCCTGGTGCAGCTGCAGGCCATCGCGCTGCAGGGCAGCCAGCGTGTCGCCGCGGGCGAGCGCGCTCACCAGGCAGCCGGTGTGCGAGAGCAGCACGCCGAGCCAGCCACCGATGGCTCCTGCTCCGACGATGGCGATGCGTTGAAAGTCGGGTGCGGACAAGGTTTACTCCAGGTAACTGCGGTCGAGTCGGTTGACCTGCCGGACCAGCGCATCGAACACATCACGGCCCGCGCCGTGGTGGGGATTGAACTGCAGCGCGTCGCGTGTGCAACGCGCGGCGATGGCTTCGGGCACGGGAATGGCCGCGTCTGCGCCACCCATGGAGAAAGTGGCCATCTGGATCTCGCAGGCGCGCTGCAGCGTCCAGAGAATGGCAAACGTCTGCGGCAATGTGGCACCCCAGGCCAGCAGGCCGTGGTTGCGCAGGATGACGGCGGGTTTGTCGCCGATGCTGCGCAGCAGGCGCGGCGCTTCGTCGGCGTGGATGGTGATGCCTTCGAAGTCGTGGTAGGCCACCATGTCGTGCAGCTGGGCGGTGTAGAAGTTCGTCTGTTGCAGGCCACCCTTCAGGCAGGCCACGGCCACGCCGGCGGTGGTGTGGGTGTGCATGACGCAGTGCGCGCCTGCCAGCGCATCGTGGATGGCGGCGTGCACGGTGAAGCCCGCCGGGTTCACGGGATGCGGCGATCCATCGAGCACCTCGCCCCTGATGTTGATCTTCACGAGGTTGCGCGCCGTCACCTCGCTGTAGTGCAGGCCGAACGGGTTGATCAGGAACTGTTTGTCTTCACCGCACACGCTGGCGGGAAGCCTCAGCGTGATGTGGTTGTAGATCATCTCGGTCCAGCCCAGCATGGCGAACACGCGGTAGCAGGCGGCAAGCTCCATGCGCGCGGCCCACTCATCCGGGTGCATGCCAGCGGGCGTGGTGCTGGCGGGATTCAGTGCGGTGTTCATGGAGACATCTCCTTCAGTAGGTGTTGCGCACGGCGTCGCCCGCGCCCTTGTACTGCGCGAGCAAGCTGGTGGCGCCTGCGGCCAGCAGCATGGTGTCGGCGCCCACGGCCACGAACTGTGCGCCGGCCTCAAGCCACTGTCGTGCCAGCTGCTCCGTGGTGGCCAGGATCCCCGGCGCCTTGCCCGCGGCGCGGATGCGGGCGATGCCGTCGAAGATGGCGGCCTGCACGTCAGGGTGACCGGCGTTGCCAGGATGACCCATGGACGCGCTCAGGTCCGCCGGGCCGATGAAGACGCCGTCCACACCCGGCGTGGCGGCGATCGCATCGAGGTTCCTCATGGCTTCGACGGTCTCGGCCTGCACGAGCACGCACACCTGCGCGTTGGCCTCGTGCACATAGCGCCCGTGTGCTTGCCAGCGCGACGCCCTCGCCAGTGCGCTGCCCATGCCGCGGATGCCGGCTGGCGCGTAGCGCGTGGCCTTCACCACCAGGTCGGCCTGTTCGGGCGTGTCGATCATGGGCACCAGCAGCGTCTGCACGCCGATGTCCAGGTACTGCTTGATCAGCGCCACGCCGACGTCCCCCGTGCCCACCGGCACACGAACCACGGGGTGCGAGCGCCGGTCGCCAAAGGCGAGTTGCGCGCTGGCCACGGCCTGGAGCTGCGCGAGCGTGCTGCGCACGTCGTTGGGCGCGTGTTCGCCATCGATGAGCAGCCAGTCGAAGCCGATGCCGGCGATGAGCTCGGTGCTGTAGGCGCTGGCGAGCGCCGCCCACAGGCCGATGGGCGACAGGCCGGCGGCGAGCGCCTGCTTGAAGGAGTTGACGGGTGTCTGCATGAAAGTAGCGATCAGACGAACTTGAAACGAAGGGTGCCGAGCGGGCCGTAGTCGGCCTCGAACAGGTCACCCGCCCTGGCCGCGACCGGCCGCGTGAACGACCCGGCCAGCACGATCTGGCCCGCGTGGAGCGACTCGCCCCAGGGCGCCAGCTTGTGCGCGAGCCACGCAATACCGATGGCCGGATGACCTTGCACCCCGGCTGCCAGGCCGGTTTCCTCCACCGCGCCGTTCTGGCGCAGGATGGCGCCGCACCAGGGCAGGTCGGTGGTGCGCGGGTCGGCGCGGTAGCGCGCGTCTCCCTCTCCGATGACGATGCCGGCATTGGCCGCGTTGTCGCTGATGGTGTCGAACACCTTGCGCATGGCCTTGGTGTGCCGGTCAAACTGCTCGATGCGTGCATCGATGATCTCGATGGCGGGCGTCACATAGTCTGTGGCGGCCAGCACGTCTTCCACTGTCACGCGCTTGCCCTGGAGCGGCGCCTTGAGCACGAAGGCCAGCTCCACTTCCACGCGCGGCGCGATGAAGCGGCTTGCGGGAATCTCCAGCACTTCGCCCGCTCGCGCGATGAACTTCATGCTGTCGAGCAAGGTGCCGAAGTCGGGTTCGTCGATCTGGCTGGAGAGTTGCATGGCGCGGCTGGTGAGGCCGATCTTGTGCCCGATGACCTGTTTGCCACTGGCCACCTGCAGGGCCACCCAGGCTCTGCCGACGCGGTAACCATCTTCGATGGTCATGCCGGGGAAACGTCGGGAGAAATGCTCCAGCGGCACGCGCGTCTGTGCCGACTGCTCGAGTTCGGCGGCCAGTTGCTGGATGAGGGCGTCGTCAAGCATGGGTTCAGTTCCGGTTGAAGAGCGGGTGCAGGGAGCTGGTCTTGGCGTCGAACACTTCGTGGCCTTCGTCCACCTGCACGGTGATGCCGATGGGGCGAGCGGCGAGCCGGGCGGCGAAGCGGGCCTTCACCACGGCCTGCAGCGCATCGCCCACGCGCTGGTGCACTGCGGCGCTGCGCCCCTTGGCCATGCGAACGTTCATGTAGACGAAGGCATAGTCGTCACCCAGGCCGGCTGCGATGCCGGCCGCGCCACCGTCGGCCACGGCGCTGTGAGCGGCCGGGTAGGCGAGCACACGTGTGCCGCCAGTGGGGAACACCTGCCGGTCGGTTTCGTCGCGCACCCCCAGCATCGCGTCGCAGAGCTCGCGGCACAGCGCGCCCATGTCGACACCGCCCTGCGCAGCGGGCTGGTCCAGGTTGGGGGTGTAGAGGATGACGAGGTGGGGCATGGTCGGGTTCAGAGGCGGCTCACGGCCTGGTAGCCAGCCGCAGACGAGGCTTGCGGCGCGGGAATGGCCGCACCGGTCTGCGGGGTGACCGGGAACACCGCGTTGATCTGGCCAGTGCCGGAAGCGCCGAAGTAGGGTGTGATCACTTCGGCGCGGCCGTCGTAGTCGCTCCACCCGAGTGCGCCGAGCATCATGGCGGTGTCGTGCATGAAGCCTTCGCCGTGGCCTTTCGCGGCGTATTCGGGCAGCATCTCGCAGAAGGCTTTCCAGTCGCCGTTCTCCCACATCTGCACGACGCGGCGATCGAGCGTTTCAAGGAAAGGGCTCCAGATCCTGAAGGCGAATTCGGGCGCGAGGCCGTTCTGCGCGAAGCGGTGGCTGAGGGAACCGCTGGCGAAGAAGGCCACCGTCCCGTCGTAGTGGTCTTCGACGGCCTTGCGCATGGCCCAGCCGAGGCGCACGCTGTCGTTGAGGTAGTGCGACTGGCAGAGAGCGGATACGGAGATGGCCTTGAAGTGCCGGTCGGCGTTCATGTAGCGCATGGGCACGAGGGTGCCGTATTCGGGGCCGAGGGTGGTGGCACCGTGAGCGAGAGTTTCCACGCCATGCTCGTTGCACACTTTGGCGAGCAGCTGGCCGAGCTCGGGGTTGCCGGGAATCTCGTAGGCCATGTTGCTGATGAAGTGGGGCAGTTCGTTGCTGGTGTACGTTCCCTGGAAGTGAGGTGCGCAGTTGAGGTGGTAGCTGGCGTTGACGAGCCAGTGGGTGTCGAAGACGACGATCGTGTCGACGCCGAGTTCGCGGCAGCGGCGGCTGATTTCCGTGTGGCCGTCGATGGCGTCCTGTCTGGTGCCTTTGCGTGGTCCGTCGAGTTCGCTGAGGTACATCGAGGGGACGTGGGTGATCTTGGCGACCAGGGCTAGTTTTCCCATGGTTTGTTCCTTGGTGTCGGTGGGTTGCTCCGTGGCTTTCCGCACTGGGGTGGCCACCTCCGCGAATGTCCCCCGGGGCCTTCGGCCCCTCCTCCTTTATTTCGCTGCGGTGGACACCCCAGTGCGGAAAGCCACTCCGAACCACGCATCCGGAAAGACGAATGCACACACGCCCCTTTAGATCGAGCGTGCAGGGCGCTCTGCGCAGCGAAATAAAGGGGGAGGCGGCTCCAGCCGCCGGAGGACATTCGCGGAGCAGAGCGCCCTGCCCGTTCGATCCCGCCAACACCTATGAGCGAAGCAGCTGAAAACAAATCACACCCCCCAATGAGGAATGTGATGCGCCCCAAGAGAAACAGCCACGTTCTTGGGCTCGAGAAACACCTCATAACTCCAGGTCCCGCCTTCGCGCCCAGTGCCACTTGCCTTGGTGCCACCAAAGGGTTGACGCAGGTCGCGCACGTTCTGCGAGTTCACGAAACACATGCCCGCTTCGATCGATGCCGCCACCCGGTGCGCACGCCCCAGATTCTCCGACCACACGTAGCTGGAAAGACCGTACTGGATGTCGTTGGCCAGCTCGATCGCATGGGCCTCGTCCTGGAACGGAATCAGGCACGCCACCGGGCCGAAGATTTCCTCTTGCGCGATGCGCATGCGGTTGTCCACATCGGCGAACACCGTGGGCCAGACGTAGTTGCCTTTGGCCACGCGACCGGGCAGTTCCGGCGCGTAGGAAGGCCGATCCAGCCCACCGCACAACAACGTGGCGCCTTCCTTCGGTCCCAGCTCGATGTAGCTGCGCACCTTGGACAGGTGCGCTTGGCTGATCATCGGGCCCACGATGGTCTTCTCATCGAGCGGATCACCCACGGTGATGCGCCGGGCGCGCTCGGTGAACTTCTGCACGAAGTCCGCGTAGATGCTCCGCTGCACCAGGATCCGGCTGCCCGCTGTGCAGCGTTCGCCGTTGTTGCTGAAGATCATGAACACCGCCGCGTCGAGCGCGCGGTCCAGGTCGGCATCGTCGAAGATCACGAACGGACTCTTGCCGCCCAGCTCCATGCTGAACTTCTTCAGGCCTGCGCTCTGCACGATGCGGTTGCCGGTGGCGGTGGAGCCTGTGAACGAAATGGCTCGCACGTCCGGGTGCGCGCACAGCGGCTCGCCCGCTTCCTTGCCGTAGCCGTGCACCACGTTCAGCACGCCCGCCGGGATGCCGGCCTCGAGCGCCAGCTCTCCCAGGCGCGCAGCGGTGAGCGGGCTGAGTTCGCTCATCTTCAGCACCGCGGTGTTGCCGAACGCCAGGCACGGCGCCACCTTCCAGGTCGCCGTCATGAAGGGCACGTTCCACGGGCTGATGAGCGCACACACGCCCACCGGGTGGAACAGCGTGTAGTTCAGGTGCGTGGGCGTGGGGTAGGTGTGGCCGTCCACCCGCGTGCACATCTCGGCGAAGTACTGGAAGTTGTCGGCCGCGCGCGGAACGAGCTGCTTGCCGGTTTGTGAGATGACCTGGCCGCTGTCGTTGGTCTCGGTGCGCGCGATCTCCGGCACGTGGGCAGCAATCAGTTCGCCCAGCTTGCGCATGAGCCGGGCACGCTCTGTGGCTGGCAGGCCGGCCCACTTCGGAAAGGCGGCCTTGGCCGCCGCAACCGCCGCGTTCACCTGCTCTTCGCCACCAGTGGACACTTCGGCCAGCACCTCCTGCGTGGCGGGGTTGATGGTGTCGAACGTGGTGGGGCCCGGGACGGCCTGGCCGTTGATGAGGTGCTGGATCGTCATGAAGATGCGGGGAGGTGTTGCTTGATGGTGTTGACCAGTTCGCCAATGCCTTCGATGGACGTGACGATCACGTCGCCGGGCTGGCAGTCGACCACCCCGTCGGGCGTGCCGGTGAGGATGAGGTCGCCGGGCTGCAGCGTCATGAAGCCGCTGAAGTATTCGATCAGCGTGGGCACGTCGAAGATCATGTCGCTGGTGTGGCCTTCCTGCGTGACCTGGCTGTTCACCGTGGTGCGCAGCGCGAGGTTCATGGGGTCGGGCACATCGGCCGCGTCCACCAGCCAGGGGCCGATGGGCGTGCAGGTGTCGCGGTTCTTCACGCGCAGGTTCGGGCGGTACCAGTTCTCCAGGTAGTCGCGGATGGCGTAGTCGTTGGCCACGGTGTAACCTGCCACGAAATCCAGTGCGTCGGCTCGGGTCACACGCCGGGCGGTGCGGCCGATGACGACCGCCAGTTCGCACTCGTAGTGCATGTAGCTCACGCCGGCAGGGCGCACCGTGAACTGGCGATGGCCGATGAGCGTGGCCTCGCCCTTCACGAACGCCAGCGGTTCCTCGGGTGCCTTGAAGGCGAGTTCCTTCGCGTGGTCGGCGTAGTTCAGGCCCAGCGCGAGCACGGTGCGTGGGCGGTTCGGTGGCGTGGGTGGCAGCGGCGGCAGCCACACCACTTCGTCGAAAGAGAGCAGCCGGCCCTGGTGGTCGCCCGCCGTGAGTTCCAGCTGGCCTTGTGATTCGATGGCGTCGTGCACCTGGCCACCCCATTCGATGCGTGCGTGCTTCATGCCGACTCCTCCGCCACGAAGCTGTGCACCACCGGCTTGAAACCCGGCGCGGTGATTTCCACCGTGTCACCCGCGTGAACCAGTTCGCGCCCGCCTTCGGGCAGGCAGTCGGTTCCGGTCATGAGCACGTCGCCGGGTCGAAGCGACATGAATTCGCGCACGTCGGTGAGCAGGGTGACGGCATCGCGCACCCACTCGCTCATCCGCGTGGTCTGCTTGTGCACACCATTGCGGTGGAGTTCGATCTCCAGTTCGCGAAGGGCATCGAGCCCGCCCAGCGCATCCAGTGGCACGCATTCGGGGCCGAGGCCGAGGAAGCCGTCCACGCAGCGCGTCCTGACCGGCGGGCGGTAGTAACTGTCGTGCGCCACCGCCACGTCGTTGAGCAGCACGATGCCCGCCACGCCGCCGGCGCCCATCACCAGCCCCAGCGAGGCTGCCACCTCCACCGAGGCGCCCGAAGGCAATGCAATGGGCTGGCCAGTCGGCGTGAAGGTGTTGGCGGTTTTCACATAGAGCACCGGGGCCTTGGGCGGTGCCTGGTACGGCGCTTCGTTCATGTGCGGCGCCCAGAGCGCCAGTTCGTGCCGGAAGTTGAGCAAGGTTCCGTACACGGTGCCTTCGGGCAACCAGCCGGGACTCAAGGGGGTTGTGTTCATGCTTCGAGCACCTCGGCTTCCATGGGTTGCTCCAGTGCGATCACTTCGTCGAGCAGGGTGTAGAGCTGCGCGAGCCTGGCTTTGCCCAGCCTCTGCTCCAGCCAGGCGTAGTGCGCTTCGATGGTGCCGGACAAGGCCTTCACCAGTTTCAGGCCGGCGGCGGTGGCGCGCACCACGGTGCGGCGCGCGTCCTGCGGGCAGCGGCTGCGCTCGATCAGGCCGTCTCGCTCCATGCGGGTGAGCACGCCGGTGAGACTGGGGCCCAGCAGAAAGGCTTCGCGCGCCACGCGGCCGGTTTCCACGCCGCCGGGCGACTGCGCGTGTTCGCCCAGCACGCGCAACACGCGCCACTGCTGGTCGGACAGGCCGTGCTCGCGCAGGCTCGGGCGGGTGTGCAGCATCACGGCCTCGCGCGCTTCGAGCAGCAGGCGCGGCAGGTTGCGGTGGGCAAATGGTGTGTCGGTGTTGCTCATTTATTTAATATGTTAAATGAATTCTTTGGAAACACATTCAGGGTTTACCCACCCAGGTACCGCGGCGAGAATGCCGTGCATGAACGCACTCACCGCACTGCTCGGCACCGAACACCCTCTGATTCAGGCGCCGATGGCGGGCGTGCAGGGCGCCGCCCTGGCAGTGGCGGTGAGCAACGCGGGCGGCCTGGGTTCGCTGCCCTGCGCGATGCTCACGCCCGAGACGATGGCGCAACAACTGAGCGCGATTCAGGAGGGCACGACGCGGCCCTACAACGTCAACTTCTTCTGCCACACGCAGCCCGAGCCCGACGAGGCTCGCGAAGCGGCGTGGCGCTTCTGGCTCGCGCCCCACTACGAAGAAGCGGGCATCGACATCCACCAGGTGCCCACCGGCGCGGGCCGCGTGCCTTTCAACCGCGCGGCGGCCGACATCCTGGAGCGCTTCCGGCCCAAGGTGGTGAGCTTTCATTTCGGCTTGCCGGACATCGACCTGCTCGAACGCGTGAAGGGCTGGGGCAGTGTGGTGATCTCTTCGGCCACCACCATCGAGGAGGCGCGCTGGCTGGAAGCCTTTGGCGTCGACGCGGTCATTGCGCAAGGCGTGGAAGCCGGCGGGCACCGGGGCATGTTCCTCACCGACGACCTCACCACGCAGATGGGAACGATGGCGTTGCTGCCGCAGATCGTCGCCGCCGTGAGCGTACCGGTGATCGCCGCCGGCGGCATTGCCGATGCGGCCGGCGTGGCCGCCGCCATGGCGCTCGGCGCCTCAGGCGTGCAGGTGGGCACGGCCTACCTGTGCAGCTTTGAAGCCACCACCAGCGCTGTGCACCGCGCCGCCTTGCAGACCGAGGCCGCGCACCACACCGCGCTGACACACGTGTTCACCGGTCGCCCGGCGCGTGGCATCGTCAACCGCGTGATGCGCGAGCTCGGCCCGATGAACCCGGCCGCACCGGCCTTTCCGCTGGCCACCGCCGCCATGGCGCCCTTGCGTGCGCACTGGGAGGCGCACGGCAGCGGCGATTTTTCGCCGCTGTGGTCGGGTCAGAACGCCAGCCAGTGCCGCGAGCTGCCGGCGGCGGACATCACCCGCGACCTGATCCAGGGCTTCAGCGCCGGGCGTTGAGCCAGCGCTTGAGGCCGCGTTCGTCGCCCACCGTTTCGAGGTCCTGCGACAGGCCGGACAGCGCGGACTCCAGCGAGCGCGCTTCGTCGATGCGTTGCTGCAGCAAGCTGTTGGCATTGGGTGAGGTGCCTTCGGGAAGATCGAACTCGGCGGCCAATGAGGCCTGCAGCGCCGCGCGCTCGCGCTCCAGCGAAGCCACCTGCGCCTTGAGCAGGAGCGTGAGCGCAGCCAGGCGTTCATCGGGCAGGCGGTGCACCGCATCGGGATCGGCCAGTTCGGCGCGCGACTGGATCTGCAGCAGCGTGACCAGGTCGCGCTTCTCATAGGCAGCGTTGGCCTCGCTCATGAGGGCGGTCTTGCGCAGGCGGGCCGCGGGGTCGCTCTCCCGGTCCGGATGCAATGCGCTGGCCAGCTGGCGGAACAGGCGACGCAGCAGCGTGTCGGCGCCCTGCTGTTCGGCTTCGCGCAACGCACGACCCGGACGCTTGCGCGCTCGTCGCGCCTCTGCGGCATCGCGCCGGCGTTCCTGCGCTTCCTGTTGCGACCGGCGCAAGCGTTCCATGCCGGCCCGCACCAGTTGTTCAGCGCTCAAGTCCTGTCCGTCATCTGCAAGCGGTTCTCCCAGCACGGTCTCCAGCCGCTGACGCAGGGCGTCGGCGTGATCCTGGCGCAACTGCGCCAGCGACCGTGGACTGTGGCGATCGTGCAGTTCGCGCACCGCGACATCCCCCTCCTCGGCCAGCGTGCGCGCCAGGTGACACAAGGCGTCGCGCGCCACGGTCGCCTGGCCCTGGCTCAGCAGCTTGCCCTGCAGATGAGCGTCGAGCGCCAGCGCCAGTTCACGCTGGCGCTGCCCCACCTGCAAGCGCAAGGGTGCCACCGCATCGTGCAATGCCTGACGGTGCTGCCGGCCCAGCGCGTCGAGTTCGGCAAGCTGGCTGCGCAGCTTGTCGATGCGCGTGAGCTGCAGGTTGTAGGCGCGCGCGGCGGCCGAGAGCGGTTGCGCGCTCGGGGGCAGCACGCGCAGGGCGTTGGCAGCGGGCGGGGTTTGGGGCATGTCCACTCGACTATATTGCCCGGCACAAGAGATTGGCCCGAGCCATCGAATGCGCTCTGGCTGGCCTGAGCGCCGCAAAAACCCCTGCCTCGCACGGTTTACATGCGCAGCCGGTTCAGGGCGTCGTCCGGGATGCCATCGCCCACCCGACGCGCCTTGGGAGGTAGTCATTTGGCTTAAACAGACAAAGACGTTCACCGGGCGCGATGCTTGCTTGCTTCGCGCCCATGCCTCCCCACCGCACCGACCCCGACGCTCCGCCCGGCACCGACTGGCACGCCCAGGAGTTGCTGCTGATGCGCGAGGTGATGAAGCTGGTGGGGCGCAGCCTGGCGCCGGCTTTCGTGTTGCGGGAAATGATGCACCTGATGAGTGAGCTGCTGGGCCTGAACCGGGGGCGCATGGTGCTGGCGAGCGAGGCGCCTATGGGTGGCAAGCTGAGCGAGCGCACGGCGTCCATCCGCCACGCCTACGGCCTGACCGCCGAGGAGGTGCAGCGCGGCACGTTTCGCTGGGGGGAGGGCATCACCGGTCGGGTGCTGGCTTCGGGCCTGCCGGCCATCGTGCAGGACGTGGACGCCGAGCCGCTGTTCCTGTTTCGCACCGTCCCGCGAGACCGTCTGCCGCCGCAGACCGTGGCCTTCATTGCGCTGCCGATCGACGTGAATGGCGCGACCATAGGCGTGCTGGCGTGTCACCGCATCCGCAGCCGGCAGCGCCACCTGAACGACGACCTGGCGGTGCTGCGCATCCTGGCCACGCTGGCGGGGCAGTTGCTGCAACTGGAGCAACTGGTGGCCGAGCAGACGCGCCAGCTGATGGCGCGCAACGCGGCGCTGGCGCGCGCGCTTGACAGCGCGAGTGCGCGCTACGGCCTCATTGGCCAGTCTCCGGCCTTGCTGCAGGCCCTGAGCGAACTCGAGCGCGTATCCCAATCGCAGGCCACGGTGTTGCTGCTGGGCGAGTCGGGCACGGGCAAGGAGTTGTTTGCGCGCGCGGTGCACCTGGCCAGCGGCCGGCACGACCAGCCGTTCATCAAGGTGAACTGCTCGGCGATTCCGGAGACGCTGTTCGAGTCCGAACTGTTCGGCTACGAGAAGGGGGCCTTCACGGGCGCGAACGCGGCGCGCGCGGGGTGGTTCGAACAGGCCCACGGCGGCACGATCTTCCTGGACGAGATCGGCGAACTGCCGCTGGCCATGCAATCGAAGCTGTTGCGCACGCTGCAGGAGGGCACGCTGGTGCGGCTGGGCGGCACGCGCGAAGTGACGGTGAACGTGCGGCTGGTGGCCGCGACCAACCGCGAACTGGCCGCCGAGGTACAGGCCGGCCGGTTCCGGCAAGACCTTTATTACCGCCTCAACGTGATCCCGATCCGCCTGCCCAGCCTGCGCGAGCGCGGCGATGACATCCGCGCGCTGGCGCTGCACTTCGTCAACCGGGCGAACCAGACGCACCAGCGCAATGTCAACCTGGCGCCGGATGCGCTGGCGCGACTGCAGGCCCATCCCTGGCCCGGCAACATCCGCGAACTGGGCAACCTGATCGAGCGGCTGGTGCTGCTGGCCGACCACACGCTGGTCACTGCCGAGACGCTGGAACGTTTCATGCCGCCGATGCCTGGCAACGCCCTGACGCCCGCCCAGCCTGGAGAGGCCGGCCAGGTGCGCGACTACCAGAGCGTGCGATCGCACAGCGCACAGAGCCTGCGGGATGCGCTGGCGCAGCACCAGGGGAACCAGTCGCGCGCGGCTCAGAGCCTGGGGCTCACGTTGCGGCAGTTCAGCTACCGGTTGCGCAAGGCGGGGCTGCGGTGAAGGGTGGGGACGAAAGTTTGGTTGAAAGCCAACGCGCGGGATGAGTGACAGCATCTGCGCAGTTCCTCAAGACTTGACCGAAGCCGCCATGAAAACCATTGACGAGATGCTGAACCTGGCCTTGCTGACCCCGGATGAGCACCAACAGATCAGCCGCTGGATTGCGCAGGCCGACTCGCCCGAAGAAATCTTGAAGATGCCGCCGCCGCTGTGGCGGGCGGTGGAGCGGGCCAGTGCGGTGATGGGGATCGATGAGGATTTGCTGCGGCAGCCTGCGCTGGACGCGGATGACTTGGTTTGGAGGTAGGGGACGCGCCGGTCAGCCCAAACGCCTATCTAGCGGCCAAGATCGGTAGGGCAAACGGGTCGGAAATCGATCGGAGGCTGCACATCAGCCTGCCATCGCGAACTACAGCTTTAGACTGGCTGCGGACATTCATGGCCATGCGCTGAACGTGCGATCTGCACCATATTGCAGTCAATCAGTCGTTGGGCATGAAGTTCTCCGGGTTGCAGGCAGCGGTGCCACGGCTAGACTGCCGCAATCGGCCAGAAGCGGACTTTTGGCCCACTAGGTCGAGAGTCTGCTCTGCCGTTGCTCCTAAGTGTTGTGGAACGCCACAAGCGACCAATGTGCACGCAAACCTGCCGCTGGCGGTCGAACCTGTCCGAACACTGGACGCGACGACTTACGCGTACCGGAGCGAAGGCAGCAGAAATGTCTCAGGAGATACCTTGTCACCATCTTCAGAAGAAGCCTTTTTGCGATTGCGCCCAAGGCTGATGGCCATCGGCTATCGAATGCTCAGCTCCGTCGACGAGGCCGAAGACCTGGTGCAGGATGTTTGGCTACGTTGGCATGATGAAGTCGAGAATCAACGTAAAGCCGTGCTGGTTCCAGAGGCCTGGCTTATCACGGTCGCCACGCGAATCGCAATTGATCGCTTGCGTTCTGCCAAACTGCGCAGAGAAGCCTATCCAGGCCTCTGGCTTCCCGAACCACTGCTCAGCGACGGCCCAGCCACACCGGAGCAAATCCACGAAGCTGCCGATGATGTCTCCGTAGCCTTCTTGGTGTTGCTCGATTGCCTGACGCCAGAAGCGCGCGCTGCGTTCCTGCTCCGGGAGGTCTTTGAAGTCGACTATGAGCACATTGCGGCGACGATCTGCAAAAGCGAGGCGACGGCTCGTCAAATCGTGCACCGTGCAAAGCAACGCCTGGCGGCGGCGCGCGGCGTGGACAGGCCGAGCTCGCGAACCCCGTCGCCGGAGCAGTACGCACTTCTGCATCGCCTGATACAGGCCATCATGAAAGGTGATTTCAGCGGGATACGCGCTTTGTTGGCCGAAGAAGCTGCCTTGGTTGGTGACTTTGGCAAACACGGTCCAAGCTTGCGCAACCCCTTGAGCGGAGCTCAGCGCATTGCCCAGCTCTATTACGCGCACCACCTGCGGCATGGCCACAGCATGTGTCTTGAACTGGCATTTTTGAACGGTGAATGGGCTCTACTGCGTTACCTGCAAGGGGAACTGGAGTCCGTTCAGTCCTTTGAGTACAACCGTGGCCGCATCTCGCAGGTGCGGATACAGCGTAATCCGGACAAATTGGCGCGCCTCAAACGCCACAGCGATTTGCTGCCAGAGCGAAATCCACACTGATTTACCGTTCCTGTGGACAGGCCGCCACAACACTTGCTGCACGCCGATGTTCGTCGCCATTTTTTCCATCACGTGTCACAGCGCCTTCGTGTCAAACGTCTTGTGAGCAGGAGGTCGACTTCGGTCTCCGCCCATCATTGATACTGAAGGAATCTGATCTATGAATCGAGCTGTATGGTTTCAAGCCTCTCCTCAGGGCGCCAAGGCTGTCGGAACACTGCATCACTTTGTCACCAAAGACACTGGCCTACCGAGCCTACTGACTCATTTGGTCTTCTTACGCGTTTCTCAAATCAACGGTTGTGCGCACTGCATCGACATTCACACGCGTGATCTGCTTGCTGAGGGGATGTCGGTCGAAAAGTTGGTACTCGTTCCTGTTTGGCACGAGGCGCAGTACTTGTTCTCTGAGCAGGAGCGCGCTGCGTTAGCGTGGTGCGAGGAGGTGACGCTGGTGCGCGAAACTCACGCCTCCGATGAGGCCTACTCGGCCGCATTGACCGCGTTTGGTGAGAAGGATTTGGTGGATCTGACTCTCACGATCGCCACCATGAATGCTATCAATCGCATGGGCATAAGCTTCCGCATGAAGCCCCGCGCCAAATCGTGAAACTACTGGCGGATCCGCGACTACGTGGCTGAACGGTTGCACCAGGCCTGCGGTCTGCCTGTCACCTAGACCGCCGCAATACGGTCGTCGACATGACTGTAGCCACAGGCGGCAACGGGCCCTGAGCGGTCATATGGCCAAGTGCCGCAAAGCCGCCACTGCAGTTGCAGCGGTCTGCAGGCACTGTCACAGCACGTGGGTGCTCGCAAGTAAAGTGCCCAACGCTTAGGGTGCCCGACCCGTCAATCCTCTGTCCAGCCGCATCCACACGGCTTCAAGCCCGTGGTGTTAATTGGGCTCGATGGCGGGAGTTCCGTGAATCACTTCGCTGGCTGAATCGCGAACGGTACGCCGATTGCGATGGTCTGCTCGGGCGCATCGACACTCATGTCTGAGGCGATCATCACAGGCATTGGCGAGCCGGGGATCCAAGTCAGGTTGCCGTCTTTGCCGATCTGGACCCGCTTCATGTGATACAGGCCGATCGCGGGAACCAGGCTGATTCCTTCATAGCCTTTGGGCACATCGAATTCGAGCGGGACGCTGCCCGCTTTGGTCTCAGGGACATACTCCGGAATGTTTGCAAAGACGCCGATCGCCTGACCGCTCGGTGTCAACAACTGGCCCCAGATCGTGTAGGCGTAACCCTCGACCATGTTGGCGTAGTTGACCTTCGCGATGATCTTGCCACCATTGCCAGGAAGCGACCGGCCGCCATCCGCAGTCGTGGCGGTCACCTGGATGCTCTGGATGGCGTGCAGTTGAATGGTCTGAGAGGGGTTTGCCAGATCATCGAGTTTCGCGACCACAACACCCTTGGCGGTTTCTCCTTTGTAGAGGTTCACCACCACGACGTAGTCGATGTTGAATTCGGTCCGGTTCTGCGGAACCGGCAACTCAAGTTTGGCGGTTCCTGAAGAAGACTTGGCTGTGAATGTCGTGGTCACGGCTTCACCGACCAAACTTTTTGTGGTCAGGTTGTAGAGCTGGCCAGAGGCCGTATAGGTCTCACCGGCGGCCAGACCGGTGTACGTCAGCGCGTTGCCAACCGTGCCGCCGAGGCGGGTGAAGAAACGGTTGTTGTCTGCGGTGTCGAGCGCGAGGCCTTTGAGATTCACCGCACCCTGGCCGAGGGCCGCGCCGGTCACGAGAGTGGCTGACAGGGCCAGACCCATGGCACCGACAGCGGAAATGCGGGAAGGGACACTCCATTTCATGGACGTTTCTCCTGGCAAATTGATATGCACCGGAAAGCTAAAGTGTCTTTTCGATGGTTTCAATTGGTCCAGAACAGCGTAGCGGGCAAAGGCTGCGAGGTCTGTGCCCTACCGAACGCAGGCGAAGGCCGCTTGCGCACAGGCATTGCCCGCGCGTGGTGTTCCACTCCGGCCAGTACCCCTGCTCGCAGCCTCGATACCTGAATCTCGCGCAGCCGGTTTGCTGCAAGTGGAGACTTGTTCATTCACGGTCATCGTTGAGCTCGCGGAGTTCAGCCAGGAAGTACCCGATGCGGCCGTCCGTCAGCCATGGCTTCTCCGTTCTTGGGTTTGGGTAGGGCGTTTCAGGCGGCCTGGAGTCGCGCCAGCACGGCGCGCGCGGCAGCGGCCGAGGAGGCGGGGTTTTGCCCGGTGATCAATTGGCCATCGGTGACGACGAAAGACTGCCAGTCTTCTCCCTTGTGGTACAGACCCCCGTTGGCTTCGAGCATGTCCTGCACGAGGAAGGGCACTACTTGGGTCAGCTGCACGGCTTCTTCCTCGGTGTTGGTGAACCCGGTGACCTTCTTGCCTTTGACCAGTGGCGAGCCATCAGCGGACTTCGTGTGGCGAAAAACGGCGGGTGCGTGGCACACCGCCGACACGGTCTTTCCGGCGGCAACCATCGTCTCAATCAACTGGATGGAGTTTTTGTCCTCGGCCAGGTCCCACAAGGGGCCATGGCCACCCGGGTAGAACACCGCGTCGAAGCCTTCGCCAGTCACATCAACCAGAGGAGTGGTGTGAGCCAGTGCTTCGATGGCCACCGGGTCTTTCTTGAACCGCCGTGTGTCATCGGTCTGCGCGTCTTCATCGTCGCTCTTTGGGTCGAGTGGCGGCTGCCCACCCTTGGGAGAAGCAAGCACGATCTCGGCACCGGCGTCTTTGAAAACGTAGTAGGGCGCAGCAAACTCTTCCAGCCAGAATCCCGTCTTTTTGCCCGTGCTGCCGAGTTGGTCGTGTGAGGTCAGGATCATCAGAATTTTCATTGGGGGGTTCCTTGGGTTGAACACCAGTGCCTGAACGGCGGTGCATTGGGGGTGGGAGGCACACGGCGCGCCAATCGAGAAACGGGAGGCCCGCAGCAACGCTCATGACCATGAAAGTCAGTCAGTAGGTTGCCGCCAGCAGGCCAACTTCGTCTGTTCGTCAGCGAACTCAGCAAGTTGCCTTGCGCCGACGTGAAGGAACGTCCGGTCGGCCCGGTGCTCCTCATGCACGTCTGGGTCCATGTGATGTCGCCTCGATGTCACAACGGCAGCCCAACACTGTGTCGACACTATGTCGACACAGTGTTGGGCCTACGGCCCCACCAGCTTGTTGCCGCCACCAACGCCCGCCTACCCCAATTCCGATAAACCCAACAAATTCAACGCCCTTCAAGCGTTGACTCGCTTGCCCACCACCCTGGCACGTTGGTTGCGCTAGAGACCTCAGGCAATCCCGCCTTCCGCCACTTCCGCGAGGTCTCCATGAGCATTGAAGCCACCCTGATCGCCCCCGCCCAGCTTGCTGCCCTGCAGTCGTCCGAGCCCGTCGTGGTCATCGACACGCGCGACGCGGACACCTTTGCCGCCGGTCACATTCCCGGCGCGGTGAACCTGCGCGAGGTGTTCACGTACCTCGCCACCTCCACGCCAGAAGGCCTGCAGGCGCTCAAGGCCACCTTTGCCGAAGCGCTGGGCGCCGCCGGCCTCTCGGGCAAGGAAACCGCCGTGTTCTACGAAGACGCGATGAACAGCGGCTACGGCCAGTCGTGCCGGGGCTACTACCTGCTGACCTGGCTGGGCTACCCGAAGATCAAGGTGCTCAACGGCGGCTTCAGCGCCTGGAAGGCGGCGGGCCTGCCGGTTTCCACGGAAGCGGCCACGCCGGTGCCCGCCACGTTCCCCGAGTTGGCGATGACCGACGTGATGCTCACGCAGGCCGACGTGCAGGCCGCGCTGGGCACCGACACCGTGCTGCTGGACGTGCGCGATGTGGACGAGTGGATCGGTGACAGCTCGTCGCCCTACGGCAAGGATTTCGCACCGCGCAAGGGCCGGCTGCCCGGCGCCAAGTGGGTCGAGTGGTACCGCTTCATGAAGCCTTCGGCGCAAGGTCCGGTGTTCAAGACGCCCGACGAGGTGAAGGCCGAGTGCGCCACCGCCGGCATCGCGCCCGATGACACCGTGTACCTCTACTGCTTCAAGGGCGCGCGTGCGTCCAACACCTTCCTGGCGCTCAAGCAGGCTGGCTTCAGCGACGTGCGCATGTACTTCGGCTCGTGGAACGAGTGGTCGCGCGACGACAGCCTGCCCATCGAGACCGGCCTGCCCGTGGCGAAGTCGAGCAAGAAACCCAGTCTCGCCCTCGCTGCCTGATCCCTCACCGCTTCTTTCAACACCCTGGAGACACCATGTCCGCCACCGACACCCTTGAACCCACCAGCCCCGTCACCACCGTGAAGGCCTACCTGCGTCCCATCGACGGCACCGGCCTGGCTGCCTTCGCCGCCAAAGGCAAGGCCAACCCGGCCAGCCGGGGCACCAACAAGGTCCACACCGTGATGGAGGGGCAGTACCGCTCGCTGTCCTATGTGGGTCAGCACGCGCCGGTGGTGGTGGACGAGCCGCTGCACCTGTTCGGCGAAGACACGGCGCCAGCGCCGGGCGAGATCGTGCTCTCGGGCCTGGGCGGTTGCCTGGCGGTGGGCATCACGGCGGTGGCCACCTGGAAGGGAGTGAAGCTGAGCAAGCTGGAGGTTTTCCTGGAGGGCGACATTGGCAACCCCGCCGCCTGGGGCGCTGGTGGCGCGCTGGAGAAGACGCCGCCCGAGATGGGCTTCCAGGCCATCCGTGTGAAGGTGCTGGTGGAGGGTGATGCGTCGCGCGAGGTGCTGGACGAGATCGTGCAGCACGCGAACTTCTATTCGCCCGTGGCCAACAGCATGCGCAATCCGATTCCCTTCGAGATTGCGTTGGCATGAAGGCTTCGACAGGCTCAGCCCGAACGGTCTTGCTGCCGTTCGCCCTGAGCCTGTCGGAGGGTATCCCCATCCGTTGGAGCTTGAATGAACGCTAACGACCTGCCTCGCGAGCTGACCCAGGAAGACGAGCTGATCGCCGCGGTGCGCGCCGTGGCGCAGGGACCGCTGGCCGATGTGGTGGAGGCCTGCGACCGCGAAGGCTTCTACCCCCGTGAGGTGCTGCAGCAACTCGGCGCGCTCGGTGCCTTCAGCGCGCACCTCGACGCGCCGGTGGGCCGCGCGGACTACGGCCTGGCGATTCGCGCCATGGCCGAGGTCTCGCGGGTGTGCGGCGCCACCGGCTTCATGGTGTGGTGCCAGGCGGTGTGCGGTCTGTACATGCAGGCCTCGGGCAACCCGGCACTCATGGGCGAGTCGCTTGCGGCGCACGCCGGCGGACTCACGCTCGGCGGCACCGGCATGTCCAACCCCATGAAGAGCTACGCGCAGATCGAAAGCCTGTTGCTCAAGGCCACGCCGGTGGATGGCGGCTACCTCGTCAACGGCAGCCTGCCCTGGGTGAGCAACCTCGGGCCCGACCACGCCTGCGGCGTGCTGGCCGCGGTGATGGACGGCGAAACGCCCGCGGGCCGCGAGGTGATGTTCTTGCTGCGCTGCGATGCGCCGGGCGTGGAACTGCGCGAGTGCCCGAGCTTCTCGGCCATGGAGGGCACGGGCACCTTCGCGCTGCGCCTCAAGGACGTCTTCATCGGCGCCGACGAGATCATGGCCGACCCGGCCAAGCCCTACATCGCCCGCATCCGCGCCGCCTTCGTCATGCTCCAGTGCGGCATGGCGGTGGGCGTGACGCAGGGTGCCATCGATTCCATGTGGGCAGTGGAAGCGCAGCTCGGCCACGTGAACCAGTTCCTCGAAGACCGCCCGGACGCGCTGCAGGCCGAACTGGACACGCTCACGTCACGCGTGATGAAGCTGGCCGAGACGCCGTTCAACCCTGCCGTGGATTTCTTCATCGATGTGCTGGACGCGCGCGCGCACGGCGCCGAACTCAGCCTGCGCGCGGCGCAGTCGGCCTTGCTGCACCAGGGCGCGCGCGGCTACCTCATGAGCTCGGAGGTGCAACGCCGCGTGCGCGAGTCGCACTTCGTGGCCATCGTCACGCCGGCCATCAAGCACCTGCGCAAGGAGATGGCGCGGCTGTCTACGGAAGTGATGCCGTCATGAGCGCCTTTTCCGCCGAGCCGGGGCCCACCCCCCCGTTCGGGCTGAGCTTGTCGAAGCCCTCACAAGACGTCAGCCCCTACCTTTCCTACATCTGCGAAGCCTGCGGCTACATCTACAACGAGGTCGACGGCGACCCGGACGGTGGCTTGCCGCCCGGCACGCGATACGCGGACATCCCCGACGACTGGGCCTGCCCGCTCTGCGGTGTGACCAAGTCCGACTTCACCCCCTACACCGCACCCACGCTCGACGCCCTGCGCGCCGGCATGGTCAGCAGCGCACCCGTGTCCACGCGCGGCGAAGCGGGCGTGGTCATCGTCGGCGCTGGCCGCGCCGGCTGGCAGATGGCCGAAGCCCTGCGCGCGCTCAACGCCGATCTGCCCATCACGGTCGTGAGCCAGTGCGCCGGCGACGTCTACGACAAGCCCATGCTGTCCATCGCCATGGCCCGCGGGCTGGCGCCGCAATCGCTCTCGCGCGAAAGCGGTTCGTCGGCTGCCGCGAGGTTGCGCGTGCGCCTGCTCGCCCACACGCAGGCCGTGCGCATCTGCACCGACACGCGAACCCTGCGCACCACGCGCGGTGTCCTGAAATACGACCAGCTCGTGCTGGCCCACGGCGCGCAGGCCGCCTTGCCCGCCGCCCTGCCGGCCGCACTCTGCTGGCGCATCAACCACCTGAGCGCATACCAGAGACTGCGCGCCGCGCTGGGTGACACACCGAAGGACGTGGCCATCATCGGTGCCGGTCTCATCGGCAGTGAACTCGCCAACGACCTCGCCCTCGGCGGCCACCGCATCACGCTGCTCGACGTGCAGGCAGCGCCCCTGGCGCGCTGGCCCACCGAAACCGCCGGTGCACCGCTGCTCGACGCCTGGAAGGATCTCTCGATCCGCTTCGTCGGCGGCGTGCAGGTGGCGGCACTTGAACAGATCGCCGGCCGCTACCGCCTCACCACCACCGATGGCCAGCGCTTCGCCGCCGACCAGGTGATCGCCGCCGCCGGCCTGCAGACGCCGCCGCGCCTGGCACAGAGCGCGGGCCTGGCCTGGAACAACGGCATTGCGGTGGATGCGGCCACGCTGCGCACGAGCGACGAACACATCCACGCCATGGGCGACTGCATCGCCATCGACGGCCAGCCCAGCCGCTACATCGAACCCATCGCCCGCCAGGCCCGCGCCATCGCGGCGGAAATCTGCGGCGCGACCCCCGCGCCCTACCAACCACGCGCGGCGGTGGTGCGGGTCAAGACGACGTCGAGGCCGCTGACGCTGCACTGATTGACGGCTGGATGGGAATCACGCGACGCCGCTCTGGCCGCTCCGCCCGCGCCCGCAACTGCCCGCACCCGCCTTCCACATCCTGCCCGGCCGACTGCCGCAGCTTGGTGAGGATGCCGCGCCGGTGCAGGCGGCGCGCCATGTCGGCGGCGTGTTCCCAGCTCGGGCGCTTAAAGGGCAGTTCTTCAACCGTGTTGTAGGGAATCAGGTTGAGGATGGCGTATTTGCCGTGCAGCAGGCGCACGATGCCCTCGATCTCGTCGTCGCCGTCGTTGATGCCCTGGAGCAGCGTCCACTGGTACTGGATGGGATAGCCGGTGCTTCGCGCGTAGGCTTCACCCGCGTCGACGAGTGCTTCGGGTGCGATGCGCGGAGCGCGGGGCAACAACTGTTCACGCAGGTCGGCCCTGGTGGTGTGCAGCGAAAGCGCCAGGGCAGGCTTGACGCGGCCTTGCGGCAGCGCCTCGAACACGCGCGGGTCGCCCACCGTGGAGAACACCAGGTTCTTGTGGCCGATGTTGCCCACAGTGCCGAGCAGGTCGATGGCCTCCATCACGTTGTCCAGGTTGTGGGCGGGCTCGCCCATGCCCATGAACACCACCTTCTTCACGTCACGTCGCGCGCGCGCCAGTGCCACCTGCGCGACGATCTCCGCACTCCCGACCTGGCGGATCAGGCCGGTGGTGCCCGTCATGCAGAACACGCAGCCGACCGCACACCCCACCTGCGTGGACACGCACAGGCCATCGCGCGGCAGCAGCACGCTCTCCACCGTCTGGCCATCGGGCAGGGCCACCAGCAGCCGGGCGGATCCGTCTTCACCGGGATGCTCGGACACCAGCCGCGCCAGACCAGCCAGTTCCTCGCCCAGCGCCGGCAGCGCGTCCACCAGGGCCGGCGGCAGGAAGTGCGCGATGTCGCGCCGGCCGGCGTCCTGCGGCAACGCCTGCGACCACAGGCGCAGCACGCGCTGTTCGTGGCGGGGGTTGGCGCCGAGGGCGCGCAGGCGCTGGCGGAGGGTTTCGATGCGCATGGGAAATAAAGCTTACCGCTCGAAGAGCGACGAGAGGGCCGGCGCGACTTCGTCGATGAAGTGCCGCAGCTTGGCCGGCACGTAGCGCTGGCTGGGATAGACGAGGTGGATGGGATCGGTGCGCGCGTACCAGCCCGGCAGCAGCGGCACCAGGTGGCCGTGGTCGACCTCGCGGTGGCACACGTAGTCCGGCAGCAGGGCCACGCCCTGCGCGTCCAGCGCAAGGCGGCGGATCATGCGCATGTCGTTGGCGGCGAAGGCGCTCTGCAACGGCACGTTCACGCGTGTCTTGCCGCGCATCAGCGTCCAGCTCTCGCGGCCGAGCGGGCTGAAGCACAGCGCCGCGTGCTGCGAAAGATCCCTGGGGTGGCGCACGGCGGGTGCGCGCTGCAGGTAGTCCGGGTGCGCAAAGGGCGCCCAGCGCGCCTGGCCGATCTGCCGCGCCACCAGGCTGGAATCGGCCAGCTCGCCGGCGCGCAGCGCCACGTCCAGGCCCTGCTCCACGAGATCGAGACGGGCATCGGAGAACACGAGCTCGACCGACACGCCCGGATGCCGCGCGCGATAGGTGCCGAGGATCTCCAGCAGCTGTTCGTCGCCCATGTCGATGGGCAGGGTGATGCGCAACAGGCCCTGTGCCTCATGCCGGCCCGCGTCGATCTGCGCCTCGGCCTGGGCTATCTCTTCCAGCCCGCGCGCCGCCTGCTGCAGGTAAGCCTGCCCGGCTTCGGTCAGACGCAGGCGGCGCGTGGTGCGCTGCAGCAGGGTGACACCCAGCCGCTGCTCCAGCCTGGAGACGCGCACGCTGATGGTGGACACCGGCATGCCCATGAGCCGCGCGGCGGCACTGAAGCTGCCCGCCTGCGCCACGCGCACGAAGACCAGGGTGTCGTTCAAGTCCAAGATTGTTCAGCTCAGTGAAAAATGATTTGTGATCTTACCGACTTATCACGGGAACGTGCACCCGGTAAAGTGTTCCCTCATACAGGAGACCCCAGCATGAAAACCGTGTCCTTCATTCAACGCAACGCCGGCGGCCACTGGGTCGGTGATGGCTTTCCGGTGCGCAACATGTTCTCGTACAACGACCGGCCCGAGCGCTTCTCGCCCTTCCTCATGCTCGACTACGGCGGCCCCACGCGCTTCGAGCCCACCACCCAGCAACGCGGCGTGGGCCAGCACCCGCACCGCGGCTTCGAGACCGTGACCATCGTCTACGACGGCGAGGTCTCGCACCGCGATTCAAGTGGCGGAGGCGGCACCATCGGCCCCGGCGAGGTGCAGTGGATGACGGCCGCCGCCGGCATCGTGCACGAGGAGTACCACGGCGAAAAGCTGGCGAAGGAAGGCGGGCCGTTCGAGATGGTGCAACTCTGGGTGAACCTGCCGGCGCGCGACAAGATGGCCGCACCGGGTTACCAGGGCATCACGCGAGAGCAGATTCCCGAAGTGGCCTTGCCAGATGGCGCCGGTGTGGCGCGCATCATCGCAGGCGAACTGAACGGCTCCAGGGGCCCAGCGCGAACCTTCACGCCCATGCAGGTGTGGGACCTTCGCCTGAAGGCCGGCCACACGGTCACCTTGCCGGCCGCCGCGGGCCACACCACGGCACCACTGGTGCTGCGGGGCCGCCTGCGCCTGGCGGACGGCCAGGAGGTGGGCGCGGCGCAGATGCCGGTGTTCTCGCGCGAGGGTGAAGACGTGCGCTTCGAGGTACTGGAAGACGCCACTGTGCTGTGGCTGACCGGCGAGCCGATCGACGAGCCGGTGGTGGGGTATGGTCCGTTCGTGATGAACACGGAGGCCGAGATCCATCAGGCCTTCGCAGACTTTCAAAGCGGCAAGATGGGCCGCATCACGGCAACCGCCTGAAAAAGGAATCCACGATGCTTGAAATGGTGATCACCGCACGCGAAGCCGATCTGGGCCACGGCCTGAAGGTCCAGCGCGTGCTGCCGTACGCAAAGCGCCGCATGGTCGGCCCGTGGATCTTTGTCGACCACGCCGGGCCGGTGACGCTCGCACCCGAAGACATCCAGGGTGCCGACGTGCGGCCGCACCCACACATCGGCCTGTCCACCGTGAGCTATTTGCTCAGCGGCCAGGTGATGCACCGTGACAGCCTGGGCGTGAAGCAATCCATCGTGCCGGGCGACGTGAACTGGATGACCGCTGGACGCGGCATCTCGCATTCCGAACGCTTCAGCCATCCCGAGTCGTTCGAAGGCGGCGGTCTGGAGCTGATGCAGCTCTGGGTGGCGCTGCCCGAGGCCGATGAGGAAACCGACCCGGCCTTCACCCACTACCCGGCGCGCGATCTGCCCGTGCGCGAAGCCGATGGCGTGTGGATGCGCCTGATTGCAGGAGAGGCCTACGGCATGACGAGCCCGGTGCGCACGCACTCGCCGCTCTTCTACCTGCACACCGAATGGCAGGCCGGCGCGAGCAAGTCGCTGCCGGGCGGACACCAGGAGCAGGCGGTGTATGTGGCGCACGGCCAGATCGAGCACGCCGGCCAGACCTACGTGCCCGGCCAGCTGCTGGTGTTCGGCAACGACGCCGATGCCATGATCACCGCGCGCGAGAAGAGCACGCTCATGATCTTCGGTGGTGAGCCCCTGGGCGAACGCCACATCTTCTGGAACTTCGTGTCCTCCCGCAAGGAACGCATCGAACAGGCCAAGGCCGACTGGAAGGCCGGACGCATCCCGCTGCCGCCGGGCGACGACGACGAGTGGATCCCCTTGCCGGGCTGACCCACCAGCGCTCAGACCTGCGCCAGCAAACGTCCCACGCTGGCCAGGGCCGTTTCCCGCGTGGCCGCATCGGTGCGGCTTTCCGCCAGGTAGGCGGTGACGATGATGGGAGGGCGCTGTGGCGGCAGGGCGATGCCGATGTCGTTGGCGTCGTCGTTGGCGGTGCCCGTCTTTTCACCCATGCGCCATCCGGCCGGCACGCCGGCGCGCAGGCGCTTGCCCCCGGTGGTGTTGGCCAGCAGCCAGTTCCGCAGCCGTACGCGCGATGGCGGCTCGAGCGCCTCGCCCAGCAGCAGCGTGCGCAGCGTGTGCGCCATCGCGCGCGGCGAAGTGGTGTCCCTCGGCTCGCCGCTGGAGGCGGGGTTGTTCAGCATGGGCTCCATGCGGTCATGCCGCGTCACCGTGTCGCCCAGCCCGCGCACATACGTGGTGAGGGCGGCCGGGCCGCCGTAGCTGGCGAGGATCAGGTTGGCGGCCGTGTTGTCGCTCGTGATGATGGTGGCTTCGCACAACTGCGCCAGGCTCAGTCCCTCGCCTCCGACGTGTCGCTCGGTCACCGGCGACCAGGACACGAGGTCCTGCTGGCGGTAGCGGATGCGCCGCTCCAGCTGCTCCACCCCGCGGTCCACCCGATCGAGCACGAACGCGCTGGCCAGCAGCTTGAACGAACTGAGCATGAGGAAGCGCTCGTCGGAACGCCAGCCGTGCTCGCGGCCGTCGGCGGTGTCGATGATGTGAACCCCGAGTCGGCCCCGGGCCGTGGCTTCGATCTCCCGCAGCGCCTCGCGCAGCGGGCTGGGTTCTGCCCATGAATTTCCAGGGGCGAGGCCGGCCAGCAGGCTGGCGCCCGGCGTGATCAGGAAGGTGCGTCGTGCAAGCATGTTTTCTCCTTGAAACAGGCTTTGCATCCTAGGTGGGGCAGTGGCGGGATTCAAACGGAAATAATGAAGGCTTCACCCCAGAAAAACTGAGGCCACCGCATGGACCTGCCCCTCAACGCCCTGCGCGCCTTCGAAGTCTCGGCGCGCCACCTGAGCTTCACGCGCGCCGCGCAGGAACTGCATCTCACGCAGACCGCCGTCAGCCAGCATGTGAAGAACCTGGAACAGCGGCTGGGCAAGCCCTTGTTCCGGCGCGTGCCGCGCGGCCTCATGCTCACCGACGAAGGCATGGCCTTGCTGCCCACCCTGGTGGACGCATTCGCTCGCGTGTCGGCCACGCTCGAAAGCTTCAAGGGTGCGAGCAGGCGCGAAGTGCTGTCGGTCGGCGCGGTGGGCACCTTTGCGGTGGGCTGGTTGCTGCCCCGGCTGCGCGATTTCCAGGCGCGCCACCCCTTCGTGGAACTGCGCGTGTTCACGCACAACAACCGCATCGACCTGGCGGCCGAAGGGCTGGACTGCGCCATTCGTTTCGGCGATGGGCAATGGCCGGGCCTGCAGACCCGCCACCTGTTGGCTGCACCGCTCGCGCCGATGTGCTCGCCTGCTCTGGCGCCCCGCATCCGCACCGTGAACGATCTCGGGCGCGAGACCCTCCTGCGTTCCTACCGTTCGGACGAATGGGCGCAATGGTTCGAGGCGGCGGGCGCGCGCGTGCCGCTGCTCACGGGCCCCGTCTTCGACACCTCGCAGGTGCTGGCCGAGGCTGCGGCGCAGGGCGCGGGCGTGGCGCTGCTGCCGGTGCCGATGTTCTCTCGCGACCTGCAATCCGGACGCCTGGTGCGCTTGTTCGACGTGGAGGTGGACGTGGGTGGCTACTGGCTCACGCGCCTGAAGACGCGCCGCAGGAGCGCGGCCATGAAGGCGTTTCAGGACTGGCTGGAAATGGCCGCCGGCTGATCTCCGGTCTCAGAGCCCCAGCGCACTCAAGCCAGCGTGCTCGTCGGGCCGTCGGCCCAACGGCCAGTGGAACAGCCGCTCGCTATCCTGGATGGGCCGGTCGTTGATGCTGGCGTGGCGCTGTTCCATGTAGCCCAGCTCGTTGAACTGCCAGTTCTCGTTGCCGTGCGAACGGAACCACTGTCCCGAGTCGTCGTGCCATTCGTAGACGAAGCGCACCGCGATGCGGTTCGCGTCGAAAGCCCACAGCTCCTTGATGAGCCGGTAGTCCAGTTCCTTTGCCCACTTGCGCACCAGGAACGCATGCACCTGGTCTCGGCCCACCGGGAACTCCGCGCGGTTGCGCCAGCGCGTGTCCTCGGTGTAGACCTTGACCACGCGGTCCGGGTCGCGCGAGTTCCAGGCGTCCTCGGCCATGCGCACCTTCTGCGCGGCGGTCTCGGCGGTGAACGGCGGCAACGGCGGGCGCGGCTCCATCAGTACTGCTTGTAGGGAAGGAATTTTCCAGACATCACGATGTTGACGCGGTCACCATTGGGGTCGGCCTGGCGCTGCATGTCCATCTTGAAATCGATGGCGCTCATGATGCCGTCGCCAAACTCTTCATGAATGAGTTCCTTGAAAGTGGTGCCGTACACGCTCACCAGTTCGTAGAAGCGGTAGATCAGCGGATCCGTGGGCACCGACGTGGGCAGGGAGCCCTTGTAGGGCACGACCTGCAGCCACTTCTGTTCGTCGGTGGACAGGCCGAAGATCTTGCCCAGCACCTTGGCCTGGGCGGGCGTGGCGGTCATCTGGCCCAGGCACAGCGCCGTGGTCCATTCCTTGGACTGGCCCACCTTCTTGGCCACATCGGCCCAGCTCAGGCCCTTGGTGACTTTGGTGGTGATGATTTTTTCGGTGACGTCGAGTCGGCTCATGGTTGCCTCGTTGCGTGTTGAAGAAAGGATGAAAAAGACGGTCAGTGGGCCTTGGCCCGGCTGACGAGGAAATCGACGATGTGGTTGCGCAGCTCGTAGTAGCCGTCCAGGTGGTGCAGTTGCGCGCGGGTTCGCTGGCGTGGCAGCGGATTCACCACCACCTCGGCCATGCCACCGGGCACGTAGCCGCTCGGGCCTTCGTTGCCGTTGCTCATGAGCAGGATGCGGTCTGCCAGCAGGATGGCTTCGTCCACGTCGTGCGTGATCATGAAGACCGTCTGCTGCGTCTCGCGCACGATGCCCATCAGCTCGTCCTGGATCGTGCCGCGCGTGAGCGCATCGAGTGCGCCGAAGGGTTCATCGAGCAGCAGCATCTTGGGCTGGATGGCGAACGCCCGCGCAATGCCCACGCGCTGCTTCATGCCGCCGGAGAGCTGGCTTGGCTTCTTGTCGATGGCAGGACTCAGCCCGACCAGCGCGACGAACTTCTCGACGTGCCTGTTCACCTCGGCACGGCCCCAGTCGGGCCAGCGCGACTTGACGGCAAACGCGATGTTCTGCCGCACCGTGAGCCAGGGCATGAGCGCGTGGCTCTGGAACACCACGCCACGCTCGAGGCTGGGGCCACTGATCTCGCGTCCGTCCATGAAGCAGTGGCCGGATGTGGCCGTGTCCAGACCCGCGAGCACGTTGAGGATGGTGGTCTTGCCGCAGCCGCTGTGGCCGATGATGCAGACGAATTCGCCCTTGTCGATCGCGAACGACACGTCGGCGAACACCGGCTTGTCGGCCTGATAGGCCTTGGCGAGGTTTTCCACCTGGAGGAAGCCGGTCATCTTGTGTGCTTTCGTAGGGGCCGGTGCGAGGACCTGGGGCAGTGCGGCACCTTCGCGCACGCTGGATTCACTCCACATAGGTCACCGCCTTCTGGAGCTGGGCGAACATGAGGTCCAGCAACATGCCGACCACGCCGATGAGCAGCACGGCAAAGATCACGTTGGTGAGCGAGAGGTTGTTCCATTCGTTCCACACGAAGTAGCCCACGCCCGTGCCCCCCACCAGCATCTCGGCCGCCACGATCACCAGCCAGGCAATGCCCATGCTGATGCGCATGCCCGTGAGGATGGTCGGCGCGGCTGCGGGCAGGATCACCTGGAAGGCCTTGCGGATCGGGTTCACCTCCAGCGTGCTCGCCACGTTGAGCCATTCGCGCTTGACCGAGGCCACGCCGAACGCCGTGTTGATCAGCATGGGCCACACGGAGCAGATGAAGATGACGAAGATGCCGCTCACGTCCGAGTCCTTGAGCGTGTAGAGCGCCAGCGGCATCCAGGCCAGGGGGCTGATGGGCTTCAAGACCTGCACGAAGGGATCGAACGCCTTGCGCATCAGCGGCGACATGCCGATGAGAAACCCCAGCGGAATCGCTACCGCCATGGCCAGCAGGAAGCCCAGGCCCACCCGCGCCAGCGAATGCGCGAGCTGGATGCCGATGCCCTTGTCGTTCGGACCCTTGTCGTAGAACGGGTCGGACAACTGCGCCCAGCTCGCACGCGCCACTTCAATCGGTGGCGGGAAACCGGTGCTCTTTTCTGCGCCAGGGTCCTTGCCCATCAACTTCGCGTACTCGATCTCCTCGGCCGTCATGCCCGCCGATGAGCCGCCGATGCTCGGGCCGGTGGTGGAGAGCTGCCACGCGCCGATGAACACGAAGAAGATGAGCAACGACACCAGCGCGGCGCGCAGGTTGAGGGTGGCGGTTTTCATGAGGCCTCCCGCCGGGCCGCCCCAAGGGAGGCCTGCGCCCCCTCGGGGGGCAGCGAGTTCACGAAGTGATGAGCGTGGGGGCACATATCTAGGCCGCCTTGCTGATGGCGAAGCTCTTCAAATACTCAGCGGGTTTCGCGGCGTCGAACGGCTTGCCCATGATGGTGTGCTTCGTGTAGCCCGAACCCGGCGTGAACGGCTGGCCCAGGTCCTTCATGTACTTGCGCGCGTCGGTGATGAGGAACACCTTCTCCGCCACCTGCTTGTAGTCGACATCGCCCTTGATGTAGCCCCAGCGCTGCATCTGCGTGAGCATCCACACGGCCATGCTCTGCCACGGCATCGGGTCGAAATCGGCGCGGTCGGGCACGGTCTGGATCTTGCCCAGGCCATCAGCGAAGCGGCCGGTGAGCACCTGCGTGAGCACGGCTTCGGGCTGGTTCAGGTACTGGCTGGGTGCGATCACCTTGGCGATGAGCTCGCGGTTCTTCGGATCTCGTGCCATCGCTGCGGAAGTGAGCACCGCGCGGTACAGCGCCGCGAACGTGTTGGGGTTCTTCTGGATGAACTCGGTGCTGGTGCCGAAGGCGCAGCAGGGGTGGCCGTTCCAGAGGTCCTTGGTGAGCACGTGGATGAAGCCCACTTCGTCGAACACGGCGCGCTGGTTGAACGGATCGGGGCCAAGGAAGCCGTCGATGTTGCCGGCGCGCAAGTTGGCCACCATCTCCGCTGGCGGGATGACGCGCAACTGCACGTCGGTGTCGGGATTCAGTCCGTTCTCTGCCAGGTAGTAGCGCAGCAGGAAGTTGTGCATCGAGTAATCGAACGGAATGCCGAACTTGAAGCCCTTCCAGTTCTTCGGGTCGCGGTTGTCCTTGTGCTTGAGCGCCAGCGTGATGGCCTGGCCGTTGATGTTCTGCACCGTGGCCACGTTCATGGGCACCGCGTTGCTGCCCAGGCCCAGCGAGATCGCCAGCGGCATGGGCGAGAGGAAGTGCGACGCGTCGTACTCCCTGTTGATCATCTTGTCGCGCACCAGGGCCCAGCCGGCCGTCTTGGTCACTTCCACGTTCAGGCCCTGCTTGCTGTAGAAGCCCAGCGGGTGCGCCATGATCAGCGGCGTGGCGCAGGTGATCGGGATGAAGCCGATCTTGAGGTTGGTCTTCTCCAGCGCGCCCTGCTTCTCCTGGGCCATGGCCTGCAGGCTGGTCACCGGCAACACGCTGGCAATGGCCGCCATCGCGGTGCCCTTGCCCACTGCCCGCAGAAAGCGACGGCGCACCTCGTCGTGCGGGAACAGGGCCTTGACCAGCGTGGCTTCAATGAACTCGTTGCTGTAGGCCTCGAACTCGGCGGTCTCGCTGCGCCGGCGCAACTCGATCGCAGCACCGTCGGCGGCCACTTCGGCGTGGTGGTCGGCAATGGTGTGGTCGCGCCCGCAACTGCACTTCATCATGAGCGGACGGTCGGCGTTGTAGGGATCGAAGAATTCGGACATGGCACACCTCGTGAGTTGAAGACGAGATGTCAATTGCAAGCACCGGGCCAGAACCCGTGCCAGCGTGACCGTCGGGCGGAACCCTGCCGGATTTCGTGGAGCGCCTGACGACGCGGTGTAGGGCCAGCCCTACAAATGCGGGCCGTTCAAGCGCTTCTGGGCGCGCGCGCGTGACGCTCGGCGTAGAGCGCGAGCTCCACGTCGTTCTTGGCGCCGGTCTTTTCCAGGATGCGCGCTCTGTAGGTGCTCACCGTGTTGGGCGCGAGGCCGAGTTGTGCACCAATCTCGCTCACGGTGCGGCCCTGCGTGAGCAACCGGTAGACCTGGTACTCGCGGTGCGAGAGCGCTTCGGGCCCGGCCTGCGCGCCGGTGCTGCCCACCGCGGCGGCCAGCGCTTCGGCCGTGGCCTGGCTCACGAACACCGCGCCACCGGCGGCCTTGCGCACGGCCGCCAGCATGTCGTCGGGGTCGGCGCTCTTGTTGAGATAGCCACACGCGCCCAGCCGGATGCAGCGCACGGCGTACTGCTTTTCCGGGTAGGTGCTGAGCATGAGGACCGGCAGGCGCGGGTGCTCGCGCTTGATGGCCTGTAGCACGTCCAGCCCATCGAGACCGGGCATCGCGATGTCGAGCAGCACGAGGTCCAGGCCCAGGCTGCCGCCGAGTTCGCGCACCTGCGCCAGCACCTCTTCGCCGGTCTGCGCTTCCGCCACCACCTGCACGTCGGGCGCATCGGCCAGGATCTGTTTGAGGCCTTCCCGCACGATGCGGTGGTCGTCGCCGATGAGCACGCGGATGGTCTCGGCCAGCAAATCAAAGGACGTGTTCACGCCATGTCTCCAGGGGGCAGCGCGACCGTGAGGACCATGCGGGTGCCCCGTCCTGGTGCGCTGTCTATTTGAATGTCACCGCCGAAATGCCGCGCCCGCTCGCGCATGCCCATCACGCCGTAGGCGTTGGCGGCCTCGAAAGCCTGTGCCGGTGCGCCCACGCCATTGTCCTGCACCGTCAGGCAGAGCACGGTCTCCTGCACGACGATGTCCACGGCCAGCCGGTCGGCGCGGGCGTGCCGGCCCACGTTGCTGAGCATCTCCTGGAAGATGCGGAACACCGCCATGGCCAGGGGCTCCGGGGGATCGGGCGCGTCGTTCACCGCCATGCACCAATCCAGGGCCATCTCCGCCGACTGCACGAATTCCTGCGCCTGCCATTCCAGCGCAGCCCACAAGCCCTGATGGTCCAGGATGCTGGGGCGCAGGTCGGTGATGATGCGCCCGACGTTGTCCACCGCGTTCTCGATCAGGCGGCTCATGTTCTGGCACTTGCAGCGCATGCGGTCGCGCATGTCGTGCGCGGCCTCGGCCGTGCGCTGCTCCTGCTCGGCCAGGCGCTTGTCCATCCAGTTCACATCCATCTTGAGCGCCACCAGCAGGCTGCCGAGTTCATCGTGCACCTCGCGGGCGATGCGCGTGCGTTCGTCCTCGCGCACGGTTTCTGAACGTGCGGCCAGTTCTCGGACCTGCTTCAAGGCCGTCTCCAGCGCGAGTGTGCGCTCGCGCACTCGCTCCTCCAGCTCGTCCTTGGCCCGCTGCAGCGCATCGGCTGCGCGCTTGCGCTCCGTGATGTCGACAAAGGTCACGACTGCGCCGCGCACCTGGCCCTGGTCGAGGATGGGGTGGCTGGAGTACTCCACCGGAAAGGACGTGCCGTCACGGCGCCAGAAGACCTCGCTGTCGATGCGGCAGGGCAGGCCCTGGCGGAAGGCGTTGAAGATCGGGCAGTCTTCCACCGGGTAATGCTGCCCGTCGGCGTGGGAGTGGTGGGTGAGCTCGTGCATGTTGCAGCCCAGCAGCTCGTCGGGCACGAAACCGATCATCCGGGCACCCGCGTGGTTGATGAACACGCACAGGCCATCCAGGTCCACCCCGAACACGCCTTCGCCGGTGGACGCCAGCAACAGGCCCAGCGGATCGCGCCACGCGTCGGTGGGGGGCGCCTCCGGGCGGCTGACGATGGCAGAAGGTTCGAATGGCATGGACGATCTTCCAAGCAACGGATGTGCCAAAGCGGTGCATGCCGGTGAACCGACGACAATCGCGGCTGTTTCCTGCAATTCGCTTCCCCTGCCATGGCCCTGCTCCAGCGACTGTTCTCCTCGCGCCCGAATGCCTCGGGTGCCCGGCGTTCGCGCGTCAAGCGATCCGCCACTGCCTTGCGGGCGGCGCAACTGCTCTGCTCGGCCCATGCGCTGGTGCAGCTCAGCGAAGCCGATGCCATCACCGCCATGGGCTTCATGGAGCTGCGGCGCTACGCCGAGGGCGACGCCATCATCCGCCAGGGGGCCAGCGGCGGCACGGGCGACGACGGCTTCATGGCGCTGGTGGTCGACGGCGAAGTGACCGTGGAAGCCGATCTGGTGAGCCGGCTGGACAAGCTCACCGTGAACGTGCTCGGGCCGGGCAGCCTGATGGGCGAGATCTCGCTCATGGACGGTGCCGCCCGCTCGGCCACCTGCACCGCCAGCACCGCCGTGCAATGCGCGGTGCTCACGCGCGAGGCGCTGCAGGCGCTGATCCAGGAAGAACCGACCACCGCCGCTCGGCTGCTGAGCGCCGTCGCGCAGCGCCTCACGGCGCGCCTGCGGCAGACCGACATCAAGCTGCACCTCTACAGCCAGCTGGTCTTTTCCATGCAGAAAGAGATCGACCGGCTGATTCCCGACTGAACGTCAGGCGTTGCGAGCCGTTCGGGAGCTCCAGAGCATGGTGATCGCCAGGATCGAGAAGACCACGCCCAGCGACACCGCCACCGGAATCTTGTAGATGTCGATCAACAGCATCTTGCCGCCGATGAAGACCAGGATCACGGCGAGGCCGTAGTTGAGCAGGTGGAAGCGCCCGGCCGCGGCCTGCAGCAGGAAGAACATGGCGCGCAGGCCCAGGATGGCGAACACGTTGCTGGTCAGCACGATGAACGGATCCTGCGTGATGGCGAAGATGGCGGGGATGGAGTCCACCGCAAAGATCACGTCGGTCAGGCCGACCAGGCAGATCACCATGAAGAGCGGCGTGGCAATGCGCTTGCCGTTCTCGATGGTGAAGAATTTCTCGCCGTCGAAGCCCTTGCTCACCGGCAGCACGCGGCGCAGCAGCTTGAGCGCGGGGTTGTCGTCCAGGCTCGACTCCTTGCCGGCGGCCCACCACATCTTGATACCGGTGAGCACCAGGAAGGCACCGAACACATACAGCACCCAGTGGAACTCCGAAATCAGCCAGCCACCCACCAGGATCATCACCGTGCGCAACACGATGGCGCCCACGATGCCGATCATCAGCACGCGCTTCTGGAACTCCGCGGGCACGGCGAAGTAGGTGAAGATGAGCAGGAAGACGAAGATGTTGTCCACCGCCAGGCTCTTCTCGATGAGGTAGCCGGTGAGGAATTCCAGCGATTTCTCGTTGGCCAGCGCAGTCGACCCGGTGGTGTCCTTCACGGCCCACCAGAACAACGCGTTGAACACGAAGCTCAAGGCCACCCAGATGAGCGACCAGTTCAGCGCCTCCTTCACGCCCACAGCGTGGGAGCCCTGCTTCTTGAGCACGACAAAATCGACAAACAGGGCCGCGACGACGAACACGACGAAGACGACCCACAGCCACAGCGGGGCAATGCTTTCCATAAGAAACCTCGGGTTGGTGTTGAACAAACACCCCAAGGTCTTGCCACCGCCGCGCAGACATGCGTGGCTGGGGGTTTCCGGCCGCCGTCAGGCTGCGTATTGACGAAAACCCCGCTCGCCGAAGCCCGGCATGGCGCCGGGTGGCAAGCTGACTACTCCCCTTGAAGGGAACGCCGATTGTGCGCGAGCCCTATTTCCCCCGCACATCCGGGGGAAATCAGGCCGCTTCCTTGTAGAAGAAATCCTTGCGAAGGCTGCGCGGCGCCAGCGGGTTTACGCTGGCGTGGATGGCCGCAATGTGGTCCGGCGTGGTGCCGCAGCAGCCACCCACGATGTTGACCAGGCCTTCGGCAGCGAACTCGCGCAGCAGACGGCTGGTGTCTTCGGGCGTCTCGTCGAAGCCGGTGTCGCTCATGGGGTTGGGCAGACCCGCATTGGGGTAACAACTGATGAACGTGTCGCCCGCCACCTTGGCCAGCTCCTGGATGTAGGGTCGCATCAGCGCAGCACCCAGCGCGCAGTTCAAGCCCACGGCCAGAGGCTCCAGGTGGCGCACGCTGGCCCAGAAGGCACTCACCGTCTGGCCGCTGAGGATGCGCCCGGAGGCGTCGGTCACGGTGCCGCTGATGATGAGCGGCAGGCGCTCGCCGGACTGCTCGAAGAATTCGTCGATGGCGAACAGCGCGGCCTTGGCGTTGAGCGTGTCGAAGATGGTCTCGACCAGCAGCACGTCGGCCCCGCCTTCCACCAGCGCCTGCACCTGCTCCAGGTAGGCCGCGCGCAGTTGCTCGAAGGTCACGTTGCGCGCGCCCGCATCGTTCACGTCGGGGCTGATGCTCGCGGTCTTGGGCGTGGGACCGAGTGCGCCGGCCACGAAGCGCGGCCTGTCGGGTGTGCTGAACTTGTCGGCGGCGGCGCGTGCGATGCGCGCCGACTCCAGGTTCATCTCACGCGCCAGGTGAGCCATCTCGTAGTCGTCCTGCGCGATGGTGGTGGCGCCAAAGGTGTTGGTCTCGATCAGGTCGGCACCCGCGGCCAGATAACCCTCGTGGATGTCGCGGATCACATCGGGCCGCGTCAGGCTCAGCAGTTCGTTGTTGCCTTTGACGTCCTTGTGGAAGTCCTTGAAGCGCTCGCCCCGGTAATCGGCTTCGCCGAGCTTGAAGCGCTGGATCATGGTGCCCATGGCGCCATCGAGGATGGCGATGCGTTGCTGGAGGATCGCGGGCAGCGACTGGGCACGGGTGTAGGCGGGAGCGTTCATGGGCTGGATTGTAAGAAGCACCTTGATGCTCAGCACCCGGGCCGGACAGGCGGCCCTCTGAATTCCCCGACAATACCGGGCATGAAACACCTCACGCCCCAGCAGGCCTGGGCATGGCTGCAGGCCGAGCGCGAGCAGCGTGCCGCTCGCGGCGAAGAGCCGCCGCTGTTCGTGGACGTGCGCATGGAGATCGAGTCGCTCTACGTCGGTCGCCCGCCGGGCGTGGAGAACATTCCCTGGTACGAGTACCCCGACCTCACGCCCGACCCGGCGCGCTTCGCACAGACGGTGGCTGAAGAAGCGGGCAGCAAGGAACGCCCGGTGCTGCTGATCTGCCGCAGCGGCAAGCGCACGCTGGACGCCGGCAAGGCGCTGGAGGCCGCCGGCTTCACCGAGGTGGCGCACGTGGTGCACGGTTTCGAGGGCGAGCTCAATGAGGCTTTCAAGCGTTCCAGCCTCAACGGCTGGCGCTTCGATGGCCTGCCCTGGGAACAGATGTAGCCCGATGCACGAAGACGCCATCGACATCGCCCCGGCGGGCGAAGTGCTGGAGCTGAGCCTCGGCGTGTTGCACGAGGTGTTCGGCTACGACGCCTTCCGCGGCCCGCAGGCGGAGATCGTGGCGCACGTGGGCGCTGGTGGCGACGCGCTGGTGCTCATGCCCACGGGCGGAGGCAAGTCGCTGTGCTACCAGGTGCCGGCCATCGTGCGGGAGCGGGCGGGCCAGGGCCTCACGGTGGTGGTGTCGCCACTGATCGCGCTCATGCACGACCAGGTGGGCGCGCTGATCGAAGCCGGCGTCGCGGCTGCCTTCCTGAATTCGAGCCTGTCGGGCGAGGAAGCGCAGAAGATCGAGAAACAGATGCTGCGCGGCGAGCTCACGCTGCTCTACGCCGCACCCGAGCGCCTGACCACGCCCCGTTTCCTGGCCCTGCTGGATTCGCTGCAGGAGCGCGGCAAACTGGGCCTGTTCGCCATTGACGAGGCGCATTGCGTGAGCCAGTGGGGCCACGATTTCCGGCCGGAGTACCGCTCGCTGGTGGTCCTGCATGAGCGCTATGCCGGCGTGCCGCGGGTGGCGCTGACCGCGACCGCCGACGACCTGACCCGCGCCGACATCGTCGAACGCCTGCAGCTGCAACAGGCGCGCACCTTCATCAGCAGCTTCGATCGGCCCAACATCCGCTACCAGCTGGTGGAGAAGAAGGACGCCACCACCCAGCTGCTGCGCTTCATCCGCGACGAGCACACCGGACCCGACGGGCACGACGCGGGCATCGTCTACTGCCAGTCGCGCCGACGCGTGGAGGAAGTGGCCGCCCTGCTGTGCGAAGCCGGGCTGAATGCCTTGCCGTACCACGCCGGGCTGGATGGCGCGGTGCGGCAGCGCCATCAGGATCGTTTCCTGCGCGAGGAAGGCCTGATCATGGTGGCCACCATCGCCTTCGGCATGGGCATCGACAAGCCCGACGTGCGCTTCGTCGCCCACCTGGACATGCCCAAGAACATTGAGGGCTACTACCAGGAGACCGGCCGCGCCGGGCGTGACGGTGAACCGGCCAACGCCTGGATGGCCTACGGCCTGCAGGACGTGGTGAACCAGCGCCGCATGATCGACGAGAGCCCGGCGGCGGACGAGTTCAAGCAGGTGCTGCGCGGCAAGCTGGATGCGCTGCTGGGCCTGGCCGAAGCCTCCGATTGCCGGCGCGTGCGGTTGCTTCGGTACTTTGGCGAAGCCAGCCAACCCTGCGGCAATTGCGACAACTGCCTGAACCCGCCCGAGCTGCACGACGCCACCGAGTCCGCGCGCAAGCTGCTCTCCTGCATCTACCGCGTGCAGCAGGCCAGCGGCACCGCCTTTGGGGCCGGCCACATCATGGACATCCTGCGCGGCAAGTCGACCGAGAAGATGACCCAGTACGGGCACGACAAGCTCTCCACCTTCGGCATTGGCGCCGACTGGTCAGAGACGCAATGGCGCGCCCTGCTGCGCCAGCTGATCGCGCGCGAAGCCGTGCAGGTGCACGACGCGCCCTACAACACGCTGCACCTGGCCGACGGCGCACGCGAGATCCTCAAGGGCCACTGCCAGGTGTGGCTGCGCACGCTGGCCGACAAGGCGCCGGGGGCGGCGCGCGGCAGCCGCCAGCGAGCCTCTCGCGCCACCGCGAAGAACGACGACGGCCAGCCGCTCAGCCTGGCCGAGCGCGACTGCCTGGAGGCCCTCAAGGCCTGGCGCGCAGGTGTCGCGCGCGAGCACAACCTGCCCGCCTTCGTGATCTTTCACGACGCCACGCTGCGCGGCATCGCCACGCGCCTGCCGCGCACACTGGCCGATCTGGAGGGGGTTTCCGGCATCGGCCAGAAAAAGCGGGAGGCTTATGGCGCCGAGGTGCTGAAGGTGGTGAGTGCTTTTGGTTGACGCGACAACCGCCGTGCGTGCGCTCTTGTTCACCATCGCCTGACAGGCCGGACCGCCCATCGGAACAGGGCGATTGAGGACGTATTTCACACTCAAGCGCGCCGTTCGTCTGTCGATGAATGGAAGGTAGCCGGGGAGTTCCTTCATCTCCCGGACATCAGACAACGGAGCGCGTCATGTTTTTCAGGTTGCCATGGTTTGGCAAAACCCAGCGTCATATCCAGGACCAGGACACCCAGGTGCTGGAGCTTGACTTCCTGGTGGACGAGTTCCACGAGGCCATGGCCGACATCAAGGACCCGCTGCGCACCCGCATCCACGCGGCGCTGATGTCGTGCGAAACGCCCAAGGACCTGTGGTTCCTGCGCGGCAAGCTGTTCAACCTGATTTCGAAGCACCACTGCGAGAGCGTGGCCACCACGCGCGTGTCGCGGCTCGACCAGAAGCTGCGCTTCTTCGTCTCCAACCACCCCGACTATTCGCCTGAAGAACTGCCGAGCGGCCCCATGGCCCTCCTGCACTGAAGCAGGCAGCCCTCAGGTGAAGCCCATGTTCCGGGCTTCGCGCACCTCGGGCTTGATGCGGTGTTCGGCTTCCAGCTGGGCCAGGAATTCCTCCGGCTCCAGCGTCTCGGCCAGGATCTCCACCTGGCGTTTCACTGCCGCGAAATCGCCCGGGCAGAGCTGATCGAGCTTCGCCAGCCGGGCGGCCAGTGACGCGTCCAGCCGCGATGCGTCACCCCCCAGCGCTTCCACCGCAAACATCGTCTCGCGCTGCGCCGCCGACAGCGCCTTGAAGCGGATCTTGAACGTGAAACGACGCAGCGCAGCCTGGTCGATGCTGTCCATCAGGTTGGTGGTGCAGATGAAGATGCCGGCAAAACGCTCCATGCCCTGCAGCATCTCGTTGACCTCGGTCACCTCGTAGGTGCGTTGCGCGCCGCGGCGATCCTGCAGGAAGCTGTCGGCCTCGTCGAGCAGCAGCACCGCCTTCTCGGCCTCGGCCTCACGGAACATGGCCGCCATCTGCTGCTCGGTCTCGCCCACGAACTTGCTGACCAGGTCGCTCGCGCGACGGATCATGAGCGGGCGCTCGAGTTGCAGCGCCAGGTGTTCCGCCAGCGCGGTCTTGCCCGTGCCAGGCGCGCCATGAAAACACAGGCAGCCATGCCCACGCGCCTTGAGCGCCGCGATGATGCGCGGCAGTTCATGGCGCGACTCGACGTTGAGCATGTCCAGGCTGTACTGCGTGGGGCTGGGGCGTTGCACCAGATCGGGCTTGCGGCCCAGCGCGAGGTCCGCGTTCTTGAGCTGGCGCTCGATCAGCGCATCCAGCACTGGCGCGTGGGCCTTGCTGCGCCGGCGCGTGGCGGGACGGGCAGGGCTCGCGGCGAGCTGGGCAAAGCGCAGCGCGGTGCGAATCTGCGCCGGCGTGAGTCCCTTGCGCTCGGTCAGGCGCGCCACCAGCGCATCGGACACGGGCGCGTTTTCCAGGGTTTTGCGCACCAGTTGCTCGCGCGCACCGGGCGGCGGGCTCTTGAGCTCCAGGTGGTAAGCAAAGCGCCGGCGGAACGCCGGGTCGATCTGCTCGATGCGGTTGGTGACCCACAGCGTGGGCACGGCGTTCGTTTCCAGGATCTGGTTCACCCAGGCCTTGCCGCTGACGCTGCTGGTGTGGGCAGCCGCCACGTGCTCGGCACGCGCCATGATCTGCGCGGCTTCGCTGGAGATGGGCGGGAAGACGTCTTCCACCTCGTCGAACAGCAACGCCGAATGCGCGGTGCCTTTCAGGAACACCTGAGCGATCTGAAGAGAGCGGTACCGGTCGCGGCCCGACAGTGCGTTGCCATCGCGGTCGGCGTACTCCACCTCGAACAACTCGAGCCCGGCGGCCTGCGCCACCACGCGCGCCAGCTCGGTCTTGCCGGTGCCGGGCGGGCCGTACAGCAGCACATTGACGCCAGGCTCCTTGCGCGCCACCGCCTCCCGAAGCAATCCGCAGAGCAGCCGCACGTCCTCGCCGACGTAGTCGAAGTCCTTCTCGCTGAGTGCAGAGCGCGCCGCCGGCCGCGTGAACACGGCCATCAGCTCGCTCTGCGTACGGTACTCGCGCATCAATACCGGCGGCAGCTTCTCGCTGACCTTCATGAGATCGGCGAGGTCGGTGATGTTGTGCTCGGAAATCAGGTTCTCCACCATGCCGATGCGCTCCAGCCGCGAGCCGGCGCGCAGGGCCTCGCCCACTTCGCTGGCCTTGACGCCGGCCACATCGGCAATCGCGGCATAGGCCTCGGGCGCGTTGTTGACCTTGAATTCCACCAGGATGGAGCGCAGGTCGCGCTGGTACCGCGCCAGCGTGCCGTAGAGCAGCAAGGCTCGCTCGGCGCGGTTGAGCTGCAGCAGGCCTGCCAGCGCGTCGATGTTCTTTTCCACCAGCGTGGACTGCTTCTTGAGCGCCTGGCTCAGCCATTCGCCGGTAACGGCCAGCACCGACAGCAAGTCCTTCGGTGATTCCTTGGCGTACTCGTCCAGGTAGAAGAAGAGCGTGCCTTCTTCGTACGGGCCACGCCAGACGCCGTAGCGTTCCATGAATGCGCTGGTGGCCAGGCGGTCGTGGCCCAGCCAGAGTTCGTTGTCCTTGCAACGGCGTTGCAGGAATTCGCGCAGCCGCGTCAGCACGGTGTGCGGCCAGACCAGGTGCCGACCGGCGAGCGAGAGCAGGGTGTTGAGGTCGCGCCGCACGTTGAAGCGCGGGCCCTGGCGTGCGGCGAGCGTGAGCACGAAGTGCGAGCACATGAGGTCGAGCACCGGCGCTTGGCGCAGGCCGTGCGGCACGAACACGCGTCCTTCACCCGCGAAGGGCTGGCGCCCCTCCCGTGCGTCGAGCACAGAGCGGGTCGCAGCAGCCGGCGGCGGCAACGATCGCTTGTTCATACAGGCACCTCCAGACATCCTTTCCAGCGACTCCACGCCGCGTGCAGGCTGGCAGTCGATCGGACCATAACCCAGCTTGATCAATCATGGAAGTGACTGATGCAGCGTGATTGAGGAATCTGTAGGGCTTTAGTTGCGCATCGGGCGTCGGATGCGCGTTCACAATCGCGACATGCAGCAACCAACCGACATTCACGTGCAACCAGGCGATATCGAGGCCGCCGCCGACCGTCTGGCGGGTCAGATTCTGGACACGCCTTGTGTGGAATCCCGCACACTCTCGCAGCTCACCGGCTGCCAGGTTTTCCTGAAATTCGAGAACCTTCAGTACACCGCTTCATTCAAGGAACGCGGCGCCTGCAACAAGCTCGCGCAGCTCGACGCCGACGAACGGGCGCGCGGGGTGATCGCGATGAGCGCGGGCAACCATGCACAGGGCGTGGCGTACCACGCCCAGCGCCTGGGTCTGCGCGCGGTGATCGTCATGCCGCGCTTCACGCCGGGCGTGAAGGTGGAACGCACCCGCGGCTTCGGGGCCGAGGTGGTACTGCACGGCGACACGCTCGAAGCCGCTCGCGCCCATGCGCGCGAGCTGGCCGACCAGCAGGGGCTGGTGTTCGTGCATCCGTACGACGACGCGGACATCGTGGCCGGGCAGGGCACGGTGGCGCTGGAGATGCTGCGCGAACAGCCCGACCTGGACACCCTGGTGATCGCTGTGGGCGGTGGCGGCCTGATCTCCGGCATGGCCACCGCCGCCAAGGCGATCCGACCGGACATCGAGGTGGTGGGCGTGCAGACCGAACGTTTTCCCGCCATGTACAACGCCATCAAGGGCACGCAGCTCGCCCAGGGCAGCAGCACCATCGCCGAAGGCATCGCAGTCGGTACCCCCGGCGAACTGACGCAGGCCATCATCCGCCACCTGGTCGACGACATGGTGCTGGTGGACGAAGGCGACATCGAGCAGGCCATCGTGATGCTGCTGGAGATCGAGAAAACGCTGGTCGAAGGCGCGGGAGCGGCGGGTCTGGCGGCACTGCTCAAACATCCCAGGCGGTTCGCGGGCAAGCGCGTGGGCCTGGTGCTGTGCGGCGGCAACATCGATCCCATGCTGCTCGCCTCCATCATCGAACGCGGCATGGTGCGCGCCGGGCGGCTGGCGCGCATCCAGGTGAACGCGCGCGACGTGCCGGGCAACCTCGCGCGCATCACCGCGACCGTGGCCGACGCGGGCGCGAACATCGACGAGGTGCACCACCAGCGCGCCTTCACGCTGCTCGCGGCGCAAAACGTCGCCATTGAACTGGTGCTGCAGACGCGCGGGCGCGAGCACGTGGGGCAGGTCATCGCGCGCCTTCAAGAGGCCGGCTTCGAAGCCTCGCTGTTGTGAGCACCCCCGCGTCGCCTTCGGCGCCACCCCCTCAAGGGGGCGCCACCAGAGGCCCGGCAAAGCCGGTTCCTTGGTGTCTCTGGATCAGCACTGCTTCGGTCGATAGGGTTGGCGACTCGGGTTGACTCGCTTCGCCGCACTCTGCATCATGATCTCGGCCTGAAACCCGACGCAGGAGGAAAAGAATGAACACCAACGCCCTGTGGGACTCGCTGCAAAGCGCGCTCGGCACCCACATACCGCAGTTGCTCGGCGCATTGGCCATCTTCATCCTGGGCTGGTTGATCGCGGTGCTGGTGCGCGCAGCCGCGCGCAAGACGCTGGGCTTCATCGGTGTGAACCACCGTTTCGGGAAACTCACGGGCACGGGCGTGGACATCGAGGGTGCGGTGGCGCTCGCGCTGTTCTGGCTGGTGATCCTGCTCACGCTGGTGGCGGTGTTCAACTCGCTGAACCTGGCGCTGGTCTCGGGTCCGTTCTCGGCCTTCACCACGCAGCTGTTCGAGTACGCGCCGCGTCTGCTGGGCGGCCTGGTGCTGGCGCTGGTGGGCTGGCTGGTGGCCAGCGTGGTGCGGGCCATTTCGCAGAAACTCCTGGACAGGACCACACTGGACGAAAAGCTCTCCGAGCACGCCGACATGGCGCCGATCGGCCAGAGCCTTTCTGGCGCGCTGTTCTGGCTGGTGATCCTGCTGTTCGTGCCTGCGATCCTGGGCGCGCTGCAGCTCCAGGGCCTGCTGGACCCGCTGCGCGCCATGGTCACGAAAACGCTGGACATCCTGCCCAATGCCGTGGGCGCACTCATCATCGGCGGCGTCGGCTGGATCCTCGCCACGGTGCTGCGCAACCTCACCACCCACCTGAGCCACACCGCGGGTGTGGACCGCCTGGGCACGCGGGCCGGCCTGGGTGCCACCGTCCGTCTATCGCGCGTGATCGGCCTGCTGGTCTTCGTGGCGGTTTTCCTGCCGTCGCTGATCGCCGCGCTGGACGCGCTCAAGATCGAGGCCATCTCGGCTCCTGCCACCGCCATGCTCTACACCTTCATGCAGGCGGTACCCAGGCTGATCGCCGCAGCGCTCATCCTGGTGGTCACCTGGCTGGTGGCGTCCTTCGCCAGCCAGTTGCTCGCCGCGCTGCTGGCCGCGCTGGGATTTGACGCCCTGCCCGCGCGCATCCAGATGGCGCACGCCTTCGAACGCACCAGCGCCTCCGCCGTCGTCGGACGGATGGCGCTGTTCTTCGCCATGCTGTTCGCCACGGTGGAGGCCGCCGCGCAGCTCGGCTTCACGCAGGTCAGCGGCATGGTCACCAGCTTCATCCGCTTCGGGGGCGACATCCTGCTCGGTTCGGCCATCCTGGTGATCGGCTTCTGGCTGGCCAACGTTGCCCACGAGGCCATCGACCGCGCCAGCGGTGCAGGCACGAAGGGCTTGGCCCGCATCGGCCGCTACGCCATCCTGGCGCTGGTGATCGCCATGGGCCTGCGTGCCATGGGCATTGCCGACGACATCGTCAACCTGGCCTTCGGGCTCACGCTGGGCGCCGTGGCGGTGGCGGTGGCCTTGTCCTTCGGCCTGGGTGGGCGCGAAGCGGCCGGCAAACTGATGGACCACTGGCTGGCCCGTTTTCGTCGCGAGGAGTGAGATGACCACCGTTGAATCCCTTCAGGGCCTGCTGGCCGACTGGTTCGCTCCCTGGATCCAGGCCATGGGCCTGCAGGTCGAATCGTTCGCCGATGGCGAAGTCACGCTGCGGCTGCCGCAGAGCGACCAGCTCTCGCGGGTGGGCGGCATGCTGTGCGGCCAGGCCATGATGTCGGCGGCCGACACCGCCATGGTGCTGGCCATCGTCACCCAGCTCGGCACGCAACGCCCCATGACCACGGTGCAGCTCAACACCAGCTTCCTCAAGCCGCTGTCGGGCCAGGACGCGCGCATCACCGCGCGGGTGATCCGGGCCGGCAAGAGCCTGGTGTTTGGTGAGATCGACATCAGCGGCGCCCAGGATGGCAAGAGCGTGTGTCGGGCGAGCACGACGTACGCCCTCTTGTGACGCCGCTTCCCTTAAAATCGCCGGAGTTCTGAACCCACTGACGGAGTACACGATGTCCAGCCACCCCACCCATACCCCCAGCGAAGCGTCCCAGGACCTGGTGGAATCCATCGTTCCCTACATGCCCATCGTGCTGCCCGTGGCCGGCGCCGTGCTCATGTTCCTCCTGGCGTTCATTGCCATCTACATGGCCTGAAGCGTTCTTCAGCGTCTATCTGAGGCCGGGTTCCTGCGGGGATGCCGGCTTTTTTTATGGCGCTACCGCAAAACGGGTGTCCAGCCCCGCCAAACTGTTTAATGCATCACGTTATGCGGGTTTTGCATGTAACTACTTCGTAACCGTCCGGGCACTTTCATAAAATTGCCCCATTGGCCGACACGCCGATCAAGACCCGGGTCCACAGGCCCGGTTTTTTGTCTCTCTTGCTGCATGCGCCACCCGCACCGCAGCCAGGCGCCGACCGCAGATTTTCGCCCCGGGATTCCCGAGACAGCCGCCCCGTCACCGCCCGTGACGTCCGCGGCTGTCGGTGTCTTGGAGGCTCGCCGCTTTACAAACTTCTGGAGCCCATCCATGAACTCTCCCGTGATGCAGGGCCTGTCCCTCAACACCCCCGCCCATGTGAAGAACGCCCGACTGGTTGCCTGGGTCGCCGACATGGCAGCGCTGTGCAAACCGGACCACATCGTCTGGTGCGATGGCAGCGACGAGGAGTACGCGCGCCTGTGCCAGCAGCTCGTGGACGCCGGCACGATGAAGCGGCTCAACCCGGTCAAGCGCCCCAACAGCTTCCTGGCCTGCTCGGATCCGTCGGACGTGGCCCGGGTGGAAGACCGCACCTTCATCTGCTCGGAGAAGCAGGAAGACGCTGGCCCGACGAACAACTGGAAGGCGCCGGCCGAGATGCGCGCCACGCTGCAACCGCTGTTCGACGGTTGCATGCGCGGGCGCACGATGTACGTGATTCCGTTCAGCATGGGCCCGCTGGGCAGCCCGATCGCCCACATCGGTGTGGAGCTTTCCGACAGCGCCTACGTGGCGGTGAACATGAAGCTCATGACCCGCATGGGCAAGGCGGTTTTCGACGTGCTGGGCACCGACGGCGAATTCGTGCCTTGCGTCCACACCGTGGGCGCGCCGCTGGCCAAGGGTGAGGAGGACCAGAACGGCTGGCCCTGCAATCCCACCACCAAGTACATCGTCCACTACCCGGAAACGCGCGAGATCTGGAGCTACGGCTCGGGCTACGGCGGCAACGCACTGCTGGGCAAGAAGTGCTTTGCGCTGCGCATCGCGTCCACCATGGGCAAGCAGCAGGGCTGGCTGGCCGAACACATGCTGATCCTGGGCGTGACGAACCCCGAGGGCCGCAAGTACCACGTGGCCGCCGCCTTCCCGAGCGCCTGCGGCAAGACCAATTTCGCCATGCTGATTCCGCCCAAGGGCTTCGAAGGCTGGAAGGTCACCACCATCGGCGACGACATCGCCTGGATCAAGCCGCAGGCTGACGGCCGCCTCTACGCCATCAATCCGGAAGCGGGCTACTTCGGCGTGGCGCCCGGCACCAACTCGCTGACCAATCCCAATTGCATGGCCAGCCTGGACCGCGACGTGATCTTCACCAACGTGGCGCTGACCGACGACGGCGACGTGTGGTGGGAAGGCATGAGCGAAGCACCGGCGCACGCCATCGACTGGCAGGGCAAGGACTGGACGCCGCAGATCGCCAAGGACACTGGTGCCAAGGCCGCGCACCCCAATGCACGCTTCACGGTGGCCGCCACCAACAACCCCGCGCTGGACCCGGCCTGGGACGATCCGGCCGGCGTGCCCATCGACGCATTCATCTTCGGTGGTCGCCGCTCCACCACCGTGCCGCTGGTGACCGAAGCCCGCAACTGGACCGAAGGCGTCTACATGGCAGCCACCATGGGCTCGGAAACCACCGCCGCCGCATTCGGTGCGCAAGGCGTGGTGCGCCGCGACCCCTTCGCCATGCTGCCATTCACCGGCTACAACATGAGCGACTACTTCCAGCACTGGCTGGACCTGGGCCAGAAGCTGGCCAGCCAGGGTGCGAAGCTGCCCGGCATCTTCTGCGTCAACTGGTTCCGCAAGGACGAGGCCGGCAAGTTCGTCTGGCCCGGCTTCGGCGAGAACATGCGCGTCCTCAAGTGGATGATCGACCGCCTGGAAGGTCGCGCACAGCAAGGCACCGAGCATGCCTTTGGCGTGAGCCCGCGATACGAGGACATCCAGTGGAACGGCCTGGACTTCTCTGCCGAGCAGTACCGCACCGTGACCCACATCGACCGCGCGGCCTGGGCCAAGGAGCTGGAGCTGCACGGCGAACTGTTCACCCAACTGGCGCACCATTTGCCGCAAGAGCTTCAGGACACCAAGGCAGACATCGAGAAACGCCTGGCCGCCTGAGCCGGGCCCCCATGAAAAAAGCCACCGCATGCGGTGGCTTTTTTTTGGGGAAACCCCAATCAGATGAAGCGGTGCAGCACGGCCTGCCGGCTGCGGAACGCTACCCAGCGGTCCCAGGCCGAGTCTTCCTCGGCGTCGACCTTCGCTGTCACTACCATGCCCAGGGGAGCCAGGGCTTCGCTGAAGTCGGTGCGGCCGGTGCCCACGATTTCGTCGGCTTCGACATCGGCACGCGAACGCGCCAGGGTGAGTTCGCTCATGAGGCGCGGGTCGTGGCGAGCCATTTCCCACATGCGCATTTCGGCGCGGGCTTCGGCCATCGACTGCGACCAGCTGTCCAGGTACACACCAGCGCGACGGGCCACCGAACGGGCAGCGCCTGCAAACAGCGCCAGACCGGCGAAGACCACCACCCACAGCAGAACCCAGGCGAGGAACAGGTGCTCGTCGGCCCAGGTGCTGATCAGCTGATCGGCCAGCACGACCATGCCCGCGACCACCGCCGCCAGGAACAGCCCGGAGAGGCCGCGCGTCCCCGCGAAGCGGCTACCGGCTTCGTTGCGCGCCGAACCGGCTGCGGCGCTCAGCCCCAGAGGGGAGGAATGGGTGGATGCGAAACTGCTCATGGCGGACTCCTGAAAAGGATGAAATGTCTTTTGGACAACGCGATACTAGGGTAAACCCCAAGTGCGCGCCAATTTATTCTTGTGATGACTTACATTCACAAGGGTGATAAATAACCTCAATTTCCGCACGCTCGACCTGAACCTTCTGCGCGTGTTCGACGAGGTGATGGCCGAGCGCAACCTCACGCGAGCCGCACACAACCTCGCCATGACGCAGCCTGCCGTGAGCAACGCCTTGCGCCGCCTGCGTGAGGTCGTGGGCGACGAACTCGTTCACCGCGCCGGCTATGGCGTGGAGCCCACCCCGACCGCGCTGGCGTTGTGGCCCACGGTGCGCGACGCGCTTCGGCTGCTGCGCGAATCGCTGGCGCCCGGCACCTTCGATCCGGCCAGCGCGCGCAACGCCTTCGTGCTGGCCATGGCCGACGCCACGGCCGCCAAGCTGGTGCCTGGCCTGATGGACATCTTTGAAAGCGAAGCACCGGGCGCCAACCTGCGTGTTCTGCCGCTCACCACCCGCGATCCGCGAGAGATGCTCGAGTCGGGCCTGGCGGACCTGGCCATCGGCCACTTCCCTGGCGTTCTGGCCGAACTCGGTGCCTTGCACCTGCAGGAGCGCAACCCGCATTTCCTGCACCAGCGGCTCTACGACGGCGAATACGTGGTGGTGATGCGCCGCGGCCATCCCCTGGCGGGCAAGGGAATGAGCCTGGACACCTATTGCGAGGCGCGCCACCTGCTGGTGAGTTTCTCTGGTCGCCCGTTCGGCTTCGTGGACGAAGCGCTGGCGGCGCTCTCGCGCCAGCGCCGCGTGGTGCTCACGGTGAACCAGTTCTTCACCGCCGGGCGCGTGGTCGCCACCACCGACCTGCTGACCGTGCTCCCGAGGCACTTCGTGGGCGCCACCGGCATCGAGCACGAGCTCGCGCTGTGCGACCTGCCGCTGGCCGTGCCGGCCGTGCACGTGGATTCGCTTTGGCACCGCCATGCCACGCACAACAGCGCCCATCGGTGGCTGCGCCAGGCGGTGGAGCGCGCGTCGGCCGTCGGGTTCCGGGCCAGCCGACCGGCGCAGGCCACGCCACCGCGGCGTCCTCGCGCGCGTCCCGCTCCGAAACCGTGAGCAACAATCTCCGCATGAACATCCAGTTGCTCAGCGACCTGCACCTCGAAGCCAACCCCGAATTCCAGCCCGAGCCCACACCCGGTGCCGACCTGCTGGTGCTGGCGGGCGACGTCGGTTCCTACCAGACGCGCCGCGACGGCAGCACCATGGGAGAGCCGGACTGGGGACTGCGGCGTTTCGCCGGCTGGCCCGTGCCGGTGCTGTTCGTGCCCGGCAACCACGAGTACGACGCCCTCGACGTGGATGAAGCCCATGCCGGCTTGCGCGAAGCGTGCGAACGCCTGGGGCTGATCTGGCTGGAGCGCGAGACCCGTGTGATGGCGGGCGTGCGCTTCGTGGGCAGCACGCTGTGGAGCGACTACGACGCGCTCGGCGACCGCCAGAAGGCCTTTCGCGCGGCCAACCACTACCTCGTGAAGATGGCGAGCCAGCGCAAAGGGCGCCTCTTCGATGCCGAGGCCATGCGCGAACTCGCGCTGGAGAGCCAGAGGTGGCTCAACGAGGCACTGGCTGAGGACTTTGACGGCACGACGGTGGTGGTCACGCACTTCGCGCCGACGCTGCACAGCATGGATCCGCGCTACGGCAAGAGCCCGGGTACGGCGGGTTTCTGCAACGCGCTCGACGCCTGGCTGCCGCGCGCGGACCTCTGGCTGCACGGCCACCTGCACTGCCCGACCGATGTCCAGGTCGGTCGCTGCCGCATCGTGGCCAACCCGCTGGGCTACAGCGACAAGAACGAGCAGGCCGGCTTCATGCCGCGCCAGTTGATTGCCGTGCCCGGTGCGTCGCGTTCCCTTGAGCCAGCGCAAAGTCCGCGGCAACGCAGGTCTTACACTGCACCTTGAACAACCTTGAACAGGAGACCTCCATGAAGATTCTGCTGGCTGTCGATGGCAGCGCCTACACCAAGAAGATGCTGGGCTATCTCACCACGCACGACGAACTCTTCGGCGCGTCCAACAGCTTCACGCTGCTCACCGTGCAGCCGCCCCTGCCCCCGCGCGCGCGCGCAGCGGTCGGTGCCGATGCCGCCAACGAGTACTACGCCGAAGAAGCCGGCAAGGTCACAGCGCCCGTGGTGAAGTTCCTCAAGCGCCATGGCATCGAGGCCAAGGTCGTCTTCAAGGTCGGATCGCCCGGCGAGCAGATCGCCAAGGTCGCCGACGCCGGCAAATTCGACATGCTGATGATGGGCTCGCACGGCCACGGCTCGCTGGGCAACCTGGTGATGGGCTCGGTGGCCACGCAGGTGCTTGCGCACTGCGGCGTGCCGGTGCTGCTGGTGCGTTGAAGGGGTCTGGTCAGCGGGCGCCCAGGCCGTCGAAACAGGTGCTGAGCACCATGTCGATGATCTGTTCGCTGCTGTACTGGCCGTGGCTCTTGAGAAAACCCAGCACCGGGTCGCACGCTCGCGCGTACAGCGTGTAGAGCACCGCAATGGGGGGGAGCGCGCGGTTCAGGCTGCCGTCCGCCTGCGCGGCGGTGATCCAGGCGCCCAGTCGATCGCTCACGTCCATGAGACCGTCCACGTAGGCCTTGTTGGTGGTGAGGGACGCCCGCAGGCTGGAGTTCTCGCTCGGCAGCGACGGCATTTCGCCGGCGAGTTGCACTTCCAGCGTCCAGCGCGCTACCGCGCGCAACTGGTCAATGGGACGCGCATCGGCGTTGCCGCCCTGAAGGCTGTCCAGAAACGCGCGCGCACGGTTCATCACACGCACCATGGCCGCTGCGGCGAGGTCTTCCTTGCTGGGGAAATGCTTGTAGAGGCTCGCCTTGGCGATGCCGACTTCGGCTGCCACTTCGTCCACCGTCATGGCTTCGAAGCCCTTCTCGGCGAGCAGGCGGTTGACGGCGGAGACGATGGCGTCTTCGCGGGCGAGATGCATCTGGGCGCGAAAGCTGCGCTTGGGTGGCGCCTCCGGCGAAGACTTGAGGACAGCGCTGGTCATGGACATCCTTGTGATGGCAGGGAATTCTGCCTCAGATTGACGAAGGCGTCGAGATTCCTACCGATCGGTCACTTTGTGGACTTGCTGCCCAAAGTCAAGTCGCCTCGACCGCGCCCGTGCGAAGGCTTTGCGCAGCAGCCTCCCGCAACGCCGCACTCAGGCCGTCGAGCACGTCCGAACTCAGGTTCCAGCAATGCCAGAACAGGGCGACCTCGAGCTGGTGACGAGGCGCCAGGTTGACCAGTTCCCCGCGGGCGAGCTGTTCGCGCACCCGCAGCTCGGGCAACACGCTCACACCCCAGCCGCCCAGGACCGCGCGAACCTGACCCTCGCTGGAAGGCACGAAAAGCTGCTTGAGCATGACCCGGGGCAAGCCGAACGCCTTGGTGACGAAGCTGTGCTGCAGGTTGTCCTTGCGGTTGAAGGCCACGAACGGCAGCTGGTGGAAGTTGTGCGCGTTCAGGCCCTTGGGGCAATGCTGGGCGGCGTAGTCGGCTTGCGCCACCGCCACGTAGTTCATGGTGCCCAGCGCTTCCATGCGACAACCGCGCAGGGCCTGGCCCAGCGACGTCACGCAGCCGAGCACCTGGCCTTCGCGCAGCCACTCGTGGGTGAATTCCTGGTCGTCCGTGATGATCTCGATCGGCAGGCCGTTGCGGGCCAGTCCGTTCAGGGCGGGCAATGCCCAGGTGGCGATGCTGTCGGCGTTGATGGCCACCGAGATGCGCTCTTCTTCCCGTCCGCCACCGGTTGAACTGGGCGCGAGCTCTTTCAGATCCTTTTCCAGATCGGCGCGCAACAGCCGCATCATCTTGGCGTGCTTGAGCATGAGCTGGCCGGCGGCCGTGGGCTTGAGCGGCCGGCTGCGCACGATCAGCACGGTGCCGATCTGGGCTTCGAGCGCGCGCAACCGCTGCGATACGGCCGACTGGGTGATCGACAAGCGCTGCGCAGCGCGTTCGAAGCCCCCCTCTTCGATGATGGCGGCCAGGCATTCCAGGGCGTCGGGATCAAAGGTGCTCATGGCAACATATAAGCCGTTCTGATATCAGTAATTTTAGTTTAATTCCGCTTCACTTACAGCCGGGTTTTTCCCATACTGCGCACCCAATTCCATTCATTTTCTGGAGCAGGCCATGCAAGTCACGGTATTGGGCGCGGGCATCATCGGGGTCAGCACCGCCTGGCACCTGCTGCAGCGCGGTCACGAGGTCACGCTGGTGGACCGACAGCCAGACGCCGCCCTGGAAACCAGCTTTGCCAACGCGGCGCAGATCTCGGTGAGCTACTGCGAACCCTGGGCAAACCGCGAGGCGCCGCTCAAGACGCTGAAGTGGATGTTCTCCGACGAGTCGCCGCTGCTGTTCCGTCCGCAACTCGACTGGGCGCAATGGCGGTGGGGCCTGCAATTCCTGGCCGAATGCAACGACGCCGCCTTCGTGCGCAACGTGGCCCAACTGGTGGCGCTCGGTGCTTACAGCCACGCCGCCCTGAAGGACGTGGTGAACGAGACCGGCATCGAGTACGACCGGCTCGAGCGCGGCATCGCCCACTACTACACCGACCAGAAATCCTTTGATGGCGCGGCCAGCGCCGCGGCGGTGATGCAGCGCTTCGGCGTGCAACGCAGCGTGGTCTCACGCGACGAGCTGCTGGTGATCGAGCCGGCGCTCAAGTCGTTCGCAGACCGCATCGTCGGTGGCACCTACACCCAGTCGGACGAATCGGGCGATGCCCGGGTGTTCACCCAGAAGCTGGCCGCGCTGTGCGCGGCGCGCGGCGCGCGGCTCATGTTCGGTCACGACATCGAGAAGATGGAGAGCGACGGCAGCGAAGTGCGCCGGGTGCGCGTGCGCGACCGCGCCACCGGCATGGCCACCGTGCTCAAGGCCGACGCCTTCGTCGTGGCTTGCGGCTCCTACACCACGCCACTGCTCAAGTCGGTGGGTGTGAACGTGCCCATCTACCCGGGCAAGGGCTACAGCGCCACGCTGCCGCTGATGCGCCCGCGGCACGCGCCGAGCGTGAGCATGATCGACGACCAGATGAAATGCGCCATCTCGCGTCTGGGCGATCACCTCCGCGTGGCGGGCACCATCGAACTCGGCGGATTCGACCTGTCGCTGGACACCCCGCTGGCGCGCAAGCGCTGCGAAATGCTGGTGCGCCGCATCGAGCAGGTGTTTCCCGGCGTGGCCGACACGCGCACGCCCGAAGAAGGCGGCGATCCGCAATTCTGGTGCGGCCTGCGCCCGGCCACGCCGACCAACATCCCGCTCATTGGCCGCACCCGGCTGCGCCGCCTGTGGGTGAACGCCGGCCACGGCACGCTGGGCTGGACGCACGGCGCCGGTTCGGGCAAGGCCATGGCGGAGCTGATCAGCGGTGAGCAGCCGGCCATGAACTTCGGCTTCTACGGTCTGGACCCGCGAAACGGTTCGGCGACGGGTCCGCTGACGGCGCGCCTGCAGACCGACCGGGGCTGAGGCCTCAGCCTGGCCGGTCCTGGCGGAAGGGCGGGCTGGGCGCCACGGTGGGCGCAATGCGCTCGCCCATCCAGCGCAGCAGGTCCATCCACATCTGGCGCATTTCCGCGTCCAGTGGCGTGCGAAACGCGTTGGGCAATTCCACCGTGACCACCGGCATGCCCTGGTGCACGCCGCCGTAGTTGCCCAGGCTGCCCGGGAAGATGCCGACCTGGTCCAGAAACAGCCGGCCGAGTTGGGGTGGTGGCACCCCCGGCCCGTCGAAGTCGAGCACGCCGTAAGGCGCGTGGATGCTGACGATGAGGTGGGGCTGGAAGCGCGCCATTTCTTCGTGCAGGAATCGCGATTCGGGCTCGGACAGCGGACTCGGGCCCGGCCAGCGGCGCGGGTCCTTGCGGGTGCGCTGTTCCCAGTACACCTTGGCGTCGCGTTTCCAGTTGGGCGTGGGGAAGTTGCGGTTGAGGTCGACGCCGCGGGCGTTGGTCCGGCGCGCGGGACGGGCCAGCAGGCCATCGGGATTGAGCGCGGGCAGGAAACGCCAGTGGGCGTTGGCCGGCGCCTGCACGGCATGCTGGATCCAGTGCAGCGCGACCGAAGCCGACGACAACTCGTCCCCGTGCATGGCGCCCACCACCAGCACGCGCAGGCGCGCGTCGGGGCCGATGACGTCGCGCGCGTACAGCGGGCGCCCTTGTACGGAGCGGCCTTCGGTGGGCTCGAGCGCGGCGGCTTCGCACAGGCGCGGCTGAAGATTCGGCAGTCGCGCCAGGAAGGCATCGCAGGGCGAGGTTGCACGCGCCAGTGTGGGCAGGCCCAGGTCGCGCGCGGTGGCGTGCGCGCCCACCGAGCCCAGGCAGAGCAACAAGGCAAGTGCGCCCTGGCGGACCCGTTCACTCATCGCGTTCGCCCGCTTCGTACAGGGTTTCGCGTCCCATGCGGTCCAGGATGAGTTCGGCCGTCCAGGGCAGCATCAGCGCGCCGCAGCGGCTGTCGCGGTACATGCGTTCCAGCGGCAGGTGTTTCATCATGCTCTGGCCCCCGCAGGTGCGGATGGCCAAGCGCGCGATGTCGTTGGCACCTTCCATCACGCTGTAGTGCGCGGCGTACAGGCGCAGCTTCTCGTCTTTCGACGGGTTGGGGCGCGCTTCCTGGATGGCGCGGGCAAAGATGCTTTTCATGTTCTCGAGCTGGATGCGCATCTGCGCCACAGCGATCTGCTTGGTCGGGTACTGCCGGCGCTTGACCGGCGGCTCGCCGGGCACTTCGCCACGCAGGTATTTCACCGTGAAATCATAGGCGGCGTTGGCCAGGCCCAGGTAGGTGGGCGAGAGCGTGAAGAACATGGCCGGCCAGGTCTGTGCGCCCTTGAAGTAGATGCCGCGTGGCATGAGCTGCTCGGCGTCGCTGACGAACACGTCCTTGAACGCGAGGTTGCGGCTGACCGTGCCACGCATGCCCAGCGGGTCCCATTCGCCGCTGATGGAAAAACCTTCGCTGGTGGCGGGCACGCTGATGTAGAGCGTGTCGCGCGCGTCGGGATGGTCATCGCCTTTGTCCTCGGTGCAGAGGATGCCGTAGTAGTCCGCTGCGCCCGAGAGGCTGGCGAAGATCTTGCGACCGTTGACGAGCCAGCCACCATCGACCTTCCTGGCCGTGGTGCCAAAGGGAGCGCGACCGGCGGCCGCGGCACTGCCTTCGCTGAAGGGCTGCGCGTACAGGGCGCCGTCGTCCACGATGCGTTGAAAGTGCACCTCGCGGCGCGCCAGGTGCTCGGCGCGCTGCGCATCGGTCATGGGAATGCCGTCGGCCAGCACGCCGGTCCACATGGTGCTGCAGATGTGCATGTTCCAGGTGAGTGCGGTGGCGCCGCAGAAGCGGCCGATCTCGGCCGCGACCATCATGTAGGTGGCGTAGTCGGCGCCCAGGCCTCCGTGCGAGGTCGGCACGCAGAGCTTGAGGAAGCCGGCTTCGCGCAGGTCCTTGTAGTTCTCGAACGGAAAGCTGGCCTCGCGATCCCATTGCGCGGCGCGCGCGGCAAAGTGGTCGCGCCCGAGCGCGTGGGCGCGGGCGAGCAGCTCGCGCTGCAGGGGCGTGAAGGGCATGTCACCCACGGCGGGCGTGAAGTCCAGTCCGGTCGCGGTGGTGGGCAGGGGCATGTTCATGATCAGGTGGTCTCCAGCTCAGTGGGTGTCTCGCGTCATGGCGGGCAAGGGCTCGCGCAGGAAATCGGTCAACAAGGCGTCGAATTCGTCCGGCGCTTCCAGGTTCATCAGGTGTCCGATGCCGGCGAGCTCGGCGTAGCGCGACTGCGCAATGCCTTGCGCCATCTGCTTCATGACCGGCGGCGAGGCCACGCGGTCGAACTCGCCTGCGATGAGCAGGGTCGGCACGCGGATGCTGCCCAGCGCCTGCTGGCGGTCGAACGTGACCAGGCAATCGAGCGCGCGGCGGTAGGTGGCCGCGGGCACGCTGGCCATGCAGTGTTCGGCCAGTCGCAGGCCTTCGGGCAACGCGCCCGGGCCCACCATTTGCGGCACGAGCTTGCTGGCCACGTCGGCCATGGACTGGCCGGCGTCCAGCGGTGCCGTGCGCTGGGCCACGAACTGCTGCGCCCAGGCCTCGGCGCTGCGGCCATCGGTTCGCTTGCCGAACGCAGCCGACGTGCCGCAGAGCACCAGCCGGTTCACGCGATCGGGCCGGCGCGCCACCACCTCCTGGGCCACCATGCCGCCCATGCTGTGACCGAGCAGGGTCACGTGCTCGCACTGCAGGGCGTCGATGAGGTCCACGCAGCTTTGCGCGAGTCCCTTGAAGGTGTAGGGCTCGATCGGTGCGCTGTGGCCGTAACCCGGCATGTCCCAGGCCACGGCGCGAAAACCCGCGTTGGCCAGCGTTTCCACCTGGGGCGAGAAGGCCAGGTGGCCGCCGCCGATGCCGTGCAGCATGAGCACGGTGGGGCCGCTGCCGAGCATGGTGAAGGCGGGTGTCATGACGCCCCCACGCTTGTTGCTGCGCGTACGGCGCTGCCCCCCAAGGGGGCTGGCCTTGCTTGGGGCGGCCCTGCGCGGCGGCCGTTCATGCGACCACCTTTCCCGCATCGATCACGGTCTGGCCATCGAGCGTGACGCTGCAATGGCGCAGGGGGAAGTCGAAGTGGCCGCGCGTGTGGCGTCCCGCGACTTCGTTCGCGCCCGTGCTGTAGAGGAAGTTGCCAGCGAAGGCGCGCAGCTCGGTGCCGTTGAAGTCGCGCTTGTCATAAAGCGCCATGCTGTCCCAGCGCGCGGCGTCGTTGAGGCCGTAGCCGACGTGGCTGACTGCATAGGCCTCCTTCTCGTCCCACGCTGCGTAGTGACTGCGCAGCAGCTCGGCATCGACACCGGCTCCGTCGATCCGGGTGACGTGGTCGTCCTCGATGGTGAGCGCGATGGCGCGTTCGATGTAGCGCTTGAAGGTGAGGTTCACGTCGCCTTCGGCCAGCACCAGGGTTCCATTGACACAGCCAGCCGCAGGAAAGGCGAGCACGAGTCCGCCCGGCCAGTGCGTGAGCGTGCCGGCCCGCGTGGTGGTGCCCCAGTTGCCGCCGGCCACGGCGCCTTTGAGCGAGATGGAAAGGTCGGTACCCGCAGCGGACGTGACGCGCATGGCAGAGGCGCCTCTGACGCGCTTCACGTGGTCCTTCACGCGCGCCTCGGTGGCGTCGTCGGGGAGCAGACGGGCGAGCGCCTCGGGGTGTTCGTTGCTCACGTAGACGATGCGCGGCTGCGTGGCACCGTTGCCCTTGAGGATCGCCGGCAGCTCGGGCGCGTGCATCAGGCCCTCGACCGTGCAGTCCACCACCAGCGTGCAGCCGGAGAGTGCCGCGATGACCGGCGCGAGCTGCTGGATGGCCGCGCTTGCACCGGTGGAACGCGAGACAGGCTCGCCTGCGCTGAACACGGATTGCAGCACGACCGTGAAGTTGTGCGCGCCCAGCCGGCTTGCGGCGAGCCTGGCGAGCTCCAGCGACACCGGGCGGCTCTGGGTTTCACCGAGAATGGCCACGGTGTCTCCTGGCTGGATCGCGCATCGGCGCAGCACGGTTTCGAAGGCGTCGATCCAGGCGGGTTCAATCCGCTCCTGCAGCATGAGGGCTCCTTTTTAATGGCGGTCTTGCCATTATTGATGAATTTTCATATAAATTCCAACCATGTCTCCCGCCCGCTCCGCCGGCCTGCAGGCCAGGCCTCCTGATTTCTCGGTGCACGAATTCCGTGCCTCGCTGGGCATGTTCGCCACGGGCGTGACGATCGTGACCGCGCGCACCGACGCGGGTGAACTGGTGGGGCTCACGGCCAACTCCTTCAACTCGGTCTCCCTGAACCCGCCGCTGGTGCTCTGGAGCCTGGGCCAGGCCGCAGGATCTCTGGGCGTGTTCTCCAATGGTCGGCACTACGCCATCAATGTGCTCGCGGCCGACCAGCAGGCGCTGGCCGAACGCTTTGCCACCCGCGGCGCCGACCGCTGGACCGGGGTGGGCTTCAGCACCGGCCACAGCGGTGCCCCCCTGCTCGACGGCGCGGCCGCGAGCTTCGAGTGCTTCAACCGCAGCCAGTACGCCGAAGGCGACCACGTGATCTTCGTGGGCGAAGTGGAGCGCTGCAACCACCGCGCGAATGCCTCGCCGCTGTTGTTCCACGGCGGGCGCTTCTACGCCGAGCATCCCTTGTGAAAGCGCGCCAGGGCTCTGGGCCCACAGCGCCGGGCCGCCCCAAGCAGGGCCAGCCCCCTCGGGAGGCAGCGACCCGCGAAGCGGTGGAGCGTGGGGGCATCAGGCCCACAGCGCCGGGCCGCCCCAAGCAGGGCCAGCCCCCTCGGGGGGCAGCGACCCGCGCAGCGGCGGAGCGTGGGGGCACCAGCTTCGTCGACGAGTACCTCGGGTACTTGCTGGGGCAGGCCAACCACGCGCTTTTCAAGGACTTCGACGACATCGTGCGCGAAGCCGGCCTGGGTTCGCTGGAGTGGCGCGTGCTGGCGGTGCTCGAGTCAGAGGCGTCCATCAGTGTGGGCCAGCTCACGCAGGATGTGCTGAGCCTGCAACCCACGGTGACCAAGCTGGTGCAGCGCCTGGCCGCGCAGGGTTGGGTGGCGCTGCGCGACGACCCGGCCGACCAGCGCCGCACGCTGGTGGCCATCACGCAAGCCGGGCAGAGGAAGGTGGCGCCGCTCATTGCGCAGGCGCGGGCCCATGAAGCCACCGTGCTCGCCGGCCTGAGCGATCTTGAAGTGCGGCGGCTCAAGGCGCAACTGCGCCGCCTGGCGCAACCCCGCTGAGCACCGACAATCCCTCTCCATGAACGCTGCCACCGACCAGCGAAAGGCGCATCTCGACGCCTTCGCCATCACCCTGCTCATCGTCTGCTGCGCCTTCTGGGGTTTTCAGCAGATCCTCATCAAGTTCGCGGTGAAAGAGATCCCGCCCCTGTGGCAGGCCTCCATCCGCATGTGGGGCGCGACCGCCCTGCTCTGGGCCTGGTGTGCCTTGCGAGGCGTGCCGCTGTTCCAGCGCGACGGCACCCTGCGCGGCGGTCTGCTGGCCGGCCTGCTGTTTGCCGGTGAGTTCTGTTTCATCTACCTCGGGCTCATGCACACCAGTGCGTCGCGCCTGACCGTGTTCCTCTACACCAGCCCGTTCGTGGTGGCCATCCTGCTGCCCCGCGTGGTGCCGGGCGAGCGCCTGCGCCGCATCCAGTGGGCAGGCCTGGTGATCGCGTTTTCGGCGGTGGCCATTGCCTTCAGCGAAGGCTTTCTGCACACCTCGCCGGTGGCGGGCCAGTGGCGCGGCGACCTCATGGGTCTGGCCGCCGGTGTGCTCTGGGGCCTGACCACGCTCACCATCCGCGCCACGCGCCTGACCAGCGCCAGCGCAGAAAAGACGCTCTTCTACCAACTCGGCGTCACCGCGCTGGTGGCTCCGTTGCTGTCGCTGGCGCTGGGCGAGGCGTGGGGATTCGGCTACTCCGCCCTGGCCTGGGGGTCGGTGGCCTTGCAGACGGTGGTCGGCGCCTTCGCCAGCTACCTCACCTGGATGTGGCTGCTGCGGCACTACCCGGCCACGCAGATGTCCACCTTCACCTTCCTCACGCCGGTCTTTGCGCTGGTGTTCGGCATCGTCCTGCTGGGCGAACCGCTCACGCTGCAACTGGTGGTGGCCCTCGTCGGTGTGGCGGCGGGCATTGTCCTCGTCAGCCGACGGTAGCAAAACCCCCACGCTCCGCCGCTTCGCGGGTCGCTACCCCCCAAGGGGGCCGGGCCTGCCTTGGGGGAGGCCCGGCGGCTGGCCCGGTGGGCTTTTCCCTATGCCGCAGTGCGCTGCGCCGCAAAGTGAACGTACCAGTCCAGGCAACCCGGGTTGGCCATGGCTTCGCGGTTGATGACTTTCTCCAGCGGCTGGCCGAGCAGCAGTTTCTTGATCGGCAGTTCCTGCTTCTTGCCCGAGAGCGTGCGCGGGACCTCGGCCACCTGAAAGATCTCGTTGGGCACGAAGCGGGGCGACAGTGCGGTGCGGATGCTGTCGACGATGCGCTGGCGCGTCGCCGCGTCGAGCACCTGCCCCTCGCGCAGCACCACGAAGAGCGGCATGTAGCTCTCGCGGCCCAGGTATTCCAGGTCCACCACCATCGAATCCATCACCTCGGGCAACGCTTCGACCGCGCTGTAGAGCTCGCTGGTGCCCATGCGCAGGCCGTGGCGGTTGATGGTGGCGTCCGAGCGGCCGTAGATGACGCAGGAGCCGTCGGGGTGGATGCGCAGCCAGTCGCCATGGCGCCAGACTGCGCCGGCCAAAGCGTCCAGGTCACCGCCCCCGGGCTTGCGGCCCTGGCCTGGCGGGTAGGTATCGAAGTAGCTGCCGATCAGCCGGCGGTGCTCGACGTCGCCCACGAAGTAAAGCGGCATCGACGGGATGGGCTGCGCGCACACCAGTTCGCCCACTTCGTCGATGACCGGCTGCCCCTGCTCATTCCAGGCCTCGACCGCGCAGCCGAGAAGGCGGCATTGCATGCGACCCGGGGTCTGCGGCAATTCGCGGTGACCGCCGATGAACGCGCCGGCGAAGTCGGTTCCTCCCGAAATGTTGCACCACCAGATGTCACTTTCTGGTTCGGGCCAAGCTCCACCCCGTTCGGGCTGAGCCTGTCGAAGCCCCTCGCGGATGAGCCCTTCGACAGGCTCAGGGCGAACGGGCGGGGGCACAGTTCGAACGGGCGGGGGCACAGTTCGATCGGACGGGGGCTCAGGGCGAACGGTGTTGAGTCGCTGTTCCTGCACCTTGCGGAACTGCGCAGTGCCCCAGCGCTGCGCGTCTTCCGACAAGGGCGAGCCGGTGGTGCCCAGCGCGCGCACGCTGGAGAGGTCTCCGCAGGTGGACAGGTCGACGCCAGCCTTGAGGCAGTTGGCGAAGAAAGCCGCGCCGGCGCCGAAGAAGGTCACGCCTTCCTCGGCGGCAAAGCGCCACAGGGTGGTCCAGTCCGGCCGCTCCTTGCTGCCGCCGGGGTTGCCGTCGAAGATCACGCAGGTGGTGCCGTTGAGCAGGCCGCTGGTCTGCGCGTTCCACATCACCCAGCCGGTGGAGCTGTACCAGTGGTAGCGCTCGCCCCAGCTGTTGGCCTCGTAGCTGCAGCCGATGTCGTTGTGCAGGATCTTCAACGCCAGGCCGACGATGAGCGTGCCGCCATGGCCGTGCACGATGGGCTTGGGCAGGCCGGTGGTGCCGCTGGAATAGACGATCCACAGCGGGTGGTCGAATGGCAGCCACAGCGGTTCGAAGTCACGCACGGCCGCATCGTCGCGCGCGGTGGCCTGCGCAAAGCTGGCGCAGGGCGCGGCGCTTTGCAGCGCCTGGGCGCGCTGCGCTTCGGTTTCGGCCAGGTTGGTGTGCACGATCACATGACGCACGCTGGGCAGCGCTGCCCGCAGTTCCTGCACGACGGCCAGCCGGTCGACATCGCGCCCCCCGTAGGTCACCCCATCGCAGGCGATGAGCACCACGGGTTCGATCTGACGGAAGCGGTCGAGCACCGCGTTCGTGCCCATGTCGGGTGCGCAGATGCTCCACACGCCCCCGATGCTGACCGTGGCAAGAAAGGCCACCATGGCTTCGGGAATGTTGGGCAGGTAGGCGGCCACGCGGTCACCCGGCTTCACGCCCTGGGCCTGCAGGTGCAGCGCCAGCGAAGCCACCTGGCGCTGCAGTTCCGGCCAGCTCAGTTCGGTGCGTCGCCCTTTTTCGTTGCGCGCCACCACCGCCGCAAAACCCGCCGCGTGCGCCGGCTGCGCATGTCGCATCACCTGCTGTGCGTAGTTCGCCTGCGCGCCGGGAAACCAGCGAGCGCCCGGCATCACGTTCTGCGCCAGCACCGCCGTGTGCGGTGTGGGGGACTGCAGATCGAAGTAGTCCCAGATGCTCTGCCAGAAGGCATCGAGCTCGGTGATGGACCACTGCCAAAGCGCGTCGTAGCTGTCGAAATGCAGGCCACGGTGTTCGGCGAGCCACTGCTGGTACAGGCGGATCTGGGGCACGTAGGGCGCGGTCATGGGGCGAGCTTAGTGCGGGCCTCCACCACCGGCGCCTAGGGTTTGTACGCGTGTTCAACAAAATTGATCAAGCGTTCAATACCAGCATGCCTGCCACCAGGAACGTGCCTTCCGGGGCCCGCCGCAAGAGCGAAGCGCCGCCCCGACCCGACCGCCAGCAGGCCATCCTGCTGGCGGCCGAAAAGCTGTTTGCGCAGCGCGGCTACCACGCGGTCACCATCCGCCAGATCGCGGAAGAAGCCGGCGTGCCACTGGCGCTGGTGGCGTACTACTACGGCCCGAAACAGGACCTGTTCCACGCGGTGTTCGCCCACTGGAGCCAGACCATCGACGAGCGCCTGCAGGCGCTGGAAGTGGCCTCCCGCGACCCCGCCGACCCCGACACCCTCACGCGCATCGTCGAGGCCTTCGTGGAGCCGGTGATCCGCATGCGCTCCAGCCCCGAGGGCCAGTACTACGCGCAGCTCGTGGGTCGAGAGCTGGCCTACAACAGCGAAGAGGCCGACCGGGTGCTGCGCGACTTCTTCGACCCGATGGCGCACCGCTTCATCGACGCGCTGCACCACGCGCTGCCGCAAGGCAGCCGGGCCGATGCGGCCTGGGGCTACCAGTTCGCACTCGGCGCGCTGCTGCACCACCTGGTGGACGACCGCGTGGAGCGCCTTTCGCACGATCTCAACAAAGCCAGCGACCCGGCCGCCGCCGAGCGGCTGGTGCGCTTCATCGTGGGCGGCCTGCGCGCCGCCATGCCCGTTGCCAGCGAGAAGAGTCAGCCCAACCCACCCACTAGGAGACAAGCATGAAACGTCGCAACGCCCTGGCCGCCCTGGCCAGCATTCCCGCCACCCTGGCCCTTCCCGCCCTGGCGCAGGGCACCACCAAGGTGGTGTTCGGCTACACCGCCGTGACCGATTTCGCCTCGGTGTTCGTCGCCGCCGAGAACGGCTACTTCAAGAAGCGTGCGCTCGACGTGGAGCTCAAGTTCATTCCCATCAACTCCACCATTCCCGCCGCGGTGCAGGCCGATTCGCTGCAGATCGGCGGGCCCACGCCCAGCGTGTACCTTCAGTCGGTGGACGGCGGCCTGGACCACGTGGTGGTCGCCGGCGGCGGCGTCACGTCCAAGACCATCACCGGTTTCGGGCTGGTGGCCAAGGCCGGCAGCGGCATCCGCAACGCGAAGGACTGCGTGGGCAAGAAGATCGGTGTGCCGGGCCTGGGTGCGTTCCTGCACGTCACGTTCCGCGGCTGGCTCAAGACCCAGGGCGTGGACTTCAAGACCGTGAACTTCGTCGAAGCCTCGTTCCCGCAGCACGGCGATCTGTTGCGCGGCGGCTCGGTAGACGCGGTGGTGAGCGCCGATCCGTTCATGAGCCGCATCACCGACAGCGGCATCGGCTACGTCGCTTCCTACTACTCCACCTTCCTGCCCGAGAACCAGCCCACCATCATCCACACCGCGCGGCGCGACTGGGTGGCGAAGAACCCCGCTGCCGCCCGCTCGTTCCGCGAAGCCGTGCAGGAAGCCGCCGCCTTCATGGCGCAGCCGAAGAACAACGACGCGGTGCGCGCAGCCATCGGCAAGTACATCAAGCTGCCGCCCGAGGTGATCGCGAAGGTGCAGATCTCGCCGCCCGGTCCCGTGGTGACCGAAAAGCAGCTCACCTACTGGGTCAACCTCATGAAGGACCAGGACATGCTCAAGACCACGCCCGACGTGGCGCGGCTGATCGCCAAGTGAGGCACGCCACGCCCCACGCCAGCGCACCCCTGACCATGACCGACACCGTCCTGCATTTCGACCGCGTGGCCATCGAGCTCGGAGGCCGGCAGATCCTCTCGCCGGTCGAACTCTCGGTGCGGCGCGGCGAGTTCGTCTGCGTGATCGGCCCTTCGGGTTGCGGCAAGACCACGCTGCTGCGCGCGGCCGCCGGCTTCGTCACACCCAGCTATGGCAGCGTCCAGCGCAAGGGCGCGGCCATCAGCGGCCCGAGCCGCGAGGTGGCCTTCGTGTTCCAAGACTATGGACGCGCCCTGCTGCCCTGGCGCACGGTGCAGGCCAATGTGAGCCTCGCGTTGGAAGCGGCGAACGTGCCGGCGGTCGAACGGCCCGCGCGCATCGCGCATGTGCTCAAGACAGTGGGGCTGGCCGCCCACGCGGAGAAGTTTCCGGCGCAACTCTCGGGCGGCATGCAACAGCGCGTGCAGATCGCGCGCTGCCTGGCACAACAGCCCGATGTGATGTTGATGGACGAGCCTTTCGGTGCGCTGGATGCGATGACCCGCGAGACGCTGCAGGACGAACTGGCGCGCCTGGTGCGCGAAGAGGGCCTGACGGTCATGTTCGTCACGCACGACCTGGAGGAAGCGCTGTACCTGGGCGACCGTGTGATCGCGCTGCGCAGCAACCCCACGCCCGAGCTGCCGAGCGTGGCCGCGCTGATCGACGTGCCGTTGCCGCAGCCGCGCGACCAGCTCGGCACCAAGGAACACCCGGAATTCCTCCGGTTGAGACGAGAGCTGTACCACTACCTCGGCCATTGAGATGAAGTTGAAATCCCTCGCATTTCCCGCCGTGCTGGTCGCCGCGCTGGAACTCTGGGCCCGCACCACCGGCCAGGGCAGCGACGCCATCGCCCCGCCGAGTTCGGCGGTGCGCGCCTTCTGGGGCGCGGCCACGGACGGCTCGCTGTTCGAGGCCACGGCGTTCACGCTCGGCACGGCGGCACTCGGGCTCCTGATCGGCGCGCTCGGCGGCCTGCTGTTGGGCACCCTGCTCGGCCTTTCGCGCCGTGCCGCGCAACTCGGTTTCCTCAGCGTGGAGGTGGCGCGCCCGATTCCCTCCGTGGCCCTGATTCCGCTGGCCATGCTGGTGTTCGGCTTTGGCCTGCGCATGGAAGTCAGCGTGGTGGCCTTCGCCTGCCTGTGGCCCATGCTGGTGCTCACGCAGGCGGCGGTGCAGCAGGTGGAACCGCGGCTGCTGGAGGTGTCGCGCGCGCTGGAACTCAACGCCTGGCAACGCTTCGCCTGGATCATCGGACCTGCCATCGTGCCGCGCCTGTTCGTGGCGCTGCGCCTGGGTGTGGCGATTGCGCTGGTGGTCGCCGTCACGGTGGAGATCGCGGCCAATCCGCATGGCATGGGCTACGCCATGATGATTGCGCAGCAGAGCCTGGACCCGGCGCTCATGCTCGCCTGGCTGGCGTGGATCGGTGTGGTGGGCTACCTCATCAATGTCGGCGCACTCGCGCTGCAGCGCCGCGTGGCGCGCGCCATGGGGGAGCAGGCGGCATGAAGACCACGCTGCGCACGCTCGGCGCCCTCGGCGGTGCATCCGGTTCCTTGCTGGTGCTCGCGGGCTTCATCGCCTTGTGGTGGGCCGCCAGCACCAGCGGCTGGGTGAACCGCGCCTTCCTGCCCACGCCGCAAGCCACCCTGGCCAGCCTCGTGCAGGGGCTGGCCGGCGGCGATCTGGCGGCCTACACCTGGGCCACGCTCAGCCGCATGTTCGGCGGCTGGGTGCTGGCCAGCGCGCTGGGCATCGCGCTGGGCGCGCTCATCGGCAGTTCGGAGCGGGCGCGCGAATGGATGGCGCCCACGCTGGAGTTCATCCGCCCGCTGCCGGCCTCGGCCGTGATGCCGCTGGCCATCGCGCTGTTCGGGCTCTCGGGCGGCATGGTGCTGGCCGTGGTGGCGTTCGGCGCCATGTGGCCGGTGCTGCTGGCCACGCTGCACGGCCTGGCAAACGTCCACCGGCAACTGCGTGAGGTCTCGCGCTCGCTGGAGCTGAGCCACCTCGCCTTCGTGCTCAAGATCGGTCTGCCCAACGCCATGCCCGACATCCTGGCGGGCATGCGGCTGTCCATGACGGTCTCGCTCATCGTCTCGGTGGTGGGCGAGATGATCGCTTCGCAACCCGGGCTGGGCCAGGCCATCCTGCTGGCCGCGCGCTCGTTCCAGGCCAGCGAGCTGTTCGCCGGCATCGTGCTGCTCGGCGCCATGGGCTTTGCCAGCAACGTGATGCTGGCCCTGGCTGAAAGATCCCTGCTGCGCTGGCAGCGTCCCTGACCACATCCACCCACCGGAGAACACCATGCCCCGCAAACTGGTCGACCTGTCCATCTACCTGGAAAACGACGTGCTGAGCGATCCGCCGGCCTTCGCGCCCAAGATCCAGTACTTCACCCACGACAACACCTTCGAGCAGATCGAGCCCTTCTTCCCCGGTCTCAAGAAAGAAGACCTGCCCGACGGCGAAGGCTGGGCGGTGGAGCTGGTGCAGCTCTCCACGCACAACGGCACCCACCTCGATGCGCCCTACCACTTCCACTCCACGATGGACAAGGCGCTGGGCGAGAAGAAGCCGGCGATCGCCATCCACGACGTGCCGCTGGACTGGTGCTTCCAGCCCGGCGTGAAGCTGGACTTCCGCCACTTCGCCGATGGGTACGTGGTCACGGCCGCCGACGTGGAAGCCGAGCTCAAGCGCATCGACCACACCATCAAGCCGCTGGAGATCGTGGTGGTGAACACGCGCGCCGGCTCGCGCTATGGCCACAACGACTACGTGTCAGCCGGTTGTGGCATGGGCTACGAGGCCACCATGTACCTGCTGGAGCGCGGCGTGCGCCTGACCGGCACGGACGCCTGGAGCTGGGACGCGCCCTTTGTGCACACCGCACAGAAGTACGGCGAGACGAAAGACGCCTCGCTGATCTGGGAAGGCCACAAGGCCGGGCGCGACATCGGCTACTGCCACATCGAGAAGCTGCACAACCTGGAGGCGCTGCCGGCCGATGGTTTCTTCATCTCCTGCTTCCCGCACAAGATCCGTGGCGCCTCCGCCGGCTGGACGCGCGCGGTCGCCATCTTCGACGAAGCCCTGCAGGCCACCGCAGCATGAGCACCATGGAACTCAACCACACGCACGACGCCAGCGCCCGCAGCTGGCTGGAATCCGCCAACGCACCAGGCACCGATTTCCCCATTCAGAACCTGCCCTTAGGCGTGTTTCGTCGCCAGGCGCCCGGTGAAACGTTTCGCGCCGGCGTGGCCATCGGCAACCAGGTGATCGACCTGGCGGCCATCGCGCGCGATCAGGCGCTGGAGGGCGCGGCTGCGCAAGCGGTGAACGCGTGTGCGGGTGATGCCCTCAATGAATTGCTGGCCATGGGCCCGGCCGCCTGGCGTGCGCTGCGCCACGCGCTGTTCGACCTGCTCAAGGCCGGCGCCAGCGGCCCGGGCGTGAACGCGATGCGCGCGAGCCTGGTGCCACAGGCTGAAGTCGAGTACCGGGTGCCCACGCGCATTGGCGACTACACCGATTTCTACACGTCCATCCACCACGCGCGCAACGTCGGCCGCGTGATCCGGCCGGACGACCCGCTCACCCCCAACTTCCAGTGGCTGCCGATCGCGTACCACGGGCGGGCTTCCAGCGTCGTCATCAGCGGCACGCCGTTCAAGCGCCCCATGGGTCAGGCCATGGCGCCGGGCGCGAGTGCACCGACGTACGGTGCCTGCAAGCGGCTCGACTACGAGCTCGAGATGGGCTTCTACATCGGCCCGGGCAACGCCCTGGGCGCACCGATTCCCATCGCCGAAGCGGAAGACCACATCTTCGGCATGTGCCTGCTCAACGACTGGTCGGCGCGCGACCACCAGTTCTGGGAGATGAACCCGCTCGGACCCTTCCTGGGCAAGAACTTCTGCACCACCGTCTCACCGTGGATCGTGACCATGGAAGCGCTCGCACCCTTCCGCGCACCTTTCGCGCACCCGGCCGACGAGCCGCAGCCACTGGCTTACCTGTCGAGCCCTGCCAACACCGCACATGGCGCGGTGGACGTGCAGCTGGAAGTGCGGCTGGAATCGAACGAACACCGCTCGCGCGGCGTCGCGCCCGACCGGCTTTCGGCCACCAGTTTTCGCCACCAGTACTGGACCATCGCGCAGATGGTGGCGCAGCACAGCGTGGGCGGCTGCAACCTGCAGCCCGGCGATCTGCTGGGCACCGGCACCATCTCCGGCCCCACGCCGGACCAGGCCGGCGCCATCGTGGAACTGAGCGTGGGCGGCACGAAGGACGTGCCCCTGCCCGGCATCGGCGCTCAGCGTCGCTTCCTGGAAGACGGCGATGCGGTGATCCTGCGCGGCTGGTGCGAGAAGGCGGGCGCAGTGCGCATCGGGTTTGGTGAGAGCCGGGGTGAGGTGCTGCCGGCAAACGGGTGAGGCAGCAGGCTACGGTGCGCCTGACTTCGCAAGCAGCGCGACCCACATCGCCAGGACCGCCAGAAAGTTGATGGTGAACACGATGCCGCGGAGACGCACGTTGGTTGTGAACACGTGGATGCAACTGTGTGCCACCCGACCCACGACGAAGAGCCATGCCAGAGAAAGCTCCAGCTGCCCAGCCAGCGGCCGCTGAAGCAGCAACAAACACGCGACGTGGAAAAACAGAGGCCACTCAAACTGATTCGACAGGTTGGCGCTGATTCGGCGCTCCGCACCGGCCCACGGATTGCTGCCGTCTGGCGCGCGGCCGACGCCCCAGACTGACGGGGCACGAGCTGCAGTCAGAAGCGCATAGAGGGTGGCCGTGAGGCCCACGTGGGCTGCCATCGGATAGAGGAGGGGGTTGGATGTCATGGGTCAGGTCGTTCGGCTCGGCGACAAAACGCAGGATACCTACAAACACAGGCATGCGCGCCAACGCCTTTGCCGGGCAAAATGCCAGCGGCGCGAAGAGGCGCGCCCTGCACCTCAACAACAAGGAGATATCCGATGGGCCTGCTCAACTGGACGGAGAAACCCGCTTCCACGCTCGACAACGGTGGCGTGATCGCGCCTGACGAACGCCTGCCGTGGCCGCAGACCGGGGTGATGGGCGTGCAGCACGTGATCGCCATGTTCGGGGCCACGGTGCTGGCGCCGCTGCTCATGGGGTTCGATCCCAACGTCGCCATCCTCATGAGCGGCGTCGGCACGCTGATCTTCTTCGTCATCACCGGCGGCAAGGTGCCGAGCTACCTGGGTTCGAGCTTTGCCTTCATCGGCGTGGTGATCGCCGCCAGCGGCTACGCCGGCCCTGGCCTCAATGCCAACCTGGGCGTGGCACTCGGCGGCATCATCGCCTGCGGAGCCATCTACACGCTCATCGGCTTCATCGTGCACCTGACCAATGTGCGCCACACGCGCACCACGCCCATCAAGGGCATGGAGGTCGAGGAGGTGGAGAACGACGTCGCCGTGCACTGGATCGAGCGCTTCATGCCACCGGTGGTGACCGGCGCGGTGGTGGCCGTGATCGGCCTGAACCTCGCGGCCATTCCGATCAAGAACATGGCGCCCACCGGGTTCGACGCCTGGATGCAGGCGGTGACCTTCGTCAGCGTGGGCCTGGTGGCCGTGTACACGCGCGGCATGACGCAGCGCCTGCTGATCCTGGTGGGCCTGATCGTGGCCAGCCTGATCTATGCGCTGCTCACCAACGGCCTGGGCCTGGGCAAGCCGATCGACCTCTCGGCGCTCTCCACGGCGCCGCTGTTCGGCCTGCCCAGGTTCGCCGCACCGGTGTTCGAAGCGCAGGCCATGCTGCTCATCGCGCCCGTGGCGCTGATCCTGGTGGCCGAGAACCTGGGCCATATCAAGGCCGTGAGCGCCATGACCGGCCGCGACCTCAACCCCTACCTCGGCAAGGCCTTCATCGGCGACGGCGTGGCCACCATGGTCAGCGGCGCATCGGGCGGCACCGGCGTGACGACCTACGCGGAAAACATCGGCGTGATGGCCGCCACCAAGATCTATTCCACCGCCATGTTCGTGGTGGCGGCGTGCGTGGCCATCGTGCTCGGCTTCAGCCCCAAGTTCGGTGCGCTGATCCAGGCCATTCCGCTGGCCGTGATGGGTGGCGTGTCCATCGTGGTGTTCGGCCTCATTGCAGTGGCGGGCGCCCGCATCTGGGTGGAGAACCGGGTGGACTTCTCCGACAACAAGAACCTGCTGGTGGCCGCGATCACGCTGATCCTGGGCACCGGCGACTACACGCTGAAGTTCGGCAGCTTTGCGCTCGGTGGCATCGGTACCGCCACCTTTGGCGCCATCCTGCTCTATGCCTTGCTGAACCGCCGCAAAAGCTGAGGGCAGCCTCAGGGCGCCTTCGGCTCTGCCTGCGGCCTGGTCGGGGCGCTCAATACCCCGCCGATCTTGGCACCCAGCACCGTGCCGATGCCCGGCAGCACCGCGGTGCCGGCCACCGCGCCCGCGATGGCGCCCCAGGCGATGCCGAATTCGGGCTCACGCGTGGGCCCTTTCACCGTGAACGGCACTTCCACCACACCGCCGCCCGTCTCCACCTTGCCCTCTGCATCGATCTGGCGGCGGTAGAGCGTGGCCCGACCGTAGGCGGTGTAGGGCCCTGACACGGCCTTGACCTGCGTGAACTCGGTCTTCATGCCCTGTTCGGTGTTCTGCGTGTCCACCACGCCGTTGAGGCTCTCCAGCGCTGTTTCGCCGCTGCGGTCTTCGCCCAGCGACTTCACGGCTTTTTCCATGTTGAAGCGCAGGATCCTGGCGCGCTCCACCCGCAGGACACTGCGCGTGTGCAGCGAGCGGAACAGCTCGGCGTAACTGTCCCCTTCGGCGCTCAGTTCGGTCTTGCCCGACGCCAGGCCGCTGATGGGCGAGCGCCGGTTGAAGGCCTTGAGGAGCGATTCCACCTCCACGCCGCGCGGTTCGAGTTCGCCCTGGAGGCGCATGCCGCCTTCAGGTGTGGTCGACAACCGCGCCTGCCCTTGCGCCGAGCCACCAGCGGCCTGCAGCTGCAAGCGGTAGACGTAGGCTCCGCCCTCGACGGCGCCCTCGCGCCTGGCTTCCAGGGAGGTTGGCTGTGCCATTTCGGGTCGCTCGATCCGCAGGTGCTGCGGCATCGCGTCGTCACCGAACCGGATCTCTCCCGCGTACACCACCGGGATGCCGCTGTAGGAGATGTAGGTGACGTCGCTGAACACCACCTCGCGCAGCAGGAGGCTGCCCTGGCCCCCCTTTTCGCGGCCGCGGTAGGCAGCCAGCGCGTCGCGCGGTACCTCGGCGCCCTCCACCTCCAGCCGGTCGATCACGATCTGACGGCGCAGCAGGGGCAGCAGTTCGGGGTGGACCGTCAGGCGGCGCACGCGGATGGATTCGGGCTGCACGGTGTGCGCGTCCCTCACCTCGACCATGGCCCCCCCAAGCAGGCGCCACTGCACCGAGCCCACCACCAGCTTCTGCCCCAGCCGGGATTCGAACTCCGCCTCCACGCGCAGGGCCAGCTCGTCGTCGGAGGGCACGAACACGATGAGCGCCAGCCATGCGGCAGCCAGCAACGCAACAAAGCTGGCGGCGGCGATGGTCCATCGGCGGCGTGAGGGTGTCATGGTGGTACTCCTGCCGGTATGGTGCGCGGGCGACCCGCTTCGGTCTGTAGGCGCATGCCGCGTCCTATAGTGGCGTCCATCCCCAAGGAGAACGCATTGAGCATCTGGAAAAAACCCATCTCGGTCGAAGAACTCACCCGCCTGCACGACGACACCGCCGTGCGCCAGCTGGGCATCGAGTTCCTCGAGGTCGGCGACGATTTCATCACCGCGCGCGTGCCGGTGGACACGCGCACCAGGCAGCCCTACGGCCTGCTGCACGGCGGCGTGAGCGTGGTGCTGGCGGAAACGCTGGGGTCGTGCGGCGCGGCCTACAGCTGCCCCGAGGGCCACCGTGCGGTGGGGCTGGACATCAACGCCAATCACCTCAAGGGCGCCACGAGCGGCTGGGTGACCGGGGTCACGCGCCCCGTGCACATCGGCCGCACCACCCAGGTGTGGCAGATCGACCTGACCAACGACGCGGGCGAACTGACCTGCGTCTCGCGCATCACCATGGCAGTGCTGGCGCCGCGCTGATCAGCGTCGCTCGCAACGCCCCTGCGAGGTGGCCGCGCCGCGGAAATCGCTGGTCCAGGTCTGGGTCGCCGTGTCGATCTGGATGCGCTCGTTGTCCGTGGAGGTCAGGATGACCGTCTCGCGCACGTTGAAGGTGTAGACCGGCACGCCGTCGATCTGCACGGAGCGCACGCGCTTCTGGTCGTAGCCGATGGTCACCAGCCGCGTCCAGGTGGTGCGCGCGGGCAGGTAGACCGCCTCGCAGCTCAGCGACACCTCCTGCGTTCGGGCGCTTCTGTCGGCCTGGGGCGGCTTCGTGCCCTGCGCGCCCGCCACGCCCGTGGCGAACACAAGCAGCCCGAACCCGGTGTGCAGCGGCTTCATTCGGTATCGGCCCGGGCCATGCGCTCGCTTTTCCAGTAGACATCGTCACCGCCATTCAGGCGGTTGAGGACCCGCGCGAGCACGAACATCAGGTCGCTCAGGCGGTTGAGGTACTGGCGCGGCGTTTCTTTCAGCGCTTCCTCGTTGCCCAGCGCCACCACGGCGCGCTCGGCGCGGCGCGCCACCGTGCGGCACACATGCGCCAGGCTGGCCGCGCGGGTGCCGGCGGGAAGGATGAATTCCTGCAGACGGGGCAGCTTCTCGTTGTGGGTGGCCAGCGCCTCGTCCAGCGCCAGCACCGCCTCGGGCTTGAGCAGCTCGAACCCGGGGATGGACAGCTCGCCACCCAGGTTGAAGAGCTGGTGCTGGATCTCCACCAGCAGCTCGCGCACGTCATCGGCCATGTCCTCGCACAGCAGCACGCCGATGTTCGAGTTTAGTTCGTCGACGTCGCCCATCGCGTGCACGCGCAGGCTGTTCTTGGAGACGCGGGTGTTGTCGCCAAGGCCGGTGGTGCCGGCGTCGCCGGTGCGGGTGGCGATCTGGGTGAGTCGGTTGCCCATGGAAATCCTTGCGCAGAGAGTGCAGACGCCGATTGTGCGACAAGGCCCGCACACCGTAACAACACGCAGGGAAATGTGTCTGAGGCAAAGGGTTCTTGAAGAGCGAAACGACAGGCAAAAGGGCTGGCGTGCGGGAGAGATCCCGGCGCTAATGGCTCACATTCACCCCACCCTGTCAGGAGCCGATTGATGCCCCCGTCCCGATTTCGCATCCAGTCCCAGTTGTCTTCTTCCGTGTCCGATTTCGAACAGCGCAGCGTGCAGATCATTGCCGCCTGCGCGCTCGGGCTGGCCGGCATTGCCGCCATTCCGGTGGCACCCCCCACGCGCCACGCCGTCGCGGTCTTCACGCCATCCCGCCTGGCCGATGCGGAAAGCCCGATGCGGCTGACTCGCGAGCTGGCCATCAGCTCCGACCGCAAGCGCTGAGCGGGGCGGCGCGGGCCGCACAAGTCGCGTGGCAAGGCTTAAACTGGCCGGTCGATCATCCTGCGACCGACTGGAGACAAGCCCCATGAACGCCCCCACCGCCCACGCCCACCTGGTTCCCGACGTCCACCAGCGCGCCATCCCGGCAGGCTTCCTGGAAGCGCTGCAGGCGCGCTTTGGCGCCCAGTGCTCCACGGCCCTGGTGGTGCGCGAGCAGCACGGGCGCGATGAGTCGGTCTACCAGGTGCCGCCGCCGGCGGCCGTGGTGTTCGCCCAGAGCACACAGGACGTGGCCGATGCGGTGAAGCTGGCGGCGCAGCACCGCATGCCGGTGATCCCGTTCGGCGTGGGCTCGTCGCTCGAAGGCCACCTGCTCGCGGTGGAAGGCGGCATCAGCATCGACGTGAGCCGCATGAACAGCGTGCTGTCGATCAACGCCGAAGACCTCACAGTGACGGTGCAGCCCGGCGTGACGCGCAAGGCCGTGAACGAAGCCGTGAAGAGCGAGGGCCTGTTCTTCCCCATCGACCCCGGCGCCGATGCGTCGATTGGCGGCATGTCGGCCACCCGTGCTTCCGGCACCAACGCCGTGCGCTACGGCACCATGCGCGAGAACGTGCTGGCGCTCGAGGTCGTCACGGCCAGCGGCGAGGTCATCCGCACCGGCACGCGCGCGAAGAAGAGTAGCGCGGGCTACGACCTCACGCGCCTGATGGTGGGCAGTGAAGGCACGCTGGGCGTCATCACCGAGATCACGCTCAAGCTCTACCCGTTGCCCGAAGCCATCTCGGCGGCCACCTGCTCGTTCCCGAGCATCGAGGCCGCCGTGCGCACCGTGATCCAGGTGATCCAGCTCGGCGTGCCGATCGCGCGCTGCGAGCTGATCGACCACAACACCGTGCGCATGGTCAACGCGCACAGCAAGCTGGGCCTGCGAGAAGAAAACATGCTGCTGATGGAATTCCATGGCTCGCCCGCGAGCGTGAAGGAGCAGGCCGAGACGGTGCAGGAGATCGCCAACGAATTCGGCGGCAACGCGTTCCAATGGGCCGACACGCCCGAGGAACGCACGCGCCTGTGGACCGCGCGGCACAACGCCTATTTCGCGGCCATCCAGAGCAAGCCGGGCTGCCGCGCCATCTCCACCGACACCTGCGTGCCCATCAGCCGGCTGGCCGACTGCCTGCTCGATTCCGTGGCCGAGGCCGACACTGCCGGCCTGCCCTACTTCCTCGTCGGCCATGTGGGCGATGGCAACTTCCACTTCGGGTACCTGATCGACCCCGACAAGCCCGAAGAACACACGCTGGCCGAACAGCTCAACCACCAGCTCGTGGCGCGCGCCCTCAGCCTGGAAGGCACCTGCACCGGCGAGCACGGCGTGGGCCTGCACAAGATGGAATTCCTGCTCACGGAAGCCGGCAGCGGCGCGGTGGACATGATGCGCACCATCAAGCGCGCGCTCGACCCGGACAACATCATGAATCCGGGCAAGATCTTCTCGCTGTGAACTTGCTCAGGGGCCGGGCCGCGCCTCAAGCAATGCGACCTGCGCGCCCAGCCGGTCCAGCAGCCGCAGGCGCGAGCCCTGCATGGCCCACTGCTCGGTGGTGGCCAGCGCAAACATGAAGGCGCGCTCGCGTTCCATGTCGTTCGCACACACCTGCAGTTCGCGGCGCGGGCCGCGCAGCATCTGCAGCGCCTGCCCATTCAACGTGTAGGTCCCAACCAGGGCGTTGCAGCCACCCGAACCCGTCACGCGGTTGCCGTCGGCGTTGAGCACGAAGTACGGCGTGCTTGCCGCGTCCTGCGGCGGCAAGGGCTGGCCGTCCAGCGACACCAGCGCCCAGCGCACGTTCTCGATGCGGGGCGATGCCGGTTGCGCGCGCGTGTCCACCGGGCGCAACAGCACGTCCGCCTGGGTGTTGCCCGAGTGGCCCAGCACGAGGTAGGCGCTGTCGGTCACGTACAGCGCCTTGCCGTCCACCAGAATCTCGGCCCGCACCGAGTAGCTGCCGCGTTCCTGCACCAGCTTGCGATCCACCGGCAAGGCGAAGCGCAAGGGCTGCGGGCCGCTGGCGGGGAGTTTCACCTGGGCCAGCGTGGTGGCACGCGCATCCGCGCGCGACACGTCGGCCACCGAGACCTCCAGCACCGCATTGGGCGGCAGGGCCACCTGGCCTTCGAATCGGGCCGTGCCGGTCACCGCCAGCGGGGGTTCCGACGGTGCGGTGGCGCAGGCCGTGAGCAACAGGCTGGCGGCCAGGGCGCCCAGCAGGGGGCGGCGCGTGAGGTGGGGCGAGGTCGAGATCTTCATGGATGCTCCTGAAAGCAAAATCGTGTGGGGACAGCGTCCCCATTGTGCGCAGGTTGTGCACAGCTTGCGCGCGTCAAGCGCCATTCGGGCTGCGGCGACCCGCTTTCACGCCCTGAAATCGCTGGTCGGTTGGCGAGGAGCCAACCAGCCCGATCGCAGGACCACAATGGCGCGCGTTCAATCTCACAAGGAGCCTCCCTCATGACCTCATTGACCCAACTGGCCCGGCTCAATCGTCTGCTCGTCATGGGCGGCGGCAACATGGCCGATGCCATGGTGAGTGGATGGATGCGAGAGGGCGTGTCCCCCGATCGCATCACGGTGGTCGATCCGAGTCCGGCGGCTCGGGACCGCATTCAACAACGGCATGGCGTGGTGGTTGCCGGTTCAATCGCTGGCTTTCATTCGCCGATCGATGCGCTGGTCTGGGCGGTGAAGCCCGACGTCTTTCCGCTCGCAGCGGTTCAGGCCAGCAAAGCCCTGGGACTGGATGATTCGACGCTGCACGTGAGCGTGATGGCCGGTGTGGGCACCACAGCGCTGGCGCGCAATCTGGGCACCCACAACGTGGTTCGCACCATGCCCAACCAGGCTGCCGCTGTGGGCCAGGGCGTCACCGGCATGTTTGCCCAGGACTACCTTCCTCCCGACAAGCGCGTGCTCGCCACAGAGCTCATGCGTGCGGTGGGCTCGGTGGAGTGGATGGAGAGCGAGTCCCAGCTTCATGCCGTCACCGCCCTCTCGGGCTCGGGACCCGCCTTCATGTTTTCGATGCTCAAGGCTGCACAGGACCAAGGTGCCCTGATGGGCCTGTCAGCCGAGCAGGCCCTGCGCATGGCCATTGGCACCATGTCCGGGGCCGCAGCACTGGCCTTGAAGGCACAGCAGTCAGGCACCAGCATGGACAGTCTGATCGAGCAGGTTCGGTCGCCCAACGGAACCACCCACGCCGGTCTGGTCAAAATGAACGAGCGAGGTGTGTTCGACGGCTTTCAGGCCGGCTTGCAAGCCGCAAACGATCGGTCCGTGGTGCTTGGTGGCGGCCTTGCACCACGTTTCGCGCAGGCGCGGGCCGACCACAGCGCGGCGCTCTGAACCTCAGGACGCCGCGCCACCCCGCAAACGGTCGATCAGTCCATTGAGGGCTTCCAGCGACCCAAAGTGGATGGCGATCTCGCCCATGTCCTCCATGCGGCCGTGGCGCTTCACGCGCTTCTTCACGCGCACCTCGACCTCGGCGGTCAGCAGGTCCGCCAGCTCCTCTTCCACGCGGCGGATGTCGCGCGACTTCTCTTTCTTGAGTTTCTGGGGCGCCAGCGCGAACTCGGCCCCCAGCTTCTTCACCAGGCTCTCGGCCTCGCGCACCGACATTTTCCGGGCCGCGATCTGGTTGCCCGCCGTGATCTGGTTGGCCTTGTCCAGCGCCAGCAGGGCGCGGGCGTGCCCCATGTCCAGGTCGCCGGCCATCAGCATGGTCTGCACCGGCTCGGCGAGCTGCAGCAGGCGCAGCAGGTTGCTGGCGGCACTGCGCGAGCGGCCCACCGCCTGGGCCGCCTGTTCGTGAGTGAGCCCAAACTCCTTCACCAGGCGTTGCAGGCCGTGGGCCTCTTCGAGTGGATTCAGATCCTCACGCTGGATGTTTTCGATCAGCGACATGGCCGCGGCGGACTCGTCGGGCACGTCTCGCACGAGCACGGGCACGCTGTCCAGGCCCGCCAGGCGTGAGGCGCGGAAGCGCCGTTCACCCGCAATGATTTCGTACTTGCCGGCGTTCGCGCCCGCGGCGAGCTGGCGAACCAGGATGGGCTGCATCACGCCCTGCACCTTGATGCTCTCGGCCAGTTCGTACAGGGCGCCCTCGTCCATGCGGGTGCGCGGCTGGTAGATACCGGCCACGAGCTGGTCGAGCGGGAGGCTGGAAGGCAGTTGGCCGCCGGCATCGGCCGGCACATGCTCCGACACCTTGGGACCCAGCAGCGCTTCGAGTCCCCGGCCGAGGCCCTTGGGTTTTTTGGTGACCATGGTGGGTTCCGTTGTTCAGAGATTCATGAGTTCGACCAGCACGGCATGGCCCTGTGGCCAGTCGCCCAGTCCGGAATCGGCATTGATGTGCCCGGCATCGCCCAGGTCCACAAAGCGCGAGCCCCACGCCATGGCCAGGGCCTGGGCACGTTCGAAGCTGCAGTACGGGTCGTTGCGACTGCCCACCAGCACGCTCGGGAAGGGCAGCCGGTCCATGGAGATGGGCGACCAGGTGGGCAGCACCGGACGCATTTCCTCGCGCTCGGCGTCGCCCGGGGCCACCAGCAGGGCGGCCTTCACCCGATCCGTGTTCTTTGAATGGGACGCCCAGGCGGCCGTCAGCAGGCAACCCAGACTGTGGGCCACCAGCACCGCCGGTTCGTCGCAACCGAGCAGCACGTCTTCGAGCCGGGTTGTCCAGTCGCCACGCTTCGGGTGCATCCAGTCGTGCTGGTCGACCCGGCGGTAGCCGTGGGTGATCTCCCACCGGCTTTGCCAGTGCTCGGGGCCGCTGTTCTGCCAACCAGGGAGTGTCAGGACATTTTGGGGTTTCACGTGAAACATCCCCGGGTCACAGCTTCTGGATGCGCTCGACCATTTCCTTGGCAAAGGCCACAAAGGCCTGGCTGCCGCGCGCCGACGGGTCGAAGATGACGCCCGGCAAGCCATAGCTGGGCGCTTCGGCGAGCCTGACGTTGCGGGGAATGACGGTGTCGAACACCTTTTCGCCGAAATGCGATTTGAGCTGGTCGCTCACCTGCTGCTGGAGCGTGATGCGCGGGTCGAACATCACGCGCAGAAGGCCGATGATGGCCAGATCAGGATTCAGGTTGGCGTGCACCTGCTTGATGGTGTTGACCAAGTCGGTCAGGCCTTCGAGCGCAAAGTACTCGCACTGCATCGGCACGATCACACCATGGGCGGCGCACAAGCCGTTGAGCGTGAGCATGCTCAGGGACGGCGGGCAGTCGATCAGGATGAAGTCGAACTGGCCGCCCACCTCGGCGAGGGCGGCCTTGAGGCGCTTTTCGCGGCGCTCGACCTCGACCAGTTCCACCTCCGCCCCCGCCAGTTCGCGGTTGGCGCCCAGCACGTGGTAGCCGCATTTGTCTGAAAAAACCGCTGCCTCGTTGACGGAAGCGGACTCCAGCAGCACGTCGTACACCGACAGCGACATGCTGCGCTTGTCCACGCCAGATCCCATGGTGGCGTTGCCCTGGGGATCCAGGTCCACCATCAGCACGCGCTGACCCACCTTGGCCAGGCCGGCGGCCAGGTTGACCGTGGTGGTGGTCTTGCCGACCCCGCCCTTCTGGTTCGCGACACAAAAAATCTTGGCCATGGCTTATTTCGAAATGGCCAGCTTGATGCCGAAGCCGATCAGAAACACCCCCGCCACCTTCTCCAGCGCCCGCCCGATCCTCGGGTTGGCGCGCATGCGTTCGGCCAGGAAATGCGTGAGCAGCACCGCCGTCAGGCCGTACAGGAAGGTGAGCACAGCCACCGTGGCGGCCATGGCGCCAAAGGTAACCAGGCCCTGGTGGCGGGCCGGATCCACGAACAGTGGGAAGAAAGCCATGTAGAACACGATGGCCTTGGGATTGAGCAGGGTGATGAGCGCGGCCTGCTGAAAATACTGGCGCGGCCGGATGTTCAGCACCGGCGCATCGCCCGGTTTGGCGGTCAGCATCTTCCAGCCCAGCCACGCCAGGTAGGCGGCGCCCAGCCACTGCACCGCACTGAACGCAGCGGGATAAGCGGTCAGCAACGCCGCCACGCCGGCCACCGCCAGCCACATCAGCACCTGGTCGCCCGCGATCACACCGAAGGTGGCCGCCATTCCGCCGCGCACCCCGCCCTTGCTGGTGGAGGTGATCAGAGCCAGGTTGCCCGGCCCGGGAATGAGCAGGAAAACGATGATGGCCGCGACGAACGCGCCGTAGTCCGCAATGCCGAACATGAAAAACCCCCGGGAAGTGGAGGGTCGAGTTTACGTGACGGCCTTGCCGGCTCGCGCCGGTTTCCGCGCGATGTGATGCTCAGGCCACAGACTGCGGGGCCGGGCGCATCCAGACGATGCAGCGTTCGGCCTCCAGACCGGGCACCGTTAAAGGTTCCACGTGAAACACGTCCACCGCCCCACCCTCCGACGCGAGCGTTTCAAGCTCATCACCAGGGTGTTTGCCCTTCATGGCCATCCACACACCGCCGGGGCCCAGCGCTTCGCGAGACCAGCGGGTGAAGTCCAGCAAGGAGGCAAAAGCCCGCGCGCTGACCACGTCGTACGCCGGCCCGGACAAGGCATTGAGCGTTTCCACCCTGGCGTGCAGGCCGCGCAGGTTGGACAGGCGGAGCGTGGCGGCCACCTGCTGGATGAAGGCGGCTTTCTTGGCCACCGTGTCCACGCAGGTCACTTCGATCTGCGGACAGGCGATGGCGATCACCACGCCCGGCAGCCCGCCGCCGGATCCGACGTCCAGCAGCCGGATCGGCCGCTCGCCCACCTGCTTGAGCAGCGGGCGAACCACAGCCAGGCTGTCCAGCAGGTGGTGGGTCATCATGTCGGCCGGATCCCTCACCGAGGTGAGGTTGTAGACCTTGTTCCATTTCTGGAGCAGGCCCACAAAATCCAGCAGTTGGTCGACCTGTGCAGCGCCCAGCTCAAGCTGAAGCGACTGCAGGCCCGCCTGCAGGGTGGCACGCAGGTCGCTCATGCGGAGAGATCGGCGGCCACCGGCACGGTGGCAAACCCCTTGAAGCCACCCTTCTTCAGGTGGATCAGCAGCAGCGAGATGCTGGCGGGCGTGATGCCCGAGATGCGCGACGCCTGGCCCAGAGTTTCCGGGCGGTGCCTGGCCAGTTTCTGGCGCGCCTCAAAAGAGAGCGCCTTGACCTGCAGGTAGTCCAGATCGGCGGGCAGTTTCAGGCCTTCGTAGTGCGCGGCCCGCTCCACCTCATTTTTCTGTCGATCGATGTAGCCCGCGTACTTCGCGGCAATCTCCACCTGCTCGACCACCGGCTCCAGCAATTCGGCGAGTGTTTCACGTGAAACGTCCGCAGCCAAGTACTTGCCGCTGTCCATGCCCACCAGATCGGCGTAGGCCACTCCGGGGCGGCGCAGCAGGTCGAACAGGTTGTGCTCGTGCTCGATGGCCTTGCCCAGCACGCGTTCACTTTCCGCTGCGGGCAGGTTGCGCGGGCTCACCCAGGTGGCCTTGAGGCGTTCGGTCTCGCGCGCCACCGCATCGCGCTTGCGGCAGAAGGCGTCCCACTGCGCGTCGCCCACCAGGCCCAGGCGCCGCCCGGCCTCCGTCAGCCGCATGTCGGCGTTGTCTTCCCGCAGTTGCAGGCGGAACTCGGCCCGGCTGGTGAACATGCGGTAAGGCTCGGTCACGCCCTGGGTGACGAGATCGTCCACCAGCACGCCCAGGTAGGCCTCGTCGCGCCGCGGCAGCCAGGCACCCTCCCCTCGGCATTGCAGCGCGGCGTTGATGCCGGCGAACAACCCCTGCGCCGCCGCCTCCTCGTAGCCGGTGGTGCCGTTGATCTGCCCTGCAAAGAACAAGCCCTGGATCTGCCGGGTCTCAAAGCTGTTCTTGAGCGAACGCGGATCGAAGTAGTCGTATTCGATGGCGTAGCCCGGGCGCAGGATGTGGGCGTTCTCGAGCCCGGCCATGCTGCGCACCAGATCGAGCTGGATGTCGAAAGGCAGACTGGTGGAAATGCCGTTCGGATAGACCTCGTTCGTGGTCAGCCCCTCGGGCTCCAGGAAGATCTGGTGGCTGTCCTTGTCGGCAAAGCGGTTGATCTTGTCTTCCACGCTCGGGCAATAGCGTGGGCCCACGCCCTCGATCTTGCCGGTGAACATGGGGCTGCGGTCGAAGCCCGAGCGGATGATGTCGTGGGTGCGCTCGTTGGTGTGCGTGATCCAGCATGGCACTTGGCGCGGGTGCATCGCCGCGCTCCCCATGAAGCTGAACACCGGCACAGGCTGGTCGGGGTTCATGCCGCCGGGCACGCCGTCGCCGGGCTGTTCGGTGCACCTGGAATAGTCGATGGTCCTGCCATCCAGGCGCGGCGGCGTGCCGGTTTTCAGCCGGCCCTGCGGCAGCTTCAGCTCCTTCAGACGCGCCGACAGCGACACCGCCGGCGGGTCGCCCGCGCGGCCAGCCGCGTAGTTGTTCAGCCCCACATGGATCTTGCCGTCGAGGAAAGTGCCCGCCGTCAGCACCACTGTGCGCCCAAGGAAGCGTACGCCCACTTGCGTCACAGCCCCCGTCACACGGTCACCTTCGACCATCAGGTCGTCCACCGCTTGCTGGAACAGCCAAAGGTTGGGCTGGTTCTCCAGGGTGCGGCGGATGGCCGCCTTGTAGAGCACGCGGTCGGCCTGGGCGCGCGTGGCGCGCACCGCCGGGCCCTTGGAGCTGTTGAGGATGCGAAACTGGATGCCGCCCTCGTCAGTGGCCAGCGCCATCGCGCCGCCCAGCGCGTCCACCTCTTTCACCAGGTGACCCTTGCCGATGCCGCCGATGCTCGGGTTGCAGCTCATCTGCCCCAGCGTCTCGATGTTGTGCGTCAGCAGCAGCGTGGCGCATCCCATGCGCGCAGCGGCCAGCGCGGCTTCGGTGCCGGCGTGGCCACCGCCGACGACGATGACATCGAATTCCTGGGGGTACAGCATGGTGGAGATCGCTAGAGCATCACGGCGCCGACGGCGCCCGGACAACCCGCGATTCTCCCACCATCAGGGCGAACGCGTGCGATCCAGGATGGCGTCGGTCAGCTTCTGGTAGATGCCGTCGAAATGGTGGTCGCCCGCCATCGGCACGGGCGTGACCTGCTCCAGCGGAATGCTCGGGCAGATGGTGTCGCGGTCGCTGGTGCCGTAGAGGCACAGCGTGTTCGCCGCAGTGAGTTTTTGCAGCTCGGGCTTGAGCGGGCGCCCGCCCTTGTCGCGGCTCAGCCAGTTGCTCAACCGGAATTCGAACGAAGCCTTTTCGCCCGGTCCGATCAGCACGGTGTGCGCCACCAGCCCACGCGACCCGGCCGAAAGCCGGTTCACGGCGAAAGGCAGCACATCGGCCCCCTGCGAATAGCCGATCAGCAGCACCCGGCGCTTCTTCCACTGCGCGGCGTACACGCGCAACACCCGGTCCAGGTCCTGCGCCAGGCCTTCGGGCGTGCGCGCCGACCAGAAGTAGCGCAGCGAGTCCAGCCCCACCACCGGCACGCCGGCCGCCGAGAGCTTGGCCGCCAGTTGCTTGTCGGTGCCGGCCCAGCCGCCGTCGCCCGAGAGCAGCACGGCAAAGGTGTCCGAAGGCACGCTGGAAGCCACCGGCACCAGCGGAAGGTCGCTCAGGCTGGCCTCGGGCGCCGCCGGCGTGGCGACCGTCGCCAGCACCGAAGTGAGTTGACGGTGGGCTGCCAGCAGGGCCCTGGTCGTCTCCTCGGCGGGCGCCATCACCGCTTGTGCGCCGCCCACCTGGGCCACGAACTGCTGCGCCGCCGCGGGCGCACACACCGGGTTCGGTTCGCCCAGCACCGCCACCCAGGGTTCGCGCAACCGGGCAGCGGGCAGCAGCGTCAGGCTGCGTGCGCCCGGGCTGCGCTGGAAGTGCACGTCCTCGCCTTTGCACAGCGGTTTGCGCACCTCCAGCACCGGGCAGAAAGCCAGCGAGATGCCACCGCCAAACACATCGGCGGGCGCCTGGGCGAGCATGGCGTAGGCCAGCGTGCCGCCCACCCCCGGGCCCACCAGCAGCGGCGGGAAGTACGCCGGCAGGCGCGCATAGCCCTGCAGGAAGTGCGACAGGTTCTCCAGGTCGCCATCGGGCAGCAGGCAGTCGCCGCTGGCCTTTTCCACGGCGGCCAGCATGCGCGGCGTGTGGATGCCCGCCACCGCCGCTCCCTGTGCGGTCAGTGCCTGTGCCTGCGTGGTGAGCGCGGGCGTCCAGCCCTCGTCGCCGGAAAGAAACAGCACAAAGGACCTGGCCTCGCCCTTGGGCAGGAACAGCGCCACATCCTTGAAGTGGCCGTGCGAGATCTTTTCCTGCGCGCTCACCGCCATCGGCCCGCACAGGGCGAGCGCAAAGCTCAGGCAGGCGGCCCACCACAGGGGTTTCATTTGGTGATCACGCGGCGAAGACCGCCGGCGATGAGGGCGGCCACGTCGGCCAGGATGAAGAACGGCGCAAAGCCACCGGGCGAGGCCAGGTAACGAGGCTCCCAGATGGGGTCGAACTTTTCCTTGAAGGCCCGCAGGCCCTGGAAGTTGTAGAAGTTCTCGCCATGGTTGAACAGCAGACGGCCCAGGCGGTGCCCGTTGGGCGCCAGCGGGTGCTGCGCCATGCCCGAGAGCGGCACCATGCCGAGGTTGAAGCGCTGGTGCCCGAGCGCCTGGAAGTGCAGGATCAGCTGGGCGAACAGGAAGTCCATGGCGCTGCGTGGCGCATCGGGCAACTGGCGCATCAGGTCCACACTGGCCTCCTGCTTCTGGTCGGTGCACAGCAGCGTGGCGAATGCCACCATCCGTTCGCCCTGCCGCACCACGGCCACCGGCTGGCGCAGCACGTAGTCGCGCTGGAAGGCGCCGAGCGAAAAGGCTTTCTCGGCCGTCTTGTGGTCGCGAAGCCAGGCGTCCGAGATGGCTTGCAACTCGTCGTGATGCATGGCCACGCGCGCGGGTGCGAGCACCTCGAACGTCAGGCCCTCGCGCTGCGCTCGCGACACACCGTGCCGCAGGTTGGCGCGCTGTTTTCCCTGCAGGCTGAAGCCGGGCAGATCGACCAGCGCGCACTCACCCAGCTTGTACACGCGCAGCCCGGCATCGAGGTAAACCGGCAACGCCTCGGGGCGGACCTGGTAGAAGGCCGCACGTCCGCCGGCCTCACGCGCCTGTTCCACGAAACGCCACACCAGTTCCGGCCATTCCGCCACCGGTCCCACCGGGTCGTACAGCGCCACCCACGTGCGCCCGCGCCGCCCAAACATGATGAAGCTGCGCTGCGATTCCGACACCATCAGGCTCTTGTCGCCCATCATCACGAGCCCTGCGCCTGCCACTGGCTGCGCACGCACGATGCGGGCAGCCTGCTGGAGCGCGCCCGCATCGGGACGCACCATGTCGGCCCTGGGCCGGCGCAACAGCAGGCCCAGGGCGACCACCAGCGTGATCAGGCACACGGCCACCAGCGCGCGCAGCGAACGCGGCGCGTGGCCGTCGAACTCGAACTGCCACCACACCCGGTTCGCGTAATCCACGTCGCGGTAGGCAAAGAACAGCAGCGCCGTGACCGCCACCACCACCGCCGCCACCGCCGCGAGCCAGCCCCAGGTGAAGGCCTGAGAAAACAACGCCGCGGCGGTTGAACTGCTTGTGCGAGAGCGCCAGGGCACCCGCAAGCACCAGCAGGAGCAGGGCCTCGGAGACCGCAATGCCCTTGGGCAGGCACAGCACCAGGCTCACCAGCGCCAGCGCCAGGCCGGCCCACCACGCGGCGTCCAGCCGCAGGAACATGCCGCGCGCCACGAACAGCAGCGCCAGCCCCGCGATGCTGCCCAGGAAGTGCGCCGCCTCCACCACCGGCAGCGGCATGAAACGCGAAAGCAGCTCGGTGGCGTCGTCCGTGGCCGGCGTCACACCCGAGACCAGCAGCACCACGCCCACCACCCACGTGAAAGCCGACAGCAGCAACGGCGACAACGCCGATGCAGCCCTCACCACCGGCGTGGCCGCGCCGCGCTGCCATTCGCTGCCCGCCAGCATCAGCACCGCCAGGGCCAGCGGCAACAGGTGGTAGACCACGCGGTACATCACCAGCGCGCCAGCCAATTGCTCGGCCGGCACATGCTGACCCAGCGCCAGCAGCATCACCGCCTCGAACACGCCCAGCCCGCCGGGCACGTGGCTGATCACCCCCAGTGCGATGGCCAGGGCAAAGAAACCCACAAAGGCGGGAAAAGCAATGGCGCCCGAAGGCAGCAGAACCCACAGCGCGGCCGCGGCCGCCACGACGTCGATCGCCGAAATCAGCAACTGCTGCGAGGCCAGCGAAGCGCTGGGCAGGCGGATCGACACGCCACGAAACACCGGCTGCACGCCCCCGAAACGGCAGAAGCCGATGAACGCGCCCGCGGCGAGCAGCACCACCACCGCCAGGCCCCGCAGCAGGCCCGGGGGCATGCCGAAGACAGCCTGCACCGTGCCAGCACCCCACACCAGCGCCGCCGCCCCCACCACCACCAGGCCCAGCGTGAAGCCAAACGCGTTGAAGACAATGGCGCGCGAGATCAGGCCGGCCTCGAGTCCCGCCGCGCCGTACAGCCGCATGCGCACGGCGCCGCCGGTGAGCACGCCCAGGCCGATGGTATTGGAGAGCGCGTAGGCAATGAACGCCGTCTTGGCCACCACGCGCTGGGGCAGCCGCGCACCGGCATAAGCCAGCGCGGAACGGTCGTAATACGTGAGGGCGAGGTAGCTGAGCGCCGTGGCCAGCGCCGAGAGCAGCAAGGCGGTCCAGGGCGTGGTACGCACCGCCGCCACGATGGCCGCATAGCTCACCTCGGCCATCACCTTGTGCGCGGCCTGCACCACCAGCACGCCCAGCAGCAACGCCAGGGCGGCATACACCCACAGGCGCCAATGGCGCAAACGGGAGACCAGCGTTTCTGGAGCGAGAGCGTTCAAGGACACAACGTGCAATGCGGGGTCGGCTGGCAGGCCAGTGTACGCGGCGTGTTCCGCTGCGCCGAACCCTACGGACGAACCTCGTGCAGGTTGACGCGCAGGAATTCCAGCACGCGTCCCCGCTTCTCCGGACCACGCTTCAACACCGGGTCGAAGCTCGCTGGCGCTTCCATGAGGTGGGCGTGGCTGTCTTCCAGGCGCTCGAAAATCCCGCGCCAGTGGCGGCGCACCGTGGCGGTGGAAATCGACAGCCGTCGCGCCACCTGTTCATCGCTCAGGTGCCACAGCGCCAGTTCCGCCACGCAACGCTGCATCCGGCTCAGGTGCAGCCGGCGTTCATGCTGGCGAAAAAGAAAGCTCACGGTGTGACTGGGCCACGAAGGGCCGATCTCATGTCGCAGCGTGCCGTAGAGCACCCGCTGTCCGTGTTCGGAAGCCGCGTAGCGCCGCTTGAACAGGTAGCCCCCTGCGTTCATCCAGCCCGCGTCGCTCTCGTTCCCTTCCTGCCACACACCGCGCAGCGTGTAGCCCTCGTGCAGAAGGCGGTAGGCCGCGTGGCCCACGTCCAGCAATTCATGCGAACGCGGGTCGTCCACCGCAAACGTGTGCTGCTGGTAGGCCAGCACCACGAGCTGAAGATCGCCTTGCCGTTGCGCATCACCGAGCTCATCGGTCTTGAGATAGACGCGCCTGCCCGCCGCCTCCGCCTGCAGGTGGCCGGCCACCAGCGGCGCGTCGCTGTCCACCAGCCGCTCGGTGTGCTCGCTTCGCGCGAACCCCGACACCCCGTAGCCCAGCACCTGGCCGTTGGCAGGATCCCGGATCAGCGCGCCGCGCAGGCGCTGCTCGGCCACGCCCCGCGACACCACCGACAGCGCCAGGTCGGAGCTCACGCCGTGCATCGGCCAGCGCGCGTGACAGGCGCGCACGTCCGTGTGATCGAGCAGGCGAATCTGCATCGCACCCCCCTGGTGTGAAAAGGCCGCTGCCCAATTTGGGCATGTTGCTTTTTTCAGGATAGTGGCAAAAACCGGCTGGCGACACCAAAGACCACACACCACCGGAGACCCGCATGCCTGCAGCACTTCCTGACCGTTTCATGGCGCTCCTGCTGAGGTGCTGGCGACGCGCCGGTACCGCATTCGCGGTGCTCGGGCTTGCGCTGGTGGCCTCGTGCGGCGGAGGCGGTGACGCCGCCGACACGAGCCAGGACAGCGTGGCGCGCGTGGAGATCGTGCAGACGGGCCTGCTGCTCGGCACCGCCGGACAGACCCGCCAGCTGCAGGCCGTCGTCTACAACGCCCGCAACGAGCCACTGGAGCGCGCCATCACCTGGTCGTCATCACGGCCCGGTGCCCTGGCGGTGGACACCAACGGCCTGGTGCGCGCCGCATCGGCCAGCGGCTCGGCACAGATCGTGGCCAGCGCTGAAGGGGTGCGCTCGGCACCGCTGCTGGGTCTGGTGGCCGCGCCCGCCGCCGGCGTGAGGCTGGTGGACGATGTGGACGTGCTCAGCAGCCCGGTGGAGACCTCTCCTGGGGCCGCCCCCAGCGACACCAACACCTACCGTGTCACGCTCGCCGCGCGGGTGGCGCCGGCAGTGGGCCAACGGTTCTTCAGCACCGGCTCGCGCCCCGTGGCGGGGGAAGTGCAATCGGTGCAGCCCGTGCCCGACGGTTTCGAGGTCACGTTGGTGCTGGTGCCTCTCAACGAACTGTTGCCCGGGTTGCGCATCGAGGAACGTCTGGAGACGACGCCCAGCCTCGCAGACCTCGCGCCCGACATCGCTGCGGCCTACACCGTGGTCCAGGAAGGCAATCGCTTCGTGTTCACGCCACGCAGCTCGCCACTGGCGCCACCGGCGGGCCGGCTGCGGCCGCAGGCCGCCACGCCGGTGGGCTCCTTTGCCTTCAACCAGGGCTGCGAACCGGCGCTGATCGGCGTCGTGCCCGGCGGCCCGATCCCCATCTCCTTCGCCCAGCCACCCGTGTTCTCGCTGGCCGTCAATCCATCGCTGGACCTGAGCCTGGGCGGCGACGAACAACGCGTGGTGGTGCTCGCCGAGCCACAGGTGGACCTGCAAGGACAGATCACCGCCACCGCGGCTTTCGAGGGCAAGATCGAATGCAAGGCCGAGTTGTTCACGGTCAAGCTGCCGGTGGGCGGCGCCATCTCGTTCTTCGTCGGCGGCCTGATGCCGGTGGGCTTCGGTTTCGAGATCGCCGGCAAGGTCACCGTGGCCGACGTCGGCATTGGCGTGACCAACACCACACGCGCCCTGGCACAGGCCGGCCTGGTGTGCCCCGCCAGCGGCGATTGCGGCTTCAACGCCGAGATCGACAACTTCACCAACACCACCACGCCACTGGTCAACTCGCCGAACCTGGGCGACTTGCGCCTGGAGCCTTCGCTGGAAGGCTTCGGCTTTGTCGAGCTCGCCATCGGCAACCCGTTTCTGAAGTCGCTGCAGTTCAGCGCCGTGCAGGCGAAAGTGGGCGGCAAGCTCGGCGCCAGCCTGGCCCGTGAGACGAGTCAGATCATCGACGCGGCCTACGCGTCGGACTACAAGGTGAGCTTCGAATTCAGCGCCGGGCTGGCGAGCGATTTCGACGCCGCGCTCAAGCTGCTGGGCCTGCCCGGCGTGACGGCGGCCACCACCTTCCAGCGCAGCGTGCCGCTGGCCGAGTCGCCCAAGGGCGCTGCGCTCAACGCGGTCACCGGCAGCCTCCTGAATTTCCTCACGGGGGATGCGCTGAACTTCACCGTGCGCCTGGACCCGCAGAAGGTGAATTTCGTGCCGGGTGTCGGCCCCTACAACGTGAATCGCGTGGAACTCGTGCGCCGCAGCGGCGGCTTCTCGACCACCGTCGGCTCACTGAACGCCGCCACCGGCCAGACCGTCTTCAACTTCCCCTTCAACGCCCCCAACCCGGGGACGCTCAGCGAGTTCCACGCCTTCGTGTACACAAGTCTGCCCGGCCTGGGCTCATTTCCGCTGCAGATCGGCACCGCCACGTCGCCGGTGTGTCCACCCTTGCCGATCGGGCCCCGGGTGTGGCGGGGTACCGCCACCGCCATCCTCGACGACGTGCTGGTGGGTCAGTCAGCCGTGGTCACCCAGCTCACGTTTGCTGGCGGCCTGCTGACCGGCGCGGGCTCGGCGTTTGGGCAGTCAGGTGAGGCCGAAGGCACCGTCAATTGCGAGTTCATCCAGTTCGGCATGGGTTTCAACCTGAGCGGACGAGTTGGCTTTGAAGGCGTGATTGCTACCGACGGCCAGTCCATGTCCGGCACCCACTCGGGTGGGGGCGAAGGGCAACGTCGGATACCGTCGGGCAACTGGACGCTCACACTCAACTGAACGCAGCCCTCCCGAGTGCTGCACTAGCCCAGACCGGGCCAGCGGTCAGGTGCCGGGGAACTGGACCGGGCACCCGCCTGGTGGCGATCCAGCAGTTGCTGGTATTGCGGGAATGCGCTCGCCATGGCGTGTCGTTCCTGGTCCGTGCCGTTGGCGGCCACCTCTGCCCGCGCCCGATCGCACAGCAATCGCATCAATGCGGCCTGTTTTTGCTGGGGATGAGGCAACTCCCTCGCTGCATTCACCACCGCCACCACATCGCTGGCCTTCCCCTCATTGGCCACCCGGGCCACCGCGCCGTCCGAGAGCAGAACGGACAAAGCCCTCTGTCTGTGCCTTGGATCTTCCACTTGGCCCAGCGCCTGCGCCGCCACGCCCACATCTGCGGCACTGGCCTCAGCGCCAAAGCGTTGCAGCGCCCTAGGACACAGCAGCTGGGTCAGCCTCGCCTGTTTCAGATTCAGCCCGCCTTGCTGTTGCGCATCCGACGGCAGCCGTATGGCCGCGGCCGCCACCTCGCTGACTTCCCAGGGATCGCCTCGATCCACCTGCGCACCGATGGTGGACGGTGTCAGCAATTCCGCCAGCAAACCCGGTTGCAGATCCCGCGGCATGCCCACCACCGTCCCACAGGTACGGGCCACGTCCGTCGGGTTGCCCTGTGTGGCCACCACCTGCATCACCCGCGACGTCATCAGGTGGGGCAGGGCCGCCTCCGTTCGGTCTGCCGGCAGCGCACCAACCGCGTCCAGCACCTGGCTGACCTGGTGCAGATCGCCGCCAGCGGCCACGTCACGCAGGGCATCGTTCGTCAACATGCTCCGCAGCAGCGGGTCGCGCTGATTGGGCGGCAGAAAGGCAAGGGCAGCGTCGCTGACGCGGGCCATCAAGCCCGGGTCGCGGGACTCGGCCACCACACCGGCCAGGTAAGGATGAAGCGCCAGGTGCTGGAACTGGGCCGTTTGCTGGGCGGCGTCCACCGGGTCCATGGCATCCAGGATTTCCCTGACCTGCGAGGCCGTCAACTGGGCCATTCGCTGGGCGGCGTCCACCGGGTCTATGGCATCCAGGATTTCCCGGACCTGTAAGGCCGTTAGCAAGGGGTCGAAACCGACGTCGAACTGACGCGCTTCCAGGTTTCTGCCATGAGCGAGCTCCATGTGATGAACGACCCCAGATGATGGGCGGGCAGCGACTTCGGCGACGCGAGAAGCGTCAGTCAGGCGTTGCCGGAACACCAGCTGACCTGCCCCTGGCACCGACCTGTCGACGCAGGGACAGGACAAGCCCGCGCTGCGGCCCTACAGTGCACAGCAGGCCGCGCATTCGACGCGGCCCAGGAGACCCGCCATGCACATGCCTTCCCTGAAAGAAGTGGTGAGCGCCGAAGAATGGGCGCTGCGCTGCGACCTCGCCGCCTGCTACCGCCTGGTCGCCGCCTACGGCTGGAGCGACCTGGTGTTCACCCACATCAGCGCCAAGCTGCCGGACTCCGTCACCGGCGGCGAGCACCAGTTCCTCATCAACCCCTACGGCCTCATGTTCGACGAGATCACGGCCAGCAGCCTGGTGAAGGTGGACATGGCGTGCAACAAGCTGCACGAATCGCCCTTCCCGGTGAACCCGGCCGGCTTCGTCATCCACAGCGCGGTGCACGAGGCCCGACCCGAAGCCGGTTGCGTGCTGCACACGCACACCCGCGCAGGGGTGGGCGTGAGCGCGCAGAAGGCCGGCATCCTGCCCATCAGCCAGCAGAGCACCTTCGTGCTGCACTCGCTGGCCTACCACGACTACGAAGGCGTGGCCCTGCGACCCGAAGAGAAGGTGCGCCTGCAGGCCGATCTGGGCAAGGCCAACTACCTCGTGCTGCGCAACCACGGCATGCTCACCGTGGGCCGCACCATCGCCGACGCGTTCCTGCACATGTACACGCTGGAGAACACCTGCCGCATCCAGATCGACGCGCAGGCAGGCGGCGAACTCACCCAGGTGAACCCCGCCATCCTCGCCGGCATGGCCGACGTGATGCGCGTGGCCACCGCCGGCCAGGGCGCTCAACTGGCGTGGCCGGCGCTGCTGCGCAAAGCAGAGCGGCTGGACCCCGGCTACAAGACCTGACGAACTAGCCCAGACCGGGTCCACCGGTCTTGCGCCCGCCAGTCGATGGCGAAGCCGCTGCGGCCGAGGCGGACCTCGCAGGCGACGGGTTGTACAGGCTTTGTTGCCAGGGCGGGACGCCTTTGAGCAACGCGCCCATCAAGGCATGGCGCTGCTCAAGCGGAAGGGTGCGCACCGCGGCCACCACCGCATGAATGGCCTTGTCGCTCCGACTCGCGGCCACGGTCTTCATCGCCGTTTCCGAAAGCACATGGGGCAGGACCTGGGCACGCAGGCCGTCGGGCAGTCTGCCGAAGGCCTGGGCAATGCGAACCACAAGACCGGCCCCACCTCTTTCGCCCACCGCCATCGCCACCCTTGACATCGACAGCTCTTCGCCCTGCGTTTGCAGCGTGTTCAAGGCCTCAGGCGTCAGGAGACGGTCAAACGCGCCGGGTCGCTCGTCGTCCTTCATGTGGCCCACCGCGGTGGCAGCCCAGCCAATGGCGGAGGCGTCATTCGATGTCGCCAGGCGGGCCAGGTTCGGCTCGGTGAGCACCGTGCGCAGCGCAAAATCCCGCATGCCCGCGTGGTGCAAATAGGCCATCAGCAGCGCGGTGCGCGCCAGCACCTGGACATGACCCGAGTCCGCGGCAGCGCGCACCACCCTGGAGATGCTGGCGGGCGTTCCTTTCGCGAGCATGATCGTGAGCGCGGCATGGCTGAGCAGCTGTTCCAGTGCAGCAGCCCGCGCGGCGCCGTCCAGATGACCCGCCGCCTCGGCGGTTCGCGCGATGGCGGCCTGATCCCGGGAATCCGCCACCCGCCCCAAGGCGTCCGGCGTGAGCAATCTGCCGAGTGCCTCGGTGGCCTGCGGCGCCTCCGGCAGGAGGCTCGCTGCCCTGGCAACGGCACCCACTTCCAGACCCGTTCCTGACCGCTCGACCACGTCGATGGCGTCGTCCGTCAACAGGTACTCCATCGCGACGTTGCGGCGATCCACATCCAGCAAGCTCGCCACCTCCGCCGCCCGGGCAATGAGGGAGGCATGCCCGGAATCCGCCACGGCGATCGCCACCAGCGCAATGTCGCCCTCGCTGCCCTTGTTCCGGAGCGTATCCAGGGGCGTTCGATGGAGAAGCGTGGCGATGGCTTCCACCTTTCGACCTTCGGGCAAGGACCGCGATGCGTCGGCGACCCATCCAATGAACTCGGCCCGGCCCGAACCGGCGGCCACATGCTTGAGCGCTTCAGGCGTGAGCAGCGCTTCCAGTGCGGAGGTCGCCTCCGCGGGAGGCAGGCGCTGGCAGGCGGACGCCGCCAATCCGATGTCGGCCGCACTGCCGAGGCGGGAGATCCGCTGCAGGTTCTCCGCAGTAAGCAAGGTCTGCAGCCCGCCCGCCACCAACGGACCTTCGTTGTAGGTCAGGCAGATCGCCACGGTAGCCACAGCCTGCCCATCGTGGGACGCTGCGACACGAGCGAGGGCTTGCGGTGTGTACAGATGCGCCGCCACCTGTTGCAGATGGTCTGATGAAGAACCCTGGCTGGCCGCAGCGACGCGCTGGATCTGGCTGGCGGTGCCATCGCGCGCGACCGTCTGCAGCGCGTCGATCGACAGCAATCGCTCCCGCACGTCGGGCGACTGGCCTTTGAGCACCAGCTGGACCGCTTCATCGGCGGCCAGCGCGATCAGCGAGGCGTCAGCGCTGTCGGCGACCTGCTGGGTGACGCCGTCCGCAGAGAACAGGGTGGATGTGACGTGCGTCCGTTCACGCTCGCCGAGCGCCGAAGCCTCCTCCAGCTGATGCCGAATCTCTTCAAGGGTCATGGCCCATTCCTTTCCATGGATTTGAATGCGTGCCTAGCGGACGTCGGGGCCGCCCCGGCGGGGCTGGTGGGCATCACGCGGCTGAGCGCCACGGCCAGCCGGACGGGTCACGATGTCCTGCCACGACGGCGCGGAAGATGGAGGGCCAGACACATGGCGACCCTGCGGATGCAGGGCGGGGAGCACGTGCGGTCGAGGCGCGACGTCGGGCACGGACAGGCGCTGCAGGACCTGGTTTCGCCGCTCCGCATCCAGCGTCCCGGCCCCTTGCTTCAAACGCTCCAGCAAGGCCGCACCACCGCTTTCGGCCATGTCGCTGGCCATGTGCGCGAGGAAATCTGCGTTTGGCGACATCGCCAGCGTTCCCATGGCCTGTGGCGTCATCAGGCGTTCCCAACCCCGATGTCGGTGAGGCTGGGGAACGCCTGCAAGCGCTCTCGTTGTCCGCGCGATCGCATGGGCATCGCCTGATGCGGCCAACATGTCCAGCACCGGCGGCTCGAGCAGCCTGTCCAGCGCGATGCGGCCGAACCACGCGTCAAGCCGCTGACTGGCCAGACTGATCACGCCTCCAACGAACTTCGCATCGTTCGATTGCGCGGCGCTGCGAGCTACCGAGTCGATCACGTTCTCGTCGCGCGAGGCGGCCACGGCGCCTAGCGCTGGCAGAGTCAGGATGCCCTCCAGCGCCCTTCTGCGTTCTGCCGGCGGAAGCGTCGTCGCCGCAACAGAAGCATTCGCGATGAGGATCGGGTCGCGACTGCCCGAAATCTGCTTCAGCACACCCTCTCGAAACAACATGCGCCGGCTGGCCTCGGCACGCGCCGACGGGTCCGCGAACTGGAAAGCCGCCTGGATTTCCGCGTGGAGTTCCATCAACGAAGTCGGGGAGGTCGGCATGGCGGTGGGGCACGGTGACGAAGTGGGACCGCATTCTTCCCACCACCGCCACACCAAGCCGGGCGAACACACCAACGGCCGTCCCGCGAGCGCGGAACCGGGCTTTTCCGGACTCAGCGCGCCGGGCGCACGAAGCCGGCCATGCCGTCGAGCACGGTGCGCAGCCGCACCAGTTCGCGCGAGCCGTCGAGCCGGCTCGACCACGCCGCCAGCCTCGACACGCGTTGCAGGCGTGGCAACAGGTGCGCCACGTAGGCGCGCAGCGCGTGGCCGTCGGTGGCCGCGTCGTCGTAGGCCTGCAGCACCGCCTGCACCGCGCCGGGCCCCAGGGGCTGCAGGTAGCGCGCCAGCGACAGCAGCAACTGCAGCATGTCGTACACCTGCACCGTGGCCAGTGCCATGCCGGGCTGCAGGCGTTCCTCGAAATCGAGCCGGGCGAAGCGCTCGCCGTCCCAGGTGATGTTGCGGATCTGCGCCCCACCGTGCCAGTGCCCGCGTGCGTGGAAGGCCGCGAGGTCGGCGCTGGCCGCGCACATCAGCGCGAGCCACTCGGTCTCGGGCAGGCGGTGCAGCTGGTGGTCCAGCGTGTCGCCCACGTCGCCCGTGGTGAGCGCGTCGCCGTTGAAGGCCAGCACCGGTGGCACGTGTTCACCGGCCGCCGCCAGCGCCAGCAGCCGTTCGTGCTCGTAGGCCAGCAGGGCCACGCCGTCGGTCTGGCGCACCGCGTGCCAGGGCACCGGCACGCCGACGAAATGGGCGAACAACCAGATGCTCATCGACTTGCGCAGGCTGCGCAGGGGCCGATCGGCGGTCTTGGTCCAGGTCTTGAGGGCGGAGTTGGGCGAGTTCAACGGGGCCGATTATCCAGCGTGGGCGTAGCGGTCCATCTCCCAATCGCCCACCTGCTGGCTCCAGGCGTCCCACTCGGCGCGCTTGATCTGCAGGAACTGCACACAAAAGGCCTCACCCACGGCTTCGCGCAGGGCGGCATCCCCTTCCAGCGCATCCAGCGCGGCATGCAGGTCGCGTGGCAGGCGGCCGGGCAGCGCGGCACCGCGCGCGTGGCGCTCGTACAGGTCGTCCTCGCAAGGCGCGGGCATCGGCAACGCCTGATCGATGCCCGCGAGCCCTGCGGCCAGCGTGGCGGCGAGGGCGGCGTAGACGTTGCAGGAGGGGTCCGGCAAGCGCCATTCGAGCCGGCCCGCCACTGTGCGCACCAGGCAGGTTCGGTTGTTGTCGCCCACCGCTTTCCACACCGGCGACCAGGTGGTGCCCGAGGCGCTGGCACTCGCCGCCAGGCGCTTGTAGCTGTTCACCGTGGGCGCGCAGAGCGCGGCCAGGGCGTCGGCGTGGTGCAGCAGGCCAGCGGCAAACTGCCGGCCGGTCTCGCTCAGCCCCAGGGTGCCGGCGGCGTCGGCCATCACGGCATGGCCTTTTTCATCGGTGAGGCTCAGGTGAAAGTGCAGGCCGCTGCCCGGGGCATGCGCCAGCGGCTTGGGCATGGTGGAAAACACCAGCCCGTGCTGCTGGGCCACGGCCTGCGTGGCGAGCTTGAAGAGCTGGTAGCGGTCGGCCGCGGCCAGCGCGTCGTCGTGCCGGTAGTTGATCTCGTACTGCCCGCTCGCGTCCTCGTGGTCGATCTGCTGGAGCTCGAAGCCCAGCGCGTCCAGCGTCTGGCGCATGGCGTCGAGAAAGCCGAAGTTGCGGCCAATGGCCGACAGATCGTAGGACGGCTTGGCGAGCCGGTCGTCGGCGTCGGCCACCTGCCAGCGGCCCCGCGCATCGCGCTGGAGCAGAAAGAACTCCGGCTCGATGCCAACCCACAGCGTCCAGCCGCGTGACTTGAGCCGCACCACCTGACGCTGCAGCACCTGACGCGGGCAGGTGTCCAGCGGTTCTCCGCCGGCAAAGCCGTCGCACACCGCGTGTGCCACACCGGGCATGAAGGGCAGCGGGCGCAGGCTCTCAGGCCGCACGCGGCCCATGTATTCGCTGCGCGCGCCCATGCGCGGCAGGCCGGTGCCGGCAATGCTCGGTCCGGAAAACCCGGCGCCCGTTTCCACCGCGCCCGCCAGGCTAGAGAGCGGCACCAGCTTGCCCTTGGGCACACCCAGCAGGTCGGTGAACGTGGCCAGCACCGAATGGATGCCCTGCGCGCGCAGCGCAGCGATGCGCTCGTCCAGCAGGGGTTTCTCGAGAGGGGACGGAAGTTTCGACATCGCGATTCGCCTCAGACAGGGCTGTCGATCCGGATCCAGGTCGTCTTCGTCTCTGTGTACTTGTCGAACGCGTGCAGCGACTTGTCGCGCCCCACGCCGCTCTGCTTGAAGCCACCGAACGGCACCGTGATGTCGTCTTCGTCGTACTGGTTCACGTGCACCGTGCCCGCGCGCAAGGCACGCGCCACGCCATGCGCCTTGTTGATGTCGCGCGTCCACACCGCCGCCTGCAGGCCGTAGACGCTGCTGTTGGCCTGCTTCACCACGTCGGTGGCGTCGGTGAACGACATCACCGAGAGCACTGGCCCGAAGATCTCCTCGCGCGCGATCGTCATCTGCGGCGTCACGCCGTCGAAGATGGTGGGCAGCACGTAGTGACCGCCCTTCACCGGATCGGCCGATTCACCACCCGCCAGCAAGGTGGCGCCTTCACTCTTGCCCAGGCCGATGTAGCGCATCACGTTGTCCTTCTGCACCTGGTCGACGATGGCGCCCATCACCGTGCTTTTCTCCAGCGGGTTGCCGGGCTGGTATTGCGGCACCAGCTTGAGCGCCTTCTCCAGGAACGCGTCCTTGATCGAGGCCTCCACAAACAGGCGCGAAGGTGCGTTGCAGCTCTCGCCCTGGTTGAAGAAGATGCTGCCCACCCCGGCCTCCACCGCCTTGTCCAGGTCCGGGCAATCGGCAAACACGATGTTGGGCGACTTGCCACCCAGCTCGGTCCACGCGCGCTTCAGGTTGCTCTGCCCCGCCATCACGTGGATCTGCTTGCCCACGCGCGTGGAACCCGTGAAGGCGATGCAGTCCACGTCCATGTGCAGCGCCAGCGGGCTGCCCGCCTCGGGGCCGTAGCCCGGCACCACGTTGAACACGCCGGGTGGAATGCCTGCGGCCAGCGCCAGCTCGGCCAGGCGCAGTGCAGTGAGCGGGCTTTTCTCGCTGGGTTTCAACACCACCGAGTTGCCCGCCGCCAGCGCCGGCGCGATCTTCCACGCCGCCATGATCATGGGGTAGTTCCACGGCACGATCACACCCACCACGCCCACCGGCTCGCGCGTGATCAGGGCCAGCGCGTGGCGGCCCGTGGGCGCGATCTCGTCGTACACCTTGTCCACCGCCTCGCCGTACCAGCGGATGCAGTTGGCCGCGCTGTTCACGTCCACGCTCTTTGCGTACCGGATGGGTTTGCCCATGTCCAGCGTCTCGGTCAGCGCCAGCTCGTCGGCGTGGGCCAGCAGCTGTTCCGCGAACTTGATCATCACGCGCTTGCGCTGCGCCGGCGCCATGCCGCTCCAGCGCTGGTCCTCGAAGGCGGTGCGCGCGGCCGTCACGGCGGCGTCGATGTCGGCCTCGCCGCAACGCGCCACGGCGGTCAGCAGCCGGCCGTCCACCGGCGAGAGGCAGTCAAAAGTCTGGCCATCGCGCGCGGCGATGCGCTCGCCGTTGATGAAGGCGCGGCCGTCGAAGCTGAGGTCGGTCATGGGCGGGTCCGGTGGTTGCCAGGCAGAAAGTGGCCCATGCTACCCCCCAGCGTCAAGAAATCGCGTATCCAATTTTCCGGTCACTCAACGATCCAGTCGAAACCGCGATTCCCCGCCGCAGTCGGAACACGTGAAAATCCTGATCCAGAGTCAACAGGTACCTGATCGATGAGCAACCGTTACCACGTCCCCGGGCCAGAAGGCGAATTCGAGCCGGGTTCAAGCGGGCAAGTCTTGCGCAATCTCGTGGGCATCGCTTCGTCCGAGGACATGGACGATCTGGAACTGCAACTGCTGGGTGAGCTGTATGACGAGGTGCTGTTGCAGGACTTTCCCGACCGAGTCCTCACGGTGGCGGACCTGAAGCGCTGGCACCACCTGTGGCTGGGCAATGTCTACCGCTGGGCCGGCCAAGAACGCTCGGTGAACCTCGGCAACGGCGGCTTCCAGTTTGCCGCTTGTGGGCTGCTGACGGGGCTGCTGAACGAATTCGAGCGGAAGTACCTTGCGGTGTGGACGCCCTGCAGCCGCCTGGCTTCCGCTGAAGTGGTGAAGGCCATTGCCGTAACCCATGTGGAACTGATCCTGATTCACCCCTTCCGCGAAGGCAACGGGCGCCTGTCGCGCCTGCTCGCTGATGTCATGGCGGTACAGGCTGGACACGAACCCCTGGACTACAGCAGCTGGGAGCAGTTCAAGCCGGCGTACATCGGCGCCATCCATTCAGGCATTTCGGGCGACTACGACCCCATGTGCCGGTTTGTGGCCGAAGCGATGGCCGCCGGCGACGCCGGACTCAACGAGCCAGTGTGATGTGCGCGAAGCGCTCGCCGGGCTGCCGCAGCCGCTGTTCGAGCTGAGCAACTGAATGGCCTGTTTCCACGGCCGTCGAACTGGCCACCGCGCGCAGCAGGGCCTTGCGGCTAGGTTGCCTGCGTGGGGGAGCCTTGGTTTTGCGCATGGTCGGGTGAGTGGTGTCTGGCGGGTAAGTTTAGCGAATTTCAGCCGATCTGCGGGTCCAGCGCAGCCTCAACTCTTCGCCGCCGCCGCGATCTCCCGCTCGCGCCGCCGTGTCGCGCGCGCCACCCACACCGCATAACTCACGATCACGATCGTCACCGTCACGATCAGCAGCGTGGCCGCGGCGTAGATGGTGGGGTTGATGCCGCGCCGGGCGTAGCCGAAGATCACCTGCGGCAGGGTGTTCACGCCGGGGCCGGAGAGGAATTCGGAGATCACCACGTCGTCGAAGGACAGCGTGAACGCGAGCAGGAATGCCGCGAGCAGCGCCTGGAAGATGTTGGGCAGCGTGATCAGGAAGAACACCTGGTGCGGACGGGCGCCCAGGTCCATGGCGGCTTCCTCGATGGAACGGTCCATCTCCATCAGGCGCGACTGGATCACCACCATGCCGTACGCCATGCCCAGCAGCGTGTGGCCGAGGATGATGGTGAGCATGCCGCGCTGCGGCCAGCCGAACAGGTTCTGCGCGCCCACCGCCAGCAGCAGCAGCGACAGGCCGATGATCACCTCGGGCATCACCAGCGGCGCGTTCACCATGCCGCTGAAGATGGTCCGGCCGAGAAACCGCCGGTAACGCACCAGCACGAAGGCCGCGAAGGTGGCGAGCACGGCCGAGAGCAGGCCGGTGATGGTGGCCACCTTGAGCGAGAGCCAGAAGCCCTCGACGATCTTGGTGTCGCGTGTGAGCGCCTCGTACCAGCGCAGCGAGAAGCCGGTGAAGCGCGCGTCCTGCCGGGTGCTGTTGAACGAGAACACGATCATGAACAGCAGCGGCAGGTAGAGAAACGCGAACACCAGCGCCAGCCACGCCTTGCCGAAGTGTTTTTCCAGGAAGGGTTTCATGCCTTGCCTCCTTCGCTGGCGGAGCGGTAATAGAACGCCAGCGGGATCACGATGATCGCGATCATCACCACGGCCAGCGCGGTGGCGCGCGGCCAGTCGTTGGCGGTGAACATCTCGTCCCACACCACGCGCCCGATCATGAGGTTCTCAGGCCCGCCCAGCAGCGAGGGAATCACGAACTCGCCCACGCAGGGGATGAACACCAGCATGAAGCCGGCCACGATGCCGGCCTTGGACAGCGGCACGGTCACCAGCCAGAACGCCTTGAACGGCGTGGTGCCCAGGTCGTAGGCCGCTTCGAGCAGGCGGAAGTCCATCTTCACCAGGTTGGCGTAGAGCGGCAGCACCATGAACGGCAGGTACACATAGGTCATGCCGATCAGCATGGACACGTTGGTGTAGAGCATGGGAACGGGTTCGCTGATGAGCCCGATCGACATCATCAGCCGGTTGAGCACGCCCTGGTCGGCCAGGATGCCCTTCCAGGCGTAGACGCGCAGCAGGAACGAGGTCCAGAACGGCAGCATCACCATGAGCAGCAGCGCAGGGCGCACGCTGGCCGGCGAACGCGCGATGAAGTAGGCGAACGGATAGCCGATGGCCAGGCACAGCACCGCGGTGCACAGCGCATACCAGATCGATCGCACGTACGCGTCGATGTAGAGCGTGCGGAACCAGGGCTCGCCCTCGGCCATCCGGAAGATGGCCAGGTAGTTCTCGTACTTCAGGCTGAGGATGCCGGTGACTGGATCCCAGATCGGCTTGAACGGGCTGATGTCACCGCCCATGTCCACGAAGCTGATGTAGAGCAGGATCAGGAACGGCAGGAAGAAGAACACCAGCAGCCACACATAGGGCACGCCGATGACGAAACGCTTGCCGGGAACAGGAATGGGTGCGGCCATGATCAATCCCTCAGCACGACGCCGGCGCTGTCGTCCCACCAGAAGAACACGTTGTCTTCCCAGGTGATGTCCGAGAGGTCGTGGCGCGAGGTGTTGGCCTCGGTGATCTTCACCTTGGAGCCGTCGCTGGCCACCACGATGTAGGTGTTGTACGAGCCGAAGTAGGCGATTTCCTTGACCTTGCCGGTGAACACGTTGGGGCCCGCATCGGCGGGTGGCCGCTGTTTGCTGATCTCCAGCTTCTCGGGCCGCACGGCAATGGCCACCGGCATGTTGAGCGTGCCGCTCACGCCGTGGCCCACGTGGATCTCGCCGATCGGCGTGGTGGCGGCGCAGCGGTCGGCCTCGTCCACACTCAGCCGCCCTTCGAACAGATTGACGTTGCCGATGAAGTCGGCGACGAAACGGTTGGTGGGGTGCTCGTAGATTTCCTCGGGCGTGCCCACCTGCAGCACGCGCCCCTTGCTCATGATCGCGATGCGGCTGGCCATGGTCATGGCCTCCTCCTGGTCGTGCGTGACCATCACCACCGTCACGCCCACCTTCTCGATGATGTTCACGAGTTCGAACTGGGTCTGCTCGCGCAGCTTCTTGTCGAGCGCGCCCAGCGGCTCGTCGAGCAGCAGCATCTTGGGCCGCTTGGCCAGGCTGCGCGCCAGCGCCACGCGCTGCTGCTGCCCGCCAGAGAGCTGGTGCGGCTTGCGCTGGGCGTAAGGCGTGAGCTGCACCAGACCCAGCATCTCGTCGGTGCGCTGCTGGACCTCGGCCTTGGGCAGCCCTTCGCGCTTGAGCCCGAACGCCACGTTCTCCCAGATGCTCAGGTGCGGAAACAGCGCGTACGACTGGAACATCATGTTCACCGGGCGCTCGTACGGCGGCATGGCCGCCACGTCCTGCCCGCCCAGCAGGATGCGCCCGGACGTGGGCTTCTCGAACCCGGCGAGCATGCGCAGCAGCGTGGACTTGCCGCAACCCGAACTGCCCAGCAGGGCAAAGATCTCGCCCTTGCCAATGGACAGCGACACCTCGTCCACCGCCACCGCCTCGTCGAACCGCTTGACCAGTTTCTCGGTCACCAGGAAACCCGCTGTGTCTGCCATCTTGATGTCCGTTTCTGCGCTTCTTCGCTGTGCCAAATGAAAAGGGCTGTTCGACCCGGAGGAAGAACAGCCCTTGTGTGCCCGCGCGGCGTCGGCGTGTGAATTTACTTGCCGCGCTTGAAGGCGTTGTAGGTTTCGTTCAGCACGCCCGAGGCTTCGTTGGAGAAACCGCCGGTGGGGATCAGGCGGGCCGTGTCTTCCGGGCTCAGGAAGATGGTCTTGTTGCCCTTGACCTCATCCTTGATGTCGGCGAGCGCGGCCTTGTTGCCGGTGGGGTAGTTCAGCTCGTTGGCCATGGCCGCACCGTTGGCCGCGCGCAGGTAGTAATCCATGAACAGGTGCGCGTTGTTCGGGTGCTTGGCGTCTTTCGGAATGGCCATGGTGTCGATGAACACCAGTCCGCCGCCGGTGGGCAGCAGCGGGATGATCTCGTCCCTGCCACCGGTCTCCTTCACGCGGTCGCCAGCGATGTTGATGTCGCCCGACCAGCCGATGAAGGCGCAGGCCTTGCCACCAGCGATGTCGTCGATCATGGTGCTGGAGAACAGGCGCACATCCTTGCGCACCTTCTTCAGCATCTCACCGGCCAGCTTGAAGTCTTCGGGGTTCTCGCTGTAGGGCGGCTTGCCCACGTAGTGCAGGGCCACCGGCAGGATTTCGCTGGGCGAATCCAGGTAGGCGATGCCGCACGAACGCAGCTTGCTCGAGTACTCGGGCTTGAACACCAGGTCCCAGGCGTTTTCAGGCATCGGCATGCCGCCCAGCGCCTTCTCCACCTTCTGCTTGTTGATGCCCACGGTGGTGAAGCCCCAGGCCCACGGCACCAGGTGCTTGTTCTCCGGGTCCACGCCAGCGATCTTGGCCATGAAGTCGGTGTCGAGGTTGGCGTAGTTCGGGATCTTGCTCTTGTCGATGGGCTGGTAGAGGCCGCCATCGATCTGCTTCTTGGCGAAGCCGGCGGTGGGGATCACGATGTCGTAGCCCGAATTGCCGGCCACCAGCTTGGCGTGCAGCGCTTCGTTGTTCTCGAAGGTGTCGTAGTTCACCTTGATGCCATATTCCTTCTCGAAGTCGGCGACCAGGGTTTCGGTGATGTAGTCGGGCCAGTTGTAGATGTTCAGGACCTTCTCGTCGTCCATCACCGGGCCGGGTGGCGGCGCGGGCGCGGCCGGAGCGGCAGCCACCGGGGCAGGCGCTGCAGGCGCCGGTGCCGGCTCCTCCTTCTTGCCACAGGCGGCCAGCAGGACGGCTGACATCGCGAGAACCAGGACGTGCTTTTTCATGGTGTTGCTCACTCCAAGGAAGTTAATGACCGTTAGAACTCAACCGGGCGGGGCTGAAAACGCATGCGCGAGACTAGCAATTTTCAGACCCAATGCGGGTGGGCAGGCGCCAGAAATCGACCGGCGGGGCGCTGCAGCGGCCATTCTATTCAAGCCAGCTGGCCTGCCGAGCGCAATTCTTCCAGGGTGGCGTCCAGGCAGCGCTGGATGAGCGCCATCATCTCGTCGATCTGTGCGCGCGTCATCACCAGCGGGGGCGCGATGATCATGCGGTCGCCCACGGCGCGCATGATCAGGCCGTTCTTGAAGCAATGCGCGCGGCACTTCATGCACACGCCCAGCGCCTCGTCGAACATCTCGCGCCGGGCCTTGTTCTTCACCAGCACCAGCCCGGCCACGAAGCCGCAGGTCTCGGCCGCGCCCACCAGCGGGTGCTCGGCCAGCTCGGCAAAGCGCTCGGCGAGGTAGGGGCCGGTGTCGTCCTTGACGCGGCCCACCAGGTTCTCGCGCTCCATGAGCTCGATGTTGGCCAGCGCCACCGCGCAGGCCACGGGGTGGCCGCTGTAGGTGTAGCCGTGGTTGAACTCGCCACCCTTGTCGATCAGCACCTGGGCCACGCGGTCGCCCACCATCACGCCGCCGAGCGGAATGTAGCCACTGGTCACGCCCTTGGCGAAGGTCACCAGGTCGGGGCGGATGCCGAATTTCTCGTACGCGAACCAGTGGCCCAGGCGGCCGAACGCGCAGATGACCTCGTCGGCAATCAGCAGGATGCCGTGCTTGTCGACGATGCGCTGGATCTCGGGCCAGTAAGTCTCGGGCGGGATGATCACGCCGCCCGCACCCTGCACCGGCTCGGCGATGAAAGCAGCGACCCGGCCCGCGCCCACCGCCAGGATCTTTTCTTCCAGCCAGCGCGCAGCGCGCACGCCGAACGCGGCCGGCGTTTCGCCGGGTTGAGCGTGTTCGTAGAAGTACGGCTGCTCGATGTGGGTGATGTCGGGAATCGGCAGGTCGCCCTGCGCGTGCATGCCGCTCATGCCGCCCAGTGACGCGCCGGCCATGGTGCTGCCGTGGTACGCGTTGTGGCGGCTGATGATCACCTTGCGCTGCGGCTGACCCAGCAGGTCCCAGTAGCGGCGCACCATGCGCACGTTGGTGTCGTTGCTCTCGCTGCCGCTGGAGCTGAAGAACACATGCTCGAACTTGCGCCCGCCCACCTGGGGTGCGATCTGCGCCAGCTTCGTCGCCAGTTGCACCGCCGGCACGTTGGTGGTCTGGAAGAAGCTGTTGTAGAAGGGCAGCGTCATCATCTGCTGGTAGGCAGCGTCGGCCAGCTCCTTGCGCCCGTAGCCGGCGTTCACGCACCACAGGCCGCTCATGGCATCCAGGATCTTCTTGCCCTCGGAATCCCAGATGTAGATGTCCTCGGCCCGCGTGATGACCCGCGCACCCCGCGTGGCGAGGTCGCCGTGGTCGGTGAACGGGTGCAGGTAGTGCGCGCTGTCCAGCGCCTGGATGGCCTGGGTGTCGTGCTGTTCGGCGCGGCGCACCAGGGCGGGGGGGGCGATGAGGGTGGAGGTGTTCATGGCGTTCGTCCTTGGATGGCGTGCTCAGACATGCAGGAGGAGATGCTCGCGTTCCCAGGGCGAGATCACCTTCATGAACTCGTCGAACTCCAGCTCCTTGATCTCGGTGTAGATGGTGATGAACTCCTTGCCCAGCACCTCGTGCAGGTCGGGCTCGCGGCGCAGCCAGTCGAGCGCCTCGCCCAGGCTGCGCGGCAGCGAATAAGGTGCGAGGTAGGCATCGCCCTTCATCTCGGGCTTGGGCTTGATCTTGTTCTTCAGGCCCAGGTAACCGCAGGCCAGCGTCATGGCCATGGCCACATAGGGGTTGGCGTCGGCACCGATCACGCGGTTCTCCACCCGGCGCGCGGCGGGGCTGGAGATCGGCGAGCGGATGCCCACCGTGCGGTTGTCGTGGCCCCACTCGATGTTGATGGGCGCCGCGGTGTGGCGCGAAAGGCGGCGGTAACTGTTGACGTACGGCGCCACCAGCACCATGGCCGCCGGAATGTAGCGCTGCAGGCCACCGATGTAGTGGTAGAACGCCTCGGACGGCGTGCCGTCTTCATTGCTGAAGATGTTCTTGCCGGTGGCCTTGTCCAAGATGCTCTGGTGCACGTGCATGGCAGACCCCGGCTCACCCGCGATGGGCTTGGCCATGAAGGTGGCGTACATGTCGTGGCGCAGCGCGGCTTCGCGCACCGTGCGCTTGAAGAAGAACACCTCGTCGGCCAGCCCGAGCGGATGGGCGTGGAAGAAGTTGATCTCCATCTGCCCCGCGCCCACTTCGTGGATCAGTGTGTCCACATTGAGCTGCATCTTGTCGCAGTAGTCGTAGATTTCCTCGAACAGCGGGTCGAACTCGTTGACCGCATCGATGCTGTACGCCTGGCGCGAGGTCTCTGCCCGGCCGCTGCGGCCGATGGGGGGCTTGAGCAGCGTGTTCGGGTCGGTGTTGCGTGCGGTCAGGTAGAACTCCAGCTCGGGTGCCACCACCGGGTCCAGGCCCTCGGCGTCGAAGAGTTCGCACACATGGCGCAGCACGCTGCGCGGCGCAAACGGCACCAGCTTGCCGGCGTGGTCGAAGCAATCGTGGATCACCTGCGCCGTGGGGTCGGTGGCCCAGGGCACGATGCGCACGGTGGTCGGGTCCGGCCGCAACTGCATGTCGCGGTCGGTCGGCTCGATGACGTCGTAGTACGGCCCGCTTTCAGGAAACTCGCCGGTGACCCCCATGGCCACGATGGCCTGTGGGAGTCGCATGCCCCGGTCCTCGGTGAACTTCTCGCGCGGCAGGATCTTGCCGCGCGCCACGCCGGTCAGGTCGGGCACCAGGCACTCGACCTCGGTCACCCGGTTCTGGTTGAGCCAGTTCTCCAGGTCGTTGAAGTTCATCGCTTTCTTGGGGGGGGCTGTCATGTGCCGTCTCCGTTGTGGGTATGGGGGTGAATCTCAGGGCTGCACCGCGCTGCGCGCGAGGTCGGCGGCCTGCAGCCGCTGGCTGGTGCGCTGGCGGCAGGCGCGGCCAAAGGCTTCGAAGATGGCGGCATAGAACGGGGTTTCCCAGCAGCGCCATTCGGGGTGGAACTGCACGGCGTAGGCAAAGGTGCGCGCGCCGCGCACGCCAAAGGCCTCCACCACGCCGTCGGGCGCGTGGGCCAGCGGCTCCAGGCCGTCGGCCAGCCGGTTGATGCCCTGGCCGTGCAGCGAATTCACCTGGGCTTCAGGGCCTCCTGCCCATTCCTCGAACACGCTGCCCGGTGCCAGGCGGATGCTGTGGCGCGGCGCGTACTGCTCGTCGGGCGGCGCGGTCTTGGGCTCGCGGTGGTCCATGAGGCCGGGCACGTCGTGCACACGCTGGTGCAGCGTGCCGCCCAGGGCCACGTTGATCTCCTGGAACCCGCGGCAGATTCCGAGCAGCGGAATGCCTTCATGCACACAGGCCTTGACGAGGGCGAGCGTGAGCAGGTCGCGGTCGGCGTCCAGCGGCAGGCTGGGATCGGCCACGTCTTCGTCGAAATGGGACGGGTGCACGTTGGAGGGTGAGCCGGTCAGCATCACCCCGTCCACCAGCGCCAGCAGTTCGCTGATCTGGCCGGTGTCGGCCAGCGGGAACATCACCGGCTGGGCCTGGGCGCCCACCTTGACCGCGCGGGCGTATTTGTCACCCAGCAGCAAAAACGGCATCTGGTGCCCGTGATCACCCATCAGGCGGTGATCCGCAGGCAGCCAGACCATGCACGGCGGCGGCGGCTTGTTCATGACGACTCCAGACAATGGCCTGCATTGTGGGGGTCCAATTGGATCACAATGAGAGCCAATTCGACCCACCCTTGGGTGCCACTTCCCCCATGCTCTCCGAATTTCTCCTGGCTGAAATGGGCCGCCTCGGCACCCAGGGCGCGCTGCCGTTGCACCGGCAACTCTACGAGGCCCTGCGCCGCGCCATGCTCGATGGCAAGCTCGGCGCGGGAGAACGGCTGCCCTCCAGCCGCGACCTGGCGGAGGACCTCAACCTCTCGCGCAACACCGTGGTGGCGGCCATCAACCAGCTCAGCGTGGAGGGTTACCTCGCCAGCCGCGTGGGCAGCGGCACCTACGTGAACGACAGCGTGCCGCGCGCCGCGCCTGGCCGACCCGCGCGCGCCAGCGCCGGCCAGGCCGCCACCCTGCAGGCCAGCCGCCTCTCGGTGCGCGGCCAGGCGCTGGCCCACACCTACTGCGCCACCGAACTGGAGGTGCAACCCTTCACGCCCGGCATCGCCGACTTCAGCGCCTTCCCGGTCACGCTCTGGCAGCGGCTGCAGAACAAGCACTGGCGCATGACCTACCCGGACATGCTCGACTACAACGACTCCGGTGGCTACGCGCCGCTGCGCCGCGCCGTGGCCGACTACCTTCGCGTGTTCCGCAGCGTGCACCTGGAGGCCGACCAGGTCGTCATCACCACGGGCACCCAGCAGTCGCTCGAACTGTGCGCCCGCCTGCTGGCCGACCATGGCGACACGGTGTGGGTGGAGGACCCGGCCTACTGGGGCGCGGTCAAGGCCTTCATGGCTACCGGCCTCGCACTGCATCCGGTGGCGGTGGACGAACAGGGCATCAACCCCAGCAGCGCCGACCACGCCAAGCCGCCGCGCCTGATCTACGTGACCCCATCGCACCAGTACCCCACCGGCGCGGTGATGTCCCTGCCGCGGCGCCACCAGCTGCTGGCCACCGCCCGGGCGCACGACGCCTGGGTGCTCGAGGACGACTACGACAGCGAATACCGGTTCAGCGGCCCGCCCATCTCCAGCCTCGAAGGGCTCGACACCGATGGCCGCGTGTTCTACATGGGCACCTTCTCCAAGGTGCTCTACCCGGGCCTGAAGATCGGCTACCTCGTGGTGCCCAAGCCGCTGGTGGCCGCCTTCAAGCAGGCCCACTACGACCTGAACCGCCCGGGCCAGATGCCGGTGCAGGCGGCGCTGGCCGAATTCATCGAGATGGGCCACTTCGCCAGCGCACTGCGCCGCGCGCGCCAGAACTACGGCGAGCGCCGCCAGTGCCTGCTCGAAGCGCTCAAGCCCGTGCTGCGCGATGGGCCGGAGGGTCCCAGCATCAGCGGCGCCGAACAGGGCCTGCACCTGTGCCTGCGCCTGCCGCCCGAGGTGGACGACCGCGCACTGGCGCAGCGACTGGCCCAGCAGGGCCTCACCGTGCGGCCGCTCTCGGCCTACTGCCTCGCGCGGAGCGACCTGAGCGGGCTGGTGATCGGCTACGGCTACGCGCCGCTGGCCGATATCGAGCGCTGCGGGCCGCTGATCGCGGCTGCGGTGAGACAGACGCTGTGAATGCGAACTCGCACATCGCGAACTACAGCACGTCCCGCATCCGGTGCCACAGCATGCCCAGCGCCAGGCTCGGCGTGCGCAGCAGCGGGCCCCCTGGGAAGCGACGGTGCTTCAGGCGGGCGTACACATCGAAGCGACCCGCCTGCCCCGCGACCGCCTCGGCCACCAGCTGGCCGGCCAGGCCGGTGAGCGCCACGCCGTGGCCGCTGAAGCCTTGCAGGTAATACAGGTTGTCGCCCAGGCGGCCGAAGTCGGGCGCACGGTTCATGCTGATGTCGACAAAGCCACCCCACACGTGCTCGATGGGCACCTCGCGCAGCGCCGGAAACACCTCGCCCATTCGCTGGCGCATCACGGACTCCAGGTTCGCCGGCGTGCGGGTGGTGTAGCTCACTCGCCCGCCGAACAGCAGGCGGTGATCGGCGCTGAAGCGGAAGTAATCCAGCACGAAATTGTTGTCGCAGACCGCCGCGTTGCGCGGGATCAGGCGCGCGCAGAGCTCGGGGTCGAGCGGCGCGGTGGCCACGATGTAGGTGCCCACGGGCATGATGCGCGCCGCCACCTCGGGCGCGACTTGCGGCCCATATGCGGGCAGCATGCAGTTGCCAGCCAGCACACCGAAGCGCGCCTTCACCTGGCCTTGCGCCGTGCTCGCCACCAGCGTGGCGCCGCGCTGCAGTCCGGTCACCGGTGAGTGCTCGAAGATGCGCACGCCGGCCGCCTGGGCGGCACGCGCCAGGCCCAGCGCGTACTTCAGCGGGTGCAGGTGGCCCGATCGCTGCTCGCGCGCCGCAGCCACGTAGCGCGGGCTGTTGATCAGGCGCGGGAGATCCGCGCCCTCGGCCCAGTCCACCGCGATGCCACGCCGCTTCAGGCCTTCCATTTCCTCGTGCAACTGCAGCGCCTTGCGCGCCGAGTCGGCCACGTACACATAGCCGTTGACGCGGTCGCACTCAATGCCGTGCTCGGCGATGCGCGCATCGATCAGATCGATGGCTTCGAGCGACATGTCCCAGGCACGTTGCGCATCGGCCGCGCCCAGTTGCTGCTCGAACGGGCCCTGCCCGCTCGCGTAGCCCACGATGGCCTGGCCGCCGTTGCGACCGCTGGCACCGCTGCCGATGCGATCGGCCTCCAGCACCACCACAGAAAGGCCGCGCCGGGCCATTTCCAGCGCCGCGCTAAGTCCCGCAAAGCCCGCGCCCACCACCACCGCGTCGGCCTCCAGCGACCCCTGCAGCGGTGGCATTGCCCCGGGCCGCTGCACGCTGGCCTCGTAATAGCTCTTCTGGTTGAGCTGGGTGTCGGAACCCACCAGGGAACGCGCCATCACGTTCAGACCTTCTGGAGGTGTTTCGCCACCTGGCCGCTGAGGTAGGTCCACACAAAGGTGGCCGCCGCGTTCGTGGTCAGCTCGGCGTGGTCGTAAGCGGGGGCCACTTCCACGCAGTCCATGCCGATCCAGTTCAGGTCGGCGAGTTCTTCAACCAACGTCAGCACCTGCGAACTGGTCATTCCGCCCGGCTCCGGCGTGCCGGTACCGGGGGCGAACGCCGGGTCCAGACAGTCGATGTCGAGCGTGAGGTAGCAGGGTCGATTCCCGATGCGCGCCCGTATGGCGTCGATGACGGGCCGAAGACCCGCGCCGTCCAGACCGCGCAGCGCTCGCGCCGTGAAGATCGCCCCGCCCTGGTCGGCCACGTACTCGCGCGCCGCGCGCTCGCCACTGGAGCGGATGCCGATCTGCACCGTGTGCGCCGCGCTCACCAGCCCTTCCTGCAAGGCCTCATACGTCCAGGTGCCGTGGCCGGATGGCTCGCCGAAATGGTCGCTCCAGGTGTCGCAATGGGCATCGAAGTGCACCAGCGCCAAAGGCTCGCCGCCATGGCGCGCCCTCGCCGCGCGCAGCAGCGAGAGCGTCACGGAATGGTCGCCGCCCAGGAACACGCAGTGGTGCCGGGCCATGAGCGCCGTGGCCTGCGCCTCGATGTGGCGGCGCACCTCGGGCAGCGGCGAGGCGTTGGGCAGGCGCATGTCGAGCGCGTCGCCCAGGTGCGCCAGCGGCGAGACATTGAACACCGGGTGGATGCCGTCGCACAGCATGAGGCTGGCCGCGCGGATGGCCTGCGGGCCAAAGCGCGCGCCAGGGCGGTTGGTCACCACGCCATCGAACGGCACGCCCGCGATGGCAAACGGTTGCCCAGCCAGCGGATCGCAGGCGAGGAAGCGGTTGCTGTTGCTGGCGTAGGCGAACTGACCCAGGGCCATGGTGGGGTGTCCTTTTGGGGAAATGAGGCAGCGAGCCCCGGAAGATACCCTCGCGTCGAACTTCAGATGAGTCCATTTGCCGGGTGAGCGCGGCATCCACCCGGGCGGCAAAGGAACACGCGCACCGCTACGATCCACCCAGATGCCGAATCCTGCGCATCGATCCGAGGACAACACCCCATGAAGCTCTACTACTCCCCTGGCGCCTGCTCGCTCTCCCCGCACATCGCCCTGCACGAAGCCGGCCTGGCCTTTGAGGCGGTGCCGGCGCCCACCAAGACGCACCAGCTGCCCGACGGCACCGACTACTACACCATCAACCCGCTCGGCTACGTGCCGCTGCTCGAGCTCGACAACGGTGAGCGCCTGCGCGAGGGCCCGGCCATCGTGCAGTACATCGCCGACCAGGTGCCACAGAAGAACCTGGCACCCGCCCACGGCACCATGGCGCGCTACCGGCTGCAGGAATGGCTGACCTTCATCGGCACCGAAGTGCACAAGGGGTTCTCGCCCCTGTTCAATCCCGCGACGCCTGAGGACTACAAGGCGGCCACCAAGACCCGGCTGTCGCAGCGCCTGGCCTGGGTCGACAGCCAGCTCGCCGGTCCGTACCTCATGGGCGAGACCTTCACCGTGGCCGACGGCTACCTGTTCACCGTGACCAACTGGGCCCCACGCGTGGGCGTGGACATCACCGGCCTGTCGAACATCACCGCCTGGCGCGAGCGCGTGGCTGCACGCCCCGCCGTGCAGGCCGCGATGAAAGCCGAAGGCCTGCTGAAGTAAGGCGTCAGAGCGCGCGCTGGCGCCACGCCAGCGCCGCTCCGATCCACAGGGCGCCGGCCGAAAACAGCAAGCCGCGCGCCAGGCCGCCGGGTCCGTCGGAGACGAAACCGACCACTGTGGGACCCACGATCTGTCCGGCAGCGAACACGATGGTGAACGCACTGATGCCGGCGGCCCATTGCGCCGGCGGCAGGTTGTGCCGCACCAGCGCGGTGGTGGAGGCCACCACCGAGAGGAACACGCCACCGAACACGATGCCCGAGGCCATCAGCAGCGGCCAGGACGAGGTGAGCGCGGGCACGATCGCCGCAACCCCCAGCAGGGCATTGAGCAGCGCCAGCGGCAGGCCGTTGCGGTACTGGTCCAGCAAGCCGGCCCAGACGCGCGACGAGGCCAGCACGGCCACACCCAGCAGCGCATAGAAACCCGTCACCTGCGAAGCGCTGCTGCCCTGCTCGCGCAGCAGCGCGATGACGAAGGTCATATAGCCGATGTAGCCCACGCCAAAGCCGGCGTAACCCGCGAGCGCAAAGGCAAAGTCGCGCGTGCGGTAGACGCGCGCGCCAGCCCCCAGTGCCGGCGGTGGCGGTGCCGGGTGGCCGGCCAGCACGCGGGCCGGCCAGGCCATGAGCGCGGTCGCCAGCAGGCAGACCAGTGCGAGCATCCACCACGCCCAGGCCCAGCCGTGCGCCTGCTGTGCGGCTGCCGCCAGCACCGGCGGCACCCCCAGCGCCGAAACCACGATGCCCAGGCCGGTGCCACCGTAGTAGAGCCCCAGGAGAAAGCCGCTGCGTCGCGGCTGGTGCGCGCCCAGGCGTGCGGCCAGCAGGCCACCCGCAATGAACACCAGCGCGCTGGCCACCCCGGCCAGAAGGCGCTGGGCCAGCAAGGGTGCGGCCGCGGTGAAGAAACCACTCAGGCCCATGAACAGCGAAGCCAGCAGGGAACCTACGACCAGGAGACGGGTGGGTGGCACCCGTTTCATGAGCCAGGGCGTGGCCAGCGCGCCGATGAGGTAGCCCAGCGCATTGAAGGTGTTCATGGCGCCGGCCAGCGTGTAACTCCAGCCGAGGTCTTCCCGCATCGGTGGCAGCAGCAGCCCATAGGCAAAGCGCGTGATGCCCAGCGACACCGCCGCGCCCAGCGACAGCGCGAGCGCCAACCTCACATAGGGTGTGGTGTCGGGTGATGTGGCGCGGACCATGGCCCGGCCATTGTGTGCGAAGCCGGGTCAGGCTTCCCCGAGGCCCACCGGCGCAGGGGCGCTCATCACGATGCGGGTGAAGAGGCGGTCGAACTGCGGGTCACGCGGAATGCGGTGGTTGAGCGGGTCGCGGTTGGTGGCAAACGCCGCGTTCAGCGCGTGCCAGTCGCCCTCGTCCAGGGAACGCTCGGCCTGCGGCAATACCACGCTTTCCTCCAGCCGCATGTGTTCCAGGTAGAACGCCACGTAGCGGTGCGCCTCGGCCTCGAAAGCCGGTCTGCGCGTGTCCCCGAGGTACTCCCAGGCCATCAACAGGTGCATGAGTTCGCGCACCTTCAGTTCACCTGCCATGTGGTCCCGTTCGAGCTGCTCGATCGTGGGCATCACCTGCGGCGCCGCACGCGCCACGCGCGGAAACAGCAGGTCGGATTCCTTCGGGTGGTGCATCTTCTCGGGGAATTCATCGATGTAGAACAGCATCGCGCGCAGCACATCGAAAAACAGTTCGTGCTGGTCCTTGCCCTCGGGTTCGGGTCCTCGCTGGATCATCTGCAGCAGGGACCTGAGCATCGCGGCCAGGCTGGCATGTTCATCGCGAATGACGCGCAGGGCTTCTCGGTTCATGGACAGTCTCCTCGAAGCCCGGAGCTTCCACCAACGGGCCCTGGACCGCCTTGATGTGCATCAAGGAAGTCAGCGCACTGGCGGCTTCCAGCGCTTGAGCAGCAGGGCGTTGCTCACCACGCTGACCGAACTCAGCGCCATCGCCGCGCCCGCCACCACCGGGCTCAGGTAGCCCAGTGCTGCCAGGGGAATGCCGGCGACGTTGTAGGCAAAGGCCCAGAACAGGTTCTGGCGGATCTTGCTCACGGTGCGGCGCGAAATGTCCAGCGCAGCGGCCACCAGCATGGGGTCACCGCGCATGAGTGTGATGCCCGCGGCGTGCATCGCCACGTCCGAACCGCCGCCCTGGGTGTGGCTCATGGCCATGCCCACGTCGGCAGCGGCGAGCGCGGGCGCGTCGTTCACGCCGTCGCCCACCATGGCCACGGTGTGCAGGCGTTCACCAGCGCCGGGCGCTTTCAGTTTCCGAACCATCGCCGCCTTGTCGCCGGGCAGCACTTCGGCGATCACCTCGCCGTCGTTGCCTCGCAGCCCCAGCCGCGCGGCCATGGCCAGCGCGGCACCCCGGTTGTCACCCGAAATCATGTAGAGCCGCATGCCCTGGGCGCGCAGATCTGCAATCGCCTGAGCCGCGCCGGCCTTGGGCTCATCGCCGAAAGCCAGCAACGCCAGGGGTGTCCAGGTCGCTGCGGCGGCGGCATCGCCGGGCGCCTGGCTGGCCAGCACCGACACCGTGGCGCCCTGCGCCTGCAAGGCCCGGGCTCGTTCATCCAGTGGCCCCAGCGCCGCACCCAGTTCGTCCATCCAGCGCAGGCTGCCCAGGGCGAGCAGGGTGCCGTTGACCCGGCCCTCACTGCCGCGACCGGACACCGATTGCACCTCGTGCGCTGCATCGGGCAACACCTCGATCGAGCGCGCGAGCGCTGCCGCCAGCACGGCACGGGCCAGCGGGTGGGCACTCTGCGCCTGCAGGGCCGCCGCCGTGTGCAGCACGGCCAGCTCGTCCACGCCGGGCACGGCCTCGATCACCAGCAGACGGGGATGCCCTTCGGTGAGCGTGCCGGTCTTGTCGAACGCTACCGTGTCCACCTGGTGAGCGATTTCCAGCGCCTGTGCATCCTTGATGAGGATGCCGTGCTGCGCCGCCACCCCGGTGCCCGCCATGATCGCCGTGGGCGTGGCCAGACCCAGCGCGCAGGGACACGCGATCACCAGCACGGCCACCGCGTGCAGCAGGGCTTCTTCTGCCGGGGCGCCGGTCCAGAGCCAGCTCACCAGCGTGATGAGCGCGATGGCCAGCACCACCGGCACGAACACCGCCGCCACCTGGTCCACCATGCGCTGCACCGGCGCCTTGGTGGCCTGCGCGTCCTGCACCAGGCCGATGATGCGCGCGAGCACACTCTGCGCTCCGATGGCGCGCACCCGGACGTCCACTGCGCCTTCCCCATTGAGCGAGCCGCCTGTGACCAGGTCGCCCAGCTCCTTGGATACCGGCATGGCTTCGCCCGTCAGCATCGATTCATCGGCCTGCGTGCGGCCCTGGACCACATCGCCATCGGCCGCGAATCGCTCACCAGGCAGGACGCGCACCACATCGCCGGGCAACAACTCGTCCACCGGCACGTCGGTCAGCTCGGTGCGGCGCACACCGTCGGGCAGGAGGTGGGCACGCTCGGGTCGCAAGGCCTGCAGCGCGCGGATCGCCACCGTGGTCTGGCGCTTGGCGCGCACCTCCAGCCACTTGCCGAGCAGGACCAGTGTGATCACCACCGCCGACGCTTCGTAGTAGAGGTGCACCATCTCACCCGGCTCGGCACGCCACCACAGCCAGGTGGACAGCGCCCAGCCCGCCGTGGTGCCGATGGCCACCAGCAGTTCCATGTTGCCGGTGAAGGCCTTGAGCGCGTGCCAGCCAGCGCGGTAAAAGCGCGCACCCAGCACGAACTGCACCGGAGTGGCCAGCAGGAACTGGACCCAGGCCGGCAGCATCCAGTGGCGACCGAACAGGTCGCCCACCATGGGCACCACCAGCGGTGCCGACAGCACCACGCCGAGCAGCACCGGTAGGAAGCTGCTTGGCACGCTGTGCCAGTGCGGCTCAGCGACATCGTCCCCCGCTTCCCGAGAACGGGGTTCGTAACCCGCGTCGCGCACCGCGCGCTTCACCCGCGCCAGCGCCTGGGCCTCATCCTGCGCGGCCAGCGTCACCCGTGCCGTCTCCGTGGCCAGGTTCACCGACGCATCGCTCACGCCCGCCTGTTTCCTGAGGGCTTTCTCCACCCGTGTCACGCAGGAGGCGCAGGTCATTCCCCCGATGCCCAGGTCGATCTGGATGGTCGGTGGTGGCGAAGCTTGAAGTTCGGCGGGTCGGGTCGAGGCAACGGTCGATGTCATGTGGCCAGCATAAGCTTTACCACCATGGCAAGGTCAAGCAGCACCTTGTTGCCAACTGTGAACGAAGGGAGGGATTGAAAGCGCTTGACCTTGACACCATGTCAAGGATGAGAATGCAGGCATGTTCTTTCCATTCACGTTTCAGGAATCCCCATGAACCAGATCTTCGATGTCCAGGGCATGACCTGTGGCCATTGCGAAAAAGCCGTGACCAGCGCCATTCGCCAGCTCGACCCAGAAGCCCAGGTGCGGATCGATCGCGCCAACAACCGGGTCGAGGTCGACACGTCGCAACCGAGAGAGGCGCTGGCCGAAGCCATCCGCGAAGAGGGCTACCAGGTGGAGGCCTGAACACCATGCGGTCGAATTCGATCCAGGAAGCCACAGGCAACGGCTGGCCAGTCAACATCGGCAAGGCGGCCGAGCTCAGCGGCATCTCGCCCAAGATGCTGCGTCACTACGAAACGCTCGGGCTGCTCGCTGCAGTGCCGCGCACCGACAGCAACTACCGCCAGTACAGCCAGGCCGATGTGCACACCTTGCGCTTCATCCGGCGCTCGCGCGACATGGGCTTTGGCCTCGAGGCCATCACGGAGCTGGTGGGCCTGTGGCACAACCGCAGGCGCAGCAGCGAGAGCGTCAAGCGCGTGGCCCAGAAGCACATGGATGAGCTGGCCGAACGCATCAAGGCGCTGCAGGCGATGCAGCGCACGCTGAGCCACCTGCTGGACCTCTGCCCCGGCGACGGCCGACCGGACTGCCCCATCCTGGACGACCTGGGCCACCCGGCCACAGAAGCCGAGACAGGCACGAAAAGCGGCACAAAACTTTACCAACCCGGCACATCGACCGCACAACGCGGAAACACGCGAACCCGACACTGAAGTCACTCCACACACCAGGAACCCGGCGATGTGGTGTTACTTCCTCAACGTCTCAAGGAGACCCCATGAAACTGCTTCCGAAACGCACCCTGATGGCCGCCACGCTGGCAGCCGCCTTCGTTGGTATCTCTGCCACCGCCATTGCCCAGGGCACCGCCCAGGCACCCGCCAGCCCGCCGGTGACGCAATCCGCCAGCCCGCAAGCGCCCACCCAGGCCGATGCGCAGAAACGCACCCAGCGCCACGCAGAGCGCACGGAACGCATGCAGAAGAAGATGGCCGAGCGCCAGGCGAAGCTGAAGTCCGAACTCAAGCTCACCCCGGCACAGGAACCCGCCTGGAACGCGTTCGTGGCACGCACCCAGCCCCCTGCCCGCACCGCACCGCAGCAACCGCGTGAAGACTGGTCCAAGCTGACCACGCCGGAACGCCTGGACAAGATGCAGGCCATGAAGACGGAACGCGATGCCCGCATGGCCCAGCGCACCGACGCTATCAAGAGCTTCTACGCATCGCTGGACACCGATCAGAAGAAGGTGTTCGACGACCAGTTCGGCATGGGCTTCAAGCGCACCGGCATGCACCACAAGGGTCATCACGGTGGCCACCACCACAAGGACGGTGTGAAGGGTTGATCTGCCGGTTTGTCTGTCTGTCTTGTTCTTATAGAGTTCTTTAATACAAGATAGCAGTAGTAGTAGAGGGTGCTGTCCAGTGTGGACAAGCGCCCTTTCTCTTTGTGGAGCAACCACTTGGCGTGTAGCGAACCCTGTGTGAAGTGCGCTGTTGCCCACGGGCCTGGACGGGGACAAGTCGGGTTCCGTGCCATCTGCTGTGGACAACCGGCCACTTGTTCAAAAGTTACACACAGCTTTGTCAGCACGCGCTGAAACATGCGCTGACACCTGCGCACTCGCGCGCGCAAGGATCGCACGCCACGGCTGCTAAGATGCGCCGCTTCATGGCCGGTCATGCTCACAAGGCGTTCCTGCGACGGGCCTGTCTCTGGATCCAGTTCTGCCCATGTCCGTTGCCCTCGCAGGAAACACGCCCGCCACCTTCGAAATCAAGAGCGCCCAGTTGCCCCTCGTGGCGCTCATGCTCAAGTCCTCTGATCTGAAACGCCTGGCCGCAGAATTCGCCCAGCGCTTTGGCGACATGCCGGACTTTTTCGACCACGACCCGGTGGTCATCGATCTGCATCCCCTGAACGTGGCCGAGGCCAACGCCTTGCCGGACTTCGGTGCGCTGCAGACGCTGCTGAGGCAATACCGCCTGGTGCCGCTGGCCGTGCGAGGCGGCACCATCGAACAGACCAGTCTGGCGCTGGCCGCAGGCCTGACCGCCACGCCCGATGTGTCGGTGCAGCGCGCACCTGTGGTGGCCACGGCCACCGAAATCGCTGCGCCGCCCGAGCCCCCTGCACAACCCGAACCCTCAACCGGCGCCCTGGTGATCGACAAGCCCTTGCGTTCAGGCCAGCAGGTCTATGCGCGTGGTCGCGATCTGGTGGTCATGGCCATGGTGAATCCGGGCGCGGAAGTCATTGCCGATGGCCACATCCATGTGTATGCACCGCTGCGCGGCAAGGCCATCGCCGGTGCCCGCGGCAACAACGAGGCGCGCATCTTCACCCTGGGCATGGCGCCCGAGCTGGTCTCGATTGCGGGCATCTACCGCACCAGCGAAGTTCCCTGGCCCAGCACGCTGCTGGGCAAGCCGGCCCAGGTGCGCCTGGTCCCCGGTCCGGACGGCGACCGGCTGGTGGTCGATGCCATCGGCGCCTGAAACCCTTCATTCGAATCAGAAAGAATTCTCACCATGACCAAGATCGTTGTCGTCACCTCGGGAAAAGGTGGCGTGGGCAAGACCACCACCAGCGCCAGCTTTGCCACAGGCCTGGCGCTGCGCGGCCACAAGACCGCCGTGATCGATTTCGACGTCGGCCTGCGCAACCTGGACCTCATCATGGGTTGCGAGCGGCGCGTGGTCTATGACCTGATCAATGTGATCCAGGGCGAAGCCAACCTGAACCAGGCGCTCATCAAGGACAAGCAGTGCGACAACCTGTTCGTGCTGGCGGCCAGCCAGACGCGTGACAAGGACGCCCTGAGCCAGGAAGGCGTGCACAAGGTGCTCACCGACCTGACCGCGATGGGCTTCGAGTACATCGTCTGCGATTCGCCGGCGGGCATCGAGACCGGTGCGCTCATGGCCATGCATTACGCCGACGAAGCGCTGATCGTGACCAACCCGGAAGTCTCCAGCGTGCGCGATTCCGACCGCATCCTCGGCATGCTCGGCAGCAAGACGCAACGTGCCATCGAAGGCAAGGAACCGATCAAGGAACACCTGCTGATCACCCGATACAACCCCTCGCGCGTGGCCGATGGCCAGATGCTTTCGCTGCAGGACATCCAGGACATCCTGCGCATCAAGCTGATCGGCGTGATCCCCGAAAGCGAGAACGTGCTGACCGCGTCCAACCAGGGCACACCTGCGATCCACCTCAAGGGCACCGACGTGGCCGAGGCCTACAGCGATGTGATCGACCGCTTCCTGGGTGCGGACAAGCCGCTGCGCTTCATCGAAGCGGAAAAGACGGGCTTCTTCAAGCGCCTGTTCGGGGGGAAGTAAGGCATGTCGTTGCTCTCCTTTCTCCTGGGCGAGAAGAAAAAGACGGCCAGCGTGGCCAAGGAACGGCTGCAGATCATCCTGGCGCACGAGCGCAGTGGTCGCAGCGCTTCCGAGCCCGACTATCTGCCGGCGCTGCAGCGCGAACTGGTGGCCGTGATCGGCAAGTACATCAGGATCAACCCCGACGACATCAAGGTACAGCTCGACCGGCAGGACAACCTGGACGTGCTGGAAGTCAAGATCGAGCTGCCCGATCGCAAATAGGCGTGGTGAAGGGGGAGCCATCGAGGCCAGCGAAGATTCTCCCCACGTGTTACATTACCCGGTCGCCCAAAGCGACCAGCAACGTTCAGGCCACCCGCCCACGACGTACCGCCCCCGGCAGAGGGGCCGCTGGTCCAGCCCCTCATGGGCGCCGCGCCACACCGCTCTCTCACAGCAACGTGGCCCTTTTCCTCCCTGCTGTTGCCGATGCCCCTGCCGTGGCTCGTGCGCCGATCAAGGCCTGTCGCGTTCCTGCGCCGGGCCGTTGGCCGGACCAACCAGTGGGGCACCCCGGCGCTTGGGCTGCCACCTGTATTGCTTTTGTATTCGGGCCTTGTCCCTGCTGCGGCGAAGCGCCGCGGCCCTGGCCCCCCGATGTTTTTGATGAACCACACGACACTGACCACGACAACGACCGCGAGACCGTCTCTTCTCACCCTGGGCAAGTACCGCATTGCGGCTTCCCCCCGCCTGTTGCCGGGCGGCCTGTTTGCCGCCCAGGTCTCCATCGCCAGCGGCCATGGCAGCGCCAGCACCGCGCGCCTGATCCGCTACGACAGCGCTTTTTCCACGCACGAGGCGGCCACCGACTACGCCATCGCGCAGGGCATCGACTGGGTGCAAGACACCACCCGCCACACCGCCCGCCCAAACTGACCGATACACTTCACGCAAAGGAACACACCATGGCCAAGGAAGAACTGATCGACATGATGGGCATCGTCAACGAGGTGCTGCCCGACACGCGCTTTCGCGTCACGCTGGACAACGGTCACCAGTTGATCGCCTATTCGGCGGGCAAGATGAAGAAGAACCACATCCGCATCCTGGCGGGTGACCGGGTCTCGCTTGAGCTCTCCCCTTACGACCTGACCAAGGGTCGCATCAACTTCCGCCACATCGAAGGCCGCGGCCCGATGGTGCCGCGCAAGCCGCGCTGAGCGTTCAGTAGAGCCGGGCGCGCCGCGCTCGAACTGCAGCCGCCAGCCCGTCGAGCACGGGGGCGGTCTGCTCGAATGAAATGCAGGCATCGGTGACGCTCACGCCGTGCTTCAGGGGCTGGCCGGGCGTGATGTCCTGGCGTCCCTCGGACAGGTGGCTTTCGATCATCAGGCCCATGATGCGCCGATCGCCCGCCGCCACTTGCGCCGCCACGTCGGCCGCCACCTCGATCTGCCGCTGGTGCTGCTTGCTGCTGTTGGCGTGCGAGACGTCCACCATCACCTGCTCTCGTAGACCCGACTTCTTCAGCAATGCGCAGGCCGCATCCACGTCGGCCGCGCTGTAGTTGGGCTGTGCACCGCCGCGCAGGATCACATGGCAGTCGTCGTTGCCGCGTGTCTCGAAGATGGCGGCCTGGCCCATCTTGGTCATGCCCATGAAGGCGTGCTCGGCGCGCGCGGCCTGGATGGCGTCGCAGGCCACCTTCACACCACCGTCGGTGCCGTTCTTGAAACCCACCGGGCAGCTCAGCCCGCTGGCGAGCTGGCGGTGGCTCTGGCTTTCGGTGGTGCGAGCGCCGATGGCGCCCCAGCTCACCAGATCGCTGATGAACTGCGGGCTCAGCAGGTCGAGGAACTCGGTACCCACCGGCAGGCCCAGGGCCAGCACGTCCAGCAGCAGAGCACGCGCCAGTTCCAGCCCCTCGTTGATGGCGAAGCTGCCGTCCAGGTGTGGGTCGTTGATGTATCCCTTCCAGCCCACCGTGGTGCGGGGCTTCTCGAAGTAAACGCGCATCACCACCAGCAGGTCAGCGGCCAGTGCATCGGCGCGGCCCTGGAGCAGGCGCGCGTACTCCATGGCCTGCCCATGGTCGTGGATGGAACAGGGGCCGACCACCACCACCAGCCGGTCGTCCAGGCCGTGCAGCACGCGCGAGATGTCGGCCCGGCTGCGCTCCACCAGGGCCTGTGCGGCGACGGGCGCGGGCTGCCATTCCTGCAGCAGGGCGGGCGTGATGAGCGGGCGCACGGCGCCGATGCGCAGGTCGTCAATGCGGGTGGTGTCGTGGGTGGACAGCGGCGCGGCGGGTGTGTGGGTTTTCATGGTCGTTGCTGTGCGTTTTTGTTCATGGAATGGGGCGTGCGCCCGGAATCTGTCGAAATGTCACACGGTTGCCATGTTTGAGCCCTGCCGGATTCAAGTTGCGGTTCGGTACGACCGAAACTGAATGTGACACACACGGGCGGCGGTTCCGCCCGACGGGACGAACCATGAAGACTTTGTACTGCATCTGCTCACTGGCCAGCGCGCTTGCGATGGGTCTGGCACCCGGCTGGGCCGGCGCGGCCTCCACCGATGCGCCCCAGGTGGCCAGCCCGGGTGACGCTGGCAAGTCGCAGATCTGGGTGAACCTGGGTGGCTTCTCGCGGCACTTCGCCAGCAACAAGGGCTACAACGAGAACAACCTGGGTCTTGGCCTGGAATACCGGACGAGTCCGGAGATCGCCTACATGGCTGGTGCTTACTACAACAGCGTGCGCAAGACCACGTCGTATGCCGCTGTGAACTGGCAGCCCTGGCAACTGGGCCCGGTCAAGCTCGGCGCTGCACTGGGCGTGATGAATGGCTATCCGTCGCTGGCCGATGGTGGCAGCTTCTTTGCGGCACTGCCGCTGGCCACCGTTGAAGGCCGTCACTTCGGCATCAACGTCGGTGTGGTTCCCTCGATGGGCAAGGTCGACGGCGCCCTCATCATCCAGTTCAAGCTGCGGCTGAACTGAGCGCAGCGACCGCGCGCGCCTGCATGAACGTGGGCAGGGCCGCGCGCGCGCAGCGCTGCATGGCCATGAGAAACGCGTGATCCGGTTGCGCGACGCCGTGGCGCATGCGCAGGTCGTGCTGGATGCGCGAGAGCAGCTCGGCCGCCATCTCCGCATCGGCCAGTGCCCGGTGTGTTCGGCCCGTGCGAGGCAGCTGGAAATGGTCCACCAGCGTACCCAGCCGGTGGCTGGGCGCTTCCGGGTAGAGGCGGCGCGACAGCAGCACGGTGCAGGCAAACGCGTGGGGCGCCGCTTGACCCGCAAGCGCGAGTTCAGCGCACCAGAAGCGGCGATCGAACGACGCGTTGTGCGCCACCATGGGCAAGCCACCAACGAAACGCGCGGCATCGCTCATGACGCTTTGGGCCGACGGCGCGTCGGCCACCATGGCGTTGGTGATGCCTGTGAGCTGGGTGATGAAGGAGGGAATGCGCACCCCTGCGTTCATGAGGCTCTGGTAGCGATCGACCACCGTTCCTTCCTCCAGGATCACCACCGCCACCTCGGTGGCCCGGTCACCCGCAGACGGTGAGATCCCGGTGGTTTCGAAGTCGATGACGGCGATGCGGCTCATGGGTGAGTCGTTCGTGTCGGAAGGGCGGAAGCGGCTTGTAGGACATGAGCTTATCCTGCGGCGCGAACCTTGTTGAGGGCACACCCCCATGTCATGCTCGGCGGCATGCGCGAAATCAAAATCTCGCGAACCATTCGCGTCCTCACCGTGAACATCCACAAGGGCTACAACGCATTCAACAACCGTTTCGTGCTGCACGAGCTGCGCGAGGCGGTGCGGGCCGAGCAGAGCGACCTCGTCTTTCTCCAGGAGGTCAGCGGCGCGTCGGGTCCGGCTCACGCTGCGTCCGTCGGTGCGCAGTACGAATTCCTGGCCGACCAGATCTGGTCCGATCATGCCTACGGCCGCAATGCCGTCGCCCAGGGCAAGGACCACGGCAATGCGGTGCTCTCGCGTTTCCCCGTGCGACACAGCCACAACCACGACGTGTCGATCCAGGGCGCAGAGCCGCGCGGCCTGCTGCATTGCGCACTCACGCTCGAAGAAGACGAGCCGGAGCTCCATGTGATCTGCGTGCACCTCGGGCTCAGCGAAGCCCACCGCGCCCGGCAGATGGACGGCCTGTGCGAGATGGTGAAGAAAGAGGTGCCTGACGATTCGCCGCTGGTGGTGGCCGGCGACTTCAACGACTGGCGATCGCGCGCCGATGCCTTGCTCGCCCCTGTGGGCCTGAAGGAGGTGTTTCGCGGCGCGTTCGGTCACCACGCCCGCACCTTTCCCGCCCGTTGGCCCTGGCTTCGCCTCGACCGCATCTACACACGTGGCGTGGCGGGTGCGCGCCCGCTGCCCCTGCCGCACAGCCCCTGGGCCCACCTCTCCGACCATGCGCCACTGGCGGCGGAGATCGATCTCCTGGAGGCCGCATGAACTCGCGCTGGTTACCGGGCAACCGCATCACGCTGCTGGAGAACGGCGAAGGCTATTACCCGCGTGTGTTTGAAGCGATCGCGCAAGCCCGAGAGGAAGTGCTGCTGGAGACCTTCATCCTGTTCGATGACAAGGTGGGCCGGCAACTCCACGCGGCCTTGCTCAGTGCGGCCGCCAATGGCGCCACCGTTCACGTGCTCATCGATGGCTGGGGCTCGCCCGACCTGCCAACCTCGTTCACGCAGCCCCTGCTGGATGCCGGCGTGCGCCTTCGGGCTTTCGAACCCGTTCGCCGGCTCTTCGGCGCACGCGTCAACCTGTTGCGGCGCATGCACCACAAGCTGGTGGTGGTCGACGGCGAGCGCGCCTTTGCGGGCGGCATCAACTACTCCATCGACCACCTCGCCGAGCACGGCCCCCAGGCCAAACAGGATTACGCCGTCGAGGTCGAGGGGCCGCTGGTGGGCCAGATCCAGGCGTTCTGCCGCGCCAATGTGGAGGGGCCGCAGCCGTCTCGCCGAACGTGGCTGAAACGCTGGCGGGCGATGCGCGAGCGAGCGGGCGAAGAGCGCGAAGTGACCGATGGCGCGGTCGCCGCCTTCGTCATGCGCGACAACCACCTGCACCGCAACGACATCGAACGCCACTACCGCGCGGCGATCCGCAGTGCGCAGAAACGCATCCTGATCGCCAATGCCTACTTCTTCCCCGGCTACCGCCTGCTGCGCGACCTTCGGCGTGCCGCGCGACGGGGAGTCCAGGTGGACCTGGTCATGCAGGGTCAGCCGGACATGGTCTGGGTGATGCGCGCCACCGAGCTCCTCTACCGCCACCTCATCCGCGCCGGCGTGCGCGTGCACCAGTACACCGAACGCCCGCTGCACGCCAAGGTGGCGGTGGTGGACGACCGCTGGGCCACAGTGGGTTCGAGCAACCTCGATCCCACCAGTCTCAGCCTGAACCTGGAAGCCAACGTGGTGGTGCGTGACGAGGCCTTTGCCATCCATCTGCGCGAGCGCATCGAAGCCTTGATGGCTGCGCACTGCACGCTGGTGGAGCGTCCCGTGCCCAGCAAGCTGCGATCAGCGTGGATCGGCGTGCGCAGCTTTGTGGTGTTCCACGCGCTGCGCCGCTTTCCCATCTGGATGCAGCGCATGGCGTCGAAGCCACCGCGCGTGGTGGCGCTGGGAGACGAAGCGGCGTGAGTCTTGGCCTGCGCACGCTGTGGGGCTGGACCCGAAGGCTGTTTCCCTGGGTCCTGGCAGCGATCGTGCTGGGTCTGGTCGCCCGACAGGCGCGGATGGTCGAATGGGCCGAGGTCTGGGTGGCGGTTCAGTCGCTGGCGGTGAGCCAGCTGGCCCTCGCGGCTGCCCTGGCGGCGCTCAGTTACGCGCTGTATGCCAGTTTTGACCTGGTGGGGCGGCACCTCACGCGGGCCCGGGTGTCGGTCGGCCGAAGCCTCGGCACCGCGGCCATCAGCTACGCCTTCAACCTGAATTTCGGCTCTCTCGTGGGAGGACTGGCCATGCGGCTGCGGCTGTACACGCGATGGGGCCTGTCGGCTCCCACCGTGGGCAAGATCATCGCGTACAGCATGGTCACGAACTGGCTGGGCTATCTCTGGATCGCAGGCGCCGTGCTCATCTGGGCACCTCCGCGCCTGTCGCAAGAGTGGCTGCCGGGCGCCCTGGTGTTGCGTGGCGCAGGCGTGGCGCTGGTGCTGGCGGCTGCAGCGTATGTGGTGCTGTGTTTCGTCTCGCGTCGGCGCCAGCTTTCCCTGCGCGGGCATTCGATGGAACTGCCCAGTGGGCCGCTGGCGCTCCTTCAGGCCACCCTGGGTGGCGCGAGCTGGTTGCTGATTGCCGCCATCGTCTGGACCCTTTTCGCCGGGCGGGTCGACTACCCGGACGTGTTGGGGGCGCTGCTGCTGGCCGCCGTGGCTGGCGTCCTCACCCATGTGCCCGCTGGCCTGGGCGTGCTGGAGGCGGTGTTCGCCGCGTCGCTGGCGAGCGACCGTTTGCCGGTGACGGAAGTGCTGGCGGTGGTGCTGGTCTACCGAGCCACCTACTACCTGATGCCGCTGGTGCTGGCGCTGCCCGCCTATGGGTGGAGCGAGGTCGCGGCCAGGCGCCGCTCGGCACGCGCTCAGGCGGTGGGCGACGCGCCGGTCTGATCCGGCTGATCCAGCATGTCGGTGGCCTCGGAGGCAACCGGCGGCGGGACCAGCGGCAATTCCACCGCCACGCGCGTGCCCTGGCCGGGGGCGCTGGTGATGGTGAGCTTGCCCGAATGCGATTCCACGCGAACGCGCATGCCCAGGAGACCGTGGTGGCCCGCGCGCACGCGGTTGACGTCGAAACCCACGCCATCGTCGCGCACCAGCAGCCGCGCCTGCCCTTCCTGGCGCATGAGCGACACCCAGGCTTGCCGGGCGTGCGCGTACTTGCTGATGTTGGTGAGGGATTCCTGGACCACACGGTACACCGTCAGTTCGGCTTCACGGTCCAGTTCCACCGATTCCAGTTGCGGCTGCACCAGAATGCCCAGGCTGCTCGAGACGTCCTGGCACAGCACCTCCAGCGCGGCGATGAGACCGAGCTGGTCCAGCGAAGAAGGCCGCAGGTTCTCCACGATCCGCCGCTTCACGGCAATGCCTTCGTTGAGCCGTTGCTCGATGCTGCTCAGGCGTTCGCGCGCCACCGCGGGCAGCTCGGGCACCCGGCGCAGGCGAGCCATCTCCAGCTTCATCGCGGTCAGCAGGCCGCCCATCTCGTCGTGCAGTTCGCGCGCCACGCGGCCGCGCTCGTCTTCACGGGTGTTCACCAGGTGGCCGGCCAGCTCCCGCAGTTCGGCAGTGCGCACTTCGATTTCCTGCTCCAGCACCTGGCTCTCCCTGGCCTTGCGCTCGTCGCTTTCGCGCAGCTGGCGCATGAACATCATCAATGCCATCACGGCCACCAGCACCAAGGCGTGCAGGGCGAGGCGGTTGAGCATCATGGCGTCGAACAGGGACAGGCGCGCCGTCTGCTGCACAGCGGCGGCGCGGTCCAGCACGTGGTCGAACTCCTGCCTGAGCTCCACGTACGCCTGGCGGCTTCGGTCGCTGCTGGCCAGCACGTGGGCGCGGGTGCGCTGGCCACGCTCGGTGGTGGTCATCCATTCCTCGAGCGCGCTCACGCGGTCCGCGATGCGTTGTCGCACCGCATCCACCGACACGGTGCGCCGCGGATCGGCGTCGGCGATGTACTGGAACGCGCCTTGTTGCGCCACATTGAGCGTGTCGATCGCCGCCCGAAAATCGGCGCGGTACACCTCCTGCCCATTGATCAGGTAGGCACGGGTGGCGGTCTCAGCGTCGGTGAGGGCCTGCAGGGTGCGCAGGGCTTCCAGGCGGGCATCGGTGAGGTTGATGCCGCTCTCCAGCGTTTTCTGCGAATGCTGGTAGGTGCTTTCGTTGATGGCAATGGTGATGACAGCCAGCGCCAGCACGATGGGCATGACGTAACGCGTGCGCGCGACGCGCTCGATCGATGACTTGATCATCGTGCGCTAGACCAGATCGTCGGGGGCGCTGGGCGCGCCTTCGGCCACGTGCACGCAATAGTCGATCAGGTCTTCGAGCTCGTGGGACTTGTCGAACACCCGGTTCGCGCCGAGCACCTCGCAGCGGCGGCGGATGTCCGGAGTGGCGTAATTCGTGAGCACCACACGCCGGGCCTGGAGCCCAGCTTCCTGCGCGGCCTTGAGCACACCCAGGCCAGACCCCGATAGCAGGAAGATGTCGATGATCAACAGGTCTACCGAAGCCCCCTGTCCAAGGATCCACTGGGTGGCGCTGCGTTCGTCGAGTGCGCGTCCCACCACCTCGACGTTCGTGAGCTCTTCCAGGGTGGAGACCAGGTTCTCGTAGATCACCGGGTTGTCTTCAACGATGAAGGTTCTCAGTGACGCCATGGGGGAAGGATTGGGTTGGGAGCCGTGAAAAGAAAACGAGACTGTAAACGCCTCGGGGCAGGATGTGCGGCCAAGCCGCACTACCCGCCCCGAGCTTCCTCCAGGTGTTATGCGGCGTCTGTAGGTATCGTCCTACAGACGCCGGGTGGCCTGCTTACGGGCGCACCACGATGTCGTTGCGCACCGCCTTCGCACCCGGGGTGGCCTTGGCGATGTTTTCAGCCGTGGACTTCTCGGCATTGGACTTGGCAAAGCCGGAGAGCTGCACCGTGCCATTGAGCGTTTCCACGCTGATGGAGGTGGCGCTGACCGTCTTGTCTTCGGCGAAGCGCGCCTTCACGCGGGTGGTGATGGTGGCATCGTCAACATACGCCCCCACCGTCTGCTGGTCGCGCGCAACGGCGCAGCCAGTCAGCTGAACGAGGGAAACCGTAGCGGCGACTGCCAACAGGGCGTGTGCGATTTTCATGGGGAGAGCTCCTAGGAATGATGGAAAGCGGAGCCCGGTTCAGGGACGCTTTCCGGGGGTTGATCAGCTGTTCTTCTGGACAACCAGGCGGTTGTCAACGGCCACCACGCCATCCACGGCGGCAGCCAGGGTGGTGGCGCGATCGCGGGAGTCGGCGTCGGGTGCGGTGCCCTTGAGGGCCACGCGTCCGGCTTCGGTGTCGACGTTGATCTGCAGTGCGCTCAACTGGTCGTCTGCAGCCAGCGCTGCATTCACCTTGGCGGTGATCGCCATGTCGCTGGCGCCTTCGGACATGGCCTGGCCGGCTTGTGAGCCTGCTGCCTGCATGTCTCGCGCAGCGTCCTTGGCATCGTTCTTGAGTTCGGTGCCGGCGGCCTGCGTCTGGTTGACCGCGTTGTCGACCTGCTGGCCGACGGTGGCATCTTCACGCTGGCCGCAGGCAGCCAGTGCAATGGTGGCCGCTGCGGCGGCGATCAGGCTGAGGTGTCGGGTTTGCGTTTTCATGGTGTGGTCCTTTCAGAGGCCGGCCAGGCCGGCGGTCATGGGGAATTCCAGATGGCGCTGTGCTTGGTGCTCAGAGCTTCTCGGTGGGGCGCTTGGTCGACGGCGTGTCGAACCAGTCATCACCTGCACTGCGTTCCCAGGCGGTGACCTGGCGCTCGGCTTCGTCCTTGGCCACGCCGTAGCGTTCCTGGATCTTGCCGGCGAGCTGCTCGCGGCGGCCAGCGACCACGTCGAAATCGTCGTCGGTCAGCTTGCCCCACTTCTCGACCACACGGCCTTTGAGTTGCTTCCAGTTGCCTTCAATGCGATCCCAGTTCATGTTCATCTCCTTGGAAAGTTGAGGATGTGATGTCGGGCGGCTTCTGAAGCCTGCCCCGGCTGCGTTGTTCGTATCGCGTTGCCGTGAATGAACTGTAGGTTCGCCACCGTGCACAAGATGTCGGGCAGCCAGCCGCCCCGGTGTAGGACGTATCCGATCGCAGGCCGGGGGTTTGTAGGAGGCGTCCGACGCCTGGCGCGCGCGCCGCCTGTTAAATTGCCCGCTCCCACCACCACGAACCCCATGCATTCCCAGAGGCTCACATGATCAAAGTCGGAATCGTCGACGACCACGCCATCGTGCGTTCCGGACTGCGCCAGTTCCTCACCGAACATGTCGACCTGCGCGTCACGGGAGAAGCCAACAACGGCCGGGAAGCGCTTGAGCTGGCGCGCACCGGCGAAGTGGATGTGTTGCTGATGGACATTTCCATGCCCGAGCATGGCGGTGTGGACGCGCTGCAGGCCATCAAGGCGCGCTTCCCGGATCTGCACGTGCTGATCCTCAGCGGTTTCCCCGAGGCGCAGTACGCCACCACGCTTTTGCGCCATGGCGCGAGCGGCTATCTCAACAAGGAATGTGCGCCTGAAGAGATCGTCAATGCAATCCGCACGGTGGCGCGCGGCCGGCGCTACATCAGCCCAGCGGTGGCTGAGTTGCTCGCCGATGGCGCGGTGGGTGAGGCCGAGCGTCCACCGCATGAGCTGCTTTCCGAGCGCGAACTCCAGGTGTTCCTGCGCCTGGCCAAAGGCGAGACCATCGGCCACATGGCCGAGAACATGTTCCTCAGCGTCAAGACCGTGAGCACCTACCGCACGCGCGTGCTGGAGAAGCTCAAGCTCGCCAGCAACAGCGATCTCACCTACTACGCGCTCAAGAACGGCCTGATCCAGTAGGGTTCCCGCGCCCTGCAGTCGGCGCGGTCCTACAAGCCCGCGCGGGTTTGGCTTGCAGGCGATTTGAGCGCCGATCCCTACAGTGGACGCATCGCAATGATGGTCGTTGCGAACCCATCAGGAGAGCTTCATGCTGCACTACGCCGTCGTCTTTTTCATCATCGCCCTGGTCGCTGCCGTGCTTGGCTTTGGCGGTATTGCTGCGGGCGCCGCTGGCATCGCCAAGATCCTCTTTGGTGTCTTCCTCATTCTGGCGCTGGTGTCGCTGGTGGCAGACCTGGTGCGCAAGCGCTGACCGTCCCTGCGCCTCCGTCGCGCCTCAGTCCTCGCGCATTCAGACCTTCTCACTTTTTCACAGGAGTCCACCATGTTCAAGACCCAGTCACAAGACCTCACCCGCCAGGCCATCGACACCGCCAGCGACGTGTCCGACCGCGTGGCGCGCGCCGCGCACCACAGCATCGACACCTTGCGCCACCAGGCCTCGCGCGTGGGCGACCAGACCGTCGGCTATGTGCGTGACGAGCCCGTGAAATCGCTGGTCGCTGCCGTGGCACTGGGCGCGCTCGCCGCCGTGCTGATCGGTTGGCTCGGCCGTTCGCGCAGCAACTACTGACTTGCACGGTGCCTCAGGCCGCCAGGCGCATCAGCTCGATGAAGCGCTTGGCTCCGAGGCCCAACGGCTGGTCGTTCTGCCAGACCACATCCACCCACAGCCTGAGCTGGTTGCTCATGTTGCCAAAGCGGATTTCCACCAGCTGCCCTGACGCGACCAGCGGGGCCACGAGGCGCTGCGGGAGATAAGCCCATCCGAGTCCAGCCTGCACCAGGCTGAGCGTGGCGAGATGGCTGTCGGTGCGCCAGATCTGGCGGGCGACCAGCAGCCGTGGATCGGCACCGTCGGCATCCCGGCTGGCCACCGCAATCTGACGGACATCCAACAAATCCTTCAAGCTCAGCCGATCCTGGCGCGTGCGCGCGTCGGGATGGTCAGGCGACATCACGGCCACCAGCGTCTCGTGGCCCAGTTCCTGAAAGCTCTCGCGTTCGTCCGTCCCCGGCCGTTCGAACACCAGCGCCAGTTGCGCCTCGCCTGCATGCAGCATGCGCAGCGCGGCCGCTTGGGGTGCTGAAAGCACCTCCACATCCAGCGACGGAAACTCCTGCGCCAGCCGGGCCAGCGGCTGGCTCCACGGCACCGACAGCACTTCGGGCGCGATGGCCAGCGTGAGTCGTTTCTCCAGCCCCAGATGCAGTTCCTGCGCGTGCGCCTGCAGCTGGCGCAACTGGCTGGCGAGTTGCCTGGCCTGCGGCTCCAGCGCACGTGCCACGTCGGTGGGGCGGGGTTCGCGCGTTCGGCGATCGAACAGGGCGAGATCGAGCTCGGCTTCGAGCTGCGCAATGGTCATGCTCACGGCCGATGGCACGCGTCCCAACGAGCGGGCAGCGGCCGAGAACGAGCCCGTATCCAGGACCGCAAGGAACACGCGCACGTTGTCGCTGTTGAAGGCCATGGGCTGCAACATATCAGAATTTTTGAAAGTAACTGACTTCACCCGTCAGCCAGACGCACCTAAACTGCGCCGCATGCAAGGCATCAAACGAAAAATCGTCTACGTCACGCTCTACGAGCTCATCGCCATCGCCTGCTCCAGCGTGGGGCTGGCGCTGCTGGCCGGGGCGAGCATGGGCCATGCCGGTGTGGCGGCGGTGGCGGCCTCCGCGATTGCGGTGGTCTGGAACCTGGTGTTCAACACCCTGTTCGAGCGCTGGGAAAGCCGACAGGCCACGCGCGGTCGCAGCTTGGGGCGCCGTGTCGCGCACGCCATCGGCTTCGAGGGTGGGCTCGTGTTCACCCTGGTGCCGTTGTTCGCCTGGTGGCTGGAGATCTCGCTCTGGCAGGCCTTTGTGCTGGACCTGGGGCTGATCGTGTTTTTCCTGGTCTACACCTTCGTGTTCAACCTGCTGTTCGACCGGGTGTTCGGCTTGCCGGCGTCTGCGCTGCCGACGGTGCAAGGGGCCTGATCGAACGGCCGACAGCCGCGCGTTTGCACGCGCGGCTGCTTGTGGCAGTGGCTCAGGATCAGTTGAAGCGCTGCAGGTTGCTGAGTTCGCCGTTGGCCATCAGCGTGCCGTTGGCCTCTGCATTGCGCAGTTCACCCACGACGTCGGCGCGGCTCTTGCTCATGCCGGTGTTCTCCATCAGCTGCTTCTTCACCTGCAGGGTGGAGCCGATTTCGCCGTTGTCGATCAGCGTGCCATTGGCCTTGGCGTTGCGCAGTTCCGCGGCCACTTCTGCGCGGGACTTGCCCATGCGGGTGTCTTCCATCTGCTGCTTCTTCACTTGAAGCGTGGAGCCGATTTCGCCATTGGCGATGGGCATGGAGCCACCGGCGGCGAAGGCGCTGCCTGCGGTGGCGGCGGCGATGGACAGGGCGATGAGGGAGATGCGTGCGGATTTCATGAGGAGTTTCCTTTCAGTGGTTACCGGCGAGCCGGCGTTGGTTGCCCACTGAATACGTCCCCGGCGCGCCGCTGGATTCAACTCATTTCGCGCCCGATACCTTTTCTGACAACTTTGCCTGCGCTCAGGCCGCGGCCTTGGAGTACAGCACCATCTGCGTGCAGCGGAACAAGGCGATCGTCTTGCCGGTCTCGCGGTGCGTGACCACTGCGTCCCACACCTGCGTGGTGCGACCCAGGTGCGCGGGGCGCGCCACACATTCGATGGTGCCCGTGAGCGCGGTGCCCAGGTGGTTGCTCTTGAGCTCGATGGTCGTGAAGCCACTGGCACCCTGCGGCAGGTTCGCCACGCAACCGTAGCCCGAGCAGGTGTCGGCCAGCGTCACGATGCTGCCTGCGTGCAGGAAGCCGTTGGGCGCCATGGTGGTGGGCCGCACATCGAGTTCGGCGCGCACCTCTTCAGCACTCAGGTGCGTGACCACCAGACCGAGGTGGCCGGGCAGCGCGCCTTCTCCCCGCTGGTTCCATTCGTCGACAGTGGTACGGTTCATGTGGGTCTCCTCGTTGGGGTGTGGATGGCAAAACTCAGCGGGTCCAGCTGCCCAGCCGGATGGCGATGGCCAGGGTGGCACCGTACACCACCAGGCTGAACGCCACCACGCCGAAGAACGCGGCAGGAGGCGCCTGGAGCACATGCACGCACAGCCAGCCGCCGATCACCAGCACCGTCAGCCGGCCCACGCTGGCCGTGAGTGGCCAGAACATGCGGCCGGCGCCTTGCGAGGCGAAGAACAGCGCGAGGCCGAGGCCGAAGAAGGCGTAGCAGGCGCCCACGATGCGAAGGTACGAAGCGCCGAAAGCGAGCACCGCCGGATCGCTCGTGAACAGATCCATCCACAGCGAAGGCGCAACCGCGGTGACCAGGCCGATGACGCCCGTGATGGCGGCCACCATCGCGCCACCCGTCCAGGCCACGCGCAGGGCGCGCGCGGACTGGCCCGCGCCCATGTTGGTCGCGACTATGGCGGTGAGCGCGGTGCCAAAGCCAAACGCAATGGGCACGAGGATGTATTCCAGCCGTGCGGCCACGCCATAGCCCGCCAGCGCGGCGGTGCCGTAGCTGCCGACGAAGGCGGTGGCCGCGGCAATCGACGCGTTGCTGATCACCGGGCTCATGGAAGCCGGCAGACCCACGCGCAGGATGTCGCGCATCAGCGGTCTGTGCACGCGCCAGGGAGTGCGGTTCAGGTGCACGGCGCCATCGGCGCGCAACAGGTAGAGGGCCATCACCAGGGCCGACAGGGCATTGACGGTGAGCGTGCTGGCGGCAGCGCCCGCCACGCCCAGGCCCGGCACCGGGCCCCAGCCGAAGACCAGCAGCGGACACAACACCACGTGCAGCACCGCGGTGCCCAGCAGCATCAACGAAGGCAGCAGCATGTTGCCCGCGCCGCGCACGACCGCGGCCAGCACGTTGGTGAGCCAGATCACCGCAGCGCCGCCGAAAAGCACGTTCGAATACGCCAGCGCGGTCTCCAGCGCCGATCCGCGGCCGCCCATCGCGCTGTAGATGCCGCGACCAGCCCCCAGCAGCACGGCCATGAAGAGCGCAGCCAGCAGCACGCCGAGCAGCACCGACTGCTGCGCCAGGCGGCTGGCGTCTTCACTGCGTGCGCCGCCGAGCGCGCGCGCCACGGCGGCGGTGGTCGCACCACCGATGCCGCCGGCCGACATCTGCACCATCAGCATGGACAGCGGAAACACCAGCGCAATGCCCGCCAGCGCATCGGCACCGAGGCGCCCGAGGATGTAGCCGTCGTAGCCGATCACCACGGTCATGGCGAACAGGCCCATCACGTTGGGCGTGGCCAGGCGCAGCAACGTGGGCAGCAGCGGCGCATGCAGCATCTGCTGCACGCGTGCCTGGGCCAGGGCAGCGCTCACGCGCGCGCGTCCTGCAGGTAAATCCCGGGCTCGACGGAGAGGCCTCGCTTCACGTGCTGTGTGAGCTCGTCGCCCAGGACCTCCTCGGCACCGGCCTCCAGCGCATCGAAGGCCCGGCGCACCACGTCCAGTGGCGACGTCTTGGGCATCGCGATGCCCTGCGTCATGTCCGTGTCCACAAAACCCATGTGCAGGCCCAGTACCTGGGTGCCCTGCGCGCGCAGATCGATGCGAAGGCCGTTCGTCAGTGACCACGCCGCCGACTTGCTCGCGCCGTACACGGCGAGCGTGGGTGAACTGATCCAGCTCGCCACCGAAAGCACATTGAGGACCGCACCGCCGCCGTTGGCGGCGAGGACCGGCGCGAAAGCCCGCGTCACGCGCAGGGGGCCAAAGTAGTTCGTCTCCATCTGCCGGCGGGCCGACTCGACGCCGCCATCCGCAAGAAAGCCACCGAACGCGGCGATGCCCGCGTTGTTGATGACCAGCGTCACATCGCCACAACGCCTGGCGGCCGCGGCGACCTGTTCGTCGTCATTCACGTCCAGCGCCACCGGCTCCACACCCGGCAGCGTCACGCTGGACGGGTCTCGGGCACCGGCATACACCTTGCGCGCGCCGCGCGCCAGAGCCTCGCGTGCAAAGGCCAGGCCGATGCCTCGGTTGGCACCGGTGATGAAAAGCGTGGCGTTCTGAAGCTTCATGGTGATGGATCCGTGTTGATGAATATGATGACCGTCATAAATCGGGTCGAGTGGAAAGAGAGAACAGCGAATCAGGAAACGGAAGGCGGTTCGAACAGTGCCAGCAAGGCATCGCGGTTGGCGGCGAGCAGCGCCCTGCCCTCGGCGTTGTCACCCACGGCGCGGGCCAGTTGCAAGGCGCCCACCATCTGGCTCGCGATGGTGATGGCGCGGGCTGGATCGGCTTCTTCGGGGAGCGATTGCTGGACGAGTTCGATGAGGCCTCGAACGCGCTGCGCGGCGGCGCTGCGCACCTCGGGCGACTGGCGCGGCATCTCGGAGGCCAGCGCGGCCACGGCGCAACCGTTCTCGGTGCCGCTCAGGTGCCGCTCAGACAGATAGCCTTCGACCAGCGCGCGGTACGGGCTGGCGCCGCGCGCCTGGCGGGTGGCACTGCCTTTGGCGATGCGCTCCGCGCTCTGCCGCCCGGCGTGCACCAGGGCCTCGGCCAGCAACGCGTCGCGAGAAGGAAAGTGGGCATAAAAACCGCCGTGCGTAAGGCCCGCCTCTTTCATGATGTCGGCCACGCCCACACCGTTGAAACCGGCGCGACGGATCACGCGCGCCGCCGTGTCCAGGATGCGCTCGTGGGTCAATGCCTTGCGGTTGGGTGCGATTTCCATGGCGGGAGTGTAGCCGAAATATGACGATCATCATATGATGACCATCATCTGAATCCGGTCATTCCTGCCCGGTTCAGTAAGTCAGCGTGACGATGACGGTGTCGGTGTACGAGCCCGACGACACACCGCCTTGCGCCGGAATGCGGCCGTGGATGGTGACCGGTGTGGGCGAGCCGGTGCCTGTGCCGGAGACGGTGTTCACGCCCAGGCTGTTTCCCCAGGCAAGCGTCCTGGCGGCATCGCGGTAGATGCCGTAGCCGATGTAGCCGCCCGCGCCGTTGCGCATGCGGCGGTTGCCGGCGTGGTGCTGGCCGTTGTCCATGCCGATCTGCCAGGCCGTTCCACCGGGGCAGCGCAGCGTGACCGAAGCGGCCTGGTCGTGCGCACCGGTGAGCGAGGACGCCAGCGTGCCGAAGTCCAGGTCGGTCACCGCGGTGATCTGGCAGCCGGAGGGCACGTTGGCATGGTTGCCCGAGAACCCCAGGCTGATGTTGGAGCCGCTGGAGCAGTTGGCCGGATAGCCACCCGAGCCGAACACATAGCGCAGCTGCCCGTCGGGTATCTGGGCCTGGTAGTTGCCCGCCGGCAGCGCGCCCTGTCCTGCAAACACACGGCCGTGGATCGGCAGCGAACCCGACGCCTGTCCGTAACCGCCAGACCCCGGGATCAGCAGGGTCCAGGTGTACTCCGGAAACCCGCCACCGAAGGGACCGATGATCTGGGTGCGCGCGGCATCCGAGAACAGGTTGTACTGCAGGTAGGAACCGTTGTAGTTCGTCATGCGGCGTGGATTGACGTCCGGCACGGGGGAACCGCCCGCGATGTACATGCACACGCGCACGTAGGCCGGCGTGGACCCGCTCCCGCAGGTGAAAGGCAGGTTGGTCTGCGTGTCGGTCGGGCTGGTGGCGCTGATGGCGCCGAAGTTCAAGCCAATGCCGCCGCTGACCCAGCAGCTCTGGGCCTGCACCGAGCTGAAGGCAGACGCCAGCAGGCCCGCGAGGAAAACCCACCGCACGGTACGAAGCCGGCACGTCAATCGCATGTCATGTCTCCCAGGTGAATCTGGCCCGCCGATTCCGGGAGGGCATCTGGCAACCGGATGCGGCAGGCCTTGCTGCCGGGCCATTCGACCTTGAGCAGGGATCCCGGCACCGGGTTCTCGATGAGGATCTCGCCGTCGTGGCCCACTTGCGAAAAGACGCTCATGGCCGGACGGTCGGGCGTGGTGGGACCAATCGCCTCCACCACCACGGCACGGCCCATGGGAAGGGGCCCGCCGTGCGCATCGCGCAGGGCGGCGCGCGCCGACACCACCCGCTGGAAGGCGAAGTCCACCCGCGCGCCGCTGTAGCGCGGCGGCACGGCGTGGAGGGTCGTGGGCGCAGCGGACACGTCGTAGGCCAGGTCCAGCAGGTCCACCGAGATCTGATTGCGCTGGTTGGCGTTCAACCGGTTCACCAGCAGGTGGCCGCGCGAATCCGTGCGGCCGATGGGCCGGTTCTCCAGTCTCACGGGAATGCCCTCGAGGCCGGGCGTGGAGACGAGGGCAAAGGCATCGTCGATGCGCCGGGTCAGGAACGCGCGGCGGTCCATCAGCGCGACCGCGCCGCCGAACGAGGTGCTGAACGACGACGTGGAGCCCGCGTTTGCACCACCGCTGTAGCGATCAACCGAACCCGCCCATTGCCCTACAGGGGTGTTCCGGCTGAGGTTCACCTGCGACGCGCCTTTCGGGCCCGTCTGGGCGACGCGCCAGGACCAGTCGTCGTCGTGCAGGGCGGATTGGCTGGCCTGCCAACCCCAGGCGGCGTCTCCGTCCTGCCGTTGTGCCGAAGTCGACAGCGTGAGGCCCTGGCCCAGCGGCACGCTGAGCAGGAAACTCAATCGCGTGTCCGTGCGGGTCGACCGGGTTTCTGAAAGCCCCACGGTCCAGCGCAGCCCGCCAGTGAGCTGCCGCGTCAGCGCCACGCTGGCCAGGCGCAGATCCTGTCCGCTGGCATCGCGCTGGCGCACCGCTGCGGTGCCGATGTCCCATCCCGCCTGGCTGAACCCGAAGAACGCCCGGTCGCTGCTGCGCGGCGCGGGCGAGCCACCGGCCAGGGCGAGGTCGCGGAAATGCGCCGAGGCTCTCTGGCTGCGCACCGAGAAACGCCAGGGGCGCGCATCCCACTGGTAGCCTGCGCTGGCTTGCCGGCCTGACAAACCCGCGGCGGCGTCGCTGGCGGCCAGCGAGGCATGGAACACACCGCCCTGCGCGCCCACCCGGGTGGCACCCCCCAGGCCGAGCAACTTCACGCCCTGTCCCCACTGCGCCTGGCCTTCCACCGTGAGCGCATCGCTCCACCCGTAGCGCCACGATCCACTGGCCACCGCCCCGGACGCGTACGAGTTGGACTCGCGCCCGTAGGCCTGGCGAAGGGCGCCGGCTTCGAGCGACCAGTCCACGAGCCCCTGGCGAAGCAGTTCCACCGTGCCGTAGATGGGGACATCCAGCGTGCGGCGCTGGCCCGTGGTGTCCGTGATGACCAGTTGCGCCAGACCCGCGCCGTTGACAGAGGTGAAGCTCTCGATGGTGAAAGCGCCGGGCAGCACCTGCAGTTGCTCCTTCAACAAACCATCGACGTACAGGTCCACGGTGGATGGCAGCACCGCCTGGCCTTCGAAGCGTGTCAACGGCGTGGTGGAGCGGTAGGGCTGCAGCCCGAAGTCCGTCCCCCATCGCAAGCCGCCAATGCGCACGGGGCGCGTCCATGAGAGCGATGAGGTGACGGTGTCGCCCAGGACCAGCGACGTGCCCTGCGCAGTGAAGTCGCTGCGCCAGGACGTGTCCAGGCGCAGGTGCGACAGCCCGGCGCCCGGCGTCGTCGTCCGCTGCGACCACTGGCTGAGCAGGGTGTGGCTGAACACCCCGAATGGCTGGAAGTGGCGCCACTCCGTCCAGGCGTTGAAATGCGTGGACGCATCTGCGCCGCGCGCCGTGCGTTGCAGATGCAGGTCGTAGTTGAGCAACCAGCCAGAGGCGGCGGAGTTCTGCTGCGGCAGCAGCCGCTTCTGAGCGACCTGGCTGGTGTGGGTCGTGCTGCGATCGAGCAGGCCCACCGGAGCGAGCACGTTCAGCCGTTGGCGGGGCGCATCGAAATCCACCTGAACGTCGGGCAGCAGGTCCAGTCGGATCTGGTCGCCTTGCCAGATCCCTGGCGGCAGCGCGTCGGCGTTCAGCCCCAGCTCGCCCATCGCCTGGCGGTCTGCCCACACCTGCCCGCCTGACACCGTCAGACGAACGAGACCCGGGGTCGGCACCTGGTTGACACGCGCTTCGAGGTAGAGAACCTGCGCGGCGGCTTCCGGTGGCATGGCCTGGGCCAGGGTCGCACACGGCAGCACGGACACGAACAGGAAGGCAGCGGTGTCAAGGTTGACCCGGGTCCTGCGCCAAGACCGTCTCATGGTCGTCCTCGTTGATCCTGGCCTGGAGGGTGCCGTCGATTCGCTGGAGCGAAGCCGGCACCGGCACGGTCCATTGCCTGGCCGCGCCGGAAAGCACGTAGCCGAACAGGCCGGCGGCGAACACCTGCCGCTCGCCGCTGGCCGCGTCCACATACGTCATGCCGCTGAACTTGACGCGTCGGGGGCCGTTGTTGCGGATCGTCAGCAGCGCCTTCTGGTCGCCTGCCAGCGCGAGTCGAGCGCTCACCAGAGAGGCGGGTGCGGGCCCGGGTGCGCTGGCAAGTGCGGTGTCGGTCCCGCCTGTGGGCGCCACAAACACGGGGATCACGTAGCGAAAAAGAAACTGCACGCCACCCGGGCGCGACGCCTCCTGCGGCGTGGTTCGCGCAGCGGACTCGGGCAACTGGTCGACCAGCAGGCGGTAGGCCGACTCGGCCTGTGGCCGGCTGGCGGGTGTGCGGACGATCCGCACGATCTGGGTCTGCCCTGGCGGAATCTCCACCAGCGGTGGGCTTGCCACCAGCTCGGTCGTGCGCTCCAGCGTTTCCTCGCCGTCGGCCTGCCGCCAGCCCAGCACCCGCACCTGGGCCTTCAGCGGCTGCTTCGACGTGTTGCTCAGCCAGACGGCCTGCGCCCGCTGGTTCGGCGTGAACTCCAGCAGCACCGGAGTGGCCTGCAGGCCACTGGCCGAAGCGGAACCCATGGCCAGGGCGGCGCCAAAGACCAGGCCCGACCACCGGGCGACGCGCCAGCGCTTGCACTCACCCCCGCGCGCAGCGGGGGTGGTCACACGACCCGACATCGCGATCAGTAGGTCACCGTGGCGATCACGACATCCGCGTAGTCACCGGCCGGCGAGTTCGCCGTGGCAATGCGGCCATACACCGGAATGTTCTGGTCCGAGCCGGTGCCGGTGCCGGACAGGGAGCCCGCCAGGTCGTTGCCCCAGACCTGGGACCGAGCGCCGTCGCGGTAGAGCTCGTAGGCCACGTAGTCGCTGCCCTTGATCATCCGCCGCTCGCCACCGCCGAAGTTCTCGCCAGCGTCCAGGCCGATGGTGTAGTCCGTGCCCGGCGTGCAGTTCACGCTGAGTGCACCGGCGGCGTCGGTGTCGGTCGCGGTGGAGGCGATGCTGCCGAAATCCACGTCCGTCGACGGCACCGAGTGGATGTCGCAGGTGGCGGTGATGGTGACCTTGACGTTGAGGTTGACGGTGTCCGTGGCGGCTTGGGCACCGTAGGCGCTCAAGAGGCAGGTGGTGACGATCGACAGGTGGCGCAGGCTGAGCATGATGGGTCCTTCCGAGGTTCAGCGGCGCATGCGGACTCGAACCGAAGTGTTCGAGCTTTTCATGGCCTAGTCGGAAGGCTAATGAAGCCGCTGTCGCAGAAGTACGAAAGACATCAAGTGCGCGTATTGCGGTACCAGATGCAGAAACGGGTCGGCGCAACGCACTTCTGGCGCCAAGGCCATTTCCACCGCAGCGCAACTCAGTCCAGCACCAGACCACTCATGTTCACCACCACGCCCGAGATCGCCGCGGCGCCGTCGGAGGCCAGAAAGGTGAGCGTGGCGCACAGGTCGTCCAGCGTGGGCAGGCGCTTGAGCACGGTGCCGGTCGCCGCGCCTTCCAGCATCTGGTCGACCGTCAGGCCCAGGCGCCGGGCTTCGGTCGCGAACACGGGCCCCGCGTGCGAGCCCCGTGGCAGGGTCTGCGGGATCGCGTGCGAGCGCACGCACACGCTGCGAACGCCGCTGGCGCCGAGTTCGCCGGCCAGATGCCGAGAGAACGCTTCAACTCCCGCGCAGGCCACGCTGTGGCCCAGGAAGCCGGGGCCGACCATGCGGGATGCCGGCGTGGTGAGCGACAGCACGACGCCTCGCCGGCGGCGCACCATGTGCGGTGCGACCGCCCTGGCGATGGTGAAGCTGCTGCGGATGTAGGTGTCCACCGGCAGTGCGAATTCATCCAGCGACAGGCCTTCCAGCGGCACGCCCTGCACGTGCGCCACGCCGATGGCGTTGAAGGCGACGTCGACGCCCGAGGCGCTCTCGGCCACCTGCGCCGCATGCCGTTCCACCGCGGTCGCGTCCCGCGCGTCCAGCGTGTTCCAGTGCGCGTTGCCGCCTGCGGCGGTGATGTCGTGCACCACCGTTTCAAGCCCGGGCGCGGACCGACCCACCACGAACACCTGAGCGCCTGCGCGCCCGAATGCGCGGGCCGCCGCGCCACCCACTGCGCCGCCACCGCCGTAGACGATGGCCGTGCGTCCTTCCAGAACCATGGGGAACTCCTTGTCATGTGCGCCGGCTGGCGGGATGCCGCCGCTCGCTCAACAAGGACGTCGGTGCGGGATGTTTTCCGACATCGACCGCGAGCGATCAGTCCGGCTCCATGCCCTGCACCGGCAGAACCCCGGGCGCAAACGCGACGATGGGGCGCACGACGAACACCGCGGAATCGAATGCAAGGCGCCGCGCGGCGCTGTGGGCCTCGGCCTGCGAATCGCAGTCGATCACGTAGATCCCCAGCAGCTGTTCCTTGGTCTCGGCGAACGGTCCGTCGGTGACGGGAGCCGTCTCTGTCGCCCGACTGGCCGGGGGCGCCAGCCGCATCACCGGACCCAGCCGTTGGCGTGCCAGCAGCTCTTTGCGCAGCTCGGCGTGCCGACCCATCACCTCGGCTTCCTCCTGCTCGGTCCAGGCGGCCACCGCGGCTTCAGAGCCGTAGATCAGGATCGAATACAGCATCTGGGTTCCTCTCTCAGGCTCGGGCTGCGCCCGGTGGTGGCAGGGCAGACAGGCGGGCGTGGATGTGCCGTTGTTCTGCGGGTGTGCGCGCCAGACTCAGCGCGCATTCCAGCGCGGCGCGTGCCTCGTCGTCGCGGTGCAGTTCGTGCAGCAGGGCGCCGCGCAAACCGTGAAAGTGAAAGTAGCCCGCCAGGCTCGTGGTCAGCGGGTCCACCAGGCGCAGCGCGGCGCCCGCGCCCCGCACCTTCGACACCGCCACCGCGCGGTTCAGCGTGACCACGGGGGAAGGCTGCAACACCTCCAGCGCCGCGTAGAGCCGGTCGATCTCGGCCCAGTCGGTGCACTCGGCGCTGCGCGCCTGCGCATGCGTCGCGGCAATGGCCGCCTGCAGCTGGTAGGGGCCGGGCGCCTGGCGCGCCAGCGCGTCGTGCAGGTAGGCCAGTCCTTGTTCGATCAGGTCGCGGTCCCACTGCGCTCGGTCCTGCCATTCCAGCAGCACGAAGTCGCCATGCGCATCGAGCCGCGCAGGTGCGCGGGCGTGTTGCAGCAACATCAGCGCCACCAGCCCCGCGACCTCCGGCTCCTCGCCGAACAGCTGGTGCAGCAGACGCGTCAGCCGGATGGCCTCTTCACACAGCGCCGGGCGCAGAGGGTCTTCACCGCCGCTGGCAGCATAGCCTTCGTTGAACACCAGGTACAGGGTGGCGAGTACGGTCGAGAGCCGGCGCGCGGTCTCCACGCGGCCGGGTGCCTCGAAAGGCACGCGCAGCTCGCCAACGCGTCGTTTGGCGCGCGTGATGCGTTGCTCCATCGCGTCTTCGCTCACCAGGAAAGCGTGTGCCATTTCAGCGACCGACAGGCCAGACACCACACGCAGCGCCAGCGCCATCTGTTGGGCCACCGGCAGGGCCGGATGGCAGCAGACGAACAGGAGGCGCAGCACGTCGTCGCGGTACCGGGACCGCTCCAGCCGCTCGATCCATCGAGGGTCGGCGTCGTCCAGCTCCGAGAGCAACTCCTCATCCGGCAATTCGACGTGGTGCGCGCGCCTTCGCCACTCGTCGATGCCTGCGTTGCGTCCCACCAGCACGAGCCACGCCACCGGATCCCGCGGCAGGCCTGCCTGTGGCCAGGCCCGCATCGCCCGCACGCAGGCCTCCTGCAGGGATTCTTCGGCCAGGTCGAGGTCGCGAAAGAAACGCAGCAGCGAGGCCAGGGCGGTGGGCCGCGCACTGTTCAGACTGTGGTGGATCCCGGCGGAGTCGGTCATGGCGAGGAGAGGTGGCCCGGAAGTGGTGCCGTGTTCCAAGGACGCACCAGGAACGAGGATACCGACACCCGCTCGTCGCCGCAGCTCTCGCTGCGTGCACCGCCTGCCGCTGGCGGTGCGTTTGAGAGCCGCAGGAGCGCGTCAGGCGGCTTGCGCCGCCGCGTGTGCGGTGAGCTGCGGCCGCACCATCAGCGAACGGGAAGCCTTGTCGTCTTCGCAAGCCAGTTCGACGCGCAAACCTTGCGGCAACCGCGCGCACAACTGCGGCTGGATGTAGGGACACTCGTCGAGCCACAGGTCCGGGTGATTCTGCAGGTCCTGCACGCAGCTGTAGAACACCAGTCCTTCAGCAAAGCCCGGTTCCAAACCATAGATCTTGTAGGCCAACACGATTTGCGCTCCTGGAAAACTCGTCGATGAAAAGGGGGCCGACGGCACGCGATTCAGGACTTGCGATCACATGCTGCCACCGTTGCGAGGCAAGAATATGACCGTCCGTGCGGGTGCTTTGTAGGACGCGTGCCAATTCTCACGACGGACCCCGTGAGTCGGCAAACGGCGTGCCCGGCCCTTGCCGGACCCACCGGTTTCAGCCCCCCGGACGGGTCGGCGCGCCGACGAATCCGGCGGGAAAGTTTTCTGCGAGAAACGCCTCCCCGCGCTCCAGCACGAAGTAGCGGAACGCCTCCGCCGCTGGCGAGAGCAGCTTGGAGAGCGTGTGCACCACGTTCCAGCCGCGCACCACCGGTGCGCCCTCCACGTCGAGCACGGCAATCAGCCGGTTGCTCAGTTCCAGGCCGATGGTGTGCAGCGACAGGAAGCTCAGTCCCATGTCCGCCATCACCGCCTGCTTGATGGTTTCGTTGCTGGCCATCTCCATGATCACGCGCAGCTCCACCTGCTGGCTGGTGAGAAATTTCTCCATGGCGGCACGCGTGCCCGAGCCCGGTTCGCGCACGATGAAGTCGTATTCGCGCAGCACCGCCGACGGCACATGGCCGGCGCGCGCCAGCGGGTGGTTCACCGGCGCCACGAACACATGCGGATGGGCCGCAAACGGCTCGGCGCGCGTGGCGAGCTCCTTGGGTGGGCGGCCCATGATGGCGATGTCCACCTCGTTGGCGTGCAGCATCTTCACCAGTTGCTCGCGGTTGCTCACCGCCAGGCGGATGTCGATGCTTCCGTGCTCGCGCCGGAATTCGGCCAGCAACTGCGGCAGGAAGTACTTGGCCGTGCTGACCATGCCGATCACCAGCGTCCCGCTCTCCAGCTTCTGCAGGCGCGCTGCCGCGTCTTCCGCGTCCTTGAGCGTGGCCAGCATCTTTCGCGCATAGACCAGCATGTACTCGCCCACCGTGGTGAGCGCCACCTTGCGGCCGGTGCGCTCGAACAGCGGCATGCCCACATGGCCTTCCAGCTCCTTCACCTGCATGGTCACGGCCGGCGGCGTGAGGTGCAGCACCTGCGCCGCGCGCGCAAAGCTGAGGTGGCGAGCCACCTCGCTGAACACCCGCAATTGGCGAAAGGTGGCGTTCTTCATTCAGAAATCACTTAACTGAAGTTCAAGGAAACGTGAATTTACTTTGTTTTGGGTGAAACCTAAAGTGCATTTCACCCCCGACCTACCCCATTTCCGGAGCCCTTCATGAGCGACACCCCCTCTGCCTCCACCGAGATCACCGATGCCAGAAAGCGCTACAGCGCCGGGGTGCTCAAGTACAAGCAGATGGGTTACTGGATGCCCGACTACGTGCCCAAGGACACGGACACCCTGTGCCTCTTCCGCATCACGCCGCAGGACGGCGTGGACCCCGAGGAAGCCGCCGCCGCCGTGGCCGGCGAATCGAGCACCGCCACCTGGACCGTGGTATGGACCGACCGCCTCACGGCCTGCGACAGCTACCGCGCCAAGGCCTACAAGGTCCAGCCGGTGCCCGGCCGCGCGGGCGAGTACTTCGCCTGGGTGGCCTACGACCTGATCCTGTTCGAAGAGGGGTCCATCGCCAACATGACGGCCAGCCTGATCGGCAACGTGTTCAGCTTCAAGCCGCTGAAGGCCGCGCGGCTGGAGGACATCCGCATCCCCGTGGCCTACGTGAAGACCTTCAAGGGCCCGCCCACGGGCCTGGTGGTGGAACGCGAGCGGCTCGACAAGTTCGGTCGCCCGCTGCTGGGCGCCACCACCAAACCCAAGCTGGGTCTCTCGGGCCGCAACTACGGTCGCGTGGTGTACGAAGGGCTCAAGGGCGGCCTGGACTTCATGAAGGACGACGAGAACATCAACAGCCAGCCCTTCATGCACTGGCGCGACCGCTTCCTGTTCGTGATGGACGCCGTCAACAAGGCCAGCGCCGATACCGGCGAGGTGAAAGGGAGCTACCTCAACGTGACCGGCGCCACCATGGAAGACATGTACGAGCGCGCCGAATTCGCCAAGGACCTGGGCAGCGTGATCGTGATGATCGATCTGGTGATCGGCTACACGGCCATCCAGAGCATGAGCAACTGGGCGCGCAAGAACGACATGATCCTGCACCTGCACCGCGCGGGACATGGCACCTACACGCGCCAGAAGAACCACGGCGTGAGCTTTCGCGTGATCGCCAAGTGGATGCGACTGGCCGGCGTCGACCACATCCACGCCGGCACGGCGGTGGGCAAGCTCGAAGGCGATCCGCTCACCGTGCAGGGCTACTACGACGTGTGCCGCAACAGCGTGACCAAGGTCGACCTGCCGCGCGGCAACCACTTCGAGCAGGACTGGGCCGACATCAAGAAGGTGATGCCGGTGGCCTCGGGCGGCATCCACGCCGGGCAGATGCACCAGCTCATCGACCTCTTCGGCGACGACGTGGTGCTGCAGTTCGGCGGCGGCACCATCGGCCACCCCATGGGCATCCAGGCCGGCGCCGTGGCCAACCGTGTCGCCCTTGAATCGATGGTGAAGGCGCGCAACGAAGGCAGGGACATCCTGCAGGAAGGCCCGGAGATCCTCAAGCGCGCCGCGCAGCACTGCAGCCCGCTCAAGGCCGCCCTCGATACCTGGGGCGAGATCAGCTTCAACTACCAGAGCACCGACAGCAGCGATTACGTCAACACCCCCGCGCTGGCCTGAACCACGAAGGACCCCACACCATGATGACCAACCCCACCGGCCGCGTGACCCAGGGCCAGTTCAGCTTCCTGCCCGACCTCACCGATGCCGAGATCACCGCGCAGATCGAATACGGCCTGAAGCGCGGCTATGCGTGGAGCGTGGAATACACCGACGACCCGCACCCGCGCAACACCTACTGGAGCATGTACGGCAACCCCATGTTCGACCTGCACGACGCCGCCGGCGTGATGCAGGAGCTGAACGCCTGCCGAAAGGCGTTCCCGCGCCACTACATCCGCATGATGGCGTTCGACTCGACGCGCAACGTCGAGACCATCGTGATGAGCTTCATCGTCAACCGACCCGCCAGCGAGCCTGGTTTCATGCTGGAGCGCCAGGAAGTGAATGGCCGCAGCCTGCGCTACACGACCCGCGGCTACGGCACCGACCGTCCCGAGGGTGAACGGTACCGCGACGCGGCCTGAGCGAGCCATCCGCCATGTCCTACGTCATCCCCGGCAGCACGCCACCGGTCGAAGCACCGGAGGCCTCTGCGCCTGCGCCTTCGCCGGCGGCAGATGCCCCGCGCTCGGTGGGCGCGGTGCTGGCGCAGACGCAGGTGCAGGCGGTGCTGCAGGAACTCGACGATCAATTGGTGGGCCTGGCGCCGGTGAAAGCCCGCGTGCGAGACATCGCGGCGCTGCTGGTCATCGACAAGCTGCGCACCGGCCTGGGTCTGGCGTCGCAGGCGCCCAGCCTGCACATGTGCTTCTCTGGCAATCCGGGCACCGGCAAGACCACGGTGGCGCTGCGCATGGCGCAGATCCTGCACCGACTGGGTTATGTGCGCAAAGGTCATCTGGTGGCCGTGACGCGCGACGACCTGGTGGGCCAGTACATCGGCCACACGGCGCCCAAGACCCGCGAGGTGTTGAAGAAAGCCATGGGCGGCGTGCTGTTCATCGACGAGGCGTACTACCTCTACCGCCCCGAGAACGAGCGCGACTACGGCCAGGAAGCGATCGAGATCCTGCTGCAGATGATGGAGAACCACCGCGACGACCTGGTGGTGATCCTGGCCGGTTACGCCGACCGCATGGACACGTTCTTTCAGTCCAACCCCGGCATGCGTTCGCGCATCGCGCACCACCTGGAGTTTCCCGACTACGCCGCCGACGAGTTGATGCAGATCTCGCACCAGATGCTGGCCGGGCAGGACCAGCGCTTCAGCGACGAAGCCGCCGAGGCGTTCGAGCGTTACCTGGGCCTGCGCCTGGCGCAACCCCATTTCGCCAACGCGCGCAGCGTGCGCAACGCGCTGGACCGCGCGCGGCTGCGTCAGGCCAGCCGGTTGTTCTCGCAGCCCGAGCGCGAGTGGACGGCCGAAGAGCTCACCACACTGGAAGCCGCCGACATCCTGGGCAGCCGCCTGTTTCAGGGCGAAGGAGTGCCCCATGCTTGAAGCCCTCATCTTCGACGTCGACGGCACGCTGGCCGACACCGAGGCCGCGCACCAGGCCGCCTTCAACGAAGCCTTTGCCGAAGAACGGCTGGACTGGCACTGGGACGACGACACCTACACCCGCCTGCTCAAGGTGTCGGGCGGCAAGGAACGCATTGCCCACCACTGGCGCCAGGTCGATCCCTCGGCACCGCGCGGCGCCAGACTGCGCGAGCGCGTCGACCGCATCCACGCCATCAAGACCCGCATCTACGAAAGCCGCGTGAGCGGTGGTCAGCTGCCGCTGCGCCCCGGCGTGATGCGCGTGATGCTGGAGGCGCTGGCCGCCGGCCTGCGGCTGGCCATTGCCACCACCACCACGCCGATCAACGTGGACGCCCTGCTGCGCACCCCGCTGGGCGCCGAGTGGCGACGCCACTTCTCCGCCATGGGCGATGCGTCCACGGCGTCGCGCAAGAAGCCCGACCCGCTGGTGTACCAGCAGGTGCTGGCCGAGCTGTGCCTGCCCGCGCAGGCCTGCCTGGCCTTTGAAGATTCCGAGAACGGCCTGCAGGCGGCCACTGCCGCGGGCCTGCAGACGCTGGTGACGCCCACCGTGTTCACCGTCGGCCAGCGTTTCGACAGCGCCATGCTCGTGCTGCCGCACCTGGGTGAACCCACGTTGCGCCTGCCACTGGGCGTGGCCGGCATGGACGAGCCCTGGGTCACGCTCGCGGCCCTGCGCCGCTGGCACGCGGGCACCTTGTTCGAATCGGCCTGAGCCCTCCATCCACACACCCTACGCGGAGCACCTCATGCCACTCACCGGCCGCCGAACCCTCACGCAGTACCTGATCGAGCAGCGCCGCCGGTTCCCCGAGGCCAGTGGCGACTTCAACGCGCTCATCCTCGACGTGGCCATGGCCTGCAAGGCCATCGCGCGCGCCGTGGCCTTTGGCGCGCTCGGCGACCTGCTCGGCAACCACGCTGCCGAAGCCGGCGGTTCGGTCAACGTGCAGGGCGAGACACAGAAGAAGCTGGACGTGCTGAGCAACGAGTACTTCGTGCGCATCACCGAGTGGGGTGGGCACCTGGGTGGCATGGCTTCCGAAGAGATGGACCTGCCCTACCAGATCCCGGCGAAGTACCCGCGCGGCAAGTACCTGCTGGTGTTCGATCCGCTCGATGGCTCGAGCAACATCGACGTCAACGTGTCGGTGGGCAGCATCTTCTCGGTGTTGCGAGCACCCGCCACCGACGGTCGCGACGTGACCGAGGCCGACTTCCTGCAACCCGGCACGCAGCAGGTGGCGGCCGGCTACGCGCTGTACGGCCCCACCACCATGCTGGTGCTCACCGTGGGCAACGGCGTGGCCGGTTTCACGCTGGACCCGAACCTGGGCGAATTCATGCTCACGCACCCAGATCTCACGGTGCCTGCGGACACCCAGGAGTTCGCCATCAACGCGTCCAACAGCCGCTTCTGGGAAGCGCCTGTGAAACGCTACGTGGACGAATGCCTCGCAGGAAAGACCGGGCCGCGCGCCAAGGACTTCAACATGCGCTGGATCGCCAGCATGGTCGCCGAGGCGCACCGCATCCTGATGCGCGGCGGCGTGTTCCTCTACCCGCGAGACACCAAGGACGCCAGCAAACCCGGCCGCCTGCGTCTGCTGTACGAGGCCAACCCCATCGGTTTCATCATGGAACAGGCCGGGGGCAGGGCGAGCACCGGCCGCGTGCCCATGCTGGAAGTGAAGCCCGAGTCGCTGCACCAGCGCATCGGCCTGGTGTTCGGCTCCAGGAACGAGGTGGAGCGCATCGAGCGCTACCACGCCGACCCCATCCGCAAGGACTCCGACAACCCCCTGTTCCATGAGCGCAGCCTGTTCCGCGTCTGACATGGCTGAGCGCACCGCATTCCAACTTCACAGGGCATTCCCATGTCTGAGCGCCACCCCATCATCGCCATCACCGGCTCGTCCGGTGCGGGGACCACATCGGTCACCCGCACGTTCGAGAACATCTTTCGTCGCGAAAGCATCACCGCCGCCATCATCGAAGGCGACAGTTTCCACCGCCACGACCGCCAGCAGATGAAGCTGCGCCAGGCCGAGGCCGAGCGCGCCGGCAACCGCAACTTCAGCCACTTCGGCCCCGAGAACAACCTGTTCGCCGAACTCGAAGCGCTGTTCGCCAACTACGGGCGCAACGGCACGGGCCAGTCGCGCAAGTACCTGCACGACGCCGAGGAGGCCGCCCCCTACCAGCAGGAACCGGGCACCTTCACGCCCTGGGAAGACATTCCCGCGCGCACCGACCTGCTGTTCTACGAAGGCCTGCACGGCGCGGTGATCACGCCCGAGGTCAACATCGCCCAGCACCCCGACCTGCTCATCGGCGTGGTGCCGGTCATCAACCTCGAATGGATCCAGAAGCTCTGGCGCGACAAGTCCAAACGCGGCTACAGCACCGAAGCCGTGACCGACACCATCCTGCGCCGCATGCCCGACTACGTGAACTACATCTGTCCGCAGTTCGCACACACGCACGTGAACTTCCAGCGCGTGCCCTGCGTGGACACCTCCAACCCGTTCATTGCGCGAGAGATACCCGCACCCGACGAGAGCTTCGTGGTGATCCGCTTCGCCAAGCCCAAGGGCATCGACTTCCAGTACCTGCTGAACATGGTGCACGACTCCTTCATGTCGCGCGCCAACACCATCGTGGTGCCGGGCGGCAAGATGGAACTGGCGATGCAGCTCATCTTCACGCCCTTTGTGTGGCGGATGATGGAACGCCAGAAACGCTGGGTGGCCTGACATGAAAGGCTATCCCTACGACCTCATCCTGTTCGACCTGGACGGCACGCTGATCGAGACCGCGCCGGAAATCGCCGACGCCGTCAACGACACGCTCGTCGCCTTCGACCGCGCCGCCGTGACGCAGCAGCAGGTGAACGACTGGATCGGCCACGGCACACGCGAACTGCTGGTGCAGGCACTGGCGTTCGTGGACGGCATCGACGCCAGGGCCGTGCGCGAAAGCCCCACGTTCCCGTCCATCGAAGCCGTGTTCGGCCTGCACTACGAACAACGCTGCGGCACGCGCAGTCGACCCTACCCGGGCGTGGTGCTGATGCTCCAGGCGCTCAAGGCCGCCGGCGTGAAGCTGGCCGTGGTCACCAACAAGGAAGACCGCTACACCCAGGTAGTGCTGGATGCGCACCATCTCACGCCGCTGTTCCACCGCGTGATCAGTGGCGACACCCTGGCCGTGAAGAAACCGCACCCGGCGGCGGTGGACGATTGCCTCATGCGCTTTGGCATCGCCCGCGAACGCGCGCTGTTTGTGGGCGACTCCAGCATCGACGTGGCCACGGCACGCAACGCCGGCATTGCCGTGTGGGCACTGACCTACGGCTACAACATGGGCCAGCCCATTGAAGACAGCCGGCCCAACCGGGTGATCTCGGATTTCTCGGCGCTGGCGGCGCTGCTGCCGGCGTACGCATCGCCCACCGAAGACTGAACCCCCGCCCGGTGGTCAGCCGCCGGCCATCACCTTGCGAACCGCCGGCCGTTCGGCCACCGCCTTCAGCCATCGGTGTGTGGCGGGCGTATCGCCCAGGGCGCCGTTGGACAACGCCTTGACGCGCGACAACCAGCCCGCGGTGGAGCAGAACGAGGGAATGTCCGCCACGGAGTACTCGCCCGCCAGGAACTCGACTTCAGAAAGCCGTCGCTCCTGGACCTTCAACATGCGCACGCAATCGTTCGCGAAGCGCTCGATGGCCGAAGGCACCTTGTCCGTGGAATCCACGAAGTGGTGCAGTTGAGGCAACGCTCCACCGAGACTGCTGGTGCCCCAGATCAGCCAGGCCAGGGTGCTGGCGCGGGCCGCAGGGTCAACGGGCAGCAGACGCCCGGACGACTCAGCGAGGTAGATCAGGATGGCGGCCGTTTCGAACACGGCCACCGGCCCGGCGGCGGTGTGGTCCACGATGGCCGGGATCTTGTTGTTGGGCGAGATGCGCAGGAAGTCCGGCGCAAACTGCTCGCCCTTGGTGATGTCGACCGTGCGCACCGTGTAGGGGGCGCCGGCCTCCTCCAGCATGATCTGCGCCTTGCGGCTGTTCGGGCCCGGGTAGGTGTAGAAGTCGATCATGGAGCTGCTCAGGCGGCGACCGTCTTGGCGTCGATCAGTTCGATCTTGTACCCGTCCGGGTCCTGAAGGAAAGCCAGGTGCAACGTGTCGTTCTTCATCGGCCCGGCTTCGCGGATCACCTTGGCGCCCTTGGCCTTGAGCTCCTCGCAGACGGCGTAGATGTTCTCGACCGCGATGGCGATGTGTCCGTAGCCGTTGCCGATGTCGTAGTCGGTGGGTTGATCCCAGTTGTGCGTGAGCTCGATCACGGCGTGGTTGATCTCGGGACCGTAGCCCACGAAGGCCAGCGAGAAGCGGCCCTCGGGATAGTCCTTGCGCCGCAGCAGGTTCATGCCGAGCAGGCGCGTGTAGAAGTCCAGCGACTTGTCGAGGTCGCGCACGCGGACCATGGTGTGCATCACGCGGTGGGGAATGGCAGAAGTGGGGGTCATGTCGTCTCCTGAAAAAAAGAGGGCTGCATTTGAGTTGCAACAGCAACTCAAAGCCTAACGATGATGAGTTGCCATGTCAACAGTGTTTTGACTACTTGCCATCGATGGTTGTCATGTCAACAATGCGGCTTTTCAAGCAACCCAGAGAGGTGACCTGATGAGCCAGCCAAAGGAATTCCGGATCGAGGTGCCGCAGGCAAGACTCGATCGAATCACCCAGCGCCTGAAGGACTACGAATGGCCAGAACTGCCCCGGAGCGAACCCTGGAAGATGGGCACGGACGAAGCCAGCCTGCGCGGCTTGGTCGACCACTGGCTCCATCGATTCGACATGCAAGCCCAATTGCGGCGACTTAACGAGCAGCCGCAGTGGCGTGCAGAGGTCAATGGTCTGGGGTTGCATTTCGTCCACCGGCGCAGCGCAGACGGCAAGGGTCTTCCCGTGGTGCTGCTGCACGGCTGGCCAGGCAGCTACCTGGAGTACCTCGAGGTGGCCGAGACCCTGGCTCGCGGGCGCGATGTGGTGGTCGTATCGCTGCCCAACACCGGCTTTTCCGACAAGTCGCCCACGCTGATGGGGCCACGTGCGATGGCGCATGCGGTGCACGCGCTCATGACCGAAGTGCTGGGCTACCCGCGATACATCGCACACGGTTCCGACTGGGGCTCGATCCTGGCGAGCTGGCTGGGCAACGACTTTCCCCCGCAGGTGGCAGGCATCCACATGAGCATGATCAGCCCGCGTTTCGTGGCCGCTGCGGTCCAGGGGCCTGAAGAACAACAATGGCTGGCGGGGTTTCGCGAGCGCTTCGAGGACGACGGGGCCTACTTCCGCCAGCAGACTTCCCGGCCGCACACGCTGGCCTTTCTGCTCGGCGACAGTCCGGTGGGCCTGCTCTCCTGGCAGGCCGAGAAGTTCATGGCCTGGTCGGACCCCGGCATGGGCACGCCGAGCGAAAAGATGGCCTCTCCCGAATGGAAGGACCGCCTGGTGCTCAACACGCTGCTTCAACTGGTGGGCGGCACCGCCGCGTCGGCCACGCTGATCTACCGGGGTCTGGCCATGGAAGGTGCGCCCGGGTTTCCGGCCGGTGGCCGGGTGAACGTGCCCACCGCCATCGCGGCCATGCGCGACCCGGCGTTCCCCGCTCCGCCTCGCTCGCTGGTCGAGCGCATCTACCGTGTCGAGCGCTGGACCGAGTACGCCCGTGGCGGGCACTTCCCCGGCATCGAGGCCAGCGATCTGCTGTGCGCCGATCTGGAGGACTTTGCCAAAGACCTGTGACGCATCCGCGTGGCAGCCCCGCTCGCCGGTGAAGTTACAGTAAGCCCCAGGTTCAATCTCTGGAAAAGTGGATTCACGATGGCGACAAGGCGGGGCAACACGGCGGTGCGGCAGGGACGCAAGGTTCTCAACCTCTCGGGGTACGTCACCTTCTATTTCACAGTGCTCGCCAACAAGCTGTCCAGTGGTGCCTCGCGCCTGTACCTCAAGCGCTACGACATCGGCATCATTGAATGGCGCGTGATGGCCATGCTCGCCGTGGAGCCCCGCATCTCGCCGGCGCGCATCTGCCAGATCATCGGCCTGGACAAAGGGGCGGTGAGTCGCGAGATGCGCAAGCTCGAAGCCAAGGGCTATCTCACGGTGGAAGAAGACCCCGAGAGCACGCGCCGGCGCACGCTGGAACTCACGCCGCTGGGCTACCAGATCCACGACGAGATCATCCGCACCGCGCTGGAGCGGGAGCGGCGCCTGCTCAGGGGCCTGTCCACGGAAGAGGTGGACACCTTGTTGAACCTGCTCGTGCGCACCACGGCCAACATTCCCTTCGTGAACGAATACGACCCGCCGACGGAAAGCAGCGCGGCGCCCGCCCGCCGCAAGAAGGCCTGATACCGGGCTGCCTGCAGGCCTACGCTGCAGTGAGGTTCCGCGAAAAGAGTGCATGCAGGCGACTCCAGTGCCGTTCAGCGGCTGACCGGTCGTAGACCGAACCCCGCTGCGGGAACACGAAGCCATGCTGTGCTCCCTCGTACCACTCCACCCGGTAGCGCGTGCCGCTGTGCTTCAGCGCAGCCTCAAGCTGGGCAATGACGCCCGGCTCGGCCCATTTGTCGTTGGTGGCGCAGCCCAGATACACCTCGCACTGCAGCGAGCGCGCCAGCAGGTGCGGTGAATCCGGCTGATCCGTCACCAGGCGCGCGCCATGGATCGCGGCAACGCACGCCAGCCGATCGGGAAAGGCCGCAGCGGCGGCCATCACGAATGGGCCGCTCATGCAGTACCCCACCGCGCCCACGCGGTCGGAAACCGCGTCGGGCTGCGACGTGAGCCAGGTCAGCAGAGCGCCCGCGTCGGACGTGGCCCCCACATTGGTCAGGTGGCTCATCATCTCGAACATGCGCACCGTGCCCTCGGTTGTCTGGTCGGTCGAGAAGGACCTGGCTCGGCGGTAATACAGGTTGGGCGCCACCACGAAGTGGCCGGCAGAAGCCAGGCGCCGCACCATGTCGAAGATCTCCTCGCGCAGACCGAAAGCGTCCATAAGGAACAGCACGGTGGGAAAGGGTCCGCCTTCGTCGGGGCACGCCGTGAACGTGTTCATGACGCCGTCCGGCGTGGCCACGTCGATCCAGTTCTCCCTCATCGCAACGCCCTACAGGTCCAGCACCAGCGTGCCGCGACCGCGCGAGCAGCACGGCGTCATCTGGTCACCCTGGGCGCGTTCGGCATCGGTGAGGAAACCATCGCGGTGTTCGATGTCGCCGGACAACACGCGCGTGAGGCAGGTGCCGCAGATCCCCTGCTCGCACGACACCGGAATGCTCACGCCATGCCGCTCCAGTGCGCTCGTGATGGATTCGTCCGGGGGGATGGCAATGCACTGGCCGATGGAAGCGATCTGCACCGTCAGCGCCTCGCCGGCCACCGGCTGAGCCAGCGAGAAATGCTCCACGTGGATGTGTGCCTCGGGCCAGCCGTGTTCGCGCGCGGCCCGGCAGACGTGGTCGATGAAGCCCGCGGGGCCGCACACGTACACATGCGTCACGGCCGGGTCTTCCTGCGCCAGGCGTGCCAACTGCAGGCGCTGATCTGCGGGCCCGTCGTCCAGGTGCATGCGGGTGTGGGCGGCGTAGGGCGCAGCGGCCAGACGGTCCAGGAACGCCGCGTGCGACGCCGAGCGGGCGCAGTAGAAGAACTCGAAATCATCGCCTGCGCGCCAGAGCGCCTCGGCCATGCTGAGCAACGGCGTGATGCCGATGCCACCACCAAACAGCAGCGTGCGCCGCGCGGGCGCCAGCGGGAAATTGTTGCGGGGTGCGCCCACGGTGATGGTGTCGCCCTCCGCAAAACGTTGGTGCATGGCGGCCGAACCGCCGCGCGAGTTGGGCTCCAGCAGCACGCCGAGCACATAGCGGTCGGTCTCATCGGGCGCGTTGCACAGCGAATACTGGCGCGTCAGCTGGGGGCCGATGTGCACGTCGATGTGGGCGCCGGCGGTGAAGGCGGGCAAGGGCCTTTGCTGCGGATCGCGCAGCTCCAGGGAGACGATGCCCTGGGCCACCACGCGTCGGCGCGTGATCTGGAGGTCGAGAAGGGTCATGGAGAAAGGCGCGGGCCCGCAGGCCCGGTGGGTCATTTGGCCGCGGTGATCGGAATCTCGATGCGGGCCGCAGGTGCGCTGACCGGGATCGGCGACTTCTGCTCCTCGTCGAACATCTTCTTGATGATGCGCCGCAACTGGACACGCGTGGCGTCGGAGACGATGTCCACCAGATGCGCTTCGCCACGTTCGTCGATGCGCGCCTGTTGCCCTTCACAGAAGATCTTGTCTTCCATGAACGCTTCGGCGATCTGGTCGAACAGCACCTCGGTGGCCTTCGGATCGTCCTGCTTGTAGCCGTTTGCAGGTGTGAAGAAGTAGAAGCAGGTGTTCTCTGTTTCGGGCGTGAGACCGTGGAAGATGCGCAGCGAGAACCCGCCCTCGCGGCGGTTGTGCTCGCGCGCGCCGGTGCCGGTCTTCACCGCGCCGCTCCACTGCAGGATGTTGCTGGGCGCCGAGAAGGCGAACTCCTGCCAGCGGTCCACGTTGCTGCCTTCGAAATCCACCGCCTTCGTGTAGGTGGGCGGCGGCACCGAATTGATCATCCAGCGCACGTACTTCAGGCTCTTCTCGTCGCGCGTCACGTCCATCTCGGCCTTCACGTGCGTCATCGGGTTGCCGCCGATGGTGCTCTTGTGCACATAGCCCAGATGGGTCAGGTCCATCAGGTTGTCCACCATCAGCATGTAGCCGGCCTTGATGTGATAGAAGCCGTGCTTGTGCGGCCAGTTGGCGTGGTCGTCGTTGTACGGGTAGTCGACGATCAGGCTCTCATCGGCCAGCGCCGGGTCGCCCATCCAGATCCAGATGAACTCGTTCTTCTCGACCACGGGATAGGCACGCACCCGCGCCTTCTCGGGAATGCGGTCCTGCCCCGGGATGTGCACGCATTTGCCGGAGCAGTCATGCACCACGCCGTGGTAGCCGCACTCCAGCCCTTCCTCCACCACCGTGCCCAGCGAGAGCGGAGCACCCCGGTGACAGCACATGTCGGCCAGGGCCGCGATCTTGCCGCTCTGCTGATCACGGAAGAAGACGATGGCCTCGTTGCAGATGCGGCGAGGGAACGGCTTGTCGGTCACATCCTCCGTCCAGGCGGCGATGTACCAGGTATTGAGGACGAACATGGCTTTCTCCTGTGGTTCGTGGAAATCCGGCGACGTCAGATGCCGGCCTTGGAATGCTTGGCAATCAGCGACTTCGCCGAGGCGAGCAGCTTGGGACCGTCGTAGCCGCGCTTGGTCATGTCGGCCACCCAGGCTTCTTCCACGTGGGAAGAAAGCTTCACGAACTCCTGCGTTTCTGCAGCGCCGATCGTGATGATGGTGTTGCCACGGTCCTTGGCCGCTTTCAGGCCGATGGCATCGCTGTCTTGCGTGATCTTGCCGAAGAGCGCAGAGGTCTCGATGCCGGAGTTGGCGTCGATCACCTGCTTGAGTTCGGGTGGAAGGCTGTCGTACTTCGCGCGGTTCATCGCCATCACGAAGGTGCCGGTATACAGCGCCGGGGAGTTGGCAGGAAACTCGCTGTGGAATTTCGTCAGCTCGTGAACCTTGACCGAAGGCACCACATCCCAGGGCATGGCGAGCGCGCTGATCACGCCCTTCGACAGCGCGTCGGGTGTGGCTGGCAAGGGCAGTGGCACCGGTGTTGCACCCATTGAGGCCAGCATGCTGGTCAACGGGCGGGTGGGGGCGCGCACCTTCAAGCCCTTCAAGTCGGCGGGCGACTTGATCTGCTTGTCCGCGCTGTGGAACACCCCGCGCCCGTGCACGTGAAGCGCCAGCACCTTGGTTTCCTTGAACTCGTCCGGGGCCTGCGTCTGGATGTACTCCCAGTACGCGCGCGACGTGGCCTTCGCCTCCGTCATCATGAACGGCATCTCGAACACCTCGCCTCGCGGAAAGCGGCCAGCGGAGTAGCCCGGCAGCGTCCAGATGATGTCGGCCACGCCATCGCGCGCCTGGTCGTACAACTGCGGTGGCGTGCCGCCGAGCTGCATGGCCGGAAACGCCTCGAACTTGATCCGTCCCGCCGAGTCCTTTTCCACCTTCTCCATCCACGGCTTGAGCATCAGCGTCCAGACGTTGGACGTGGGCGCCATGAAGGTGTGGAACCGCAGCGTGACCGCCTGTTGTGCCTGAGCAAGAAAGGCCGGGGCGCCCAGGGCGATGGCGGTGCCCGTCTTCAGCAGGGTGCGTCGTTGAATCATGTCTGTCTCCTGTGGTGGATGAATCGGCGTTGTCAGACCGGTCGGCCGCCGTCACTTCAAGGTGGTGATGGTCGGCGCATCTTCTCTGGTTTGGTTGCAATAGCAACTCAAACCGGACAATGCCAGCGTTGAGTTGCTATTGCAACTTATGGGAAGCTCCCTTGACGCAGCATCGCGTCGGTGCTATTTGTCATGCCGGCTCGGCTGCGATCTGCGCACCCGCATCAACCGACAGCGCGTCGTAGCTGAAGAGCCAGTCGTACCGTGCGCGCACCTTGTCGGGCGCCCACTCGGTTTCGATGTACTTCTGTGCGCCCTCGGCAGACGCCAGCGCCGGGTTGTGAAAACGTCGCGTGTTCTCTGCGGATTTGAGGACGATGGCCGTGGTGCGCTCATGGCGAAGATGCTCATACCGCTGCAGTGCCGTGGCAGGATCGTCCGGGCAACTGTCGAGGCAGCGCGCCAGCACCACGCCGTCTTCAATGGCCATCATCGCGCCCTGTGCCAGGAAGGGCAGCGTGGGGTGGCAGGCATCGCCCAGCAGCGTCACGCTGCCCTTGCCCCACACCGGCAGCGGTGTGCGTCCCATCAGCGCCCATTTGAAGGGCCGGTCCAGACGCTCCACCATCGACAGCACATCGGCATGCCAACCGGCGAAATCGGCGCGGCATTCTTCCACCGTGCCCTGCTCCGTCCAGGATTCCTTCTGCCACGCCGCGCGCTCGACGATGCCGACGAAGTTCATCAGCTCGCCGTTGCGCAAGGGGTAGGTGATGACGTGTGCTCCAGGCCCCACCCAGTTGGTGCCCACGGGCCGCCGCAGGTGCTCTGGCAGGTCGCGCGCCTGGATCACGCCGCGCCAGGCCATGCAGCCGGTGTACTGCGGATCGTCGTGGCCATGCAGCAGCTCGCGCACCCTGGAGTGCACGCCGTCGGCACCGATGAGCACGTCGGCTTGGCGCACAGGGCCGTTTTCGAACGTGAGTTCAACGCCCTGGTGTTCCTGCACCCAACCGGTGAGGCGCTCGCCCAGGTGGAGCGCTTCAGGCCGGATCGCCTGGATGTGCTGCACCAGCACGGCATGCAGATCCGCGCGGTGCATCATGAGGAAGGGCGCGCCATAGCGCTCCACCGATTCCGCCCCCAGATCGAACAGGCGCCAGGTGTCGCCGGAACTCCAGTGCCGGATCTCCTTGGCGCTGGGCTGGCTGGCGCTGCGCAACACATCTTGCTGCAGCCCGAGCGAGAACAGGCAGCGCGTGCCATTGGCGCTGAGCTGAATGCCCGCGCCCACCTCGCCAAACACCCGGGCCTGCTCGTACACATCGACCTGAAAGCCCCGCTGCATCAAGGCGAGTGCGGCGGTCAGGCCGCCAATGCCGGCGCCAGCGATGGCGATGCGCGTCTTGCGGTGCATGGAGGGTTGATCTTTCATGGTGGTTGCAACGTCAACCCGATTGCAGCACCATACGGGCCTCGTGAGAAGTTTGTGTATGAAATGGATTGATTTGCCCGCCTTATGAATGTGAGCACCCGCCAGTTGCAGGCCTTCCTGGCCGTGGCGCGCCTGCAGAGCGTGACGCGGGCGGCCGAGCACATCCACCTTTCGCAGGCGGGCCTGAGCCTGCTGCTGCGTGAAATGGAAACGCAGCTTGGTGCCCGGCTCTTCGACCGCACCACACGATCTGTGTCGCTCACCGAGGCCGGGCGTCAGTTGCTGCCGGTGGCCGAGCGCATGTTGAGCGAATGGATCGACATCTCGTCCCGGCTGGACAAGCTCTCGGTCGACGTGGCGCGCACCCTGACGGTGGCCGCCACGCCGCTGGTGTGTTCCAGCGTGATGCCGGTGGTGCTGAAGACCCTGCGCCAGCAACGCCCCGACATCGCCGTGGTGGTGCGCGATGTGGAGCGCAGCCAGATCGAGGCGCTCGTGCTCTCGGGCGAGGTGGACATGGCCTTGGGCATTCTCTTCAAGGCCGGCTCGGGCATCCGCCGCCAGCGCCTACTTTCGCTGCCCCTGGTGTGCGTGAGCCCGCGCGAGTGGTCGGCCCCCGCCGGCCCCCGCCGCCGTCTGCAGCGCAGCCATGTCGCCTGGGCCGACCTGGTCGAAGTGCCGCTGATCGGCCTGCCCGTGGCCAACCCGATCCAGCAGGTCATTGACCAACAGCTTCGGGAGATCGGCCGCGCCAATGAAGCGCGAACCACCTTCAACAACCTGCACAGCGTGGTGGCCATGGTAGAGACCGGCTACGGCGCCGCCGTGATGCCCGCCTTTGTGCAGGGTGCCTGCAGCCGCTACGCCGTGAACGTGGGCGTGATGACGGAGCCTGAAGTGCCGCTCGATTTCTACGCCGTGACCCGCAAGGGCGCCGAACTCACCGACGCAGCGAATGCCTTTCTGTCCACCTTTACGGCCCAGCTTCTCGAATACCCCCAACTCAACCGCTAAGGAAAGAAACCACGTGACCACCCACCCAGCCACGCCATCCCCATCGGCCACCACCGCCCTGCACCGCCAACGCCAGGAAGGCAGCGGCGGCATGCCGCTCATCCTCGTCCACCCCATCGGCGCCTCGCTCCAGTTCTGGGACCCGCTGATGCCCCATCTGGCCGGGTACGGCCCGGTGCTTCGCTACGACTTGCGCGGCCACGGCCAGAGCCCGGCCGCGCAAGAAGAGGGAGACATCGACGCCTTCGCCGACGACCTGCTGGCGTTGGCCGATGCAGAGGGCTTCGAACGGTTTGATGTGTGTGGTGTGTCGCTCGGCGGCATGGTCGCGCTGGCGGTGGCCGCCCGGAGCCCGCACCGCGTCAACCGCGTGGTGGTGAGTTCAAGCGCCGCCAGCGTGGCGCCACCGCCCAACGGCTGGAACGGCCGCCGCGAGGCGGCACTGAAGGACGGCATGGCACCGCTGGCCGAACCCATGGTGCAGCGCATGTTCAGCGAAGCATTCCGGCAAACGGCTCATCCGATCATTGGCACGATGAAGACCGTGTTCGAAAACATGAGCCCCACAAGCTATGCCAACGCGGTGTCGATCCTGCGGGATGCCGACCTGGGCCCGCGCCTCGCCCAGGTGCAGGCGCCCACGCTGGTCATTGCGGGTGAGCAGGATCCGCTTTGCCCGCCAGCCAAGCAGCAGGCGCTTGTTGACGCATTGCCGCACTCGCGGCTGGTGGTGATGGATGGCGGGCACTTTCCGCCGATTGAGCAGGCGGAGGCGTTTGCGCGGCTGGTGCGCGAGCAACTTGACCTCTGATTGGCTTGATTGACTGAATGACTTCAATGCAGCGACTGCCTTCGGTCGCGGCCGGGTGCCGAGTGCACGGTGCCTGGCACAAAGCTGTAATCAACTTACCCTGCAGCGGCGCAGCATCGAAGACCGATATCGTGGGGGCTGCAGTCACCCAGCTTGGCAGGCCGCAGGTACCCCTTTAAATCGCGGTGGAATCTCAGATGCTCAAATGGCTGAACTCACACAGTCGACCCGGAGCTGACACTCGATGAGACACGATCCCAGGTCGTTGAGCAGCCGCACTAAGTGCTAAATGCTCAAGGGATGAATAGCCGTAAAACGTAACGAAAATTGGCCATCATCTGCAACCCGGCGCACCGCCTTAATGAGCCAATTCAGCGCGCCTAGCCGCGGCCGATACCGCCTTCTGCATTCACCTCACGCATTTAAGAGGGGGCGGAGTTGTATTTCTTTGCAGCTCTACCGCTTACATCAATAGGCTTGAAATACAGGGCTACCCCAATATGTCTAATGCTCAGAGGCAAACCAGAGCCGTCATGAGTCTGCGTTGAATAGAAAGCCAAGTTCGGGCGAGATGCGCATGGCTCAGTTGTCAGGCTGGAGTCGCCTGAATTTTCCAGATGAGACTTCCAAGTCTTCATCTTATCTGCAGCATTCTTGGTGAGGACGTAGATTAGCATCCCTGCTTTCGCGTCCTCAAGGCTACTAGGGGAATAGCGGCTCGTAAGTTGCAGGAACCCCTCGTTAACCTTGTCGAGCGCAGTGAAAATCTTTGCCTCTGCGGTCCAGAGCCAGCCTTTTAGCACTTTTTGAACAGTCAAATCGACGCTGCCACCAAACTGTGATCCATTAGTTGCTGTGTATCCGAGTTGGTTTAGCATGGACGAAATATAGAACGTTATTTCGTCTTCTGAACTCTTCTGGAAGCGTTGCCGATTTCGCTCCATATCATTAATTATTTCGTCTATATCGCGCTTAAGAATATTGACAAAATCATTATAGGTTTGAGCCTGGCAGCGCTCGATCGCTCTGTCGCCGCCAGGCGTCGCACGGAGTGCGGCGACAATCTCAGAAAATGACGGAAGTGAATCAACAATTTCCACTGCTCATCCTCTTAGAAACTTCGACGGAATGAGATATGTGGAAATCAGATCGGCTACGTTTTCCTGAATATCCCCCGTGAGAGGGTTAATCTTCTCGCGAGTGGCGGCCATTGCTTCTTCGCCTGTGATTGGGACTGGAGTACCGCGTGGGTCAACAATTTCGAATTTCAATTCTAGTGCTGGTGCGGAGTCACCCAAGAGATACTGAACTGCTGCCGCGAATTCTCTAGGTGCCTCGCTTGGAGCTAAGCCAATTGCCCTTTTGAGCATGGACAGCGTTATATAGCTACTTGTAGATCCATCTACGTGATCTAGTATTGCCAAGCAATACGACCTGATTTCAGGCTGATCAGCCCAAGCGCTATCGATGGCGCTGATCATCTGAGGCTTGTTGCGTGCTGACATTTCAGCCTAGAAATGCCTGAAGTTTATTTATGCCACGTGCAATATCACTTTGTGACATGCCATCAATCACTTCTACCCCGAAGAGTGTTCGGTTCTCTGGGGCCACGGCCATTTGCCTGACATTGGAGCGGAGCCGAATTGTAACGTGCGCTGGAGGGAAGGAAAGCGCAAGTGTAGTAGTGAGATCGAAGAGGGCCACTTCGTTGTTCACCGCTTTGGCTGCGTCAGTATGGTACTTATTGATACGTAAATCATCAGAGTCAACCGTCGTCTTTAGATTGTCAACTAAACCCGTGGATGTGCGCAGGCGCAACTCTTTGATTTGCCCGCCGTCATTGCTTTGATACATGGCATCAATTGCAGGAAAAAGGTTGGTTGGCACCTTGCTCGCTAGATGATTTCCTAGCGCAGGCAAATGCAGGCTTAACGCAGTTCGCATCTTCAATGCTTGATCAAATCGGTCGAAGTCTTGAACATGGCCGTGTGGCATATCGACCATTACCTCCATTCGATGAAGCTTTGGCCGGATTGCAACTACGTCGAAGGCTTGAAAACTCTTTGTTCTAAGGCCAACAATTTTACTGTAGCCTTTGAGCGTAGGGGCTAGCTTTCCGATGGCCTCAGCGGCGGCATCCTCAAAAGTTTCCTTTTCGGTATAGTCTTTTCGGGAGCAAAAGACTAACAAAAAATCATCGCCGCTGGCAATTACTTCGCAAAGCGTCAAAATACTGGGTGCTCCGGCTAGCTCAGCCTCAGTAAGAACATATGGGTAGTGCGATGAGAACTTTGACGGAGCAACCGTTGCACTCTTGAGCGAGGAGGAAAGCTCAGTACTTAGTTCTGGCGTCAAGTCAAAAATTTGAATATATTTTCGGCCTGCCAGCTTGATCGAGCTATAAAAGTCCGTCAGGACTGTCCTAACGTTCTTGCCATAGTTAAGATTTTCGGCAAGGGCGGCTTCTATAGAAGGCCAACCCGTGCTGGGTTTTAGATCTCTTGCTTGCAGGCTTGCTTTAACCCACTGCCATTGCGCCCGCACGCGTAGGGACCGGACTAAATCCGCGTCTTTTATGGCTGCCCCTGCGGCTTTAATACCGTCTGTGAGCTTCATCGTAGTTACCCCCCCTGGGCAGATTATTAACTGCTAGTCATAGTGCCGATAAACATCGCGCCGAACTATCAGCGTATACGTTGCACCTTGTCAGTTTACCTCTAGAGGGGCTCATGTTGCCTAAGGGAAATCCATTCCACTAACGCGCCTGCGCTTTGCGGCCCACATTCCTGGGTGAGCCCCGGCACCCAGCGAGTCGCCCGTTGTGCTGAAGCAGCTTGGAGAATTGGCTGGCTAGCCGGGTCTTGAATCCATTGTTCTTCGCTGTAAAGCGGAAAACGGCAGTCATGACGTCCTTGCATGCAATCTGATATTTGGCTGCAACACCTGACCGGCTGCAGTCAGTCTGAAGCAGTCTTTCTCGTCCGTTAGATGCTTCGGTCGTTGATCAGATCACCACCAGTGCTCATGGTCAAAGTCAGTCCTGACACCGTGTCCCTCCCCTATACTCCCCGCGTCGTACAACAAAAGTACGACCGGGATTGGCATCCTGAAACGTCAAATCACTGAGATGGCTGAAACGTTCGCGCGTTGCGGCTATCTCCGTCTGTGCCCCCATGCTTTTTTGGTGGCCCGGACGGGGAGCCGCAAGGCTCGCCGGTGTTGATTTGACGTCCGGTATGCCAACCCGTTCGGGCCACCGCCACCCTCACAAAGGGCGGCGGTGGTATCACCCACCTGATAGGGAAGGCACATGCAGCAAAAAAAACATCCACGCGTTCTTTCGTCTCAACGCCGCCTCCTCCAGCACCAGCAAAGCCGCCCGCGCCTGGGCGTGTTAATCGATGCGGAAAACGTCAGCGGCCAGCACGCCGCGCAGCTCATGCAGTTGGTGAACGAACGCGGCCGGCCCACGGTGTGCCGCGCGTATGGCGACTGGACCACCGACTACTTGCTGTCGTGGAAGAAGTGGTTGCATCCGCTGGGCATTCGGCCGGTGCAGCAGTTCCACTACGCGCACGGCAAGAACGCGAGCGACGGCGCGCTGATCATGGACGTGATGGAGGCCTTGCACCGGGGCCAGGTGGAAGGCATCTGCATCGTCTCTTCCGACAGCGATTTCGTGGGCCTGGCGGGCCGCGTGCAGGAGGCGGGGCTCATGGTCCATGGCTTCGGGCAGCAGGGGGCTTCGCCGGCTTTCATGGCGGCTTGTGATGAGTTCGTATTCCTTCTGGGCGCGGGGCAGGGTTTGGAGTCGGTTTGATTCGCGGAAGGTGACGATTCCCTCACGGACGGGTGAGCGGGGCGGGGGCAGAATTCTGGAAGTAACAAAATCTTTCCAGCGATGTCCGTCATTCCCTTTCCGTCGTCACCCCGTTCACGCTCGGCCGACAGCGCTTCTTCTTCTTCCCGCATCCACGCACAGCAGTTCACCCCCGCCCTGGACGCCGAGGCGGTGGACGAGTTGACGCACCAGGACTTCTTTTTGTCCATCCGCGTGGAAACCGAAGGCGGCGCGGCGGTGATTGCGCCGGACGACGAATTCAAGCTGGTGCAGTACCTCGAATTCCACGGCCTTCGCCTGCCCAGCGCGGTGGACGCGGAACAACTGCGCGAGCTGTGCAACACCCTGCGCTGGACCTATGGCCACGCCGTGCGGCTGGCGGTGCGCGACAGCAGCGACCTGGCGCGCAAGTGCCCGGGCCTGAGCGCTGACAAGATCGCCTACGCCTGCGCAGTGGCCAGCCAGCAACCCAGCCAGGCGCGCGAACTCGCACGGCAGGTGTTCAAGGACCGGGCGAGCCTCGTCTTTTTCTACTAGCGAACGCGCCACGAAAACCGTGGCGATCCGGCTCGTGGCGATGCCGGGGGTAGCATAGGCGGCGCACCCGCAACCCGCCACCAGCAGCCAGCCCGCATTGACCTCCACTTCCGCCTCGTTCCGCGATGTCACTTTGGCCCATGCCCTGCGACTGATGGAGGAGGCTGGTGCGCTCGACGATGCGGGCGAAATGACGCTGGCCCATGTGCGGCAGCACAACGATCAGGATCGAATTCTGGAGCGTGCCCGGCTGCTCGCGGGCCGCCTGGGGTTGCTGGATGACTGGGTGCGTCTGAAGACCGGGCTGTGGATCGCCGCCGGTTTGCTGACCCTGCTCGCGTACCTTCTGGCCGGTGGGCTGCTCGGCCGCGTGCTGGGCAGTGGGCAGACGCTGAACGCGGCGTTTGCATTCGTCGCCCTGCTGGGCGTTCCCTCGCTCGCCCTGCTGGTGTGGCTGCTGTGGGTGCTGGGGTCTGCGTTGTCTGGGCAAGCCGCGGCGCCCTGGTCGCTGGGTCAGCTCATGTTGACACTGGCCGCGCGCCTGCCCTGGGTGCGTGGCCCGCACTCGCTCAACCTCGTGCGCGGTGTCCATGCGGTGTTGCGCGAGCACCGGCTGACGGTGTGGGTCTTCGGGGCCATCAGTCACGCGCTGTGGGCGCTGGCCTTTGCGGTCGCGCTGGTCACGTTGCTGGCGCTGTTTGCGTTTCAGGCCTACCAGCTCACCTGGGAAACCACCATCCTGAATCCCGCTTTCTTCGATGGATTTGTGCAAGTCACCGGGTGGCTGCCGCGTGCGCTGGGCTTTGTGGTGCCTGGGCAAGCGGTGTTGCACGCTGCCCCCAACGCGGTGGATTCCGAGGCCATTGCGTGGTGGCTGCTCGCCAGCGCCTTGCTCTATGGCTTGCTGCCCCGGCTGGTGGCGCTGGTGGTCTGCGCCGCCGTGTGGGGAAAGCGCGCCAGCCAACTCGGGCTCGACTTGCGCGACCCGTACTTTCGTCAGATCGCCACCCGCTTTTCTTCCATGGCGGCCGCCCTGGTGGTGGACGCCGAGCACGAAGCCCCGCGCGAGGAGACGCCGATCTTTCGAACCCCCATGGCCGGCATGGCGGCGCCGGTGGTGCTGATCGGGTTCGAGCTGCCCGATGGCCTGGGCTGGCCACCACAGGCCTTGTCCGGGCGAGCTGATCAGGTCCACACCATTCTGGGCAGCATGCCCGAACGGCTGAGCTTGTTGAGCACATTGGCCGCATCCCCCGGCGTGCGCGCCCTGGTGGTCTGCTCCGCTGCCGCCAGCCCCGACCGGGGTACCGAGCGTTTCCTGCGGCAGATCTGCGCCGAGGCGGTCGACTGCGCGCTGCTGCCGCTGGGTGGGGGCTCCGGCTTCGCCGCAGACAAGCCGGAACGCTGGTCCGGCTGGCTGGCCGCGAGCGACCTGAAGGCGCTGACCTTCTGCGCCACCGTGGCCGACGCGCAGCAATGGATGGGGCCGCGCCGTGGTTGAACGCACCGGCGTCGCTGGTCCGATCAACATGGCCGTGGTCGGCCACACCAACGCGGGCAAGACCTCGCTGTTGCGCACCCTCACGCGTCAGGTGCGCTTTGGCCAGGTGTCCGATCAGCCAGGCACCACCCGGCATGTCGAGGGGATCGATCTGGACGTTGGCGGGCAGACGCTGCTGCGCTATTTCGACACCCCGGGTCTGGAGGACTCGGTGGCGCTGCAGTACCACCTCAAACAGATGCCCGAGACGCTTTCGCCGCCCGAGCGCGTGCGCGCCCTGCTCAACGGGCCCGAAGCCCACGCGGCATTCGAGCAGGAGGCCAAGGTCCTGCGGCAGATGCTGGCATCGGATGCCGCCATCTACGTGATCGACTGCCGCGAGCCCTTGCTGCCCAAATACCGCAGCGAGATCGAGGTGCTCAACAGCTGTGCCCGACCGATCATGCCGGTGCTCAACTTCGTGCGCAGCGAGCACAGCCGCGAACCCGAATGGCGCGAAGCGCTGGCTGCCTACGGACTGCACGCCGCGGTGCGGTTCGACGCGGTGGCACCCTTTGTCGGGGCTGAGCGCCAGCTCTACGAAGACCTGAGCGTGCTCATGCGCCAGCACAAGAGCACGCTGCAGGCGGTGCAGGTGGATCTGGACCGGCAGGCCGACGAACGACAGGCTGCCTGCGCGAAGCGGGTCGCCGACACCCTGATTTCTGCCGCCGCCATGCGGCGTGAGATCACACCCGAAGCGCTGTCCGACGCGCGCGCCAGGCAGTCGTTCGTGGATGCCTTCCGCGCGGAACTGGTGGAGGGCGTGCGCGGTGGCGTGCACGACCTTTTGCAGATGCACGGCTTTGAGCGCGACGACGCCAGGCTCGAGGTATTGCCCTGGACCAACGACCGGTGGGCTTCGGACCTGTTCAACCCCGAGACGCTGGCCACGGTCGGGCGGCTGCTGGGAAAAGGGGCTGCGGCGGGTGCGGCCGTGGGATTCACGCTCGACCTCGCGCTGGCCGGCCTGTCGCTGGGGGCCGGCACCGCGCTGGGCGCGGCCATTGGCGGTGCGCTGGGTCAGGGCTTGGGCCACGCGCCGCGAAAGCTGCGCAACCGATTTCTGGGGATCGAGGAACTGACGCTCGACAACGATGTGCTGGTCGTGCTGGCCGACCGCCTGATCCACCTGTGCCAGGTGCTGCAGGCCAGGGGTCATGCGGCACAGGACACCATTGAACTGCGGCTGGCGCCTTCAAGCGCTCACCGCAAGGCATTGATGGAGTTGCTGGACGCCCTGCAACGGGCCCGCGCACACCCGGAGTGGGAGCATCGATCGGGCCACCCCCGGGATCACAGCGCCAGACGGGAAGCGTTGAGCCGGGCACTGGCGCTGAACATCACTTCGCTTCTGGCGAGCGCCGGCAAATAGGTCACGGCTTTTCATCCGCGTGACGGGCTGGTGCGACGGCGTTCGCCAGTGCCGGGCCAATCGCGCGGGTCAGAACCTGGATCCGCGCGGCATCCCTGAGCTCGGGGTGCGTGACCAGCCACATGGGTGTCACCAACTCGGGGATCGCGCTGGTCAAGGGTTGCAGGTCTGGAATGCTCAACTCCACGAAAGACGGCAGCAGCGCAATGCCGATGCCTGCACGCACCATGTTGGCCGCGTGGCTGAAGTTGTCGACGCGCAGCACGACCTGCTCGGCGGCCACGCGGTCGCTCAGCCAGCGATCGAACTTCAGATCATGGGTATCGCGCTCGAAACTGATCCAGCGCCGTTGCCCGAGCAGGGCCTCGACGTCTTGAAGTGGCAGCTTTCCCCGCCCGGTTCGACGCGCGTAGATCTTGAAGTCCAGGTCCGCCAGCCTGCGCCCCACCAGCCAGTCCGGCACCGTATCGGCGATGCGAATCGCGATGTCGGCCTCGCGCCGGCGCAGGTTGACATGCTCGCGCGTGCTGACCAGCTCGATCTGCACATCCGGGAACGACGACCTGAACTGCGCAAGCACCGCAGGCAAGAGGTGATCGATGACGATGGACGACACGCTCACGCGCACTTCGCCACTGGGTCGCAGGTCTGCCCCGCTGGCGCGCATCTCCGCGCCAACGGCCAGTGGCTCGAACTCGCGTGCCGCTCTTTCGATCTCGTGTCCCGCAGCGGTGAGCGTGTAGCGCGGTCGCCCGCGGTTGAACACCTTGGTGCTGAGCCGCGACTCGATCAGGTCGAGTTTGCGCAGCAAGGTCGAATGCGTCATGCCCAGCGGCCCGAACGCTTTCGCCACGCTGCCGTGGCGGGAGACGGCCAGCACGGTCTGAAAGTCGGACCAGTTCAGCCGAAGCCGCAGTTCATCAGCTGGCGTGGTGGCTCGTCGCATGGGTCGATGGTGGCCGGTCTGGATGCCAAATGATCATTTTTGACAATTTCAGTTTTCAAGAATGAGTTTCAGTTTGCATGAATCATAAGTTACGGTGCTGTGATGGAAAAGACTTACGCTGCGACTCGCCGCAAGGGTTCTGCTGCGGTGCAGCGAAACCTGCTGTCGCTGGAATCGGGCACGGTGCCCGAACCGGTTCGCTCTGAATTGAAGCGGCGCCTGCTTGAGATAGAAGCCGGCTACCGCGACGTTGCCCAGAAGATGGGGCAGCTCTATATGTACGCCGACCAGCAAGGACTCGCTTTGCTGAACCGTTACCTTGATCGGCCCATGCGCAACGCTTCCGACAACGAACGCGCGGTGGTGTCTATCCTTGACGAACTCCAGCTGAACGCAGGCCGTCATCCAACTGGAAGCAATTGACATGAAAAAACCGCATCCGAAGACCGTTGCCCGGCCGGGCACAGAGCTCGGGGAGCAGGACATCCACCTGTTTCGCGAGGGTACGCACTCGCGGCTGCATCAGAAACTGGGATGCCACCTCAACCCCAACGGAGCCAGCTTCGCGCTCTGGGCACCGAACGCCCGCGCCGTGTCCGTGATCGGCGACTTCAACGACTGGAATGCCGAAGCCGACCCAGCCCGCGTGCGGGAGGACGGCTCCGGCATCTGGGAACTGGAGGTTCGCGGTGTGGAGGCGGGACACCGGTACAAGTTCGCGGTCTTCACGCACGATGGGGCGCGCCTGGAGAAGGCGGATCCCTTCGCGTTCCGCGCCGAGCCGGCACCGGCCACCGCCTCCATCGCCTGGAATCTCGAGGGTCATGCGTGGGCCGACGGTGCCTGGATGAAGAGCCGGGCCACCGAGCACGGGCTGAATGCGCCGATGTCGGTCTACGAGGTGCACCTCGGATCCTGGCGGCGCTCGGCGCAAGGGGAGATGCTCGACTACCGCGCCATGGCGCAGTTGTTGACCGAGCACGTGACGAAACTGGGGTTTACCCACGTCGAGCTGATGCCGATCACCGAGCACCCGTTCTACGGCTCCTGGGGCTATCAGACCACCGGCTATTTCGCACCGACTTCCCGCTACGGAACGCCGCAGGATTTCAAGTTCCTGGTCGACACACTGCACCAGGCGGGCGTCGGCGTGATCCTGGACTGGGTGCCGTCGCACTTTCCCGCCGATGCCCATGGACTTTCGCAGTTCGACGGCACGCACCTCTTCGAACACGCCGATCCTCGCCAGGGATTCCACCCGGAATGGAACTCGTCGATCTTCAATTACGGGCGCAACGAGGTGCGTTCGTTCCTGCTGTCGAGCGCGATGTTCTGGCTGGACGAGTACCACATCGACGCCCTGCGCGTGGATGCCGTGGCCTCCATGCTCTACCTCGACTACTCGCGCAAGGAAGGCGAATGGATCCCGAACGTGCACGGCGGGCGTGAGAACCTGGAAGCGATCGCCTTCCTGCGCCAGCTCAACGAATCGGCCTACCGCGACCACCCCGGTGTGCAGGTGATTGCCGAGGAGTCCACCGCCTGGCCGATGGTGTCGCGGCCCACCTACATCGGCGGTCTGGGCTTCGGCATGAAATGGAACATGGGCTGGATGCACGACACCCTCAGCTACATGCACGAGGACCCCATCCACCGACGGTGGCACCACGGGGAGTTGACGTTCTCGCTGGCCTACGCCTTCAACGAGAACTTCATGCTGCCGCTCTCGCACGACGAGGTCGTGCATGGCAAGGGCTCGCTGATCGACAAGATGCCGGGCGACGAATGGAAACAGTTCGCCAACCTGCGCCTGCTGTACGGCCACATGTGGGCGCACCCGGGCAAGAAGCTGCTGTTCATGGGCTGCGAGTTTGGCCAGCGGCGGGAATGGAACCACGATAGCGAGCTCGACTGGTGGTTGCTGGATGGCAACGAGGTGCACGGTGGCCTGCAGCGTTGGGTCGGGGATCTCAACCGCCTCTACCGCAACGAGCCCGCACTGCACGCGCTGGACTTCGATGCCGCCGGATTCGAGTGGGTCGATGGTGCCGACGCCGAAGGCAGCGTGTTGAGCTACCTGCGCAAATCGCCCAACGGTGAAGCGGTGCTGGTGGTGGCGAACTTCACGCCGGTGCCGCGCGAGAACTACCTGGTGGGTGTGCCGACGTCTGGACGCTGGCGCGAGATGCTCAACAGCGACGCGTTGCTGTACGGTGGCAGTGGCGTGGGCAATCAGGGCGGCGTTGACAGCGTACCGGTCGCGGCACATGGGCGTTTCCATTCGCTGAATCTGCGACTGCCGCCGCTGGGCGTGTTGATCCTGAAGCACGAAGGAGCCGCATCGTGAGCCTGAACGACGAAGTCCTCCCGATCGCCCTGACGGACGGCCGCGTCCGCGTGGTGATCGAGAACGTCCAGCCTGCGGTGGACGGTGGCCGCTTTCCGATCAAGCGCGTTGCCGGTGATGAGGTGGTGGTCGAGGCCGACTGTTTTGCGGATGGCCACGATGTGGTGGCCTGCATGTTGAAGTGGCGAGCCGCCGGTGCTGTGTGGAAGAGCACCCCGATGCTGCCACTCGTGAACGACCGCTGGCGCGCCAGCTTCGTGGTGGATGCGATCGGCACCTGGGAATACACGGTCTGCGCCTGGGTCGATCCGTTCCAGTCGTGGCGCCACGATTTCGCACGCCGCGTCGACCTGGACGACGTGCGCATTGCAGCCGCGACCGGTGCCAGTCTGATCGACGAGTGCGCCGCACGCTGCGACCGCAAAGCCGATGCGAAATTGCTCCGCGCCTGGGCGCTCGAACTGGCGCAACTCGCTGCCGACAGCACCGCCGACGTCGAGGCCTTGAAGCGCGTGGGTGACGACGATGCGCGTGCTGCCGTGGCCTGCCGCTACCCCGATCTGCGCCATGCGTTCACCCATCCCCAGACCTTCCCGGTGACCGTCGAGCGCGAGCGCGCACGCTTCTCCGCGTGGTACGAGTTTTTTCCGCGATCGGCCTCGGACGACGCCAGCCGCCACGGCAACTTCGCCGATTGCGAGGCGTGGCTGCCTTACGTCAAGCGCATGGGCTTCGACGTGCTGTACTTTCCGCCCATCCATCCGATCGGACGATCGCGCCGCAAGGGGCGAAACAACACGCTCGAAGCCAGGGACAACGATGTCGGCAGCCCATGGGCGATCGGCGCTGCCGAAGGCGGCCACACGGCCATCCTGCCTGAACTCGGCACGGCCGCAGACTTCAGGCGACTGGTGAAGCGGGCAACCGAACTCGACATCGACATCGCGCTGGATATCGCATTTCAGTGCGCGCCGGATCACCCCTGGGTGACCGAGCATCCCGACTGGTTCAAGAAGCGGGCGGACGGCAGCATCCAGTACGCCGAAAACCCGCCCAAGAAGTACCAGGACATCTACCCCTTCGACTTCGAGAGCGCCGACTGGCAGGCGATGTGGCTCGCGCTGGCCGGCGTCTTCGAACACTGGGTCGGCGAAGGGGTGCGGGTGTTCCGCGTCGACAACCCGCACACCAAGGCCTACCCCTTCTGGGAATGGGTGATCGCCCGTGTGCGTGCCCTGCAGCCCGAGGTGGTGTTCCTGTCGGAAGCGTTCACACGCCCGCGCGTGATGCACCGCCTGGCCAAGGTGGGGTTCAGCCAGTCCTACACCTACTACACCTGGCGCAACACCAAGCAGGAGCTCACCGCGTACTTCACCGAACTGAGCCGCGGGCCGGGTCGTGAATACTTCCGCCCCAATGTCTGGCCCAACACGCCGGACATCCTGCCCGCCGCGCTGCAGTATGGCGGCCGCCCGGTCTTCATGGCGCGGGTGGCCATGGCCGCCACGCTGGCCGCCAGCTATGGCATCTACGGGCCTGCCTACGAACTGCTTGAAGGGCAGGCGCTGCGCGCCGGGGGCGAGGAGTATCTCGATTCAGAGAAGTTCGAGCGTCGGGTGTGGGACCGCACGCGTGCCGATTCCCTGTCCGAGTTCATTGCGGTGCTGAACCGTGCACGGCGCACCAACCCGGCGCTTCAGAGCGATGCGGGTCTGCGTTTCCTGAAGATCGACAACGAGCAGATGATCGCCTACGCCAAGACGTCGGCCGACGGGGCGAACACGGTCGTGTGCGTGGTCAACCTCGATCCGCACCACACGCAGAGCGGCTGGGTGGAGCTCGAACAGGACAGCCTCGGCATTCAGCCCGGCCAGGCCTACCAATTGCATGACCTCGTCACAGGATCCCATTTCCTCTGGCACGGCGAGCGCAATTTCGTCAGCCTGGATCCGCAGCGCACGCCTGTGCATGTGATGGAACTTCGATCGCGGCTCAAGCGCGAGAATGATTTCGACTACTTTCTTTGAGAGACGACTTTGATCGACGAACCCACGCGCGCAGACATCAGCGCCATCATCCCTGCCGCGCCCGCGGGCGAACCCGTGCCCGATCCGCTCTGGTACAAGGACGCGGTCGTCTATGAGCTGCACATCAAGGCCTACGCCGACGCCAATGGAGACGGCATCGGCGACTTCCGGGGCCTGACCGAACGCCTGGACCACGTGCAGTCGCTCGGCGTCAACACGATCTGGCTGCTGCCGTTTTACCCATCGCCACAACGGGACGACGGCTACGACGTCGCCGACTACGAGGACGTGCACCCGAGCTACGGCACGCTCGACGACTTCCGGGCCTTCGTGATCGAGGCGCACCGTCGCGGCCTTCGTGTGATCACGGAGCTGGTGGTCAACCACACCTCCGACCAGCACCCCTGGTTCCAGGCCGCGCGCCGCGCCCCCAAAGGTTCTCCCGAGCGCGACTTCTACGTCTGGAGCGACGACAACAAGCTCTATTCGGGCACCCGCATCATCTTCACCGACACCGAGAAGTCGAACTGGACCTGGGACGAGGTCGCGCAGCAGTATTTCTGGCACCGCTTCTTCAGCCACCAGCCCGATCTGAACTTCGACAATCCGCTGGTGCTCGAGGCGGTGCTGAAGACGATGGAGTTCTGGCTTGAGATGGGGGTCGACGGCTTCCGGCTCGATGCGATTCCCTACCTGATCGAACGGGACGGCACCAGCAACGAGAACCTGCGCGAGACCCACACGGTGATCAAGGCGATCCGCGCGCGCATCGAGGCGCACTACCCCGGCCGGCTGCTGCTGGCCGAAGCCAACATGTGGCCCGAGGACGTGCGCGAGTATTTCGGCGACGCCGACGAATGCCAGATGGCCTACCACTTCCCGCTGATGCCGCGCATGTACATGGCCATCGCCCAGGAAGACCGTCACCCGATCGTCGAGATCCTGGCGCAGACGCCCGAGATTCCCGACAGCTGCCAGTGGGCGGTGTTCCTGCGCAACCACGACGAGCTGACGCTGGAGATGGTCACCAGCAAGGAGCGCGACTACATGTACCGCATGTACGCCTCGGACGCGCGAGCGCGCATCAACCTGGGTATCCGCCGCCGGCTCGCGCCGCTGCTGGAGAACGACCGGGCGCGCATCGAGTTGATGAACGGCCTGCTGCTCTCCATGCCTGGCACGCCGGTGCTGTACTACGGCGACGAGATCGGGATGGGCGACAACATCTTTCTGGGTGACCGCGATGGCGTGCGCACGCCGATGCAGTGGACCAGCGACCGCAACGGCGGGTTCTCGCGCGCCGATCCGCAGCGCCTGTACCTCCCCCCTATCCAGGACCCGATCTATGGCTTCGAGGCGCTCAACGTCGAAGCGCAGGCGCGCGAACCGTCTTCGCTGATGAACTGGACCAGGCGCATGCTCGCCATGCGCAGCGGCACCCAGGCCTTCGGCCGCGGTCGTTTCACCATGCTGCATCCGGGCAACCGCAAGGTTCTGGCCTACATCCGCGAGTACGGCGAAGACGTCATCCTGTGCGTGTTCAACGTCAGCCGCGTCGCGCAGCCGGTCGAGCTCTCGCTCGAAGCGCACAAGGGCCGCGTCCCGGTGGAGATGATGGGCCGCAGCCCGTTCCCCCCCATCGGGGACCTCCCCTACATGCTGACGCTGCCGGCCTATGGCTTCTTCTGGTTCCGCCTCGCCACCGATGCGGCGCCGCCGCCGTGGCACGCAGAACGGCTGGCACTCGAGGACCTACCCGTCCTCGTGCTGTTCGACGGCTGGAACAGTTTCTTCCGTGGCAACGTCGTGCCGTGGCGCATGGGCATGGCGGAGAAAACGCGCAACCAGTTCGAACGCGAACTCATGCCCCACTTCATGCAGCGCCAGCGCTGGTACGCGGCCAAGAGCGAACCCCTGGAGCGCGCCACGTTGGTCTCCCACGGCTTGCTCGAAGACGGCAAATCGCAGTGGCTGCTGGCGATGTTCGACACCCATGGGCCCGCCACATCGGAGCGCTATTTCGCCCCCATGGTGATCGCCTTCGACGATGACGACGAAGAGCGCACACGCGCGCTGATGCCGGTGGCGGTGACGAAGGTGCGCCAGCAGGCCACCATGGGGGTATTGGGCGACGCGATGGGCGACGAGCTTTTCTGCCGGGCGGTGGTGAAGGCCATCGGGGCGCGGCGCGAAACCGCGGCCGACGGCGGCGTGGTGCGATTCGTGCCAACCAAGGCCTACCGCGCCATCATCGGCGATGCGCTGGAAGAGGCGACGCCGCTCCAGCGGCTGACCACCAGCAGCAACTCGATCAGTCTGCTGGGCGAGCGGATCTTCCTGAAGGCCTATCGGCGACTGCACGCGGGTGTGAACCCCGAGCTCGAGATGGGCAGCTTCCTGACCGACGTGGCGCGCTTCGAGCATTGCGTGCCCGTGGCCGGCAGCGTCGAGTTCCACGCGAAGGACGGCACCGTCTGGGCGCTGGCGCTGCTGCAGGCGCAAGTCAAGAACCAGGGCGACGCCTGGAACTTCATGGTCGACCAGCTGGCCCGCCTGCTCGAATCGCTGCGCAACGTCGACACCGATCTGCAGGCCGGCCTGGATGCCATGGCGCAACGGGTGGAAGTCCTGGCGCGACGCGTAGGGGAGCTGCACGTCGCACTGGCACAGGCGCACGGTCTGGCGGCCTTCGATCCCGAACCGATCCGTGCCACCGACCTCACCAACTGGTCGACCTCGGTGCGCGGCGAACTCGATCGCACGCTCAGGATGTTGAGCACGCGCCAGGGCGCGCTGAGCGAACCGCTGGCCATGTTGTCCACGCGGGTCAGGTCCGCCCGCGCCGCGCTCGAACACCGGATCGCCCTGGCCGCGTCGGTGTCGCCAGCCGGCGTCAAGACCCGCCTGCACGGCGATCTGCACCTGCAACAGGTGCTGATCGCGGAGGACGACTTCCTGATCATCGATTTCGAGGGTGAGCCCCAACGCTCGCTGGAGGAACGGCGCGCCCGACACAGCGCCTTGCGCGATGTGGCCGGCATGCTCCGCTCGTTCGACTACGCCCGACACACGGCGCTGCACCAGACGGCGCAGGGCAGCGTCGAACTGGAGCGCCTGACGCCGGGTGCGAGACGCTGGGAGCGCGCGATGCGGGAGGCGTTCCTGCGCGCCTACCGCCAGGTCGCGGTGGCCGGTGGGCTCTATGCGAACGAGGCGGCGTTCGACGACGCCACCGCGCTGCTCGATCTGTTCGAGCTCGAGAAGGCGCTGTATGAACTGCGCTACGAGCTTGACAACCGGCCCGACTGGGTGGGCGTCCCGCTGGCCGGGATTGCCGCACTCGCCGGCGTTGAGAACTAGACACAGGAGTAGAGATGGAAAACATCGACGTGATGCTGGTCCCGCTGCGCGGGCTCCTGCTTGAGATTGGAAACTTCCTGCCGCGCCTTGGCGTGGCGCTGGCTGTGATCGTGGTCGGCTGGCTGCTGGCCAAGGGCCTGCGCATCGGCATCGTGAAGGCCCTGAGGGCGCTCAACTTTCACATCCTCACCGAGCGCGCCGGCATCGACGGCTTCCTGAAACAGGGCGGCTCGGAGAAGGACACGGCGGAGTGGTTCGGAGCGATCGGGTATGTGCTGGTCCTGATCGCCTCGCTGATCGTGGCCTTCAACACGCTGGGCCTCACCCAGGTGACCGATTTGCTGGGCAGGATCCTGCTGTTCGTCCCGCGCCTGCTCGTAGCCCTGCTGGTGGTGGTCTTCGGCAGCTACTTCTCACGCTTCGTCGCCAACGCGGTGCAGCGCTACTTCAAGGCGGCAGGCATCAGCGACGCGGAGATCCTGAGCCGGATCGTGCGGTACGCGGTCATGGCCTTCGTGCTCCTGCTTGCCATCGACCACCTGGACATCGGCGGCGGGCTGATCCAGCACACCTTCCTGATCCTGCTGAGCGGCGTGGTCTTCGCGCTGGCACTGGCGTTCGGCCTTGGCGCGCGCGAGCGTGCCGCCCAGATGATCGAGCGCTGGTTTCCGCGCGACACCCACGGACCCCTCTGATGGCATCCAGCAACGTGATCGATGCGCTCTGGCCCGGCAAGCCGTACCCCAGAGGCGCCACCTGGGACGGCATGGGCGTCAATTTCGCTCTCTTTTCCGAGTCGGCCGAGCGGGTTGAACTGTGCCTGTTCGATGCCAGCGGGCGCAACGAGATCGCTCGTCTGGCCCTGCGCGAGCAGACCGATCAGGTGTTCCACGGATACTTGCCGCAAGCCCGTCCCGGCGTGCTGTATGGCTACCGCGTCTATGGGCCTTACCGGCCGCAGGACGGTCACCGCTTCAACGGACACAAGCTGCTGCTGGATCCCTACGCGCGCAATATCGTCGGCTCCATCCGCTGGCACGACGCATTGTTTGGCTACAAGGTGGGCAGCGCCCAGGCCGATCTGTCGTTCGACCGCCGCGACAGTGCGCCCTACCTGCCGCGCTGCAAGGTCATCGAGTCGGCCTTCACCTGGGGCGATGACCGCCCGCCTAATGTGCCCTGGCACGAGACGGTGATCTACGAGCTTCACGTGGGGGGTTTCACCCGCCTGCACCCTGACGTTCCGCCTGAGTTGAGAGGCACTTACGCCGGCCTGGCGTGCGCGCCGGTGATCGACCATCTCAAGCGCCTGGGTGTGACGACGGTGGAACTGATGCCGGTGCACTCGTTCCTGGACGACCGCCACCTGGTCGAGAAGGGCCTGCGCAACTACTGGGGCTACAACACGATCGGCTACTTCGCGCCGGAACACCGGTACAGCGCGAGCGGGAAGATCGGCGAGTTCAAGACCATGGTGCGCACACTGCACGAGGCCGGCATCGAGGTGATTCTCGACGTGGTCTACAACCACACGGCCGAAGGCAACGAACTCGGCCCGACGCTGGCGTTTCGCGGTGTCGACAACGCCGCCTACTACCGCCTCGCGCACGACAACCCGCGCCACTACCAGGATTTCACGGGCTGCGGCAACACGCTGAACATGCAGCATCCTCGCGTGCTGCAGTTGCTGATGGACTCGTTGCGCTACTGGGTCACGGAAATGCATGTCGACGGCTTCCGCTTCGATCTCGCGTCGGCGCTCGCGCGCGAACTGCACGCCGTCGACCGGCTGAGCGCGTTCTTCGACATCCTGCGCCAGGACCCGGTGCTGTCGCGCGTCAAGCTGATCGCCGAGCCCTGGGACCTGGGCTCGGGCGGTTATCAGGTCGGCAACTTCCCGGTCGGCTGGGCCGAATGGAACGACAAATACCGCGACACCATGCGCGCCTACTGGAAGGGTGAGGGCGGCCTGATCGGGGAATTCGCCCAGCGCCTCACCGGATCCAGCGACCTGTACAACCGCAGCAGCCGCAAACCCTACGCGAGCATCAACTTCATTGCCGCGCACGACGGTTTCACCATTGCCGATGTGGTGTCCTACAACGACAAGCACAACGAGGCCAACGGCGAAGACAACCGGGATGGCCACGGCCACAACCTGTCGTGGAACTCGGGTGCCGAAGGGCCGACGGACGACGCTGGCGTGCTGGCCCTGCGCGCACGCCAGCAGCGCAACTTCATCACCACGCTGCTGCTGTCGCAGGGCGTGCCCATGCTGCTGGCAGGCGACGAGATGGGGCGCACGCAGCGCGGCAACAACAACGCCTACTGCCAGGACAACGAGATCAGCTGGCTCGACTGGACCCTCGACGAAGACCAGCGCTCGCTGCTGGCCTTCACGCAGCGCGTGATGGCTTTGCGCGCGGACCATCCGGTGTTCCGGCGTCGCGACTTCTTCCAGGGCCGGCCGTTGCGCGGCAGCGCCGTGCGCGACATCGTCTGGCTGCAACCCCACGGGGGCGAGATGGGCGAGCAGGAGTGGGGGCAGGACCATGCCCGCGCGCTGGCCGTCTTTCTTTCGGGAGAAGGCCTCAACGAGGTCGACGGGCGTGGACGCGCCGTGCGGGACGACAGCTTTCTGCTGATGTTCAACGCCGATTCGAACGAGGTGCAGTTCGTGGTGCCGCCCGGCCTGGTGCCGGCCGCAGGCGAATTGCTGATCGACACCTCGAACAGCGCCGACCGGCCCGAAGCCCCCTTCGATCCGGCGCAGCCCTACGTGCTGGCGGCACGTTCGCTCGCGCTGGTGCGCTTCAAGCGAAACCCCGCGCCATGAAGCGCCACCACGACATGCCGTTCGGGGCCCAGCCCACCGAACAGGGCGACACGCGCTTTCGTCTGTGGGCACCCGCGGCAACCCACGTCGAACTGGTGCTCAGCGGCGACGCACCCGACGCGGGCAGCCTGCCGATGCGCGCCCTGGCGGACGGCTGGTTCGAGCTCGAGCTGCCATCGGCTCCCGGCCGGCCCGACTACGCGTTCCGCATCGACGCGGGCGCGACGATCCCCGATCCGGCCTCGCGCAGCAACCGCGACGGCGTGCATGGGCCGAGCACCGTGGTCGATGCGCGCAGCTTCGACTGGCCCGACGAGCCGTGGCGCGGCCGGCCCTGGCACGAAGCGGTGATCTACGAGCTCCACGTCGGCTGCTTCACCGCCGAAGGCACGTTTGCGTCGGCCATCGCGCGGCTGGACGCCCTGGTAGCGCTCGGCGTCACCGCCATCGAGCTGATGCCGGTGGCGGAGTTCGCGGGCGGGCGGGGCTGGGGTTATGACGGCGTGCTGCTGTACGCCCCCAAGGCCGCCTACGGTTCGCCCGACGACCTGCGCAGGCTGGTCTGCGCGGCCCACGAGCGCGGGCTGATGGTGCTGCTGGACGTGGTCTACAACCACTTCGGCCCGGACGGCAACTATCTCAACGCCTACGCGCCCGGTTTCTTCAATCCCGCGGTGGCCACACCCTGGGGTGCGGCGATCAACCTCGACGGCGAGGGCAGCCGGACCGTGCGCGACTTCTTCATCCACAACGCGCTCTACTGGATCGAGGAGTTCCATCTCGACGGCCTGCGCATCGACGCGGTGCACGCCATGCACGACACCGGCTCGCCGCACTTCATCGACGAACTCCTCGCCGCCGTGCGCGCTGGTCCCGGAAGCCAGCGGCACGTGCATCTGGTGCTGGAGAACGACCTCAACGACGCGACGCGTCTGAGCCGCGACCTGGCCGGTGGCCCGCTGCTGGCGGACGCGCAGTGGAACGACGACGTGCACCACGCCGTCCACGTCCTGGCCACTGGCGAGACGGACGGTTATTACATCGACTACGCCGCCGAAACGGTGCGGCTCCTCGGCCGCGCACTGGCCGAAGGTTTTGCCTTCCAGGGCGATCCGTCTCCCTATCGCGACGGCGAGGTGCGGGGAACCCCCTCGACCCATCTGCCGCCGCTGGCTTTCGTGAACTCTCTGCAGACGCACGACCAGGTGGGCAACCGCGCGTTCGGCGAGCGCATCGCCACGCTTGCTGCGGCGGCAGACCGCACCGATGCGCTGCGCGCGTTGTTGGCGTGTGTGCTGCTGGCGCCGTCGCCGCCGATGCTGTTCATGGGCGAAGAGTGGATGGCCAGCGCACCCTTCCTGTATTTCTGCGACTACGAGGGTGAGCTCGCCCAGGCCGTGACCAACGGTCGACGTGCCGAGTTCGGGCGCTTCGCCCGCTTCAACGATCCTGGCGTGCGTGAGACCATTCCCGATCCCAATGCCGAAAGCACGTTCGCCCGCAGCCTGCTCGACTGGACAGAGCGCGAACGGGCGCCCCACGCCGAATGGCTCAGGCTGTACACCGAGCTGTTGCAGCTTCGTCATGAGCACCTCATCCCCTGGCTGCAGGGCTCGCGCAGCGGCGCCATGTCGCTCGCAGCGCCTGAGACGCTTCGCATCACGTGGCCGCTGGGGTCGGGCCGCCGTTGGCACCTGCAGGCGCAACTGGCTGCACACGAGGGCCCCGCAGGCCTGACCGAACTGCCGGGCACCGCGGTGTACCGCAGCCATCCGGAAGCTGCGCGGCTGGCGCCCTGGTCGGTGCAGTTCAACCTGGAAACGCCATGACGGCCCACGCCCCGCCGCGGCAGGCGATCGTGCCGCGCGCCACCTACCGCGTTCAGCTGCACAACGCGTTTCGCTTCAACGACGCGCTCGCCCTCGTGCCGTATCTGGCCGATCTGGGCATCAGTCACCTCTACATTTCTCCGCCGCTTCGAGCGCGGGCTGGCAGCCAGCATGGTTACGACCTGGTCGACCACGGCATGCTCAATCCGGAGCTGGGCACGCGGGCCGAATTCGATCAACTGGTCGCCGGCCTGCACGCTGCGGGAATGGGATTGCTGGTGGACATCGTGCCCAACCACATGGGCGTGCTCAGTGGCGACAACGCCTGGTGGCTGGATGTGCTGGAGAACGGGGCTGCATCGGCGCACGCCGACCACTTCGACATCGAATGGCGCAACGCCGATCCGGTGCTGGCCAACCAGGTGCTGTTGCCGATCCTGGGCGACCAGTATGGGGCCGTCCTCGAGCGAGGTGAAATCCGCCTGGTCTTCGATGCGGCGGGCGGCGGCTTCGCATTGACGTATTTCGAACACCGGCTTCCGCTCGATCCAAAAGCGTACGGCGCGTTGCTCCGGCTGGCGCAGCGCCATCTGCCCACCAGAGAAATGTCGAGTGCCCGGTTCAATGCGCTGTCGAGCCTGGCCGCACAGTTCGACCGGCTCCCGCCACACGACGAGGCCGACGCTTCGGCCCGGCAACGCCGCCAGCGCGACAAGACTTTGCTGAAACTGGCGCTGGCGAAGCAGGTGCGCGAACTCCCGGCGCTGGAGGCGGCGATCGCTCAGGTGCTTGCCGGGATGAACGGCCGCCCCGGCGAGCGCAGCAGCTTCGACGCGCTCGACATCCTCATCGGCGCGCAGGCTTACCGCCTCGCCCATTGGCGCATCGCGGCCGACGAGATCAACTACCGCCGTTTTTTCGACATCAACGAGCTGGCCGCACTGCGCATGGAGCGCGCGGACGTGTTCGAGGCGACGCACCGTCTGTTGCTCGAACTGGCGGCCAGTGGCGCCATCGATGGGTTGCGCGTTGACCACCCCGACGGCATGGCCGATCCTGCCGGGTATTTCGAACGCCTGCAATTGCGTTACGCCGACATGGCGGGTCTGCCTGCACCTGCGGTGCAGCCTGACGGCAGACTGGCCAATCTACCGCTGTACGTCGTCATCGAGAAGATCGTGGCGCCGCACGAAGCGGTGCCACCCGACTGGGCAGTGCACGGCACCACCGGCTACCGGTTCGCCAACGTGATCAATGGTTTGCTGATCGACAGCGCTGCAAAGGCCCGGCTGGATCGGGCATGGCGATCGTTCGTTGGGGAAGAAGCCGAGGATTTCGACACGCTGGCCTGGCAGTGCCGCCATGTCGTCATGGATGGGACGCTGGCCGCCGAACTCACGGTGCTCAGCGCATCGCTCCTGCGGCTGGCCCGCGAGGACCGTCGCACGCGCGATTTCACGCTGAACTCGCTGCGGCAGGCGCTGGCCGAGGTCGTGGCTTCGTTCCCGGTCTACCGCACCTACATGCTTGAAAAACCCAGCGCTCAGGACCGCAAGTTCATCGACTGGGCCATCGGTCGCGCCCGCCGTCGCAGCCTGGCTGCGGATGTCGGGGTGTTCGACTTCCTGCGTCGCGTGCTCATCGGGCGACCCCTGAGCGGCTCACCAGCGGGCCTGGGCGAACGCTACCGGGTGTTCGCTCGCCGACTGCAGCAGTACACGGCGCCGGTGGCAGCCAAGGGCATCGAGGACACCGCGCTGTACCGCCACCACCGGCTGGTGTCGGTGAACGACGTGGGTGGAGAACCCGATGCGTTCGGTATGTCGGTGGAGGCGTTCCACCAGGCCAGCCTCGACCGCTCCATCCACTGGCCGGACACGATGCTGGCGACATCCACCCACGATGCCAAACGATCGGAAGACGTGCGGCTGCGCATCGACGTCATCAGCGAGATGCCGGCTCTCTGGCGCCTGACCTCGCGGCGCTGGAGCCGACTGAACCGCAGTCACAAGCGCACCGTGGATGGCAAGCGCGCACCCACCCGCAACGACGAGTACCTGCTCTATCAACTGCTGGTGGGCAGCTTGCCCCGGGAGATGCACGACGAAGCAGAGCTGGGCGCCTATGCATTGCGGATCGAGCAGGCGATGCTCAAATCGGCGCGCGAGTCCAAGTCGGTGACCAGCTGGATGAACCCCAACGCGGCGTACGAGGGCGCACTCTCCTCGTTCGTGCATGCGTTGCTCGGTCACCGTGATCGCAACCTGTTTCTCGAGGACTTGCAGAGCACGGCGGCAGTGGCCGCCTGGCACGGTGCGCTCAATGGCCTGACGATGGCCGTGGTCAAGACCTTGTCGCCGGGCGTGCCGGATTTCTACCAGGGGCACGAGGCGATCCAGCTGTCACTGGTCGACCCCGACAACCGGCGCGCCATCGATTTTGACGAGCGCCGCGCCATGCTGGCCGAGGCTCGGGTCGTGGCGGCCTTGCCCGACCGGTCTGCCGCACTGAAGGCGGTGCTGGCGCAAGCGCCCGATGGTCGGGCCAAATTCTGGGTCACATGGCAGGCCCTGCAACTTCGGCAGCGCCATGCAGACATGCTGCGTGAAGCGGCGTATGTGCCGCTGGAGGTTCGCGGCGAACGTCGCGCCCATGTGATTGCTTTCGCCCGCCGTCACGGCCAGGCATGGGTGGTGGTGGTCGGCACGCGCCTCAGCGCCGCATTCGGGCTCCCGGTGGGCGTTGCACCGGTGGGCGACGTCTGGGGCGACACCGAGATCCTCTGGCCCCAAGGCGCGGCGCCGGATACGGCAGATCGGTGGCTCGTCGATGCCGTGAGCGGTCGGCGCCACGGGCCGCTGGGGGCGACGCTGCCACTGGCCGAAGTGCTGCGAGAATTTCCAGTCGCGGCGCTCTTCAGTGCCGACACCGGAACCCATGACCCACGAGCCTGAAGCGTCCACTCCTGCGCTGATTGAAGCCTGCACCCAGGCCGCGCTGAAACTGCTGCAAGACAACCTGACGCCCCACGGCATTCTGGCCGCCAGCCGCACGGAAGCCGCCGAGGCACGCCGCTACACCCGCATCTTCGGGCGCGATGCGGCGATCTGCGTCATGGCCATGTGTGGCAGCGGCATCGAGGCCCTGGAGGACGGGGCGGTGGCCAGCATCGAGGCGCTGGTGGCGCAACAGGCGCCGACCGGGCAGATTCCCAAGTACGTTGACCCGGACGGTCAGGATGCCGACTTCTGGTACCTCGGCTGCATCGATGCCACGCTGTGGTGGCTGATCGCGGTGGACCACGTGCGCCGTGCGGGGCGCGTCGCGCCCGATCGCTGGCAGGCTGGGGTGGACCGAGCGATCGCCTGGCTGCTGGCGCAGGAGCACCAGCGTTTCAGACTGCTCCAGCAGAACGAGGCCAGCGATTGGGCCGACATCATGCCGAGATCGGGCTATGTGCTGTACACCAACGCGCTGTGGTACGACGTGAAGCGGCGTTTCGAACTGGCCGACGCCAGCGCGACGCACCACCACTTCAACCACCTGTTCGATCCCTTCCAGCGCGACCTGCCCGAGTACCACAGGGCACGCCTGCTGCGCCACTACGCACGGCGCGGCCGCTCCGATCCGGGTCTCTACCTGAGTTTTGTCAATCTCGCAGTTTCAGGCCACGAGGGTGACGTGTTCGGCAACCTGATGGCCGTACTGAACGGACTGGCCGACACCTCGAAGAGCCTCCAGATCGTTCGTACCATCGACAAGGCACATGCTGCAGAGCCTTTCCCCGTGCGGGTCGTGCTGCACCCTTTGTCGCGCCAGCATGAGCTGTGGCGGCCGTACATGGCGCGGCATCAGCAGAACAGCGTCCATCAGTACCACAACGGGGGCATCTGGCCCTTCGTGGGGGGCTACTGGGTGATGGCCCTCGCGCAGGTCGGTATGCGGGAGCAGGCAGCGGGTGCGCTGGCGCGACTTGCCCATGTCAATGCGCTCGACAACTGGCGCTTCACCGAATGGTTTCATGGGCGCACGTTGAAACCCATGGGCATGGCAGGGCAAAGCTGGAATGCGGCCACCTTCCTGCTCGCCCGTCGTGCCATTGACCACGAGGTGTGATCTGCGGCGTTCTCCTTCGCCATTGGCAGTTGCGCTCCATGTAGCGCCTTGCCATTGCAGCCTCAGACGTCGATGTTCCCCGCTCGCAGCGCGTTCGTCTCGATGAAGTCACGGCGCGGTTCCACTTCGTCGCCCATCAGCATGGTGAACACGCGGTCGGCTTCGATGGCGTCGTCGATCTGCACGCGCAGCAGGCGGCGCACGTTCGGGTCCATGGTGGTTTCCCACAGCTGCTCGGGGTTCATCTCGCCCAGGCCTTTGTAGCGCTGGCGGCTGGTGGTGCGCTCGGCTTCGCTGATGAGCCAGCGCATGGCGATGCGGAAGTCGGCCACCTTTTCCTCGCGCTGCTTGTCGCCTTCGCCCCGCATGACCTTGGCGCCTTCGCCGAGCAGTCCGCGGAAGGTGTCGGCGGCGGTGGCCAGCGCCGCGTAGTCGGCGCCGTGCACGAAGTCCTGCGTGAGCACGCTGCTCTTGATGTTGCCGTGGTGGCGACGGCTGATGCGCAGGATGGGCTTGTCGGTGCGCACGTCGAACTCGGAGGCCACTTCGGCCGGCACGCCGGTGGTGGTGAGTTCGCGCAGCTTGGCCTGCAGCGCCACCGCGCTGGCTTCGGCCTGTTCCACGCTGTCGAGGTTGAGCGACACGCCATCGGCGATCGCGCGCAGCGCTTCGGCGTCCATGAAGCTGGAGAGCCGTGCGATCACGCTTTCGGCGATCTGGTGCTTGCGCGCGAGCTCACCCAGGGTGTCGCCGTTCAGCGTGGTCTGCGTGGCGCCGCCGGTGAACACGGATGCGTCCTTCAAGGCAATGCGCAGCAGGAAACCGTCGAGCGCCGAAGCGTCCTTCAGGTACAGCTCTTCCTTGCCGGCCTTCACCTTGTACAGCGGCGGCTGCGCAATGTAGATGTGGCCGCGCTCCACGAGCTCGGGCATCTGGCGGTAGAAGAAGGTCAGCAGCAGGGTGCGGATGTGGGCGCCGTCGACGTCGGCGTCGGTCATGATGATGATGCGGTGGTAGCGCAGCTTGGCGACGTTGAAGTCGTCCACGCCGGCCGTGCCGCCCGCGCCCGTGGCCTTGCCGATGCCGGTGCCCAGGGCGGTGATGAGCGTGAGGATCTCGTTGCTGGTCAGCAGCTTTTCATAGCGGGCTTTTTCCACGTTCAGGATCTTGCCGCGCAGCGGCAGGATCGCCTGGAACTTGCGGTCGCGGCCCTGCTTGGCGGAGCCACCGGCGGAGTCGCCCTCCACGATGTAGATCTCGCACAAGGCGGGGTCTTTCTCCTGGCAATCGGCCAGCTTGCCGGGCAGGCCCATGCCGTCGAGCACGCCCTTGCGGCGGGTCATTTCGCGCGCCTTGCGCGCGGCTTCGCGGGCACGCGCGGCCTCCACGATCTTGCCGCAGATGATCTTGGCGTCGTTCGGGCGCTCCTGCAGGTAGTCGGTGAGCAGGCGGCTCACGATGTCTTCGACCGGGCCGCGCACTTCGCTGGAGACCAGCTTGTCCTTGGTCTGGCTGCTGAACTTGGGTTCGGGCACCTTCACGCTGAGCACGCAGCACAGGCCTTCGCGCATGTCATCGCCGGTGACTTCCACCTTGGCCTTCTTGGCCAGCTCGGTCTCTTCGATGTATTTGTTGATGACGCGCGTCATGGCCGCGCGCAGGCCCGTGAGGTGGGTGCCGCCGTCGCGCTGCGGGATGTTGTTGGTGAAGCACAGCACCTGCTCGTTGTAGCCGCTGTTCCACTGCATCGCCACTTCCACACCGATGTTGGTGCCCTGGTCGCTCTGGCGGTCGCCGAGCGCGTGGAACACGTTGGGGTGCAGGACGGTCTTGCCCTTGTTGATGAAATCCACGAAGCCCTTGACGCCGCCGGCGCCGGAGAAGTCGTCTTCCTTGCCGCTGCGCTCGTCCTTCAGGCGGATGCGCACGCCGTTGTTCAGGAAGCTCAGCTCGCGCAGGCGCTTGGACAGGATCTCGTAGTGGAAGTCCGCGTTCTCGCGGAAGATCTCGTAGTCGGGCAGGAAGTGCACTTCGGTGCCGCGCTTCTCGGTGGCGCCGGTCACGCGCATGGGCGAGAGTTCCACGCCGGTGGGCGTGCTTTCGACGATGCGGTTCTGCACGAAGCCGCGCGCGAACTCGAGCTGGTGCACATGGCCTTCGCGGCGCACCGTCAGGCGCAGCCACTGGCTGAGCGCGTTCACGCAGCTCACACCCACGCCGTGCAGGCCGCCCGAGACCTTGTAGCTGTTCTGGTTGAACTTGCCGCCAGCGTGCAATTCAGTGAGCGCGATCTCGGCCGCCGAGCGCTTGGGCTCGTGCTTGTCGTCCATCTTCACGCCGGTCGGAATGCCACGCCCGTTGTCCACCACGCTGATGGAGTTGTCGGTGTGGATGGTGACCACGATGTCGTCGCAGTGGCCGGCCAGGGCTTCGTCGATGGAGTTGTCGACCACCTCGAAAACCAGGTGGTGCAGGCCCGTGCCATCCGACGTGTCGCCGATGTACATGCCCGGGCGTTTGCGCACCGCCTCCAGGCCTTCCAGGATCTGGATCGAGCCCTCGCCATAACCTTCGCTGGCGCCGGCCTGGTGGGCATCGATGATCGGCTGGAAATTGGAACTATCGGCTTGGGCCGCGCCGGTGTTGACGGAATCGGCGGGCTTGTTGGCGTCGGACATGGTGCAGTTTCTCGATCTCAGTAAACGCCAAACCCGCGGTGTTCGCGGGTTTGGAAGGCGGTATCAACCAGGGGGCTGGCTTCAGATCCGCATGGGCATGACAACGTATTTGAAGGCGTTGTCATCGGGGTTGGTGACCAGCGCGGAGCTGTTGCCATCGGAGAGTTCGACGCGCACCATCTCCTGCGACATGTTCTGCAACGCGTCGATCAGGTAGGTGACGTTGAAGCCGATCTCGATGGTGTCGCCGCTGTAGTCGATGTCGAGTTCGTCCACGGCTTCTTCCTGCTCGGCGTTGCTCGATGCGACGCGAAGCGAACCGGGCTCCACATTCAGGCGCACGCCCTTGAACTTCTCGCTCGTCATGATGGCCGTGCGCTGGAGAGAAGCCAGCAGCGGCGCGCGGCCCAGCGTGACGATGTTCTTGTGGTTCTTGGGGATCACGCGGTTGTAGTCGGGGAACTTGCCCTCGACCAGCTTGGTGACGAACTCCATGCCGTCGAAACTGAACTTGGCCTGGTTGGCGGCGAACTGCATCTCGATCGCGCCTTCCTTGTCCGACAGCAGGCGCTGCAGTTCCAGCACGGTCTTGCGCGGCAGGATCACCTCCTGCTTGGGCACTTCCACGTCCAGCGTGCTGGAGGCAAACGCCAGGCGGTGGCCGTCGGTGGCCACCAGGCTGAGCTGCTTTCCTTCGGCCACGAACAGGATGCCGTTGAGGTAGTAGCGGATGTCGTGCACCGCCATCGCAAACGAGACCTGGCCCAGCAGGCTCTTCAGGGTCTTCTGCGGCACCGAGAACACCGGCCCGAAGCTGGCCGACTCCTGCACCAGGGGAAAGTCTTCGGCTGGCATGCTCTGCAGCGTGAAGCGGCTCTTGCCGCCTTTGAGGGTCAGCTTGCCCCCGGTGGATTCGAGGCTCACGGTCTGGTCACCCGGCATGGTGCGCAGGATGTCGATGAGCTTGCGCGCGCCCAGGGTGGTGGCGAAGTTGCCGTCGTCGCCATCGAGCGCGGCGGTGGTGCGGATCTGGATCTCGAGGTCGCTGGTGGTCAGTTGCACCTGCGAGCCGGTCTTGCGCAGCAACACGTTGGCCAGGATCGGCAGGGTGTGGCGCCGCTCCACAATGCCGGCCACCGATTGCAGCGCGGCCAAAACCTTGTCCTGGGTCGATTTCAAAACGATCATGTCAGACTCTTTCGTCTCTGGTTGCTTGTGGGCCGGAGCATCCCTCCCCGGTGGGCCCTGGATCTGGCGGGGCCAAATCCCCGCTATTTTCGCCTTTTTGCGGCCTCATCCCTTGAGGGTCTGTTCCAGCACATGAAGCTGCTGGTTCAGCTCGGTGTTCTGCAGCCGCTCGGCGCCAATCTTGCGCACCGCATGGAGCACCGTGGTGTGGTCGCGCCCCCCGAACAACTCGCCGATTTCGGGCAGGCTTTTCTGGGTCAGCTCCTTGGCGATGAACATGGCGATCTGGCGCGGGCGTGCAATGCTGGCCGGGCGCTTCTTGCTGTACATGTCCGCCACCTTGATCTTGTAGAAGTCGGCCACGGTCTTCTGGATGTTCTCCACGCTGATCTGCCGGTTCTGGATCGACAGCAGGTCTTTCAGCGCCTCGCGCGCCAGCGCAATCGAAATCTCTTTCTGGTTGAAACGCGAATAGGCCAGGATCTTGCGCAGCGCGCCTTCGAGCTCGCGCACGTTGGAACGCACGTTCTTCGCCACGAAGAACGCCACTTCCTCGGGCATCACGGCGTTCTCGACCGCCGCCTTGTTGATCAGGATGGCCACCCGCATCTCCAGTTCGGGCGGCTCGATGGCCACGGTGAGTCCGGAATCGAAGCGCGAGACCAGCCGTTCGTGGATGTCCGCCAGGCCTTTGGGGTACGTGTCGCTGGTCAGCACGATGTGGCTCTTCTTGGCCAGCAGGGCCTCGAACGCATTGAAGAACTCTTCCTGCGTGCGCTCCTTGTTGGCAAAGAACTGCACATCGTCGATCAGCAGCAGGTCCAGCGAGTGGTAGCGCTCCTTGAACTCGTCGAAGGTCTTTCGCTGGTAGGCCTTGACCACATCGGAGACGAACTGCTCGGCGTGGATGTAGAGAACCTTGGCCTGTGGACGATCGGCCAGCAGGTGATTGCCGATGGCATGCACCAGGTGCGTCTTGCCCAGGCCGACGCCGCCATAGATGAAGAGCGGGTTGTAGAGCTGACCCAGGCTGCCGGCCACGTGCATCGCCGCGGCGCGTGCCATGCGGTTGGCCGAGCCTTCCACCAGGGTGGAAAAAGCGAGTGCGGGGTTCAGTCGGGTCTTGGGGCCGCTCGGTGCCACCAGCTCGGCCGGCGCCAGATCGGGCAGCTCGGACAGCACCTGATCCTGCACTGTGCGCGGGGCGGGTGACGTGCGGCTGGGGCCTTCGCGCGGAGCAAGCACCAACTCCAGCACCACCGGCGCGCCTTGCACGGACTCCAGCAAGGCCGAAATGCGGCTCGCGTACTGGGCGCGGATCCAGTCGAGCTTGAAGCGGTTGGCCACCGAGACGACCACGCGAGAACCGTCCGGCACCACGGTCGCGGAAAGGGGCCGGATCCAGGTGTTGAACTGTTGTTCGGGGATGTCCTGGGACAGGAGGTCCATGCAGGTGGACCAGAGCGACCGGGTGTCGGCCACGGAAGCGTCGGGTTGGGTGCCCTCGATCATGCTGGGAAAGTCTCGTTGATTCTGGTTGTGGACAATTGACCCGGGGCCGGCTGGGCATTGTAGGTGGACCGGGTACTTATCCACAAGGCGGTCGATCAAATTCTTCTGTCGCAGGATGGCAAGGCCCTAGTTCAGGTGGTGCGCGGGCTCGCAGGGCCAAGTGCTTGCCGTACTTTGGTTTTCTTTGCGATAATTGCGGGTTTCCCCGATTTGAGCAGACCACCATGAAACGCACCTACCAGCCCTCCAAGATTCGCCGCGCACGCACCCACGGCTTCCTCGTCCGCATGAAGACGCGCGGCGGCCGCGCCGTGATCAACGCCCGCCGCGCCAAGGGCCGCAAGCGCCTGGCCGTCTGAGGCTGCGCATGCTGTGCCGGCGCCGTTTCACCCGGCCGCAACCTTCTGCGGCTCTGGTGGTTCAGCGGTGATCCAGCGGCTGCGGTCCCGGCAACAGTTCCAGGCCGTCATGGCGGGAGCCCCCGTGGCCAAGACCCCCCACTTCGCCCTGCACCGTGCTGCGCTCTCCAGCGCACATGAAGGCCGGGCCCTCTTTCCCGTGGCCGATGCGTGGCTGGGCGTTCTCCTGCCCAAGCGCTGGGCGCGCCGCGCCGTCACGCGCAACGCCATCCGCCGCCAGATCTATGAGGCCGCCCGCCAGCGCACCGATGCCCTGCCGCACGCGGCGCTCGTGGTGCGCCTGCGCAGCGAGTTCAGCCGCCAGCAGTTCTTGAGTGCCACGTCTGAACCCCTCAAGCGCGCGGTGCGGGCGGAACTCGATCAATTGTTGTCGCGCGTGCTGCTTCCGCAGGAGGCGCGCGATGCTGTCTGACTGGCCGCGCCAGGCCCTGGTGGGCCTGGTGAAGGGGTACCGCCTGCTGCTGAGCCCCTGGCTGGGCAACGGCTGCCGCTTCGAGCCTTCCTGTTCCGTTTATGCGATTGGCGCCCTGGAGCGACACGGTGCCTTGAACGGCAGTGCGCTCACGCTCAGGCGCCTCGTTCGTTGCCATCCCTGGTGCGAGGGCGGCCACGACCCGGTCCCTGAATCGACAGGCTTCCTGTTCACCCGCCTGATTTCACCTTCCTGCGAAAAGAAGAACCCGTCATGAATGACATCCGTCGGTCCATCCTGTGGGTGGTTTTTGGTCTCTCCATGGTGTTGATCTGGGACAAGTGGCAAATCCACAATGGCCAGAAACCCACGTTCTTCCCCGGATCGGCACCCGTGAGCGCACCCGCGGCCAACACCGGCGCACCGGCTGCAGCCGACGCCAGCCTGCCGATGGCCACGACACAGGGCACGCCTTCGACCGCCGTTGCCGGTGGCGAGGCGCCAGGCGGCGCGCCCGGTGCGGTGGCTCAGCGCCACGAGGTGAGCACCGATGTGTTCAAGCTCGTGTTCAACAGCGAAGGTGGCTCGCTGATCGGTGCGCAACTGCTCAAGCACGCCGAGGCCACACGCCAGAGCAAGGACCAGACGGAGCAGCCTTTCACGCTGCTCACCCAGGCGGGCGAGCGCATCTACGTCGCACAGACCGGCCTGATCGGCGGCAGTTTCCCGACCCACAAGACGCCGATGACGCTGGTCAGCGGTGACACCACGCTGGCCGAGGGACGCGACGAACTTCAGGTGCGCTTCGAATCGGCCGAGGTCGGCGGCGTCAAGCTGGTCAAGACCTACACGGTGCGCCGCGGCCGTTACGACATCGGCGTGAAGCACGAAGTGCAGAACGTCGGCGGTCAGCCGGTGAGCCCGCAGCTGTACCTGCAGCTCGTGCGCGATGGCAGCAAGCTCAGCAGCGAGACGCCCTTCTATTCCACCTTCACCGGCCCGGCGGTCTACACCACCGAGAAGAAGTACCAGAAGGTCGAGTTCACCGACATCGAGAAGAACAAGACCGAGTTCGTGAAGAACACCAGCGATGGCTACGTGGCCATGGTGCAGCACTACTTCGCTTCCGCATGGGTGCTGGCCGACGGTCTGGCGCGTGAGAACTTCGTGCGCCAGGTCGACAAGAACCTGTTCGCGGTGGGCAGCATCAGCGGCCTGCCCGCCATTGCACCGGGGCAGAGCCAGACCGTGGAATCGCGCCTCTTCGTCGGCCCCCAGGAAGAGAAGGTGCTGGAGACCATTGCGCCGGGCCTCGAGCTGGTGAAGGACTACGGCTGGCTGACCATCCTGGCCAAGCCGCTGTACTGGCTGCTGGAGAAGATCCACGGCTACGTGGGCAACTGGGGCTGGGCCATCGTGTTGCTGGTGGTGCTGATCAAGGCGGCGTTCTACTGGCTCAACGCCAGCGCCTACCGCAGCATGGCCAAGATGAAGAAGATCAATCCCCGCATCATGGAAATGCGCGAGCGCCTCAAGGGCAACCCGCAGGCCATGCAGCAGGAGATGATGAAGATGTACCGCGAGGAAAAGGTCAACCCGCTGGGTGGCTGCTTCCCCATCCTGATCCAGATCCCGGTGTTCATCGCGCTCTACTGGGTGCTGCTCTCCAGCGTGGAGATGCGCAACGCGCCCTGGCAGCTGTGGATCACCGACCTGTCCTCGCCCGATCCGTACTACATCCTGCCGCTGGTCATGGCCGTGACGACCATGATCCAGACCGCGTTGAACCCGCTGCCGCCCGATCCGCTGCAGGCGAAGCTGATGTGGCTGATGCCGCTGATGTTCTCGGTCATGTTCTTCTTCTTCCCGTCCGGCCTGGTGCTGTACTGGATCACGAACAACGTGCTCACCATTGCGCAGCAGGCGGTGATCAACAAGAGCATGGGTGTGCCTCTCAAATTCAGCATGCCCAAATTCACGTGACCCCCCTGCGCCGCTGACGCGGCTTCCCTCCTGGAGGGGGGACGACACCTGGGGCCGGCGGAGCCGGACCCTCGGTGTCTCCGGAAGGGGTGCGCTTCTTCTTTTCTCGGGCCTGCTTTGCGGGCCCTTCTCTTTTATGCTCGCTCGTTATGCTCGCTGCCTCGCGTGATGCCATCGTTGCCATTGCCACGGCGCCCGGTCGGGGTGGAGTGGGGATCGTGCGGGTTTCCGGGCGGGGGCTGGGGCCTTTTGTCGAGGCCTTGCTGGGTCGCGCCTTGCGCTCGCGGGAGGCCACCTACCTGCCGTTTCAGGACGCGTCCGGGCAGGCGATCGACCAGGGTCTGGCCCTGTGGTTCCCGGGCCCGCATTCCTATACCGGGGAAGACGTCCTCGAACTGCAGGGGCACGGCGGGCCGGTGGTGTTGCAGTTGTTGCTGGCGCGATGCCTGGAGCTGGGGCGTGAGGTGCTGCCGGGCTTGCGGGTGGCGCGGGCGGGGGAATTCACCGAGCGTGCGTTCCTGAACGACAAGCTCGACCTGGCGCAAGCCGAGGCGGTGGCCGACCTGATCGATGCCAGCACAGAGGCGGCAGCGCGCAGTGCCTCGCGTTCGCTGGCGGGCTTGTTCTCCAGCCGCGTGCATGCGCTGCGCGACGCCTTGGTGAACCTGCGCATGCTGGTGGAGGCCACGCTGGATTTTCCCGAGGAGGAGATCGATTTCCTGCAGAAGGCCGACGCCAGCGGGCAGCTCGATCGCCTGCAAGCGGCTCTGGCGGGCGTGCAGGCGCAGGCGCGCCAGGGCGCGCTGTTGCGCGATGGCCTGCAGGTGGTGATCGCTGGCCAGCCCAATGCGGGCAAGAGTTCACTGCTGAACGCGCTGGCAGGCGCCGAGCTGGCCATCGTCACACCGGTGGCGGGCACCACGCGCGATGTCGTGCAGCAGACCATCCAGATCGAGGGCGTGCCATTGCACGTCATCGACACCGCCGGCCTGCGCGACAGCCCGGATGTGGACGAGGTCGAGAAGATCGGCATCGAGCGCGCCTGGGACCGCATCCAGCGTGCCGATGCGGTGCTGTTCGTGCACGACCTGGGCCGCCAGGCGGATGCCGCCTACCGCACGGCCGATGCCGCCATCGAAGCGCAACTGCCCGCGGGCGTGCCGGTGCTGCAGGTGTGGAACAAGCAGGACCAGTGCGATGCCCTGGCGCTCAAGGCCGTGCTGGCGCAGACGGTCGACGCGCTGGTCATCTCGGCCAAACACGGCGCGGGGCTCGAGGCTCTGCGAGGCCGCCTGCTGGAGATCGCAGGCTGGGAGCAATCCGGCGATGGCCTCTTCATGGCGCGCGAGCGGCACCTGCAGGCCCTTCGCCGCGTGGACGAACACCTTCAGGCCGCCGCCACGCTGCTGGCGGCGCGCGGCGAGCATCTGGACTTGCTGGCCGAGGAACTTCGCCTGGCGCAGCAGGCGCTGGGCGAGATCACCGGCGAGTTCACCGCTGACGACCTGCTGGGCGAGATTTTTTCGCGTTTTTGCATCGGCAAGTGAGCCCGGCGCACCGTTCACGGTGGCTCTCGCACCGCCCGGAGTGCAACTGTAAGCAGGGGTAAGGACGTGCTTGCGCGCGGGTGCACAGCGCGGTTAACGTGACCCCATGAACGCCCAGCTTCCCGCCTCCGTGCGCTTTGACATTCAAGGCCTGGCCAACTCCATGCGGCTGTCCAGCGCGCTGGATGCCGTGCCCCTGAATCTCAACGACAGCCAGTGGCCGATGCTCGCCAACTACCTGCAGCCCGTGGCCTTGCAACAGGGCCAGGTGCTCATTGAGCAGGGCGTGAAGGACCGCACCGTGTACTTCGTGGAGAGCGGCACGCTCACCGTGCACTACGAGGATTCGCGCGAGAGGGTGCGCATCGCCGTGGTCGGCTCGGGCTCGCTGTTGGGCGAGGGCGCGTTCTACAGCCACCTGCCCCGCAGCGCCACGGTGCATGCCGGCAGCGATTGCCGGCTCTGGTGCCTGACACCGCTGCGTTTTCGCGAACTGTCCTCGCGCCACCCCGAAATCGCCCTGGAACTCGCGGTGGCCATGTCGGCGGTGCTGGCGCGGCGCATGTACAACCGGCCCAAGCGGGTCGCGGTGACCTGATTCCTGCATGCCCTCCGATCAACCTTTTCTGCGCTTCTCCCCTGCGCAAACGCTGTCCATGTCCTTGACGAGTTGGTGGCAAGCCCGGAAATCTTCATTGACCGGCAAGGGGGGCTTCACACGCGCCCGCAACAAGTTCAGCCAGACGACATTGCCGCTGATCTCGCCGCGCCGGGGTCGCCGCATCCTTCGCCGCGAGCAGTTGTTTTCGGTGGTGCGCGAATCGCTCATCCGCGCGGGTGTGCTCTCCACCAGCTACGAGTTCAAGGTGCTCACGCTCGACGCCACGGGTGACACCTTCCTGGTGCTGATCGACCTCGCCCTGCCGGCACAGGCCATGCCCGACGAGTACCTGCTGGAGATCGAGCGCTGGATCCAGCAGAGCGCGAAGACGCGGCACGAAATGGACATCCGCTCGGTGTACTGGCGCCGCAAGGCCTCGCACGACCAGGTGGGCATGGCGCTGAAGGCCGCCGTGTCCGCACAGACGCGCCGCGAAACGGTGTTGATGACGCCGGGCGCGGTGCCGCCTTCTCCGTCACGTCCCATGCCGATTCCCAGCCCGACGGCGATTCCGAGACCGGAGATCACGCCGCCTTCGCGCGAGCCCGCGCAGGTGGTGGGCGACGACGAAGTGGCGGCGTTTCGCCGTGCGTTGCAAAGCGTCACCACGCCGCCCTACCGGACAGCGCCCGATGCGCCGCTGCCGGTGCCCGAGTCGCACAGCGACTTTGCGGCGCTGAGCGAAACGCAGCACGGCAAGCTCTGACGGGTGCCACCGGAGAAGCGCATCCAGGCAAAGCGCGGCGGGGGTGCGTCCTAGTGCCCGGCGAAATCCACCAGGGTGAACAGCTGCAGGCCTGAGGCGCGCAGCTTCTCCGAACCACCGAGTTCGGGCAGGTCCACGATGGCCGCGCCTTCGATGACCTCGGCGCCCAGTTTTTCCAGCAGTCGGCGCCCCGCCATCATGGTGCCACCGGTGGCAATCAGGTCATCGATCAGCACGACCCGATCGCCAGACCGCACGGCGTCGGTGTGCAGTTCCACCGTGGCACTGCCGTACTCCAGCTCATAGGTTTCTTCCACCGTGGTGAAGGGCAGCTTGCCCTTTTTGCGGATGGGCACGAAGCCCACACCCAGCTGGTAGGCCACGACCGAACCGATGATGAAGCCCCGCGCATCGAGCCCCGCCACCACGGTGGGCCGCAGCGCTGCGGCCTGGTAGCGGTGGACAAAGGTGTCGATGAGCTTGCGGAACACCGCGGGATCCTGCAGCAGGGGTGTGATGTCGCGAAACTGCACGCCCGGCGCTGGCCAGTCGGGCACGGTGCGGATGTGTTCCTTGAAATACGTGGCATGGTCCATGGGAGGTGTTTCCGTGAAGCAGGGGCCATTATGGGCGCCGCCTTCGCACCAAAAAAAACCCCGGCGCGAAGGCCGGGGCGGGAGACCATGGCGACCCTGTTCAGGCCATGGGTTTGAACTGGTAGCCGTTGCCGGTCGCTTCCATCGTGCCGAACGCGGGGAACGGGAAGTGGAAGCCACCGGCCACCGTTTTCTCCTTCACCAGCATGTCGAACACCCGCCGCCGCGTCTGCCGTGCCATTTCGGCGTCCATGTCGAACGCCACTGCCCAGTCAGGGCTGCGGGCAAACAGCGACGGCACGTTGGTCACGTCGGCCACATACATGAAAGATTGTCCTTCCGAGCGGATCGTGAACACGCTCATTCCCGGCGTGTGGCCGAATGCAGCCGACGAAGTGATGCCCGGCGCCAGCTCGGCGCCCGGTTCGAAGCGCACCAGCTGGTCCGCCGGCAGGCCACCCAGCACCCGGCGCACCGCCTGGAAGCCTCCCTGCATCGCAGGGGGTGCGGCGTTCATGCGCGCGTCGTCCATCCAGAACGCATGTTCCGGCGCGGGCACGTGCACTTTCGCGCGCGGAAACACCAGCGAACCGTCCTTGGCGCGCAGGCCGTTGATGTGGTCGCCGTGGTAGTGGCTCAGGATGACGTGGTTGATGTCCTCGGGCTTGTAGCCGGCCGCCGCAAGGTTGGCGCGCAGCCGTCCCGTGGTGGGCGGGCCGTTGTCGGCAAAACCGGTGTCGATCAGGAAGCGGTTCTCTCCGCTGACCACCAGGAAAGCCGTGAAGGGGATGTCCACGTAGTCGGTGGGCAGGCTCTGCGAGGCCAGCATGGCCTTGACCTGCTCCAGCGGCGCGTTCCGCACGAACTCCTCGCCGAGAGGACGGCGCAGTGCGCCGTCGTTCAGGGCAATGATCTCCATGGCGCCCAGCTTCATCTTCCTGAAACCGGGCGTGGGCAGGACCGGCGCACCCAGATTGGGCGTGGTCTGCGAAAAGACCGAAGAGAAGGTGAGCGCGGAAGCGCCGGCGAAACCGGCCCCGAGAAACAGTCGGCGATCCATCATGTCTGGGCTCCTGAGCGGTTGAAAACCGCCGAGCATACAGACTGATCGGTATTCAAACGAACTTAAAGTTCTGAATATCCCCTGCTGCGTGCAGGACTTGGGGCGAGCGCGTCAGCGCGACAGCAGCTTTTCTTCTGCCAGGGCAAGGGCCGGCGCCTTGCCGCTGATGACGATGGTGTCGCCGCCTTCGAGGGACACGTCATCCGTGACGGCCTGCGCCCGCCCGCTCGCGCGGCGCAGGCTCACCACCCGCACGCCCATGGCATGGAGCGCCAGCGAATCCAGCGTCTTGCCCACGTTGCGGCCCCCGGCCGGGATGGCCACCGTGTTGAGGCGCTCATGGTCGATCTCGTCCGCGCCGTCGTCGTCGGCACCGTGGAAGTAGCCGCGCAGCAGGTTGTAGCGCGCATCGCGCTGGTCCTGCACCACGCGGATCACGCGCCGCATCGGCACGCCCACCAGCGCCAGGGCATGGCTGGCCAGCATCAGGCTGGCTTCTATTGCCTCGGGCACCACTTCGGTGGCGCCTGCTGCGCGCAGTTTTTCCAGGTCGACGTCGTCCACGGTGCGCACCACCACGGGCACGTGGGCGGCCTGTTCGTGGGTGTGGCGCAGCACCTTCATGGCGCTGGCGGTGTCCAGGTAGCTCACCACCAGGGCGCTGGCGCGGTGCAGTCCGGCGGCCATCAGGGCCTGCAGGCGTGCGGCGTCGCCAAACACCACGGAATGCCCGGCGGCTGCGGCCTGGCGCACGCGGTCGGGGTCGAGGTCGAGTGCCATGTAGGGGATGCCTTCGGCCTCCAGCAGCCGGGCCAGGTTCTGTCCGCAACGGCCGTAGCCGCAGATGATCACGTGCTTGTCGGCGTTGATGGCCTTGCGCGCGATGCTGGTCATCTGCACCGACTGCATCAGCCAGTCGCTGCCCACCAGCCGGATCACGATGGCGTTGGCGTACAGGATGGCGAAGGGCGTGAGCAGCATGGAGATGACCATGCTCGCCAGGATGGGGTTGAAGAGCTGCGGCGGCACCAGGTTGTTCTTGCCCGCCAGGGTGAGCAGCACCAGACCGAATTCGCCCGCCTGCGCCAGGTACAGCCCGGTGCGCAACGCGACGCCGGTGGGCGCACCCAGGGCCCGCGTGAGGCCGGTGATCAGCAGCAGCTTGAAGCCCACCGACACCGAGAACAGCAGCAGCACCAGTGGCCAGCGGTCCAGCACGAGGCGCCAGTCCAGCATCATGCCGATGGTGATGAAGAACAGGCCGAGCAGCACGTCGTGAAACGGCCGGATGTCGGTCTCCACCTGGTGCTTGAACTCGGTTTCGGAAATCAGCATGCCGGCCACGAAGGCGCCCAGCGCCAGCGAAAGCCCGGCGTGCTCGGTGAGCCAGGCCAGCCCCAGCGTGATGAGCAGCAGGTTGAGCATGAAGAGTTCGTCGCTCTTGCGCCGCGCCACCAGCGTGAGCCACCAGCGCATCAGCTTCTGTCCGCCCGTGAGCAGCAGGCCCAGCAGCAGCACGGCCTTCAAGGTGGCCCAGGCGAGCGCCATCAGCAGGTCGTCGGGATCGGCCGCCAGCGCGGGAATCAGCACCAGCAGCGGCACCACGGCCAGATCCTGGAACAGCAGAATGCCCAGCACCCGCTTGCCATGCTCGGACTCCAGTTCCAGCCGCTCCGCCACCATCTTGATCACGATGGCGGTGCTGCTCATGGCCATCACCCCACCCAGCGCCAGTGCGGTCTGCCAGCTGATGTCCCACCAGCGGGGCAGCAACAGCGTGAGCGCCAGCGAGGCCAGGGTGGTCAGCAGGACGGTCAGCACCACCTGCGAGAAGCCCAGTCCGAACACATGGCGACGCATCGCGCGCAGCTTGGGGAGGCTGAACTCGAGTCCGATCACGAACATCAGGAACACCACGCCGAATTCGGCCAGGTAGCGCACGCCCCCGGAGTCCTGCGCCAGCGCCAAGGCGTTGGGCCCGATCAGCACGCCCACGAGCAGGTAGCCCAGCATTGGCGGCAGTCGCAGCATGCGGCACCCCACCACCCCGAGCACGGCGGCCAGGAGGTACAGGAGGGCGATGTCCAGCGAATTCATCTGGCCGCGATGTTACTTGGCGCATCCGCACTGCGCCGCAGGGCGGCGGCGATAATCGTCGGCATGTCCCTGCCGCCCACCTTCGACCCTGTCCGCGCACTGGCCCTGGGCCGGGAAACCCTCGAAATCGAAGCGCAGGCAGTGAGCGCCCTGGCGCTTCGGACCGACCAGTCTTTTGTGCATGCGGTCCAACGCATGCTCGCCGTCACGGGCCGCGTGGTGGTGATGGGCATGGGCAAGAGCGGTCACATCGGGCGCAAGATCGCCGCCACGCTGGCTTCCACCGGCACGCCTGCCCTGTTCGTTCACCCCGCCGAAGCCAGCCACGGCGACCTGGGCATGATCACCGGCGTCGATCTGGTGCTGGGCATCAGCAACAGCGGCGAGAGCGAGGAGCTCACCGCCATCCTGCCGCTCATCAAGCGCATGGGCGTGCCATTGGTGGCACTCACCGGCCGAGCCGATTCCACGCTGGGCCGCCATGCCGACGTGGTGCTCGACACCTCGGTGGAAAAGGAAGCCTGCCCGCACAACCTGGCGCCCACCGCCAGCACCACCGCGCAGCTCGCACTGGGCGACGCGCTGGCCGTGGCGCTGTTGGACGCACGTGGCTTCAAGGCCGACGATTTCGCCCGCTCGCATCCCGGCGGCTCGCTGGGACGCAAGCTGCTCACGCACGTGAGCGATGTCATGCGCAGCGGAACGGAGTCACCCCAGGTCGGCCTGGACACCAGCCTCATGGAGCTGATGCGCGAGATCAGCGCCAAGGGTCTCGGGCTGTGCGCCGTGGTCGACGCAGACGGGCGCCTGCAGGGCGTGTTCACCGACGGCGACCTGCGTCGCCTGATCGAGAAGACCGGCAACAGCGTCGACCTGCGGGCCCTGCGGGCAAAGGACGTGATGCACACCCATCCCCGCACCGTGCGCGCCGATGCACTGGCGGTGGAGGCCGCAGGCCTGATGGAGACCAGCCGCATCACCAGCGTGCTCGTGGTCGACGAGGCGGGCCGGTTGCTCGGCGCGCTCAACAGCAACGACCTCATGCGCGCCAAGGTCATATGACACCCCTGCGCCCGGTGCTCGAGTTCCCTCCGACCCTGCTGTTGCGGGCTCAGCCGGTGCGCGTCGTGTTCTTCGACGTGGACGGCGTGCTGACCGACGGGGGCCTCTACATCAGCGAAGCGGGCGAGACCCTCAAGCGCTTCCACACGCTCGACGGCCACGGCATCAAGCTGCTGCAGCGCGCCGGCATCACACCAGCGGTCATCAGTGGTCGCGATTCCGCCGCCCTGCGCCTGCGCCTGGGTGCCCTCGGCGTGCAGCACCTGCGCCTGGGCACCGAAGACAAGGCACCGGCGGGCGAGGCGATCCTGGCCGAACTGGGCCTGGACTGGAGCGCCGCCGCCGCCATGGGAGACGACTGGCCCGACCTGCCCCTGATGCGCCGCGCCGCGCTTGCCTGCGCGCCCGCCACCGCGCACGCCGAGGTGCTGGCCATCGCGCACTTCGTTCCGGCACGCGCGCCGGGCGCGGGTGCGGTGCGTGATGTCTGCGACCTGCTGCTCGTGGCCAGCGGCGCCTACGCCAGCGAGCTGGAGGCGGCTTCGCGGTGAGCACCTCCGATCCCCTGGATTTCTTCGAAGGCGTCGACACCACGGCCACCGTGCCGCGCGCGCCCCGGCGCAAGCGCAAGTGGCTCGACAGCCTGTCTATCTACCTGCCCGTGCTGCTCATGGGCCTGCTGGCGCTCGCGTCCTACTGGCTGCTGCGTGCCACACCCGTGGCGGATGTGCCCGAAGCCGAACGACCGGTCAGCACCGAACCGGACTACTTCATGCGCCGTTTTTCGGTGAAGGTGTTCGATGTCGCCGGCGTCCTCAAGACCGAGCTTCATGGCATCGAGGCACGCCACTACCCGGCCACGGACACGGTGCAGATCGACAACGGCCGCATCCGTCACATCGGGCTCAACGGCCTGCCCACCCTGGCCAGTGCGCGCCTGATCACCACCAATGGCGACAACACCGAATTCGTGCTCGAAGGCAACGCGGTGGTCGTGCGCGAAGCCGGCGTGAACGCGAACGGCGAAGCCGTGCCGAGGCTGGAGTTCCGCGGCGAGTTCCTGCACATCTACACCGCGCCCGAGCGGGTGGTGTCCGATCAGCCGGTCACGCTGTTCCGCGGCACCGACCAGCTGCAGGCCGACAACCTGGACTACGTCGGTGACGAGCGGGTGGCCAATTTCAAGGGTCGAGTCAAGGTCCGGATGGAGCCCCGATGAACGCAGGTGAATCTCCTCATGCCGCACAGCCGCTGGTGTTCATCACCGGCGCTTCCAGCGGCATCGGCCAGGCGCTGGCCGCCCGGTTCGCGCGCGCCGGCTACCGGCTGGCCCTCGTGGCCCGACGCGTTCCCGAGATGCAGACGTGGGCAGATGGCCAGGGTTTCGATGCGGTGCAGTGCCGTGTCTACGGCGCCGATGTGGCCGATACCGACAGCATCGTGGCTGCCGGCCAGGCCTGCATCGCCACACAGGGCGTGCCCGATGTGGTGATCGCCAACGCCGGCGTGAGCATCGGCATGGACACGGCCGTGAGGGAGGACATCGACGTGATGTCGCGGCTTCTCGCCACCAACAACGTGGGTCTCGCCGCCACCTTCCACCCGTTCGTCACGGGCATGTCGGCTCGCGGCAGCGGCGCGCTGGTGGGCATTGCCAGCGTGGCCGCCATTCGGGGCCTGCCCGGGCATGCCGCCTACTGTGCGAGCAAGGCGGCGGTGGTCGCCTACTGCGAAAGCCTGCGCGGCGAGTTGCGCGGCAGCGGCGTCGCGGTGGTGACCTTGCTGCCAGGGTATGTGGACACGCCGCTCACTCAGCAGAACCGCTACTCGATGCCCTTCCTGCTCAGCGCGGAAGCCTTTGCGGATCGCGCGTTCGCCGCCATCGAGGCGCGCACGAGCTACCGCGTGATTCCCTGGCAGATGGGGGTGGTGGCCAAGCTGCTGCGCCTGCTGCCCAACGCACTCTTCGATCGCCTGCTGGCAGGGCGTCCGCGCAAGCACCGACAGACAGGGGCATGAAAAAAGCCCTGTGGCAGGGCCACAGGGCTTTGTCTGTCTGCTGTGGAACCCGCGCAGGGCGCGGGCTCAGGCCGACGGGTGTGGGCGATCAGTAACCGCCGCGGCCACCACCACCGCCACCACCTTCACGACGGCCACCGCCGCCGTAGGGGCTGCGGAAACCGCCTTCGCCGCCGCCGCCACCACCGAAGCCGCCGCCACCGCTGCGGCCGCCACCGCCGCCGAAGCCGCCGCCACCGCTGCGCGGGGGACGGGCTTCCATCGGACGGGCTTCGTTCACCACGAGGCTGCGGCCGCCCAGGGACTGGCCGTTCATGCCTTCAATGGCGGACTGAGCTTCGGCATCGCTGCCCATTTCCACGAAACCAAAGCCCTTGGAGCGGCCGGTATCGCGTTCCATCATGACCTTGGCGCTGTTGACAGAGCCATAGGCGCTGAAAGCTTGCTGGAGGTCTTCGTCGCGCACGGTGTAGGGCAGATTGCCCACGTACAGTTTGTTGCCCATGGATGGGACTCCTAATAACACTGATGAAAATAGCGATGGAGCCCCGTTAGCACACAAAAACCTGTAGCACGCGAAACCGACCGATCACTTGTCAAAGCGAGTGTTTCGGGCACTCGCCAGACAATTATGCGCTGAATGCGGCGGAAACAGTAACTATTTTTCAGGATGTGCAAACGCACCAGGGCGTCGATGCGTGCTTACAACATGGCCCCAAACTGGTGCTGACGCCCGGGAGGTGCCGCTTGAACTTATACTCCGCCCTCAGCGCCGATTTGATCCGAATTGCGGGCGCTTTAGAAATGCCGCTAAAGGGGAGATTCCCGGTCTCGCTCTTGGCGGCACCGGGATTTTTATTGGGCGCTCGCGCCCGGTCTGGACGCTGCCTTGATCGCCACACCCCAAACGTTCCGATTCACCGAACCGCTGAAGCTGCGCAGCGGTGCCATGCTGCCGGCCTACGAGCTGGTGGTCGAGACCTACGGCACGCTCAACGCCGACCGGTCCAACGCCGTGCTGATCTGCCACGCGCTCAATGCCTCGCACCATGTGGCCGGCTGGCATGCCGGTCCTGATGGCCAGCCGCTGGCGCGCAGCGAGGGCTGGTGGAACAACATGATCGGCCCGGGCAAGCCTGTCGACACCGATCGCTGGTTTGTCATCGGCGTCAACAACCTGGGCTCGTGCTTCGGTTCCACCGGCCCCACCCACACCAATCCCGCCACGGGCTCGCCATGGGGCGCGGACTTTCCGGTGGTGACCGTGGAAGACTGGGTCGATGCCCAGGCGCGGCTGCTGGACACCATGGGCATCGAGACGCTTGCGGCCGTGATGGGGGGCAGTCTGGGCGGCATGCAGACGCTCTCCTGGACGCTGCAGTACCCGGAGCGGGTGCGCCACGCGGTGGTGGTGGCCAGCGCGCCCAACCTGACGGCAGAGAACATCGCCTTCAACGAGGTGGCGCGTCGGGCCATCGTGACCGACCCGGACTTCCACGACGGCCACTACCTCCGCCACGAGACGCTGCCCAGACGAGGCCTGCGCATCGCCCGCATGATCGGCCACATCACGTACCTGAGCGACGACGTGATGAACGAGAAGTTCGGGCGGAACCTGGCCCCCACGCTCCCCGCAGCGCGTGGTTTGCTGCCTCCCGAGGGGGCTGATCCGGCTTGGGGCGGCCCGGCGCCGGATCGCGCTGCTCTCCTCGACGCCTACCGATACAGCACGCAGGACGTCGAGTTCCAGATCGAGAGCTACCTGCGTTACCAGGGCGACAAGTTCAGCGAATACTTCGACGCCAACACCTACCTGCTGATCACGCGCGCGCTGGACTATTTCGACCCCGCGCGCGACTTCGATGGCAACCTCACCGCTGCCCTGGCTCGTGCGCAGGCCCGGTTCTTCCTGGTCAGTTTCACCACCGACTGGCGCTTCTCGCCGGCGCGCAGCCGCGAGATCGTCAAGGCCCTGCTCGACAACCGCCGTGAGGTGAGCTATGCCGAGATCGACGCGCCGCACGGGCACGACGCCTTCCTGCTCGACGATCCGCGGTACCTCGGCGCCGTGCGTGCCTACTTCGACCAGGCAGTGGCCGGCACGCTGAAGGGAGTGGCCGCATGAGCGAGCTGACCATCCTCAACTCCATCGCGCGCCTGGTGCCGCCGGGCTCGCGCGTGCTCGACCTGGGTTGCGGCGATGGCGCGCTGCTCGCGTTGCTGCAGTCCACGCGCGCCTGCACCGGCTATGGCGTGGAGATCGACGATGCCAAGGTGCTGGCCTGCATGCGGCGCGGCGTGAATGTGCTGCAGCTCAACCTGGAAGACGGCCTCACCATGTTCGGTGACGACGCCTTCGATGTGGTGCTGCAGATCGACACGCTGCAGCACCTGCGTAACGCCGAGACCATGCTGCGCGAGACCGCGCGCGTGGGGCGCCTGGGCGTGGTGGCCTTCCCCAACTTCGCGCACTGGGCCAACCGCCTGCACGTGCTGCGCGGACGCATGCCGGTGACCAAGCGGCTGCCTTATGAGTGGTACGACACGCCCAACATCCGGGTGGGCACGCATGCCGACTTCGAGGTGCTGGCCAGACGCAACGGCCTCACCATCGAGGACAGCTTCGGCCTGCACGAAGGCCGGGAGATCCGCACCTGGCCCAACCTGCTGGCCAGCACCGCCGTGTTCCGCTTCTCAAGCTGATCGCGCGGCTTCGCGCGCCGCATCGGCCGCGAAGTCGCCCTCGGCCACGGCGTCGGCGGTGGGCATGCCCGGATAGATGTGCCGGAAGCTCTCGCACAGCTCGGCCAGCGGCAGGTCGTCGAAGGCCCCGCGTTCGTTCACGTACTCCATGTGCTGGCGGCCCTCGCGGTCGAACGGGTGGTAGAGCGAATCGTGTGAGCCGTCGAACTCCAGCGGCAGCAGACCGAACTTCTCGCACAGCTCGATGTTGAAGGCGGGCGTCGCCTTGCGCCAGGCGCCGTCGAGCCAGATCGATGTGTAGCCATGCCAGACGAACACATCGGTGCCCATGGTGTTGCGCAGGCGCTCAGTGGAGAGGTGGTTGCGCACGTCGGCGAAACCCAGCCGCGCCGGGATTCCGTCGGCCCGGCAGACCGCGGCCATCAGCACCGCCTTGGGCACGCACCAGCCGTGTCCGAGCGCCAGGGCCTGGCTGGCCGACATGCCCTGCGGCGAGAGATCGATGCGATAGGGGTCGTAGCGCACGCGGTCCCGGACCGCCAGGTACAGCGAGGCAGCGCGCTCGCGTGGCGTGCCGCCCTGCGCGTGCTCACGGGCAAACGCCTGGACCGCCGCGTGGTCGTGGTCGACGAAAGGGGTGGCGGCCAGGTGTTGCGGGCCGGGCAGGGCGGAGTCGGTCATGCGCACAACTTAACAGAGCCGGCCACAACAAAAGTCGCCTGGATGACCTTGTCCCCGCTCGCGCATTGAAGGTGTGTACTTTGGTACTGGCGCGTGCGCGCCCGGCGGCCGATTGGCAAAGATTTGTCTGGTTTTTTCGGACTTCAGCCCTGCGCTGCCTGGCCGATATTCCAAGGACCAACCCGAATACCGAGGACCGATTCCATGGACATGCACCGCGAAGCCCACCCCAATGCCCGCCAGGACAGCGCCCGCGCTGCCGCCGCCTTGAAGGCCAGTGCCGAATTCCTGACCTTCCGCCTCGGCGGCGAGGAATACGGCATCGACATCCTTCGCGTGCAGGAAATCCGTTCTTATGAAGAGCCCACGCGCATTGCCAACGCGCCTTCGTTCATCAAGGGTGTGGTGAACCTGCGCGGCGTGATCGTGCCGGTCGTGGACCTGCGCATCAAGCTCGGTTGCGACAAGGTGGAATACAACGGCTTCACCGTGGTCATCGTGCTCAACGTGCGTGGTCGTGTGGTGGGTGCGGTGGTGGACTCGGTCTCGGACGTGCTCGAACTGGCGGGCGAACTCATCAAGCCCGCACCCGACATGAACACCAACGTGGACACCAGCTTCATCACCGGCATTGCCAGCGTGGGCGAACGCATGCTGATCCTCATGGACATCGAGGCGCTCATGTCGAGCCAGGACATGGGGCTGATGGACGCCACGCAAGTGCTGCAGTGAGATCGCGACCCTTCACCGGAGACCTGTACCGATGACCACACCCTCTCTTTCCACCGCATCCGTCGCACGCCGGGTCTCCCTGTTGTCCGTGGCCATGCTTGCGGGCGTGCTGGTGCTCATCAGCGGCGTGATGGCCGTCGTGGCCGAAAGCCGTTCGCGCGATCGCCTGGTCGAATGGGCCGGCGACAAGGCCGCTTCGGTGGCCAATTCCGTCGACGCTTTCGACGCCACCGCGCGCATGATGACCGACCGGGCGTACCGCCCGTTCCGCCAGAAGTTCGCAGAAAAATTCGAGCTCGACGCCACCTCCGGCATGCTCAAGAGCTGGGGCATGCTGCTCAATGGCGACTTTTCGGAGGTGGACACGTTCAACCGCACCAACGGCGGTGTGGCCACCATCTTCATGCGCAAGGGCGATGACTTCGAGCGCGTGAGCACGTCGCTGAAAAAGGAAAACGGCGAGCGCGCCATGGGCACCCTGCTCGCGCGCAACCACCCCGCCTACCCGCTCATGCTGGATGGCAAGGCCTACACCGGTCGCGCGGTGCTGTTCGGCAAGCCCTACATGACGCACTACGAAGCACTGCGCGACGAAGCGGGCAAGGTGGTCGGCATCCTTTTCATCGGCTTTGACATCGCCGACTTCCAGGCGTCGCTGGACAAGCTGGTGGGTGAGGCCCGATTCTTCGAGAGCGGCGGCACGTACATCATCGATCCCCGCTCGAGCAATGCCGATGCGGTCTTTGTCTCGCACCCCAGCGCTGCAGGCAAGAAGGTACTCGAGGTCAACCCGGGCGCCGATGCCATGCTGACCGCCCTGCGCGAGTCTCCCCAGGTCTTCGTGCGCGAGGCCGCACCGCTGTTCAATGCCGAGATCCGCGACCCCTGGGTCAGCAAGCGCGAGTCCTCAGCGGGCGGCTGGTGGATCGTGGCCGAGGTGTCCGACACGGAAGCCATGGCTTCCCACTGGAGCAGCATGTACGCGCTGTGGGCCATGCTGGTGCTGACCACCATCCTGCTGGGTGGCGGCCTCTACCTGCTGGTGCGCCGCAACGTGAGCCAGCCGCTGGGTGAACTCACGCAGGCCGTGACCACGGTGGCGCAAGGTGACCTGAGCCATGCCTTCACGAGCCAGCGCCAGGACGAGATCGGTCGCCTGGTGCGCGAGGTGGAAAGCATGCGCATGCGCTTCCTGGGCATGATGCGCGACCTTCGCAGCGCGACCGAAAGCATCAACACGGCGTCGGTGGAGATTGCCTCGGGCAACCAGGACCTGAGCGCCCGCACCGAGCAGGCTGCCAGCAGCCTGGAGGAGACCGCAGCGAGCATGGAAGAGCTCACCAGCACGGTGCGCCAGAGCGCCGATGCGGCACGCCAGGCCAACCAGCTCGCCGCCAGCGCGGCCGAGATCGCCGTGCGCGGGGGCCAGGTGGTGGGCCAGGTGGTCACCACCATGGACGAGATCAACCACAGCAGCAAGAAGATCAGCGACATCATCGGCGTGATCGACGGCATCGCGTTCCAGACCAACATCCTTGCGCTGAACGCGGCGGTGGAAGCTGCCCGCGCGGGCGAGCAGGGCCGGGGCTTTGCGGTGGTGGCGGGTGAAGTGCGCAACCTGGCGCAACGCAGCGCGCAGGCGGCCAAGGAGATCAAGGGCCTGATCGGGGCGAGCGTGGACAAGGTGGAAACCGGTTCAAGGCTGGTGGCCGATGCTGGCCAGACCATGAGCGAGATCGTGGGCTCGGTGCAGCGCGTCTCCGACATCATTGGCGAGATCACGGCGGCTGCGGGCGAGCAGAGCGATGGCATCGGCCAGGTCAACGTGGCGGTCACGCAGCTGGACCAGATGACGCAGCAGAACGCCGCGCTGGTCGAGCAGAGCGCGGCCGCGGCCGAGAGCCTGAAAGACCAGGCCGCCCGGCTCGACCAGATCGTGCGCGTGTTCCGCACCGGCGATGCGACCACGGCGGTGGCCGCGCCGGTCGTTCGTGCGACGCCAGCACCTGCACCAGCTCCCGCCGGCGCGCCACGCGCTGCCGTGTCCAGGCCTGCCGAGCGCAAGCCTTCTGCCCCGGCGCCTCAGCGCGCCGCGGAGCCGCCCAGCCGCCCCGAAGCCGCCAAGGCGCCCGCCAGCGCCGAAGGCGACTGGGAAAGTTTCTGAATTTTTTTGACGGACATCCGTTCTCTGGAGATCACTCGTGCGCATTCAACAACTGAAAATGGGCCAGCGGCTGGCATTGGGATTTGCCAGCGTGCTCGCGCTGCTGCTGATCGTGACGGCTCTCGCCTGGAACGGGCTCAACAAGGCTCAGGCCGCCACGGAACGCGTGGTGGAGCTGGAGAGCCGCGCGGCGGCCACCGCCGAATGGGCGGCCAGCACGCGCCTGAACATCAACCGCGTGCTGGCGGTGGCGAAGTCCCGTGCCGACCCGGAGGTGGACGCGTACTTCAAGCCCATGATCGCGGACACCACCAAACGCATCAACGAACTGCAGAAGACGCTGGAGTCCGAGATCAGCAGCGCCGAAGGCAAGGCGCTGCTGGCCAGGATTTCCGAACTTCGCACGGCCTACATCGATGTGCGCAAGACCTACTTCGACACCCTCAAGGCCGGTGACCTGCAGGCCGCCAACCGCCAGTTGACCGACGGCTTGATGCCCGCGGCCGATCGCTACGGCAGTGCGCAAAGCGAGCTGCTGGCTTTCCAGCTGGGCCTGGTCGACAAGGCGGTGGACACATCGCGCGCCACCATGCGCACGGTGGAATGGGCGCTGGGGCTGCTCGCGGCGGTTGCCGTGCTGGTGGCCACGCTGGTGGCCTGGCGCATCACGCGCTCGGTGACGGTGCCGCTGAATGAAGCCGTGGCGATTGCCACGTCCGTGGCCGCCGGCGATCTCACGCGCAACGTGCAGACCGACCGCCAGGACGAACTCGGCGACCTGCTCAATGCGCTGGGCGCGATGAAGACCTCGCTGATCCGCACCGTGGGCCAGGTGCGCAGCGCGACCGACAGCATCAACACGGCGTCGGTGGAGATTGCCTCGGGCAACCAGGACCTGAGCGCGCGCACCGAGCAGGCGGCCAGCAGCCTGGAAGAGACGGCAGCCAGCATGGAAGAGCTCACCAGCACGGTGCGCCAGAGCGCCGATGCGGCGCGCCAGGCCAACCAGCTCGCCGCCAGCGCGGCCGAGATCGCCGTGCGCGGGGGCCAGGTGGTGGGCCAGGTGGTCACCACCATGGACGAGATCAACCACAGCAGCAAGAAGATCAGCGACATCATCGGCGTGATCGACGGCATCGCGTTCCAGACCAACATCCTTGCGCTGAACGCGGCGGTGGAAGCTGCCCGCGCGGGCGAGCAGGGCCGGGGCTTTGCGGTGGTGGCGGGTGAAGTGCGCAACCTGGCGCAACGCAGCGCGCAGGCGGCCAAGGAGATCAAGGGCCTGATCGGGGCGAGCGTGGACAAGGTGGAAACCGGTTCAAGGCTGGTGGCCGATGCTGGCCAGACCATGAGCGAGATCGTGGGCTCGGTGCAGCGCGTCTCCGACATCATTGGCGAGATCACGGCGGCTGCGGGCGAGCAGAGCGATGGCATCGGCCAGGTCAACGTGGCGGTCACGCAGCTGGACCAGATGACGCAGCAGAACGCCGCGCTGGTCGAGCAGAGCGCGGCCGCGGCCGAGAGCCTGAAAGACCAGGCCGCCCGGCTGGGTCAGGTGGTCCAGGTGTTCCGTCTGTAACCGGCGCCACTTTTCGAACCCGACAACGAGTCCTGGACCATGCAAGACCTGATGCGTCAGTTTTCCATCCGTACCCGCATGATGGGCGCCATCGGCGTCGTGCTGATGCTGCTCCTGCTGGTGGGCGGCGCGGGGCTCTGGGGCATGGGCCGCCTGCATGCCCTGAGCAGCGAATTCATGAACCATGCGTTCAAGGAAACCGTGACCCTCTCGCAGCTCCAGGAGTCGCTGGGCGACCTCGGGCGCTATGAGAAGGACATGATCATTGGCTACGAAAAGCCTGAAGCCGTGGCCAAGGCCAAGGCAGAGTGGCTGAGGGCACGCGACAGCGCCCTGCAGCAGATCGACCAGATGCTGGTGGGTGAAGAGGACGAGGACAACGCGCTGGTGCGCGAGATGAAGGGCCAGTTGACGAACTACGTGGCCTTCGTGGAGCCGGTGAGCGCGCAACTCGCCAGCGGCGGATACGACACGGCCACCGTCGCCAACCGCGTGCTGGGCCGTGCGCACGAACAGTACGACGGATTGATCCAGAACCTGGCGAAGGTGGAGGCGGTGCTGATCGCCGAGGCCGCCCATCTCGAGCAGGAAGGCGCCACCACCCGCACACAGACCCTGACGCTCTTCGGCATTGCCGTGGCGCTGGCCGCCCTGGTGGTGGTGCCCAGCACCTTGCTGAACATGCAGAGCATCTGCCGCCCGGTGGAAGACGCCCAGCGACTGGCCGGAGCCATCGCGAGCGGCGATCTCACGCAGGCGGTGAAAGGGCAAGGGCGGGATGAACTGGCCACCCTCATGAAGGCGCTGGGCGAGATGCAGACCTCGCTGGCGCACATCGTGGGCCAGGTCCGCAGTTCCACCGACAGCATCGGTACCGCCAGTTCGCAGATCGCCAGCGGCAACCAGGACCTCTCGAGCCGCACCGAGCAGGCGGCCAGCAACCTGCAGCAGACGGCCGCCAGCATGGAAGAACTCACGAGCACGGTGCGCCAGAGCGCCGATGCGGCGCGTCAGGCCACGCAGATGGCGGCGGCGAACGCCGAAGTGGCGGCGCGCGGCGGACAGGTGGTGGGCCAGGTGGTGACCACCATGGAAGAGATCAACCAGAGCAGCCAGAAGATCGGCGACATCATCGGCGTGATCGACGGCATCGCGTTCCAGACCAACATCCTCGCGCTCAATGCGGCCGTGGAAGCCGCGCGCGCCGGCGAACAGGGGCGCGGCTTTGCGGTGGTGGCGGCCGAGGTGCGCAGCCTGGCGCAGCGCAGCGCGCAGGCGGCCAAGGAAATCAAGAGCCTGATCGAGGTCAGCGTGGGCAAGGTGGAGAACGGCACCCGCCTGGTGGCGCAGGCCGGCAGCACCATTGGCGAGATCGTGGCCAATGCGGAGAAGGTGTCGGCCTTCATCGGCGACATCACCACGGCGGCCACCGAGCAGTCGCAAGGGATTGGCCAGGTCAACACGGCCGTGAACCAGCTTGACCAGATGACGCAGCAGAACGCGGCCCTGGTGGAAGAGAGTGCGGCTGCGGCCGACAGCCTGCGTGACCAGGCCAGCCGGCTGGCCGAGGTGGTCCGGGTCTTCCGCCTGGCTTGACGCCGGCACCGCACGGCGTCCCCAAAGTGGGCGCGGCTGCCTATACTTGTTTCCCTGGCCACCGCGGCGGGTGAAATGTCTCCCGCGGGTGGCGGCCCCCCACGCCCCCCCGGAGACCACCGCCATGAATGCCCGCCTGCCCCGAACCGCGCTCGACCCGGCCGCCTTGCAGGCCCACGTGGAGGCCAGCTGGTCCAGCACCATCGTCCCCGAGCTGGTGCGCTACATCGAAGTGCCCGCCAAGTCGCCTGCGTTCGACACCGACTGGGCCAGCCATGGCCTGCTCGACCGCGTGCTGCACAGCGCTGCAGACTGGGTGCGCGCCCAGCAGGTCGAGGGCCTCTCGCTGGAGATCGTCCAGCTCGACGACGCGCACGGCAAGCCGCGCACCCCGGTGCTGTTCTTCGAGGTGCCCGCCAGTGCCGGGCGCGATGGCACGCCGGCGCCTGCATCCGGCCAGACCGTGCTGATGTACGGCCACCTCGACAAGCAACCGGAATTCACCGGCTGGCGCAGCGACCTCGGGCCCTGGACGCCGAAAATCGACGACGGCAAGCTGTACGGCCGCGGCGGCGCCGATGACGGGTACGCCGTGTACGCCAGCATTGCCGCGTTGCAGGCGCTCAAGGCCCAGGGCGTGGCGCACCCGCGCATCGTCGGCCTGATCGAGACCTGCGAGGAAAGCGGCTCGGGCGACCTGTTGCCTTATGTCGACGCACTGCGCACGCGCCTGGGCGACGTCGGTCTCGTGATCTGCCTGGACAGCGGCGCGGGCAACTACGACCAGTTGTGGCTCACCACCAGCCTGCGCGGCATGGCCAGCGGTGTGCTCAAGGTCGAGATCCTCACCGAGGGCATTCATTCGGGCGACGCCTCGGGCCTGGTGCCGTCGAGCTTTCGCATCATGCGCCAGGTGCTGGACCGCCTCGAGGACAGCGCCACGGGCCGGTTGCTGCCGGCCAGCTTCCATTGCGAGGTGCCCGCCGAACGCGTGACGCAGGCGAAAGCGACCGCGGCGATCCTGGGCGAAGAGCTCTACAAGCGATTTCCGTGGGCGCACTACGACTGCGGCGGCGCCACCGTGTTCGCCTTGCCCACCACCACCGACCCGGTCGAAGCGCTCCTCAACCGCACCTGGCGGCCCACGCTGTCGGTTACCGGGGCCGAAGGTTTTCCGGAGTTGCGCAACGCTGGCAACGTGCTGCGTCCCTACACCGCGTTCAAGCTCAGCCTGCGCCTGCCGCCACTGGTGGACGCCCCGGCGGCGGTGCAGGAGCTCAAGGCCCTGCTGGAGGACAACGCACCCTACCAGGCCCGCGTGACCTTCGAGGGCGAGGGCGCGGCCAGCGGCTGGAACGCGCCGAGCACCGCGCCCTGGTTCGAGGAGGCCTTGCAGTCCGCGTCGCAGGCTCACTTCGGTGCGGGTTGCGGCACCATCGGCCAGGGCGGCACCATCCCGCTCATGAACATGCTCAGCAAGGGCTTCCCCAAGGCCCAGATGATGGTCTGCGGTGTGCTCGGCCCCAGGAGCAACGCGCACGGCCCCAATGAGTTCCTGCACCTGGAGTACGCACGCCGCCTCACGGCCACGGTGGCGCAGGTGATGGCCCGCATGCCCTGAACCAGCGGGCAACGCCGTGTCCGAAACCACCCAGGCACCCTTCACCCTGCGCGATGGGTTGAACCTGGCGCTGTACGACTGGCCGCTGCCCATGCGCTGGCGTCCGCGCGCGGTGGTTCTCATCGTGCATGGCCTGGGTGAGCACGCCTGGCGCTACGACCCGGTGGCCCACCGCCTCAACGAATGGGGTTTCTGCGTGCGGTCTTACGACCAGCGCGGCCATGGTGAGTCGGGCGGTGCGCGCGGCGTGCTTCCTGACGATGACGCCTTGCTCGACGACCTGGCCGAAGTGCTCGAAGACACCCGGCGCCACATCGCCGAGCCCTGGTCATGCCCGTTGATCCTCATGGGCCACAGCATGGGCGGCCTGGTGGCGGCCACGTTCGTGCAGCGCCGCATGGGGCAGGTCGACGGCCTGGTGCTCTCATCGCCGGCGTTCGACGCCGGCATTGGCTGGCTGCAGAAGAAGCTGATCGGCCTGCTCTACCGCCATGCGCCCAACTTCGCTTTGTCCAACGGGCTGGACGCCAGCAAGATCTCGCACAACCCGGCCACGGTGGAGGCGTACCGGAAAGACCCGCTGGTGCACGACCGCATCAGCGCGCGGTTGGCGAAGTTCATCGACGACAACGGGCCGCGCGTGGTGGACCACGCGCCGCGCTGGGCCGTTCCGACCCTGCTCATGTTCGCTGGAGACGATCGCCTCGTGCGGCCGGCCGGCAGTCGCGCGTTTGCAGCGGCTGCGCCTGCCGGCAGGGTGCACACCCAGGCCTTCGAAGGGCTCTACCACGAGATCTTCAACGAGGCCGATCCCTCGGCCGTGTTCGGCACGCTCAAGGCGTGGCTGGACGTCCAGGCGCCAGCGGGCTAGGCGCTTCGGCCGGCCTGGCGGCGCGACCATGCCAGCCAGATCAGTGCCAGGCCGGTCAGGGCCACCGGCACCAGCGATCCCACGTTGAGCCACTGCCAACCCTGCGTGGTCACCAGCGCGCCGGAGGCGAACGAGGTGAATGCCATGGTGGCGAACACACAGAAATTGATGGCCGCCTGCGCGCGGTCCTTTTCCTCGGGCCGGTAGGCCTGCAAGGAGAGCGTCGTGCTGCCGGTGAACAGGAAGTTCCAGCCCACGCCAAGCAGGAACAGCGCGATGAGGAACTGGTGCAGGTCCACGCCCGAGAGGGCAATGGCAATGCATGCCGCATTGAGCACCACGCCCACACCCATGATGGTGAGCACGCCGAAGCGCTTGATCAGGTGGCCGGTGATGAAGCCCGGCGCGAACATGCCGATCACATGCCATTCCAGCACCAGGGCGGCGTCTTCAAACGGAAAACCGCACACCTGCATGGCCAATGGCGTGGCGGCCATCAACAGGTTCATCACGCCGTAGCCCAGGGCCGCGCCGGCGGTGGCCACGATGAAGATCGGTTGCCGCATGATCTCGCGCAGCGGACGGCCCTGGTCGGCCTTGGCGGTCGGCGGAGGCACCGGTGGGAAACGCATCAGCCCGATCACGGCCATGGAGAGCACGGCCACGATGGCAAGCGACACATAGGCGCCCGCGAACGGCACGCCCAGCCAGTCCTTGGTGCGCGTGGCCAGGTTGGGGCCGAGCACTGCGCCGGCCAGCCCACCGGCGAGCACGAGGGACACCGCCTTGTCGCGAAAGGCCAGCGTGCTCAGTTCCGCGGCCGCGAAGCGGTAGAGCTGGCCATTGGCGCTGTAGTAGCCCGCGACTACGGTGGCTGCCACCAGCAACCAGAAGTTGCGATCCATCACCGCCCAGGCGCTCAGCAGCGCCGACGCCAGCGCGACCAGCAGCCCGATCTGGAACGACGCCTTTCGGCCAAGGGCGCTCTGGGTGCGTGCCACCAGCGGCGTGGACAGCGCACCGCCCACCACGTAGCCCATCACCGGCAGGGTGGCCATCCAGCCCAGCGGCGCGAGCGACAGCCCCACCAGGCCGTTGATGGCGATGAACACCACGTTGTTGGTCAGGAACAGCCCTTGCGCGCCCGCCAGCAGCCAGAGGTTTTTGTTCATGAAGCCAGCGAGACCACCAGCGCGGCCAACGCAGCCGTTTCCGCGCGCAGCACCCGCGGGCCCAGCGTCACGGGCACGAAACCCGCGGCCAGCGCCAGGGATTCTTCATGGGGATTGAGCCCACCTTCCGGACCGCTGAGGAAGCGGACCGGCGAAGCTGAGGAGGCACTTTGCAGCCAGCTGGCCAGTGGGCTCGTGCCCTGAGCCAGTGAAAGCAGGCAGCGCAACTCGGGCGCGGCGGCGTCCACCGGTGCCAGCGCCTTGAGCCATGCGGCCAGGTCGGCCACCTCGTGCACGTCGGGCACGCGGTTGCCGCCGCACTGCTCGCAGGCCGCCACCGCCACCGACTGCCAGTGCGCCTGCTTCCTGGTGGCGCGTTCCCCCGTCAGGCGCAGCACGCTGTGGGCCGTGTGCAGGGGTTGCAGGCTGGCCGTGCCGAGTTCGGCGGCTTTCTCCACCAGCCAGTCCATGCGCTCGTTGGCCGGCATGCCCAGGGCAAGGTGGACGGCTCGTGCCGGTTCGCGCTCGGTGGCGTGGTGCTTGAGCACGCTCACCGCCACATCGCTGCGGCCCATGCGCGTGATGGTGGCATCCCACTCGCCGCCCAGGCCGTTGAAGAGCACGATGCTGTGCCCCGGCTGCAGGCGCAGGACCTGCACATGCCGCGCCGTGGCCGGCGGCAGCGACAAGGCCTGCCCCTCGACCAGGCGCACGGGGCAGTGAAAGCGCGGCATGTTCAGACGCGGCCGAAGGCGTAGCCCGAAGCCGCCTGCAGGCCTTCGACCTCGTCGATCAGCTTGAGCAGAGGGCCGAGCGCGCGGTAGCGGTGTGCGGTGTGGCGGATGTAAGCGATGAAACGCGGCGTGTCGGCGAGGTACTTGGGCTTGCCGTCTCGCAGCGTGAGCCGCGCAAAGATGCCGGCCACTTTCAGGTGACGCTGCAGGCCCATCCACTCCACACCCCGGTAGAAAGCACCGAAGTCGCTGTGCCAGTCCTCGAAGTCCATCAGGCCGGCGGCGCGCGCCTTCTCCCAGTAACGCACGGTCACATCGATCACGAAGTCTTCGTCCCAGCTCAGGAAGGCGTCCCGCATCAGGCTGGCGATGTCGTAGGTGATGGGGCCGTGCACCGCGTCCTGGAAGTCGAGCACGCCCAGTTGCCTGGCCGGCGTGTCGCCCGGTTGGACGGGCAACATCAGGTTGCGCGGCATGAAGTCTCGGTGCACGTACACCTGCGGCGAAGCCAGGTTGTGAGCGACGATGGCGTCGAAGGCTTTGTGCAGCGTCTGCGACTGCGCATCGGTCAGCGTCAGGCCCTTGTGCTTCTGCAGGTACCAGTCGGGAAAGAGCTGCACCTCGCGTCGGAGCAGGGCGTCGTCGTAGGGTGGCAGTACGCCGGGCCGCGACGCCAGTTGCCAGGCCAGCAAGGCGTCAAGCGCCTGCATGTATCGGGCGTGGTTGGCCTGCGCGTGGCCAAGGTCCATGCCCTCCAGCATGGTGTGCCGCCCCAGGTCGTTCAGCAGCATGAAGCCCTGCGGCTCGTCCCAGGCCAGCACTTCTGGCACCAGCAGCCCCGCTTCGCGCATCAGTCCAGCCACGCGCACGAAGGGTTCGCAGTTCTCGTGTGCGGGCGGCGCGTCCATCACGATCAGGCTGTGCCCCGCCTGTGTGTCGATGCGCAGGTAGCGTCGAAAACTGGCGTCGGCCGAGGCCGGCCGAAGGGTGGCCGGCAACACGCCCAGGCTGCTCACCAGCGGCTCCAGCCAGGCCTGAAAAGCGGCTTGCCGGCCGGCGTCGGACCACGCAACAGCGGATGGGGGCAGGGTCATGGTGTTACAGGCTTCGGCTCAGCGGTCGTTCGTTCTGAGCACGTGACGGGCAGTGGATAATGCCTGCTGATTCTACAAACCCCCTGCTGGGCAGGCTGCCGGCTCGCGTGCGTGTCCAGGCAACCGGGCCAACGAAGTCTTTCTCCTTGAACCGTCGCACCGACCCGCAGCGCCCAGGGCTTGCTCACCACAGCAGGCGCGCTCCCCCACCCGTGGCTGCGCCCGTTGCGCGCGGCGTTCACGTCCTGCTCGCCTTGATCGCGCTGTCCGCCTCTGGCGCCGTGGGCGCGCAGTCGGGCGATGGCGACGAAGCGCCTGTGGCGCCCGTGACGCCTGCCCTCGGGCTCAAGCCCAGCACCATCCTGCAGGAGACCCTGCCCGAAGGCGCACGGCAGGCGGCGCCGACCTTCATTTCAGGCGACCGCATCGAAGGCCAGACGGAAGGGGTGACCGCGGTGGAGGGATCGGCCGAACTGCGCCGCCACGACATCCTCATCCGCGCCGACCGCCTGCAGATCAACCAGAGCAACAACGAGTCCCGCGCGACCGGCAACGTGTTCATCAACCGCGACGGCAACCGTTTCCGCGGGCCCGACCTGCAGCTCAACGTGGACACCTTCAAGGGCACGTTCACCCAGCCCACCTTCGATCTGCTCGAGAACGAAGGCAAGGGCGACGCCAGCCGCGTCGATTTCCTCGACAAGGACCATGCCGACGCTTTTGACGCGCGTTATTCCACCTGCCCGCGCACGCCCGGCGCGGAGTGGATGCCCGACTGGATGGTGCGCGCTTCGCGCATCGAATTCGACAACGTGGAGGAAATCGGCAAGGCCACCAACGGCGTGCTGGAGTTCCAGGGCGTGCCCATCCTCGGCGCGCCCTACTTCACCTTTCCGCTGACCGATGCGCGCAAGTCGGGCCTGCTACCCCCGACGCTGAACATCGACAACATCAGCGGACTGGAATTCACGCAGCCCTACTACCTCAACCTCGCGCCCAATTTCGACGCCACGCTGTACCCCACGTACATGAGCAAGCGCGGCGTCGACCTTGGCGCAGAATTCCGTTACCTGCAGCCTGGCTATTACGGCCAGGTGCGTGGGGCCTACATGCCCCAGGACCAGTTGCGCGATGCCGATCGCTGGGGTTACTCGCTGCAGCACCAGCAGAACCTGACGAACTTCAGCAACCAGCTGGGCGCCTATGGGACCGCGGGCCTGTACCTGAACCTCAATCGCGTGAGCGACGACGACTACTGGCGCGACTTTCCCCGCGCCACCACGTCGCTGACCACCCGCCTGCTGGCCAGCGACGCCGTGGTGAACTGGGGACGCGGACCCTGGGCCGTGAGTGCGGGCACCTACCGCTGGCAGACGCTCCAGGACATCGACGCGCCCATCACACCGCCCTACGACCGCCTGCCGTCGATTGCAGCCCGCTACGGCCAGGGCGACGCCCGCATCGCCGGGCTGGGCGGCTGGGACTGGTCCGTGCTCACCGAGTTCACGCGTTTCGAATCGAATCCGCTGCTCACGCGCCAGACCAACGGTTCGCGCACGCTCTCGGTGGCCGAGATCAGCCGCCGCTGGCTGGCTCCGGGCTGGTTCATCAAGCCGCGTGCGCAGCTGCATGCCACCCACTACAACTTCGACAACCCGCTGCTCAACGGGTCGCGCAGCGCCACGCGCGTGGTGCCCACCGCGAGCCTGGACAGCGGGCTCGTCTTCGAGCGCGATGCGAGCTACTTTGGGCGTTCCTTTGTCCAGACGCTGGAACCCCGGGCCTTCTTCACCTGGACGCCATTTCGCGACCAGAGCCTGCTGCCGAACTACGACTCCGCGACGATCGACTTCAACCTGGCGTCCATCTTTTCGGAGAACGTGTTCGGCGGCAACGACCGCATCTCCGACACCCGCGCCCTCACGCTGGGTGTGAGCTCGCGGCTGCTGGACCCCGACACGGGCGCTGAGATGGTGCGGGTGGGTGTGGCCCAGCGCTACCTTTTCCAGGACCAGAACGTCTTCCTGCCCAACGCCAGCGGCCTGCCCGGCGGCGATCCCGTGACCGAGCGGCTGAGCGACATCCTGGTGGCCACGCGGGTGCAGTGGAGTCCCCGCTGGTCGATCGACACCAACGTGCAGTTCAACCCGAGCAGTCGCGAGTCCGTGCGCACCACGCTGGGCGGGCGCTACACACCAGGCAACTACCGGGTGTTCAGTGCCGCCTACCGCCTGCAACGAGGCACCAGCGAACAGTTCGACATCGGCTGGCAGTGGCCATTGAACGATTTGTGGAGCACGCCCTCCTACGAAAAGGTGCCAGGCAGGGGCCTCGGCCCTGGCCAGTGGTACAGCGTGGGACGCGTCAACTACAGCGTGCCCGACAAGAAGGTGGTCGATCTGGTGGCTGGCTTTGAGTACGATGCCGGCTGCTGGGTCGGGCGCGTCGTGCTCGAGCGCCTCCAGCGAAGCGGTGCCACAGCCAACCAGCGTATCCTGTTCCAGCTGGAGTTCACCGGGTTCTCGCGCATTGGCTCCAATCCGCTGAGAACGCTCAAGGAAAATGTGCCGCGCTACCAGTACCTGCGCGAAGAAATCAACCCGCCCAGCCGGTTCCAACAATATGACTGACCGCTTCCCCCTCCACATCCGCCCGTCCATCTGGCTGGCATGTGCCACGCTGCTGTGGTCCCTTTCCGTTCAGGCGCAGGGGCTTCGCCCCTCCGGCCAGCTTGATGCGCCTCGCAGTGCGCCCGCTTCGGTGGGGTCGGCCAACGTGCAGGGCACCGCCGACTACATCGTGGCGCTGGTCAATTCCGAACCGGTCACGAACAACGAGGTTCGCCAGCGGCTGGTGCGGGTGGAACAGCAGATGGCCCAGCAGGGCGCGCCCATGCCGCCGCGCGATCAGCTCGCTCGCCAGGTGCTCGAGCAGATCATCAACGAGCGCATCCAGATCCAGCAGGCCACCGAGCTCGGCATCACGGTGAACGAGGCCGACGTCACGCAGGCCGAGCAATCCATCGCAGCGCAGAACCAGCTCAGCCCCGAGCAGTTCCGCCGCAGACTTGCGGCCGAAGGCGTGGAAATCAACCGGCTGCGCAACGACCTGCGCAGCCAGATCCTGCTGCAGCGCGTGCGGGATCGCCAGGTCGATTCGCGCGTTCGCGTCACGGAAGCCGACATCGACGACTTCATTCGCGAACAACAAGGCAGCGACGTCCTGGCCAACCTCGAACTCAACCTGGGCCACATCCTTTTCATCGTGCCTGAAGACGCCAGCGCGGCGCGCATCAAGGAGTTGCAGGACAAGGCACAAGGGGTGGCCGAGCGCGTGCGCGCGGGGGGGGATTTCGCACAACTGGCGCGCGAGTTTTCCGATGCCCCCGAGCGGGTGAATGGCGGGCAGTTCGGCATGCGGCCGGCCGAGCGACTGCCTTCGCTGTTCGTGGATGCCACGCGCTCCCTGAGCGTGGGCGCCATCGCAGGTCCGCTGCGCAGTCCTGCCGGTTTCCACATCCTCAAAGTGCTCGACAAGCGACAGGCCGGCATGCCCGACGTCAACGTCACCCAGACTCGCGCACGGCACATCCTTTTGCGGCCTGACGGCCAGCTCACCCAGGCCGACGCCGTCGCCCGCCTCAACGGCTGGCGACAGCAGCTCGCCAGCGGCCAGGGCAGCTTCGAGGCGCTGGCGCGCGAGCACAGCCAGGACGGTTCGGCCAGCCAGGGCGGCGATCTGGGTTGGGCCGGCCCCGGACAGTTCGTCCCCGAGTTCGAGCAGGCCATGAACGGTCTGCGGCCCGGCGAAGTGTCGCCACCGCTGGTGTCGCGGTTTGGCGTGCACCTGATCAAGGTCGAGGAACGCCGGCAGACGAAACTGTCCGCGCGGGAGCAGCGCGAGATCGTGCGTGGACTGGTGCGCGAGAAGAAGACCGAAGAAGCCCTGCGCGCCTGGGGTCAGGACGTGCGGGGTCGCGCGTTCATCGAATACCGCGAAGCGCCGCAGCGGTGATGCGCCCCGGGGCGGTTCCCTGTCGATGAAACACATTGCGCGCAAGCGCTTCGGCCAGCACTTCCTGACCGATGGCGGCATCATCGAAGCGATCGTCAAGGCCATTGCGCCGGAGCCCGGCGACGCCATGGTGGAGATCGGGCCTGGCCTGGCCGCCCTGACCCAGCCTCTGGTGGAGCGCGTTGGTCGATTGACCGTGATCGAACTCGACCGCGATCTCGCCTTGCGGTTGCGGGCTCACGGCTCGCTCGACGTCATCGAGTCGGATGTGCTGAAGGTGGACTTCACGGCGCTGGCCCATCGCCAGGCCGTGCCCGGCCTGCGCGTCGTGGGCAACCTGCCCTACAACATCTCAACGCCCATCCTTTTCCATCTCCTGGATCACGTCGGCGTGGTGAAGGACCAGCATTTCATGCTGCAGAAGGAAGTGATCGACCGGATGGTGGCCCAGCCCGCCACGTCGGATTACAGCCGGCTTTCCGTCATGCTCCAGTGGCGCTACGCCATGGACAACGTGCTGTTCGTGCCGCCGGAGAGTTTTGATCCGCCGCCCCGCGTGGACAGCGCCATCGTTCGGATGTTGCCGCTGGCCGATCCGCCAGACATCGACCTCGCGCATTACGGCGGGTTGGTGCAGACGGCATTCAGCCAGCGTCGCAAGATCCTGCGCAATACCCTGGGACGGTGGCTGGACGAAAAGGGATTCACCGGCGACTTCGACCTGCAACGCCGAGCAGAAGAAGTGCCTGTCAGCGAATACGTCAGCCTGGCGAAAAGCACGCAGGCATGAAAAAGCCCCGACAGGTGTCGGGGCTCATCCAGTGGCACCGAGGATCCGGCTCCGCCGGTCCTCAGGTGCCGCCCCCCGGTGGGGGGTGACGCGCCACTAGGTGCGGCGCGGGGGGCGACCCATCAGGCCGCTGCCAGCCAGTAGCCCGCGTTGAACGGGCTGCTCATGCGCAGGGCCATCGGGCTCACGTCCAGGATCTTGTCCGTGGGCATGGGCTCGTCGGTCGCCACCTCGATCGGCTCCTCGCCCTTGGGCGAACGCGCCACCGAGAAAGAATAGAAGCAGCGGAACGGGATCTTGCGATCGGACCAGTAGTCGGCGGCATCCCGGAAGATGTCGAGCAACTGTTCGCGCGCTTCCTTGTCGAACTTGGCGTGTGCCGGGATGTGCTCCAGCACCACGATGAACCCGGTCTGCGGACCCGACTTGTGCACCATGTCGGTCATGCAGTCGTAGAGCGCATCGAAGTTCTTGCCGAAGTGCGACGGCAAGGTGTACTGAGCAGCAATCAACTCCAGCACATCCTGCTTGCTCTGGGCCTTGGCCAGGTTGGCGTACAGGAAGTGATGCCCCAAGTGCTCGGCCGCGGCCTGCAGGTCTTTCACGCCGTGGGCGCGAATCGACTGAACGATATTGGGTCGTACGTTACGAAGTGGCGTGTCCATCTCCGCGTCTCTTTCTAAGGTCAAAGTTAAAAATCCGCTCACATCACCAAGACCTACTGCACCACCAGCCGGAAGCTGTTGTAGTGGTCTTCGGTGTAATAACACGCTTCAGGCCAGCGGGGTTTGAAGCCGCCGCACACGATCCGCCGGGCTCCCCGGTGACTCAGGCCCGGGGTGGGTACGGTGTATTCCCGGTAGTACCCACGCTTCTGGCCAGGCAGCAACCGTTCGCGATTGCCAAACACCGAGCCATCTTTCTCATACCGGAAGGGGCCGCCTTGCCGGATCAGGGCCATCACTTCCTGCCCTTGCGCTGGCAGCCGGGAGATCGACATGGACGCTGTTTCCAGCGCCGGAACTGTAGCTTCAGGTGATCGGGCCTGCACCATGACGGTGCACATTGCGACGCTCAAGGCGGCCACAATGGCTCCGATGGTCGCTCCCCTGACGCTCCCGATGCGAGTCCGGATCTGGTGCAGATCCATGAGCTTTCCCTGCCTTCTGATGCGATCAACCCGCGTTTCGCCGCCGGGCAAAATTAAGCTTTAAGGCTTATTTTGCGGGGCGATTCGGGGCGGGTTAACCCTGAAATCCAAGCGCGCTAGTGTGCCTGAGACAGGCCAAAAATGCAAGGGCTTGCTGAACAAGTGGGCAATTTCAGCGGTCTGAAAATGTGTGCAAAAGTTAGTGCTTGCTTTTACAAGAGGCTTCAACGGGAAACGTTTGCGTCGGCCACGGTCAGGGCCGTCATGTTGACGATCCGCCGCACGGTGGCGCTCGCCGTCAGGATGTGGACCGGCTTGTCGGCGCCCAGGAGAACCGGGCCGATCGCGATGTTGCCGCCCGCCGCGGTCTTCAGCAGGTTGTAGGCGATGTTGGCCGCATCGATGTTGGGCAGCACCAGCAGGTTGGCCGCACCTTTCAGGGTCGAATTCGGCATCAGGGCCTGTCGGGCCGCAGGGTCCAGTGCCACATCTCCGTGCATTTCGCCGTCGGCCTCCAGCCAGGGCGCCTGTTCGCGCAGCAGGGCCAGCGTGCGGCGCATCTTGACGGCGCTGGGCTCGTCGCTGGACCCAAAGTTGGAGTGCGACAGCAGCGCGGCCTTGGGCTCCAGGCCGAAGCGCAGCATCTCTTCAGCGGCCATGACCGTGATCTCGCACAGTTCCTCGGGGGTGGGGTCGTAGTTGACGTGCGTGTCGACCAGGAACACCTGGCGACCCGGGAGCATCAGGCCATTCATGCAGGCGTAGATGCGCACGTCCTGCGCGGTGCTGGGGCTACCGCCTTCGCGCTTGCCGATCACTTCGTCGATGTACTTCAGGTGCGTGTGGGTGGAACCCCACGTGCCGCAGATCATCCCGTCGACCTCGCCCTTGTGCAGCAGCATCGCGCCGATCAGCGTGAGGCGGCGGCGCATCTCGATCTTGGCGAGTTGCGCCGTCACGCCTTTGCGTTCGGTCATGCGGTGGTAGGTCTGCCAGAAGTCGCGGTAGCGGTCGTCCTGCTCGACGTTGACGATGTCGTAGTCGAGTTCCTCGCGCAGGCGAAGGCCGAACTTCTCGATGCGCTGCGCGATGATGGCCGGACGGCCGATCAGGGTCGGGCGCGCCAGGCCTTCGTCCACCACGATCTGGCAGGCGCGCAGCACGCGCTCTTCCTCGCCCTCTGCGTAGGCCACGCGCTTGCGCTCGGCCAGCTTCGCGGCAGCAAAGATCGGTTTCATGATCGTGCCGGAGGCGAACACGAAGCTCTGCAGGCGCTCGCGGTAGGCGGGCATGTCGGTCACCGGGCGCAGCGCCACGCCGCTGTCGGCAGCGGCCTGCGCCACGGCCGGCGCGATCTTCATCATCAGTCGCGGATCGAACGGTTTGGGGATCAGGTATTCCGGACCGAAGGCCAGTTTCTCGCCCGCGTAGGCGGCCGCGACCACTTCGCTCTGCTCGGCCTGCGCCAGCTCGGCAATGGCGTGCACCGCAGCGATTTCCATCTCGTCGGTGATGGTGGAGGCGCCCGCATCGAGCGCTCCGCGGAAGATGTACGGGAAGCACAGGACGTTGTTGACCTGGTTCGGGTAGTCGGTGCGGCCGGTGGCCATGATGGCGTCGTCGCGCACCGCCTTCACGTCTTCCGGCGAGATCTCGGGGTTGGGGTTGGCCAGAGCCAGGATGAGCGGGTTCGCGGCCATGCTCTTGACCATGTCCTGCTTGAGCACGCCACCGGCGGACAGGCCCAGGAAAATGTCGGCGCCGGCGATCACGTCGCGCAGGGTTCGGTGCTCGGTCTTCTGGGCGAACTGGATCTTGTCCTCGTCCATCAGCTCGGTGCGGCCCTCGTACACGACGCCGGCGAGGTCGGTCACCCAGATGTTCTCGCGCGGGATGCCCAGCTTGACCAGCAGGCCCAGGCAGGCGAGCGCCGCAGCGCCCGCACCCGAGGTGACGAGCTTGATGCTTTTCGGGTCCTTCTTCACCACTTTCAGGCCGTTGAGGATGGCCGCGCCGACCACGATGGCGGTGCCATGCTGGTCGTCGTGGAAGACCGGGATCTTCATGCGCTCGCGCAGCTTTCGCTCCACATAGAAACAGTCCGGCGCCTTGATGTCTTCGAGATTGATGCCACCGAACGTGGGCTCGAGCGAGGCGATGATGTCGACCAGCTTGTCCGGGTCCTTCTCGTTGATCTCGATGTCGAACACATCGATGCCGGAGAACTTCTTGAACAGCACGCCCTTGCCTTCCATCACCGGCTTGGCGGCGAGCGGGCCGATGTCGCCCAGGCCCAGCACGGCGGTGCCGTTGGTGATGACGGCCACCAGGTTGCCGCGCGCGGTGTACTTGAAGGCGTTGACCGGATCGGCCACGATCTCCTCGCAGGGCGCAGCCACGCCGGGCGAGTAGGCCAGGGCGAGGTCGCGTTGGTTGGTGAGCTGTTTGGTGGCGGCGATGGCCACTTTGCCGGGAATCGGGAACTCGTGGTATTCGAGCGCGGCGCGGCGCAGTTCGGCGCGCTTGTTCTCAGGGCTGTTGTCCATGCTCATGCTCGTGTCTCCAGCGAGTTGTTATCTTGCGATGCGGAACGGAATCGCGCATTCTAAAGCGGTGGCCGGGAAAACCCTAGTGCGTAGAACCGCGTAAAGCGATGCAACGCCTTTGACGATTCAGGAGGGAATGTGCCCGGCGGGCACGCAAAGGGCAAGGCGCAGTATGCGCCCGCGCCTCAGGCCGTTGCAGCCTGAGCGGGAAGTTCTGCGGGGTGCAGCTTGATGTGCGCCACAGCCTGGTGGGGCGTGCACTCCGACCACAGCGAGCGTGCGCCGGATTCGCATTGCCCGCACTGCGTGGCCACGCCAAGCTCGAGCTGGATGTCGTCGAATGCCATGCCCGACCTTGCACAACGTGCGATGGTCTGGTCACTGACGCGATGGCAAACGCAAACGATCATGGTGGCAGCAGGTGGGCGGGAGGATGAAAGCCTGCAAATGATAATTGATCGTATTCAATAGGCGTAAGAAACCCCGCTCGGTGGCGGGGTTTGCGTGGACAGACGGTGGGAGCGGGTCAGCTGACCGAGCCCATCTGGCTTTGCAGGTAGTTCGGCAGGCCCACCTTGTCGATCAGCTCGATCTGGGTCTCGAGGAAGTCGATGTGCTCCTCGGTGTCGTCCAGGATGTCCTGCAACAGGTCGCGCGAGACGTAGTCGCGCACGGTCTCGCAGTGGGCGATGCCGTCCTTGATGGTGGTCTGCGCGCCTTGTTCCAGTGCCAGGTCGCTTCTCAGGATCTCCGGCACGTTCTCGCCGATGTTGAGCTTGCCCAGGTCCTGCAGGTTGGGCAGGCCGTCGAGCGTGAAGATGCGGTCCATCAGCTTGTCGGCGTGCTTCATCTCGCCGATGGACTCGGCGTATTCCTTGGCGGCCAGCTTGTCCAGCCCCCAGTGCTTGAGCATCCGGTAGTGGACGAAATACTGGTTGATGGCGGTCAGCTCGTTCTTGAGCTGGGCCTGCAGATGGCCGATGGCCTTCGCGTCGCCTTTCATGGGCAATCCTTTCGATTTTTTTTGGAAACAGGGTCGCATTGTGCGCGTTGCGGCCGCTGGTTTCAGTCTTGAGAATCGATTCGACTTGCAAATGCGAATCGTTCGCATATACTCTCGGTTCGCCAGCCAACGTCCGGGTACCAAGCCCGGGGTCGCGACGCCAGCCTTGCCCTCCAACCCTGGACCCTGGTGCTGTCGTGAACCTCCTGCTTTCATCTTCCTGTTCCCTTGCTTTTCCCATCGTTTCCCGTCAGCGACTCAGCCCGCTGTTCCTGGCCTGTGCGGCCGCCCTCGCCGCGCCCGCCTGGGCACAGTCGAATTCCGGCACCTTGCGCGAGGTCGTGATCAGTGGGGCCCGCAGCGAACGCGCGCTCGACGATGTGCCTGCGGCCATCGATGTGCTGACCGAGGAAGACCTCGATCCGGCGAGGGTGCAGAACATCCGCGACCTCGTGCAGGAATTGCCGAACGTGAGCGTGAAGCGCGCGCCCGTGCGTTTCGGTGGCGTGAGCGGCAATGTCGGCCGGGACGGCAACGCCGGGTTCAACATCCGGGGCCTGGAAGGCAACCGCGTGCTGCTGACCATCGACGGCATCCGTGTGCCGCGCGAACTCAACAGCGGTGTGTTCGGCCCGGCCGCCTTCGGACGCGACTACTACGACCTCGGCCTGATCTCGCGCGTGGAAATCCTGCGGGGCGCCAATTCGGCGCTGTACGGCTCCGACGGCCTCGCCGGCATGGTGGCGATGTTCACCGCCGAGCCCCGAAGCCTGCTCAAGCCGGGCCAGACATTCGGCGGGCGCGTGGGACTCAGCCACGACGGGCAGGACGAGACCCGCCGGCTCGGCCTCACGCTGGCGGGCGCGCCGAGCGACACCCTCCAATGGTTGGGCAGCGTGCAGGTGGGCCGCAGCGAGGCGCTGGACAACCAGGGCACCGACTATTCGCTCAACAGCAATCGCACGGCACCGAATCCGCAGAAGGACCGAAACCTGGCCCTGCTGGGCAAGCTGGTGTTCACGCCTGGTGGCGGACAACGCCATGTGTTCACCGCCGAGCACGTCGACAAGCGCAGCGACGTGGAGGCCTACACCGGTCGCACGCCCGTGGTCACCGCCGCCACGCATGTGGGCGACCTGGATGGAACGGCGGACATGGTGCGCAGCCGGGTGAGCTGGGATGCCCGCTTCCCCGTGACCTCGGCCTGGGCCGACGAAGTGCGCACCATGGTCGGACTGCAGTCCTCCGATTCGCAGGAGGTGGCGCGCGAGTTCCGCCCCTTGCAACCCGCGGCCACACAGAACCGGGTGCGCGACGTGACCTACAGCGAGCGCACCTTGCAGGCGGTGCTGCAGGCTGAAAAACTTCGAACGCTCAGCAGCACCTGGTCGCAAAAACTGGTGTACGGCGTGGACGTGTCGCGCGCCGACATGGACAACCTGGTCACCGGCGTGAACGGTCCCGCCTACGAAACCTATCCGCTCCAGCGATTCCCCAAGACGGTGGAGACGACATCGGCGCTGTTCGTGCAGAGCGAATTCGCCAGCGATCGATGGAGCCTGATCCCGGCGCTGCGCTACGACCACGTGGCGCTCGACGCCCAGTCGAGTCCCCTGTACCCGCTGCAGCCGGCCAGCCTGTCCAACAGCGCGCTCACGCCGAAGATGGGCGTGATCTGGCGCGGTGGCGGCGAACGCTGGAACCTGTTCGGCACGCTGGCGGCCGGCTTCAAGTCGCCCAGCCCGCTGCAGCTCAACAACTACTTCCAGAATCCGCTGGGCAACTACGAGACGATTCCCAATCCCAACCTGCGTCCCGAGAAGAGCCGCTCGCTCGAACTCGGCGCGCGAGGCAAGTCCCAAGGGTTCGACTGGGAGGCGGTGGCTTTCACCGGTCGCTACAAAGACTTCATCGAAGACCTCGTCACGGTCCAGACCACGCCCAGGCTGCAGTTCCAGTCGGTCAACCGGCAGTCGGTGACGCTGCGTGGCTTCGAACTGAAAGGCTCGGCCCGCCTGAGCGCCAGCACCTCGGTACGCGCCGCCTATGGGCAGACCCGGGGCACCGACACGAGCACGGGCCTTCCCTTGAACTCGGTGAACCCCGCCAGGCTGGTGCTGGGCGTGGACCAGCGCGTGGGCGACTGGTCATTCGGGGCTTCGCTCATCCACAGCCTCAGGAAGTCTGCCGAGGACATCGACACCACGGCCGCTGCCAACCAGTTCGCCACGCCGGCCTACACCACGCTGGACCTGCGCGCGAGCTGGCAGATGACGCGATCCACGCGCCTGAGCGCTGCGATTCACAACCTCACCGATCGCAAGTACTGGGAGTGGACCAATGTCCGCGGCATCGCCGCAAATTCGCCGGTGCTGGACGCGTACAGCGCGCCGGGCCGCGCCTTGTCGGTGGCGCTCGTCACCACGTTCTAGCCCTTTCCCAAGGAGACCCGCATGCAGGACCAGACACCGCCCGACCACATGGACGAGGAATACCACCTGCCGAGCGTCGAAGCCCTGCTGGCGGGCACCCTGGCCCTCATGACCGGCTATGCCCAGAGCGCGCGCGATTGTCCGCATCGTGCGCTCATGGCCGACAAGCTGGTCTCCAACCTGTTCTGCCTTTCGGGCCATCCCCAGCTCTCCGTGCCCATGCAGACCATGCTCGCCAACCTTCGCACGCGCTGGCAGGTCGAGCTGGAGCACAGCGCGAACGGTGCCGAGGTGGCGGGCCGGCCCACGGCGCTGTGGCATGCCGTGCCCGCCAGCGTGCAGTGACCTTTCTTTTCTGTTTCCCCTCGCGAGGACATCACCATGAACACCCCAGAAGACATCCGCACCGCTTTCCAGGTCCGGCGTGAGAGCGGGCTGCGCGCGCGCGAGGCCGCCGAAGCCATCGGCGTGAGCGAAGGCGCGGCCATGGCCGCCCACGTGAACGCCTCCCAAGGCCCGCTGAGCGCCATGCCCTTGCGGCCCGACTGGCTGGAACTCCTGCAATCCCTTGAGGTCTGCGGTCCGCTCATGGCGCTCACGCGCAACGACAGCGTGGTGCACGAGAAGACGGGGGTCTACCAGAAGCTCTCGGCCAGCGGCCATGTGGGTCTCGCACTCGGTGAAGCCATCGACCTGCGGCTTTTCTTCAACCAGTGGCACGCGGGCCTGGCCGTGACCGAGCGGCCGAAGTCGCACAGCGGACCCGTGCAACCCAGCCTGCAGTTCTACGACCGACATGGCACGGCCGTCCACAAGATCTTCGTGCGCGAGCAGACCGATGTGGCGGCGTGGCAGCAGGTGATCGCCCGCTTCGCCGAGGCCGATCGGGCGGTCGAATTCCAGCCCCCCGCTGCAGCGAAAAACCCCGTGCCCGCGCCAGCAGTGGACACCGCAGCCTTCCTGTCGGCCTGGGGCGCCATGACCGACACCCATCAGTTCTTCCCCCTGCTGCGGCAGTTCGGGCTGGAGCGCCAGCAAGGGTTCCGGCTGGTGGAAGGCCGCTACACCCACCGCGTCGAGAAAGCTGCCGTGCGGGAACTGCTGGTGGAAGCGGCGTTCGACGGCACGCCCATCATGGTGTTCGTGGGCAGCCCAGGCTGCATCCAGATCCACACCGGGGCGGTCAGGCGGGTCGAGCCCATGGAAGTGCAGGGCAATACCTGGCTCAACGTGCTCGATCCGGGCTTCAACCTGCACCTGCGCGAAGACCTGATCCACAGCGTGTGGGTCGTGGAGAAACCCACCAGCGATGGCGTGGTCACGTCGGTCGAAGCCTTCGACGCGCGCGGCGAGCTCATGGCGATGTTCTTCGGTGCACGCAAGCCGGGCCAGGCCGAACTGGCGGCCTGGCGCCACATCGTGGCCCACCTGCAGGCGTCGTCGCAAGCCACGGAGTTGGCATGATCCCGCGGCGAAGCATCTGCCTGGGGGGCGCCGCAGCGCTGCTCACGTCGGGACCCGGCCGCGCGCAAGCGCCGCTGCCGCGGCTGATCACCGTGGGCGGCGGCATCACGGAAGTCGTGTATGCGCTGGGTGCGCAGGACCAGCTGGTGGGCACGGACACCACCAGCCTGTACCCGGTGGCTGCCTTGTCCACGCCCAAGGTAGGCTACATGCGCCAGCTCTCGGCCGAAGGCCTGCTGTCCCTGCGGCCCGACGCCGTCATTGCCGGCAGCGACGCTGGGCCACCGGTGGTGATCGACCAGCTGCGCAGCGCCGGCGTGCGCGTGGAGCTGGTGGTTTCCGACCACAGTTGGGCCGAAGTCGGGCGCAAGGTGTCGGCGGTGGGCCGCGCTTCCGGGCGCGAAGCCGCCGCGCGCGATCTGCAGGCGCGGCTGGACGCGCGCTGGCAGTCTGTGGCAGAGCGCGTGCGCGCCGCGAAAGGGCCAGGCCCGCGGGTGTTGTTCGTGCTCTCGCACAGCGGCAGCCCCACCGTGGCGGGCGAGCAGACGGGAGCCGACGCCATGATCCGTTTCGCGGGTGCGCGCAATGCCCTGGGCGGCTTCAAGGGCTATCGGCCCATGACGGGCGAGGCCATGGCCGCCGCCGCGCCCGACGTGATCCTCACCACCACCCAGGGCATCGAGGCGCTGGGTGGTGAAGCCAAGTTCTGGCAACGGCCTGAACTCGCGCTCACGCCGGCCTATCGGCGCCGCGCTTCCCCGGGGGCGCTGGTGCACGTGGATGCGCTGGAGCTCATCGGCTTCGGCCCTCGGCTGCCCGATGTGGTGGAGCGGCTGCACGAAAGCTGGCGCACGGCATGAGCGCTCCGATGCCCTTCGTCAATGTGCGCACGCCATGCCTGGCGCGCGCCGTGGCCGACTACACCCAGGTGCTGGGATTTGAGTGCCTGCAGCAGGTGCCCGGCGTCTACGCGCGCCTGGTGCACGGCCCGTTGTGTGTGCAGCTCTGGGCGTGTGGCGCCGCGCCGGGGCGCTGGGAGCGCGTCTCTGCGCAGCACAAGCCTTTCGAACCAGGCCACCACCGAGTGGAGATCCTGGGGATTCATCGCCTGCACGAGCGCCTGCGACGCGCACTGCTCGCGCCGGGTCGCACGTCTTTGGCCGGGCGCACGGCGTTGTACGGGCACCGGCTCGATGCCGCCACCCCCCAATGGCAGCCCTGGGGCGCCTGGGAAGCGTGTGTGCAGGATGTCGATGGCAACGTGATTCACCTGATCGATCGCGCAGCCTGCGGCCCCGATCCGGCCTGGCATTCGCTTTCCAGCGCGCAGCGCACGCCGCCATGACCACGTCCGCCACCGTGGCCCTGTCGTCCGGCCCGCCCGGGGCGCGCCGCCTCTCCGGTCCCGCGTGGTTGCTGGGCCTGCTGGTCCTCCTGGTCGTCACGCTGCTGTGGGCGAGTGGCCAGGGCGCCTACAGCCTGCCGCTGGGCGCCCTGCCGGGTGTCCTCATGGGCATGGGCAACGGCGCTGCGCAGAGTGGCGCCGAACTCGTCTTCTTCAACATCCGCCTGCCACGCCTGGTGCTGGGCCTGGTCGCGGGTGCCGGGCTGGGCCTGGCCGGCGCCATCATGCAGGGCCTGTTCCGCAATCCCCTGGCCGATCCCGGCCTGATCGGCGTGAGCGGCGGCGCAGCGCTCGCTGCCGGCGTCACCATCGTGCTGGGCAACGTGTGGTTTCCCGATCTGCCACGTGCCATGGGCAGCTGGACGCTGGTGCTCATGGCGTTTGGCGGCGGCCTCTCGGTGACCGTGCTCATCTACCTCCTCTCGCGCGGCGAGGGCGGGACGCGTGTGGGGTTGATGCTGCTGGCCGGCATCGCCGTCAATGCGCTGGCCGGTGCAGGCCTGGGCCTGCTCAATTTCCTGGCCACCGACGAGCAGTTGCGCAACCTGCAGTTCTGGCTCCTGGGCAGCCTCGGTGGTGCCCGCTGGAGTGCCGTGGCGCTGGTGGGCGCCATCACCGTGTGCGCTGGCCTGCTCGGTCTGCGCCTGGCCCGTTCGCTCAACGCGCTGGCGCTGGGCGAAGCGCAGGCTGTGCTGCTCGGCGTGCCGGTCGAGCGCGTCAAGCAACTGGCCATCGTGGTCACCGCGCTGGCGGTGGGCGCCGTCACTGCCACCACCGGCATCATCGGCTTCGTCGGTCTCGTGGCGCCGCACATGGTGCGCCTGCTGGCCGGGCCCGACCACCGCTGGGTGCTGCCGGGCTCGGCACTGCTGGGCGCGGTGCTCGTGCTGTTGGCCGATGCGGTGGCCCGCACCCTCCTTCAACCGGCCGAATTGCCGCTGGGCGTGCTCACGGCGCTGGTGGGCGTGCCGTTTTTCCTGGCGTTGCTGCGCGGTGCGCCCGGGAGGCGGCTTTGAACGCCCGCCTGCTCGATGCCGACTGGCGCAGCGCCTGCGGCGACCTGCCCGCTGGCGAGCGACCGCTCTGGCTGGACGACGACGACGATCAGCCTGCCGCCGACACCGGCCTGCCCGAAGGCATCGGCCTTCACGCGCGCGGCGTGGTCGTGCGCGCTGGCAGCAGCACCCTGCTGGATGGTGTGGACCTGCAACTCGCACCCGGCGAGGTGGGCGTCATCCTGGGGCCGAACGGCGCCGGCAAGTCGACGCTGCTGGCCGTGCTGGCGGGTCTGCGCGCCCCGGACCAGGGAAGCGTCTCGCTCAACGGTCAGGCCGTCACACCCGCAGGCGCGGGATCGCTGGCGCGCCATCGCGCGGTGTTGCCGCAGGAAACCGCCGTGGCCTTCGACTTTCGCGTGCAGGAGGTGGTGGAGCTGGGCCGCTACCCGCACATCCACGCCCCCTCTGGGCACGAGAAAGACATCGTGCAGACGGCGATGGCCGCCACCGGCGTGGCCACCCTGGCGCAGCGGTCGGTGGGCAGCCTCAGCGGCGGCGAACGCGCGCGGGTGCAATTGGCGCGCGTGATGGCGCAGATCTGGGAACCCCGGGCGGATGGCGCGCCGCGCTGGCTGTTGCTGGACGAACCCACCGCAGCGCTTGATCTGCGACACCAGCACGACACCCTGCGCACGGTGCGTGGCTGGGCGCGCGAACAGGGCGTTGGCGTCGTCGCGGTGCTGCACGACCTCAACCTGGCGCTGCGCTACGCCGACCGCGCCTGGGTGCTGGATGGCGGCGTGCTGCAGGCCAGCGGCGCGCCGGCGAACGTGCTCACACCACGCATGGTGCAGCGTGTGTGGCAGGTGCAGGCCAGCGCGGTGCGCGCCGGCGATGGCGTGGCGCAGCTCTTGATGGCCGCCGGGGACACGCCTTGATGGCGCAGCGCGCGTTCATGCTGTCCACCGCGACCGAAGTCGACGCCGAGCACGGTGTGCTGGCGCGCCGGCTCGCGGGTCTGCAGCACCGCGTGGATGCGCAGATGCGGGCCAGCGCGGCGCAGCTGCAGATGCTGGAGGCTGAAGTCCTGCGGCTTCGGTCGCAGCTGGTGCTGGCGCGAACCGGCGTGCTCTGGGGACTCAACGCCGTGCCATGGACCCGGCCCTTGCTGCAGCGACGCTCAAGGCCAGCAATGGCCGTGGCTTCGTTGGCCGAGGCCAACGGCGTGATCTGCCAGACCGGTTGCGTGGGCCATGCGCATCCATGGCTTGAAGCGGATGGGCAGTGCCGCCGCACGGGCAGCCCCTGCAACCAGGTTCGCGGGCACGCTGAAGAACCGCGTTGAGCGTTTGCTCAGCCGCGCATGAGCGCTTCGATCTCGTCGGCCTTCACGGGCACATCGCGCGATATCAGTTCGCAGCCCGTGGCCGTGACGATGGCGTCGTCTTCGATGCGGATGCCGATGTTCCAGAACGCTTCGGGCACGCCCTCGCCCGGCCGCACGTAGATGCCAGGCTCGATGGTGAGCACCATGCCCGGCTTGAGCACCCGGCTGGGCCGGTCCTTGATGGTTTCGCCGCTCAGCGGGTCCTTGCGCTCGCTCACCGTGCCGACTTCGGCCGGCTCCACGTAGCTGCCGCAATCGTGCACGTCCATGCCCAGCCAGTGGCCGGTGCGGTGCATGTAGAACGGGAAATACGCGCGGTTGGCGATCACGTCCTGCGCGCTGCCCACCTTGTTCGCGTCCAGCAGACCCACATCGAGCATGCCCTGCGCAAGCACGCCCACGGTGGCCTCGTGCGGATCGACAAAACGCGCTCCCGCCTTCGTGGCGGCCACGGCCGCGTCCTGGCTGGCGAGCACGAGGTCGTACAGCGTGCGCTGCGGCCCGGTGAACTTGCCGTTGGCCGGGAACGTGCGCGTGATGTCGCTGGCATAGCCATCGAGCTCGCAGCCCGCGTCGATCAGCACCAGTTCGCCGCTACGGATGGGCGCGGTGTCGGCGCGGTAGTGCAGCACGCAGGCGTTGGCGCCGGCGGCCACGATGCTGCCGTAAGCGGGGTATTGCGAACCATGTTCGCGGAAGGTGTGCAGGAGCTCGGCGTCCAGGTGGTATTCGCGCACATCCTGGCCGGCGCGCAGCATGGCCCCGCTTCGCTGCATGGCGCGGATGTGGGCCTGGGCGCTGATCTGCGCGGCGCGGCGCATGGTGGCCTGCTCAAACGCGTCCTTCACCAGGCGCATCTCATCGAGCAGGCCGCACAGGTCGCGCTGCGACTCCGGGCACAGCGCGCCGTAGCGCACCCGCGCGCGCACTGGCTGCAGCCAGCCGTTGATGCGGCTCTCCAGACCTTCGTGCGTGGCGAAGGGGTACCACACGGTGTGGCGGTTCTCCAGCAGCCTGGGCAGGCGCTGGTCGAGCTCGGCCACCGAATGCGCCTCGCTCACGCCCAGGTGCTCGGGCGCCGCTGCCGGCCCCAGGCGGATGCCGTCCCAGATTTCCCGCTCCAGATCCTTGGGCTGGCAGAACAGCGTGGTGCTGCCTTCGGCGGTGATCACCAGCCAGGCGTTGGGCTCGGTGAAGCCGGTCAGGTAATAGAAATAGCTGTCGTGCCGGTAGAGGAAGTCGCTGTCCCGGTTGCGCTGGCGTTCGGGCGCGGTGGGCACGATGGCGATGCCGCCGGTGCCCAGTTGGGCGGCCACGCGGGCGCGGCGTTCGGCGTAGAGCTGGGTGTGGGTGGTGGCGTCCATGGGCAACATTGTGGAGCTTTTCCCCCGCGCGGGGGTCAGCCCAGTTCCTTCAGGCGTTCGGGGGTTCCCACGTCCACCCAGGGCCCGGTGTAGAGCTCGGCGCTGACACGGCCAGCGTCCATGGCCTGGCGCAGCAGGGGGGCCAGCGGCGCCGCCGTGCCCTGGGGGTTCCCGGGCAGGATCTCGCACCACGGCAGCTCGAACAGTTCACGCCGGTACAGGCCGATCGTGCTGTAGGTGAACCGGGTTTCGGCCTGATTGAGCGCCAGTCCGTCGGCACTCAGGCCGAAGTCGCCGCGCGGGTTGTGCGGTGGGTTGGGCACCAGCCAGAGGTGCGCGAGCCGCCCGCTGTCGGCAAACCGGGCCACGCTGGCCGACGTGAAGTCGAACCCGGGCACAAAGACGTCGCCGGCCAGCACCCAGAACACGTCGCCCAGCAAGGGCAGCGCCCGCGCGATGCCGCCGGCGGTTTCCAGCGCATAGCCGAAGTCCTGTCCCTCTCGCGAGACCGTCACCTCCGCGCCGGGGTGCCCGGCTTGCCAGCGGGCGCAAAAATCGTCGATCTGTTCACCCAGCCAAGCGGTGTTGACCACCACGCGGTGAAAGCCGCCCGCGCGCAGGGCTTCCATGGGCCACTGCAGCAGCGGCTTGTCCTGCACCCTGAGCAGGGGTTTGGGATGGGCGTCCGTGAGCGGGCGCATGCGCATGCCGCGTCCGGCGGCAAGGATCATGGCCGCGATCGGGGCGGCGGAGGACGGGTCGGCAGCGAGTCGGGGCATGGGGCTGTGGGGTGCGCTGGTGGAATTATGTGCGCGGTCGCACCCAGCGCCCGGCCCGGCCCGCGGTGCCTGGCGGGCAGGCCGATAAAATCACGGGTTTCGCGCTGCCACGCGATCCCACCCTATTCCACACCCCCCACCTCATGTCCGACGCCGCCAGCACCCCCCTCCGCTCCGCTTCCGCCGCCTCGGCCGTGACGCCCCAGACCCAGGCCAATGCCATCCGCGCCCTGGCCATGGACGCGGTTCAGCAAGCCAATTCGGGCCACCCCGGCGCGCCCATGGGCATGGCCGACATGGCGGTGGCGCTGTGGGGCCGGCACCTGCGCCACAACCCCACCAACCCGCAGTGGCCCAACCGCGACCGCTTCGTGCTCTCCAACGGCCACGGCTCCATGCTGATCTATGCGTTGCTGCACCTGAGCGGCTACGCGCTGCCCATCGATGAGCTGAAGAACTTTCGCCAGTTGCACAGCAAGACCGCCGGGCACCCCGAGGTGGGCATCACGCCCGGCGTGGAAACCACCACCGGCCCGCTGGGCCAGGGCGTCACCAACGCCGTGGGCATGGCGCTGGCCGAGAAGCTGCTGGCGGCCGAGTTCAACCGCCCCGGCCACACCGTGGTCGACCACCACACCTATGTCTTCCTGGGCGACGGCTGCCTGATGGAAGGCATCAGCCACGAGGCCTGCGCGCTGGCCGGCGCCTGGAAGCTCAACAAGCTCGTGGCGCTGTACGACGACAACGGCATTTCCATCGACGGCCAGGTCACGCCCTGGTTCATCGACAACACCGCGCTGCGTTTCGCGGCCTACGGCTGGAACGTGATCGGGCCGATCGACGGTCACGACACCGACGCGGTGGACCGCGCGATCGCCGATGCAAAGAACAAGGCCGATGCGCCCACGCTGATCCTGTGCAAGACCGCGATCGGCAAGGGCAGTCCCAACCGCGCCAACACCGCCAAGGCGCACGGCGAGCCGTTGGGCAGCGAAGAAATCCAGCTGACGCGCGAAGCGCTGGGCTGGATGCACAAGGCGTTCGAGGTGCCGCAGGAGGTGTATGCCGCGTGGGACGCCAAGGCCGCTGGCAAGGCCATGGAAGCCGATTGGAACGCCGGGTTTGCGGCGTACAAGGCGGCCTTCCCCGAACTCGCCCGAGAGTTCACCCGCCGCATGAAGGGCGAGCTGCCGAAGAACTTTGCCCAGGTGGCGGTGGACGCGGCGGTGGCCGCTCACGCCAAGGCCGAGACCGTGGCCAGCCGCAAGGCCAGCCAGCTTGCGCTGGAGAGCTTCACCGCCGCACTGCCCGAGCTGCTGGGCGGCTCGGCGGACCTCACCGGCTCGAACCTCACCAACACCAAAGCCACGCCCGCACTGCGCTTCAATCTCGCGGGCGAGGTGGTGAAGAACGAGCAGGGTCAGGGTGGCCGCCACATCAACTACGGCGTGCGCGAATTCGGCATGGCTGCGATCATGAACGGCGTGGCGCTGCATGGCGGCTTCATTCCGTATGGCGGCACATTCCTCACGTTCAGTGACTACAGCCGCAACGCCATCCGCATGGCTGCGCTGATGAAGCAGCGCGTGATCCATGTGTTCACGCACGACTCCATCGGCCTGGGTGAAGACGGCCCCACGCACCAGTCCGTCGAACACGCGGCCAGCCTGCGTCTCATCCCCAACCTGGACGTCTGGCGCCCGGCCGATACCGCCGAGACGGCGGTGGCCTGGGCGGTGGCCCTGCAGAACACCACACGCCCCACGGCGTTGCTGCTGAGCCGCCAGAACCTGCCCTACGCGCCCAAGAGCGACCTGGGTGACATCAGCAAGGGTGCTTACGTACTGGCCGAACCGGCCGAGGTGGGTCTGAAGAAAAAGGCCCAGGCCGTGATCGTTGCCACGGGTTCGGAAGTGCAACTGGCGCTCAAGGCGCAGGAACTGCTGGCGCGGGAACACACAATCGCTGTGCGCGTGGTTTCCATGCCCAGCACCACCACCTTCGACCGCCAGGACGCCGCCTACAAGGCCGCCGTGCTGCCCGCCGGCCTGCCGCGCATTGCGGTGGAGATGGGTTCCACCGACGGCTGGTGGAAGTACGGCGTGTCCGCCGTCGTCGGTCTGGATACGTATGGCGAATCGGCACCGGCACCGGTGTTGTTCAAGCACTTTGGCTTCACGCCGGAAAACGTGGCGGACACGGTGCGTGCCGTGCTCACGAAGCGCTGATCTCTAACGGATTTTTTTGTTAACTGAGGAGTATTCATGACGATCAAGATCGGCATCAACGGCTTTGGCCGAATCGGCCGCAACGTGCTGCGCAGTGCCCTGCAGAACTTCAGCGACATCGAAGTCGTCGCCATCAACGACCTGCTGGAGCCCGACTACCTGGCCTACATGCTGCAGTACGACAGCGTGCACGGTCGCTTCAAAGGCAGCGTCTCGGTCGAAGGCAACACCCTGATCGTCAATGGCAAGAAGATCCGCCTGACCCAGGAACGCGACCCCGCCAACCTGAAGTGGGCCGACGTCGGTGCCGAGGTGGTCATCGAATCCACCGGCCTGTTCCTCGACAAAGTCACGGCGCAGAAGCACCTGGATGCCGGCGCGAAGAAGGTCATCCTCTCCGCGCCTTCCAAGGACGACACTCCCATGTTCGTCTTCGGCGTGAACGACAAGACCTACAAGGGCGAGGCCATCATCTCCAACGCCTCGTGCACCACCAACTGCCTGGCGCCCATCGCCAAGGTGCTGAACGACAAGTGGGGCATCAAGCGCGGCCTGATGACCACCGTGCACGCCGCCACGGCCACGCAGAAGACGGTGGACGGCCCTTCCAACAAGGACTGGCGCGGCGGACGCGGCATTCTGGAGAACATCATCCCCAGCAGCACCGGCGCTGCCAAGGCTGTGGGCGTGGTGATTCCCGAGCTCAACAAGAAGCTCACCGGCATGAGCTTTCGCGTGCCGACCTCCGATGTGTCCGTGGTCGACCTGACGGTGGAACTGAACAAGGACGCCACGTACGAAGAGATCTGCGCCGAGATGAAGGCGCAGAGCGAAGGCGCCTTGAAAGGCGTGCTGGGCTACACCACCGACAAGGTGGTGGCCACCGATTTCCGCGGCGACACGCGCACCTCGATCTTCGACGCCGACGCCGGCATTGCGCTGGACAAGACCTTCATCAAGGTCGTGAGCTGGTACGACAACGAGTGGGGCTACTCCAACAAGTGCTTGGAGATGGTTCGCGTGGTCGCCAAGTAAGCGCACGCTGACGCAGATGAAAAAGGCGCCTGCGGGCGCCTTTTTGGTGTCTGGACTTGACACTAGACCGACCGGTCTATAGATTCGCCCCCATGACCGACACCCCCGCTTCCGGCACCCGCGAACGCCTGATCGCGGCCATGACCGATGCCCTGCGCCGCCGCGGCCTTCACGGCATCGGCCTGACCGAACTGCTGGCCCAGGCCGGCGCACCCAAGGGCGTTCTGTACCACCACTTTCCCGGCGGCAAGACCGAGCTGGCGGTGGCGGCGATCGACGACGTGGTCGCGCGCATGCTGGGCTGGCTCGATGGGCTGCTGCAGAAGCACACCGATCCGATCGAGGCGGCGCGCCAGTGGATGCAGGGCGCCACCCAGCGCCTGAGCGGCAGCGGATTTCATGCCGGCTGCCCACTCGCCACCGTGGCCCTGGAAAGCACGCCCGACGACCATGCCCTGCGCGAAGCGCTGGCGCGCGCCTTCGCGACCCTGCGTGAACGCATCGCGCTCGCCCTGGAGCAGGCAGGCGAAACGCGCGAATCCGCCCAAGGGGTGGCTTCGCTGATCGTGGCCGCTTACGAAGGGGGCCTGCTCCAGGCGCGCGTGGCGCACAGCACCGAGCCCATCCAGCAAGCCACCCAGACGCTGCTTGGCCTGCTCGCCGCGCGGCGCGACGCCAGGACCACCGCGCCATGAACGACCGCATCACCCCACGCACCGCCGTGCAAATCGAAAGGATCCCGCTGACCGCCGCCGATGGCTACGTTCTGGCGGCCGTTCGTTACCGCAGCCCCGAGCCGGCCCGCGCACACATCGTGGTCGGCGGCGCCACGGGCGTGCCGCAGGCCTTCTACAAGCGCTTCGCGGAGCACGCTGCCCGGCGCGGCTTCGATGTGCTCACGCTGGACTACCGGGGCATTGGCGATTCCGCACCGGCCTCGCTCAAAGGCTTTCGCATGGACTACCTCGACTGGGGCCGCCTCGACCTGGCCGCCGGTGTGCAGGCCATGCGCCAGGACGGCGTGCCGTTGTACCTGGTGGGTCACTCCTATGGCGGCCACGCGCTGGGCCTGCTGCCGCGCCATGACTGGGTCGATGGCGCCTGGACCTTCGCCACGGGTGCGGGCTGGCATGGCTGGATGCCCCCGCTCGAGCGCCTGCGGGTGCTCTTCATGTGGCGCGTGCTCGGGCCGGTGTGGACGCGCATGGCCGGCTACCTGCCCTGGAGCCGGCTCGGAATGGGCGAAGACCTGCCGCTGGACGTGTACCGCCAGTGGCGGCACTGGTGCCGTTTCCCACGCTACTTCTTCGACGACCCGCACATGCGCGCCACCACCGATCGCTTCGACGACGTGCGTTTCCCGATCGTCGCGGCCAATGCGCTGGACGATGCCTGGGCGCCGCCCGCGTCGCGCGATGCGTTCATGGCCGGCTACCGCAACGCCTCGGTTCGATCGGTCACCATCGATTCGCACCGCGCCGGAATCGGCCCCATCGGTCACATGGGCTACTTCCGGCCGAGGGCGTTGCCGCTCTGGAACGAGGCGCTGGACTGGTTCGATGCGCAGCGGCTGCGTGCGGTGCCGCACGTTCGTTGAAATAAGGCCGTTGCACCGGCCATGAAAGTGCGGCAAATGCGTGGTAACAGGCACATGCGGCTGTGGGGTGCCGTGTCAGAATTGCCGCAGACCTCCCCTACCCCACCGCATGCCGGCCGATCGGCTCATGCTGAAGACAACCGCAATGAGACGATTTTTCTCGACAGGCCTGTTGGGCTTCGTGGCGCTTCTGAGCGCCAGCGCCTGGTCGGCCACACCTGCTCCGGTTCAAGAGGCCACCCCGGCCGCCGGCCTGATCATCGGTTTCAAGGAAGAAGGCGAAGACCGCGCCAACTACCGCACTGAACGCGGGCCGTGGGCGTCCGATCGCGAGCGGGCGCGCAAGGCCTGGGACCGTTCCGCCCGCCGAGACCGGGAGCGCGTGGCGCGGCTGGCCAAGGAAGCCGGCGTGGATCTCGCGGGTGCGGGTGAAGCGGGCAACGCCCACCTGCTGCGATTCGATCGCCCGCTCAAGGGCCAGGCGCTGGAGCGGGCACTGCGCCGGCTTCGCCTGCATCCTGAAGTGGCGTGGGTGGAGCCCAACGTGCTGGTCAAGCGCCAGCAGCTCGCGCCCGGCGAGCCCGACGACCCTTTGTTCGGACTGCAGTGGCACCTGCAGCCGCCTGACAACATCACCAACTTTTCCGGCCTGAACCTGCCGGCCGCCTGGAGCATCCGCCATGGCAGCTCGGTCGTGGTGGCGGTGGTGGACAGCGGCGTGCGCTTCGACCACCCGGATCTGGCGGGACGCCTGCTGCCGGGCTACGACATGGTGAGCGAAATCGACATCGCCAACGACGGCGATGGCCGCGACGCTGACGCGAGCGACCCGGGCGACTGGGTGACGGCCGGCGAGGCGGGTCAGGGCGTGTTCCAGGGCTGCGATGCCTCGCCCAGTGCCTGGCATGGCACCTTCATCGCCGGCCAGATCGCCGCTGCTTCCAACAACGCCGCGGGCGTGGTGGGCCTGAACTGGACCGCCAGCGTGCTCCCCGTGCGGGTGTCGGGCAAATGCGGCGCTCTTCTCTCCGACCTGCTCGACGGGCTGCGCTGGGCCGCGGGTCTCTCCGTGGCGGGCGCACCGGCGAACCCGACGCCGGCGAGGGTGATCAACCTCAGCTTCGGCGGTGACGCCCCCTGTTCGCAGGCGTACCAAGACACCATCGATGAGGTCACTCGTGATGATTCAGGGCGCAAAGGCGCGCTCGTGGTGGTCGCGGCGGGCAACGGCCTGCCCCAGGGAAACTCCGCGCTCCTTCGCCCGGCCGATTGCCAGCGGGTGATGGCGGTGGGCGCCGCGCGCAAGGATGGCGCCAAGGCCGCGTACTCGAACTTTGGCGCCGGGGTGGCGCTGATGGCACCTGGGGGTTCCGCCGAATCCAGTCCGAACAACCTTCTGGTGTCCACCGACAACTGTGGCAAGACAAGCCCGGGTTCCCCCGCGGATGGAGATTGCCTCAATGTTCCCCCACCAGGCCACTCTTACGGCTACAAGCAAGGCACCAGCTTCTCGGCCCCGCAGGCCGCCGGCGTGGCCAGCCTCATGCTGGGCATCAACCCGGCGCTTTCGCCCGCGCAGCTCATCGACCGCATGAAGACCGGCGCCCGGTCGCACACCTTCGACCCCAGCCACAGCACCTGCAGCGCCACGCACACGGGGGTCTGCAACTGCACCACCGCCACCTGCGGCGCCGGTTTGCTGGATGCCGAGCGCTCCATGCAGCTGGCCGCCGGCCCGGCCGCCGTGATCGTGCCGCTGGCCCAGGTGGAGCCCGGCAGCGTTGTCGCGCTCGATGGCCGCCAGAGCGTGGCCATTTCGGGTTCCACCATTGTTTCCTACCAGTGGCAGCAGACCCAGGGCACGCCGGTGGCGCTGACCGCGGACTCCACGTCGCTGGCGGGCACCACGCTGGTGGCCGAAGGCACCTACACCTTCCGCCTCACCGTGGCCGATGACCTCGGTCGCACCGGCAGCGACACCGTGCAGGTCGTGGCCGCCCGGCCACCTCCACCGCCGGGTGGTGGCGGATCCAGCGGCCTGTTCTGGGGCCTGGCCCTCTGGGCGTGGGTGGTGGGCGTGGCCGTGAGCGGGCGGCGCCGGCGCAGCGCCTAACTGCAGCCGCGCAGCGTCTTGCCCGCCATCGCATCGCCCAGGCCGTCCACCGCCGCGCGCTGGCTGGCGGTGATGGCGGGCAGGCGCAGGGTGTAGCTCACCGCTTCTGCACGTTCCTGCGCCACCTTGGCGGTGCGCACGCCGTCGCGCTCGGCCTTCTGCAGGGCTTGCTGGGCCGCCGCCTCGCTGGCGTAGGTGCCCAGCGCGAGGCCAGGTGCCAGTCCATTGGCCGAGACCTCGCGGAAGCTCACGCCCATGCCGCGCAGCTCGGCCTTCTTGCGTTCGAGCTGGGCTTCGTTGTCGTAGCGTCCCATGTAGAGGATCCAGCGCCCCGCACTGCGCACCTCGTTGAACTGCCAGCGGCTCGGCGGCAAGCCCAGCAGGGCGAGTTCGGCGCGCAACAGTTCCGTCTGCGCTTCGGTGAAGCCGGGGGCCTGCCAGCAGGTGCGCGGGCCGGAGCCTTCGGCCAATGGGGGCGGCGCCGGCACGGGTGGCGCCACCGGAGCCGGGAGCGTGGCCACGGGCGCGGGCACAGCGGCCGCGGGTTCTGCAGGCACTTGCGCCGCCGGGCTGGAGGCGGGCGGCTCGGCCGGCGCACGCGGTCCGTTGAGCAGGCGCAGCTGCTCCGGCTTCACCTGCTCCTGCAGGCGCCGGGGCTCGCGTTGATCCTGGGGCGCCATGCCCAGCCCGTCCAGGTAGCCCTGGGTCCAGGCGAAGTAGCCGGCGTTGGCCAGTACCAGGATCCAGATCGTCCACTTCAGCATGGGCGCACGCTCACTTCCGAGCTGGTGACGTGGCGCATGCCGTGCTCGGTCAGCACCTGCAGCGCGCCGTCGTCGTCCACGCCACAGGCCGTGCCGCGCGTGCCGTCGGAGAGCTGAACGCCGCGCCCCTGCAGGGCGTCGCGCTGCGCAAACCGCTGCGCGAAAGCCGCGAACCCCTGGTTTTCAAAGGCCTGCAGGTCCCGGGCCAGCGCCGGCGCCACCTGGGCCAGCACTTCGCCGCATGTGGCGCCCACCAGGATTTCGGCCAGGCCGGCTGGCGCCATGGCGGGCAGGGCCGAAGGCGTGCCGCCCAGACCGGCCACCGCTTCGGCGTCCGGTCGTGCCACGTTCAGGCCGATGCCGACGACCACCATGCGCGCGCCTGGTGGCGCCTCGCCCTGGCTGGCCGTCTCGACCAGGATGCCGCCCAGCTTGCGCTCGTGCAGCCAGAGGTCGTTGGGCCACTTGAGCCGCACGTCCGCGTGCAGGCTGTTCGCCAGGCTCACCCCCACGGCGAGCGACAAGCCCGACCAGCTGGCCGGTGCCATCGGCAACGCGAGCGAAAAGGTGAGCGACTGGCCACGGCGGCTGTGCCAGCCCTTGCCCAGGCGCCCGCGCCCGGCGGTCTGCTCTTCAGCCACCAGCAACACCGGCTCCATAAGACCGTTGCGCGCGCGGCGCATGAGTTCGCTGTTGGTGGAATCGATGCTGGGCAGCACCTCCACGGTGAAGCCCGGCAGCGTGGGGACCACGCTCTGCCAGACGGCCTCCACGTGCTTGAGAAGCTCAGACATGGGCCGAAAGGAACCGCCGCCGGGCCGCCCCAGGGCGGATCAGCCCCCTCGGGGGGCGACGACCCGCGAAGCGGCGCAGCGTGGAGGCCATGCTTCAGCCCAGCTTGGAGGCACGCCCTGCGCGCTTGGGCGCCAGCAGCGTGCCGCGGCACTTCCTGGCGCCGCACCAGCAGGGGTACTCGGCCTTGAGCTTGGGCGTGTAAGGCTCGTCGATCACCAGGCCGTAGTCGTAGAACAGTTCCTCACCGGCCTGAATGTTGCGCAGCGCCTTGATGAACACGCGACCGTCTTCCACATCGGCCTCGCAGTTGGGGTCGCAACTGTGGTTGATCCAGCGCGCCGAATTGCCGCCCACCTTGGCGTCGATCACATGCTCTTCGTCGACATGGAAATAGAAGGTGTGGTTGGGGTCGCTGGGGTCGTGCGGATGGCGGCGCAGCGCTTCGTCCCAGGTGATGATCTCGCCCACGTATTCAATCAGCGTCTCGCCCTCGGCCAGGTCGACCACCGCATACACGCCCTTGCCGTGGACGCCGGAGCGGCGGGTCTGGATGCGGCGGCCGGCGGGGGCGGCGGCCCTGGCACGAGGTGAATGCTTGGGGCGCGGCTGCGTCTGGCGGGGGCTTTTCGTCACGGCCGAAATATTTGGTAAGGTTGTTTCATGCAGGTGCGCGCGGGTGTGCGCGTGCCCATGTGCGCGTGTACACGCGCGTGGAAAGCCGATTGTAGAGATGAAAACCCTGGTGATTGCCGAGAAGCCATCCGTGGCCCAAGACATCGTGCGAGCACTGACCCCGGTGGCGGGCAAGTTCGACAAGCACGATGACCACTTCGAGAACGAGAAGTACGTGGTGACCTCTGCCGTGGGCCACCTCGTGGAGATCGCCGCGCCCGAGGAATTCGACGTCAAGCGCGGCAAGTGGAGCTTCGCCCACCTGCCGGTGCTGCCACCCTACTTCGAGCTCAAGCCGATCGACAAGACGAAGTCGCGCCTGTCAGCGGTGGTCAAGCTGGTCAAGCGCAAGGACGTGTCGCGCCTCATCAACGCCTGTGACGCGGGCCGCGAGGGCGAGCTCATCTTCCGGTTGATCGAACAGTACGCCGGGGGTCTCAAGAATGGCAGCTACCAGGGGCTGGGCAAACCGGTGCAGCGGTTGTGGCTGCAGTCCATGACGCCAGCGGCCATCCGTGATGGCTTCGAGCACCTGCGCACCAACGAGCAGATGCTCGGCCTGGCCGACGCGGCGCGCAGCCGGTCGGAAGCCGACTGGATGGTCGGCATCAACGGCACACGCGCCATGACGGCGTTCAACTCGCGCGATGGCGGCTTCTTTCTCACCACGGTGGGCCGGGTGCAGACGCCGACGCTGTCCATCGTGGTCGAGCGCGAAGAAAAGATCCGCGCGCACAAGAGCCGCGACTACTGGGAAATCCACGCCAGTTTCCTGGCCGAGGCCGGCGAGTACCCGGGCAAGTGGTTCGACCCCAACTTCAAGAAGCCCACCGGCGACGATGCCGACGCCGAACTGCGCGGCGATCGCGTGTGGAGCCAGCGCGAAGCACTGGCCATTGCCGACGCGGTGCGTGGCAAGGCCGCCAGCGTCAAGGAAGAGAGCAAGCCCACCACCCAGGCCAGCGGACTGCTGTACGACCTGACCAGCCTCCAGCGTGAGGCCAACGGCCGCTTCGGCTTCTCGGCAAAGACCACGCTGCAGCTGGCGCAAAGCCTGTACGAGCGCCACAAGGCCCTGACCTACCCGCGGACCGATTCGCGCGCTCTGCCCGAGGACTACCTGCCCACGGTCAAGCAGACGTTCGAGATGCTGGCCGAGAGCGGCATGAAGCACCTGGCCCCCCACGCGCTCACCGCACTCAACAACAACTACATCCGCCCGAGCAAGCGCATCTTCGACAACAGCAAGGTGTCGGATCACTTCGCCATCATTCCGACGCTGCAGGCGCCCAGCGGGCTGAGCGAGGCTGAACAGAAGCTCTATGACCTGGTGGTGCGGCGATTCCTGGCGGTGTTCTTCCCCAGTGCGGAGTTCACGGTCACGACCCGGATCACCAGCGTGGTCAACCACCATTTCAAGACCGAAGGCAAGGTGCTCGTCAAACCAGGCTGGATGGCGGTGTACGGCAAAGAGGCGGCCGAAGACGTGACCGACGCCAAGGAAGGCGACAAGGGGCAGAACCTGGTGCCGGTGCGCGAAGGCGAGACCGTGCGCACCGAGTCGGTCGAACCCAAGGGCCTCAAGACCAAGCCGCCCGCGCGCTATTCAGAAGCCACGCTGCTGGGCGCCATGGAAGGTGCGGGCAAGCTGGTGGACGACGACGAACTGCGCGAGGCCATGCAGGAAAAAGGCCTGGGCACGCCAGCGACGCGAGCGGCCATCATCGAAGGCCTGCTGACCGAGAAATACATGTTCCGCGAAGGCCGCGAGATCATTCCCACCGCCAAGGCCTTCCAGCTCATGACCCTGCTGCGCGGGTTGGGCGTCGAAGAACTCTCCAAGGCCGAACTCACCGGCGAATGGGAATACAAGCTGGCGCAGATGGAACACGGCCAGCTCAGCCGCGCCGCCTTCATGGGCGAGATCGCCGCCATGACCGAGCGCATGGTGAAGAAGGCCAAGGAATACGACCGCGACACCATCCCGGGCAACTACGCCACGCTCTCCACGCCGTGCCCCAACTGCGGCGGGGTGGTCAAGGAAAACTACCGCCGCTATGGTTGCACCGGCATCGACGGCAACAGCGAGGGCTGTGGGTTCTCGTTCGGCAAGTCGCCCGCAGGCCGCACGTTCGAGCCCGAAGAAGCCGAGCAACTCCTGCGCGACAAGAAGATCGGGCCGCTCGAGGGCTTTCGATCCAAGGCGGGCTGGCCCTTCGTGGCCGAGATCGTCATCAAGTACAGCGATGAGGACAAGAACTGGAAGCTCGAGTTCGATTTCGGCGATGACAAGAAGGGCGAGGAAACCGGCGAGCTGGTGGACTTCACCGGCAGCGAGTCGCTGGGCAAGTGCCCCAAGTGCGGTGGTGCCGTGCACGAACACGGCAGCAACTACGTGTGCGAACGCGCCGTGCCCACGCTGGCCCAGCCCACGCCCACCTGCGACTTCAAGAGCGGCAAGATCATCCTGCAGCAGCCGGTGGCGCGCGAGCAGATGAGCAAGCTGCTGGAGACCGGCAAGACCGACCTGCTCGACAAGTTTGTCTCCATGCGCACGCGACGCGCGTTCAAGGCGTTCCTCGCCTGGGACAAGGAAGCCGGCAAGGTGAACTTCGAGTTCGAGCCACGCACCTCCAAGTTCCCACCGCGCAAGACGGCAGCGGGCGCGCCCGTCAAGACCGCCCCCGCGAAGAAAGCCGCCGCGAAGGCCGCTCCCGCCAAGAAGACGCCGGCGAAGAAGTCTGCCGCCACCAAGGCGCCCCGCAAGACCACCGCCGCCACCGGCAAGCAGCCCAGCGCCGCACTGGCCGCGGTGATCGGTGAGGGCGCGGTGTCGCGTCCGGAAGTGGTGAAGAAGCTGTGGGACTACATCAAGGCCAACGGCCTGCAGGACGCCAAGGACAAGCGCCGGGTGAACGCCGACGCCAAGTTGTTGCCGGTGTTCGGCAAGGAGCAGGTGACGATGTTCGAGATCGCGGGCATCGTGGGTCAACACCTGAGTTGAGTTTTCAAGAGGAATTTCTGCATGAGCCTGAAACTTTATTTCGCCCCCGGCGCCTGTTCCTTCGTGCCGCATTCGATGCTGGAGATCGCGGGTGCCGAGTTCGAGCCGTCCATGGTGAAGCTGCACAAGGGCGAGCAGCGCAGCGCCGAGTACCTGGCGCTCAATCCGCGTGGCCAGGTGCCGGTGCTCGTGGACGATGGCGAGGTGGTGACCCAGATCGTGGCGATCCTGCTGCACCTGGATTCGAAGTTTCCGCAGGCTGGCATCCTGCCTGCATCGGGCGTGGCGCGCACGCGCGCGCTGCAGACGCTGGCCTGGATGAACAACACCGTGCATCCCACCTTCACGCACGTGTTCATGCCCGAGAAGTACAGCGACGACGAATCCATCAAGGCGGGCATCAAGGCCTTTGCCACGCAGTCGTACCGCAGCCTGCTGGGTGAGATCGAGGCGCTGGCCACCAAGGCGTCGCCGTGGATGATGGGCGAGCGTCCTGGTGCGCTGGATGCCTACGCACTCACGCTGCTGCGCTGGGGCGGCTACGCCGGCATCGACCCCACCAGTCTGCCGGCCACCTGGGCGCTGGTTCAGAAGTTCGCCGCCCTGCCCGCCGTGGCCCGTGCCATCGAACGCGAGCGCCTGCAGCTCAACGTCTACAAACCGGCCGCAGCCTGATCCTCACTCCTGAGGCGCGGGCCGCCAGGGCGTGAACCGCACCGAAGCGCGCAGGCCGCGCGGAATGCGTTCCGGGTGGGCGTCGTCCATGCTCACGGTGGCGCCGTGCTGCTGCGCGATCTCCTGCACGATCGCCAGGCCCAGGCCCGAGCCGTCGACGTTGGTGCCCAGCGCGCGGTAGAACGGCTGCAGCACGAAGTCGCGCTCGTTCTCCGGAATGCCCGGGCCATCGTCCTCCACCTGCAGCACCTGCACGCCACTGAAGCGGTCGAGCAGCACGCGCACCGTGACCACGCCGTCAGGGCCCGTGTAGTTGATGGCGTTGTCCACGAGGTTGCGCACCATCTCCTGCAACAGCGTGGGGTTGCCATTGACGAGGCAGTTCGCCGGTGTTTCTTCGGGCCCCTCGAAGCCGAGGTCGATGCCATGCTCCAGCGCACGCGGCACCGACTCCTGCACCACGCCGCGCACCAGCCTGGAGAGCTCGATGCTTTCGGTGGGCAGCGATCTGCCGGTGGTTTCGGCGCGAGCCAGCGCGAGCAACTGGTTGACCGTGTGGGTGGCGCGCGTGCTGGATCGCGCAATCTGCTGCAACGAGCCCCGGATCTCGACCGGATCGATCTCGCGCTGCGCCAGTTCGGCCTGCATGCGCAATCCCGCCAGCGGCGTCTTGAGCTGGTGCGCGGCGTCGGCCAGGAAACGCTTCTGCGTCGTCAGCGAGGCTTTGAGACGGCTGAGCAGGTCGTTGATCGACGACACCAGCGGCGCCACCTCCTGCGGCACAAAGGAGTCTTCGATGGGACTCAGGTCATCGGGCTTGCGGGCGCGGATGCGCTGCTCCAGGTCGTTGAGCGGGCGGATGCCGCGCACCAGCGCGAGCCAGACCAGCAATACGGCCAGCGGCAGGATGACGAACTGCGGCACCATCACCCCCTTGATGATCTCGGTGGCCAGGGTGGAGCGTTTGCCCTTGGTCTCGGCCATCTGCATGAGCACCAGCCGCTCGCTGTCGTGGCGCGCCAGCCAGGTGTAAGCCACCCGCACCTCGTCGCCGCGCAGCACGTCGTCGCGCAGCAGCACGCGGCCGGGCTCGGGCAGGGTTTCATCGCGCGGGGGCGGGAAGTCGATCTCCCCGCCGACCAGGTCACCCCGTGGATCAAGCACCTGGTAGTACACGAGGTCGCCGCTGTCCGCGCGCAGCAGATCGCGCGCCTGGGCATCGAGCTTGAAGACGACGCGCTCGTTCTCCAGCACCACCAGCCGGCTGAGCACCTGGAGGTTGAATTCGAGCGCACGGTCGAAAGGTTTGCTGGCGATGCCCTGGGCGACGAACCAGGTGAGGGCCAGCGACAGCGGCCACAGCAGCAGCAATGGCGTGAGCATCCAGTCCAGCAGTTCACCGAACAGGCTGCGTTGCTCGCGCTGGAAGAGGCCGAAGGACATGGGTCCACGGCCGTCCGCCGAGGGTGCCGGTTCGCCGGGCGAGCCGTCCTCAGCCGGCGATTTTTTCAAGGCAATAGCCCAGGCCACGCACGGTCGCGATGCGGATCGGGCCTTTCTCGATCTTCTTGCGCAGGCGGTGGATGTAGACCTCGATGGCGTTGTTGCTCACCTCTTCGCCCCATTCGCAGAGTCGCTCGACCAGCTGGTCCTTGCTCACCAGGCGCCCGGCACGCTGCAACAGCACTTCCAGCAGGCCCAGTTCGCGCGCCGACAGCTCCACCATCTTGCCGTCGATCGTGGCCACGCGGCCCGCCTGGTCGTATTCGAGCGGCCCGTGTCGGATGGTGTTGGTGGAGCCGCCCATGCCGCGCCGCGACAGGGCGCGCACGCGCGCTTCGAGTTCCTGCAGCGAGAACGGCTTGGCCATGTAGTCGTCGGCGCCGTAGTCCAGGCCCTTGACGCGCTCCTCGATGCTGTCGGCGGCGGTGAGGATCAGCACCGGCAGCGTGGAGCCGCGCGAGCGCAGCCGCTTGAGCACCTCCAGGCCATGCAGGCGCGGCAAGCCCAGGTCCAGGATGAGCAGGTCGAACTCGTTGTTGGTGAGCAGGGCCGCGTCGGCTTCATTGCCGCTGGCCACGTGGTCCACCGCCGCACCGGCCGCGCGCAGGCTGCGCATCAGGCCGTCGGCCAGGACCTGGTCGTCTTCCGCAATGAGGATGCGCATGGGGGTCTCCAGAAGCCGTTCTTGTGGGGCGTCGCGCCGCTGTTCGCGGCCGGTCGATTCTAGAGGGCGACCCGCCTTGCGACGTGATCTGCGTCAAGTCCCGTAGGCCTCCAGGCCCAGGGCCACCACCGTCGCCACGTCTTCTCCCACCTGGGCGCGGAACTCGGCTTCTGCCTGCGCCACCGCCTGGCGGAATCCTTCCAGCCACAACAGGCCGGTGGCGGTGAACACGATGCGGCGCGCCCGCGCATCGCGCGCATCCGGTTCGCGCCGCACCAGGCCCCAGGCCTCGCACTGCGTCACCAGGTCGCCCATGGCCTGCTTGCTCATGCCGGCTTCGCGTGCCAGTTCCGTCAGGCGCGAGCCGTTCAGGCCCAGGTGGCGCGTGATGTGGATGTGTGCAGCGCCCACCTGCGAACGCGCCGCCAGGTGCGACAGCGCCAGCGGCACGTTGGGATCGTGGGCCATGAGGTGGAGCACGCGCTCGTCGAAGCGCCGCATGGCCTGGCCGAGCAGGCGGCCGAGGTGGCCGACGCGCCAGCGGTCGTCGGGCAGGGAGGGAGCCACGTCATGTTCAGCCATGCCTGATGGTAAGGCAAACTGACCAAATAATCAGAGATATGCCGGCAACTCGCCTGTAAACTGCTGTTCAAGCATCCAGCCTGTACACATTCACACAGGCCATGCGAATCCAACAACCCGCTCAGGAGCCTTCCATGGACGCAGCCGTCAAGAACAACCCCCTCAACAGCGAAAAAGCCAAGGCCTTGCAGGTCGCGCTGGCCCAGATCGAGAAACAGTTCGGCAAGGGCACGATCATGCGGCTCGGCGAAGGCGAGGTGATCGAGGACATCCAGGTCGTCTCCACCGGCTCGCTGGGGCTGGACATCGCGCTGGGTGTCGGCGGCCTGCCGCGCGGCCGCGTGGTGGAAATCTACGGTCCGGAATCCTCGGGCAAGACCACCCTCACCCTGCAGGTGATCTCCGAGATGCAGAAGCTCGGCGGCCAGTGCGCGTTCGTCGACGCCGAACACGCGCTGGACATCCAGTACGCGCAGAAGCTCGGCGTGAACCTGCAGGACCTCCTCATTTCCCAGCCCGACACCGGTGAACAGGCGCTCGAGATCGTCGACAGCCTGGTGCGCTCCGGTGCGGTCGACCTCATCGTGGTGGATTCGGTGGCCGCGCTCACGCCCAAGGCCGAACTCGAAGGCGAAATGGGCGATTCGCTGCCCGGCCTGCAGGCGCGCCTGATGAGCCAGGCGCTGCGCAAGCTCACCGCGCACATCAAGAAGACCAACTGCATGGTCATCTTCATCAACCAGATCCGCATGAAGATCGGCGTGATGTTCGGCAGCCCGGAAACCACCACGGGCGGCAACGCGCTCAAGTTCTATGCCTCGGTCCGCCTGGACATCCGCCGCACTGGCACCATCAAGAAGGGCGAAGAAGCGATCGGCAACGAAACCAAGGTCAAGGTGGTCAAGAACAAGGTTTCGCCGCCTTTCAAGACGGCCGAGTTCGACATCCTGTTCGGCGAAGGCATCAGCCGCGAGGGCGAGATCCTCGACCTGGGGGTGCTGCACCGCGTGGTGGAGAAGTCGGGCGCCTGGTACGCCTACAACGGCGAGAAGATCGGCCAGGGCCGCGACAACTCGCGCGAATTCCTGCGCGAGAACCCCGAGCTGCGTGTGGAGATGGAGAACAAGGTGCGCACCGAGCTGGGGGTGCCGCTGCTGCCGGTGGACGAGCCGCCGGCACCGGCCGCCAAGCCGGGCAAGGCCGAGAAGGCCGCGAAGACGAAGGACGTCGACACCGCGCCCGTGGCCGAATGAGGCGGTGTGGGTTTCGACGAGATCTCCCTCAAGGGCCGGGCGCTGCGCCTGCTGGCGGGCCGCGAGCATTCGCGGGCCGAACTGCAGCGCAAGCTGCGCGCCCACGAAACCACACCCGGTGAGCTGAGCCAGGCGCTCGACGAACTCGAAGCCAAGGGCTTCATCAACGAGCAGCGCGTCATCGAGTCGGTGGTGCACCGCCGCTCCAGCCGCCTGGGTGCCGCGCGCGTGCGCCAGGAACTGCAGGCCAAGGGGCTGGATCCGCAGGCCGTGGCCGAGGCGGTCGCCGGCCTTCAGGGTTCCGAAGAGGCCCGTGCGCGCGAAGTGTGGCGCAAGAAGTTCGGCGAGCCGCCGCGCGACGCGGCCGAACACGGCAGGCAGGTGCGTTTCCTGCTCACGCGGGGTTTCGGGGCGGAGGCCGTGCGGCGTGTGGTGCGGGGCACCGCGGTTCAGGACGACGAGGGCTGACCCCGTGTGCCTGGCGCGCGAAGCATGCGCCAGGCCAGCCAGCCGCTGAACACCATGATGGCGGTGCCCAGCACCGCCGCCGCCTGCAAGCCGTCGACGAAGGAAGCGCGCGCCGCTTGTCGCAGGGCCTCGCCGAGCGGCGCGGGCAGGCCCTCTGCCACGGTGAGCGCACCCCCCAGCGTCAGCGTTTCTGCCACCAGCGCGTCGGGCAGGCCCGGTGGCAACTGGCCCGCCATGCCGCTGCGGTAAAGGCTGGTGGCCAGGCTGCCGAACACCGCGATGCCCAGGGCACCCGAGAACTCGGCGCTCGTTTCCGACAGCGCCGAGGCCGCTCCCGCGCGCTCGGGCGGCGCCGAACTGATCACGATGTCGTTGCCCAGGGTGAACACCGGTGCCATGCCGATGCCCATGACCGTCATGCCCACGACCAGGGCGAGGAGGCCGTGCGGGGTGTCGACCAGGGTCATCCCGGCAAAACCCAGGGCCGCCAGCGCCAGCCCGCCCAGCATGGTTCGAGGGGCCGACCAGCGCTGCGCCATCGCCGGCGTGAGCATCGAGCCCACCACGAACGACAGCGCCCAGGGAACGGTGCACACGCCCGCCACCAGCGGCGAGAGTCCCAGCACGAGTTGCAGGTGCTGTGAAATGAAGATGTAGACACCGAACATGGCGAACGAGGTGAGCGCGTAGGTGCAGATGGCGGCAGCGAAGCGCGGCTGGGCGAAGAGCTTGAGGTCGAGCAGTGGGTAGTCGATGCGGCGCTGACGGCGCACGAACACGATCCCGGCGACCAGGCCCAGGCCCGCTGCCAGCCAGGTCAGCCCGCCGAGATGGCCCTCGGCCGCCTGCTTGAGCGCGAAAACGCCACCGAGCACGGCGGTGAGCGACAGGCCCACGCTGACGAAATCGAGCCGGCCGGCCTTGTCATCGCGGTACTCGGGCAGCAGGAAGGGCCCGAGCACCAGCAACAGCAGCATCACCGGCACGGCGGCCCAGAAGATCGCCGGCCAGGCGAAGTACTGCAGGATCACGCCCCCCACCAGCGGGCCGATGGCACCGCCCACCGAGTAGCTGGAGATCCAGATGCCGATGGCCACGCGCCGCTCGCGCTCGTCGCGGAACATGTTGGAGATGAGCGAGAGGGTGGACGGTGCCAGCGTGGCGCCCGCAATGCCCAGCAGCGCGCGCGTGGCGATCAGCGCCTGCGCGGTGGTGGAGAGCGCCGCGGCGACCGACGCGGCCGCAAACGCAGCCGCCCCGATCATCAACAGCCGGCGCCGCCCGAGCTTGTCCCCCAGCGTGCCCATGGTGATGAGCAGGCCCGCGACCATGAAGCCATAGATGTCGATGATCCACAGCAGCTGCGAGGCGGTGGGCCGCAGGTCGGCGCTGATGGCGGGCAGCGCCAGGTTGAGCACCGTGAGGTCCATGGCATAGACCAGACAGGGCAGGGCGATCACGGCCAGCGCCACCCATTCGCGGCGCGTCGCTTTGTCCGGTGCGATCTCGACCGGAGTGCGGGCGGATGTCATGTGAAGTCTCCTCGCGTTCGGCGTGCGTGGCGCCGAACCCTGCTCGCCGCCCTCCGCTGCACGACGAACGACAGTGCTGGTTTTCGACGCCTTGGCCCGCGGGCCAGCCGCCGGGCCGCCCCAAGGCAGGCCCAGCCCCCCCGGGGGGCAGCGACCCGCGCAGCGGCGGAGCGTGGGGGCGTCTTCCTACAGGCCGAGCATCAACTTGAGGTTCTGCACCGCCGCGCCGCTGGCGCCCTTGCCCAGGTTGTCCAGGCGCGCCACCACCACCGCATGCTGCGCCTGGGCGTTGCCAAAGACGCGGATCTCCAGCTGGTTGGTGTCGTTCAGTGCCAGGGCGTCCAGCTTGCCGTCGTCCGTCGCCGGCTTGACGCTCACCCATTCGCTGCCAGCGTAGTGCTTTTCAAAGACGGACTGCAGGTCGGCGGCCGAGGGCGAACCGGGCAGGGTGTCCAGGTGCAGCGGCAACTGCACCAGCATGCCCTGCGCGAAGTTGCCCACTGCGGGCAGGAAGATCGGCCGGCGCTTGAGTCCGCTGTAGGCCACGATCTCGGGGATGTGCTTGTGCTTGAGACCCAGCGCGTACAGCTCGAACGCTGGCGCGGCGTTCTTCTCGTAGGCCTCGATCATTGTTCGCCCGCCGCCGGAGTAACCGCTCACCGCCGGCAAGGTGACCGGGTGGTCGGCGGGCAGCACACCGGCGTCGACCAAAGGGCGCAGCATGGCGATGGCGCCGGTGGCATAGCAGCCGGGGTTGGCCACGCGTTGTGCGTTCACCACCGCCTCGCGCTGACCAGCGGCAAGTTCGGGGAACCCGAACACCCAGCCCGGCGCGGTGCGGTGCGCGGTGGAAGCGTCGATGACCTTGGGCTTGGCGCCCGGCAGGGTGTCGATCATGGCGACCGACTCGCGCGCCGCGTCGTCGTGAAGGCACAGGATGACCAGGTCCACCTGCGCCATCAGCTCGCGCTTGGCGGCTGCGTCCTTGCGGCGCTCGGGCGCGATGCTCACCACCTCGACGCCCGTGATTCCCTGCAGGCGCTCGCGAATCTGCAATCCCGTGGTGCCTGCTTCGCCATCGATGAAAACCTTGGCCATGGCCGCTCTGCCTTGTCAGTGTGGGTTCAGGAGGGGGTCCCAAAATGCGCGCCGTGCTGCTCGCTTTTGGTGCGTTGCACCATGATACAGTCCCCGGTTGCTGTTTTGAGCGACCGCATCTCGGCCGGCCTCGCTGTCGGCCGACACCCATTGACCCGTTCCTGAGAGACCCCCTCATGAAGATCCACGAATACCAAGGCAAGGACATCCTGCGCCAGTTTGGTGTCCCGGTGCCGCGCGGCATCGCAGCGTTCACGGTGCAGGAGGCGGTGGAAGCCGCCCAGAAACTCGGCGGCCCGGTGTGGGTGGTCAAGGCCCAGATCCACGCCGGTGGCCGTGGCAAGGGCGGCGGCGTGAAGGTGGCCAAGTCGGTGGACGACGTCAAGCGCCTGGCCGGCGAGATTCTGGGCATGCAGCTCAAGACCCACCAGACCGGCCCCGAAGGCCAGAGGGTTCGGCGTCTCTATATTGAAGACGGCGCGGACATCCAGAAGGAGTACTACCTGTCGGTCGTGACCGACCGCGCCACGCAGAAGGTGGCGTTCATCGCCTCCAGCGAAGGCGGCATGGACATCGAGGAAGTGGCCCACGCCACGCCCGAGAAGATCATCACCGAGTTCATCGACCCGCTGGCCGGCATGACCGAAGCCCAGGGGAAGAAAATTGCCGCCGCCATCGGCATGCCCGCCGACTCGCAGGCCCAGTTCATCGACGTGTGCAACAAGCTCTACAAGTGCTACATGGACACGGACGCCGCTCTGGTGGAAATCAACCCGCTGAACCGCGACGGCAAGGGCAACATCATTGCCCTGGACTCCAAGTTCAACTTCGACAGCAACGCCCTGTTCCGCCACCCCGAGATCGTGGCCCTGCGCGATCTGGACGAGGAAGACCCGGCCGAAGTCGAAGCCAGCAAGTTCGACCTGGCCTACATCAGCCTGGACGGCAACATCGGCTGTCTGGTCAACGGCGCAGGTCTGGCCATGGCCACCATGGACACCATCAAGCTGTTCGGCGGCGAGCCGGCCAACTTCCTTGACGTGGGCGGCGGCGCCACCCCCGAGAAGGTGACCGAAGCCTTCAAGATCATGTTGAAGAACAAGAACGTGGAGGCGATCCTCGTCAACATCTTCGGCGGCATCATGAAGTGCGACACCATCGCCACCGGCGTGATTGCAGCCTGCAAGGCCGTGAACCTGCAGGTGCCACTGGTCGTGCGCATGAAGGGCACGAACGAGGTCGAGGGCAAGAAGATGCTGGCCGACTCCGGTCTGCCCATCATCAGCGCCGACACCATGGCGGAAGCGGCCCAGAAGGTCGTGGCAGCAGTCAAGAAAGCCTAAGGAGCCGTCATGTCGATCTACATCAACAAAGACACCAAAGTCATCACGCAGGGCATCACCGGCAAGACCGGTCAGTTCCACACGGAAAAGTGCCAGGAGTACGCGAACGGCAAGAACGCGTTCGTGGCGGGCGTGAACCCCAAGAAGGCGGGCGAGTCGATCTTTAACATCCCGATCTACGCCTCGGTGAAGGAAGCCGCCAGCCAGACCGGCGCCACCGTGTCGGTCATCTATGTGCCGCCTCCGGGCGCTGCTGCCGCCATCTGGGAAGCCGTCGAGGCCGACCTGGACATGGCGATCTGCATCACCGAAGGCATCCCCGTGCGCGACATGCTCGAAGTGCGCAACAAGATGAAGGCCAAGGAAGCCGCGGGCGGCAAGAAGACGCTGCTGCTCGGCCCCAACTGCCCCGGCCTGATCACGCCCGACGAGATCAAGATCGGCATCATGCCCGGCCACATCCACCGCAAGGGCCGCATTGGTGTGGTGTCGCGCTCCGGCACGCTCACCTATGAAGCCGTGGCGCAACTGACCGAGATCGGCCTGGGCCAGTCCAGCGCCGTCGGCATCGGTGGCGACCCCATCAACGGCCTCAAGCACATCGACGTGATGAAGGCCTTCAACGACGATCCCGACACCGACGCCGTGATCATGATCGGCGAGATCGGTGGCCCGGACGAAGCCGACGCCGCCCGCTGGTGCAAGGCCAACATGAAGAAGCCCGTGGTCGGCTTCATCGCAGGGGTCACGGCGCCTCCCGGCAAGCGCATGGGTCACGCCGGCGCGCTCATTTCCGGCGGCGCCGACACGGCCGACGCCAAGCTGGCCATCATGGAAGAGTCCGGTTTCACCGTGACACGCAACTTCTCCGAACTGGCCAAGCTGCTGAAGTCCAAGCTGTAAATCAGGTCAGACCACCGTGAAAAGGGCAACGCTTGCGTTGCCTTTTTTTTCGCCTTCTGCAGGTTTTCGGCGGGAATCCCACAAACGACCTTGCCCGGGTGGGAAGGCCTGAAACAGAATGCAACACCTTGGCCCCCGCGCCGCTGGAAGGCCATTGGTGCGCGTGCCACTGACCTTCGGGCAGGTCGCGGCGACCAGCAGGCGAATCAACCCGGAAAATCCGCACGTGTCCAGCAGCAAGACGAATTCCAAGAAGGGCCTCGGCCGGATCTGGCGATCCGACGCCGTGATGGGGCTGTGCGTCGTGATCGCCGTGTTCCTGCTGCACGCCACCACCGACCTGTTCAGCGGGCTGGAACGCCGCTTCTACGACTTGGCCAGCACCGCCACGGAACGCTTGCCGAGCGACCAGATTGCCGTCATCGCGATCGACGACGAGAGCATTGCCAACATCGGTCGCTGGCCCTGGCCGCGCGATGTGCATGCCAGGCTGATCGACCAGCTCAGCGAGGCCAAGGCGCGCACCGTGGCCCACACCGCCTTTTTCTTCGAACCGCAGACCGATCGCGGGTTGACGGTGCTGCGCGACATGCGCGGGCACATCGACGGTTCGGCGGTTGGCGCACCCTTGTTCAGCGAACTCGGTGAGCGCCCGCGCGAACAGCTGCTGCGCTTCATCCGTGAAGCCGAGCAGCAACTGGATTCCGACGCCCGGCTGGTGGAGAGCATCGCGCGCGCTGGCAACGTGATCGTGCCCTCCGTGTTCAGCCTCGGGCAGCCCTTGGGCCGGCCCGACCAGCCCCTGCCGGACTTCGCACGGCGCAGCGCGGTGGTGGACGAGTCGCTCTTCGGCGTGCCGGCGCAGCGGACCCAGCAGCCTTTGCCGTCGATTGGTGAAGCCGCCCGTGCGGTCGGGCACCTGAATCAATTCCCTGACATTGATGGCGCGGTGCGGCAGGAGCCGCTGCTGGTGCAGTTCGACGGCGTTGCCGTGCCCTCCATGGGCCTGGCAACGGCCGCTCACAGCCTCAACCTCAATGCCTCGGACATCCGCCTGCTGCCGGGCCGGGGTGTGCAGCTGGGCCCCACGACCATCCCCACGGACGCCTCGGCGCGCGTGCTGCCCCAGTTCTACCCCGATCGCGACGGTAAAGCCGCCTTCTCGGTGGATTCGTTCTACGACGTGAGTTCCGGGCGTATATCGCCGTCCAAGTACACGGGCAAGATCGTGATCATCGGCGCCACGGCCGCAGGCGTGGGCACCCTGTTCACGACGCCCGTGTCCGCCGCCATGTCGCCCGCCCTCATCCTGGCCCACATCACGTCCAGCATCCTGAGTGGGCACTTCATCGAACAGCCCGCCTGGAGCGGTCTGGCGGAGCTGGGCATCCTGGTGCTGATCACCGCCTACCTGGTCGGCGTCCTGCCCCGGCTCTCGGCGGGCGCGGGTGCCGTGGTCACGGGCATTCTTTTCGTGCTGCTGCTGGGCGTGCAGCACCAGTTGCTGGTGGCCGCCGCGCTCTGGTTGCAACTGGTGTTTCCTGCCGCGCTGCTCCTCATCGGGCACCTGGCGCTCACCACGCGCCGTTTCCTGGTCACAGAGGCCGGCAAGCTCAAGTCCGATGAAGAGTGGGCCGAAACCAACCGCCAGATGGCACTGACCCTGCAGAGCCAGGGCCAGCTCGACATGGCGTTCGACCGCCTGCGCCGCGTGCCCCACAGCGATGCGCTGATGGAAAACCTCAAGCACCTGGCGCTGGATTTCGAACGCAAGCGCCAGTTCAACAAGGCCGAATCCGTGTACGAACACATGGCCCGACTGGACCGCAAGGACACCGACGTGCAGGCACGCCTCAAGCGTGCGCGCAACCTCTCGGAAACCGTGGTCCTCGGCAGCGGTTCGTCGCACCCCGGTGGCACCCTGCTGCTCAGTGGCAACGGCGTGGAAAAGCCCATGTTGGGTCGCTACCAGGTGGAAAAGGAACTGGGCAAGGGCGCCATGGGCGTGGTCTATCTGGGCCGTGACCCGAAGATCGGCCGTACCGTGGCCATCAAGACCCTGGCCCTGAGCGCCGAGTTCGAAGGGGCCGAGCTCGATGAGGCGCGGGACCGCTTCTTCCGCGAAGCCGAAACCGCCGGACGGCTGCAGCATCCCCACATCGTCACCATCTTCGACGCCGGCGAAGAACAGGACCTGGCCTACATCGCCATGGAATTCCTGCAGGGGCACGACCTCATGGTGCACACCCGCCCGGGCCACCTGCTGCCAGTGGGCAAGGTGCTGGAGATCGGCGAACGCGTGGCCCAGGCGCTGGCCCATGCGCATGGCCTGGAGGTGGTGCACCGCGACATCAAGCCCGCCAATGTGATGTACGACCCGGCCACGGGATCGGTGAAGGTGACCGACTTCGGCATCGCGCGCATCACCACGTCGAGCCGAACCAAGACCGGCATGGTCCTGGGCACGCCCAGCTTCATGTCGCCCGAACAGCTGTCCGGCCAGCATGTGGACGGTCGCTCCGACCTGTATTCCCTGGGCGTCATGCTCTACCAGATGCTCACCGGGCAGCTTCCGCTGCGCGGGGACTCGATGGCCGCGCTGATGTACCAGATTGCCAACCAGGAACCGGCCAGTGTGTGTGATTTACGTCCTGAGTTGCCGGCCCGACTGGCCGATATACTGAGCCGGACCCTGGCGAAATCACCGAGCCAGCGCTACCAGACCGGTGACGAGCTCGCCTCCGAACTGCAGGGCGTGAGGGCGCTTCTGGAGAACCAGGCCGGAGGGCATGAAGAGGTGTTTTTGCAGACGGTCCGTGAGCAACCAGGAACGGCGTCCTCCCAAGCTGGCGTCGAGGACGAGGACGTGACTTTTTCCACGGTTGTCGAAGCACCGCCCAAGGCAGGTCTGAAGCCGGAAACTGACAGCCCCGATATCCGTATATAAGTCGAACAACATGATTTTTGAGTATTTTTGTTTGACGGATCCGGGCCTGGTGAGGGACAACAACGAGGACTCCGTCTCGCTCGATCCCGAGAACCAGATCGCCGTGCTTGCCGATGGCATGGGAGGCTACAACGCAGGTGAAGTCGCCAGCGCGATGGCCACGTCCTTCATCCGCACGGAACTGGGTCGGTGGATGTCGGAAGGCGGGCACGAAGCCAGTGGTCGCGAGCTCAAGCGGGCGATGGAAATCTGCATCGACAACGCCAACCGTTCCATCTTCAACGCCGCCAATTCCAACCCGCAGTATTCCGGCATGGGCACCACGCTGGTCATGGGGGTCTTCCACGGTGAGCGCGCCATGATCGGCCACGTGGGCGATTCCCGCTGCTACCGCCTGCGCGAAGGCAACTTCACGCAGATCACGCGCGACCACTCGCTGTTGCAGGAGCAGATCGACGCTGGCCTGATCTCGCTGGAGCAGGCGCAGTACGCCACGCACAAGAACCTCGTGACGCGTGCGCTCGGTGTTGAAGACACGGTGTTGCTGGAAGTCAACGAGTACCGCGTCGAGGAGGACGACCTCTACCTGTTCTGCTCCGACGGCCTGAGCGACATGATGAGTGACGAGCGCATCGCGGCGGTCCTCGTCACCGCGGGCACGCTCGAGGAAAAGGGCCATGCCCTGGTCGATGGTGCGAACGACTGCGGGGGGCGCGACAACATTTCGGTGATACTGGCGTATGCTCGCTCCCGACCGGTGCGCAAGGGCCTGTTGTCGCGCATGCTCGGTAAGTGAGACACCCGCCTTTTCAGACATCTCCAGAATTCGTCCAACAGGTTCCACAGGAGTCGGCCATGCCGAAAATGATCGTTTCCATCGACGGTGTCGTCATCAAGGAAGTGCAGCTCACCAAAGACCGCACCACGCTCGGCCGCCGTCCCTACAACGACATCGTGATCGACAACCTCGCGGTCAGTGGTGAGCACGCCGTGATGCAGATGTCGGGCTCGGACGTCTTCCTGGAAGACCTCAACAGCACCAACGGCACGTACGTGAACGGCAAGGCGATCAAGAAGCAACAGTTGCAAAACGGCGACACCGTCGAGATCGGCAAGTACAAGATCAAGTTCGCGCACGAAGGCGCGAGCGACAGCTATGAGAAGACCATGGTCATCAGCGCCGGCGCTGTTGTCGGCGGTGGTGAGGCGCCTTCGGCGCCGGTGGGCAACGCCGCCATCAAGGTGATGTCCGGCACCGCCGCCGGGCGCGAGGTGCCTCTGGTCAAGGTGGTCACCACCATCGGCAAGCCCGGCGTGGCGGTGGCGGCCATCACGCGCCGTCCTCACGGCTACGTGGTGGCCCTGGTGGAAGGCACGCTCAAGCCCACGATCAACGGCAGCCCCATCGGCACCGACGCTGTCAACCTGCACCACGGCGACCTGCTCGAGCTGGCCGGCACGCAGATGCAGTTCGTGGTGCACTGAAGCTCCCCCCGCGCCGCGCCTGTGGCGCGTCACCCCCCAGGGGGGCAATGCCTGCGGCCTGGCAGAGCCAGTTCCGCGACATTCCTGGTCCGACTTCCTCTCTTTCGCGGCGTTTGTTGCTGTCTGCAACGGTGGCGCCAAGTGAGCAAAAAGTCCTTTACCGGCGGGCCACGCAGCGGGTAGCCTTCGGCAGGCGGTTGGCTTGCGGCCAGCCTCGTTTCAAACTCATGCGCCGGCCCACCGGCCGTGCACATTCCAAAAAGCTGCCGATGAGGGTTCGTGTTCTGGGGTGTTCTGGAGCCATTGCCCACGGCTGCCGAACCACCTCGTTCCTGCTCGACGACAACGTCCTGATCGACGCGGGCACCGGCGTGGGCGACCTCACGCTGGAAGAGATGGCGAGGGTCGACCACGTGCTGCTCACGCATTCGCACCTGGATCACATTGCAGCACTGCCGCTGATGCTGGACGCGATCGCGGCGCGCCGGCTGGCCAGCGGCGCGGGGCCGGTCAAGGTGCACGCCCTGCCCGGCACGATCGCGGCGCTCAAGGTCCACATCTTCAACAACCTGATCTGGCCGGATTTTTCGGCCATCCCCAGCACCGACGCCCCGCTGATGCGCTTCGTGCCGATTGCGGTCGGTGAGGTGCTGCAGGTGGGCGGCAAATCGGTGGAAGTCTTGCCGGCCGTTCACACCGTGCCGGCGGTGGGCTTTGCCGCGCACACCGAAGCGGGCCACTGGGTGTTCAGCGGCGATACCGGACGCAACCCCGCGTTCTGGGAGCGCATCAACCAGATGACGGTGGCGCTGCTGGTGATCGAGACCGCGTTCAGCGACCGCGAGCAGGCGCTGGCCCAGCGCAGCCTGCACCTGGCGCCGCAGATGCTGGCCGAGGAACTCGAGCAGATCGGCAGCGACCGGCGCTACCCCATCTACATCACCCACACCAAGCCCGCCGAAACCGGGTTGATCATGGAAGAGATCCGGCGCTTCGACCTGGCGCCGAGGCAGCAGGGCGCATCGCGCCACGACATCCGCTGGCTCAGCGCCGGCCAGACCTTCGAGCTGTGACAAAACCTGTCGGCGGCGCAGGGACTGACAAAAAATGTCGGTCCCTCGCGGTGCCGGCGAGCACAAATGGTCACATGCGCCGCTCAAAGCGTGAAATAGACCGCAGAACACATGGCAATTCAAGTTGGCACGGCGTCTGCTGATAAGGAGGTGTTCCCAACCCAACCCCCGTCTCCAAGGAGTTCCCCATGAAGCGTTCCCTGCAAAAAGGTTTCACCCTGATCGAACTGATGATCGTGGTGGCCATCATCGGTATCCTGGCCGCCGTCGCGCTGCCCGCCTATCAGGACTACACCGTGCGCGCCCGCGTGTCGGAAGGTCTGGTCGCTGCCTCGGCTGCGAAGGTCAACGTGCAGGACGTGCTGTCGTCGGGCAACCCGCAAGCGGATGCGCTGGGCTACGGCACGGGTTACACCGCACCGGCCGGTACGCGCAACGTGTCGAGCGTTGCGATCGCCGCCGGCACTGGCGTGATCACTGTGACGACCACCGCTGCTGCAGGTGGCGGCACCCTGACGATCACCCCGAACGCGCCCGCGGGCTCCGCTCTGCCCACCGGCACGGCCACCTTCACCCCGCCGGCTCAGTCGGTGGCATGGCGTTGCGCCGCCGCTGGCGCCACGGCTGGCAGCTTCACCGGCGTGACCGCAGGTTCCCTGCAGGCTCGTTTCGCGCCCGCCGAGTGCAAGTAAACACCCGCCGCCTACAAGCCCAGACCTGGACTTCTCAACTGTGACAAGGACTTCCCCATGAAGCGCTCCCTGCAAAAAGGTTTCACCCTGATCGAACTGATGATCGTGGTGGCCATCATCGGTATCCTGGCCGCCGTTGCGCTGCCCGCCTATCAGGACTACACCGTGCGCGCCCGCGTGTCGGAAGGCCTGGTGGCTGCTTCGGCCGCGAAGGTCAACGTGCAGGACGTGCTGTCGTCGGGCAATCCGCAAGTCAGTGCGCTGGGCTACGGCACGGGTTACACCGCACCGGCCGGCACGCGCAACGTGTCGAGCGTCGCGATCGCCGCCGGCACTGGCGTGATCACTGTGACGACCACCGCTGCCGCAGGTGGCGGCACCCTGACGATCACCCCGAACGCGCCCGCGGGTTCCGCTCTGCCCACCGGCACGGCCACGTTCACCCCGCCCGCCCAATCGGTGGCATGGCGTTGCGCCGCTGCCGGTGCCACGGCTGGCAGCTTCACCGGCGTGACCGCAGGTTCCCTGCAGGCTCGTTTCGCGCCCGCCGAGTGCAAGTAAACTCTTGCGCACAGCCTGAAAAGAGCGCCTCGGCGCTCTTTTTTTTGGAGGATCCGTTTCATCATGGCATGGGGTACACGCATCCGCAGCGCCGCCCGAGCGGCGCTCCTGCATTTCGGCTTGAGCCTGCTGGTGGCCTGCGCCGTCGCCTGGCTGGTATTTCGCGTCTGGTACCCGGCGCCGTTCCATGAGCTCACCGGCGGGCGCTCGCTGTTCCTCATCCTGATGGTCGTCGACGTGGTGTGCGGCCCGGTGCTCACGCTGGTGCTGTACGACCCGGCCAAGTCGCGGTTCAAGTGGCGCGTCGACCTGGCGCTCATCGTGTTGACGCAGCTCGGCGCACTGGCCTACGGCCTGAACCAGGTGGCCGGTGCGCGCCCGGTGTTCGTGGCGTTCGAAGGTGACCGCTTCCGCGTGGTGCAGGCCCTGGACGTGGACGCAACGCGCCTGCAGGACGCGCCAGAAGGTCTGCGCTCACTGGGCTTTGGCGGACCTCGCGTGCTGGGCGTGCGCCTGGCGCAACCCAGCGATGCGGATTACCTGCAAAGCGTGCAGCTGTCGCTGCAGGGCTTGCACCCTTCGTTCCGGCCTTCGCGCTGGCGATCTTTCGAGGAACAGATGCCTGCCGTGCAGCAGGCGCTGCGCCCCATCGCCGATTTGCGCGGCAAGCACCCGGACCGGCGAGCCGAACTGGATGCGATCCTGGCCAAGCTGGGCTTGAGCGACGACCAGGCGGGCTACCTGCCACTGGTGCGCGAGGAAACCACGGACTGGGTCGCCCTGGTCTCGCGGGCCGATGGACAGCCCCGCGCCTACCTTCATTTCGACGGGTGGTGAGCGTCTCACAAGGCCCGGATGACTGAATCACCCACCCCCGACGTCCGCCCCCGCGCTGCTTCCACCGCGCTGGTGTGGCTCTGCGCCGTGCTGATCGCCGCGCCCTGGTTCTGGCCTTTTCTTCTGGGGCCGTTGTCGGCCATGGGGCCCGATCTGGTGGCCTGGACAGCGGGCGCCCTGTTGATCGCGCTGCTCCCCTGGACGCGGGAGCGGGCGGGACTCGCCATCGCCGGTGGCTGGCTGGTGGCTGCGCTGGGCAGCTCGGTGCTCGGTCTGCTGCAGTACTTCGATCTGGAGAACGGCCTTTTCCCCTGGGTCGCGATCACGGATCCTGGCTATGTGACGGCGAACGTGCACCAGCTCAACATGCTGGCGTCGCTGCTGGCCGTGGGACTGCTCAGCGTGTGGTGGCTGGTGGTCCGGCGCCACCTCCCGGTCATGCACGCCGTGTGGATGGCGGGGCTGCTGCTGGTGACCCTGGCCGCCACTGCGTCGCGCACGGGCATGGTCCACCTGGTGGCCATCTCCTGCATGCTGCTCTACTGGCATCCTCGGCACTGGAAGCGCGTGCTGCTCATCGTCGGCCTGGGGTGGGCACTGTACGCGGTGGCGGCGAATGCCTTGCCCTGGCTCGCCTGGGTCACGCGCGGCATCGACATCGACCGCAATCTCTTCGGGCGTTTCGGGGAGGCCATGAGCTGCCAGAGCCGGCGCTACCTGTGGAGCAACATGGTCGAGCTGATCGGCCAGAAGCCCTGGACGGGCTGGGGTGCGGGCGAGCTGGTCTACGCGCACTACATCACCGACTACGCCGGTCCCCGCTTCTGCGACAAGCTCTCCCACGCGCACAACCTGCCGCTGCATCTGGCCGTCACCATGGGGCTTCCCGTGGCCGCCGTCGCCAGTGGCCTGTTCCTGTTGGCACTGGTCAAGCTCAAGCCCTGGGCCGCGATCGACCCGCTGGAACGCCTGTGCTGGGGCGTGCTGGCGATGCTGGGCGTTCACAGCCTGCTGGAATTTCCCCTGTGGTTCGGCATCTTCCAGCTGATGGCGCTGCTGGCCGCGTGGCAGATTTTCGTATTGAGACGTCGCCACGCCACCGGAGGCGCCGGGAGCGATCCGGCGAAGACGGCTTTGGGGCGCTGCATGGTGTCGGCCTTGCTGGTGGCCGGCCTCGCCCTTGTCGCCTGGGACTACGTCAAGGTCAGCCAGCTCTACCTGCCGGACCGACTTCGCCTGGCCAGCTACCGCGAGGACACGTTCAACAAGTCGCGCACGACAGTGCTCTTCCAGTCGCACGTGCTGATTGCCCAGATCGTGGCCACGGACCTGGACGCCAGCAACGCCGAACTCATCCTGGCCGGCGCCCTGGCCTCCCTGCATGTGGCGCCGGACTCCCGGATCATCCGCCGCGTCATCGAGGCCGCCACCCTGCTGGGGAAGGACGACCTGGCCAAGCTGCACGAGGCCCGTTACCGCGCGGCGTGGCCGAAGCAGTACGAGGAATGGAAGCGCAGCCTCGCTCCGGCTTCCTGACGGTTCGTTCCGGAAATCGCAGAAATACCTGCGTCGTTGCTAGTCTTTGCGGTTCGCGAAATCACGGTCATGCCTTCTGCATGGAAGGCTGGTGATGGCGCTCCACCCTGACGCGCGGACCCCCCATGGACCCGTTGACTGCTGCCGACCGTGAACCATCCCCCTCCTCTGCGCGTCACCGCCTGATCGTCGCCGCTTGCATGCTGCTCGTGGCGGCGCCCTGGTGGTGGCCCGTGGTGACTCAGCCGGTGCTGTCCATGTGGCCCGATCTGTCTGCCTGGATGGCAGGCGCCCTGTTGATCGCGCTGCTGCCGCTGGCGCGCGAACGCGCCGGGCTGGCGATGGCCTGGGGCTGGTTGCTGGCAGCGCTCTTCAGCACCGTGCTGGGGCTCATGCAGTACTTCAATCTGGAAGACGGTTTTTTCCCGTGGATCGCCATGACGCCACCGGGTTACGTCTCGGCCAACGTGCACCAGCTCAATGTGCTGGCCACCCTGCTCGCAGTGGGCTTGCTCAGCGTGTGGTGGCTGCTCATCCAGCGCCGCATCAGCGCCCCCCACGCCACCTGGATGGCCGCGCTGCTGCTGATCACGCTGGCGGCAACAGCCTCGCGCACCGGCCTGGTCCATCTGCTCATCATTTCCGGCCTCTTGTTGTACTGGCACGCGCGGCAGTGGAAGTGGGTCGTGCTGGCCCTCGCGGCGGGCTGGGCGTGTTACGCGGTCGCTTCGATCGGGATGCCCCGGCTGGCCTGGGTCGTCTTCAGCGTCGACGTCGAACGCAACCTGCTCGGCCGCTTCGGATCGGCCGTGAGCTGCACCAGCCGGCGGGTGCTCTGGAGCAACGTCGCCGACCTGATCGCCCTCAAGCCCTGGACGGGCTGGGGTCCGGGCAACCTGCTGTACGCGCACTACATCACCGAGTTCGAGGGCATGCGTTTCTGCGAGAAGCTGTCGCACGCCCACAACCTGCCGTTGCAGCTGGCGGTGACGCTGGGCCTGCCGGTGGCTTTGGCCGTGTGCGGTCTGCTGGTCTACGCCATCTTCCGGTTCAAGCCCTGGGCGGCAAAAGACCCGATGGAGCGCCTGTGCTGGGCCGTGCTGGCGCTGCTGGGGCTCCACAGCCTGCTCGAATACCCGCTGTGGGCGGGCACCGGCCAGCTCATGGCGGCGCTGGCCATCTGGCAGATCCACCGCATCCGAAGCCATGGCGGTCGGGCAGCGGTGGCCCCGGCGCCGAGTTCGGCCATGCGCAGCCGTCTGGCACTCAGTGGCGTGCTGGTGGCCCTGGTGACGTTCGTGGCGTGGGACTACCTCAAGGTCACCCAGCTCTACCTGCCGGTCAGCATGCGCCTGGACAGTTACCGGGAGGACACCTTCCGCAAGATCGAGGACACCGTCTTCTTCCAGCGCGACCTCCTGATCGCGCGTCTCGATGCCATGCCATTGGGTCGGGAGAATGCGCAGTTCGTGCTCGCTGGCGCCCTGGCGTCGCTGCGCACCGCCACGGATCCGCGCGTCATCGAGTACGTGATCGGGGCGGCTGCGCTGCTGGGGCAGACCGAGTTGGCGCAACTGCACGAAGCGCGTTACCGCGCAGCCTGGCCCAGGGAGTACGAAGCCTGGCGCGCACGGATGGCGCAGCCGTCCTGATCAGGCGCCGGCCACGAAGTGGCCGCTCTTGCCGCCGCGCTTCTCCATCAGCCGAACACCCGAAATCTCCATTCCGCGGTCCACCGCCTTGCACATGTCATAGATCGTGAGCAAGGCCACACTGGTGGCGGTGAGGGCTTCCATCTCCACGCCGGTCTGGCCGGTGCATTCGGTGGTGGTGCGGCAGGTCACGCTGTTCGTGCTCGGGTCCAGCTCGAACGCCACAGCGACGCGTGTGAGGCCGATCGGGTGGCACAGCGGAATGAGATCGCTGGTCTTCTTGGCGGCCTGGATACCGGCGATGCGCGCAATGCCGAGCACGTCGCCTTTTTTCGCCGTGCCGCTCTGGATGAGCGCGAGCGTGGCGGACAGCATGGTGATGCGGCCCTCGGCCACGGCCACGCGGTGGGTGTGGGCCTTGGCCGCCACGTCGACCATGTGGGCCTGGCCCTGGGCGTCGAAGTGGGTGAGTGGACCGGGTGGGTTTGTATCGGGCATGGCGACTTGTTGCGAGGGCTTTACAGAACCGTTCGGACTTGGCGGCATCATACGGGGATGCCTGCCACATCCAAGTCCTTGAGGCGCTCGCGCTTTCGCCGGGACATCGGCCTCGGCCTTGTTGCTGCTTCCCTGCTTCTGGGTCCACTGCCGCCGGTGGCGGCCCAGTCGGGCGCCGACCGACCCTCGCTGAGCAGCCTGCCGAGCCTGGGCGACGGCCAGGGCATGACGCTCTCGGCCGAACGCCGCATGGGCGACCGCATCGCGCGCGGCATCTACCGCGACCCCGACTACCTGGACGACCCGGTGCTGGTCGACTACCTGCAGTCGCTCTGGCAGCCCTTGCTCGGGGCCGCGCGAGATCGCGGCGATGTGCCGCCTGAACTGAGCGAGCGCCTGGCCTGGGAATTGATGATCTCGCGTGACCGGCGCGTGAACGCCTTTGCGCTGCCCGGTGGTTACCTGGGCGTCCACCTGGGCCTGGTGGCGGTGACGGAGCGGCCGGAGGAACTGGCCTCGGTGCTGGCGCACGAACTCAGCCACGTTTCGCAGCGGCACATTGCCCGCATGGTCTCGCGCGACGAACGCATGACGCCCTGGATGGTGGGTGCCATGCTGCTGGCGGCGCTGGCCGCCGGGTCGAACTCGCAGGCGGCGGGCGCGGCCATCGCCGGTGGCACGGCAGCCGCCGCGCAGTCGCAGCTCAACTTCTCCCGCGACATGGAGCGCGAGGCCGACCGCGTCGGCTATGGCGTGCTCACCGGTGCGGGATTCGACGGCTACGGCTTTGTCACCATGTTCGATCGTCTGCAGCAGGCCTCGCGGCACAACGACGACGGCTCATTCCCCTACTTGCGCAGCCACCCCTTGACCGGCGAACGCATCGCCGACATGCGCGCGAGGCTGCCTTCGGGTCCGGTGGCGCCAACCGCTGCCGTGGCCTCCGGACTGGCGCCAGCGCCCAGCGCCCCGGCAGGCGGTGCGCTGCGGCTGGAGCTGCCAAAGCCTGGCTCCGCAGCCACGTTGGGCGCGCCGATGGCCGGGTCGTCCGGCCCGGTGCTGCACAGCCTCATGGCTTCGCGAGCTCGGGTCCTGGCAGAGAACGGCCCCGACCGCATGCGGGCCTGGCTGACGCAAGGCCAGGGCGCCACCGCGACCCCCGCGGAGCGCTACGCCGCTGCGCTCTCGGCGCACCGGCTGGGCCAGCGCGAGCAGGCGCTCGATCTGGCCCAGCGCTTGCGAACCTCCATTCCCCCGGCGGCGCGCCCCACGGTAGACGCGCTGTTGCTCGAGTTGTTGCTGGCGCCGAAGTCGGGGACTGCCGCGGGCGCGGCGCCGGCGGCAGATCCCTCCAGCAACCTGCTCGCCGAATTGCGCGATCAGGCCCTGGCCGGGACCACGCGCGCCAGCGCCATCTACGGCGCGCAGGCCGCCATGGCCACCGGGCAGCCCGAGCGTGCCGTGGCGCGCCTTCAGGCCTGGGTGGCGCTGCACCCTCGCGACGCCCTGGGGTGGCAAACCCTGTCCCGTGCGCACGCGGTGCAGGGGCAGACGCTGCGCGCGATCCGCGCGGACGCCGAGGCGCATGCGGCGCAGCTCGATTACAGCGGTGCGGCCGAGCGCCTCAGGGCAGCTCAGGCCCTGCCGGCGGCGCAGCGCACCGATGGCATGGAACTGGCCATCGTGGACGCGCGTCGGCGGGAAGTGGAAGCGCTGCTGCGCGAATCAACGCGCGAGGACTGAGCGCAGGGCCGTGTTGACCAGCAGCATCAGCAGCGAGTAGATCAGCGAGCCCACCAGCGCGGCGACAAAGCCGCTGACCTGGAAACCATCGAGCACGCTCGCTGCGGCCCAGAACAGCAGGGCGTTGATCACGAACAGGAACAGGCCCAGCGTGATCACCGTGACCGGCAGGGTCAGGATCACCAGGATGGGCCTCAGCACCGCGTTGAACAGGCCTATGACCGCTGCGGCGATCAGCGCTGAGGTGAAGCTCTGCACCTGCACCCCGGGGTAGAGATAGGCCACCAGCAGCAGCGCGCACGCCGCGAGCAGCCAGGTCAGGATGAGCTTCATCGGCGCGCGAACTCAGGCTTCGTGCGTCACGGGCGGGCGACGCGAGGCGATCCACTTGCCCAGCGCCAGCACCAGCAGGGCACCCGCGATGTGGGCGGTCCACCACAGGGTGTTGGAAATGTCGGCCATGCCCTTCTCGTCCAGCGTGCCCAGCTTGGGCATCCACAGCCACTTGTCCGGGTTCACGAACGCCGGGTCGGTCACCAGCATGCCGCCCGCGATCCAGCCCAGCAGCATGCCGCCCACCGTGATGATCATCGGGAAGCGCGCCATGAGCTTGATGACCATGGTGCTGCCCCAGACGATGATGGGGATGGAGATCAAGAGGCCCAGAACCACCAGCAGGAAGGAGTGCTCACCCGCGTTCTGGGCGGCGCCCGCGATGGCGATCACGTTGTCCACGCTCATCACCAGGTCGGCCACGATGATCGTCTTGATGGCGGCAAACAGCTTGTCGCTGCCCTGGATGTCCCCGTGCGCTTCGTCATCGGGCGCCAGCAGCTTCACGCCGATCCACACCAGCAGGATGGCGCCGACGAGCTTGATGAAGGGAATCGCCAGCAGCGTCATCGCGAAGGCGATGAGGATCACGCGCAGGATGATGGCGCCTGCGGTGCCATAGATGATGCCCTTGGTGCGCTGGGCCGGTGGCAGCTTGCGGCAGGCCAGCGCGATCACGACCGCGTTGTCGCCACCGAGCAGGATGTCGATGATGATGATCTGTCCGAGCGCGACCCAGAACGCGGGCGATGTCAGGAAATCCATAAATTCCTCGTAGTTGCTAGCGGTAACCGCAAGGCACTGCACACCCACCCGCCACAGCGCTGCTGCGCTGCGAAGGGGACGGACATGCCTTGATCGGCCGTGGAGAGCCCATCAAAGGTCTTGCTCGCAAGGCGATGGGATCACCTTGCCCGGGCCGCCGGAAGCGGAGCGCTTCGTCTTGACGACAACCCGATGGTCCGGACCAGGGGATACCGAGGTGTTCCTGATCCGCAACGGAGAGCTACTCCCCTTCGAGACCCGCGATTGTAGCGGCCCCCGCTGATCGTCAGGCGCGGCGGTGGGTACGCAGTTCCCACAGGCGCTGGGCTTGACTGGCTATGATCCACACCCCATGCCCGGCATCCACATCACCGACATCGAAGCCGCCATCAACCATTGGCGTGAGCGCTCACCCTCGCCCGACGGCGTGTCGCTTTGCAAGGAGTTGCGTGCGCTGGCGGAGGTGTATGCGCTGATGGTCTACTTCCGCGAGACCGAGGCCGACGAAGCCACCTTGCCGGCGGCGGCGCGGGCGGCGTGGATGGCGTGGTACGAAACCACCCCCGACACGCCTTGCATCGCCATCTGCTCCACCAGCCAGGGCGACGAGGTCTGCAAGGGATGCGGTCGCACCTTCGATGAGGTGCAGCGCTGGACGGAAATGTCGCCCGGCGAGAAACGCGCCAGCTGGCGCCGCATCACCATCGAGGGCGATGCGTGGCGCTTCAACCGCTACGCAGAGCGCGCGCTGGAAGAGTCGGGACCCTAGACGCGCCTGGCGAGTTCGGTGGCCTTGCCCACGTAGCTCCCGGGCGTCATGGCGAGCAACCGGTCTTTTTCTTCCTGGGGAATCTCCAGGCCCCGGATCAGCCCGTGCAGCGCCTCGGCGGTCACCGTCTTGCCGCGCGTGACTTCCTTGAGCTTCTCGTAGGCGCCCGAGACGCCGTAGCGGCGCATCACGGTCTGGATCGGCTCGGCCAGCACTTCCCACGAGGCGTCGAGGTCGGCGGCAATGGCCTCTTCGTTGAGTTCCAGCTTGCCCAGGCCCACGCCCAGCGAGTGGTAGGCCAGCACCGCGTAGCCCAGTGCCACGCCCATGTTGCGCAGCACGGTGGAATCCGTCAGGTCGCGCTGCCAGCGCGAAACCGGCAGCTTTTCGGAGAGATGGCGCAACAGCGCATTGGCCAGGCCCAGGTTGCCCTCGGCGTTCTCGAAGTCGATGGGATTGACCTTGTGCGGCATGGTGGACGAGCCGATCTCACCCGCCTTGAGCCGCTGCTTGAAGTAGCCCAGGCTGACGTAGCCCCAGATGTCTCGCGCCAGGTCCACCAGGATGGTGTTGGTGCGCGCCACCGCATCGAACAGTTCGGCCATGTAGTCGTGCGGCTCGATCTGGATGCTGTAGGGCTGGAACGTCAGGCCCAGGCCGAGCGGCTCGGGCGACTCGATCACATTGCGGCTGAAGGTTTCCCAGTCGAAATCCGGCCAGGCGCTCAGGTGCGCGTTGTAGTTGCCCACGGCGCCGTTCATCTTGCCCATGAGCTTGACGCTGGCGATCTTCTCGCGCGCGGCCACCAGGCGCACCACGACGTTGGCGATCTCCTTGCCCACCGTGGTGGGGCTGGCGGTCTGGCCGTGGGTGCGGCTGAGCATGGGAATGGCGGCAAAGGCGTGCGCCATCTCGCGCAGCTTGGCGATCACCGCATCCAGCGCGGGCAACAGCACCGCGTCGCGCCCACCCTTGAGCTGCAGGGCGTGGCTGGTGTTGTTGATGTCTTCGCTGGTGCAGGCGAAGTGCACGAACTCGGCCGCCTTCTCGAGTTCGGGGCGTGCCTCGAAACGCGACTTGATCCAGTACTCCACCGCCTTCACGTCGTGGTTGGTGACTTTCTCGATGTCCTTGATGGCCTGGCCATCGGCTTCGCTGAAGTTCTTCACCAGGCCCAGCAGGTAGGTGCGCGCCCCGGGCGAAAGGGGCTTGAATTCTGCAAGGCCGGCGTCGGACAAGGCGATGAACCAGGCGATCTCGACCTGGACGCGGCGGTGCATGTAGCCCTGCTCGCTCATGAACGGGCGCAAGGGGGCCAGTCGTGCAGCGTAGCGGCCGTCCAGAGGAGAGAGGGCAGAGATGGCGCTTGGTGTCGCCGAAGCGGGCTGCGCGGAGGCGGCGGGAGTTGGGGTGGTCGGACGCATCCGGCGATTGTAGGAGGGCACGCCGTGCCATGAGCCCGTCGGCGCCAGGCGAACGCGGGCTGGCTAGAATTGCCTTCCCGCGTCCAACCGACTTCCCCACCCGTCATGAAACTCATTGGTGCCATCGCCAGCCCCTACGTGCGCAAAGTGCGCGTTGTCATGGCCGAGAAGAAACTGGACTACCACTTCATCCTGGAAGACGTGTGGTCGGCCGGCACCCAGATCGCCACCTCCAACCCGCTGGGCAAGGTGCCCTGCCTGGTGATGGAAGGGGGCGAAGCCGTTTTCGACTCGCGCGTGATCGTCGAGTACCTGGACACACTCTCGCCGGTGGGCAAGCTCATTCCATCGCAAGGCCGCGAGCGCGCGGAGGTGAAGACCTGGGAAGCACTGGCCGATGGCCTGCTCGATGCCGCCGTGCTCGCGCGCCTGGAAACCACCTGGGCGGGCCGCACCAGCGAACAGCGCAGCCAGGCCTGGACCGACCGCCAGCTCGGCAAGATCGAGGCCAGTCTCAAGTCCATGAGCCAGGGCCTGGGCGAGAAGGCTTTCTGCTCGGGCATCCACTTCAGCCTGTCCGACGTGGCCGTCGGTTGCGCGCTGGGTTACCTGGACTTCCGCTTTCCCGTCATCGACTGGCGCACCACCTACCCGAACCTGGCCCGCCTGGCCGACAAGCTCAACCAGCGCCAGAGCTTCATCGACACCAAGCCGGACTGAGTTTCAAAGTCCCGTGAATCGCCGCACGGCCGGGAAGTACGCGCGGTAGGGCAGCAGCCGCAGCAGCTTCATCCAGCGCGTGAAGCGTTTGGGGTAATGGATATCGAAGGCGCCGCGCTCCCAGTCCTTGATCATCGCGAGCGCGGCCTGCTCGGGCGTGATCAGCGCGGGCATGGTGAACTGGTTCTGCGACGTCAGCGGCGTCTGGACGAAGCCCGGGTGCACCACGCTCACGCCCAGGCCCAGCGGTTGCAGGTCCAGGTACAGCGTCTCGGCCAGGTTGGTGAGTGCCGCCTTGGTGGGGCCGTAGGCCAGGCTCTTGGGCAGCCCCCGGAAACCCGCTACGCTGCTGATCAGGCTGATATGGCCTCGGCCCTGTGCGATCAACGCCGGCACCAGCGCATGCAGGACGTTGAGCGCACCGATGTAGTTGATGTCGAGGTGCTGGCGCAGGTCGGCCATGTCCATGGCGCTGGCGCGCATCTCGCGGTAGTGGCCCGCGCAATACACCACCATGTCCAGCGGACCCCGGGCGAGGATCTCGCCCGCCGTCTGCGCCACGGCAGGCGCATCGGTCACGTCCATCGGCCAGGCCTGGGCACCTGCGTGTGCGGCCACGAACGCCTGCAGCGCCCCCGCCGAGCGCGCCGACACCAGCACCTGCGCGCCTCGCGCATGCAGGGCCGACGCGGTGGCCTCGCCGATGCCGCTGGAGGCGCCAACCAGCCACACGCGCAGACCGCGCCAGTCGCGGATGGGTGGATTCATGGCGCGCGCTTCACGAAGGACAGGGTGACTTCGCCCAGCTTGAAACCGAACTTGCTCATCTCGGCCTTGTTGAGCATCACCTTCTCGTCCATCAGGTACATCCAGTCGTCGAACTGCACCTCATAGGTTTTTCCATCCACCGGCAGCAGCAGCGTGTAGCCCCAGCGAAAGGCGTTGCCGCGCTGCTCGCCGCGGGCCACGCCCACCACGTCGTCGGCGGTGCCGGTGAACTGCCCGTTGCCCAGGTGCTTCATGCGCCAGATGCGCTTCTGTGCCGTGCCGTCCGAGTAGATGAAGTCTTCGTCCAGCACGCCTTCGTCGCCGTTCCAGGTGCAGCGCATGACCACCGTGAAGCGCTTCACCACGGCGCCCGAGCGGTCGGTGAAGACGCCATAGGCGTCGAGCGTGCCGTTGAAATAGCGACGCAGGTCGAGCACCGGCTTCTCGCTCGCGTACTGGGACACCTGCGGCCCGGCACAGCCCGAGAGCGTGGCGGCGGAGGCAATGCCGGCGGCGATGAGCAGACGTCTTTGCATGGGATTCCTTCAGGAGGTTGAGGCCGGCGCGGGAGCCAGTGGCAGACGCTGCCCGGGACGGATGACGAGCGCGTAGAGCGCGCCGCCCGCGAGCAGCTTGAGCGCGCAGGGCAGCAGGCAGTAGGCGATGGTGAGGGTGTGGAGCGCGGCCTCGTCACGCGCGCCGGGCACGTAACCGAACCAGGCCAGCAGCGGCAGCGCCAGGCCGGCGGCCAGCGCCAGGTTGAGCTTGGCGGCAAAGCTCCACCAGCCGAAGTACGCGCCCTCGCGCTGGCCGCGTTCGCCGAGCTGGCCGATCAGGCCAGCCAGCATCGCGCCAGGCAGGGTGAGATCGGTGCCCAGGGCCACGCCGGAAAGCGCACAGACGATGAGAAACGGCCACACGTCGCCCGTGCCCAGCGTGGCGGCCCACACGAACACCGCCACCGCCAGCGCCATGCCCAGCAGCCAGGTGCGGCCCAACCCCAGTCGGGCCACCACGCGCACCCACACCGGAATGGACAGCGCGGCGCACAGGAAGTAGGTGGCCAGGAACGCGGGTTCGATCGAGGGCGGCGCCTGCAGGCGGTCCTGCACGAAGAAGAGCACCAGCGTGGCCGGCACTGCGCTCGCGGTTCCGTTGAGCACGAACACCGCGAGCAGGCGCAGGAATGCCGGCTGGCGCAAGGGCGAAGCGCCCGCCGCAGCGGGCGTGTCTGCCAGCTTCAGCGCCGGTGGGGCGATCGAACCGCTCCACGCCCACCAGCCCAACGCCAGCAGCACCGCAAACGTGGACACGGTGGCGCCCAGGCCCAGCGTGCCCGGCAGCACCGCCGCGATCAGCACACCCAGCAGGGACAGACCTTCGCGCCACGCCACCACACGGCTGCGCTGGGCCTCGTTGCCGCCCAGCCGCGCGCCCCAGGCCTGATGCCCCACGGCAACGACGCTGAACGCGGTGTAGGTCACGGCCATCAGCAGCCCGGCCCAGGTCAGCAGGGCCGTGGTGCCGGCCTCGCGAACCGCAGAGGGCGGGAACAACAGGCCCCACAGCCCCAGCGCCAGCACCACGGCCGAAAAGCCGGTGGCCGCCATGAGGGCAGCCACCGAGCGGGCCCAGAGGCGATCGCACCAGCGGCCGATCCAGGGATCGAGCACGGCGTCGACCAGGCGTGCGGCCAGCAGCACCGCGCCCAGCAGGGCCAGCGGCGCGCCGAACTCGCGCGCGTAGTGGTTGGGCAGGATCACATACAGGGGCAAGGCCACGAAAGCCAGCGGCAGCCCGAGCAGGCCATAGCGCAGGCCGGCGCGCCACGCACCGGGGCCGATGAAGCGGGCCGCCGGTTCTGGCAGCTCGGCGTTCATGAGGACGGCCGCGTACCGGCGCCCGAGGGATCGATCAGCGCGCGGCGCATGGCAGGTTGCGAAGTCCTGGGGGAGAGCCAGATGCCGAAGAACAGGCGCGAGAAGCTTTCGTCCGCCACCTCGCCCAGCCACTGTCCGTTGAGGTAGAAGCGTGCGCCGGCGCCGGGCACGTGCACGCCGGTGATGCGGTCGCCGCGCTGCACGTCGGGGAACAGCGCGCTCATGGCCCTGAGCCATCCTTCGGCCTGAGCGGCATCGATCGTCCCCACGCGGCGCATTTCGTCCAGAGACCGTTCGGCGATGTCGGGTCCCTTGAAGCTGCGCAGGTAGTTCAGCTCCAGGCCGAAGCGCTGCTCGGCGAAACGCTGGGCGTCAAAACCTGGTGCCGCGTACAGGCTCGCGTCGTACACCTCGAAGCCCCACACCCGCAGGCGCGCCGTGCCCAGCCGGGGCTGGTCCTTCAATGCGGCGCTGGTCGTGGCTTCGGCCGGCATCGCCTGCGAGATGCCCGCCGTGAGCGCGAGTGCGCCGGCGAGCAGCGCGAGGGCGGCGACGGTGGAAGCGCGCATGGTGCGATCCTCAGGCGGGTTTGCGCAGCGTGTACTGCACGACGTCGATGCTGCCCTGCTCGAAAGCCGCCTCGCAGTAAGCGAGGTAGAACTCCCAGATGCGCAGGAAGCGCTGGTCGAAGCCGAGCTGCATCACGCGGTCTTTTTCGTGAAGGAACCGCTCGCGCCAGAGCGCCAGCGTGCGCGCGTAGTCGGGGCCGAAGGCGAATTCGTCCACCACCTCCAGTCCAGCGCTGGCCGCCTGTGCGCGAAACTCGCGCGGACAGGGCAGGCAGCCACCCGGGAAGATGTACTGCTGGATGAAGTCCGTGCCCTTGATGTACCGATCGAAGTGTTCGTCGTCGATCATGATGCTCTGCACACAAGCGCGCCCGCCCGGCTTGAGCAGGCGCGCCACGCTCTGGAAGTAGGTCGGCCAGTACGCGCGGCCCACGGCCTCGACCATCTCGATCGAGCAGATCGCATCGAATGGCGCGTCGTCGATGTCGCGGTAATCCTGAAGACGGAGCTCGGCCCGATCGGCGCGTCCCAGGCGCTGCATGCGCTCCTGCGCGAACCCGAGCTGTTCGGTGGACAGCGTCACGCCGACCACGCTGGCGTCGAATTCGGTGGTGGCCTTCTCGGCCAGCGCTCCCCAGCCGCAGCCGATCTCCAGCACGCGGTCGCCGGGTTTCACCCCAGCCATGCGCAGCGCGCGCCGCACCTTGGCGTGCTGCGCTGCCACCATGGTCTGGCCGGGTTCCTCGAACCAGGCCGACGAGTAGTTCATGGTCTCGTCCAGCCACAGCGTGTAGAACGCGTTGCCCAGGTCGTAGTGGGCGTGGATGTTCTTGCGGCTGTTCGCCCTGGAGTTGCGGTTGAGCAGGTGGCGAACCCGGTAGGCGAAGCGGCCGAGCCAGGAGCCGTAGATCACATCCTCCACCTCGCGCCGGTTGGCCACCATCAGCGACAGCAGCGCGGTCAGGTTGGGCGTGCTCCAGTCGCCGTCGATGTAGGTTTCGGCGAATCCGATGTCACCCGACTTCAACGCGGCGCCGCACACGTTCCAGTTGTGCAGCTTCATGCTCGCGTGTGGCCCGTCCGAATGGCCGAAGCGCTGCACCGTGCCATCGGGCAACTGCAGGGTCAGGCTGCCGTGCACCAGGCGTTGCAGCAGTTGCAGCGTGGTGCGCGCGGCCGCGGGCGCGTTGCGGGGCAGGTCGAAACCAGCGGGATTGCGGGAGGCAGTGGTGGAGTTCATGGATGGCGGGGTTCGGCGTTCACGGGACTCGTCGCAGGCGAGACGGCGGCGGTGACGAAATCGCCCGGGGCGGGCGGTTGGCGAAAAAACGGGGCGCGCTTGATCCACAGACGCAGCGCCTGCCAGTGGATGCGTGCGATCACGCCGAAGGTCATGGCCGGGTAGGACCACAGCGCGCGCCGCAGATTCTTCGCATCCAGGGGCAGCAGTTCGCCACTCACACTGGTGTTCAGCAGGGGCGCCGTACCGCTGACGTCGAAGTAGTCGACCCGCGCCACGGTGCGGGGCACCGGCTCCTGAGAGCGCATGAAGACGAAACGGTAGCGGCCTCGCAACGGGCAGAACGGCGAGACGTGGAACACCTTGTCGGCTTCGCACGGCTGGCCGTAGCGCGGTGCGTCCAGCAGGTAGCAGTGCCGTTCGCCGAAGGTGTTGTTGACTTCGGCCAGCACGGCGCGCAGGGAGCCGTCCGTGCGGTGGCAGTACCAGAAGCTCACCGGCAGAAAGGCATACCCCAGCACGCGCGGGTAGGTGTGCAGCCAGACCTCGCCATCGGCGTCGCGGATGCCGTGCGCCTGCAGCACCTCGTCGATCCAGGCCAGGCTGTCGGCGCGACCATCGCCGTGGTCGGCGTCGTGAAAGCTCAGGGCTGCGGGGCGATTCCGCGCCAGCGCGCCGTTGCCATTCGCGCGCAGGCTGCGCATGGGCAGCATCAGGAAATAGGTGGCATAGGCGAAGGCATGGCGGCGCGGGCGGTGGCGCGTGTGGCGCACCTGCCCGAAGCCGATCTGCGCATGCTCACTCATGCAAACACCCCGGGCAAGGCCTGGCGACGTGCCGCCTCGCCGCCTTCGACGGGCACAAGCCCATGTGTGTCGATGATGGATCGGGCCGCGCGCAGGCCGGACTTCAGGCCGTCCTCGTGGAAGCCGTAGCCGGTCCAGGCGCCAGCGAACCAGGTGTGTCGCTGCCCCTGCATGTCGTGCACGCGCGCCTGGGCCCGGATGGCGGCCAGATCGAACACCGGATGGTCGTAGGCGTACTCGCCAAGCACCTGGGTGGGCGCGATCTCGCGCTGCGGATTCAGCGACACCACCACCGGTTGCGTCACCGGCAGCGGTTGCAGGCGGTTGATGAGGTAGTGCAGGCAGACCTGCGCCGACTCGACATCGGCGCTGGGTGCGCGCTGGTAGTTCCACGCCGCCCAGGCGCGCGGGTTGGCCGGCAGCACCGAGGCGTCGGTGTGCAACACGGCGCGGTTGGGCTGGTAACGGATGGCGGCCAGCACCTCGCGCTCGTTCTGGCTCGCGCCGTTGCCGAGCAGGCGCAGCGATTGGTCGCTGTGGCAGGCCATCACCACCGCGTCGAAGCGTTCCACATGGCCGTCGGTGACGATGCGCACGCCCTGCGGGTCGCGCAGCACCTGCCGCACCGGCGTGGCCAGGCGGCGGTCCGCGATGCCCTCCACGATCTTCTGCACGTACTGCCGCGCGCCGCCCGCCACCGTGTACCACTGCGGCCGGTTGGTGACCTGGATCAGGCCGTGGTTGTGACAGAAGCGCACCATGGTCGCCACCGGGAACGCCAGCATCTGGTCGGTCGGGCAACTCCAGATGCAGCCCATCATGGGCAGGAAGTACCAGTCGCGGAATTCGTCTGAGAACCGCTGTTCGCGCAGGAAATCGCCCAGGGGTTGCAGCAGCGCGCTGTGCTCGCCCAGATCCTCGCCCTTCTCGGCCAGGCGCGAGGTGATGCGGTTGAAGCGGACGATGTCGGCCAGCATGCGCAGGAATCGCGGGTTGGCCAGGTTGCGCCGCTGCGCGAACACCGAAGACAGGTTGCTGCCGCTCCATTCCAGCGTCTGCCCCCCGGGCCCGGCGCCATCGGCCTGGACGGAGAACGACATGTCTGACTTCGCGATGGAAACGTCCAGTGCGGAAAACAGCGCCAGCAGGTTCGGGTAAGTGCGCTCGTTCAGCACCAGAAAGCCGGTGTCCACGCCAAAGGTGGTGGGCGTGCCCTGGGCGTCGGGCAAGGTGACGTCCACCGTGTGCGTGTGGCCGCCGAAATAGTCACCCGATTCGAACAGCGTGAGGTCGGCCAGGCCTTGAAGGGTGTGGGCGGCGGCAAGGCCGGCGATGCCGGAGCCGACGATCGCGACGCGAATCGGCCGCGGGGGGCTCGATGCCATGGCAGGCTGCTGGAGGTCCGTGTACATCGTCCGGACCCTCAAGCCATCACCGCAAAGCGGTGGCCACTTGTACAAAAGACTGCGAAGCGCCCCGAAACGAACCAGGGAGGGAGGGAGGAGGAGGAGAAGCGCCTCGGGATTTCAGCCGGATCACAAGGACCCGACCGGCTTCGCAGTGCAAAAAGGAATCTGTTGTCTGGGAGGAAATCGCCGCGCAAAAAGTTCCAGCGCCGCGACGCAATGGCAAGCGCAAAAGGGCGGCGGCGGGAGGAAGGTGCGTTCATGGGCATCGGAAAAACTGATTGGTTTTATTGTGACTGATCAGTCACTATTTGGTCGAGAGAAACTTTTCGATGTCCTTCACCAGGCCGGGGTCTTTGGGCTCGACACGGCTTCCATAGCTCTTGACAGTCTGGCCGTCGCGCGCGATCAGGTACTTGTGGAAGTTCCACTGCGGGCGTTCCCCGGTGCGCTGCGCGAGCTGGCGAAAGAGGGGGCTGGTGTCGGGGCCGACCACGCTGGTCTTGCTGAACATCGGGAATTTCACGCCAAAGGTGTTCTCGCAGAACTCGGCAATGGTCGCGTTGCTGCCGGGCTCCTGGCGCCCGAAGTCGTTCGACGGAAAGCCGAGCACGACCAGTCCCCGCGCCTGGTACCGGGCGTTCAGGGCCTCGAGCCCTTCGTACTGGCTGGTGAAGCCGCAAAAGCTCGCCGTGTTCACCACCAGCACCACCTTGCCCCGGTACTGGCAGAGGGACTGCGGCTTTTCATCCTGCAGGCGGTCGAACCGATGCTGGAGCAACGCGGGGCAGTCGCTGTCGGCAGCGCGCGCGCCACCTCCGAGCGCCAGGCAGGCCAGAGCCATCGCCAGCGCGCGCCGCAAGCCGGGGTTCGCGGTGGGGACAGGGCCTTTTCTCATGCCGGCAACTCCATAATGACGGGGTTCATTGAAACATTTGTCCATGACAAACTCAAGCTCTCGCAGCGCTACCTGGCACACCATCGCCGACATCGAGCGCGACACCGGTTTGTCCAAGGACACCCTGCGCGTCTGGGAGCGACGCTACGGTTTTCCGGATCCCGAACGCGATGCCCTCGGTGAGCGGCGCTACGACGACGCACAACTCGAACGCCTGCGCCACATCCGCCGCCTCATCGACGCGGGTCACCGGCCTGGCCAGGTGGTGCCGCTGCCTCGAGAGGCGCTGCTGGAACTCAATACGCAAACCGGCGCCCGGCGGATTCAGACCGTTTCACGCCGGGCGCCGGCTGCAACGCCGGCGTCGGCTCCCAGCGAGGAAATCGAGGTGTGGCTGCAGATGCTGCACCGATACGATGGCCGTTCCTTGCGGCTGGCCCTGACCCGGACGCTGGAGGAACAGGGGCTGGCGCGCCTGCTGCTGGAGGGCGTGGCCCCCATGAATGCGCTGGTCGGCGACGCCTGGCTGGCGGGTCGGCTGGGGGTGCATCAGGAGCATCTTTACAGCGAGATCGTGCAATCGCTGTTGCGCCAGGCGATCTCCCAGGTGAACCTGGCGCGGCCACTGGCGCCGCCGCGCGTGCTCCTGACCACGCTGCCCGGTGAGGAGCACGGGCTGGGGCTGCTGATGGCGGAGTGCTTCCTGGCGCTCGAAGGTTGCGAGACCCTGCCGCTGGGGGTGCAGACGCCCGTGCCCGACATCGTCAATGCGGTCTCGGTCAGCGGCGCCCACATCGTCGCCCTGGGTTTCACCGCTGCGCAGAACCCGCGCGACGCGCTCGGGGCCCTGGAGCAGTTGCGCAGCCGGCTGCTGCCTGAAGTGAAGATCTGGACGGGCGGGAACTGCCCCGCGTTGTTGCGCAGCCCACGCAGCGACGTGCGCGCGTCTGCCCCTTTCCAGCATCTGGCCCGGCTGCAGGACATTCCGATGGCGGTGACGCTCTGGCGCTCGCTCGTGCAGACCCATACCCCTGCGCAACGCGATGATTCTTAAGACTTTTTGCGACGCCGCATAAAATGGAACGTGTTTCGAAAGACCTCCATGCTCTACCCTGAACTCTTCAAGCAACTCGAATCCGTGCGATGGGACATGGACAAGGACATTCCCTGGGACCGGTTCGACGCCGCTTCGCTCACCGATGAGCAGGCCCAGACCATCAAGATGAACGCCATCACCGAGTGGGCTGCGCTGCCGGCCACCGAGATGTTCCTGCGCGACAACCGCGACGATTCCGATTTCTCTGCCTTCATGTCCATCTGGTTCTTCGAAGAACAGAAGCACTCGCTGGTGCTGATGGAGTACCTGCGCCGCTTCCGTCCAGACCTCGTGCCCAGCGAACAGGAGCTGCACGACATCCGTTTCGAATTCGATCCCGCGCCACCGCTGGAAACGCTGATGCTGCACTTCTGCGGCGAGATCCGCCTCAACCACTGGTACCGCCGCGCCAGCGAATGGCACACCGAACCCGTGATCAAGCAGATCTACAGCACGCTCAGCCAGGACGAGGCGCGCCACGGCGGCGCCTACCTGCGCTACATGAAGCGCGCCATCGGCAAGTTCGGCGATGAAGCGCGCTCGGCCTTTGCCAAGGTGGGCGTGCTCATGGCCAGTGCTCGTCGCACGGCGCAGGCCCTGCACCCGACCAACCTGCACGTGAACAAGACGCTGTTCCCCAACGACACCATCCAGAGTCGCCTGCCCGACCCGGAGTGGCTGGAGCACTGGCTGGACAAGCAGATCAACTTCGATGCGGTCTGGGAAACGCGTGTGGTCGAACGCATCCTGCACAACATGAGCCTGCTCATGGACCAGAGCTTCAAGACCGTTCAGGAACTCAACCGCTTCCGCAAGTCGCTGGCCGTGGTCACGCCCGTGCCCCAGGCCACCTGAGTCCGCCGCTGCCGGCGGACCAGCCCGGCCACCAGGCCACCAGCAGCCCCAGCAGCAGCCCCCACACCACGCCGCTCACGTGGGCGGCCTGCACCACCGACATGTCGTTGGCCCGGTCCCACACCACCGGGTACTGCCAGCCGCGCTCCATCAGTGTCTTGGTGATCACGCCCAGCGCCAGCAGCACACCCCAGCGCCGCGCTTTCCGAATGGGAATGCGCTTGAAGATGAGCTGCACCGCCAGCACCATGGCGCCCGCGTGCAGCACGCCCGACAGACCCACCGCGTAGCCGATCTGTGGCCACCACAGCAGGCTGAACTGCATCAGCGGCCAGGCGGTGAGCCAGGCCAGGGTGCAACGCAGACTGGGCCGCACCAGCCACGCAAACGCCGTGAGCGCACCCAGGGCCAGTTGGTTGCCGATCAGGTGCGGGGTGTTCAGGTGCACCCAGGCGCTGGTCCAGAGGGTCCAGGGATGCTCGGCCCAGTGATCGGCGCGCCAGGTGAGCGCCGCCACCGCGCCCGACTGCGCCCACCACAGCAGCATGCTGGCCACGCCGTGCACGCAGCACACCACGAGCCAGGCGCGGGAAGGGTTCATGCCAGGGTCGTGGCGCTGGCCTGCTGCTGGCGGCCCAGCACGTGGTGCCACAACGCGCGCACGGCGGCGGCCGCGGTGGCCACGCGATCGGGCTCCACCTGGGTGGGCATTTCATCCAGCCGGGCACGGTGCTGGATCTGGCGCAGCTCGCGGTAGGCGCGCGCTGCGGCTTCGCCCATGCCCGGCTCCAGCAGGCCGGCATGCTCGGCGCGACGCAGCAGGTTGATGTTGCCGGTGTTGGCGCGCAGCTCCGGGTGCGCGTGCGAGTGCAGCAGCACCAGGTACTGAACCGCGAACTCCACGTCCACCATGCCGCCGGCGCTGTGCTTCACGTCGAACTTCGCCCCGCGCACCGGGTGGGCCTGGCGCACCTTGGCGCGCATGGCCACGATCTCGTTGGCCAGCGATTGGGCATGGCGTGGTGCGGTGATGACGGCTTCGCGGATCGCGTCGAACCGGCCGGCCAGCGAAACGCCACCCAGCACGAAGCGCGCGCGCGTCATGGCCTGGTGTTCCCAGGTCCAGGCGGTGTTGCTGCCGCGCTGCTGCTGGTAGTTGGCGTAGGCGTTGAAGCTGGTGACCAGCAGACCCGAGTTGCCATTGGGCCGAAGCGCGGTGTCGATCTCGAACAGGTCGCCTTCGCCGGTCTTCACCGTCAGCCAGTTGATCATCTTGCGGACGAAAGCAGCGTAGATTTCCGACGCGTTCTCGTGTTCGTCCTCGTAGACGAAGACGATGTCCAGATCGCTGCCGTAGCCGAGCTCCTTGCCGCCCAGTTTGCCGTAGCCAATGATGGCGAAGCTGGGCTCGGCCCGATGCCGGTTCTTCAGGCGCGCCCAGCACCAGCGCGCGGTGGTGCGCAGCACGGAGTCGGCCAGGGCCGAGAGGTCGTCGGCCACCTGCTCCACGGTGAGCACCTTCTCCACGTCGCGCGCGAGCGTGCGGAACACCTCGGCGTGGTGCGCGCGGCGCAGCAGGTTGAGCAGCGCCTCCTCGTCGTCCTCGCCGGTGGACTGCAGCGCGGCGCGGCGGGCTTCGAGTTCGGCCTCGAACTGGGCGGCGTCGAAACGGTCGGTCAGCAACTGCTGACTGGCCAGTTCGTCGATCACGCCGGGGTGCTGGAGCAGGTAGCGCGCTGGCCACTTGGCCGCACCCAGCAGGCGCAGCAGGCGCTCGTGCACCGACGGGCGTTCCTGCAGAAGGGCCAGGTAGCTTTCCCGGCGCAACAGGGGCTCGATCCAGTCGGCCATGCGCAGCGCGGCTTCTTCGCTCACGCGGCCTTCGTCGAGCCAGGCGCCAGTGCGCTGCACCAGGCGCACCAGCCGGGCCCGGGTGTCTTCGCGCAGCGCCAGCACGCGCGGGTGCTCGCACCATTGGCCCACCTTGGCGGCGAACGCCGGTGGCAGTTGCGCCAGCACGGTTTGCAGGTCGTCGGCCGAACTGCGGGTGGATGAACCGTTCTTGCCGTTGCAACCCTTGCCGTTGCAGCCCCCGTTGGTGGGGCCGCCCAGCAGCGTGTCGAACTCCTGCGCCACCAGCTCGCGGTGCGCGTCCAGCGCGTGCAGGAAGGCGCACACGTCGGGGTAGTCCAGTGTGGCGGCGAGCCAGGCCAGGTCGTCGTCCTGCGTGGGCATCACGTGGGTCTGCTGGTCGTCCAGGTACTGGATGCGGTGCTCCACGCGGCGCAGGAATTCGTAGGCGCTCGCCAGCGCGTCGGCCGTGGCCTGTGGCATGAGGCCGGCCTTGCAGAGCCGCTGCAGGGCGTCCAGCGTCGGGCGCGTGCGCAGCTCCGGAAACTGGCCACCGCGCACCACCTGCAGCAACTGCACGGTGAACTCGATTTCGCGGATGCCGCCGCGCGACAGCTTGACGTCGTTGGAGCGACCCGGGTGGCCCGCGGCGCGCTTGGCAGCGTGGTCACGAATCTGGCGGTGCAGGTTGCGCAGCGCCTCGAACACCCCGTAGTCCAGGTAGCGGCGGAACACGAAAGGCAGCACGGTGCCGCGCAGGGCCTGCGCGCCACCGTCGCGCACACAGGCCGCCGGCGCAATGACGCGGCTCTTGAGCCAGGCAAAGCGTTCCCACTCGCGGCCCTGCACCAGGAAATACTCTTCCAGGGCGCCGAGCGACACCGCACTCGGGCCGGAATTGCCATTGGGCCGAAGCGCCAGATCAACCCGGAACACGTTGCCGTGCTCGGTGGTCTCGCCCACGGTGTTGTAGATGTGCTTGACGGCCTTGCCGAAATACTCGTGGTTGCTGATGCGGTTGCGGCCCTGCGCGTTGCCAGCGGTTTCGCCGTCCTGGTCGTACACGTAGATGAGGTCGATGTCGCTCGACACATTGAGCTCGCGCGCACCCAGCTTGCCCATGCCGATCACCCACAGGTGCGCGCGCCGTGGCTGGCCATCGGTGCCCACGCATTGAGGCGCGCCATGCAGGTCGTCCAGGTCGGCAAAGGCCAGGGTGCAGGCTTTGTCCAGGGCCAGTTCGGCCAGCTCCGTGACGGCGCGCGTGATCACCGCCAGTGGCGCGCCTTGCTCGCAGTCCAGCACCACCAAGCGTTCAAGCACCAGCTGGCGCAACACGCGCAGTGCGGCCGGCATCGGCAGGCCGCGATCGAGCAGGTTCTGCAAGCCGGCCTGCAGGGTGGCGTGCACCGGTTCGCCCGGTGGCAGGCAGCTCAGTTCATCGGGGTAGCGGCGCCGCACGCGCTGCACGAAGCGCGAACCGTCGGCCTGGCGGTCGGCGGGCGTCAGCGGCGGGCAGGCGTTCACATTTGATGACAAACCGGAAACTCCCGCTGAGGAACCCGTTGAAAGGCTGGCCGTCATAATTTGCGGTGGACATGAATCAAAGACCGGCTCCCATCGCTGCTGCCCCGCGAACCCTCAAGACACTTTCGTTGGCAACGCGGCTCATGTTGTGGCTGGTTCTTGCAGGCTGGAGCCTGTTCGCGCTGACCTGGTTCGGCCTGCACGCGTGGATTGTGCCCCGAATCGGCGAATGGCGTCCCGACCTGGAAAGGTGGGCGAGCTCGGCGGTCGGGGTTGAGGTCCGGGTGGGTGAGATCCGTGCCAAAGACACCGACAATGCCCGCGCCTGGCTGCCCGCGCTGATGCCTTCCTTCGAGCTGCGCAACGTGCAGCTCATCGACTCGCAAGGCCGCGTGGCCCTGGAGCTCCCACTCATCCGCACCTCGATCTCGGCCCGTTCGCTCTGGCACGGCGGCTTCGAGCAGATCGTGATCGACCAGCCGGTGCTGGACGTGCGGCGCACCGCGCAAGGCCGCATCGAGGTGGCTGGCCTGGACCTCGCTGGTCCCGGTGAGGGCAACACCGATGCCGCCGACTGGTTCTTTTCCCAGAGCGAGTTCGTCATCCAGGGCGGCACGCTGCGCTGGACCGACGACCTGCGGGCGCAGCCGCCGCTGGCGCTGGAAAAACTCGACCTGGTCTCGCGCAACACCGCGCTCACGCACCAGTTCCGCGTCGATGCCACGCCGCCGCCGGCCTGGGGAGAGCGACTGAGCCTGCGCGGGCGACTGCGCGAACCGCTGCTCGACCTCGACCGGCAGGGCGCCCGGCAGCAGAACCCCTGGCACCGCTGGAGCGGCGAGGTGTTTGCCGACTTCGCCCACGTGGACGTGGAGCGTCTGCGCGCGTATGTGGATCTGTCGGACTGGGGCGTGGAGGTGCGCGCGGGCCGCGGCGCCCTGCGGGCCTGGGCCGACGTGGCCAACGGGCAGGTGGCCGGGGTGACGGCCGATCTCTCGCTCCAAGGTGTGCAGGCCCAGCTCGGACCCCGGTTGCCGGTGCTCGCCATCGAAGACCTGCACGGCCGGCTGGCCGCGACGTGGTCCAGCGACGGCTACGAACTCTCTACCGAGAACCTGGCCTTTCGCACGCCCGACGGCGTCACCTGGCCCGCCGCCAGTCTGAAGCTGGCGCACACGGTGGCGCGCGAAGGGCGCGGGGCCAGCCTGCAGCTCAACGCGCAGCGCTTCGAACTGGCCGCGCTGGCGGCCATCGCCACCCGCCTGCCCTTGCCCGCTGCCAGCCACGGCCTCATCGAACAACTGCGCCCGGCCGGTCAGGTCAATGGGCTGAACGCGCGCTGGCAAGGTCGCGCCGGGGCCGCGCCTGCCAGCGAAGGAGGTCTCGACCTGGCCCAGGGCGACTACCAGGCCAGCGGGCGCGTGGTGGGGCTGGCCCTGTCGGGCCAGTCGAGCGGGAAAATGTCTTCCTCCGGGCGCTACCCGCTGCCCGGGCGGCCCGGCATTGCGGGCGCCACGGTGGACTTCGACTTCAGCGACCAGGGAGGCCGTGCGCACCTGAGCGTGAGCGATGGCGCGCTGGAGTTGCCCGATGTGTTCGAAGAGGTTCGCCTGCCGCTGGATCGTCTGGAGGCCGACGCCAGCTGGCGTCTGGCGGGCGAGCGCATCGACGTCGAACTCGACAACGTGCAGCTGAGCAACGCCGATGCCGAGGGCACGGCTCAGGCCACCTGGCACACCGGCGACGCGCCCGGCAAGCGCTTTCCAGGCGTGCTCGATCTGAAGGCCACGCTCACCCGCGCCGAGGCCACCCGCGTGCACCGCTACCTGCCCCTCACGGTCCCCGCCGAAGCGCGGCGCTATGTGCGCGAAGCGGTGCAGGGCGGTGCGTCGGACCGGGTCGATTTCCGTGTGCGCGGCGAGGTGGCCGAGGTGCCGTTCGAAGACCCGGGCGACCAGGGCGAGTTCCGCATTTCGGCGCGCCTGCAGGACGTGGACATGGACTACGTTCCGCCCTTTCTCCAGTCCGCTGGCGACGCGCCCTGGCCGGGCTTGCGGCAGGTCGCGGGCGAGCTCGTGCTGGACCGCAACGCCTTCAAGGTCACGGTGAGCGAAGCGGGTCTGGCGGGCGCGCCGGAGGTGCGGCTGACCCAGGGTGAAGTGGGCATCGCGAACCTCAAGGGCGACTCGGTGCTGGTGGTGAGCGCCCGCGCGCAGGGCCCCGCGCCCGAGCTGCTCGGCTTCGTGCAGCGATCGCCCGTGAACGCCATGACCAGCCAGGTGCTGGCGCGCGCCCGCATCAGCGGCGCCGCGCACGGCAACTTCGCCATCCACCTGCCGCTGCACGATGCGCAGGCCACGCGGGTGAGCGGCACCGTGCAGTTCGACGGCAACGACGTGCAGATTTCGCCGGAGTCGCCGCTGCTCGGGCGCGCCAGCGGCACGCTGGCCTTCAGTGAAAAGGGCTTCACGGTGCGCTCGGCGCAGGCCCGCGTGCTGGGCGGCGAGGCGCGTTTCGAAGGTGGCATGGAGCCCGACGCGCAGGGTGTGTCCCGCGTGCAGTTCCGCGGTCAGGGGGAAGCGCGCGCCGAAGGCCTGCGCGACGCCGGGCTGGGCTTCGTATCGCGCCTGTTCCAGAACGCCAGCGGCAGCACCAGCTACAACCTGCAGCTCGGCTTCAAGGGCGGCCAGCCGGAAGTGCAGGTGACCAGCAGCCTGCAGGGCATGGCACTGAACCTGCCCGCACCGCTGGGCAAGACGGCCGAAGCCAGCCTGCCGCTGCGCTACGACAACACGGTGCTGGAGATGGGTGGCGACACGGCCCGCAGCGACCGGCTCGCCATCCAGCTCGGCACCGCGCTGGCGCCCGTGCTCGCCGTTCACTACGAGCGCGAGCTGGGCGCCGGCGAGCCGCGCGTGCTGCGCGGCGGCATTGCGGTGGGCGTGAACGCCGACGAAACCCCCCTGCCGACCGCGGGCGTGAGCGCCAACGTGCTGCTGGACCGCATCGACGTGGATGCGTGGGAACGCGTGCTCAAGGCGGCCACCGGCGGGGAGCCGCGCAGCGCCGCGCCCGCCCGCCCGGCCGCGGCGGCAGCGGCGGGCGACCAGGCCTACCTGCCCACCACGCTGGCGGTGCGCGCGAACCAGCTCACGGTGGAAGGGCGCACGTTCAACCGTCTGGTGGTGGGCGGCTCGCGCGAAGGCAGCCAGTGGCGCGCGAACATCGACGCCGACGAGCTCAACGGCTACGTGGAGGTGCGTCAGTTGCCCAGTGGTGCCGTGGGCAGTGTGTATGCGCGGCTCGCGCGGTTGACGCTGGCGCCGTCGGCCGCCACCGACGTGGAACAGCTGCTCACGCAGCCCACGAGCGTGCCGGCGCTGGACATTGCCGTGGACGACTTCAACATGGCCGGGCGAGCGCTCGGGCGCGCAGAGATCGAAGCCGTGAACCGGGGCGGGCCATCGCGCGCGGCGGAATGGCGCCTGAACAAGCTGCGCCTGGCCGTGCCGGAGGCCCGGCTGACCGCCACGGGCAACTGGGCCGCGCTCGGCGGGGGCGGTGCGGCATCCGCCCAGCGCCGCACCGCGCTCAACTTCATCCTGGACGTGGACGACTCCGGCGAACTGCTCAAGCGCTTCGGCCGCGAAGGCACGGTGCGCGGCGGCAAGGGCCGCATCGAAGGCAACATCGGCTGGCTCGGTTCGCCGCTCTCGATCGACTACCCCAGCCTGTCCGGCCAGTTGCGTGCGGACTTCGAGCGCGGCCAGTTCCTGAAGGTGGAGCCCGGCGCCGGGCGCCTGCTGGGCGTGCTCAGCCTGCAGGCCCTGCCGCGCCGGCTGGCGCTCGATTTCCGCGACGTGTTCTTCGAAGGCTTCGCGTTCGATTTCGTTCGCGGCGACGCGCGCATCGAGCAGGGCGTGCTGTTCACCAACAACCTGCAGATGAAAGGCGTGAACGCGGCCGTGCTGATGGAAGGCAGCGCCGACATTGCGCGCGAACAGCAGGACCTGAAGGTGGTGGTGGTGCCGGAGATCAACGCCGGCACCGCGTCGCTGATCGCCACCGCCATCAACCCGGCCATCGGCCTGGGCACCTTTCTGGCGCAATTCCTGTTGCGCCAGCCACTGCAAAGCGCCACCACGCAGCAGTTCCACATCACCGGCGGCTGGGCCGACCCGCAGGTCGAGAAGGTGGAGCGGCCCGCGCCCGTGCGCGACCCGGCCAAAGGCGCACTGCAGTAAGCTCGAAGGTCACCGAAAGGAACCGCATGAAAGTCGCTTCGATCCAGATGGTTTCGGGCATCAGCCTGGACGTCAACCTCAGCGAAGCGCTGCGCCTGCTGCGCCAGGCCGCCAGCGCCGGCGCCGAACTCGCCGTGCTCCCCGAATACTTCTGCTTCATGGGCGTGAAGGACGAAGACAAGCTGCTGCTGGCCGAGACGCCCGGTCTGGGCAAGGTGCAGGACTTTTTGTCCGACGCCGCGCGCGACCTGAAGATGTGGGTGGTGGGCGGCACGCTGCCCATGGCCACCGAAGACCCCTCGCACGCCGCCAACGCCAGCCTGGCCTACAACCCGCGCGGCGAATGCGCCAGCCGCTACGACAAGATCCACCTGTTCCGGTTCGACAACGGCCGCGAGCACTACGACGAGGCCACCGTGCTGCGCGCAGGTGAAACACCCACCGTGTTCGAATGCCGCGACCACAGTGGACAGGACTGGCGCATCGGCCAGACCGTGTGCTACGACCTGCGCTTTGGCGAGCTCTACCGCATGCTCGCGGCCGACATCCTGCTCGTGCCCTCCGCCTTCACGCACACCACCGGCCAGGCCCATTGGGAAGTGCTGCTGCGCGCTCGCGCCATCGAGAACCAGGCGTTCGTGATCGCCAGCGCGCAAGGCGGCGTGCACGAGAACGGCCGGCGCACCTGGGGCCACAGCATGGTCATCAGCCCCTGGGGCGAGGTGATGGCCATGCACGCCGAAGGCCCTGGCGTGGTGCTGGCCGATCTCGACATCGAACGCCTGCGCAGCGTGCGCGAACAACTGCCTTCGCTGCAGCACCGCCGACTCTGAGCGTGGCCATCATGCGGCCCTCGCGCTGGCGCCAGGCCCTGCGTTCGCGCCGCTGGCTGCTGTGGGGCGCGCTGCTGCTGCTGGTGCTGGTGCTGCTGGGCGTGCTGGTGTTCCTGGCCACCGAATACGAAGAAGGTCGCGACCAGACCGCCCTGGAGCAGGAAGCCGCCACGCTGGTGAGCGATATCCGCAGCGGCCTGGTGCGCAATGTGCAGACCCTGCAGTCGCTGCACAGCGTGGCGCCCACGGTGGACAGCTGGCACACGCCCGCCGCCGAGCTGCTGGCGCGGCACCGCGAAATGGCGCGCATCGAATGGCGCGGCCGCAACCTGCGCCTGCTGGCGCACCGCGACACGCCCTACCTGGCCGACCTGTACGGCATGCTGCGCCGCGCGAGCCTTCCCGCCGAAGTGAGCCTGGCCTGCGACAACGCTAGGCGCATTTCCGGCCCCGCCTATTCGAGCAGCTACTTCTGGCCCATGGTCGGCGGCCAGGGTCTGGAGCTCATGGAGATGTGCCTGCCGGTGTCGCGCTCGGCCGAACCCGACGGCTACCTGGTGGTGACGTACTCGTTGCCCGGCATCCTGGCCGAGTTGACCAACCAGGCCTCGTTGCGCGGGCGCGGCCTGGCCTTCAACGAGGCCGACGGCACGCGCCTGGCCTTGCACAGCATGGTGCCCGGTCCCCGACGCACGCTCACCGCGCGCACCGTGCTCGACATGCCCGGGCACACGCTCATCCTGCAACTGCAGGCGCCGCGCCAGGCGGGTGGCCTGTTCCCCAACGTGCTCACCGCCGTGGTGGGCGCGCTCTCGCTCGCGCTGCTCGCGGTGCTGTTTTTGCTGGGGCGCGACATCCGGCTGCGCCAGCGCGCCGAACTCGACGTGGCCGATGCGCTGGCGTTTCGCAAGGCCATGGAAGACTCGCTGGTGACGGGCCTGCGCGCGCGCGGCATGGACGGCCGCATCACGTATGTGAACCCCGCGTTCTGCCAGATGGTGGGCCTGCCCGCAGAGCAGCTGATCGGCACCGGCCCGCCGGCGCCGTGGTGGCCGCCCGAACTGGCCGACGAATACCAGCAACGCCAGGCCGTGCGCCTCGCTGGCAGGATCCTGCCGCGCGAAGGTTATGAATCGGTGTTCCAGCGCCGCGACGGAACGCGGTTTCCGGTGCTCATCATCGAAGCCCCGCTGATCGATGCGCAGGGCAACCAGACCGGCTTCATGAGCGCCATCCTCGACCTGACGGAACAGCGCCGCGTGGAAGACCTCAACCGCACATCGCAGGAGCGCCTGCAGGCCACCGCGCGCCTGGCCACGGTGGGCGAAATGGCTTCGCTCCTCAGCCACGAACTCAACCAGCCGCTGGCCGCCATCTCCAGCTACGCCAGCGGCACCCTGAACCTGCTCGAAGAACCCGCGGGCCAATTGCCCCAGGCCGACCTGCTGCAGGCCATGCGGCGCATCAGCGAACAGGCCGAACGCGCCGGGCGCGTCATCAAGAGCGTGGCCGACTTCGTGCGCCGCCGCGAACAGGTGCGCGAAGCCGTCACCCCGCAAAGCCTCATCGACGCCATCCAGCCGCTGCTGGCGCTGCAGGCCAAGAAGCAGGGCATCCGCTTGCATATAGAGGTAGCCCCAGGCTGCCCCGCCGTGCTGTGCGACCGCACTATGGTCGAACAGGTGCTGCTCAACCTCGCGCGCAACGGCATGCAGGCCATGCCCTTTGAAGATCCGCCCATTTCGTCCGGCCTGCGCGTGCTGAACCTGAAAGTGGGCCAGACCCGCCTCCACGCCGGCCTGGCGCCCGGCGGTGAACCGCGCAAGAGCTGGGTCAGCTTCGCCGTGACCGACCACGGGCAGGGCCTGAGCAGTGAGGTGAAGGAAAAACTGTTCACCCCCTTCTTCACCACCCGGGCCGAGGGCATGGGGCTGGGACTGAGCTTGTGCCGCACGGTGATCGAGCAGCATGGCGGAGCGCTGACGCATGAGGATGCGGAGCCGAGGGGGACGGTGTTCCGGTTTACGTTGCCTGCGGCGGGGTGATGTGCGCATGATCCGCCGCTTCTTGCTCGCCGTCCTGCTTCTGGCTTTGGTGCTGGCCGCGGTGGCCGTGGGCGTTGTCGTCCAGCCCTTCGTCATCCCCATCGCGTCCACCCCGCCGGCGGTGGACGCCAGTCAGCTCGAGCGGCACGTCAGGTTCCTGTCTGAAGACGTGCACCCGCGCAACCACGCGCAGGTGGAGAACCTGGAGAAAGCAGCACTCTATATAGAGAGCTCATTCAGGGCCTCCGGGGGCGATGTGTCCAGCCAGGACGTGGTGGTGGAGGGCACCCGCTACAGGAACGTCATCGCGAGGTTCGGTCCCGATTCGGGGCCTGTGCTCGTGATCGGCGCCCACTACGACACCCACGGCGACACACCCGGTGCCGACGACAACGCCAGCGGCGTGGCCGGCCTGCTGGAGCTGGCGCGCCTTCTCGGCCAGTCGCCAACCCCGCGCGCCATCGAACTCGTGGCGTACACCCTGGAAGAGTCGCCCCACTTCCGCACCGAACACATGGGCAGTGCGCGGCATGCGAGGGCGATGCGAGAAGCCGGCCGGGACGTGGAGCTGATGCTGTCGCTTGAGATGATCGGCTACTTCTCCGACGAGCCGGGAAGCCAGCGCTACCCCGAACCAGCGCTGGCCCCGCTGTACCCCGACAAGGGCAACTTCATCGCACTCGTGGGCAAGCTCGATCACTTCGCCTTGATGAGAAAGATGAAGGCGGCCATGACCGGCGCCACTCCACTGCCCGTCCGCTCTCTCAACGCACCGCCCACCGTGCAAGGCATCGACTTTTCAGACCACCTGAACTACTGGCACCAGGGCATGCCGGCCATCATGGTGACCGACACGGCCTTCCTGCGGAACCCGAACTACCACCGGCCGGAAGACACGGCCGAGAAGCTGGACTATGCGCGGATGGCGATGGTGGTGCAGGGGGTTCATGCCTTCGCTCTGCGTCCGTGACCTGACATCGCCCACTTATCATCCGCTCCATGACCCAGTACCCCGACGCCAAGATCTACCTCGTCGATGACGATGTGGGCGTGCGCGAGGCGCTGGCCTGGCTGCTGCGCACGCGGCGGCTGTTGAGCGAGGGGTACGACAGCGCCGAGGCGTTCATGGAGGCGGCTTCGGTGTGGCGCGAGGCGCCCAGCGCGCCTTGCTGCGTGATGCTCGACGTGCGCATGTCGGGCATGAGCGGGCTGGCGCTGTTCGAACGCTTTCTGGCGCTGCCCTGGCAGGCCTGCGCGCCGGTGATCTTTCTCTCGGGCCATGCCGACGTGCCCACGGCGGTGGATGCGGTGAAGCGGGGTGCCTTCGATTTCTGCGAGAAACCGTTTTCCGACAACGCGCTGGTGGACCGGGTGGAGCAGGCGCTGAACCAGTCGGCCCAGGTGCTGGCCCAGCGGCGTGCGCAGACCGAGCTGCAGCAGCGGCTGGAGAGTCTGACCGAGCGCGAGCGCGACGTGATGGACCTGGTGATCGCGGGCCTGCCCAACAAGCTGGTGGCCGACCAGCTCAACATCAGCGTGCGCACGGTCGAGGTGCACCGCTCGCGCGTGTTCGACAAGATGGGCGTGAAGTCCGCGGTCGAGCTGGCCAACGTGCTTCGCCCGGCATGAGGCGCATGCGGTTCAGTCGCGCCTGTCTTCGGAAGACGCGGGGTCTTCTTTCTTCTTCTGCTTTTCGGTTTCCGCCGCCTCGGGCAACTCGCCCTTTTTGCGGCCGGAGAACATGGTCCACCACACGATGAACACCAGCAACACCAGCGCGCCCAGCGCTTCAAGCAACAACAAGGTCATGGATCGGATTCAGGATGGGCCCGGCCTGTCGGCCGGAAGGTGGATGGCACGCGTGGGCCTGGGAGCGCTCATTGTAGGAAGCCTGGTCGCGTGCTCGGTGGGGGTGCGGCCGGATCCGCAGCCGGTGCCGGTGCCGGTGACACCCGCACCTGGCGTGGTCACGGTGCCGGACGACACGACGCTGCCCGCACCCATCCAGCGCGCCAGAAGCCGCTGGACGCCGGTGCGCTGGAGCGAGCTGCCCGGCTGGGGGCAGGACAGCCTGCACGAGGTGTGGAATGCCTGGGTGCGCGGTTGCGAGCGGCCCGCGCCGGGCCAGGCCACACCTTGCCGCGAAGTGCGCCAGCTCGCCATTGCCACGCCCGCCGAGCAGCAGGCCTGGGTGATGCGCCGCTTCCTGCCATACCGCGTGACCGAGATCGACGGCAGCGAGCCGCCCGGCCTGCTGACGGGCTACTACGAACCCATCATGAACGCCAGCCGTGTGCGCACCGAACAGCACCGCACGCCGTTGTATGGCCCGCCGCCCGGCCTGCGGCCCGACCAGCCCTGGTACAGCCGTCAGGACATCGACACGCTGCCCGCTGCACAGGCCGCGCTGCAGGGCCGCGCCATCGCCTGGCTGGCGGATCCCATCGATGCGCTGATCCTGCAGATCCAGGGCTCGGGCCGGCTCAACCTGGTGGAGAACAACGGCCAGATGCGGCAGGTGCGCGTGGCCTACGCCGCGCACAACGGCCACCCCTACCAGAGCGTGGGGCGCTGGCTGCTGGACCAGCGCGCCATCCGCGAAGCGTCGTGGGATGCCATCAAGGCCTGGGCGGCTCAGAATCCGCGCCGGCTCAACGAAATGCTGTGGAGCAACCCGCGCACGGTGTTCTTTCGGGAGGAAACGCTGAGCGAGCTGGACGCGCGCTTTGGCCCGCGCGGCGCGCAGGGTGTGCCGCTCACGCCGGGGCGTTCGATCGCCGTGGATCCGCTGAGCATCCCCTACGGCACGCCGGTGTGGCTGGCCACGCAGGGCACCACGCTGAACTTGCAGAAACTGGTGATGGCGCAGGACACCGGAGGCGCCATCGTGGGCGCTGTGCGCGCCGACCTGTTCACCGGCTGGGGCAGCTGGACCGACCCGGCCTACACGGTGGCGGCCGCGCTCAAGCAGCCGCTGCAGATGTGGGCGCTGCTGCCGCGGGAAATGGCGCGCTGACGCTCAGAGCGCGGTGATGTCGGTCTGCACCGGCCAGGCCATGGCCTTGGGCGATTCACCCGGCGCGGCATCGAATTCGTGCTGCAGCAGCAGGGTGTAGCGGCCGGGGCGCGCGGTGCACAGCCGGTAGCCATCGTCGACTTCCAGCAGTGTGATGCCGCTGTGCTGCGCGGCCTGCAGGCGCCAGCCGTCCACCTCGTCGGAATTCACCCGCATGGTCACGCAGAAGCCGCGCTTCATGTTGGAGACCACCACCAGCTTCTGCTGGGCGCTGAGGGCGCCTTCGGCAGGCAGGTTGAGCCGCGCGGGGTGGCTGTTTTCCAGCAGTTGCATCACCGGTGGAATGACGATGCGGAAGTCGAGCGACGCCCCGGCACTGCGCGATGGGCTGGCGAGGCTGCTCTCGCCCATGCCGGCCAGCGGCGTGAACAGCAAACCCACCGCCATCAGGGCGGCGGCGAGGCGGTTCGGGTGGGGCGTGAACTTGGGCATGACCCAACTATCGGCCCCTGATCCCTCAACTTGAGGGGCTTTTACCCGCCAGTTCCGGCGACCGCCTGGCGGCTGATCTTCCTTTTGTGTCGCGTTTCTATTGGACGAGGTCGGCAGATCGTCGTCTGGTTCCGCAATGAATTGACTTGATCGGAATTCGCCAAAGATGAATTCCCCTTATCCAACTCAAGAGGCCACACGATGCGCACCAATCGAATCCTTGCAGCCCTTCTGGGTCTTGTGCTCTCAGGTTCTTATGCGGCAACGCAGGGTACGCTGGGCGCGACTTCCACGGGCACCTTCACCAACACTTTCAACGGCACGGGCGTGCGGCAAGTGCAGATTCTGGGTCTGCAGGATGCCGTGGTCACACCAGACACCGGCCAGTTCTCTCCGGTCACGCAACACGGTAGCAACGTCTATTGGGGCGTCGCTGACCAGTTCTGCGTGGTGGACACGTACGGCGGTGCCGTGAACCTCACGGTCTCGGGCGACGAGTACGGCGGCCTCGATGGCCAGAGCCTGGTGGCCCGCGCGGCCAACGGTTCGCTGCTGGGCTACAAGCTGGCGTTCGAGTACATCGCGGACGTCGCCGTCTATGGCGTTTTCGACCAGGTGGACGACACGCTGACCATTCCCGCCGGCGCAGGCGACCCCAGTCTCTGCGCGGCCGGCAACATGCGAAAGGCCATCTTCGCCACCGACATCGACGATGTCTCGATCGCCGACGGCCCGCTGCCCGCCAACGGCAACGTGTACTTCAGCACGGTGACCGTCACCGCCACCCCGGTCTGAGGAGGCCCGATCATGCGAACCCATCGAATCCTCGCTGCCTGTCTGGCTCTCACGCTCTCGGGTGCTCATGCGGCCACGCAGGGCACACTGGGTGCGACGTCCACAGGCACCTTCACCAACACCTTCAACGGCACGGGCGTGCGCCAGGTGCAGATCCTCGGTCTGCAGGATGCCGTGGTCACACCGGACACCGGTCAGTTCGTGCCCATCACGAACCAGGGCAACAACAACTACTGGGGCGTGGCAGACCAGTTCTGCGTGGTGGACACGTATGGCGGCGCCGTGAGCCTGTCGGTATCGGCAGACGAATACGGCGGCCTGGACAACCAGACTCTGGTGGCGCGTGCGGCGAACGGCTCGTTGCTGGCCTATGGGATGAGCTTCGAGTACGTCCCGGATCCTTCCATCTTCAACGGGATCAACCAGGTGGCCACGACGCTGGTCATTCCCGCTGGCGTGGGCGACCCCAGCCTGTGCGCGGCCGGCAACGTTCGCAAGGCCGTCTTTGCGGCAGAGATCGACGGGGTCTCGGTGAAGAACGGCCCCTTGCCCGCCAATGGCAACGTGTACTTCAGCACGGTGACCATCACGGCCACGCCCAACTGAGGTCTCCTGATGTGGTGGTACCGTTTTCGATGGGTGTGGGCTGCGTTGTGCCTGCCGGTCTCGGCGCTGGCCCAGCAGGCCTGGTACATGGAATCCAGCACGCTCTTGCTGGAGCCGTCGAACCGGTACGTGACCACTGTGGTGGCGACCAACCCCACCTCGCAGCCGATCTACCTGAGGGCCAGCACCACGGCGCTGCGCACGAAGGAAGGTCGGCGCGAGCGCGCGCCCGACAGCGAGCAGGTGCTTTCGGTCTATCCCGCAGAGTTCGTGCTGCACCCCAACAGCTCGTTCGCCGTGAGGGTGGTGGCCGATGCCCGCAAGTTGAATGGCGTGAACCAGAGCTTCTACGTGAAACTGCGCGACATCTCGCACCTGGCGGCTGAAGGAACCGGCAGCGCCATGGCGGCCAGCACCGTGCTGGCGCACGAGGTGCTGGTGGCGGTGGGCGCGAGAAACGCCGTGGGGCTGACGCCGGAGATGTTCGACGTCGGCCGGGATGCCCAAGGCCAGTGGCGGCTGAAGAACCGCAGCGGTCAGCACGTGTTCCTGCAGGGTGGCTATGCCTGTCAGGACGCGCGCCAGACCCTTGACCGCTGCAGGAAGCTGAGCGGCTTCCCACGGCAGTCGGCCTTGATGGACGAAGAGACCCGGATACCCGCGCCGGACGCGCCCTACCTCGGGGTGTTGCTGCTGCCCAGCCTGGGTCCGCAGAGCCAGCCCCAGGCGCTCTTTGTCCAGGTCCCTCCCTGAGGCAAAAGGACGGGTGGAATGCCATGGAAGGGATGGATCCGCTTCGCCACGCTGTTGGCGGTGCTCTGCGGGTGGATCGTGATGGCGCACGCGCAGGTCTCGTTGCAGCGCAAGGCGCCACCCGGCTTTGACGCGCTGGAGGTTCGTTCGGTCGAGCAGCCGATTCATTTTCGGGGCCAGGCGCAACCGGGCATGGTGGTGGTGGTTCGCAGCCAGGCGGGTCGCACGGTCCAGGCGGGGGACACGGTGGTGGTTTCCCGGTCGTCCAGCAAGCCGCTCACCGCCCTGCTGGTCCAGCTCGGGGTGCATCCACGGGGCGCGCGCGCCTGGGTCGACCAGGCGGAATTCATCCTTGGCCAGAGCACGTGCCTTCCGTTGCAGCGCTCGTCGGACTGCATGCCTTTCTCGCTGGCGGCCGACGAGCAGGGGCAGGTGGCGCTGGGCTCGGATCAGGCGCGGCCACCCGACGCGCGAGATGGTGAACTGGCGCTGCTGGGCAGCGCCTACGCGTCGGCCAGTTGGGCATTGCAGGGCAAGGGAGCCTCGGGCGTGCGGCTGGGCCTGTCCACCCAGGGGATGGTGTCCTCGCGCGAGCATTACCTGGAGTACGACCTCCTGGCGAGCAACACCGGCCAGGCCAACGGGATTTCGCCCAACCTCTTGATGGTGGGCACGCGCCTGGACAGCGGGCTGGCGGCGCATGCCGGCCTGTTCCGGGCCGGCGGCATCGGCGGCGAGGCCAGCGCCACGCAGTTCTTCGTTCGTCCGCGCCTGCTGGGCGTGGCCCTGCGATCCGACGGCCGCATGCTCCAGCCGGGTGAGAGCGCGCAGGTGCGCATCACGTTGCTGGCGCCAGCCCGCGTCACCATCCTCTCCAACGGCGTGCAGCTGTATTCGGCCCTGCACGGCCTGGGCGAGCAGGTGATTGCGCTGCCGGGGCAGCCTGGCAACTTCGTCGATGTCCGCACCGAGAGCATGACGGGGGAGCTACAGGAATTCCAGGCCAGCGTCTTCGGCAGCGGGTCGAATGGCGAACAGCCGGCCTCGTGGCGATGGGAACTGGGCCAGACGGTTGCAGAGCCGGGCGGAGCGATCGGACGTCGCCCGTCCAGCCTGCTGCTGACGATGTCACACTCCGTGCCCCTGCAGGCGTTCAACGGCCAGGTCGCTGCGCAGTGGAGTTCGGGAGGGGCGGCGCGCCTGGGCTTCGGCCTGCTGCCTCGGACGGGGCGGTGGGGCGCGAGTGTGCACGTGGGCCAGCGCGGGGAGGCCGCTTTCAGCGGTTTTGCATCGGCGCGGCTGTTGAACCTGCTGCACACCGGCATCAGCCACACCCGCTACCGGGCGCCGTCGTGGCAGGGCGTGGCCGACACCAGCAGCCCGTGTCTGCTCGACCGCACGCTGTGCTATGCCAGCCGTTCGCAGACGCGCAGTTCGCTGTCAATGAGCCTGGTGGATTTTCCGTTGCACCTGAGCCTGAACGACTCGCGCAGTGGCGCGTTCGCCAGCCGTCAACTGCTGCTGCGCACGTCCATACCCGTGCACCTGGGTTCCACCCGCACGAACCTGCAACTGGGCTACCGCCAGATGCATCCCACGGGCGACCGGGCCGTGTTTGCTTTCCTGACCTTCACGCTGGGGACGGGCGCCACGCTGGTCAACACCTCGCTGAGCGTGCAGCGCGATGGTCGCGCCGACCTGGCTGCGGGTTATTCGCACCGCATCGACGACGTGTGGGACGCCCCGGCGTCGATCTCGCAGTCGGTCTCCGGCCACGCCGGCGCAGGTTCGACGCCGCCTTCGTTCCACCACCAGTTCACCGGCCGGGCCGGGCCTGTGGGAACGCAGCTGTCGGCCAGCCACGGAGGGCTCGGTTCGGGGTTCGTCAGCGCATCGGCCACCGCCAGCTACGGCCTGTCCCATGGACGACTGGCGTTCACGCGGTACCGGCCGGAACTCGGCCAGCTCGCCCTGGCGCCCACCACCATGGCAGCCCTCAAGGTGGTGAACGACTCCGCCGATGACCAGATGGTCACGCTCGGGCTGCGCACCCTGGCCGTGCCAGCCAATTCGAGCTTGCTGATACCGGCGCAGGTTGGTCATTCGCCCGACGTCAAGGTGGCACCGGGACCGGTGGAGGATGCGGGCCGGCTGGCCATGCCGTCCTATCTGTTTGCCGGCAACATCCATGAGGTCCGGGTGCGCAGCGGCGGATGGCACCGCGTGCGGTTCGTGAAGCCCTCTGCCGATGGCACAGGGCCGCAAGCCTTGAAGGTGTCGCATGTCCGGAGCCGTCTCGATGGCGCGGAGGAACGCATCTACCAGGATGCGCAGGGCTATGCCTTCATGTTCGAGTCGTTGACCGAAGGCCCGTTGGTGAGGTACCTGGACGTGCCGTCCGGGCGCAGCACGCTGGCCTACCGTTGCGAGGCGAACCTCTCCGGCGCCGAGGTGGCGCCAGGCATCTACCCGGAAGTGGAATTCCAGTGCGCAGCGTCGACACAGGGAAGCACCCCGTCCGGACGATGAGCAGCGCACGGCGTCACTCGCTGCGCTGCACCGGAATCGTCAGGCCCACGCTCTCGCGGATGCGCACGTCCACCTTGACCTGGCCCTGGTCCACCACGGCCCAGGGCAGTGGCAGCGTTTCGTTGCGCACGCTGAGCGTGCGCGGCCCGCTGGCCACGAACGGGAATTCGAACCGTCCCTGCGGGTCGGTGCGCACGGCGTAGCGGTTGTCCAGGTAGACGGTGACGTTGGGCACGCCGGTCTCGCTGGCTTCCTGCGTGCCGCTGCGGTTGGCGTCGAAATACACCGTGCCTTCGATGCGTCCGCCGCCGTCCGTGGGCCGCCCGCCGAGCGGCGCGCTGCGGGTGCCGGCTTCGAGCTCATAGCGCAGCACGGCGTAGAACGAGCGGTCTGAAAGCGGCACCACCACCGGCGTGAAGGGGGCAAGCGGGTCCAGTGAGGTGACGAAGCGGTTGCGACCGGTGGAGCGGTTGTAGTTGGCCTCCACGCTCCAGTGCCGGTCGAAGCGCCAGTCGGCGCCCAGGTTCATGCTGTGGCGCGACTGGCCGGAACTGCCGCGCTCGGTGGTGAGGTTGCCGCGCAGCCCCGCCCGGCCCGAGAGTGGCATGGCCAGGCTCATGGCCGCGCTCCACAGCGATTCGGCGGGCTGGTCGAACAGGGCGCCGTTGCGGCCCAGCCCGAGGCTGGTGGCGAACGACCAGCCCTGTGGCACCAGCCAGTCCTGATCCCAGGTGAGGCGGCTCGAGTCGTAGTCGGTGTCGCCCTGCGTGAGTTCAAGGCGCAGGCCGCTCGTGCCCCAGCCGTTCTGGAAGCGCCAGTCGCCGTAGGTGCTCCAGGCGTTGCCATTGAACTGCCGCACGGTGGCGCCCGCGCCCACGGTGTGGTCGCGGTTGAGCCGCCAGCGCGCCGAGCCGGTGGCGAAGTAGCCGCTGGCATTGCGACCGCTCACCGAATCGAGCCAGTCGACCGAGCCCTCGGCCGACCACTGGCGCGTGCGCCAGCTCGAGCGCGCGTAGGCGCCCACGATGTCGTTGGCCAGCGGTTGCTGCGCCCAGCTCAGGTCGGGCTCAAGCCGGTAGGCGCCCAGCCCATGCTTGCGCGGACCATCGTCCCATTCGCCATCGATCCAGAATCCCTGGCGATCGCCGGGCACGTTGCTGGCCTGCGTGTGAACGAACTGACCCTGGATGCGGTGTTCTGCGCCTTCGTTGCGCAGCGCGAACAGCGTGGAGTTGGCGTCGATCAGGTCGCTCGCCTGCGTGGGCACGTCCAGGTTGGACACGCCGCGCGCGTCCTCGTGTTGCATGGCCACCGTCCAGCCCTGGTTTGCCAGCGGTGACGGGTTGTTGGCGTTGATGCGCCACTGGCCGCCGAAAGTGGTGCGCTGGCCGGGAATCTTGCGAAAGCCGCTCGCCGGCAGGAAGTCGAGCCGGCCGGACTCGCCCGTGCTGGCCTGCAACTGCAGCCCTTTGCCCGGGTTCTCCCATTCGCCGCTGATGCCCTGCACGATGGACGAGGGCACGAAGATGCGGGTGGGCAGGCGGGTGATGGCGGGTGCTGGCGGATTGATCACGCCAAGCTCGTGGTTGCCCAGCCAGCCGCCGGCCAGCGGCATGGCGCGCTGGCGCAGGGTGACGGCGCCGACGCTGTCGCTGGGTGCGTAGGTGCCGTCGATCGACAAGGTGCCGTGGTTGGGCGTCTCCAGCAGGCCGTAGATGCCGTAGCCGATGCGCGCGCGGTTCGTCACGTCGAAAGGCTGCGTGCCCAGCCGGGTCTCGAGCCGCAGGAAGCGCGGCCAGCCATCGCGGTTGTAGTCAGCGGCATCGTCTGCCTCCGCCGGCTCGGGTGGCAGGTTCTCGATCACGCGGTCCACGTAGCCGCTGGCGGGTGGCGCCGGGGCTTGTGTCCAACCCGTGATGGGAGCGGAGAGACCCAGTATGGCCAGCAGGCAGTGGGCAGAGCGGGCCGCCGCTCCCGTCATGGGGCGAAGCTCGCGTCCAGTGGCAGGCGGTTCTTGCCCCATTCCAGGTTGCCCTTGACCGTGAGCGGAAAGCGCACTTCGGGCGCCTGCTTGCCGTCTTCGACCACCGGCATCAGGCCGATGCTCCGGGTTTCGCCCGGCAGGATGGGCAGATCGGCGGGCGCCATTTCCAGGCGTGCGCCACTGGCGTCGGTGCCGTTGACGAAACCTTCCAGGCGCCCGTGGGCGTTGCCGGTGTTGCGCACGTCGATCACGGCCGTGTTCTTGCCGTCGACCTTCACCACGCGCGTGCGTGCAAGGTCCAGCCGGGGCTGGGCGTCGCCCACGGTGGCGTAGACGATCACGCCGATGCGGCCCCCGACGGGGAAGTTCAGGTCGCCCTGCACGCGCGCCGGCTCCAGGCCTTCGACCATGATCGCGAAACGGCATTCACGCGCGGGCGTGCCGGGCGGCGGCGTGATCTCGAAGCGGTAGCGGTAGCGCGCACCGGGCTCCACGGTGACCTCGCGCCGCTCCACGGCCACCCAGGGGCGGCAACTGTCGGGCGCCAGCGTGTCGCTGAAGGCGACCGAGCTGTCGGGCAGGAAAGACCAGTCGTTCGTGTAGACGCGGTAGTTGCCCTTTTGTATCCCCACGTGCTGGATCTCCAGCACCTGGCGCAGGGTCTGGCCGGCATCGACCTGCACCTCGAACCGGGGCGGGGTGATATAGGCAGCGAAGCCCTGGGCAAGCGCGCCCAGCGGCGCGAGGGCGATCAGACTGCAAAGGACACGGATCAGCATGGGCATTCAGTCCACATCCAGTTCGAAATGGAAGTTCAGGCGCCGCGAGTTCGACTGCCAGTCGGCGTTCGAGCGCAGCCGCACCTGCAGCTGGTCCTCCAGTGTGGCACCGGGAATTGCGCCTGCAAACACCAGCGCGCGCTCGCCCGACACCAGGCGCCCGGGTTGCAGGCGCCCCTGTGAAGACCAGGTCGCCTCGACATCGGACGCCTGGTCGCGCGGCAGCACCATGTAGATCCGACCCGTGCGGCCGACCCAGCTGCGGGTGTCGATGCGGATGTTCACGCGCACCCAGGCTTCCATGCCGCCGGCGTAGGCCTGCCCCGAACGGATGGGCAGCCATTGCATCTGCACATTGGGCGGCACGGTGTAGCTCAGCGAATCGTCGAGCCGGTGCGGATTCGCCCAGAGTGCGGGGCTGAGCAATGCTCCGCCCAGTGCCAGTGCCAGGGCAAGAAGCTGACCCTTCTTCATGGGCTGCTCAGCGTGTAGGTCACGCGCCCGTTGTAGGTGCCGGCCGCGCGCACCGCGCTGTTGGCGAAGGTGAAGGCGTGGCAGTTCTCGAGGTAGGTGTTGCCGGGCACGGTGGCCAGGGTCTGCGTGGCGCCGTTGAACGTGCCGGCGGGAATCACGTTGGGCACACCGCTGCCGGGCGCGGAAACCGTCCAGCTGATTTCGTTGAACGGGATGCTGTCGCCGTTGGCGTTGGTGAGGCCGCCCACCGAGCTCACGCTGAGGGTGGCGCTGGTGGCGCCGCTGTTGCGACGGTACCCGGCGCCCACCATGATCGCACTGGCCGGCGTCGGGCAGGTGTTGTTGCCGTCGCCGTACAGACTGAACGACTGCGTGCTGTTTGTCGTCATGGCCTGCGGCGTGCCGTTGCCGAGCTGCGCCACCGGCACCGAGACCTGCACCAGGTTGATGGCGCCGCTCGTGCCGGCGGTCCCGTTCAGGGTGCCACTCGAGCCACTCAACGCGCCGTCGCCCACATGAAGAAAAAGGCGGCGGCTGCCCGAGGTGATCGACAGCGACCACGCATGGGCTGCAGCCACCTCCAGCAACAGCAGCGAAGCAAGACAGGCCCGCGCCACGTGGCGGGCCACGCGCTCGGACATCAGGGCATCGAAGCGGTGTAGGTCACGCGGCCGTTGGTGGTGCCGTAGGTACCCGGGGCCACCACGGCGGCGTTGGCGTAGCTGAAGGTCCAGTTGGCCGAGCGGTCGGTGACGCGGGTGCCCGAAGAGATTGTCACGTTGCTGCCGGCGCCCGTGCCGGTCAGGGGAATGGCCGGGCTGGGCAACGCGGCCAGGCTGCTGACCGCGCTGATCTGCGTCCAGGGAATGGTGTCGGCGGTCGCATTGGTCAGGGCGCCGGTGGTGGCAGCGGTCAGCACGATCTGGCCGTTGTTGCCCATCACGCGAACCGGAACCACGTTGCCGGTGATGGTGCCAGCGACAGCGGCAGCGCCGCCACCGACGGCAGCGGGGTTGGAGGTGTAGTCGAAGGTCACCGTGTCGATGGTGGTGTTGTTGGCCAGGCCGGTGGAGCCGGTGCCCACGCCCAGGAACAGCACGCGGGGCACGATCACCCGGAAGTCCAGGCGCGCGGTGGCGCCGCCGGTGCCGCCCACCACGAGTTGCGATTCGGCAGAAGCCAGGAACGGGGTGGCCATGGCCAGAGCCAGGGCGGACTTGAGCATCAGGGAAGAAGATTTCACGACGTTTCCTTCAATAAGTGCAGCGGAGAGTGGGCTGAGCACTTTCCGGTACCCGTTCCACGGTGGATGACGGAGCGGATGTTACGGAAAGATACCCACCCCCGCAAGGTTCACTGATGGAAAAATCTCACACTTTTCAAGCACTTACAGCGACTTTGTCAGTCAACGGTTAAAAGACGGGGATGAGCGGTGCACAAAAGTGCTCAAGTTCACGGCGTTTTTGCCGTGCTCGTACTTCTGGCTAACAAATGCGACAGCGGCAAGGCGCTACCGGACTTCACTTCTCCGAGGGAAAAGCTGGTGTGCAGGTCCTTCACATTGGGGAGGTTGAGCAGCACTTCGCGCGCGAACTGGCTGAAGTGGTTCAGGTCCCGACTGACCACCTGCAGTTCGAAGGTGCCGGAACCGCTGATGTAGTGGCACGACACCACCTCGGGAATGCCCCGGATCGCGTTCTCCATGGTGCGGGTGACGTCGCCGCTGTTCCGGTCGGCGTCCAGCCGCACGAAGGCCAGCACGCCCAGGCCGATCTTCTCGCGGTCGATTTCCGCCCGATAGCCCCGGATGAATCCCGCCTCCTCCAGCGCGCGCACCCGGCGCCAGCAAGGCGCCGCGGACAGGCCCACGCGCTGCGCCAGTTCGGCGTTGGTCAGGCGGCCATCGGTTTGCAGTTCTTGCAGGATGGCGATGTCAAACTTGTCGAGTGTTTCCATGGTGGCGCAATTCTAGAAAGATTCTTTCTGGACGTCGGGGAAATCGAGCATCAAACGCAAACACCTGTCAGCCACCCGGGCATACACTGTGCGCCACACTGGGGGCGGACATCTACCCGATGCCCGCCCCTTCCCACGACCTGAAACGACGCGCCCACGAAGCGAACCGTCCAACCCGGAGACAAAACCCATGAACGCCCCCCTGCCCGAACACATCCGCCGCGCACTGGAAACCGTCACGCTCGACGACAAGTACGCACTGGACACCGGGCGCGCTTTCATGAGTGGCGTGCAGGCGCTGGTCAAGCTGCCCATGCTGCAGCGCCAGCGAGACGCCCTGCAGGGCAAGAACACCGCGGGCTTCATCAGCGGATACCGGGGCTCGCCGCTCGGCGGTTACGACCAGGCCCTGCAGAAAGCCGCGCCCTTCCTGAAAGCGCAGAACATCGTGTTCCAGCCCGGCGTGAACGAAGAGCTGGCGGCCACCGCGCTCTGGGGCACCCAGCAACTGGGCTTTGCGCCGCCCGGCACCAACAAGTTCGACGGCGTCTTTGGCATCTGGTACGGCAAAGGCCCGGGGGTCGACCGCTGTTCCGACGTGTTCAAGCACGCCAACATGGCCGGCACCACCGCCTGGGGCGGCGTGATCGCCGTCGCCGGTGACGACCACGTGGCCAAGAGTTCCACCGCCGCGCACCAGAGCGACCACATCTTCAAGGCCTGCGGCCTGCCGGTGTTCTTCCCCACCTCCGTGCAGGACATCCTGGACCTGGGCCTGCACGCCATCGCCATGAGTCGCTTCAGCGGCGTCTGGTCCGGCATGAAGACGATCCAGGAGATCGTCGAGTCCAGCGCCACCGCCCTCATCGATCCCGATCGCGTGAACATCGTGATTCCCGAGTTCGAGATGCCTCCGGGCGGCCTGCACATCCGCTGGCCCGACCACGCACTGGACCAGGAAGCGCGCCTGTTCGACTACAAGTGGTACGCCGCCCTGGCCTACATCCGTGCCAACAAGCTCAACCACAACGTGATCGCCGGCCCGAACGACCGGTTTGGCGTGATCGCCAGCGGCAAGGCCTACAACGACACGCGCCAGGCCCTGCTCGATCTCGGGCTGGACGACGACACCTGCCGCCGCATCGGTCTGCGCCTGCACAAGGTGGCGGTGGTCTGGCCGCTGGAAGCGCAGACCACGCGCGAGTTCGCCACCGGCCTGCGCGAGATCCTGGTGGTGGAGGAAAAACGCCAGGTCATCGAATACCAGCTCAAAGAAGAGCTCTACAACTGGCGCCCTGACGTGCGGCCCAATGTGCTGGGCAAGTTCGAGGAAGTCGAAGGCGACTTCAGCGGCGGCGAGTGGTCCATGCCGAACCCGAGCGCGCGCACGTTGCTGCGCGCCAATGCGGATCTGTCGCCCGCGATCATTTCGCGTGCCATTGCCAAGCGCCTGAAGAAGATGGGTGGCGTGCCCGAGGACGTGATGGCGCGCATCGATTCCCAGCTTGCGATCCTCAACGCGCAGGAACAGTCGCTGCAGACGCTGCTCACGCAGGGCGTGGCCGGTGCCGAGCGCCAGCCCTGGTTCTGTTCGGGCTGCCCGCACAACACCAGCACCGTGGTGCCCGAAGGTTCGCGCGCCATGGCTGGCATCGGTTGCCACTTCATGACGATCTGGATGGACCGCGCCACCGTGGGCTTCACCCAGATGGGCGGCGAGGGCGTGCCATGGGTCGGCCAGCAACCGTTCAGCAAGGACCAGCACATGTTCGCCAACCTGGGCGACGGCACCTATTTCCACAGCGGCCTGCTGGCGGTGCGCCAGAGCATTGCGGCCGATGTGAACATCACTTACAAGATCCTCTACAACGACGCCGTGGCCATGACCGGTGGCCAGCAGGTCGGGGAGCGCCCCGAGGGCCACAGCGTGGTGCAGATCGCGCAGAGCATGCGTGCCGAAGGCGCGGTGAAGATCACCATCGTCACCGACGAGCCCGAGAAGTACGACAGCGTCACCGGCCTGCCTTCGGGCATCGCCATCCAGCACCGCGACACGCTGGACGCCGTGCAGCGCGAGTTCCGCGAAATCAAGGGCACCACGGTCATCATTTACGACCAGACCTGCGCCACCGAAAAGCGTCGCCGCCGCAAGCGCGGCACCATGGTCGATCCGGAAAAGCGCGTCGTCATCAACGAACTGGTGTGCGAGGGTTGTGGCGATTGCGGCGTGCAGTCGAACTGCCTCTCGGTCGAGCCGCTGGAGACCGAATTCGGCCGCAAGCGCACCATCAACCAGAGCACCTGCAACAAGGATTTCTCGTGCGTCAAGGGCTTCTGCCCGAGCTTCGTCACGGTGGAAGGTGGCCAGTTGCGCAAGCAGGACAAGAAGAGCGCCAAGGTGGAATGGACCGGTGGTGCCCTCCCCCATCCGTCCCTGCCGGTGCTGGGCACCGAGCCGTGGGGCGTGATCGTCGCCGGCGTCGGTGGCACGGGTGTCATCACCATCGGCCAGTTGCTCGGCGTGGCCGCGCACCTGGAAGGCAAGGGCATCGTCACGCAGGACGCGGCCGGCCTGGCGCAAAAGGGCGGCGCCACCTGGAGCCACGTGATCATCGGCGCGCACCAGGACGACATCCGCACCACGCGCGTGGCCTCTGCCTCAGCCGACCTCGTGCTGGGCTGCGACCCCATCGTGAGTGCCCACAAGGAAACCTGGCAGCGCCTGCGCGCGGGACGCTCGCACGTGGCGCTGAACGCCAACGCCACGCCCACCGCGGCATTCGTGCGCAACGCCGACTGGCAGAACCCGGCGCAAGCTTGCGTGGACGCGCTCGTGGGCAACCTGGGCGTGGAAGCCGTTGGCGTCTTCGATGCAGAGACGGCCGCCACGCGCCTCATGGGCGACAGCCTCTACACCAACCCCATGATGCTGGGCTACGCTTGGCAGCGCGGCTGGGTGCCGCTGGGTCTTGCCGCGCTCATGCGCGCCATGGAACTCAATGCCGTGCAAGTGGACAAGAACAAGGTCGCCTTCGAGTGGGGCCGCCGCGCCGCGCACGACCTCAAGGCGGTGCAGTCGCTCTGGCAGAAGACCGGTGCGGGCGAGCAGGTGATCCAGTTCAAGAAGCGCGAATCGTTGGACGACCTGATCGCACGTCGGGTGGAGTTCCTCACCGGTTACCAGAGCCGGGCCTACGCGGGTGAATACGAACATTTCGTGGCCCGGGTGCGCACCGCCGAGGCAGCCCTGGGCAAGTCCACACTGAGCGAGGCCGTGGTGCGCAACCTTTTCAAGCTCATGGCCTACAAGGATGAGTACGAAGTGGCCCGACTGCACAGCGACCCCAGCTTCCACGCCCGCCTGGCCAGCCAGTTCGAAGGCGACTTCAAGCTCAAGGTGCACCTGGCGCCCCCGCTGATTGCAAAGAAGAACGCGCGGGGCGAGCTGATCAAGCGTCCCTTTGGCCCTTTCATGTTCACGGTGTTCCGGGTGCTGGCCCGCTTCAAGGGCCTGCGCGGAACGGCGCTCGATATCTTTGGTCGCACCGAGGAACGCCGCACCGAGCGCGCACTCATCGCCGAATACCGGGCCGACGTGGAAGCCTTGCTCGGCAACCTGAATGAGTTCAACCACGCGGTGGCCGTGGATCTGGCGCGCCTGCCCGAGCAGATCAAGGGCTTCGGCCACGTCAAGGAACGCAACCTGGTCGCCGCACGAGGCCGGCGCGACGCGCTGCTGGCCCAATGGCAGCAGGCCGGCACATCCCCGGCCATGGCCCGCGCTGCTTGAAGGCCACGCGAACCGCCGCATACAATGGCCGGTTGAGTGCAGGCCGCCCGGCCGCGCCTTTCAGGCGCCCCGGGCGATTGGCATTGTCGTGACCCTGAATCTGTTGGAGACCTCCCGTGTTCATTTCCTCTGCCTACGCCCAAGCCGCTGCCGGTGGCGACACCCAATCGACCCTGCTGGGCATGCTGCCGCTGGTGCTGATGTTCGTGGTGCTGTATTTCGTGATGATCCGCCCCCAGCTCAAGCGCCAGAAGGAGCACAAGGCCCTGGTCGAGGCGCTGGCCAAGGGCGACGAGGTCGTCACCGCCGGTGGTTTCCTCGGCAAGGTGTCCAAGATCGGTGAAATTTACGTCGGTGTGGAACTTGCCGACGGGATGGAAGTCCAGATGCAGCGCACCGCCGTGGTCCAGGTGCTGCCCAAAGGCACGATCAAATAAGCACCCCTGCACGGGCCGGCATTGGCTGGCCCGTTCCCCCCTCAAGGGGGCAACGCGAGCGGCCCGGCGGAGCCGGTTCCGCCGCGTTTCTGGATGGATACCTTTCACGCCACCTTGGCCCGCTGCTCATGAACCGATACCCGATCTGGAAGTACGCGATCATCCTGATCGTTCTGGTGGTCAGCGCCATCTACGCGTTGCCCAACCTGTTTGGCGAATCACCCGCCGTGCAGGTGTCGGCGGGCCGCTCCACGGTGCGCATCGACACGGGCACGATCACGCGGGTGGAGCAGACGCTGGCAGCCCAGGGCATTCAGCCTTCGCTGGTGCAGCTCGACGCCAGTTCGGTCAAGGTGCGTTTCGAGGACACCGACACCCAGCTCAAGGCGCGTGATGCGCTGGACAAGGCCTTCAACCCCGATCCTGCCGACGCCGGACATGTCGTGGCGCTCAACCTGCTGCCGCGCACGCCGGCCTGGCTGGCGTCGCTCGGTGCTTCGCCCATGTACCTCGGCCTTGATTTGCGCGGCGGCGTGCACTTCATGCTTCAGGTGGACATGGCCGCGGCCCTGCAGCGCCGCGCCGATGTGCTGACCGCCGACCTGCGCACCTTGCTGCGCGAGAGGGGTGTGCGCCACGGCGGCATTGGACGCAATGGCGAGACGATCGAACTGCGGGCTGGTGATGCCCAGACCCTGGCCACAGCGCGCGACCTGGTGCGCACCCAGTTTGCCGACCTGCAAACCACCGAAACGTCGGATTTCCGCTTGCTGGCCACGATCGCTCCCGAAGCCGCCCGACGCGTCCAGGAGCAGGCACTCAAGCAGAACATCACCACCCTGCACAACCGCATCAACGAACTGGGCGTGGCCGAGCCGGTGATCCAGCAGCAGGGCATCGACCGCATCGTGGTTCAACTCCCGGGTGTGCAGGACACGGCGAAAGCGAAGGACATTCTCGGCCGCACCGCGACGCTGGAACTGCGGCTGGTGGATGAGAGCACCGACGGACTTGCTGCTGAACGCGGGACCGGGGCGGTACCTTTCGGCTCCGAACGTTATCCCGAGCGCAATGGTCGCGCCGTCATCGTCAAGCGCGAGGTCCTGCTGACCGGCGAGAACCTCACGGACGCTCAGGCCGGCTTCGACAGCCAGACCCAGGAAGCGGCCGTGCACCTCACGCTGGACGCCAAAGGCACACGCGTGTTCCGCGACATCACGCGCGACAACGTCGGCAAGCGCATGGCCATCATCCTGTTCGAGAAGGGTCGCGGCGAGGTGGTGACGGCACCGGTGATCCGCGGCGAAATCGGTGGCGGACGCGTGCAGATCTCGGGTGCCATGACCAGCGTCGAGGCGACCGACACCGCGTTGCTGCTTCGGGCTGGCTCGCTCGCGGCGCCCATGGAGATCGTCGAAGAACGCACGATCGGCCCCAGCTTGGGCGCGGAGAACATCGCAAAGGGCTTCAACAGTGTGCTGTGGGGCTTCATCGCCATCGTGGTGTTCATGTGCATCTACTACGCGCTGTTCGGCGCTTTCTCCAGTCTCGCGCTGGGGTTCAATGTGCTGCTGCTGGTGTCGCTGCTGTCCATGTTGCAGGCCACACTCACGCTGCCCGGTATCGCCGCCATGGCGCTGGCGCTGGGCATGGCGATCGATTCCAACGTGCTGATCAACGAGCGCGTACGGGAAGAGTTGCGTCGCGGTGCTTCGCCGCAAATGGCGATCAACGCCGGCTACGACAATGCGTGGTCCACCATCCTGGACTCGAACGTCACCTCGCTGATCGCCGGCGTCGCGCTGCTGATCTTCGGTTCGGGTCCCGTTCGGGGTTTTGCCGTGGTGCATTGCCTGGGCATTGTCACCAGCATGTTTTCCTCGGTGTTCTTCTCGCGTGGTGTGGTCAATTTCTGGTACGGCCGCCAGAAGAAGCTCAAGACCGTCTCCATCGGCACTGTCTGGCGGCCGGATGGTCAGACCCCCGCCGTCAAGGGCGATTGAGCAAGGACGCATACCATGGAATTCTTCCGCATTCGCCGCGACATCCCGTTCATGAAGCACGCCCTCGTGCTCAACGCGATCTCGTTCATCACATTCATCGCCGCGGTCTTCTTTCTCACCACGCGCGGACTGCACCTGTCAGTGGAGTTCACGGGCGGCACGGTGATGGAGGTCGCTTACGAGCAGCCGGCCGATCTTGAATCGGTGCGCAAGGTCATCGAGGGACTGGGTTACCAGGAGGTTCCGGTGCAGAACTTCGGCACGTCGCGCGATGTGCTGCTGCGCCTTCCTGCCATGCAGGGCCAGAGTTCGGGTCAGCAGAGCGAGACGGTGCTGGCGGCGCTCAAGGCACAGAACCCGGCCGTGGAACTGCGGCGCACCGAGTTCGTGGGGCCACAGGTTGGGCAGGAGCTGGTGGCCAATGGACTCAAGGCGCTGGGCCTGGTGATCGTGGGCATCATGATCTACCTGGCCTTCCGGTTCGAATGGAAGTACGCGGTGTCGGCCATCATTGCCAACCTGCACGACGTGATCATCATCCTGGGCTTCTTCGCCTTCTTCCAGTGGGAATTCTCGCTTGCCGTGCTGGCTGCGGTTCTGGCCGTGCTGGGCTACTCGGTCAACGAGTCCGTGGTGATCTTCGACCGCATTCGCGAGACGTTCCGCCGGCAGCGCAAGATGACACCCCACCAGGTCATCGACCACGCCATCACCTCCACCATCAGTCGCACCATCATCACCCACGGTTCCACCCAGGCCATGGTGCTGTCCATGCTGATCTTCGGTGGCCCCACGCTCTTTTACTTCTCGCTGGCGCTCACGATCGGCATCTGTTTCGGCATCTATTCCTCGGTGTTCGTGGGTGCGGCGGTCGCCATGTGGCTGGGCATCAAGCGCGAAGACCTGATCAAGTCCTCCGGTACCAAGAACGACGGCGACCCCGGCGATCCAAACTCCGGAGCTGTCGTTTAAGCGCCAAGATCGGGCCTCCCCGGGTCCGGAGCGGCCCGTGGGCCGGGTGTTGACGGAGCCATTCGTGTCATACTGAACACATTGTGTCGCCACCCGATCAGCACGTTTCTTCCCTGGCCAAACAGGCACGTGAACTCTTCGTGGTTCATGTGGGGCGTGCCCTTCCCGAAATCGTCAAGGCCTGCGACACGCGCCTGACGTCGGTGCTGGACCAGGCGGGTCCGGCGCGTGAAATCCAGGCCCGGCGAGACGCCTGGACCACCTTCCAGAAAAACCAGACCACCTGGCTCAACCAGAGCCGCAAGTCGCTGCAGCGCACGCTGCTGCCCCGTTTCTCGAACTCCGGCAACCCGGTCAGCGTCTCGGGGCAGCTCGAACTCGTGGCCGAGGGCGCCATCGACGACCAGATCCTCGCCTCCCGGCTGGCCATGCAGGTGCTCGACAAGTCGTCGAGTGAACTGAACGAACTTCGGTTGCGCGTGCAGCACCTGGAGGGCCGCCAGGAACTGCCGCGGGGAGACGTGTTGCTCCCCGACGTGATCGCCCGCATTCTGGTCGACCAATGGCTCGACGCGCACATGACGCGCGAGGCCTGGACGCTGGTGCACGACGCCATGTCGCCCATCCTGGCCAGCAAGTTGCACGAGGCCTACAAGGCGGCCAATGAGTTTTTGGTTGCCAGCGGTGTGATGAAGGAAATCGACCTGCAGGCGCTGGTCAAGCGCATGCCGGGCACCCGATCGGAAGGCCCGGCGAGTGCAGCGCCCCGGCGCGACCTGCCACCGGGCATGCGGCCCGCCGGCCAGGGACCGTCGGCGCAAGGCGCCCGCCCATCTGCCAACGGCCAGGCTTCGGGCAGCGACTTCGGCGCGGGCGCCGGCCGCAGTGGCCCCCATTCGTCCGGCATGGGCGTGCACGAAGAAACCCGCATGATGACCGGCACTTCGCCACTGGCCCGTGCGCGCATGCGTGCTCAGGGCGTGGTGGGCCGGCTCAAGCGCATGCTCATGGACCGCGTCGGTGGCGACTTCGAGGCCACGCAGGTCTTGCCGCCATCGCCTGGCCTGCAGCAGGCCATGCAGCGTTCCATGGTGGCTTCCAGCAGCGCCAATGCGGGCCTGTACATCACGGGAGCCTCGGGCCCCGCGCCCGTGTATGTAGACGCTACCCACGTGGAGAAAGCCGCTACGGTGCTGCGGCAGCGAACGGTCGAGCTCAAGCAGGCCGCGAGCACGCCCACCGAGAAGGCGACCATCGAGGTGGTGGCGCTGATGTTCCAGAGCATCCTGGCCGAAGAGCGCATTCCCCCGAGCGTGCGGGTGTGGTTTGCGCGCCTGCAGATCCCGGTGCTGCGGGTCGCGCTGGCCGAGCCCGAGTTCTTCAGCGCATTGCAGCACCCGGCCCGCCGCCTGATCGACCGCATGGGCTCGTGCGTCATGGGTTTCGAGTCCAATGTCAGCTCGGCCGCACTCGAATCCGAGATCAAGCGTGTGGTGCAGGTGATCGAGCAATACCCCGAGACCGGACGCCGCGTGTTCCAGCTCGTGTTCGACGAGTTCCAGAAATTCCTCTCCACCTACCTCAGTGAGCAGGGAACGGCCAGCCGCTTCGTCAGCGTGGCGCAGCAGGTGGAGCAGAAGGAAACCCTGTCGGTGCAATACACCATCGAGCTGCGCAAGTTGCTCGACGAGGTGCCGGTGCGCGACGAAGTGCGTGACTTCCTGTTCAAGGTGTGGGTCGACGTGCTGGCCGTGGCCAGCGTGAAGTACGGCTTGCGCCACGAAGAAACCGCGGCGCTCAAGCAGGTCGCCTCCGATCTGCTGTGGGCGGCCAGCGCCAAGCCCAACCGCAACGACCGTGCACGCGTCATCCAGCAACTGCCAGGCCTGCTGCAACGCCTGCGCCAGGGCATGAGCCTGCTCGGTTTTCCGGCCGGCATGCAGGACCAGCACATCAAGTCGGTGAGCGACACGCTGGCCGATGCCTTCATGTCGCGCACCGAGGCGATTTCGCAGGAGAGCCTGGACAACCTCTCCGAACGGCTGGCCAACCTTGAAGACTACCTGCCGGCCAATGGCGTCGGCGACCTCGAACTCGACAGCGAGAGCATCGAGATGATCACCGGCGTGGATGCCGGCAACATCGAGGTGATCAACCAGGGCGGCAGCCAGCCCAACGAAGCCATGCGCGCCTGGGCCGTGGAGTTGCAGATCGGATCCTGGTTCGGCCTCGACCACAACGGCAAGCTCAACAGTGTGCAACTGGCCTGGCGCAGCGAGCGCGGCCAGCTGTACCTGTTCGTCACCAACGGAGGGCGCTGTTTCCTGGTGCAGTCCAACCGCGTGGCGGCCTACCTGCAGGCGGGCCTGCTGGTGCCGAGCGAGGAAGAAGCACTGACCGTGCGCGCCACGCGCGATGCGCTGGCCAAGCTCGACGCGAATCCGGAACGCCTCTTGAACTGAGGTCGCTTCAGCCTCGGCCGAGGCGCTGAAGCAATCCGCCGGGCAAGCGGCTCACGTCCCCTTGCAGTTCCAGTTCCAGCAGCCGCGCCTGAAGGCGGGCGGTGTCCAGCCCTGTGCGGGCTTGCAGTGCGTCCAGGCTCACCGGATCGAAGCCCATGGCGGCCAGCAGGGAGTCTTCCCCTTCGGCGTCGGTGTCCAGGTCCAGCGTCAGCTCCGCGGGGCGCGCGGGCACCAGGTGCAGGTCTTCCAGGATGTCCTGAGCCGATTCCACGAGCTTGGCCCCCTGGCGGATCAGCGCATGGCAGCCGCGCGCCTGGGGCGAATGGATCGAACCCGGAATGGCGAACACCTCACGCCCTTGCTCCAGGGCCAGGCGCGCGGTGATGAGTGAGCCCGACTGCACGGCGGCCTCCACCACCAGCGTGCCTTGCGACAGGCCGGCGATGATGCGGTTGCGCTGCGGGAAATGGGCGGCCAGCGGCGGCGTGCCGAGGGGGTACTCGCTCACGATCGCGCCTTGTGCGCCGATGCGGTGGGCCAGCGACAGGTGTCGCTTGGGGTAGACCCGGTCCAACCCGGTTCCGACCACCGCGATGGTGGGTGCGCCGGCCTGCAACGCACCCTCGTGCGCCGCGCCGTCCACCCCCAGCGCCAGACCCGAGACCACGCACACACCCGCTTCGCCGAGCGCGTGGGCAAACTGCCGCGCGTTGGCTTCGCCCTGCGGCGTGGGATTGCGGCTGCCCACCATGGCCAGCCGGCGTGGGTGGTGCAGTGCCTGCACATCGCCCTGCACGTAAAGCATCAGCGGCGGGTCAACCATCTGCAGGAGCTCGGTCGGGTAGTGCAAGTCACCGAGGGTGAGCACATGGCGGTGGGCGTCTTCGGCCAGCCAGGCCTGGAGCCGATCCACCTCGGCGTCGAGCTTGTCGGGGAGCGCGGTCAGCGCGCGCGCCGCACGCGTGCCCACCACCGATTGCCAGGCAGCGGGATCGTGCTCGAAGATGTCTTGCGGCAGGCCAAAGGCGGCGAGCAGCTTTCTTGCAGATTCGGTGCCCACGCCTGGCGTGAGCATGAGCCGCAGCCAGGCGGCCAGTTCCTCCCTCGGCATCGGCGCCCTCAGGGATTGCTGAAGCGGTCGCCCACCTTCACACCGGTGCTGATCTGCAGCACCAGCGCGTAGGACACCTTGTCGAAGGTGCGGAACACCATCATCAGGCCGTTGCGCTCACCGGGCAGGCGAATCTGCGGACGGGCCTGGTCGGTGGTGTCGGTCAGGCTGTTGGCCTCACGCTGAAGCGCCAGCACATGGCCGCGCTCCACACCGTGGGCTCGGCCCCGGTTGATGGTCACCACCTGGTTCTGCGCCGCGTAGTTCACGGCGTTGCCGTACACGGATACCACCTGGCCGTTCTGCGCGGTCTCCGGCGCGCGTGGCACGTAGTTGCTGAGTTCGCGCTCGGGTTCGGGCAGCATGCGGTCGCCCACGCGCATCTCTTCCTTGGCCGCGACGATGTCGATGGCGGCGGGGACGAGCTCGCTGGCCACCGTGCCGTTGCTGGCCGTGGTCTCGCGCCGGGTTTCGCCAGAGACGAGCTGGGCCTTGCCCACGTACTGGGCCTCGTAGCCCAGCACCTCGCCCGTGGTGGGATCCTTCAGCGGCGTGGCGTTGCGGAACACGCGGTAGTCGATCGACTTGCCGTCGACCACGGCCAGGGGTTCGCCTTGCGGGCTGTCGCCATAGAGGGCGCGCGCATAGGCGCGGTCACCGCGGCTGAGCAGCACGCGGTTCTCCTGCGTGGCCACGATGCGCGGCGCGCGCGAGAAGGTGGCCTCGTCGACGATCATGGGTTCGGTGAGGAACGACTCGATGGCTTGCAGCGAGACCGGCGGGATGGCCGATTCGCCCAGGCTCTCAAAACGGGTGCGCGGCGTCACGCGCACCGTTTCCAGGTCGCCGCTGCCGTTGGGGCGGGACGTCAGGAGGCGCGCACGGCCACCCGACTTGTCCAGGTAGAGCACCTGGCCCGGGTAGATGCGGTGCGGGTTCTGGATGTCCTGGCGGTTCATGCCCCACAACTCGGGCCAGCGCCACGGTGTCTTGAGGAAGATGCCGGAAATGGCCCAGAGGGTGTCGCCGCGCTTGATGGTGTAGCTGTCGGGCGCGTTGGGCGCCAGCTCGGACAGCGGCACACCGGCCTGGGCTACCTGGTCGGCCGTGGCGCGCTGGCCAGGGGTGATGGGGAAATTCTGGGCGGAGGCGCTGCTCACCGCCAGCAAGCCGAGCACTGCGGCCGTGGCGCAGGCCAAGGGGCGCAGCGTGCGCGTGGGACGGAAGTTGGCGGACAGGCGGGTGTTCGATGGCATGTGGTGGCCCCTGGGCGGCAACCTCCGGTGGTCGGATTGCCACCCTCCATGTGGGGCTGGCAAGCGCTCGCCGACGGTGCTCGTGTCTTGACAATTCGCATTTGATTTTGCGCCCAAGCCATTGATTAGGCAATGTAAATGGCGGTGGCATTTCACGCTCCGTCGCAAAATTGGCGAAAATAGCGACATCGTTTTCCGCTCGTCCCCGGCTGGCCGCCAGCCGTCGCCCGGCTACAGTGGAAGCCTCCATTACCCCCCGGTCCATTTCGCTCGAATTCATGAACCCGCCCTCGCTTCTGACGATCCTTCGCTACCCCGATCCTCGCCTGCACACCGTGGCCAGGCCCGTGGCCGCGGTCGACGATCGCCTGCGCACGCTGATCGGGCGCATGTTCGACACCATGTACGACGCCAACGGCATCGGCCTGGCAGCCACCCAGGTGGACGTGCACGAGCGCCTGATCGTGATCGACGTGAGTGAGTCGCGCGACCAACCCCTGGTGCTGATCAACCCGGTGATCGAATGGGCCAGCCCCGAGAAGCGCAAGGGCGAGGAGGGCTGCCTTTCCGTACCGGGCATCTACGACGGCGTGGAGCGTTCCACCGCCGTGCGGGTGCGTGCGCTTGACGCCGAGGGCGTGGAACGCGTCATCGAGGCGCAGGGCATGCTGGCCGTGTGCATCCAGCACGAGATGGACCATCTGCTGGGCAAGGTCTTTGTGGAGTACCTGTCGCCCCTGAAGCAGGGGCGCATCAAATCGAAGATGGTCAAGGCACAACGAGAGGCACTGCGCGCATGAACACTTTCCACACGACGACGATCCGCCGCACCGTGCGGGGGGCACTTTCAGGACTCGTCGTGTGGGCGCTGACCGGCTGCATGGGCATTCCGGAGCGCATCGATCCGGGTACACCGCGCGCGCAGATCGAGGAGCGCCTGGGCACCCCGACCGCCGAGTACCCGTTGCCCGATGGCCGGCGCCTGCAGTATTCCCGCCAGCCCGGAGGGCAGCAGGTCTACAACCTGGACCTGGACGCCAGCGGGCGACTGCGCCGAGTCGAGCAGGTGATGGACATCAACTGGCTGCAGCGAAACATCGCCCTGGACCGCTGGAGCCGCGCGGATGTGCTGCAGAACCTGGGGCGCCCCGCGCTCATCGAGCGCGTGGCCAGCTTTCGCGGCGATGTCTGGACCTACCGTTTCCTGGAGGCGAATTCACCCCACCAGGCGCACCTGCACATCGACCCCGAGGGCGTCGTGCGAAAGCTGATGTTCACCGATGAGGCCACGCGCGACGATCCCCCCGATCGCATGTGAAGCGCGTCCACCTCCCTTTCTCAGGCATTGCATGAAACTGGTTTTTGCCGGCACGCCGGAATTCGCGCGCGCCGCCTTGGAGCGTCTGCTGGCGGCGGGTTTCCAGGTGCCGCTGGTGCTCACACAGCCCGACCGTCCCGCCGGGCGCGGCATGAAACTGCAGGCCTCGCCCGTGAAGCAGCTGGCGCTGGAGCATGGCCTCGCGCTCGCGCAGCCGCGCAGCCTGCGGCTGGACGGCAAGTTCCCGCAGGATGCAGCCGCTGCACGCGAAGCGATCGAGGCCGCGGGAGCCGACGCGATGGTCGTGGCCGCCTACGGCCTGATCCTGCCGCAGTGGGTGCTGGACGAGATGCGCCAGCGCGGGCGCGGCCTGGGCTGCCTCAACATCCACGCTTCGCTGCTGCCGCGATGGCGGGGTGCGGCGCCCATCCACCGTGCCATCGAAGCCGGCGACGTTCAGACCGGCGTGACCATCATGCAGATGGACGCGGGCCTGGACACGGGCGACATGCTGCTGCGTGAAACCCTGCCCATCCGCGAGGACGACACCACTGGCAGCCTGCACGACCGGCTGGCAACACTCGGCGCGCGGCTCATCGTCGAGGCGCTGGAAATCGCTGCCTGCGGCGGATTGCATGCCGAGCCGCAAGCGGCCGAAGGCGTCACCTACGCGCACAAGATCGAGAAGGCCGAGGCTTCGCTGGACTGGACCTTGCCGGCCGCGTTGCTGGCGCGGCGCGTGCGCGCCTTCAACCCGTTTCCGGGCGCGCACGCCTCGCTGGGCGGGGATTCGGTGAAGGTGTGGGCGGCGCACACGGCGAGCGGCACCGGACATGAAGCGCCGGGCACGGTGCTGGCGGTGGGCGACGACGGCATCGGGGTGCAGGCCGGTGACGGCGTGCTGGTGCTGACCGAACTCCAGCGCGCTGGCGGCAAGCGGCTGCCGGCGTCTGAGTTCCTGCGCGGGTTCGGCCTGCGCGCCGGGCAGGTGTTCGATGCGGCCACGTCCTCGAAGGCGGGTGGCTGATGTTCTACCTGCGTGAACACCGCGCCCATGAGGAGTTCTGGGAGGGCGTGCGTGACCAGACCAGCGTGGCCATGGGCATTGGCGCCTGGGCCCTGATGACCGGCGTGGCCATGGTGCAGTCGGGCCTGTCGGTGCTGGAGGCGGTGCTCATGACACTGATCGTCTACGCGGGCAGCGCCCAGCTCGCCGCCGTGCCCATGATCACCGCGGGTGCGCCCATGTGGGTGATCCTGGCCGCGGCCTTCTGTGTGAACCTGCGCTTCGTGGTGTTCTCCGCCCACCTGCGGCCCTATCTCATGCACCTGCCGCGCTGGCAGCGCCTGGTCACGGGTTACGTCACCGGCGACCTGAGCTACGTGTTTTTTGCGCGCCGCTTTCCGCACGTGGGCGCCACGCCGGAAGAACTCGCGAAGCAGCAGGCCTACCTCATGGGCAACTGCGCTGTGAACTACGTGGCCTGGATGTCGATGAGCCTGCTCGGCATTGCGCTGGCCAATGCCATTCCGCTCGCCTGGGGTCTGGGATTTGCCGGCATCCTGGCGTTGCTGGGCGTGCTGTGTTCGCTGGCGTCGTCCAAGCTGCGCGTGGTGTCGGCCGGCGTGGCGGGCGCGGCGGCGGTCGCAGCCTGGGCGTTGCCGCTCAAGCTCAACATCCTGGTCGCCATCGCGAGCGCGGTGGCGATCTGCCTGGTGCTGGAGAAACTGAGGCCGCAAGAACCCGGCGCAGGGGCGCGCCATGCTTGACGTCGACCTCACGACGCTGGTCACCATCGTGCTGCTCGGTTGCATCACGGTGATCACGCGCGGCTTCTTCTTCATCTCCAGCAAGCCCTGGACGTTGCCGCACTGGGCTCAGCGCGGCCTGCAGTACGCCCCCATCGCCGCGCTGGCGGCCGTGGTGATACCCGAGATCGTGATGACGCAGGGTGAGCTGATCGCCACCTGGCGCGACGCGCGACTCTTCGCGGCGGCCGCGGGCATGGCCTGGTTCTTCTGGAAGCGCGGCGTGCTCGGCACCATCGTCACGGGGATGCTCGTGTACCTGCCGTTGCGACTCGGCCTGGGCTGGTGAGCCAGGGCCGCAGCAGCCGCCATCCCGCCAGCGAAACGGCGCTGCAGATCAGCAGCGTCCACAGGGTGTGGCTCGGCGGATGCGCGCCGCGCAACGTCTGCACCGCGCCCGCCAGCAGGCCGGCCACCACCACGCCGGCCAGCCACCGATAGCCCGGAGCCGGCTGGCGTGGCGCGCCCGAAGGTGGCGCGAGCCAGGGCAGGCACAGGGCGATGAAGCCGAACGCGCTGGAGGCATGACCGCCGGGAAAACAGCGCCCGGGGCCGCCATCGGCAACGCCCCATCGCCAGTGGGCCACGGGCTCGGCCACGCCGCCGAACAGCCGCCAGTCCCACGGACAACTGGTCAGGCTGGCGTTCTTGACCAGGTTCACCGCCAGCAACGACAGCGACACCAGCAACGCCACCACCCACCGCTCCCGCCGGCGCAGGGATGACGTCGCGGGCCACAGCGCCCAGACCCAGAGGGCGGCAAACACCAGGGTGGCGACCTGCCGCACGCCCTCGTGCAGCACGCGTTCCAGCCACCAGGCGTGTTGCAGCGGGAACCCGGTGGAGGTGCCGATGGACTGGAGCACCACGGTGTCCAGACCGCTGGTCTCCCAGAGGCCGGTGAGCACGGCCGTGATGGTCCACCACAGGGCCAGCCGACCCGGCGGTGGTGGACGTTGGGCAGTTCTTTGCATCGGCCGCAGAATGCCGTCGACGGGTTAAGTGTCCCTTAAGGCGGCCGCTCATAATCGATGGCGACCCCGATTCAACGACCCAGCTGGAGCCCGATGCGCGCACTCGTGGTGGAAGACGACCCCGGCATTGCCGGCGGCCTGCAGGCATCGATGCGCCAGGCTGGCTACGCGGTGGACCTGTGCACCACGCTGGAAGCCGCCTGGCTGGCGCTGTGCGTCGAGCCTTTCGACGTGATGGTGCTGGACCTGGGCTTGCCCGATGGCGACGGCATCGACCTGCTGGCGCGCGTGCGACGGCAGGCGGCGCCGGTGGCGGGCCGTGAGAGCTTGCCTCGCAACGACCTGCCCGTGCTCATCATGACCGCGCGCGATGGTGTCAGCGACCGCATCGGCGGACTGGACAGCGGCGCGGACGACTACATCGTCAAGCCCTTCGATGCCAACGAGCTGCTGGCCCGCCTGCGCGCCATGCTGCGGCGCGCGGGAGGCCGCAGCAACCCGGTGATCGAACACGGCGAACTGGTGGTCGACCCAGCAACGCACACCGTGCTGCGCGCAGGTCAGCCGGTGTCGCTGGGCGGCAAGGAGTTTGCCCTGCTGCTCGCCCTGCTTCAGGCGCGTCCGCAGGTGCTGTCCAAGTCGCGCCTGGAGTCGTCGCTGTACGGATTTGGCGAGGCGCTGGAGAGCAATGCCATCGAAGTCCACGTCCACCACCTGCGACGCAAACTGGGCGAGCAGCTGATCAGGACCGTGCGCGGCGTGGGCTACTTCGTGCCGCGACACGACGGTGGTGCCTGATGGCGGGTTTCCCCGCAACCACCACTCGGCAGCCCTCGTTGTGGCGCTACCTCTGGAGCTGGGTGGTCGGTGCGCTGCTGGTCGTGTGGACGACCTTGCTGCTGGTGGCCTGGTACACCGGTCATCACGAGGCCGAGGAAGTGACCGACGGTCAACTGGTGGCGGTGGCGCGCCTCTGGCTGGCCACCGTGAACGGGCCGACGCAGGCGTCTCCCACGCCCATCGGCGAGGACCGGCCGCTCGCTTATGTGCAGGATGTGGCCGTGATCCGCTGGGCCGATCGGCAGGTCGTCACAGACACCCACCGACTGGCCTCCGCGCTGGGGCTGGAGCAACCGCCCGCCGCCGGTTTCCTGCAACGGGAGCAGAACACCGCGAATGGCCGCGCGCGCTGGCGTGTCTACGTGGCCGAGCAGGGTGGTGCGCGCGTGGCGGTGCTGATGAACATGGACCAGCGGCTCGATCTCGCTCGCGACATGGCGCTCAAGCTCGCGCGCCCGGCATTGCTCATCCTGCCGCTGGTGGCGCTGCTCCTCTGGTGGGCCCTGAGGCGTGGCCTGCGCCCGCTGGACCGGCTCTCCAGCGACGTGGCGGCCCTCGATCGCATGGCCGGGCAACAGCTGGACACCACGCACCGTTTCCGCGAGTTCTCCAGCACCGTCACGGCCATCAACTCGCTGGTCGATTCCCTGCAGGCCCGCGCCCGGCGTGAGCGCGCGTTCGCGTCCGATGTGGCCCACGAGTTGCGCACGCCACTGGCCGCGCTGACCCTGCAAGCGGGCGCTGCCCAGCACGATCCGTCGCCCGAGCGGCTGGCGCAACTTGAAGCCGCTGCGCTGCGCGCCGGCCAGATCCTGGCGCAGTTGCTGGACCTGGCTCGCGCCCAGCGCGGGGGACCGCAGGGCGAGGGACCCGCCTGGCAGGCGGTGGACCTGGGTGCCGCGGCCTCCAGCCTGATCGCATCGCATGCGCCGGCCGCTTTTCAGAGTGGTCACGAACTCTCGCTCGATCAACCGGAGCAGCCCGTGACGGTGACCACACAGCCCTTGCTGCTCGAACTGGCGCTTCGCAACCTGATCGAGAACGCGTTGCGCCACACGCCAGCCGGCACGCAGGTGGCGATCCGTGTCTGGCGCACTGCCGAGGCGCTGGGGGTTTCCGTCAGCGATGACGGCCAGCGCTCGGGTGCACGCGCCCGGCCGCACGCCGATGGCCCGATGGGACTGGGCCTCGGGCTGCGACTGGTTGTGCGGATCGCCGAGGAGCTCGGTGCCACGCTCGAGCGAGACGGTGGTGATCTGCCCATGACCACGCGGTTCAGCCTGCGCTGGCCGATCACATAAGGCTGATTTAACCCGGGCCACCGATGCTCCGGTCGCCAGCATGTGCTGGTACGCCCGCGAGCTGTCGATGTCGGCCTTCCCTCTTGTTCGATTTCCCATTCCCTGGCCACGAAGCGATTCGGTGTTCCCGGAGCGCGTGCCACGCCCCGTCGTGCGGGTCTGGTCGCTGGCCGTGTGGATCGCGGTGGTGGGCAACGTGCCCCTGTGGCAACACGTCGAACTGCTGACGGTTTCGAATGCCCACCGCCTGCCATTGCTCGCGGGCCTGGGCCTCGTGCTCGTGGGGGCCCTGGCCGCCCTGCTGTCGCTGGTGGCGTGGCCGCGCGTGTTCCGCGTGGTGGCTTCCGCGCTCGTGCTGGTGAGTGCGTTCAGCAGCCACTTCATGTGGCAGTACGGCGCGGTGATCGATCCCACCATGTTCGCCAACGTGGTCCACACCGACGTGCGCGAGGTGCGCGATCTGTGGTCGGTGCAACTGCTCGCCGCCGTGCTGCTGGTGGCCGGGCCGGCGCTGTGGTGGATCTGGCGCCGGCCATTGGCCTTTCGCGGCTGGCTGCCGCAGACCGGGCGCAATCTGCTGGGCGTGGCCACCGGCGTGGCGCTCTCGGTGGCCATGGCCTTGCTCTGCTACCAGGACCTGGCCTCGCTCATGCGCAACCACAAGGACCTGCGCTACATGGTCAACCCGCTCAACACGGTGTACGCCGGTGCGCGGCTGGCCAGTGACCAGTTGCCGAGGCAGGTGACCGCGCTCAAGCCGGTGGGTGAAGACGCGAAGCTGGGCGCCAGCTACGTCCACCAGGCGCGGCCTCCCCTGCTGCTGCTGGTGGTGGGCGAGACGGCGCGTGCGCAGAATTTCGGGCTCAATGGCTACGAGCGGGCCACCACACCGGCGCTGGCGCGCTGGCGGGCCGAAGAGGGCCTGGTGAACTTCAGCCAGGCGAGCTCGTGCGGGACCAACACGCTGGTCTCCGTGCCCTGTCTCTTCTCCCCGCTCACGCGCGCGCAGGGAGGCGACCGCACGCCCGAGCACGAGAACCTGCTGGACGTGTTGCAACGCGCCGGACTCGCCGTGCTCTGGATCGACAACCAGGCCGGTTGCAAGGGGGTGTGCAACCGGGTTCCCCACGCGAGCCCTGCGGACAACCCGGTGCACGGCCTGTGCGATGGAGGCGAGTGCCTGGACCCGGCCATGCTGCAGGGCCTGGACGATCGTCTGGCTGCGCTCGACCCGGTGCGCAGCGCCCGCGGCGTGGTGGTGGTGATGCACCAGATGGGCAGCCACGGCCCCGCCTATTTCAAGCGAACACCGCCCGACCGAAAGCCCTTTCAGCCCGAGTGCCGGAGCAACACCCTGTCCGACTGCCCGCGCGAGCAACTGGTGAACGCCTACGACAACACCATCGCCTACACCGACCATTTCCTGGACCTTGCCCTGACGTGGCTCAAGACCCGCTCGGAACAGGGTGTGAACGACACGGGGCTGATCTATGTGTCCGACCACGGTGAGTCGCTGAGCGAGAACGGGCTCTACCTGCACGGCGTGCCCTACGCCATCGCGCCCACCCAGCAGACGCGGGTGCCCATGGTGTCGTGGTTCTCGCCGGGCCTGCAGGCGCGCGACGGCGTGTCGATGGATTGCGTGCGCTCCAGGTCGGATCAGCCAATCTCGCACGACCACTTCTTTCACACCGTGCTGGGCTTGATGGACGTGCAGACGAAGGCCCACGAACCGGCGCTGGACGCGCTGCTGCCCTGCAGGACGCCTTGACCGCGCCGGGTGCGTGTGGCCCTTTCTACAATGCGGCTTTCCCCTCAGCCGCACCAGCGCCCCGACCACCATGCAATTCATCCGCTTCTCCGACCTCTGCACCCAAGGCCGCGTCAAGGGCCAGCGCGTGTTCATCCGCGCCGACCTCAACGTGCCGCAGGACGATGCAGGCCACATCACCGAAGACACCCGCATCCGCGCCAGCATCCCGGCGATCCGCATGGCGCTGGAGGCCGGCGCCGCCGTGATGGTGACGAGCCACCTGGGCCGCCCCACCGAAGGCGCGTTCAAGCCCGAGGACTCGCTCGCCCCCGTGGCCGCGCGCATGGGTGAACTCATGGGCCGACCCGTTCGCTTGGTGGCCGACTGGCTGGATGGCGACTTCTCGGTCGCGCCCGGCGAGGTGGTGCTGCTGGAGAACTGCCGCGTCAACGTGGGCGAAAAGAAGAACAGCCCTGATCTGGCCAAGAAGCTCGGCGCCCTGTGCGACATCTTCGTGCACGACGCCTTTGGCACCGCACACCGCGCCGAGGGCACCACCTACGGCATCGCCGAGACCGCGCCCATTGCCTGCGCCGGCCCGTTGCTGGCCGCCGAGATGGATGCCATCGGCAAGGCACTGGCTGCGCCGAAGAGGCCCCTGGTGGCCATCGTGGCCGGCAGCAAGGTCAGCACCAAGCTGACCATCCTCAAGAGCCTGGCGGCGAACGTCGACCAGCTCATCGTGGGCGGCGGCATCGCCAACACCTTCATGCTGGCCGCCGGCCTGAAGATCGGCAAGAGCCTGGCCGAGGCCGACCTGGTCGCCGAAGCGAAAGCGGTGATCGAGGCCATGAAGGCGCGCGGCGCCGACGTGCCGATTCCGACGGATGTCGTGACCGCCAAGGCTTTCGCGGCCGATGCACCGGCCACCGTGAAGCAGGCCACCGAGGTGGCCGACGACGACCTGATCCTCGACATCGGCCCCGAGACGGCGAAGAAGCTGGCCGAGCAACTGATGAAGGCCGGCACCATCGTCTGGAACGGCCCGGTGGGCGTGTTCGAGTTCGCTGCCTTTGAAGGCGGCACCAGAGCCATCGCCGAGGCCATCGCAAAGAGCAGCGCTTTCAGCATTGCCGGGGGCGGCGACACGCTGGCCGCCATCGCGAAGTACGGCATCGAGAAGGACGTGGGTTACATCTCCACCGGCGGTGGCGCGTTCCTGGAAGTGCTGGAGGGCAAGACCCTGCCGGCGTTCGAAGTCCTCGCGCGCAGAGCTCAGGATTGATTGGCCCCCCGCGTGGGGATGCGCGCAACGACCACGACGCCGATCACGGCGGCAAGCAGCAGCACCCCCAGCACCACCGGCTGGTTCCGGAACCCCCAGGCTGACAGGCCCACCATCAACACCATGCTGACCTGCGCCACGGTCTTGGTGCGCCGGGTCAGGCTGCGGTGCGTTTCCCAGTCACGAATCATCGGCCCCATCCAGCGGTGGTTGACCAGCCAGCCGTGCAGGCGCGGTGATGCCTTGGCGTAGCAGGCCGCTGCCAGCAGGATGAAAGGCGTGGTGGGCAGGCCGGGCACCACCACACCGATGAGCCCGAGCGCCAGCGACACGCTGCCCGCAGCCCAGAGCAGAACGCGCACCGTGCGCGAACGGTGCAGGGAGGAGCCGTTCGTCGGCGGGTCCTGAGGGGGTGGCTGCGTGGGCATGGATGCGAAGGGAATGCGACGGCCCAAGCATAGCCCGGGGCTTTGCGGGCTTCCCGGAAAGGTGCACCATAGGTACCGAACGCCGCCGCGAGAAAGCCAGCCATGAAACGAGACGCCCTGAAATCCGCCCGGACCGCCATCGGCCAGCAGCCCATCACGTTGGACGTGTTGAAAGAGAAGTACCTCAAGGACGCAGAGACCAGCGAAGACGACATCTACCGCCGTGTTGCGCGCGCCTACGCCTCGGTGGAAGACGAGTCGGTGCGCGCGCAGTGGGAGCAGCGTTTCTTCGACAACCTGCGTGCGGGCGCCATTGGCGCGGGCCGCATCATGAGCGCGGCAGGCACCTCGATCCAGGCCACGCTGATCAACTGCTTCGTGCAACCCGTGGGGGACTGCATCCAGGGCGTGGACGACGGTGGTTTTCCCGCCATCTACGAAGCCCTGTGCGAAGCCGCCGAAACCATGCGCCGCGGCGGCGGAGTGGGTTACGACTTCTCGCGCATCCGGCCTCGCGGCGCGGAGGTCAAGAGCATGGCCTCGCTGGCTTCCGGCCCGTGCAGCTACATCAACGTGTTCGACCAGTCGTGCGCCACCGTGGAGAGCGCCGGCGCCCGGCGGGGTGCGCAGATGGGCGTGCTGCGCATCGACCACCCCGATGTGCTGGAATTCATCACCGCCAAGCGCACCCCGGGGCGCTGGAACAACTTCAATGTGTCGGTGGGCGTGAGCGATGCCTTCATGCGCGCGCTGGCCGACGACCAGCCCTGGGACCTGGTCCACCGCGCGCGCCCTGGCCCGGTGCTGCTGGCCGAGGGCGCACATCAGCGGGCCGACGGCCTGTGGGTCTACCGCAGCCTGTCCGCGCGAGGACTCTGGGACACGGTCATGCGCTCCACCTACGATTTCGCCGAGCCAGGCATCCTGTTTCTCGACCACATCCAGCAGGACAACAACCTGCGCTACTGCGAGACCATCGAGGCGACGAATCCGTGCGTGACGGCCGACACCTGGGTCTTGACGGAGGAAGGCCCTCGCACCGTGAGTGATCTGTTGGGGCGGCGCTTCCACGCGGTGGTGGATGGCAAGAGCTACGCGGTGCGCAGCGCGGGATTCTTCGCCACGGGTCGCAAGCCCGTATGGCGTCTGACCACGCGTGAGGGCCACGAGTTGCGCCTCACAGGCGATCACCGGGTTCGCCGGGTGGCCCGCAAGACCCGTTACGGTATAGAGCTGGACTGGACTGAGGCGGCGCGTCTGGCTCCTGGCGATGAAATCCTGATCAACGACCACCGCGCGCTGCGCGGCTGGTCGGGTGGGGGCACGCGCGCTGAGGGGTACCTTCTGGGACTGCTGATCGGCGACGGCACTCTCAAGCTTGACAAGGCCGTGCTGTCGGTCTGGGCACCCGAGTTGCGCGTGGTGGGACGGGACGCCGTGGCATTCGCCACCACCGGCGCGGCCGGCATTGTGAAGGCGGCTGAGGCGGCCGCAGCAACTCTCTCGCACCGAGCGGATTTTCGGGGCTTCCAGCGCCCTGTGGCGGGCCGGGGAGAAGCTCGCCTGGCCAGCGCCGCGTTGCGCGACCTGGCGTTTTCGCTGGGCATGGGCCCTCGCAACAAAGTGATCACGCCCGCCATGGAGCGGCAGTCCTCCGACTTCACAGAAGGCCTGCTGGGGGGTCTCTTCGATGCGGATGGCAGCGCACAGGGTTCGCAGGAAAAAGGTGTGAGCGTGCGCTTGTCGCAAAGCGATGAAGGTCTGCTCCGGACGGTGCAGCGCATGCTGCTGCGGCTGGGCATCGCGTCCCGCCTGTACCGCGAACGACGGCCCGCGGCGCTGCGCAGTCTGCCCGATGGACGAGGTGGCGCACGAGGCTACGCCACGCAGGCCCAGCATGAGCTGGTGATCAGCGGTGACAACCTGCACGTGTTCGCCGAGCGCATCGGTTTCCAGGATTCCGACAAGGCGAGCAAGCTGGAGCAGCTGCTGGCCTCCTACAAGCGAATGCCCAATCGGGAGCGCTTCGTCGCCACCGTGGACGCGTTGCTGGCGGACGGCGAAGAGACGGTCTACGACGTCACGGTGGACGACGTGCACGCCTTCGATGCCAACGGGCTGGTGGTTCACAACTGCGGCGAGCAGCCACTCCCACCCTACGGCTGCTGCGACCTGGGCCCGGTGATCCTCCCGCGCTTCGTGCGCCACCCCTTCGGCTTCGGCGGTCTGCCGGCCTTCGACTTCGAGGCTTTCGAGGCCGCCGTGGCGGTGCAGGTGCGGGCGCTCGACAACGTGCTGGACGTCACCTTCTGGCCGCTGCCGCAGCAGCGCGAGGAATCGGCGGCGAAGCGGCGCATCGGCGTGGGCTTCACCGGCATGGGCAATGCGCTGGCCATGCTGTGCCTTCGCTACGACCGCGCCGAGGGCCGCGCCATGGCAGCGAAGATCGCCGAACGGCTGCGCGATGCGGCGTATGCGGCGTCGGTGGCGCTGGCAAAGGAAAAAGGAGCGTTTCCGAAATTCGACGCCGACGGCTACCTGGCCCCAGGCAGCTTTGCCAGCCGCCTGCCGACGGCCTTGCAGGACGACATCCGCGCGCACGGCATCCGCAACAGCCACCTGCTGTCGATTGCGCCCACCGGCACGGTCAGCCTGGCGTTTGCCGACAACGCGTCCAACGGCATCGAGCCGCCGTTCTCGTGGACCTACCGGCGCAAGAAGCGCGAGGCCGATGGCAGCACCACCGACTACCTGGTGGAAGACCACGCGTGGCGGCTGTACCGCGAGCTCGGTGGCGATGTGGCGCAGCTGCCTGAGTATTTCGTGAACGCGCTGTCGATGCCAGCGTCGGACCACCTGGCCATGATGGAGGCGGTGCAGCCCTTCGTGGACACCGCGATCTCCAAGACCGTGAACGTGCCGGCCGACTACCCGTACGACGACTTCAAGGGCCTGTACCAGCAGGCGTGGCGCGCGAAGCTCAAGGGCCTGGCCACCTACCGGCCCAACCTGATCCTCGGTTCGGTGCTCGACACCGGCGCCACGCCAGAGGCCGCACCTGCCGTGAACTCCACGGTCGACCCGATGCGCACGGTGATCGAGAGCCGGCCCAAGGGTGCATTGCCGGCGGTGGCCGACAAGATCGAGTACTGGACGCAGGAGGGCCATCAGACGCTCTACCTGGTGGTGTCGTTCCTGCCGGTGCCGACGGCCGACGGCACCGGCACCGTGGAACGCGCGATCGAATTCTTCATGCCGGTGGGACAGAGTGGCGAGTCGCAGCAGTGGGTGACGTCCAGCATGCGCCTGCTCTCGCTGGCCGCGCGCGGTGGTTTCCTCGAGCGTGCCCTGCGCGACATGCGCAAGGTGGTGTGGGACCGCGGTCCGGTACGCATGGGCACGCACGAGAAGGCCGACGGCACGCGCGTGCCGATGTGGCACGACTCGGTGGTCGCGGCGATCGCCTATGGCGTGCAGACCCTGATCGCGCAACGGGCCGGCGTGATGTCAGCCGCGGTGCCGGCGTCTGTTTCCGAGCCGGCGGTGGAGGCGACCACGCCGGGAGTGATGCCCGGCAGGAAGTGCAGCGAGTGCGGCGCGCACGCCGTCATCCGCAAGGACGGCTGCGACCACTGCACCCAGTGCGGCCACCTGGGCTCGTGCGGCTGAACGTCAGGCCTTCGGGCCCACGGTCAGGGCGACCTCGCCCACACCTTCCACGCGGCCCGTGATGCGGTCGCCCGGCAGCACGGCGCCCACGCCCTCCGGCGTGCCGGTGTAGATGAGGTCGCCGGGTTGCAGGTGGTAGAAAAGCGAGAGGTCCGCAACGATCTCGCGGATGTTCCAGATCAGCTTGTCCACATCGGAGCGCTGCTTCACCGCGCCGTTGACCGAAAGTTCGATCGCGCCGCGCTCGATCACCACGCCCGGCAGGTGCACGATCTCGCTGCACACCGAGCTGTGTTCGACGTCTTTGCCCAGGTCCCAGGGGCGGCCTTTGTCGCGCGCCACCAGCTGCAGGTCGCGCCGGGTCATGTCCAGGCCCGCTGCATAGCCGTAGATGAGGTCTTGCGCGTCCTCGGCCCTGACGCGAAAACCCGGTTGGCCGATGGCCAGCACCAGTTCCATCTCGAAGTGGTAGTTGTCCGTTTCGCTGGGGTACGGCGTGGTCGCGCCTGAGAGCGTGAGGGTCTGCGGCGCCTTGGTGAAGTAGAACGGCCGCTCCACCGATTTGTCCACCGGCTTGCCCATTTCCACCGCGTGCGCGTGGTAGTTGCGGCCGACGAAGAACAGGCGATGAACGGGGAACAGGTCGGCCTTGCCCCGGACGGGCAGGGCAGCGACGGGGCTGGGTGGGAACAGGTAGGTGGTCATCGGCGGTCAGGGCATGTGGGGCTGGTTGTCGGGACGCACTTCGTAGACGCCGAGCTTGCGGTGCAAGGGTGACTCGTCGGCGATGAAGAGGAAGGCGGGCGAGGTGGCCGATGCGTTGGTGAGCGCGGTGCCGGTGTAGCCGGGAATGCAGCAGGTGTCGGCTTCCTCGAGATCGAACGTCTTTGCGTCCGTGGCCACGCGCGCGCCACCTTCGATCACGTGGAACACCACGGCGGGGGAGCGCGCGGGAAGCCTCAGTGTCTGGCCCGGGCGCAGCATCAACGCATGGAACCCCAGGATGTTCTCCACGTCCTCACCGGTCTCCGGGTTCACATAGGTCACCTGCACGGCATCGACGTCGGGTCGGTCGGTCGCCAGCGACTCCAGCGAGGCCTTTGCATCGGCCCACGGGTAACGCAACATGGGGTAGCGCCTGCCACTGCGCCCGAACACGGGCGTGGGCACCACGCCGCCGCGCGCGTAGGCACGCTCGCCGTGGCCCGGCTTCACGTCCTGGCGGGAGCCGTTCAGGTGGTAGCTGACCTCCAGGTAGTAGGCCAGCGGCAGGTCCAGCACGTCGAGCCAGATCACGGGTTCGGTGCCGTCGTGGCCATGCTCGTGCCACAGGCCCGTCGGCGTCAGGATGAGATCGCCGCGTTGCATGGGGCACTTCTCGCCGTCCACCGTGGTCCAGGCGCCCTTGCCCTCCACCACCATGCGCACCGCGTTGGGCGTGTGCCGGTGGCTGGGTGCCCACTCGCCGGGCATCAGCAACTGCATGCCGAGGTACATGGCGGCGCTGGCCTGCATCTTCTCCAGTGTGTGGCCCGGGTTGGCCAGCACCAGCACGCGGCGCTCGGCCTTTTCGATGGGCGTGAGTTCACCGGCTTTGAGCAGCAGGGGCTTTATGGTCTTGTAGGGCCAGTGCGTGGCCTGCGTCTGGCGCGTGGGGACCGTGGGCGGCAGCACGCCGCGCAGGCTCGGCCACAGCGGCACCAGGTTGAGCGCGCGCAGCTCGGCCACGTAGTCGGCCGGCAGGTCTTCGAGTCGTCCAAGGTCGTTCATGGTGAGTCTCCGGAGAGGGGGGTCTTTTCGAAAAGCGCCGCAGAACCGGCTTTGCCGGGCTGCTGGCGCTGCCCCCTTGAGGGGGTGGCGACCTTCAGGTCGACGCGGGGGTGAGACATGTTTCGACGTTCCAGCCGTACAACCATTCCATGGCGTCGTAAAAGCGCTCGGGCGTGCGTCCGCGCCAGAGGTCGTTGCGAACCAGCCTTTCCACGCCACTGGCGTGGTAGATGCGGCCCATTTCGCGCGAGCTCAACACGATGCGCGCGGTGCGCGCCACGCGCGAGCGCTGGTAGAGTTCGAAGGCCTTTTCGAACTGGTTCCCGTTGACGCGCAAGGCTTCGCCGAGGGTCACCGCATCCTCGATCGCCATGCAGGCGCCCTGCGCCATGTACTGCGTGGTGGGGTGCGCGGCATCGCCGAGCAGCGTGACGCGGCCAAAGCTCCACTGCCCAATGGGCTCGCGGTCGGCTGTGGCCCAGCGCTTCCAGCTTTTCGGCAGGTCGATGAGCTGGCGTGCGCGGGGACAGATACCCTGGAAGTAACTCTGCACTTCTTCCTTGCTGCCTTCGGTCACGCCCCATTCCTCAGTCTGCCGGCTGTGGAAGGTCACGACCACGTTGTACTGCTCGCCGCCGCGCAGCGGGTAGTGGACCAGGTGGCAGTTTGGACCCACCCAGATGCTCGCCGCGTTCCATTGCAGGTCTTCAGGGAAGTCGGCCTTGTCGACCACGGCGCGGTACACCACATGCCCGGTCACGCGTGCTTCATCGCCCACGTACCGATGGCGCACCACCGACTTCACACCATCGGCACCGATCAGCGCGAGACCCCGGTGGGCGTTCCCGTGCTGGTCGTGCACGGTCACGCCCTGCCCGTCCTGCTCGATGCGCACCACGCGTGTGGAGGTGAGGAACTCCACATGGTCGCTGGCCTGCACGCCTTCCAGGAGCGACAGGTGCGCGTCGGCCCGGTGGATCACCGCATAGGGGTTGCCAAAACGCTGACGGAAGGCTTCGCCGGTGGGAATGCGGCCCACCTGGTATTCGTCCAGTGCGTCGTGCATCACCATGAAGTCGGTGTAAACGGCACGCCTGCGGGCCTGCTCACCCACACCGAGCGCGTCAAAAGCATGGAAGGCGTTCGGGCCGAGCTGCATGCCCGCGCCGATCTCGCCGATCTCGGGCGACTGCTCCAGCACTTTGACGCGAAAACCCTGGCGCACTAGAGCCAGTGCCGCGGCGAGACCGCCGATGCCGCCGCCGGCCACCAGCACGGGCAGTCCCGATGCAGTCGAATTCATCCGTGTCTCCTTTATCAGCCGCATGCTAATGATCAGTGTACTGATTGTAGGTGCGGTGCTAGGATTCCGGCAAGTTCCGTTCGTCACCCGCCACGCCACCGTTCCACCATGAAACGCAGCCAGACCCCGGCCATCGATATCGACGACCAACCCGGCCACAACATCCGGCGCCTGCATCAGATCTCGGTGGGCATCTTCCTGCAGGAACTGGGTGAAATCGGCATCACACCCGTGCAGTACGCAGCACTGCAGACTGTCGCCAACCATCCCGGCATCGACCAGCGAACGCTGGCGCGCACCATCGCCCTGGACACGTCCACCACCGGCGGGGTGGTCGACCGTCTGGAAGCCCGCGACTGCCTGGAACGCAAGACATCCCCCGAGGACCGGCGCTCCAGGCAGCTCGTGCTGACGGACGCGGGTCATCGGCTGCTCGCCAATGCAGTTCCCGCCATGCTGCGTGCGCAGGACCAGATACTGGGCCCGCTCAGCGAACGACAGCGCAGCGAATTCATGAAGCTGCTGCGACTGCTCGTGAACACGAACAACGAGCACAGCCGCGCGCCCAGCGAAGCCATGAAGTGAACGCAGGCGCTTTGAATCACTCACCGTGACGCCACCCAGCACGCCCCCGCCATTGAACGCCGACTTCCTGGCCATGATGGTCCGGGGCGTTTCGGTGATCGTGAGCGCCAGCGACCGGGATCTGGTGCCCAGCGTGATGCGTGCCGTCGGCAGCCAGGTCAGCGGTGCGGGTCAACGCATCACGGTCTACCTGAACCGCTCGCAGTCGGTTCAACTGCTGCGCAACGTGGCGGCCACCGACCGCCTGGCCGTGGTCTTCAGTGAGCCCAGCACCCACCGCACGGTGCAGCTGAAGGCGCGCGGCGTGCGCATCCGCGAGGCGGGGAATGTTGATGAACCGGTGTTGCAGCGGTACCTGGCCTCGATGACCCTGGAACTGGGCCGGATCGGCATCGGTCCTGCGCTGGTGGCTGCCATGCTGTCGCACCGACTCGATGATGTGGTGGCCCTGGAATTCAGCCCGGAAGAGGCCTTCGACCAGACGCCAGGCCCGCGCGCTGGCCAACCCATGGCGAGGTCTTGATGGACACGGTGGACCTTGCCGAGGTGCGACCCTGCCTGGAGGGCGTCATCCCCGCCATCATGGCCACTTGCTCGGCCGATGGGACGCCCAACGTGGCCTATATCTCACAGGTGTTCTTCGTGGACGAGCGCCACGTGGCGCTGTCGTTCCAGTTCTTCAACAAGACGCGTCAGAACCTGATGGCCAAGCCGCGCTCCACGGTGCTGTTGTTGCACCCGTTGACCGCGCGGTTCTACAGGCTGCATCTGCGCTATCTGCGCACGGAAGAAACCGGCGCGGTGTTCGAAAGCATGAAGGCGCAGCTCGCCAGCATTGCCTCCCACAGCGGCATGAGCGGTGTGTTCCGGCTGCTGGGCTCGGACATCCACGAGGTGATCGAGGTGGAGCGCGTCGACGGCGATCCGCTGCCAGAACCGCTCGCCCGCCGTGGCATGCTGGGGCTGCTGCGCCGCAGCAGCGCCCGGCTGGCCCACTGTGATTCGCTGGAAAACCTGCTGGACGCGACCATGGCCACGCTGGGCCAGGACCTGGACATCGACCATGCGATGCTGCTCATTCTCGATCCTGCGACCGAGCGGCTCTACACGGTCGCCAGCCGCGGCTACCCGTGGTCGGGCGTGGGTTCGGAAATCGCGCTGGGCGATGGCGTCATCGGCGTGGCCGCCAGGGAGCGCACACCGGTGCGCATCATGCACATGACCAGCGCCTATCTCTACAGCCGCGCCATGCGCGAGAGCCTGCCCGGTGGCGCGGCGGCGCAGCCGGGCACCGACATTCCCTATCCAGGCCTGAGCGAGCCCCATAGCCAGCTCGCGGTGCCCCTGCTTTCGGGCGGACGGCTGCTGGGCGTGCTGTTTGTGGAAAGCCCGCAGGACATGCGCTTTGGTTTCGAAGACGAGGACCTGCTGGTCACGCTCGCCGGGCAACTCGCCGCTGCGATCAACCTGATGCAGGAAAGCGCCGACCCGCCCGCCATGCAGGCGCCGCAACCGGTGGATGCCGCGCCCGTGCCGAGCAGGGTGGGACCGGCTTTGCGCGTGCGCCACTACCGCAGCAACCACAGCGTGTTCGTCAACCACACCTACCTCATCAAGGGCGTGGCTGGCGCCATCCTTTGGAAACTGTTGCAGGACCGCCAGCGGGTTGGACGCAGCGAGTTCACCAACCGCGAACTGCGCCTGGACCCGGCCTTGCGCCTGCCCGATGTGGCCGACAACCTGGAGGCGCGCCTGCTCCTGCTGCAACGCCGCCTGGGCGAACAATGTCCCCAGCTTCGCATCCAGAAAACCGGGCGTGGCTGCTTTCGTTTCGAAGCCCTGGCCCCGGTCACGCTGGAGGACGGGGCCGCCTGAGAGCGTTGCTCAGGCGGTGGCCAGCCCGGGGACCGCAGGAATGGCCAGCCCGCGTGAGAGCTTCGCCCAGTCCCGATCGCTCAGGTGTGGGCGCACGGTGCCCAGCACCGCCTGGAAAGCTTCGGCGGGGGCGCCCTGGCGCATGCCGCCCAGCATGGACAGCCGTTCCTGCGCGTTCAGATGGGGCACCATCCAGCGTGCCACCAACATCGTTTCCGCGGGTGCGATGGAGGTCACCAGCGCCTCGTGCAGGGCCAGCAACTCGAGGTCCGTGTAGGCGTTCCAGAGCGCGCTGTTGTGCACGGTCTCCTCGACGTGCATGTGCTGGAAATTGTCGGCAACGAACAGCGACAGGGCCATGTACAGCGTCCTCAACGCGGTCTCGCGCTCATCGGCAGGGCAGGTGAGCAGGCCCTGGGTGGCGTCCCGCAAGTGCGCAATGTGGTGCAGGTGGCCAACATGGTCCTGGGCCACCTCGGCGCAGACGCCAGGGCAGCGGGCTTCGAGCGCCGGGTGCACGAAGTTGTTCTCGTGTGCCACGTGCGAGGCGCACAACACCAGCAACTCGTCGACAAGGGCCACAGTGCGCGCAATTTCACCGGCATCGTCAGGGTCGGTTCGGCCCAGTGTCAGCAACGCGTCGGTCATGAAGGCGCGCAGCGCCTTGTGAATGTCCGCATACATGTTGAAGCGGCCCTGTCCGGCGCGCGCGGCGGCGGCAACGTGGGCGATTTCGGTGGCGTGGGACTGCATGATGAGATTCCTTCATTTGCGGGTCGGACCCGCCTGTCTCATGGTTGGCGACAACGCCCCATGCGTTGCCTGCCATGAAGAGCAGTCTAGGAATCCAGGTGAGGATTCGCCGCTAAATAGCGCTTAAAGGAATCCTAAAAAAACCTTAAGCGCGCCAAAGCCGGCGGTATCAATCCAGATGGCGCACGCTGCCGCGCAATTGCTTCACCTGTGAACGCGTGGCCTTGCCTTCCAGCCGGCGCTGCTTCGATCCGAACGTGGGCCGGGTGGGTTTGCGCGCCTTGGGCAACGTGGCCACGCTGTCCACCAGCGCTTGCAAGCGCTCCAGTGCCTCCGCCTTGTTCTGCTCCAGGCTCCGGCTGGTCTGCGCCTTGATCACCACCACGCCCTCGGTGGTGATGCGCTGGTCGCTCAGCGCCAGCAGGCGTGCTCTCACGGCCTCGGGCAGCGAAGACCCGTGGATGGCAAAGCGCAGGTGCACCGCGTTGGAAACCTTGTTCACGTTCTGCCCACCCGCGCCCTGGGCGCGGATGGCGGTGAATTCCACCTCGGCGGGATCGACACGGACAGACATGGAGGCAGTGTGCCACGCATGTCAGGTCCGGTCAGTAGCGCTCCTTGGTCCCGGTGGCCATGGCCTTGATGAGGCGCGTGCGTTCGATGCGGCCCATCACCAGCGCCGCCGCCGCGTGCAGTCCGATCAGTGGAACGAGCCAGTCGGCCAGCCCTTCGTGGAGCTCTTGCACCCAACCCACACCCCAGAAGGCGTCGGTGGTCTGCAGCCAGCCCGTGAGACCCAGCGACAGCACCATGGCCATGAGGACCAGCACCATCAGGCCACCGAGCGGGTTGTGCCCCCAGTGATGCTCGGGCTCGCCCCGCAGCAACCCGCGCACATGCCTCGACAGGCGCGCTGGTGTGGGAAAGAAGTCGGCGAAGCGTGCGTACGGCGGACCGACAAAGCCCCAGAGGAAGCGCACCCCCACCCAGGCGGTGGCGGCGTAGCCCAGCCACTGGTGCAGTGCCTCGTCGTCGTCCACCACAAACAGATTGAGCAGCACGCAGGCCACCAGCGACCAGTGGAAGACCCGCACCAGCGGGTCCCACACCCGCCGCGATTCGATGACCCCGCCCTGGCTCACTTCTGTTCCAGGGTCTTGCCGGTGACAGGATCGAAATAGATCTCGACCTTCTTGCCGGCCTTGTCGGTGCCATAGATCTCGTAGCAGTTGCCCTTGGTCACTTTGAAGTTCCTGATCTGGTAGCCCTGGGCCTCCAGGTCCTTCTTGAATGCCGCTTCCGGCTTCCAGCTTTCCTTGGGTGCGCTGCAGGTGGGGGATGCCATGGCCGCACCGGCAACAGCCATCATCAGCGTGGAGAGAACGAGAGATTTCATGGGAAGGTTCCTGTGCAATGAACCCCGCGGAAAGTGCGGGTGAGGGCATTGGAGCGAGCCAACTTGAAGCCAGCCTTAAGCAGGGTTGTGAACCATGCAAGCAGCGGTAACAAGGTCGCGCTGGGATAATCGCGCGATGGCAAGCAAACAGCGCGTGGTGGTGGGATTGAGCGGAGGCGTGGACTCGGCGGTGAGCGCGCACCTGCTCAAACAGCAGGGCTTCGAGGTCATCGGCATCTTCATGAAGAACTGGGAAGACGACGACGACAGCGAATACTGCTCGACGCGCCAGGATTTCCTGGACGCCGCCAGCGTGGCCGACGTGCTGGGCATCGAGATCGAGCACGTGAACTTTGCCGCCGAGTACAAGGACCGCGTGTTTGCAGAGTTCCTGCGCGAGTACCAGGCCGGCCGCACGCCGAACCCCGACGTCCTCTGCAACGCCGAGATCAAGTTCAAGGCGTTCCTCGACCACGCCATGCGACTGGGCGCAGAAAAGATTGCCACCGGGCACTACGCCCGAGTGCACGAGCGCCACGGCGCGTTCGAGCTGCTCAAGGGCAAGGATCCATTGAAGGACCAGAGCTATTTCCTGCACCGCCTCAACCAGGCGCAATTGAGCAAGACCCTGTTCCCCGTGGGCGAGCTGCCCAAGACCGAGGTGCGCCGCATCGCCGCCGAGATCGGCCTGCCGAATGCGAAGAAGAAGGACTCCACCGGCATCTGCTTCATCGGCGAACGTCCGTTCCGCGATTTTCTGAACCGTTACATCGCGAAGGAGCCGGGGCCCATCAAGGACCACAAGGGCCGCGTGCTGGGCCAGCACGTGGGCCTGAGCTTCTACACGCTGGGTCAGCGCCAGGGCCTTGGGATCGGTGGCGTGCGCGAGAAGGGCGCGCAAAAGGGCGGCAACGACCACGCGCCCTGGTTCGTCGCGCGCAAGGACGTCGAGAACAACACGCTGTGGGTGGTGCAGGGCCACGAGCACCCCTGGCTGCTCACCCCGCATCTGCGCGCGCAGGATGCCAGCTGGGTGTCAGGGCGCGCGCCAGAGGCCGAGGCGCTGGCTGCCAAGACCCGCTACCGTCAGGCTGACGCGCCTTGCCACTTTCAGGCCGAGGGCGAATCCGGCTTTGCGCTGGACTTCGCCGATCCGCAGTGGGCGGTGACACCCGGCCAGAGTGCCGTGCTCTACGACGGCGAGGTGTGCCTGGGCGGTGGCGTGATCACCACCAGTTCGCATTCATCGCGCGAAACGGTTCGCAGCGGCTCGCTGTTGCAGGCCTAGGCATCGGCCTGTCGATTTCGGTGCTGCCTGTTCGTCGTGTCTGCAGAGCCGGCGAATGGTCGATCGGCTCCCTACTCAAGGAGAACCAGCATGCGAGTCATGGTCATGGTGAAAGCCACCCAGTCGTCCGAATCCGGCATCATGCCCAGCACCGCCGACATGGCGGCCATGGGCGAATTCAACGAAGCGCTCGTCAAGGCGGGCGTGATGCTCTCCGGCGACGGACTGCACCCCAGCTCACGCGGCAAGCGCGTGCATTTCTCAGGTCCTGGACGCACCGTGGTCGACGGTCCGTTTTCCGAAACCAAGGAGCTCGTGGCCGGCTTCTGGATCTGGCAGGTGAAATCTCTCGACGAAGCGGTGGAATGGGTCAAGCGCTGCCCGAACCCGATGCCGGAAGACTCCGAGATCGAGATTCGCCCGCTGTTCGAAGCCGAGGATTTCGGGGACGAGTACACGCCCGAACTGCGCGAGCAGGAAGACCGGCTGCGCGATGAATTGAAGCAGGCCAAGCGCTAGTCTGCGGGCCTGTCCGTCGGCGCATTCAGCCGGGCGTGGATCCGGCGCGTGGCACGCCACACAACCCAGAGCACCAGCGGAATCATGGCGCCCGCCGCGATCTCCGGGTGAATCGGCAGGCCGGCGGCCTTGCCCGCTTTTGCCAGGTACAGCAACAGGCTGATCACGTAGTACGAGATCGCCGCGATCGAGAGGCCTTCCACCGTGGTTTGCAGGTGCAGCTGCAGTTCCTGGCCGCGCGTGAGTTTGGCGAGCAGTTGCTGGTTCTGCGCTTCGGTGGCGATGTCGACCCGCGTGCGCAGCAGGGCGCTGGTGCGCGCCACGCGTTCCGACAGCGATGTGAGCCGCTGTTCGCTGGCCGCCACCGTGGCCATGGCGGGCGACAGGCGCCGTTGCATGAATTCGCCGATCGTCTGCGTGCCCGGTATGGGTTTCTCGCGCAGCTCGGCAATGCGTTGCGTCACCAGCGCGTCGTAGGCGCGCGTGGCGCCGAAGCGGTAAGTGTTTTCGGCCGTGGCCCGCTCCACGCGCGCGGCGAGCGAAATCAGCTGGTCCAGCAGCTCCTGCTCGGACGCTGCCTTGTTTTCCATCTGCGCGGTGATGCTGGCCAGTTGGCCTTCGGCTTGCGCCAGCGTGGGCGAGAGCGCCTTGGCCACGGGCAGGCCGCGCAGCGCCATGAGGCGGTAGGTCTCCAGCTCCAGCAAGCGCTGCGAGATGCGCCCAGCGCGCGTGTCGCTGGTGCCCGGTGGCGTGATCACCAGTAAGTGCTCGAAGCCAGAAGGCTGGAGCAGGAAGTCCGTGACGGCCCACGAATGACCGCCGCCGAGCTGCGAGGCCACCACCGTGCGACCCCCGAACCACTGCTGGGCGGGCGTCATGAGCGTGGCTTGCGCCGCGGGTGTGGGCTCGGGCAACGCCGCCTGCAGCATGGCCAGCTGGATGGCGGCCACCGTGCGACCTGGAATCTCGCCCAGCCAGCCAGGGGGTGTGGCCAGAAAGTCCTGCAACGGCGGATCGCTCGCACCCAGGCCACAGGCTGGGGGCAGGGGCTGCACGATGGAATAGCGCGTGAACTCGGTGTGGCGCTCCCACTTCAGCGTGCAGGCATCGAAGCGCAGCCGGAGAAAGTTGCCGCGCATCTGCTCAGGGGTGAGCGCCTGCTGGCCGGGCAGCCGGCGCAGGTGCTCGCATTCCTGCTCGCGGCTCACGCCGTCGTTGAGCACCGCCACGAACACCACCAGCGCGGGCAGGTGGATGCGCGCCGACGGCCGCGCGTGCACCTCGTTGTGCAGGTCCTCGCGCAGTGAGTCGTCGCTTGGCAGCAAACGCAGAGCGGACAGGGTGTTTGGCGTCACGGTTCGGCGCTCCTCGGTTGAAGAACCGAGGCGTCGGTCTGGATCAGCTCCAGGGGGAAGCGTTGCCCGGCCAGATGGTCTTCGATGCAGCGCAGCACCAGCGGGCTGCGGTGGCGGGCGGCGCTGGCACGAACCTCGTCGGCCGTCATCCACACCGTGCGCACGATGCCGGTGTCGAGCGTGCGCCCGGCCACCACATCACCCAGACAGCCGCAGAAGGCAAACCGCAAATAGGTGACGTCTTCTGCCGTCCGTCCTTCACGCGCCGGTCGCTCAAAGCGCGAGAGGTACACGCCCACCAGGGCGGTCGGCTCGAAGCGGTGGGTGGTTTCTTCCAGCGTTTCCCGCGCCACGCCTTCGGCCGGGCTTTCGCCAGGGTCCAGGTGGCCCGCCGGGTTGTTCAGGCGCAAGCCCTCGGGCGTGTGCTCCTCGACCAGCAGGAAGCGCCCGTCGCGCTCGATGACGGCGGCCACGGTGACGCTGGGTTTCCATCGGGTGTCCATCGGCGCATTATCCGTGCCGGCTGCGCAACCCATGGGCCGAAACGCGTGTTTCAGGTAAGCTCGCCCCGACTTTCATTCCAACCCCGTGAGTGAGGAGACCCTCATGCTGATAGGCGTTCCCGCTGAGACGACAGTGGGCGAAACCCGAGTGGCGGTCACGCCCGAGACGGCGAAGAAATACGTGGCGCAAGGCCACACGGTGCGTGTGCAAAGCGGTGCGGGGGTGGCCGCCAGCGCCACCGATGCGGCCTATGCGGCCGTGGGCGCCGAGATCACCGATGCGGCCGGCGCCCTGGGCTGCGACCTGGTCCTGAAGGTGCGCACCCCGTTCGACAATGAACTGGCCCAGATGAAACCCGGCGCCACCGTGGTGGGCATGCTCAACCCCTTTGATGCCGCTGGCCTGCAGCGCATGGCCAGCGCCGGGCTGACCGCCTTCGCGCTCGAAGCCGCGCCGCGCACCACCCGTGCGCAGAGCATGGACGTGCTCTCCAGCCAGGCGAACATCGCCGGTTACAAGGCCGTGATGATGGCGGCCGACAAATACCAGCGCTTCTTCCCCATGCTCATGACGGCGGCCGGCACCGTGAAGGCCGCCCGCGTCGTCATCCTGGGCGTGGGCGTGGCGGGGCTGCAGGCCATTGCCACCGCCAAGCGCCTGGGTGCGGTGATCGAAGCGTCCGACGTTCGGCCCAGCGTGAAGGAGCAGGTGGAATCGCTGGGCGGCAAGTTCATCGATGTGCCCTATGAGACGGCCGAAGAGAAAGAGGCGGCAGAGGGCGTGGGTGGTTATGCGCGGCCCATGCCGCCGTCCTGGCTGGAGCGCCAGAAGGCCGAGGTGGCCAAGCGCGTGGCGCTGGCCGACGTGGTGATCTCCACCGCCTTGATTCCCGGGCGCGCGGCACCGGTGCTCATCACCGAGGACATGGTGAAGTCCATGAAGCCGGGCTCGGTGATCGTCGACATCGCCGCCGGCAAGGGGGCCGAGGGTGTGGGCGGCAACTGCCCCCTCACCGAGACCGACCGCACGGTGGTCAAGCACGGCGTCACCCTCATCGGCGAGACCAATCTGGCCGCGCTGGTGGGTGCCGACGCCTCGGCGCTCTACGCGCGCAACGTGCTGGATTTCCTCAAGCTGGTGCTGCCCAAGGACGCCACGGCGGTGCAGGTGCCGATGGACGACGACATCGTGGCCGCCTGCCTCATGACCCAGAACGGCGAAGTCAAGCGCAAATAACGGAGACACCATGGAAGCCGTATCCCCCACCATCCTCAACCTCATCATCTTCGTGCTGGCCATCTACGTGGGCTACCACGTGGTCTGGAACGTCACCCCCGCGCTGCACACACCGCTGATGGCCGTGACCAACGCCATCTCGGCCATCGTCATCGTGGGTGCGATGCTGGCCGCCGCACTCACCGAGACGAACCTGGGCAAGACCATGGGTGTGCTGGCCGTGGCGCTGGCGGCCGTCAACGTCTTCGGCGGCTTCCTCGTCACGCGGCGCATGCTGGAGATGTTCAAGAAGAAGGAGCGCAAGGCGCCCGCGGCTGAGGGGACTCACCAATGAGCATGAACCTTGTCACGCTGCTGTACCTCGTTGCCAGCGTCTGTTTCATCCAGGCCTTGAAGGGCCTCTCGCACCCCACCACGTCCATCCGTGGCAATGTGTTTGGCATGACCGGCATGGCGATTGCCGTGCTGACCACCGCTGCGCTCATCGTCGAGCTCTCCGGGGGCAAGGCCCTGGGCATGGTCTGGGTGCTGGGCGGCCTGGTGGTGGGTGGCGCCATCGGCGCCATCATGGCCAACCGGGTCGAGATGACCAAGATGCCCGAGCTGGTCGCCTTCATGCACAGCATGATCGGCCTGGCCGCGGTCTGCATTGCGGTTGCCGTGGTGGCCGAACCCTGGGCCTTTGCCATCGTGGCGCGGGGCGACCCGATTCCGGGTGGCAACCGGATCGAACTGGCGCTGGGCGCCTTCATCGGCGCGGTCACCTTCAGCGGCTCCGTGATCGCCTTCGGCAAGCTCTCGGGCAAGTACAAGTTCCGCCTGTTCCAGGGCGCCCCGGTCACCTTCGCCGGCCAGCACAAGCTCAACCTCGCGCTGGGCCTGGCCACGGCGTTCTTCATCTTCGGCTTCTGGCATTCGCAGAGCTGGATCGACATCGTGCTGGTCATTGCCCTGGGCTTCCTGCTCGGCGTGCTCATCATCATCCCCATTGGCGGTGCCGACATGCCGGTGGTGGTGTCCATGCTCAACAGCTACTCCGGCTGGGCGGCCGCGGGCATCGGCTTCAGCCTGAACAACTCCATGCTGATCATCGCCGGCTCGCTGGTGGGCTCCTCCGGTGCGATCCTGAGCTACATCATGTGCAAGGCCATGAACCGCTCGTTCTTCAACGTGATCCTGGGCGGCTTCGGTGGGGATGCGGCCGCTGCAGGCGGTGCCAAGGCCGAGGCCCGGCCGGTCAAGAGCGGCAGCGCCGATGACGCCGCCTTCGTGCTGGGCAACGCCGAGACCGTGGTGATCGTGCCGGGTTATGGCCTGGCCGTGGCGCGCGCGCAGCATGCGGTGAAGGAGCTTGCCCACAAGCTCACCGAGAAGGGCATCACCGTGAAATACGCCATCCATCCGGTGGCCGGACGCATGCCCGGCCACATGAACGTGCTGCTGGCCGAAGCGGAGGTGCCGTACGACCAGGTGTTCGAGATGGAGGACATCAACGGCGAGTTCGGCCAGGCCGACGTGGCGATCATCCTGGGCGCCAATGACGTGGTGAACCCGGCCGCGCTGCAAAAGGGCAGTGCCATCTACGGCATGCCGATCCTGGAGGCCTACAAGGCCAAGACAGTGATCGTGAACAAGCGCAGCATGGCCGCAGGCTACGCAGGCCTGGACAACGAGCTGTTCTACATGGACAAGACCATGATGGTCTTTGGTGATGCCAAGAAGGTCGTCGAGGACATGACCAAGGCCATCGAGTGATTGCGGCGCAGCAGTTGCCGCCTGCTGGACCAGAACAAAGAGGAGACAAGGAATGACCGATCCGATGGCACAACGTCCGTGGCTGAGTGCGTACCCAGAGGGCGTGCCGGCTGACATTGACGTGGGCCAGTACGACTCGCTCGTGCATCTGATGGAAGAAAGCTTCCAGAAGCACGCCAGCCGCACCGCCTACAGCTTCATGGGCAAGGACGTGAGCTTTGCGCAGACCGACAGCCTGTCCCAGGCGTTCGCGGCCTACCTTCAGGGCAAAGGCCTGGTCAAGGGTGATCGGGTCGCGATCATGATGCCGAACGTGCCCCAGTACCCGGTCGCGGTGGCGGGCATCCTGCGTGCCGGCCTGGTGGTGGTCAACGTCAACCCATTGTACACACCACGCGAGCTGGAGCATCAGCTCAAGGACTCGGGTGCCAAGGCCATCGTGATCATCGAGAACTTCGCGCACACGCTGGAGCAGTGCATCGCCAACACGCCGGTCAAGCACGTGGTGCTCACCGCCATGGGCGACCAGCTCGGACTGCTCAAGGGCGCGCTGGTGAACTACGTGGTGCGCAGCGTCAAGAAAATGGTGCCCGCCTTCAACCTGCCGCAGGCCGTTCGCTTCAACGACGCCATGGCCAAGGGCGCGCGCGGCACCCTCAAGCGGCCGGAGATCAAGCCCGACGACATGGCCGTGCTGCAGTACACCGGCGGCACCACGGGTGTCTCCAAGGGAGCGGTGCTGCAGCACCGCAATGTGATCGCCAACGTGCTGCAGTCCGAAGCCTGGAACAACCCGGTGATGAAGAAGGTGCCTGCCGGCGAGCAGCCCACCAGCGTCTGCGCGCTGCCGCTGTACCACATCTTCGCGTTCACGGTGAACATGATGCTGGCCATGCGCACCGGCGGCAAGACCATTCTGATTCCCAATCCGCGCGACCTGCCCGCCGTGTTGAAAGAGCTCAGCAAGCACACCTTTCACAGCTTCCCGGCGGTGAACACGCTCTTCAACGGGCTCGCCAACCATCCGGATTTCAACACCGTCAACTGGCGCAACCTCAAGGTGTCCGTGGGGGGTGGCATGGCGGTGCAGAGCGCAGTGGCCAGACTCTGGCTGGAAAAAACCGGTTGCCCCATCTGTGAAGGCTATGGCCTCTCGGAGACCAGCCCCTCGGCCAGTTGCAATCCGACCACGAGCACCGAGTACAGCGGCACCATCGGCGTGCCGCTGCCCAACACCTGGATGAAATGCCTGGACGACGACGGCATCGAAGTGCCGCAAGGCCAGCCGGGCGAGATCGCCATCAAGGGCCCGCAGGTGATGGCGGGCTATTGGCAACGCCCGGACGAGACCGCCAAGGTCATGACGGCGGACGGGTACTTCAAGTCCGGCGACGTGGGCGTGATGGACGCGCGCGGCTACTTCCGCATCGTCGACCGCAAGAAGGACATGGTGCTGGTGAGTGGCTTCAACGTCTATCCCAATGAGGTGGAAGACGTGGTGGCCCAGCTCGAGGGCGTGATGGAGTGCGCCGTGGTCGGTGTGCCGGATGAAAAATCGGGCGAAGCGGTGAAACTCGTGATCGTCAAGAAGGACGACGGCCTCACCGAAGCCCAGGTTCGCGATTACTGCAAGAGCCATCTCACCGGCTACAAGCAGCCCAAGGTGGTGGAGTTCCGCACCGAACTTCCCAAGACCCCGGTGGGCAAGATCCTGCGGCGCGAGTTGCGCGACAAGAAGTAGTGGCAGGCCCCACCGCCCTTGTCAGCGCCCTGCACGAAGAGCTGGCGGCCGTCCTCGGGCTCATGCCCGACGAACAACAGCAGGTCTTCGGTGGGCGCAGCTTCTGGCGAGGGCACCTGCATGGCCACGACGTGGTGGCCGTGCTCTCGGGCATCGGCAAGGTGGCCGCCGCCACCACCGCCACCGCGCTCATCGAACGCTTTGGCGTGCAGCGCATCGTGTTCACCGGCGTGGCCGGTGGGTTGGCGCCTGGCGTGCGGGTGGGTGATGTGGTGGTGGCGCGGCAGTTCCTGCAGCACGACATGGACGCCTCGCCCATCTTTCCGCGCCACGAGGTGCCGGGCTATGGACGATCCACGTTCGATGCCGACACCGCGTTGACCGATGAACTGGTGCGCGCCAGCGAGCAGGTGCTGCGCGAGTTGCCAGCCACGCTGGGCCTGGACGTGACCAAGGCCTTCGGCCTGGATGCCCCCCGTTGCCACCAGGGCCTGCTGCTCAGTGGCGACCGCTTCGTGTCGACCACCGCCGAAAGCACCACGTTGCGCACGGTCTTGCCCGATGCGCTTGCGGTGGAAATGGAAGGCGCGGCTGTTGCCCAGGTCTGCCACGACTACGGCGTGCCGCTGGGCGTGTTGCGCACCATCTCGGACCGCGCCGATGACGCCGCACACGTGGACTTTCCGCACTTCCTGCGGGAGGTGGCGAGCCGCTACAGCGGCGCGATCGTGGAAGCCTTGCTGCGCCAGAAGTGATCTCAGCGAGAATGCCGCGGAGGCATTGCCCCCTTGAGGGTGTGACGGCCCGAGCATCGGGCCGGCGCGGGGGTGGACTACCTAAGCCAGCCTCTTTTCCTGAAATAGAGCATCGGCACCACCGCCGACAACACCATCAGCACGAGCGCCAGCGGATAGCCGTAGTGCCATTGCAGCTCGGGCATGAAAGCGAAGTTCATGCCGTAGCTGCTGGCCACCAGCGTCGGTGGCAGCAGGGAGACGCTGGCCACCGAGAAGATCTTGATGATCTTGTTCTGGTTGATGTTGATGAAACCCACCGTCGCATCCATCAGGAAGTTGATCTTGTCGAACAGGAAGGCGGTGTGGCTGTCCAGCGAATCCAGATCGCGCAGGATCTGGCGCGCGTCTTCGAACTGTTCGGCGCTCAGGAGGCGGCTGCGCATCATGAAGCTGACCGCGCGGCGCGTGTCCATCACATTGCGACGGATGCGCCCCGACATGTCCTCATGCCGCGCAATGGCCGACAGTGCCTCGCTCAGCAGGTTGTCCGAAGCGTTGCTGTTGAGCACCTTCTTGCTCACGGTCTCGATCTCGTCGTAGATGTCCTCCAGCGTGTCGGCGCAATATTCGGCGTCGGCATCGAAGAGCATCAGCAGCACATCCTTCGCGTCCTCGATCAGGCCGGGCATGCGGCGTGCACGCATGCGCAGCAGCCGGAACACCGGCACGTCTTCGTCGTGAATGGAGAACAGCACGCCCTGGCTCTTCAGGGTGTCGTTGTGCTCGTTGAGAATGAAGGCCACGCGGACCGCGCGTGGGTCCTCGTCGTCGTCGATCAGGAAGTCCGAGCGAACGTGCAGCTCGCCGTTGTCTTCCTCGAAGAAACGCGCGGATTCCTCGATGTCCTCGTCCATCGCGTCTTCCGGGATGGACAGGCCGAAGTGCTGCTTGACCCAGCGGCGTTCTTCGGGTGTGGGGTCTTCCAGGTCGACCCAGATGGGCTTGAATTGCGCGAGTTCCTCGAGCGATTCGATTTCTTCCTGGAACAGGCGGCCATTGGCCAGGGTGAAAACGTTGAGCATGGGGGCGCTCCCGGCGGTTGGGTGTTCTGACGAAGGGCTTGGCGGGCGGTGCTTTCAGCCGGCCGGCCGCCCAACCCAGGTGCCGCGCGGGGCGCGGCGGTCAGACGATCGCGGGGGCAGCTGAAAGCACACAACTGGGTGGCGTGCTTTCCATGAGGTGCTCCAAGTGAGGGACAGGGCGGATTATGGCACCGCGACCTGGGCGCCCAGGGGCGGCGGCGCACCCAGAAAGCCCATCAGTTCGTCCTTTTTGCGCCAGGCGTCGTGTTCACCCAACTCGATCAGGGCGTTCACAAAACCCGGTTCGAACAGCAGGTAGCTCGCCAGCGCAGCGGCACTGCCCGCCGCGCTGCGCGCGGTGTCGAGCGCACCCAGGCCCGCCAGCGTGTTTCGCGTGGGCGCGGGCAGTTCACGCAGGTGCTTGTGGGCCAGTTCGTCCAGTGAAAAACTCGGCTGGATGGCCATCACTTCCACGGGCCGGTAGGGCAGCGCGGCTGCCAGCGGCGGTGGCAGGCGCGCCAGCGTCTGGCTCACGCGCTGGGTCTGCTCCACGTCGGCCTGCAGCGTGTCGTGGAACACGCTGGCCATGGCGTGTCCGGCAATGGTGCCGGCGGTCGGATCTCCTGCGTTGCGCGCCGCCATGCCCGCGCGCTGGGGCTGGCCCACGCCGATCACCAGCACCCGCCTGGCGCCGAACTGGATGGCCGGCGACAACGGTGAGAGCTGGCGCATGGAGCCGTCGCCGAAATGCTCCTTGTGCCCGTCCACCCACAGCGGCACGGCAGGAAAAAGAAAGGGGATGGCGCTGGACGCCATCAGGTGTTCGATGGTGATGGGCTGGAAGTCGGCGCGGCGTCCCGGGCGGTGCCAGGGCTGCAGCGGGTGGTTGGGGCGCGTCTGGCAGAAGGTCCAGTGTTCACCCGTGGTGTAGCTGGACGCGGTGACGCCCAGCACATGGATGGTCCGCTGCGACAGCGCGCGCTCGAGCGCGTCCAGGTCGATGGCGCGGTGCAGCGTGTCCACCAGCGGCAGTGTGTCGAGCAGCGCGCGGTGTCGGCGCACCTGGCGCGCGAGGGTGAGGCCTGCCACGATGCGGTTGGCGCGCACCCAGCCCGGTGCCTCCAGCCGGTACACGCGCTCGGAGCGCAGCGCGCTCCAGAACGTGGCCAGGCGCGGCAGCGCTTCCAGGCCGTGCACGGCCTGGCTGGCAAGGTAGCTCGCGTTGAGCGCGCCAGCCGACGTGCCGAAGAGCCACTGGAACGGGAACGGCTGTGGTCGTGGTGTCGCCGAGGGTGTCGGGGCGGGCAGGCGGGCCGCCAGCATCGCGGCAATCGCCTTGAGCACACCCACCTGGTAGGCCGTGCGCGCACCGCCGCCCATGAGCACCAGGGCGCAGGCGTCGGGTTGCGCGTCTGGCGCAACGGGCTGCAGGGTGTTGTGCGTGATCAGGGTGTCGAGCGACAAGGGGATGACCTTCCGGGTGTGCCGGCTGCAGTGGCTGCGCTTACATTGGCGGGCTGCCCAAAATCATGACACATCCCACCCTCTCCGCTCGCCGCGAACTCTGGCTTCTGCTGACCATTGCCGGCATCCAGTTCACGCACATCCTGGACTTCATGATCATGATGCCGCTGGGGCCGCAGTTCACGCGGCTATTCGGCATCAGCGACGCGCAGTTCGGCCTGCTGGTCTCTGCCTACACGCTCTCTGCCGGAGTCTCAGGGCTGGCCGCGGCCACCTATGTCGATCGCTTCGATCGCAAGCTGCTGCTGCTGACGCTGTATGGGCTGTTCGCCTTGTCGACGCTGGCCTGCGGGCTGGCGCCGGGCTACGGCTTCCTCATGGCGGCGCGAGTGGCCGCTGGCATGTTCGGTGGCGTGCTCTCGGCGCTGTCGCAAACCATCGTGGCCGACGTGGTTCCCTTCGAACGCCGGGGGCGCGCCATGGGCATCGTGATGTCGTCCTTCTCGTTTTCCACGGTCGCGGGCGTGCCGATCGGCCTGTTCCTGGCGTCGCACCTGAGCTGGCAGGCGCCCTTCATCGGCATCGCTGCGCTCAGCGCTCTGTTTGCCGTGGGCGCCGGGCTCACCCTTCCGCGGCTGAACCATCATCTGTTGCAACGCGACCGGCCTTCCATCTGGCGCGGCATCCGCATGGTGCTGGCCGATCGCAATCACCTGCGCGCGTTCGGCTTCACCGCCTTGCTCATGCTCACCGGATTCACCATCATTCCCTTTGTCACCATCTACATGCAGGCCAACGTCGGGTTGGTGGACGCCCAGATTCCGTATCTCTATCTCTGCGGTGGGCTGGCCACGCTCGTGAGCGCGCGCCTTTTCGGGCGCATGACGGATCGATTCGGCAAGGTGCGCACCTTCAACTGGCTCGCCATTGCCGTGATGTTCCCCATCATGGCGACCACTCTGGCGCCGCGCCTGCCGTTGTGGGTCGTGCTGGTTGTCGCCACCTGCCTGTTCGTGTTCCTGAGCGGCCGCATGATCCCCGGCATGGCACTGGTCACTTCGGCGGCCTACCCACCACTGCGCGGTACCTTCATGGCGCTGAACGCCTCGGTGCAGTCTGGCGCGATGGGGCTCGCATCGCTGCTCGGCGGCTTCATCATCAGCCGGGATGCCGCGGGCCAGGTGCAGCACTACTGGGTCGCCGGCCTCTTCAGTGTGTGCGCCAGCTTCGCCACCATCCTCATGGCGCGGCGCCTGCATCTGCACGATGGCAAGTCACCACCGCCTTGAAACGCGCCTGAACCCGCGTTCCTCCCAGGGGTATGAACACCATTTTTTTACATTCTTTGTCCCGCAATCGGCTTGCGCCGAGTGGCGTTCATGGGCATAGTGGGTTCAAGACATCCCCGTGGCCGCAGGGGGTCTTGCCCCAGGCGGCTTTTGTCAACCCGGAGCAATTGGAGGTTCAAGTTATGAATTTGACGATCAGCGGTCACCACATCGATGTCACGCCCGCCATGCACGGCTACGTCACCGACAAACTCGCACGCATCTCCCGACACTTCGACCAGGTGGTCGACATCAAGGTGCTGCTTTCAGTCGACAAGCTCAAGGAGAAAGACCTGAGACAGAAGGCCGAGTGCAAGATCCACGTGAAAGGGCGCGACCTGTTTGCCGAGACCGTTCACGCGGACATGTACGCGGCGGTCGACAAACTGGCCGACATCATGGACCGCCAGGTGCTGACCTACAAAGGCAAGGCGCAGGACCACCACCACGAGACCGTCAAACGCGTCATGTGACCCATCTCACGGCCCTGACAGACGGGGCCGTGACGTATGTTGCAATGCAGCAAGCCGCTTGAGTTGTCAAGCGGCTTTTTTGTTCTCTCGGTCTATTCAAGTGAGCCCAACTCGGCATAATTTGCGGTCCGAAAGGGCTCACATGAACCGACTCTCTGCCATATTGCCCGCCGCGCAAGTGCTCGTCAGCGTGGATGCGACCAGCAAGAAGCGCGCATTTGAAGAAGCTGGGCTGCTTTTCGAAACCCTTCACGGACTCAACCGCGCCCTCATCACCGACAGCCTGTTCGCGCGCGAGCGCCTGGGCTCCACCGGTCTGGGTCATGGCGTTGCCATTCCCCACGGCCGCATCAAGGGCCTCAAACAGCCGCTGGCTGCCGTGTTCCAGCTCGCCAGCCCCATCGGCTTCGACGCTCCGGACGAACAGCCCGTGCAGCTCATGATCTTCCTGCTGGTGCCTGAAGCGGCGACACAGAAGCACCTGGAAATCCTTTCCGAGATTGCGGAGTTGTTGAGCGACAGCGCATTGCGCGAGCAGATGAAGACTTCCAGCGACGCAGCTGCATTGCACAAGCTCATCACTTCCTGGCAATCGGCCCACGCCGCAGCCTGACCCCGTTTGAAACCCACCGTCGTCAGCGCCGATGTCCTGTTCGAGGACCATCGGGACGCCCTGAAGTGGCAGTGGATCGCCGGCCTGGGGGCTTCCGAGCGGCGTTTTGACGAGGTCGCCATCCGCGCGGCCCGCTCCGGTGCCGACCTGGTCGGCTACCTCAACTACATCCACCCCTACCGCGTGCAGGTGTTCGGCGAGCGCGAGGTGGCCTACCTCACGAGCCCGAGCGAAGACGACAACAAGCGCCGCGTGGCCCGCATCGTGACGCTGGAGCCGCCGGTGCTGGTGGTTGCTGATGGCCAGACCGCGCCCGACGCACTGACCGCAATGTGCGAGCGTGCCCAGATTCCGATGTTTGCCACGCACGAGTCGGCCGCCTTTGTCATCGACGTGCTGCGCGCCTACCTCTCGCGTCATTTCGCCGACCGGGCTTCCATGCATGGCGTCTTCATGGACATCCTGGGCATGGGGGTGCTGATCACGGGCGAATCGGGGTTGGGCAAGAGCGAGCTCGGGCTTGAGCTGATTTCACGCGGTCACGGCCTCGTGGCCGACGACGCCGTGGACCTCTACCGCATCAACCAGACGAGCATCGAGGGCCGTTGCCCCGAGCTGTTGCAGAACCTGCTGGAGGTGCGCGGCATCGGCCTTCTCGACATCAAGGCCATCTTTGGCGAGACCGCGGTGCGGCGCAAGATGCGGCTCTCGCTCATCGTGCACCTGGTGCGGCGCGAGACCATGGAGCGGGACTACGAGCGCATGCCCCACGAACCGCTCTACCAGGACGTGCTGGGCGTGCCGGTGCGCAAGGCAGTCATTCAGGTGGTGGCAGGGCGCAACATCGCCGTGCTGGTGGAAGCCGCCGTGCGCAACACCATCCTGCAACTGCGCGGCATCGACACCTACCAGGAGTTCGTCTCGCGCCACCGCGCGGCCATGTCGCGCGGAGAGTGAACGTCAGGCCCTGTGCGAGTGCCCTTTGTGGGGGCAGTCGGTCTTGGTGCAATTCGCGTAGAGCGAAAGGGCGTGCTCCTGCAGCGCGAAGCCGCGCGTCTTGGCCACCATCTGCTGGCGTTTTTCAATTTCCGCGTCGTAGAACTCTTCCACACGGCCACAGTCCAGGCAGACCAGGTGGTCGTGGTGCTGACCTTCGTTGAGTTCAAAGACCGCCTTGCCCGATTCGAAATTGCTGCGCGTGAGCAGCCCCGCCTGCTCGAACTGCATCAGCACCCGGTAGACCGTGGCCAGGCCGATGTCGGAGCGCTCTTCGAGCAGCACGCGGAACACGTCTTCGGCCGTCATGTGGCGCTGCTTGGCGTTCTGGAACACCTCCAGAATCTTCAGCCGGGGAAGGGTGGCCTTGAGCCCCGTGCTCTTGAGTTCTTCGATGTTGGTCATGGCAGGGAACAGCGGGCGGTTGAAAGGGCCGATCCGGGGCGTGGAGGGCCCGGGACTACAATGAACGGATCATATCGCCAGCGCCCTGCGCACGCCGCAATTTCCGTCGGTCAGCGCGCAGGGCGCTGCGCTTAAAAGGCCCGTTCACATGCACGTATCCGGTCATCGCAGCACTGCTGCCCTGAATCGCTCCCGCCCGTTGCGGGCCCTCGTCTGTACGCTGGCGCTGGCGGGCCTGGGCGCCTGCTCGGGCTACGGCGATGGCACGTACGGCCTCACGAGCCTGGTCACCCCCTACAAGATCGACATCCTTCAGGGCAATGTGGTCACGCGCGAGCAGTCGCAACTGCTCAAGCCCGGCATGACGCGGCCCCAGGTGCGCGACGTGCTCGGCTCGCCGCTGCTCACCAGCGTGTTTCACGCCGATCGCTGGGACTACGTGTTCACCTTCAAGCGCCAGGGGCAGGAGCCGCAGCGCCGCAAGCTCACCGCGTTTTTCAAGGGCGACGTGCTGGAACGCGTGGAATCCGACGACCTGCCCAGCGAAACCGAATTCGTGGCCTCGCTGGATTCGCGGCGCAAGCCCGGCAAGGTGCTTCCGCTCGAAGCCACCCCCGAGCAGCTCAAGTCGTTCCAGGAGCGCAACCCCGGCACCCCGGTGACGCCGCCCCCCACCGCGCCTGCCAATGCCAACTATCCGCCCCTGGAGGGCGCGGGGCCGGCGCAATGAGCGCGCCCGCCCTGCGGATTTGCGTCGCAGGCGCCAGCGGGCGCATGGGTCAGATGCTGGTGGAGGCGGTCCGCTCCAGTGGCGACGGCGTGCTCTCGGGCGCGCTCGACATCCCGGGCAGCCCCGCCCTGGGTCAGGACGCGGGTGCCTTTGCCGGCCACGCCACAGGCGTGACCATCACCGCCGATCTGGCGCAAGGCCTCTCGGACAGCCAGTTCCTGATCGACTTCACCCGTCCCGAAGGCACCATGGCGCATCTGCGCGAGTGCGCGAGGCGGGGGGTGGCCGTGGTGATCGGCACCACTGGTTTTTCCGATGGGCAGAAGGCAGAGATCGCGCAGATCGCGAAACAGATTCCCATCGTCATGGCGCCGAACATGAGCGTGGGCGTCAACGTCACGCTCAAGCTGCTGCAGATGGCGGCCAAGGCCATGTCCACCGGGTACGACATCGAGATCATCGAAGCACACCACCGCCACAAGGTGGATGCGCCCAGCGGCACCGCGCTCAAGATGGGCGAGGTGATTGCCGACGCGCTGGGTCGCGACCTCAAGGATTGCGCGGTCTACGCCCGCGAAGGCGTGACCGGCGAGCGGGACCCTTCCAGCATCGGTTTCGCCACCATCCGCGGCGGCGATATCGTGGGCGACCACACGGTGCTGTTCGCCGGCACCGGTGAGCGCATCGAGATCACGCACAAGTCGAGCAGCCGCGCCACCTATGCGCAGGGCAGCCTGCGCGCCGTGCGGTTCCTGGCGGGCAAGCCGGCCGGGTTGTACGACATGTTCGACGTGCTTGCACTGAAATGACCGACGGCCCGGGCCAGGGGCTTTTGCAGACGCTGGCGCAGGCGGATGCGTTGGGTCGGGCGGTGGCCTTGCTGCTGCTGGCGATGTCGGTGTCGAGCTGGGTGGTGATTCTCTGGAAGGCCTGGTTGCTGCGCAGTGCCGCGAGGAACGCCGGGCTGAGCACCGCGGCGTTCTGGCAATCGGCCGACCTCGATGATGCGCAGCGCCGTCTGGAGCGTTTCGATGCGCAGCGCATCGTCCTGCCGCTTCTGCAGGCCGCGCGCGGTCTCGATGCCGCTGCCCCCGGCACCCTGGCCACGGCAGCCGACCGTTCGCAGCAGCTCACGCGCGTGCTGCGCGGTGCCCTGCACGGTGTGCTGCACCGGTTGCAGTTCGGGCAGGTGCTGCTGGCCACCGTGGGCTCCACCGCGCCCTTTGTCGGGCTGCTCGGCACGGTCTGGGGCATCTACCACGCGCTCGCCGGCATCGGCCAGGACGGCCCCTTTCGCATCGAACAGGTGTCCGGCCCGGTGGGCGAGGCGCTGGTCATGACGGCTGCCGGTCTGGCGGTGGCGATTCCTGCGGTGCTGGCCTACAACGTGCTCGGCCGACAGATCGCGCGCATCGAGGCCGATCTGGAGGGCTTCGCACGCGATCTGCGCGAACTGATGTTGCACCGGGAGCAGGCGCGATGAGCTTCGGTGGACTGGAAAAGCCGGTGGGTCACCAACCCATGAGCGACATCAACGTCACGCCGCTGGTGGACGTGATGCTGGTGCTGCTGGTGATCTTCATCATCGCCGCGCCGTTCATGGCCGGGCGCCTGGCACTGGACCTGCCGCGGGTCGAGATGCCGGGCTCGGGACCCGCGGGCGATGGCGCCTTCGTGGCTGTGGAAGTCGATGCCCGGGGCCAGATCCACTGGGATGGCCGGCCGGTCTCCCAGGACAGCCTGCGTGGACTTCTGCAGGAAACCGCGCGGCGCGACCCCGCGACCGAACTGCAGTTGCGCGCCGACGCCAGCGTGCCTTATGGCCAGGTGGTGCAGCTGATCGGGCTGGCGCAGTCCGCAGGGCTGTCGCGCATCGGCTTCGTGGCCGAAGCCCCGCCTCCCCCGCCGCGCTGAAGGCCGCTGCCGTGCGGCGCAGGCCCAAGGCCTAAAATCCGCCATCTTCCGCGCCGCTGCGCGCCGCCTTCCCCCACACACCGTCCCCGGCCCGTCCGGACCCTGGTTCATGCAAGAAAAGTACGCCCACCAAGATGTCGAGCGCGCCGCGCACGCCCACTGGAATGCCACAGACGCCTACCGGGTGACCGAGGTCGCTGGCAAGAAGAAGTTCTATGCCTGCTCGATGCTGCCCTATCCCAGTGGCAAGCTGCACATGGGCCATGTGCGCAACTACACCATCAACGACATGCTGGCGCGCCAGTTGCGCATGGCCGGACACAACGTGCTCATGCCCATGGGTTGGGACGCCTTCGGCCTGCCGGCGGAGAACGCGGCCATCAAGAACGGCGTGCCGCCCGCGAAGTGGACGTACGACAACATCGCCTACATGAAGCAGCAGATGCAGGCCATGGGCCTGGCCATCGACTGGAGTCGCGAGGTCACCACCTGCAATGCCGACTACTACAAGTGGAACCAGTGGCTGTTCCTGAAGATGCTGGAGAAGGGCATTGCCTACCGCAAGACCCAGGTCGTGAACTGGGATCCCGTGGACCAGACCGTGCTGGCCAACGAGCAGGTGATCGACGGCAAGGGGTGGCGCACGGGCGCGGTGGTGGAAAAGCGCGAGATCCCGGGCTACTACCTCAACATCACCGCCTACGCGGAAGAGCTGCTTGAACACGTGCAGATCGGCAACCCCAAGGCCACGCTCAACGGCTGGCCCGACAAGGTGCGCCTGATGCAGGAGAACTGGATCGGCAAGAGCGAGGGCGTGCGATTCGCCTTCCCGCACACGATCCAGGACGAAGGCGGCACGCCCATCGGCGGCGGCCGGATGTATGTGTTCACCACACGGGCCGACACCATCATGGGCGTGACCTTCTGCGCCGTGGCGCCCGAGCATCCGCTGGCGGCGCACGCCGCGGCCCGCAACCAGGCGCTGGCCACGTTCATCGAAGAGTGCAAGACCGGTGGCACCACCGAGGCCGAGCTCGCCACGCAGGAAAAGAAGGGCATGGCCACGGGCCTGACCGTGACGCACCCCCTTACCGGCGAGGAAGTGGACGTTTGGGTCGGCAACTACGTGCTCATGAGCTATGGCGACGGCGCGGTGATGGGCGTGCCGGCCCATGACGAGCGCGACTTTGCCTTTGCGAAGAAGTACGGCCTGAAGATCCAGCCGGTGGTTGCGCCCGACCCGGCGCTGGTGAAGCCGGAAGAGGCCTGCCAGTTCAGCGACGAATCCTGGCAGGACTGGTACAGCGACAAGCAGCACGGCGTGTGCGTGAACTCCGGCGTGCTCGACGGCCTGAGCTACAAGGCGGCGGTGGACAAGGTCGCCACGCTGCTGTCCGCCCGGGGCCTGGGGGAGAAGAAAACCACCTTCCGCCTGCGCGACTGGGGCGTGAGCCGCCAGCGCTACTGGGGCACGCCCATCCCCATCATCCACTGCACCGAACACGGTGCCGTCCCCGTGCCCGAGAAAGACCTGCCAGTGGTGTTGCCGCAGGACTGCATTCCAGACGGCTCAGGCAATCCGCTGAACCACCACGACGGCTTCCATGCCGGCGTGGTGTGCCCGGTGTGTGGCAAGGCCGCGCGGCGCGAGACCGACACCATGGACACTTTCGTGGACTCGGCGTGGTACTTCATGCGTTACTGCGATCCGGTCAACGAGGAACGCATGGTGGCCGATGGCGCCGACTACTGGATGCCGATGGACCAGTACATCGGCGGCATCGAGCACGCCATCCTTCACCTGCTCTACGCGCGTTTCTGGACCAAGGTCATGCGAGACCTCGGCCTGGTGAAGATCGACGAACCGTTCACCCACCTGCTCACGCAGGGCATGGTGCTCAACCACATCTACAGTCGCCGCACCGCCAAGGGCGGCAAGGACTACTTCTGGCCGCACGATGTGGAAAACGTGCTGGACGAGGCCGGCAAGGTGGTGGGCGCGAAACTGAAGAACCCGGCCACCAGCGGCGACGGCCAGTTGCCCGTGGGCACGCCGATCGACTACGAGGGCGTGGGCACCATGTCCAAGTCCAAGAACAACGGGGTCGATCCGCAGGACCTGATCGAGAAATACGGCGCCGACACGGCGCGTCTGTACACCATGTTCACCGCGCCGCCCGAGGCCACGCTGGAGTGGAACGATGCAGCGGTGGAAGGCAGCTACCGGTTCCTGCGCCGGGTGTGGGCGTTCGGCGTGAAGCTCTCGGACACGGGTGGCATGGGGGCGATGGCGGCGAGCATTTCGAAGCACGCGCTGTCCCGGTCCGCCAAGGCCTTGCGGCTGGAGATCCACACCGTGCTCAAGCAGGTGGACTACGACTACCAGCGCATGCAATACAACACCGTGGTCTCGGGCGCCATGAAGATGCTCAATGCGCTGGAGGATTTCAGGGGCGACGGCAGCGCGGGCGACGCGGCTGCGCAGGCCGAGGGTTTCGGCATCCTGCTGCGGGTGCTTTATCCGGCCACGCCGCACATCACGCACACGCTCTGGAGCGAGCTCGGCTACGGCGGCGAACTGCTCGATGCCGCATGGCCCAGGTCCGACGAGTCGGCGCTGCAGCGCGACGAACTCGAACTGGTGCTGCAGATCAATGGCAAGCTGCGCGGCAGCGTGACCGTGCCCGCCGGTGCGGACAAGGCGGCCATCGAAGCCGCCGCCCTCGCCAGTGAAGCCTTTATCAAGCAGGCCGCAGGTGCCGCGCCCAAGAAAGTGGTCGTGGTACCGGGCCGGCTGGTCAATATCGTTGTGTGAGGTCCGATCCATGAATGCCGCTGCCCGCTCCGAGTTCCTGTCACGCCGTCGCGTCCTGCGCAGCGCATCCGTGGGTTTCGCCTCGCTGGTCCTGTCGGGCTGCGGCTTCGCGTTGCGCCAGGCGCCCACCTTCGCTTTCCAGACGGTTCGTCTGCAGGGCAGCGAGGGCACGGGGGTGGCGCGCGATCTGCGTGAAGGATTGCAGGCCAATGGCCTTCAGGTGCTCACCTCGGCCACGGCGGCGCCGAACCAGGCTGCCCAGGTGGTGCTCACGGTGCTGACCGACCAGCGCGAGCGCGTGGTGGTGGGCCAGACCGCCGCAGGCCAGGTGCGAGAACTGCAGTTGCGCACGCGCTTCGTTTTCCGGCTGCGCGGGGCCAACGACAGAGACCTGATCCAGGACACCGAGCTGCTGCTCGAACGCGACATCAGCTTCACGGAAACGGCGGTGCTGTCCAAGGAATACGAAGAGGCCCTGCTGTTCCGCGACATGCAGGCCGACATCGTGCAACAGGTGGTCCGCCGGCTGGCGGCGGTGAAGTCGCTCTGAGCACGCGGCGTCCATGCAGATCGCCGCACCGCAACTCGCTGCCCACCTGCAGAAGGGGCTGAGGAGCCTCTACACCCTGCATGGCGACGAACCGCTGCTGGTGCAGGAAGCGGGCGACACCATTCGCGCTGCCGCGCGCGCGCAGGGCTACACCGAGCGCACCGTGCACACGGTGGCCGGCGCGCATTTCGACTGGGGCGAGGTGCTGGCCAGCGGCGGCTCCATGAGCCTGTTCGCCGACAAGCAGCTCATCGAGGTTCGCATCCCCTCCGGCAAGCCGGGCAAGGACGGCTCTCAGGCCTTGCAGCGCATCGCCGAGAACGCGAAGGACAACGACAGCACGCTCACGCTGGTGATCCTGCCGCGTCTGGACATGGCCACGCAGAAGGGGGCGTGGTTCGGTGCGCTGGAGAGTTTCGGTGCCACCATCAAATTCGATGCGGTGGACCGCAGGGCGCTGCCTTCGTGGATTGCGCAGCGCCTGCAACACCAGGGCCAGCGCGTGGCAGCGGGCGAGGAAGGACAGCGCACGCTGCAGTTCTTCGCCGACCGGGTCGAGGGCAACCTGCTGGCCGCACACCAGGAGATCCAGAAGCTGGCGTTGTTGCACCCACAAGGTGAACTCTCGTTCGACCAGGTGGAGGCGGCGGTGCTGAACGTGGCGCGCTACGACGCTTTCAAGCTGGCCGAGGCGGTGCTGGGTGGACAGGTGCAGCGCGTGCAGCGCATGCTGGCCGGGCTGCAGGCCGAGGGCGAGGCGCCGGTGCTGGTGCACTGGGCGCTGTCGGAAGACATCCGCACCCTGCACCGCGTGCGCACGGCGCTGGACGCGGGCCGGCCGTTGCCGATGGCGCTGCGGGAAAACCGGGTTTGGGGGGTGAAAGAGAAGCTCATGGAGCGGGCCCTGCCTTTGCTGAACATGGCCACGTTGTCTCGCTGGCTGGACGATGCGCACACGGTGGATGGGATCGTGAAGGGTCTCAAGGTGCCTACCTGGCCTGCGGATCCCTGGCAGGCTTTGCAGCAGTTGGCTCTCAAGGTTTCCCTGGCCTGCTCGGTTCGCTGATTTCTGATTTCGCTCGTCTGTAGTTGGCGAGGGCGGATGGGCCGGAGAACGCGGGCACTGCAACCCCGCTGGCGCGAAGTCGAAGAGCGAAACACAAAAGACTAGGAACGACGCAAAGCAGCTTCCCGGAAATCACTGGGCGACTGCCCCGTGTGCTCCCGGAACACCCGGCTGAAATGCGCCCCGTTGTTGAAGCCCCAGGAGAACGCAATCTCCGTGATCGTGCGCTGCGAGCGCGACGGGTTGGAGAGCTCCCGCATGCACGCCTGGATGCGCTGGCGCTGGATGTAGTGGGCCAGCGTGTCGTCTTCCGCGCTGAAGGCGTTGTGCAGGTGGCGCTTGCTGCAGTTCAGCGCCTGGGCGATGTGGTCCAGCGACAGTGAAGGGTCGCGCAGGTGCTGGCCGATGTGCTCGCGGATGCGGTCGCGGAAGGCTTCGAGCTGCGTGGTGGCGTTGCCCTTGCCGGCCAGTTCCTGCAGCGACAGCCGCACCAGTTCCACGATGAGCTCGCCCGCGCCCCGCGCCGCGTTCTCGCTCATGCCCGGCAGTTCCTGGTAGGTCGTGCGCATGGTCTCCAGCGCCACGCGGGCGATGCCGCTCACGCCACCCACGTGTCGCGCCATCAGCGGCTCCAACCGCAGCCCGCGCTCGGTCAGCTGGTCCTTGGGCAGCATCACGATCAAATGCTCCACCCGCTCGGGGTTGGCAATTTCGTAGCTGCCCGTGGTGTCGTAGATCGCCCAGCCGCCCGGACGCACCCAGGCCTCGCGCCCCTGCTGCTGCACCGCCGCGCTGCCTTGCCAGGGTGCCACGATCTTGAGATAGGCGCGCTCGCTGCCGCGCGCCAGCTGGGGGCTGCGCAACACGCGGTGGCGGTTGGCCTCCAGCTTGGTCAGCACCACGTCGCCCGCGTGAGAGGCCGACATGTGGCCATCGAACAGCGTGTCGCCATACAGGTCGGACTCCAGTCCGCCGAAATGCGTCCACACCCAGTCGCGCCAGATCGCCGCGCGTTCGCCCGGCGCGACGATGTCGGTGCTCATCACGGAGGAGGGAGTCATGTGGGTACCTGCAAGGGGGACGCCAAATTATCGACGGCGGGATCGCGTCCCGTGGTGGGCGATTTTGAGGGTTAACCCGCACCGCCGTGCACGCAGCGACAAGCCCCCAGTGCACCGACGGCATAGCGTGCGGCGCCCGTTCTGCTTAGCATGAGGGTTCGGTCAACCCACAACGCCAGGAGACAACCCATGGTCCATCCCACTCGACGTCTGGTCATCAAGAGCGCCGCTGCCACGGTGGGCGCCATGTCCATTGCCCCGCAGCTGTTGGCGCAGTCGGCGCCGGTTCGCATCGGCTATTCCATGTCGCGCACGGGCCCGTGGACCGGTGGCGCACAGGTGAGCCAGGAGCCCAATTACCTGCTCTGGGCCGAGCAGCAGAACGCGGCAGGTGGCCTGGATGTGAAGGGTGTTCGCCGCAAGATCGAGCTGATCAGCAGCGACGACCGCAGCGACATGGAAACCGTGGTGCGCACCTACGAGAAGCTCATGGGCAGCGACAAGGTCGATCTGGTGCTGCCACCCTGGGGCAGCAACGCCAATTTCGGCGTGGCGCCTCTCGCCAACCGTTTCGGCTATCCCTTCCTCGCACCCACCGCGCTCTCGCGCCGCCTGGCCGAGATGAAGCTGCCCTACTTCTTCCTGCTGTTGCAGCAGCCCAAGCCCATGTGCGACGCGCTGGTCGACATGCTCAAGGCCAACGGTGCCAAGAGCCTGGCCGTGGTGTACGTGGACGATCTTTTCGGCCTGGAGAACTACGCCGCGCTCAAGGTGGCGCTGCAGGGCAGCGGCATCAGCCTGGTGCAGGAAACCAGCTACCCCGGCGGCGTGAAAGACCTGGGTCCCACGCTGCGCAGCATCAAGGACAAGAACCCCGACGCGTTCGTGGGCTTCACCTACCCGCCCGATACCATCCTGGCCAGCCGCCAGAGCAAGGAGATCGGTTTCAACCCGAAATTCTTCTACGCCTCGGTGGGCACCGCGTTCCCGCTCTACAAGAACGTCATGACGCCGGCCGGCGCCGAGGGCGTGCTCGGCATGGGCTCGTGGAACGGCAAGACCAGCCCGGGTGCCAAGGCCTACTTCGACGCCCACGTGGCGAGCCAGAAGAAAGAGCCCGACCGCTGGGCCAGTGGCGCCTGCTGGGCGGGCCTGGAAATCCTCACCGCGGCGGTGAAGACCCAGGGCCTGGACCGCAAGGCGATCCGCGACTACGTGGCCGGCACCACGCACAAGACCATCATCGGCGACATCAAGTTCAGCGGCAGCGAGAACGTGGGCACGCCGGGCACGGTGGGGCAGTGGCAGAACGGGGAATTCGAGGTGGTGTGGCCGCAGAAGGTGGCGACAGCGAAACTCAACGCCGCGAAGCCCATGTGGAAATAAGGTCGCACTGACCGCTGCAGCCTTTCGGGCTGAGCCGATGTTCCGTTCGGGCTGAGCTTGTCGAAGCTTTCGCCAGCCCCTGTGCCTGGTGAACCTTTCGACAGGCTCAGGGCGAACGGAGTTGTTTGTTCCCGGTGACTGAATCCGCATGTCCTTCTCCTCCTGGCTCGAACTCATCGCCTCCGGCCTCATCACCGGCGGCATCTATGCGCTGGTGGCGCTCGGGCTGAACCTGCAGTACGGGTTGATGCGCATCCTCAACATCGCGCACGGTGAATTCCTGATGGTGGGTGCGTTCGTCACCTGGATGGTGCAGACCTCGTTTGGCCTGTCGCCGCTCTGGATGATTCCGGTCTCGTTCGGGCTCCTCATGGCGCTGGGCGTGGCGGTGCACTGGCTGTGTTTCCGCCGGCTCACCGCCACGTCGCCCAACCTCGATGTGTTCGAGGCGCGTGGCCTCATGGTCGCCTTCGGCCTCATGTTCCTGGTGCAGAACTTCATCTCCTATGTGTGGGGTGGTGATCTGCGCGGCTACGACTTCCTCACGCAACCGCTGGCCATTCCCCTGCCTGGCGGCAGCGCGCAGTTCGCGGTCAACAAGCTCGTGGTGTTTGCGCTGGCGCTGCTGTTCTCCGGTGCGCTGATCGTGCTGCTGCGCATGACGCTGCTGGGCAAGGGCGTGCGTGCGCTGATGCAGTCGCCCACTGGCGCGCAGCTCGTGGGCATCGACACCAAGCGCTTGCACCCGCTCATGTTCGGCATCGGCCTGGGCCTCTCGGGCGTGGCCGGTTGCCTGCTGTCCATGGCCTACACCATCAGCCCGTCCATGGGCGAGCCCTACACCGTCACTGCGCTCATCGTCATCACCCTCGGCGGTTTCGGCAGCATGGGTGGCGCACTGGCGGGCGGCCTGTTGCTGGGGGTGATCGAAGCCATCGGCATGCACTTCACCAATCCTTCGCTCAAGGCGCTGTTGAGCTACGTGGTCTTCATCGGCGTGCTGCTGCTGCGCCCTGAAGGCCTGTTCGCCAGAAAAACAAGAAAAGCCTGAGATGAACTCGCGCCAATTCCTCATTCGCGACCTGCTGGTCCTCTTCGGCTTCACGGGCTGGTGCATCGCGTTGCCGGGTTTCGCCAGCGAGTTCGTGGTGTCCATGGCACTCACCTGCCTGATGTACGTGGCGCTGTCGTCAAGCTGGGCGCTGTTCTGCGGCACCACGCGCTATCTGTCGCTGGCCACCTCGGCGTTCTTCGGCATCGGCGCCTACACCAGCGCGCTGCTGCTGGAGACCGTGCCCTGGGTGCAGGCCATCGCGCTGGGGGCGCTCATCGCCGCCGCCGTGGCGGTGGTCATGGGCGCGGCCGTTCTGCACCTGCGCGGCACCTACTTTGCGGTGCTCACCTTCGGCATGACCGAGCTGATCCGCCATGCCATCAGCTACTTCGAGAAGAGCGTCACCGGCACCGTGGGCCGCGTGCTCATGGTGGTGCCCGACCGCGACACGATCTACTTCACCGTGCTCACGCTGGCCGTGGTCACCGTGGCCCTGTCCATCGGCATCCGCGGCACGCGCTTTGGCCTGGCCATGCTCGGCATCGGCGCCGACGAGCAGCGCGCGCAGACCCTGGGCGTGAACACGCGACTGGTGAAGATCGCCGGCTTCGCGCTCACAGCGGCGGTGGCTGGCGCTGTGGGCGCGGCCATGTCGGTGCGCTGGACCTACATCGACCCGCACACCGTGTTCAACCCCTTCATCGGTTTCCAGACCGTGCTGATCGCGCTGATTGGCGGCGCCATGACGCTCTGGGGCCCGCTGATCGCGGCCATCGTGTTCAGTGTGCTGGCCGAGACGCTGCGCCTGCAGGTGCCGCAGATCTACATGATGTCGCTCGGCCTGTTGCTGATTCTTTCGGTGCTGTACCTGCCCGGTGGTCTGGCCTCGCTGCGCACCGAGACCTTCCGCGCGTGGCGCGACAGCTTCAAGCTCTGGTGGAAAGACATCCGCGACGACCTGAGCGGCGAGACGAAGCGCAAGAAGCAGCGCGAAAAAGAGCAACGGGAGCGTCGTCATGTCTACTGAAGCCCTGCCTTTGCTCGACGCCCACGAAGTCACCGTGCGCTTCGGTGGTCTCACCGCCGTGGACGCGGTCAGCGCACGCTTCATGCCCGGTGAACTCGTCGGCATCATCGGTCCCAACGGTGCGGGCAAGACCACCTTCTTCAACGCCATCTCGGGCGTGACCAAGCCCACCAGCGGCACGATGAAGGTGCAGGGCCGCGAGCTGGCCGGCAAGGCGCCGCACCGCTTTGCCGCCAATGGCCTGGCGCGCACCTTCCAGACGCCCCGCACCTTTGGCGACATGCTCGTGCGAGACAACATCGCCTTCGGCCTCAAGTTTGCGGGCCGCCGACCGCGCAAGTACGTCTTCTGGGGCGAGGAAACCACGGTGCCCTGGGTGCTTCGCACGCCCGAGAGCATCCTGAACCTCATCGGCCTGTCCGCGCAGGCCGACCTGCCTGCCGCCGCCATCACGCCCTCGCAGCAGCGCCTGCTGGAGATCGGCATGGCGCTGGCCACGCGCCCGCGCTTGCTGCTGCTCGACGAAGTGGCTGCAGGCCTGACCGAATTCGAGCTGGAAGAGATGGCGCGCCTCATCCGCCGGCTGCGCGACGAGCTGGATCTCACCGTGGTCTGGATCGAACACGCGGTGACCACGCTGCTGCGACATGTCGAGCGCGTCATCGTGCTGCACCAGGGCCGCAAGATCGCGGACGGCACCCCGGCCGAGGTGGTGCGAAACGCCGAAGTGATCGAAGCCTATCTGGGCGACGAGATGAATGAATCCGAACCAGAGGGGGCCACCGCATGATGTGGTACCGCCAGACCCCGTTCGAGCTGGGCGGTGGCGCCCGCGCCCGCCTCAAGGTGGATGGCCTCTCGGCCGGCTACGGGGCGTTTCTCGTGCTGCGCGATGTGAAGCTCGACATCCAGCCCGGCCTGACCGTGGTGCTGGGCCCCAACGGAGCCGGCAAGACCACGCTGCTCAAGGCGCTCAACGGTTTGATCCCGCGCATGGGCACCGTGCTGCTCGACGGCGAGGAACTGGCCGAGAAGACGCACGAGATCGTGCAGGCTGGCGTGGCGCTGGTGCCCGAGGGCCGGCAGCTGTTTCCGCAGATGACGGTGGCCGAAAACCTCGAACTCGGCGGCTGGCTGGTGCCCAAAGCCGAGCGCGCGCGCCGGCTGGAACAGGCCTTCACCGACTTTCCCAAGCTCAAGGAACGCGCCTCGCAGATGGCCGGCACCATGAGCGGCGGCGAGCAGCAGATGGTGGCGGTGGCGCGCGCCATGATGTGCGCGCCGCGCCTGCTCATGCTCGACGAACCCTCACTGGGACTCGCGCCGCGCATGGTGGACGAGCTGCTGGCGATTGCCCGGCGCATCGCCGACGCCGGCACCACCGTGCTCATGGTGGAGCAGAACGTGAAGAAGGCACTCGCCGTGGCCGACCGCGGCTATGTGCTCGAACGCGGCACGCTGGTGGCCAGCGGCCCGGCCAGGCTGCTCGCCCGCTCCACCGTGATCCGCGAGGCTTACCTCGGCGCCGACAAGGACCCCGCCACCGGCACCACCAGCGCGGCCGATGCCGTGAATCGACGCAAAGCTTTGGCCACCACGGCCTGAACACCCTCAAGGAGAAAATCCCATGTCCGACATGTCCATGCTCATCAACGGCCTCAAGGTCACCGCCGAAAAAGGCGCGACTTTCGAACGCCGCAACCCGCTCGACGGCAGCGTGGCCACGCGCGCGCCCGCTGCTTCGCCGGCCGACGCCGTGATGGCGGTGGAAGCCGCCGCCGAAGCTTTCCGCACCTGGAGCGAGACGGGGCCCGGCGAGCGCCGCGCGCTGTTGCTGAAAGCGGCCGACGCGCTGGAAGCCAAGACGCCGGCGTTCATCGAAGCCGTGTCTGCCGAGACCGGTGCCACCGGCATGTGGGGTGGCTTCAACGTGTTCCTGGCTGCCGGCATGATCCGCGAGGCCGCGGCGCTCACCACGCAGGTGGCCGGCGAAGTGATTCCATCCGACGTGCCGGGCTCGCTGGCCATGGGCGTGCGCCAGCCGGCTGGCGTGGTGCTGGGCATTGCGCCGTGGAACGCGCCCATCATCCTGGGCGTGCGCGCCATCTGCGTGCCGCTGGCCTGCGGCAACACGGTCATCCTCAAGGGCAGCGAGAACTGCCCGCGCACGCACCAGCTCATCATCGAAGCGTTCCAGGAGGCGGGCTTTCCGCCCGGCGTGGTGAACTACATCACCAACGCCCCGGCCGATGCCGGCGCCGTGGTGGAAGCCATGGTGGCCCACCCGGCCGTGCGCCGCGTGAACTTCACCGGCTCCACCAAGGTCGGCAAGATCATCGCCATGACCTGCGCCAAGTACCTCAAGCCCGTGGTGCTCGAGCTCGGCGGCAAGGCGCCCATGGTCATCCTGGACGACGCCAACATCGAAGACGCCGTCAACGGCGCGGCCTTTGGCTGCTTTGCCAACAGCGGCCAGATCTGCATGAGCACCGAACGCCTCATCGTCGACGAGAAGATCGCCGACGAGTTCGTGAGGAAGTTCAGCGACAAGGCCAAGGCCCTGCCACTCGGCGACCCGCGCAAGCCAGAACCCGTGGTGCTCGGCTCGGTGATCGGCATGGGCACGGTGGATCACTGCAACGCGCTGATCGACGACGCGCTGGCCAAGGGCGCCAAGCTGGTGTGCGGCGGCAAGGCCGACACCACGCTCATGCCGGCCACCGTGCTCGATCATGTGACGCCCGCCATGCGCATCTACCACGAAGAAACTTTCGGCCCGGTGAAATGCGTGGTGCGCGTCAAAGGCGTGGAAGAAGCCATTGCCTGCGCCAACGACAACGAGTATGGCTTGTCTGCCGCCGTGTTTGGCGGCGACATCGCCCGAGCCTTCAACGTCGCCCGCAAGATCGACAGCGGCATCTGCCATGTGAACGGTCCCACCGTGCACGACGAAGCGCAGATGCCGTTTGGCGGCGTCAAGGGCTCGGGCATCGGCCGCTTCGGCGGCAAGGCCGGCATCGCCGAGTTCACCGAACTGCGCTGGATCACGCTGCAGACGACGCCGCGGCACTATCCGTTCTGAATCCGGGATGCCGGCCCAGCTTACTGAAGCGACACGCGTTCCACCGTGAATCCCCGCTGCGCCAGCAGCGTGGTCAGGCTTTGCGGTCCCGTCATGTGCAACAGGCCCACCGCCGCGAAAAGGCGTTGTCCTTGCGCATGCAGATGTTCGATGCGCTCACTCAGGTAGGGGTTGCGGTCGTCATTGATCCGGCGAACGGCGGCGCGGTCGTCGGCGGTGCTGATGCATTCGCACCAGTCCTCATACCGCGCAACCGTTTCCAGGTCGCCTTCAGCCCATGCCTGCGCAAGTCGGCCAATGACACGTCGCGTCAAACCCGATTCCAGCTGGGTCAGTGATTGGTCCACCAGGCGCGCCATCTCGCTGGGCTCTGCCGGTATCAGCGCTTGAAGTTGGATTTCAGGCGTTTCCAGAGCGATCACCGGCAACTTCCTGGCCCGCGCAAAACCCGTGAGCACGTGTTCGATGCCGAAGCCCGGATCCAGCCCGACCCATCGCGCGTCCATGCCTCCGAGCGCCGTGACCTGGAGCACTGGGTGCAGGGCCGTCAGGGATTCGGGCGGTAGGCAGGCCGCGACGATCTGCTTCAATAGCCGTGCCTGCAGTTCGACAGGGGTTGGCGACTGCACCGCTTGCAACTTCGCCAGGGTCGCCGGGTCACTGATGTCCAGTTCGAGCGCCAGCGCGTCCACCTCGAGCAGGGCCTGCCTCAGCTTCACACCAGGAACAGCCCATTCCAGCTTGCCGAGGTGCAGGGTGCCGTACAGCCAGGAAGTCCGACCATCGCGGCTGATGCGCCACAGCACGCCTCGGTCCCTTGCCCGATCCCGGGCCGACTGGAGTTGTTGGGCGGTGGGGACCGTGGCCTGCGGAGGACAGTTGGCCTGTGCTGACCCGGGTGCCAAGTTTTGTGCACTGAGCGTGAGGATCGGAGAAAGCAGCGTCAACGCGATCAGGCGGCGGCAGAAGGCCAGGAAACTGGCCTCGGGCAAGGGGAGCGGTTTCATGAAGGTTCGAGGCGGAGTGGCGTTGCGAGCGAAGATGGCGAGCTTACCTGCGGCGCACCAGCACCCGCGACAATGGGGCCCCACTTGTTTGAAGGATTTCCATGCGACATCTTTTCCGTCTCGTGCTTTCGGTGTCGCTGCTTCTGGCCGCCACCGCCCACGCCGAAGAAATCGGCTCCGTCGACACCGTCTTCAAGTTCATCGGCCCGGACCACAAGATCGTGGTCGAGGCCTACGACGATCCGGGCGTGACCGGCGTCACTTGTTTCATCTCGCGCGCCAAGACTGGGGGCATCAAGGGCGCCTTCGGCCTGGCCGAAGACAAATCGGAGGCGTCGATTGCCTGCCGGCAGGTGGGCCCCATTGCCATTGCCAAGCCGGTCAAGGAGCAGGAAGAAATCTTCAGCGAGCGCACCAGCCTGATCTTCAAGCGGTTGCGCATCGTGCGCATGGTCGATGCAAAACGCCACACGCTGGTCTACCTCACGTATTCCGACCGGGTGATCGAAGGTTCGCCGCAGAACTCGGTGACGGCCGTGCCGGTGGACCGCGCTACGCCGATTCCGCTGCGTTGAAGCGCGGAAACTTCGTGGCCTTGCCGGCGGGCAGCTTGACCATGGTCGTTTCGAACAAGGGCTGAGACAGCCAGTTTGAAAGCCAGGTCCTCAGGGCTGGCAAGGGCAGTGCGCCAAACCAGTCGGGCTCTACCGCCGCGAACTGGCGCACGAACGGGAAGACGGCGATGTCCGTTGCGCAAGGGATCTCGCCGCCCAGCTGGGGCGAGATTTGCAACCGCGCTTCGATGGGGACCAGAAGGGCTTGCACCGCCGCATCGCGCTGCAGCGTCCGGTCTGTTTCGTCGAAGCGCTCGGGGTATATGTAGCGGTCCAGGTGGTGCTTGAAGCGGCCATCGCATGCGGTCAGCAGCTCCTGGTGGGCCGGGCTTTGCGACCGCATCCACCACTGGTCCGGGTCGTTCACGCCGAACGCCCATTGCATGATCTCCAGACTTTGTTCCAGCACGCTGCCATCGGCGAGGGCAAGCACGGGCACCGTGCCCTTGGGCGACAGTGCCAGCATCGCGGCCGGCTTGTCGCGCAAGACAATTTCATGCGCGTCGAATTCGATGCCCGCCACCAGCAACGCCATGCGCGCACGCATGGCGTACGGGCAGCGCCGGTAGCTGTAGAGCAGGGGTGCGGTCATCGAGGTCATGACAGGTCATTACATCGCAATGGTGCTGTTCTGCCTGTAACCTCGACACCCATGACATCCGAAACTCAAGAACCCATTCACGAAGACCGTCTCTGGAGCGACGGATCCTGGACCGCCCGCGTCATCAAGAACGATGACGACGATGGCTGGGCCGTGGCCATGCACCTGGACGGCGCCACCGAGCCCGCGCTGGTCGGGCCCTGGACCATGGGCCGCGACAAGAAGAACCCCAAGCCGCTGGACACGGCGGCCTTCAATACCCTGGTGAAGACCGCGAAGGAAGTGATCCGCCGTTCCGAACAGCAGCTGCACGCGCAGTTGAACAAGAACGTGACGGTGACGACCGATGGGCGGCGCGTCCGCGTGGCGCTGGCGATCGTGCCCGATGAAGAGGGCGCCACCGCCACGCTGAGTGCCCATGACGAGTTCGATGCGGAACTCGCCCGTGTGCCGGTGCCGCCCACCTACAAGCTGACCGTGGACAACGCCCAGGCGTGGATTGCCGCCGGCTTCGAGCGCCCGCGCTGAACCTCTGCGAAAATCTCCGGCATGAACGCGACCAACACCACCGAACTCATGCACACCCTGGGCCAGCAGGCCAAGGTGGCGTCGGCGCTCATGGCCAAGGCCAGCGCGTCCACCAAGCTGGCGGCGCTGCGCGGCCTGGCCGCCCTGCTGCGCGCCAACGTCGACGCCTTGCAGGTGGACAACGCCAAAGACCTCGAGCGCGCCCGCGCCAACGGCCTGTCCGAACCCATGGTGGATCGCCTCAAGCTCACGCCCAAGGTCATCGAGACCTGCGCCCAGGGCTGCGAGCAGCTCGCGGCCATGCCCGACATCATTGGCGACATCACCGGCATGAAGCAGATGCCCAGCGGGATCCGTGTGGGGCAGATGCGGGTGCCCATCGGTGTGTTCGGCATGGTCTATGAAAGCCGCCCCAACGTGACCATCGAGGCGGCTTCGCTGTCCATCAAGAGCGGCAATGCCGCCATCCTGCGCGGCGGCTCGGAGGCCATCGAGTCCAACCGCGCGCTCAGCCGCCTGGTGCAACGCGCCCTGACCGACGCCGGCCTGCCCGCCGACGCGGTGCAGCTCGTGCCCACCACCGACCGCGCTGCCGTGGGCCAGCTCATCACCATGCCGCAGTACGTGGACGTGATCATCCCGCGCGGCGGCAAGGGGCTGATCGAACGCATCAGCGCCGAGGCCAAGGTGCCGGTGATCAAGCACCTGGATGGCAACTGCCACACCTACGTGGACGACCCCTGCGACATCGCCATGGCGGTGAAGGTGGCCGACAACGCCAAGACCCAGAAGTACAGCCCCTGCAACGCGACCGAGAGCCTGCTGGTGGCGCGCGGCGTGGCGGCTGATTTCCTGCCGAAGATCGGCGCGATCTATGCGGACAAGGGCGTGGAGATGCGCGTGTGCGCTGCCTCGCGCGAGCTGCTGGCGGGGCTGAAAGGTGCCAAGCTGAAGGACGCGACCGAAGCCGACTGGTCCGAGGAATACCTGGCACCCGTGATCAGCATCAAGGTGGTCGAGGGCGTGGACGAAGCCATTGCCCACATCAACCACTACAGCAGCCACCACACCGACGCCATCCTCACCATCGACCACGTGCACGCCCAGCGTTTCCTGCGCGAGGTCGATTCGGCCAGCGTGATGGTGAATGCGAGCACCCGCTTCGCTGATGGATTCGAGTTCGGGCTGGGTGCCGAGATCGGCATTTCCACCGACAAATTCCACGCGCGCGGCCCCGTGGGCGTGGAAGGCCTGACCTCGCTGAAGTACGTCGTGCTGGGCGAGGGTGAAGTGCGCGGCTGATTCCAGACCGGGAGGATCTTGGCCATGTGCCGGAACATCAAGACCCTGTTCAACTTCGAGCCGCCGGCCACCGAGCTGGAAATCCGCGACGCGGCGTTGCAGTTCGTGCGCAAGCTCAGCGGTTTCAACGTGCCGTCCCAGGCGAACGAGGCTGCGTTCGACCGCGCGGTGGAGCAGGTGGCGGACTCGGCGCGTGAACTCATTCAGTCGCTGCGCACCAACGCGGAGCCGCGCAACCGCGATGTGGAAGCGACCAAGGCCCGGGCCCGATCAGCGGCCCGATTCGGCACGCCGGGCTGACGCCGGTTTTGCCGGGTGACGCCTTGAAATGGCCGTCATCCGGCCCCATTACACTGACTGCCTCCCCCAGCAGTCCTACCCCACCCTACTATGGTTCCGCACCTCGTCACCGCCCTCACGGGCCCCATCAACGAGCTCGAACAGCGCATCCTCGAGTCCACGCCCGTGATCGAGCGCTGGTTCCGACTGGAGTGGATGGAGCACACGCCGCCGTTCTACAGCTCGGTGGATGTGCGCAACGCTGGCTTCAAGCTGGCGCCGGTGGACACGAATCTGTATCCCGGCGGCTGGAACCACCTCACGCCCGAGATGCTGCCGCTGGCGGTGCAGGCGGCCATGGCCGCCATCGAGAAGATCTGTCCGGAAGCCAAGAACCTGCTGCTGGTGCCGGAGAACACGAAGGACATCTTCTACCTGAGCAACCTGGCCCAACTGCAGCGCATCTTCTACATGGCCGGGCTCAACGTGCGCCTGGGGTCCATCTCCAACGACATCAAGGCGCCCACCACGATCGAGCTGCCCGGCGGCGAAAAGGTGGTGCTGGAGCCGTTGATCCGCAGCAAGCGTCGCCTGGGGCTGAAGAACTTCGATCCCTGCACCATCCTGCTCAACAACGACCTGAGCGCGGGCGTGCCGGGCATTCTGGAAGACCTGCACGAGCAGTACCTGCTGCCGCCGCTGCACGGCGGCTGGGGCACACGCCGCAAGAGCCACCACTTCAAGGCCTATGAGGAAGTGTCCAAGCGCTTCGGCAAGCTGCTCGGCATGGATCACTGGCTGATCAACCCCATGTTCAACCAGTGCGGACAGGTCGACTTCAACACCGACGCCGGACTGGATTGCCTGCGCACCAACACCGACGCGCTGCTCGGCAAGATCCGCCGCAAGTACAAGGAATACGGCATCAACGAGAAGCCGTTCGTGGTGGTCAAGGCCGACAACGGCACCGGTGGCATGGGCATCCTGACCGTGCGAGACGCCAAGGACATCGACAACCTCTCTGCCAAGACCAAGGCCCGCATGGCCGAGACCAAGGGCGGACAGGAAGTGCACGAGGTCATCATCCAGGAAGGTGTGCTGACCAACGAGCGCATCAACAGCGCCGTGGCCGAGCCGGTGGTCTACATGATGGACCGCTACGTGGTGGGCGGCTTCTACCGCGTGCACGCCGACCGGGGCGTGGACGAGAACCTGAACGCGCCGGGCTCGAGCTACGTGCCGCTGGCGTTCGAGCAAAGCGCGCAGTTGCCCCAGCCCGGCGTGAAGCCCGGCGCCAGCGTGCCCAACCGCTTCTACATGTACGGCGTGATCGGCCGCCTGGCCATGCTGGCCGCCAGCTACGAACTGGAAGCCACCGACCCCGACGCCGAGGTCTACGAGTAAGTTGCTGCGGCGCAACATTTCCGCCGACGCTCCGTTTTAGACCACTGAGCCCACAGACAAGCCGGGGTGGGCGGGCGCAAAATCGCGTTCCCCCGACAACCGAACCCCGTGCCGACAGGCCGGGGTTGTTTTGTGTCAGCTTCCAAGTCGTCACTGGCGGCGCTCACCCTGGGCGCCATTGGCGTGGTCTACGGCGATATCGGCACCAGCGTGCTGTATGCCGTCAAAGAGGTGTTTGGCTCCGGCCACGTCCCTTTCACCCACGCCAACGTCTACGGCGTCCTCTCCATCCTGTTCTGGACGCTGACGGTCATCGTCTCGCTCAAGTACGTCTCGCTCGTGCTGCGCGCCGACAACAACGGCGAGGGTGGACTCATCGCCATGCTGGCACTGGCTTCCACGGCGGTGAAGGACCGGCCGGCGCTGCGCCAGGGCCTGCTGGCCGTGGGCATCTTCGGCACCGCCCTGTTCTATGGAGACGGCGTCATCACCCCCGCCATCTCGGTGCTTTCGGCGGTCGAGGGCCTGGAAGTGATCTCTCCGCACTTCAAGCACTACGTGGTGCCCATCACCCTGCTGGTGCTGTTTGCCCTGTTTGCCGTGCAGAAGCGCGGTACCACCGGCATCGGCCGATTCTTCGGTCCCATCACCCTGACCTGGTTTGTCACCATCGCTGCGCTGGGCGTGGTGCAGATCATCGACCACCCCGAGATCCTGGGTGCCCTGAGCCCGCTGCACGCGCTGCGCTTCATGTGGGAACAGCCTGGCACCACCTTCATCATCCTGGGCGCCGTGGTGCTGTGCGTGACCGGCGCGGAAGCGCTGTACGCCGACCTGGGCCACTTTGGCAAACGCCCCATCCGGCTGGCCTGGTTCCTGGTGGTCATGCCGTGCCTCACGCTGAACTACTTCGGCCAGGGCGCGCTGCTGCTGGCGCGGCCGGATGCCGTGAAGAACCCCTTCTTCAACATGGCGCCCGAGTGGATGCTGCTGCCTCTGGTGATCCTGGCCACCATGGCCACGGTGATTGCCTCGCAGGCACTCATCACGGGCGCGTTCAGCGTCACCAAGCAGGCCATCCAGCTCGGCTACCTGCCGCGCCTGAAGGTGCAACACACCAGCGTGCGGCACACCGGCCAGATCTACATGCCGTTCGTGAACTGGGGCCTGTTCGTGGCCATCGTGCTCGCCGTCGTCATGTTCAGGTCGTCCACCAACCTCGCCGCGGCCTACGGCATCGCGGTCACGCTGGACATGCTCATCACGACGGTGCTCACGTTCTATGTGATCCGCTACAGCTGGAAATATCCGTTGTGGATGTGTCTGGCCGCCACCGGATTCTTCTTCCTGGTCGATCTGGCCTTCTTCAGCTCCAACCTGCTCAAGCTCTTTGCCGGTGGCTGGTTCCCCCTGCTGATTGGCGGAGCGGTGTTCACGCTCATGATGACCTGGAAGCGCGGCCGCGCGCTCATGACCGAAAAGCAGCACGCCGAGTCCATCGAACTCGAGAGCTTCCTGGATGCGCTGTTCATGGCCCCGCCTGTGCGCGTCGAGGGCACGGCGGTGTTTCTCACCGCCGACATCGGCACCGTGCCCAACGCCATGCTGCACAACCTCAAGCACAACAAGGTGCTGCACGAGCAAAACCTGTTCGTGACCGTGCGCAGCCACGAGGTGCCCTGGATCGGGCTGGAGAAACGCCTGCAGATCGAGCCCTTGGGCCACGACTGCTGGCAGGTGGTGGTGAACTACGGCTTCAAGAACGACCAGGACCTGCCCGAGGCGCTCTCTGCCATGCGCGGCCGCGGCTGCGAGGTCGGCCCCATGACCACCAGCTACTTCCTCTCGCGCGACGTGGTGGTGCCCACCATCGGCAGCGGCATGGCGCCGTGGCGCGAGAAACTGTTTGCGCAGATGCACCACAACGCCAGTGGCGCGGCGGAGTTCCTGAATCTGCCGAGCAATGCGGTGATCGAGCTGGGATCGAAAGTCGAGATTTAGACCCCCCGCGCCGCCTGCGGCGTCACCCCCCAGGGGGCGTCACCTGCGGCCTGGCGAAGCCAGTTCCGCGGTGACACTGGAACAGACCCCGCGCGCAGCGAAGCGAGGGGAATCCCCCCGCGGCACAATCGCGCGATGTCTTTTTTTCGCGATGTCAACCTCTCCGCCGCCACCGCCGGCTTTGTCGCCGTGCTGGTCGGGTTCACCAGTTCGGTGGCCATCGTCTTCCAGGCCGCGCAGGCCTTTGGTGCCACGCCCGAGCAGATCACCTCGTGGATGTGGGCGCTGGGGCTGGGCATGGGACTGTGTTCGGCCGTCCCTTCGCTGATCCTGCGCCAGCCGGTGATGGTGGCGTGGAGCACGCCGGGTGCGGCGGTGCTCGCCACAGCCGGGCTGGCCGGGGGCTTCACCATGGCCGATGCCGTGGGCGCCTTCCTGATCAGCGCCGCGCTGATCGTGCTGGTCGGTGCCACCGGCTGGTTCGAGCGCGTGATGAACCGCATCCCCATGGCCATCGCCGCCGCGTTGCTGGCCGGCGTGCTCGCGCGCTTCGGCCTGCAGGCATTCGACGCAGCCAAGACCGAGCTCGCCCTGGTGGTGCTCATGCTGCTGGCCTACCTGCTGGGGCGGCGCCTGCTGCCGCGTTACGCCGTGCCCATCACGCTGCTGGTGGGCGTGGCCTGGGTAGTGGCCCATGGGCAGTTCAACGCCAGCGCGGTCACTTTCGAACTCGCGGTGCCCGTGTTCACCGCGCCGGCCTTCAGCCTGGCCGCCTTCACCAGCCTGGCGCTGCCGCTGTTCGTGGTCACCATGGCATCGCAGAACCTGCCCGGCGTGGCCGCCATCCGCGCCGCCGGCTACGACATGCCGATCTCCCGCATCATCACCCTCAGCGGCGCGGCCACGCTGGTGCTCGCGCCCTTCGGTGCCTTCGCGCTCAACCTGAGTGCCATCACCGCCGCCATCTGCATGGGGCCGGAGGCGCACGCCGACCGCGACAAGCGCTACACCGCCGCCGTGGTCTGCGGCGCGCTGTATGTGCTCATCGGCCTGTTCGGCGCGGCCATCACCGGTTTGCTCATCGCATTCCCGCGCGAGCTCGTCATGGCCATTGCCGGCATTGCGCTGCTGGGCAGCATTGGCGGCGGGCTGCATGCGGCGCTGAAGGACGAAGCACACCGCGAGGCCGCGCTCATCACCTTCCTTGTCACGCTCAGCGGCGTGGTGATTGCCGGCATTGGCTCGGCCTTCTGGGGTGTGGTGGCCGGCGCGGTTGCGCTGTTTGTGCAACAGTACGGGCTCAAAACCTCGAAGCCACCTGAATGAAAAAGATCCTCATCGTTGCCGACCCGCTCGAGTCCTTCAAGATCTACAAGGACACCACCTTCGCCATGATGCGCGAGCTGCAGAGGCGCGGCCACACACTGGCCACCTGCGAGCCCGAGCAGATGCAATGGCAGAGTGGCCACCCGGTCACCGCGCTGGCGCGCCATGTCACGCTCACGGGCGATGCGCACGCCTGGTTCAAGACCACCGCCGAGGTGCGCGATCCGCTGCACAGCTTTGACGCCGTGCTCATGCGCAAGGACCCGCCCTTCGACAGCGAGTTCTTCTACGCCACCCATCTTCTGGAACAGGCCGAGCGCGAAGGCGCGCGGGTGTTCAACAGCCCCCGCGCATTGCGCGACCACCCTGAAAAACTCGCGCTCATGGAGTTCGCTTCGTTCGCGCCGCCCACGCTGGTGACGCGACTGCCGGCCGCCATCCGGGCCTTCCACGCCGAGCACAGGGACATCATCCTCAAGCCGCTGGACGGCATGGGCGGCATGGGCATCTTCCGCGTCGGAGCGGATGGCATGAACCTGGGTTCCATCATCGAGACCCTGAACCAGGGGGGCAGCACCAGCGTGATGGTGCAGCGCTACCTGCCGCAGATCGTGGACGGTGACAAGCGCCTGCTGGTCATCGGTGGCGTGGCCGCGCCGTTCTGCCTGGCCCGCATTCCGCAGGGCAGCGAGATCCGCGGCAACCTTGCCGCCGGGGGCAAGGGCGTGGCCATGCCGCTGACGGACAGCGACTGGGCGATCGCCAGGGCCATCGGTCCCCAGCTCGCCGAGCGTGGGCTGTTGCTGGTGGGGCTGGACGTGATCGGTGACAAGGTGACCGAGATCAACGTCACCAGTCCCACCTGCTTCCAGGAAATCCAGCAGCAGACCGGCTTCGATGTGCCCGCGATGTTCGTGGACGCGCTGGAGAAGGCGCTGGCATGACCGAAGAGGACGACCGATCGGCCGCCGCGCCGGGCCGCCCCCAGCAAGGCCAGCCCCCATCGGGGGCAGCGACCCGCGAAGCGGCGGAGCGTGGGGGCGCCGATGTTCAGCCGCGCAACCCGTTGCACGGGATCACGCTGGAAGCGATCGTCACCGCGCTGGTCGACCACTACGGCTGGGACGGACTGGGTGAGCGCATCCCGGTACGTTGCTTCAACATTGATCCCAGCGTGCCGTCGAGCCTGCGATTCCTTCGCAAGACGCCGTGGGCGCGCGAGAAGGTGGAGGGGCTGTACCTGTTCATGCTGCGCGAGGAACGGCGCGCTGGCCGCGGTTGAGTCTCGGTGTTGCATTAGCCGCGCTACACAGAGGCGAATTGAACTAACTCAACGCTGCAGAAGCGCGAATCGGGAAGGCCTGAAGCGGGTGAAGCGTGGTTCGGCTGTAAGCTCCGGCCGCCTTCCGAAAGACGCGACCTGCTCGCGACACAGGGCCCTGCGCCACAAGCGCCTGGCCGACCTTCCCTGAATCAACTCTCTGCCATGCCCACCTGCAAACTCGTCCTGATTTCTGTCGTCGCGTTCCTCACGGCCTGTGCCGCCCACCAGGCCCCATCGCCCGCTTCTCCGCCCGCTGCGACACCGGCCGCATCCGGCGCTGCGGCCTCCTCCGATTCCAGGACCGTCCCGTCGCGCGACGGTTCATACCAGGGTGAGATCACCGGCCAGGCTCGCCCCGGCAGCAAGTTCGCCCGACTGCAGGTCGGCATGAACATGGAAGAAGTTCAGACCGTGCTGGGGCGCGCGCCCGACCGGCTGCACACCTACGAATCCGGCAAGCGCTGGATTCCTTTCTATTTCGGCAACGACGCGCGCCGCATGCAGGTGCTCTACAAGGGCGAGGGTTGTCTCATCCTCACGGGGGGCAACGTCTGGGGTGGGGCTGGTGGTGACCTCGTCAGCATCCACCACGACGCCACGGGCGCCTGCTACCAGCCCTGAGGCTCACCGATCCACTCACCGGTGGCGCGGGGCCCGGGCCGCCACTCAGCGGCAGATTCGGTAGGGCCCCTGGTCCAGGTGAAAGTGGTCGCGGTGCGCCGCGTTGTAGTCGGGCCCCAGGGTTCCCCGGAAGAACCGGCAGGCACCGTCGCGCACCTCGCGCAGAAAAGCGGCCTCGGGGCCGTCGGCCGTCCAGTGGTTCACCAGGGTGATCTGCCGCCCATTGCGCAAACGGAACCCGGCCACGTCGAAGGCGTTGGCGCTGGCGTGCTGGCTGCGCCGCTCGCCCTCGCCGCGTGCGCTGCGCACATTTCGGCAGGCGTAGCTGCCGAAGTGTTCAACCCGCGCCACCGGCTGACCGAAATGCGCCTGCGCAGCGGGTTGCAGCGCATGTCGCTCCCACATCACGAGCGACAACGCCGCGCTGCAGGTGAGTGTGAACGTGGGCGCGAAGCGCTCGTCCGACACGCGCACCGCCCCTTGCCAGCCGCAACCGTCGCCGGTGTCGTCCACGCCGATGTGCGCCAGTGTGGACGCAGCCAGCGCGGCGCGGCACAGCGCGGGTTCGGACGACGCGCGCTGCAGTTTGTGACCGGTGAGCCAGTTCGGTGCTTCGGCCACGTTCAGAGGCGCCCACGGATTCCAGTGCGGTGGCACCACGACGCGGCCACTGTGAACGGCCCAGGCCGCGACACCTGCGGCGAACAACAACAAGGCCAGCAGGAGTCGGGTCACTCGGACTTTCTATGGAGGGATGGAAGGGAAGCGACGGCACAGGGCCACTGGACGCTGGAGCCCCGCGGCCGGCGGAAAGTTCACCTGACGTGGCACGAATCCCGCTTGCCGGTTTGGAAACTGTTCCACCCAGGATGCTGCCCATGCCCCCTCCGCTTCTCGTGAGTTTCATTGCCGGCGATGCCGGCGCCTGGACCATCGACCAACTCACGCCCGTCAGGGGCGAAGCGCTGGCCCTGGCTGCGCGGCTCGACGTGTTGGAGGGTGCCGGGTCCGCGCCCGCACCGGACGCGATCTGGCAATTGCGCGGCACCACCAGCAACCTGCGCTACACGCTCCGCAAGGAAGCGGCGGCGCTGGCGGCGGTGCAGGAAGGCCTGGGCCGCGCCCAGGCCACGTGCGCGGCTCTCATTCCCATTCGCAAGAACGAGGCGTGGTGGGCGCTGGCGCAGGACGAGCGACGCGCGATCCTGGAAGAACAGTCGCGCCATGTTGCCCTGGGCATGGACTACCTGCCCGCCGTGGCCCGGCGCTTGCACCACTGCAGGGACATCGGCGAGCCTTTCGATTTCCTGACGTGGTTCGAGTACGCCCCGCAGGACGCGAACCGGTTCGACGATCTGGTGGGAGCGCTTCGCGAAACGCCTGAGTGGAACTATGTGGACCGTGAGGTGGACATCCGGCTGAGCCGGGCAGCCTGAAGGCGGCTGGTCGTCGGCGGCCTCCTACAGACGGGCATGGAACACGCTGCGTACCATGGAAGCGTCCGAAATCAGGAGACGCCCATGGCCACTGCCATCCCCCGCAACACCATCTGCCTCTGGTACGACGGCGCGGCGCTCGACGCTGCGCGGTTCTATGCCGCCACGTTTCCCGACAGCACGGTCGGTTCGGTCCATCTCGCGCCAAGCGACTATCCGGCGGGCAAACAGGGCGACGTACTCACGGTGCAGTTCACCGTGGCCGGCATTCCCTGCATCGGGCTCAACGGTGGAGACACCTTTGCGCACAACGAAGCCTTCTCCTTCCAGATAGCCACCGACGACCAGGCCGAGACCGACCGCCTGTGGAATGCCATCGTGGGCAACGGGGGGCAGGAGAGTGCGTGTGGCTGGTGCAAGGACCGCTGGGGTGTGAACTGGCAGATCACCCCGCGCGTGCTCACCGAGGGCATGGCCGATCCCGATCCCGCCGTGGCCCGGCGGGTGTTCGAAGCGATGATGACCATGCGCAGGATCGACATTGCCACGATCGAGGCGGCGCGACGCGGCGCCAGCGCTTAACGGGTGGCTAGAGCGTGTGGCGCGGCAGGCGCATCGTGAACACGCAGCCTTCGCCGGGCACGTCACGCACCGTCAGGCTGCCACCGTGGGCCTGCACCGTTCGCCGCGAAATGGACAGCCCCAGCCCCAGGCCGCTGCGGTCAAAGCCACCTTGCGTGAACGGCTTGAACATCGACTCGGCGAAGCCCTTGAGCAACCCGCCGCAGTGGTCCTTGACGTCGATGGCCACGTGGTCGCCGTCGGCGTAGGCGTGCAGCGTCACGCTGGTCCCTGCGTGGGTGAACTTGAAGGCGTTCATCAACAGGTTGGTCAAGGCGGCGAGCAGGTGGTCGCGATTGCCGGTGATGCCTAGGCTGGCGTCCACGTCGGGTACCTCAAAAGTGCAACCCCGGGCGTCTGCACCGAGGGTGCCCACGTGCCGGGCGTCCGCAATGAACGCCGCCAGCGAGAACACGTGGGTGGGCCCTGGATCGACGGCGTTGGCCCGCACGTCACCCAGCGCGCGCTCCAGCAGGTCCGACATGTTCACCATGCTGCGCTTGACCAGCGCGCCGGTGGAACCCCCCACGGGCACCACGCCGCATTCGATCGCGGTGAAGCCAAGCACGGTCACGTGCAGGAAATTCCGCAACTCGTGCACCAGCACGCCCAGACGTTCGTTTTCTTCGGCCTGGAACCGCTGCGTCGTGGAAGCCTCCCGCAGGGCGCTGAACGCCGTCATGGCATCGGCGATGGCGTTGTCAAGGCACCGGTTGAGGGTGCGGAACTGGTCAATGGAAAAAGGCGCATCCCTCTCCACGGCCAGATCGGTGATGGCCTGGCACAGATCGCCGTAGTCGTGCACCACCTCGTCCACCGAATAGCCCAGTCGCAACAGTTCCTTGCCATGGGCTGCCGCGCTCACCCCGATCTCTGACAACGCAAGGGCATCGCCCCCCGTCGCTCCGGAAATGCGTTCGCCTTCGGCGAGGTCGCCTGCCGCTTCGGCCTCCAGGGTGCTGGTCAGCTGCTGCAGGAAGAGCGGGATGCCGTTCGCGAGTTGTTCACTCGTCGCGCCCCTTCTCGGACGCTGGGCCACCTTGGCCTTGCAGCGCTCAATGAGCTCTTCGCGGTTGTTGGTCAGGAAACGATGCATGGCCGGGCGTTCTCTCGGTTGGACCCGCGTGCCCAGGCACGCTGGAAGGAAAGAAACATCAGCCCAGTTTCGCCCTCCTGCCAGCGTCGCGATGTACGTTACCGAACATAGCCACTCTCCGGTGCTTCAATCCGGCGTCTTTTCTCCGCTGGGCACCGGTGCCGCTTCGTCGGGCACCTTCGGTGTGTCGGACGCGTGGTGCTCCTTCACCGTCTTCTTGCCCAGTTGCGGCGTCTTGTCGGCGCCGGGGGCGATTTCCTCGCCGCGCTTGTTCTTGTCGTGGCGCACCTTCTTGTCGTGCGCAATGTCGCGAGGGTCGGTCATGTCATGGGTCCTTGGTGATGAAGATTCATGGTCGGGCAAAGGGCTCGCTCGGTTGGTAGGACAACAGGCCGTTGGGCCACCGGTCATCCGGCGGCCTCGGCATCCGGCTGTTTCTGTGATCGAGCGCACAGTCCTGCGTGCTCGTCCCGCCTAGGCTGGAGCCTCTGTTTTGCAGAAGGAGCTCCACCCATGTCCACCGACCTGACCCACTGGTTCACGATCGATGCCAACGGCACACCCTCGCGGGAGGGTGTTTACGAAACCACCGGCCTGGGCATCCCTGGCGAGAGCCACAGCGTGCTGCAGCACGGTTATCGGTACTGGGCCGAGGCGGGCGGATGGGGCGACCTGGGCTCAACGCCCGATGCGGCCGAGTCCGCACGGGACCACAAGCCCGTGTTCCCGTTCACCGTGCGCCACTGGCGGGGCCGCACGCTGCCACCCGCCTGAGCGAGCGACAGGTCCGGGCAGGTTCAAGCGTCACCGCCGCGAACCTTGCGGTCCACGTCGGCAATGGGGCGCTCGGGCCGGTTGCCGGCTCGGGGACGCCCGGTGCTTGGCGGCACCGCAGGCTTCTTGCCGGGATGCTCAGCGGGTTTGACCGCAGGCTTGGCCTGATTCTGGCTGGCCATGCGCTTACAGCGCGTCGCGCCGCGGATTGGGCGTGCGCATCAGTTCGATGATGCCGGCCAGCAATCCAGCGCCGAGGATCCAGAGGGGAATGAGCGCACCTGCTAGGGAAAATGTTTCCATGGAAGTCTCCTTGATGACCGATGGTGGTCGATGGGTGAATGAGGCCCATCCAGGGGCAAGCTGCGTGCCTGCGTGGGCGCCCGCGTCGTCCCTGTCCTACACCCGGCTGTCGCCACGGCTGACGCGCTGGGGCGAGCCGCGCAGCTACGATGAGTTCACAGCCAAGCACCAAGGAGTAACACCATGAACACCATCATCTACATCGTCGGCCTCGTCGTGGTCATCGGCTTCATCCTGAGCTTCTTCGGTCTGGGCTGATCTCACCGGCCAGATGGCTGGCCCGCGGCCTCTGAGCGTAAACAATACGTATACGTTTCATATAGAGGTCTGCCATGGGCATTGTGAAGATATCCGACCTGATGCACGAGAACCTGCGGGTCGCAGGTGCGGCGTTGAGCCGTTCCATCAACTCGCAGGCCGAGCACTGGATGCGGGTGGGGATGCTCGCCGAATTGCACCCGGAACTTGATCACCGGGAAATCTGCCAGATGCTCGTGCGAGCCGAGTTGGCGGGTGGCGTCGAGATTGCCATGGCGGTCACGCCTGCCAACGGCAAAGCACGACTGCCCGCCACCGGCAGACGCTAGTGGCGAAGGGCGTTGCCATCCGGTCGGCGGCCGAGATCGAGATGGCAGGACGGGCAGGCCGCCTGGCTGCAGAAGTGCTCAGCGTCGTTGCCCCGCATGTGGCGCCCGGTGTGAGCACCGAAACGTTGGACCGCATCTGCCACGACCATATCGTGAATGTGCAGGGGGCCATCCCGGCCAACCTCGGCTACCACGGCTATCCCCGCACCATCCTCACCTCGGTGAACCACGTGGTCTGCCACGGCATTCCCTCGCCCGACCGCATCCTCAAGAAGGGTGACATCGTCAACATCGACGTCGCCGTCAACAAGGACGGCTGGTTTGGGGACACCAGCCGGATGTTCGTGGTGGGCGAAACCAGCGTTCTCGCGCGTCGACTGGTGGACACGACCTACGAGGCCATGGTCGCGGGCATCCGGCAGGTGAAACCCGGTGCCACGCTGGGTGACATTGGCCACGCCATCCAGACCGTCGCGCATCGCGAGCACTTCAGTGTGGTGCGCGACTACTGCGGCCACGGCATCGGTCAGACTTACCACGACAAGCCGGATGTGCTGCACTACGGTCAACGTGGCGAAGGGATGACGCTTGAGGCCGGAATGGTGTTCACCATTGAACCCATGCTCAATGCAGGCAAGCGCGACACCCGGACACTGGCTGACGGCTGGACCGTGGTCACCAGGGACCGGTCGCTGTCGGCCCAGTGGGAGCACATGGTGGCGGTGACGCCCACCGGGTATGAGGTGCTGACACCGTGGCCGGACGACGCCGGTGCGTATGTGATGCCTTGAGGGCGCTGCCTCAACCTGCCTTCAGCGCGCCTTGGGGCGCAGGCGTGCCTTGGCCAGCTCGATGAACGCCCTCGTCTTGAGCGGCGGTTCGTGCCTGCCGGGCCACGCGGCGTAGAGAAATACCTGCGGCAGTTTGACGTGCGGCAGCACGCGCACCAGTTGACCGCTGGCGACTTCGTTTTCGACCACCAGGCTGGGCGCACCGAACACCCCGGCGCCAGCCAGCGCCAGCGCACGACCGCCCGTGGTGCTGGAGGTGCTGAGTGAGCGCTGCAGGTGCACCGATTGCTGGCCGTCGCGCGTGCGCACCGTCCAGGGCTGCGGAATCGGTGTGAAGGCGATCCACTGGTGCTGTGCCAGTGCCGCGAGTTGCTTCGGCGTACCGTGCTCCCGCAGGTAGTCTGGCGAGGCCACGCACCACACGTCGAAGGTCGCCAGGGGCGCGGCGCGAAGGCTGGAATCGCGCCGACCGGTGGCGCGCACGCTCAGGTCCATGCCCTCGGCGACCAGGTCCACCAGGTGGTCGCTGGGTCGGTATTCCACCTGCATGCCCGGATGCAGGCGCACGTATTCCGCGATCACGGGCGCCACCCAGGTGGCCGTGATGTCGGAGGAGGTGAGCCGCAACACACCCGTGAGCTGTGCCGCCTGGCCGCGGGTCTTCTCGGCCAGGCGCTGCGCCTGGTCCAGCAGCGCTCGCGCATCGACCAGCAGCGCTTCGCCGCTCTCGGTCAGGGTCTGCCGGCGGGTGGAACGGTGCAGCAGCTGGACGCCGAGCTCGCGTTCCAGGGAGGCCACGTGCTGGCTCGCGGCGGACTTTGTGATGGCCAGGTGTTCGGCCGCGCGCGTGAAGCTGCCGGTGGTGCACACGGCCACAAACGCCTCAAGGTGGGTCAGTTTCATTTGTCCAGTTTCGCTGAACAATCAATTCCCGTAAAGGTGGTTTTTCCGAACTTCGAAGAGCGGCACCATGCCCTCACCCCCTCACAACTTCGAAAGGAATTGCCATGTTTGTCCTCCTCGGCTCCAGCGGCCAGATCACCTCTCAACTCGCCCGCCAGCTTCTGGGCGGCGGCCACGCCGTGCGCGTTGTCGGTCGCAACCGGAGCGCCATGTCCGCACTGGGCGAGGCCGGTGCCGAACTGGCGGTGGGCGACCCGGCGGACGCCGCGTTCCTCGAACGCGCATTCACCGGCGCGACCGCCGCCTACACCATGACGCCACCCTGCTACGCAGAACCGGACATGCGCGCCGCACAGGACCGCGTGGGAGCGGCCATCGCCCAGGCTCTGCGCAAGGCTCGCGTGCCGCGTGTGGTGAACCTCTCCAGCGTGGGTGCCGAACTGGCCGAAGGGACCGGGCCCATTGAAGGTCTGCATGCGCAGGAGCAGCGGCTCGCGGGCATGGCGAACGTGCTGCACCTGCGGCCCGGGTCGTTCATGGAGAACTACCTGGCCGCCCTGCACCCGGTGGCCACCGCCGGGGTGTTGCCCGGACTCGAGACCGCGGATGCCACGGTGCCGCTGGTGGCCACGCGCGACATCGCAGCCGTGGCGGCGCGCGAACTCACCCGGCCCCGGCACGATGGCGTGCTGATCCTGCACACGGCCCAGCTGCCGACGCCGCGCGATGTGGCGGCCGCGCTGGGCGAGGCGATCGGGCGCCCCGAGTTGCCCTACGTGCAGGCGGAGGCTGAAGACATGAAGGCGGTGCTGCGAGAGCAGGGTTTCTCGCGCGACGCCGCCAACCAGCTCGAAGCGCTGGCCCGCTGGCTCTCGACGTCTCCGCTCGCGTCGGTGTCTGCCGCGCCCGCCGAGATGCAGCCCACCACGCTGCAGGCGTTTGCCCGCGAGGTCTTTGCCCCCGCCTACCGAGCGACCCAGGGCTCTCCCGTCCAGGCATGAAAAAACCGCCCCGAGGGGCGGTCTTCATCCAGGCTTGAGAAGACTCAGGCCTTGCCTTTGGCGGCCTTCATGGCGCGTTCGTGGGCGGCCTTGGCATCGGCCTTGCAGACCTTCTCGGCGTCGCCCTTCTGGTCTTCGCATTTCTCTTCGGCGATCTCGTAGGCAGCATCTGCCTTGGCCTCGTCGACCTTGCGGGCGTTGTCGGCCGTGGGCTTGTACTTGTGCTCAAGTTCGGCCTTCTCGACCTTTTCCTTGCCTTCCGCTTCTTCTTCGCACACGTCCTTGGCATTGTCGCGCAGGGCGTCACACGCCTTCTTGGCGTTCTTGTAGTTCATCTCGATGCGGTCCTTGGCGGCGTCGTGCTCGGCCTTGGTCATGGCCGTCTGGGCCATGGCGAAGGTGGATGCGGCGCAAAGGGTGATGGCGGTCAGGGTCTTCATGTACATGGTGTGTCCTCCGGGTGGTTTCGAGAGCCCAGATCTTCGCCCTGCCGGGATGCAGGGACCGTAGGAAAAGCGCGTCGGGCCCTGTAGGAGAAGAGGCAGCTATTGGATAATGCGCCACCCCTCTGGAAGCGAATCCATGCCCCCACCTCAACACCCCACCGCAGCACGCCGGTTCCGTGTCCCGCTGCCGATCCTGGCCGGCTTCCTGGTGGCCTTCTTCGCCACGTTCGTCATCACGTATGTGAACTACGTGTCGTCGGAGACGCGAAGTGTTGCGGTGCAAGAGATGGAACGCACCACGCAGGCGATCCGGGCGCTCAACGAGGTGCTGGCCGCGGTGAAGGACGCGGAAACCGGGCAGCGTGGGTTCCTGATCACCGGCGACTCCAATTACCTCCAGCCCTACCAGACCGCCATCGGCTCCCTGGACCGCCGGTTGTCCACGCTCAAGGCCCTGATGGGCAACGCGCCGCAGGACCAGGAGCTCACGCAGCGGCTGGACCAGATGGTGCGCCAGAAGCTGGAGGAGCTGGAGCGCACCATCGAGCTCTACAAGTCGGGCCGCAACGAGGCCGCCATTGCCAGCGTGCGAATGGACACCGGCAAGACCATCATGGACAACATCCGCCAGCTCTCCAGCGACATGCTGGAGCGCCAGGACCAGTTGTTCGAGGCGCGTCGCCGCGCCTGGGTGGACGCGGCCACCGCCTCCACGCGCTACTCCTGGATCGGCTCGGCCGTGCTGCTGGTGCTGATCTGCATCTCCGGCGGGCTGGCCATTCGCAGCCTTCGCGTGAAGGCGGAGGAGGCGTGGATCTCGGCCGGGCTGGCGGGGCTGGGTGTGCAGCTCCAGGGCGAACAACGTATCGATGAACTGGGCCCGCGCGCCCTGAATTTTCTGGGGAGCTACCTCGGCGCCACGGTCGGTGCGGGTTATGCCGTTCAAGCGGGCGGTCGGGGGCTGGCGCTGTTCGGTGGTTACGCCCTCCCGCGCGAGCGCCTGCAGCAGCAGTTGCTGCCGGGCGAGGGCCTGGTCGGGCAGGCGCTGTCGACGCGCCAGCTCCTGCACGTGCGCGATGTGCCCGCCGGCCACCTTCAGGTGTCCTCGGCCACCGGCGAATCGCGCCCGGCCGAGCTGCTGGTGGCGCCCGCCATGGAAAACGGCGACGTGCTGGCAGTGATCGAACTCGGTTTCCTGCGCCCCGTCGGGCAACCCGAGCGCAGCCTGATGGAGCGCGCCAGCCAGACGCTGGCCGTGGCGGTCCGCCTGGGCACGGACCGCCAGCGCCTCGAAGCGTTGCTGGAAGAGACCCGTCGCCAGGCGGAGGAACTGCAGACGCAGCAGGAAGAGCTGCGAGTGACCAACGAGGAACTCGAACAACAAAGCCGCGTGCTGCAGGAATCGCAGGCGCAGATGGAGGTGCAGCAGACCGAACTGGAGCAGACCAACGCGCACCTGGAGGAGCAGACCCAGCAGCTCGAGCACCAGCGCGAACAGCTCATGAAGGCGCAGGAGGCGCTGACCACCAAGGCGCGCGAACTCGAACTCGCGAGCCAGTACAAGAGCGAGTTCCTGGCGAACATGAGCCACGAACTTCGCACGCCGCTGAACTCCACCCTGATCCTGGCCAAGCTGCTGGCCGACAACAAGCCCGGCAACCTGAACCCGGACCAGGTGAAATACGCCCGCACCATCTCGGCGGCGGGCAACGACCTGCTGGCCCTCATCAACGACATCCTGGACCTGTCCAAGATCGAAGCCGGGCAGACGCACATCTCGGTGGAGTCCATCTCCATTGCCCGCACCGTGCAGGCACTGGTGGATCCCTTGCGACCGCTGGCGCGAGAAAAGGGACTTGCCCTCACCGCCACGGTGGAACCCGATGTGCCGGCCACGTTCGACACCGATCCGCTGAGGCTGGGCCAGGTCATCAAGAACCTGTTGTCCAATGCGCTCAAGTTCACCGAGAAGGGATCGGTCTCGCTGCATGTGTCCCGCAGCCCGGGCGACATGCTGAGCTTCCGCGTCAAGGACACCGGCATCGGCATTCCGCAACAACAGCAGGCCTTGATCTTCGAAGCGTTTCGCCAGGCCGATGGCAGCACGCACCGGAAGTACGGTGGCACGGGGCTCGGGCTGTCGATCTCGCGCGACCTTGCCCACTTGCTGGGCGGCGAAATCGCGGTGCACAGCACGCCCGGCGAAGGCAGCACGTTCACCCTGCACCTGCCCCTGCACCGCGAGCCCGCAGACGCGGGCCAGGTGGTGCCCGCGGCGTTGCCCGCCACCACCAGCGTGGCTGAGTCCCTGCCCACGCGCCTGACCGCCGAAGTGCCTTCCACAGCAGTGCCCGCCGACGCACCGCGCGCTGGCGGGCGCAGCATCCTGGTGATCGAGGACGACGAGAACTTCGCCCGCATCCTGTGCGACCTGGCCTCGGACATGGATTTTGAATGCCACCTGGCCCACAACGCTTCGGACGGCATGGCCATGGCGATGCGGCTGCTGCCCAGCGCGATCGTGCTGGACGTGAACCTGCCCGATTTCTCGGGCCTGGGTGTGCTGGAGCAACTCAAGCGCAACCCGGCCACGCGGCACATCCCGGTGCACATCGTCTCGGTGGCCGACTACTCGCAGGAGGCGATGGGTCTGGGTGCGGTGGGCTACGCGCTCAAGCCCATCGAGCTGAGCGCACTGACGCAGGCCCTGCAAAGGCTCGAAGCCAAGTTCACCCAGGACATGCGCCGCGTGCTGGTGGTGGAAGACGACGAGCGCCAGCGCGAAAGCGTGCGGGATCTCCTCAGCAGGGACGACGTGGACGTGGTGTGCGTGGGCACCGCCGCCGCGGCGCTGGATCAACTGCGCAGCGCCACGTTCGACTGCATGGTCATGGACCTGAACCTGCCGGACCTGACCGGCTTCGAGCTGCTCAAGAAGATGAGCGATCAGGACGGCGTGTCGTTCCCGCCCGTCATCGTGTACACCGGCCGCGCGCTCTCTCGCGACGAAGAGCAGCAGCTTCGGCGCTTCTCCAAGTCCATCATCATCAAGGACGCGCGTTCGCCCGAGCGGCTGCTCGACGAGGTCACGCTGTTCCTGCACCAGGTGGAGTCGGAGCTGTCGCCCGTGCACCGGCGCATGCTGGAAGCCGCGCGCAGCCGCGACACCGCGCTGGAGGGCCGCACCGTGCTGGTGGTGGAAGACGACGTGCGCAACGTGTTCGCGCTCACGAGCATCCTGGAATCCACCGGCATCCGGCTGGAGATCGCGCGCAACGGGCGCGAGGCGCTGGACACGCTCGAGCGCCTCGAGAAGGCAGGCGGCCCGGCGGTCGACCTCGTGCTGATGGACATCATGATGCCGGAGATGGACGGCTACACCGCGATGCGCGAGATCCGCAACCGTCCGGCGTGGCGGCGTCTGCCCATCATCGCACTCACGGCCCGTGCCATGAAGGACGACCAGGAGAAGTGCCTGGCGGCGGGCGCGAACGACTACATCTCCAAGCCACTCGATGTCGAGAAGCTGCTGTCGCTGGTGCGCGTCTGGATGCCCAAGTAACCGCCGGAGCGCGCCATGCCCCACCGCAAAGCCCGCACGGCCGACATCGAGCAGCGCCTGCTGATCGATGCCATCTTCCACCGTTACCACTACGACTTCCGCGGGTACGCGCAAGCGTCGCTCAAGCGGCGCCTGGGCACGGCGCTGCACCAGTTCGGCTGCAAGACCCTGTCGCAACTGCAGGACCGCGTGCTGCACGAGCCCGGCGTCTTTCCGGCGTTGCTGGAATACCTCACGGTGCAGGTCAGCGACATGTTCCGCGACCCGAGCTACTTCCGCGCGCTTCGCGAAGAGGTGGTGCCTCTGTTGCGCACCTACCCGTCGCTCAAGATCTGGGTGGCTGGCTGCAGCGCAGGTGAAGAGGTCTATTCGCTCGCCATCCTGCTGCGTGAAGAAGGCCTGCTCGAACGCACGTTGATCTACGCCACCGACATCAATCCCCACGCCTTGCGCGCGGCCGAGGCAGGGGTGTTCGACATGGAGCGCGTGGCCGCGTTCACGGCGAACCATGCACGTTCCGGCGCGCGCACCTCGCTGTCCGACTACTACACGGCGCTCTACGGGCGCGTGGTGCTCGACAAATCGCTGCGCCAGCACATCGTGTTCTCGGACCACAGCCTGGCCACCGACAACGTCTTCGCCGAGGTCCACCTGGTGTCGTGCCGCAACGTGCTGATCTATTTCGAGCGCGACCTGCAGAACCGCGCCCTGGGGCTGTTCCGGGAGGCCCTGTGCCACCGCGGCTTCCTGGGCCTTGGCTCGAAGGAGTCGTTGCGTTTCTCGGCGGAGTCGGGGTCCTTCGATGATTTCGTGGCAGAGGACCGCATCTTCCGCAAGAAGGCCGGGCTGTGAGCCTGCCCTACGCCGCCCTGGTGATTGGCGGGTCGTCAGGTGCCATCGACGCACTCCTCACACTCCTGCCTGCGCTGCCGTCCACGCTGCGCGCTTCGGTGCTGGTGGTGCTGCACATGCCCCGCGATCCCCGCAGCCGGCTGCTGGAGATTTTCAGGCCGCACTGCGCCCTGCCGCTGCAGGAGGCGCAGGACCAGATCCTCATCGAGCCGGGCATGGTGTATTTCTCTCCGCCCGACTACCACCTCCTCATCGACCAGGGGCCGCGCGTCGCGCTGTCGGTGGACGCGCCGGTGCACTACTCGCGCCCATCGATCGATGTGCTGTTCGAATCGGCCGCGGATTTCTATGGCGATCAGCTCGTGGGCATCCTCCTCTCGGGCGCCAATGAAGACGGCGCCCGCGGCCTGCAGGCCATCCAGGCCGCGGGTGGCCTCGTCATCGTGCAGGACCCCGCGAGCGCCGCCGTGTCCGCCATGCCCCGTGCCGCGCTCGCGCGGCTCGCCGCTCAACATGTCCTTGCGCCGGCCGGCATGGCCGCGCTGATCACCGACCTGCACCAGCAGGGCCGGATCTGAACCACAAGAAATGAACCCCACGAAAGCTGCCTGCCCATCCGTTCGCGCCACCGGCCGCATCAAGTGCCTGGTGGTCGACGACACGCCCGAAAACCTGGTGGCCCTGCAAGCCCTGCTCCAGCGCGACGACATCGAGATCCTCACCGCCAGTTCCGGCCGCGAGGCGCTGGAGATCCTGCTGCTTGAGAGTGACATTGCGCTGGCGCTTCTGGACGTGCAGATGCCCGAGATGGACGGCTTTGAGCTCGCCGCGCTGATCCGGGGCAGCGAACGCACCCAGCACATCCCACTGATCTTCCTGACCGCCAGCTCGCGCGAGCAGAACTGGCAGTTCCGCGGCTATGAGAGTGGCGCCGTGGACTTTCTTTACAAGCCCATCGACCCGCAGATGCTGGTCTGCAAGGCCAACGTCTTCTTCGAGCTGCACCGGCAGAAGCAGGCGCTGGCCCTGGAACTGCAGCAGCGCACCGAGGCGCTGCAGATCAACGAGATGTTCATGGCCGTGCTGAGCCACGACCTGCGCACGCCGCTGATGTCGATCATGGCGGCGGCCGAAGTGCTCAGGCGTCCGCTCCCGCCCGAGCGGGTGGCTGCCGTGGCGGACCGGATCACACGCAGCAGCAAGCGAATGGCCGGCATGGTCGAGGACCTGCTCGACGTCACCCGCATCCGCCAGGCGCAGGGGCTCGGTCTGCACCCCGCACCCGCCCGCATGGACTTGCTGGTGCAACGCGCGCTCGACGAAATGCAGACCGGATTCCCGGATCGGTCCCTGACGTCGGCCACCGATGGCGACCTGGCGGGCGTGTGGGACGCGGAGCGCATCGGGCAGGTGCTGTCCAACCTCATCGGCAATGCGGTGCACCACGGCGATGCTGCGCAGCCTGTGCAGGTGAGCGTCGATGGCACCCGGGCGGACACGGTCATGGTGACGGTGGTCAATGGGGGCACCATTCCCGTTGAACTGCTGCCTCACCTGTTCGTCCCGTTCCGTCGGCAGGCGCGGCAGCCGGGACGTCACCAGGGTCTGGGTTTGGGCCTCTTCATTGCCGACAAGATCGTGCGCCAGCATGGTGGAAGCATCGAGGTGCAGTCGGCGGGCCATTCCACCCGCTTCGTGGTGCAGGTGCCCCGCATCGCGCCGCGGGGCGTTGACGGCGAGGCCTAAGACCTGCTGCTGGCTGCGTCGTCGCTGCCCAGCGCCGCGCTCACGGTGCTCAGCAACTGCTCCAGCTCTTCGAGCTCGAAGGGCTTGAGCAGCGTGCGCACATGGGGACCCCATTCGTGGGGATAGCTGCCCAGCTCATAGCCGGAACACAACACCACCCAGCGCTGTGGGTCCACCGCCAGCAGCCGGCGGGCGAGCTCGGTGCCCGAGATGCCCGGCAGGCTCGCGTCCGACACCACCAGGTCGAAGGGCTGCTGGGCATCCAGCACCAGGGCGCCCTCGGCGGTGCTGCAGGACGTCACCGCGTGGCCATCTGCCTCCATGATCATGGAGATGGTCTCGCGCAGTTCCAGGTTGTCTTCAACGTACAGGATTCGCATGCGGGTCTGACGGGGTGACTGGCAGCAGAAAGCCCCGATTGTCGCGGCAAACGGAAAACGGGCCTCCGCAGACGCCTTGCCACCCATCTCCGGCGATGCCGCCTTTCAGATATCCAGCACCAGCACGTCGGATTTCGCCCCGGAGCAGCAAGCCATCATGGTCTTGCCGGCGTCTCTTTCCTGCTGCGACAGCACGGCATCGCGGTGGTCGGGCGTGCCTTCCAGTACCCCCACTTCGCAGCTCCCGCAGATGCCTTCCTCACACGCGAACGGAACCTGCACGCCGTGCTCCAGCAGCGCATGCAGAACACTCTGCCCGGGCCGGACCTGCACGTGGGTGGCGGACCGTGCGCAACGCACTTCGAAACCTCCCGCCGTGTCGGCCTTCTCACGGGCGGCGAAGTACTCCAGGTGGACCCGGGACGGCGCAATGCCATCGGTGGCGGTGGTGAATGCGTCGAGCATGCCCGCCGGGCCGCAGCAATACAGGTGCGCATCGGCCGGCGCCTGCGCCACGATGCGCTGGAGGTCCAGCATCTCTGCGCCGGGTTCGCCATCCAGCGCCAGGGTCAACCGGCCATGTCCGCTGAGGCAAAGCTCGCGCACATCGTCCAGGAAACCTGCCTGCGCGCGCGTCCTTGCGGCGTAGTGCAGCTCCCACGGGCGCGCCAGTTCATTGAGCCTGCGCATCATGGACAGCAGCGGCGTGATGCCGATGCCGCCGGCGATGAAAACCGAATGCGGTGCGTCCTCGGCGAGCTGGAAATGGTTGCGGGGTCCGGCCATCGAAATGACGTCGCCAGGCCGCATGGCCGTGTGCACGTGGCGCGACCCGCCGCGACTGGCGGGGTGCAGATGGACACCGATCACATAGCGCGACGCGTCGCCCGGCTGGTTCACCAGCGAATAGCTGCGCACCGGTCCTGAGGGCAGGTGCAGGTCGATGTGCGCGCCGGCGGTGAACGGGGGCAGCCGCCCATCGGGCAGGTGTGGCTCCAGCGGCACGAGCTCGACGCTGCACACGCCCTGCGCCTCATGCCGCATGGCCTTGACGAGAACCTGCCGGGTGGGCACCCCTGACACTGGCGACTTCACTTGGTTGAGAGCCCTGCGTCGCGGATGATGGTGGTGAACTTGCGGACTTCGTCCTCCAGCCATTTCTGCGTCTCGCGGCTGCCCATGAAGAGCGACTGGACTTCCAGGTCCTCGAGCTTCTTGCGCACGGTGGCGTCCTGCATGGTTTTCTGCAGCGCGCTTTCCAGGCGGGCCACCACCGCTTCAGGTGTGCCTTTGGGCGCTGCGATGTTGATGAAGGAGTCGTTGCCGTCCATGTCGGGGAAGCCCTGCTGCCCCGTCGTGGGCACATCGGGCAACCAGGGCAGCCGGTTCTTGCTTTGAACGGCCAGCACGTTCAGGTCCTTGCCATTGAGGTTCTTCACCAGGGCGGTGTAGGGCAGCATGCAGGCCTGCACGCTGCCGTCGCGGATGCCGGTCAGCGCTGGCGCCAGGCCGTTGTACGGCACGTGGGTGACGTCGTACGCCTTGCCCGTCTTGTTCTTCACGACGCTGCGAAACATCTCCAGCTGCAGGTGGTTCAGGCCACCCGCGCCCGTGCTGCAGAAGTTGATCTCGGCCGGATTGGCAAAGCCCGCGAGTTCGGTCACCGACTTCACCGGAAACCTGGCGCTGGCCACGATCACCGCCGGGTTGGACGCGACAGCGGCGATGGGCGCGAAGTCCTGCAGTTTCAGCTCCATGTTGGGGACGAGCTGGTTCACGAAGGCGAAGGCCGAACCCGAGGTGAAGAACAGCGTGTGACCGTCGGCCGGCGCTGCGGCCACCACACGGGCACCCACCGAGCTGCCGGCGCCCGGCCGGTTCAGGATCAGCACCGGTTGGCCCAGCTCGTCCTTGAGGCGTTCACCGATGATGCGGGCCGTCACGTCCAGCCCGCCACCGGCGGCGAATGGGACCACCAGCGTCACCGGCTTCGTGGGGAAATCGGCCGCCAGGGCGGGCAGCCCCGCTGCGGTGGTGAGCAGGCCTGCCGCGAGGCCCTGGGTGAGGCGGCGCCGTGAGAATCGTGGGGTCTGCATGTCGTTGTCTCCTGTGGTGGTTGAAGTTCAGCGCGCCGGCCGCTGTCCGGCGATGGTGACGCGCGTCATGAGCCGGTTCTGTCCGGTGTAATCGGGAATGGCGCGGTGCATGGTGCAGCGGTTGTCCCAGACCAGGATCTGGTCGTTGCGCCACCGCGCGCGGCAGGTGAAGTCGAACCGCGCACAGTGCTCATGAAGGTAGGTGAGGATGGGCGCGCTCTCTTCGTTGGTCAGTCCTTCGATGCGCTGCGAGTAGGTCCTGTTCAGGTACAGGAACTTGCGCCCGCTCACCTCATGCGTGCAGACCATGGGATGTGCCACTTCGCGGTCGCCCAGCTCGACATCCAGGTCGGTCCGGGTGGTCGATGCGTTGTACCGCCGACCCTGCGCCAGGTAGGCCGATCCGAAGATGCGCGTGGCGCTGTGCACGACGTTGAGCGGCTCGATGAGCGCCTTGTACGCGGGAGAGAGGGCTTCGTAAGCGGCGTACATGCTGAGGAAACCGGTGTCGCCGCCGTACGGTGGCACGTCCACCGCGCGCATCACCACCGCCAGCGGAGGTTCATCGAGGTAGGTGCTGTCGGCGTGCCAGTTCTCGCCCACCACGCGGCCCGTGTCAGTGGCCAGTCGGCGGATGATCTGCACGTCAGGGTGGCCCTCCACGCTGTGCAGTTGCGGCAGGCGGATGACTTCTCCAAAGCCGCGTCCAAACGCCACGTGCTGTTCGTGAGAAAGCTTCTGGTCAGGGAACAGGATCACCTGGTGATCGGCAAAGGCGTCGCGGATCTCGGCCCAGACCTCCGGCGTCAGCGTTTCGCGCAGGTCCACGCCACGGATGTCGGCCCCCAGCACGCCGGTGAGGGGTTGGACGTCGATGTGCCGGTAGCTGCGTGGGCGCACCAGCACCGGGTGCGCGTCCATGGACGAAATGGCCTGCATGCGAGTTCCTTTCAGGCGACGTCGGTGGCCGGCGCACCCACGGGCGGTGTGGCACGCGCAGGCGCCAGGAATTCATCCGCCGAGGCCACGTCCTGGTCGCCAGGCAGCACGGTCTGCACCGCGCGCACTGCGTACAGCCAGGCGTTGGCCGCTGCCGGGTGCGGCTGGCCGGTGGCCGCGCACTGGGTGGCGCCCTCCATGAGGGTGCGGCGCATGGCCACCACCGCCATGTCGCTGGAGCCCAGGTGTTCACGCGTCCGGTCCGCGATGGGCCCTGCGGTCTCGGTCACCATCGCGTCCTGCGCGCGAATGCCCTTGATGCCGGTGAAGGACACGGTCTTCTGCTCCTGGCGGTCGATCAGGTAGTCGTTGTCCAGCCGTTCCACCGGCGTGGTGGTCCCGGGAATCACCTTGCGGTGCGAGTTCTCGCCGTTGCGCCACGCGGTCAGTTCCTGCTCGTTGAGCGGGGCGTCCGGCCGCCAGCTCACGCAGATCACCCAGCAGCGTTCGTCGGTCATGGGCACCCACATGCGCACCAACTGGGCGTCGCCCGGACGCGGCGGGATCATGGTGAAGAAAGGCAGCAGGAACTGGTTCAGGCGCCAGTAGCGCTTGTCGCCGTCCACCCGCCGTCCGTTGCAGGCCAGAAAGCCGGCTTCGCTGGGCAGGATCTTCCAGGCGGGCGCGGTGTCTTCCTGGAAATACTTGCCCGTCAGCGCCTGGTTGTCCGGGTCGGTCTTGTTCACCATCTGGTGCAGAAAGCCCACGTGGGCGCTGTCCAGCTCGCCCTCCATCGCCTGCGCGTAGTTGCACTCCTGGTGCCAGCGGGAAGCATAGAGATGGTCGTCGGGCAGACCCATGAAACCGAAAGCCGGCAGGTCGGGCACCGGCTGCGCGTCGCCCATGTAGACCCACAGCACGCTGCCCGCCAGGCGGGCGGGGTAGGCGCGTGCCTTGACGTTCTGGCACATGCGGCTGGTCGACGGCTCCGTGGGCATCTGCATGCAGTTGCCCTGCACGTCGAACTTCCAGCCGTGGTAGACGCAGCGAATGCCGCCTTCCTCATTGCGGCCGAAGAACAGGCTCGCACCCCGGTGCGGACAGTTCTCTTCCAGCACCCCCACGCGGCCTTCGGAATCCCGAAACACCACCAGACGTTCGCTCAGCAGCGTCAGGCGAACGGGAGCCTCATCCGCGGCGGGCACCTGCGCAGCGGTCATCGCCGGGATCCAGAACGAACGCATGAGCTGGCCCATGGGCGTACCAGGACCGCATTGAGTGAGGAGGGCGTTTTTTTCGTGGGTCAGCATCGGGCAGGCGTCGTGGGTGATGGAAACGCCCTTCAGTCTAGAACTGGATCCCATCTTTGATTCAGATCAATAGAATCTGATTTTGCGATGCTGGAAGGCAGCATTCGAAGTGAGGGACACCCATGAACGGCAACCTGAACCTGCAGACGATGAAGATTTTTCTGGCTGTGCTCGACCACCGCAGCGTGGGCGTTGCCGCAGCCAGCCTGGGCATGAGTCAATCGGGCCTGAGCACCGCGCTGGCGCGCTTGCGCGTCACCTTGGGCGATGCGCTGTTCGTCGGTACGGCCAACGGCATGCAGCCCACCACGCGTGCGAAGCAACTGGCCGTGCCCATGCGGGAAGCGGTGCAGTGCATCGAGCAGCGCATCCTGAACAAGGCGTCCTTCGATCCCGCCTTCGACGAGCGGGAGTTCCGCGTGGCGGCGTCGGACACCGCCGAGGCCATGTACATGCCGCGCGCACTCAATGTGCTGACGCGCGCGGCCCCGGGTGTGCGGCTGCGCGTGATGGCCACAGCGCAGCCGCAACTGCAGCGCGCATTGTCCGAGGGCCAGGTGGACCTGGCGCTCGGTTATTTCCCCGACCTGATGTCCGCCGAGTTCGTGCGCAGACGCATCGGCCAGCACGGCTTCGTGTGCATCTGCAGCGCCGACCACCGCGAACTGATCCGCGACTTCACCCTGAAACGGTATGTGGAGGCGCGCCATGTGGTGGTGGAGGCGCCCACCCGGACGCATGGTCTGCTGGAGACCTACGTTCAGAAGCGCGGCATCCGCCGGCGTGCGGCCCTCACCACACCGCACTTCATGAGCCTGCCGGAGATCATTGCCAACACCGAACTGATTGCAACGGTGCCCGATGCGATCGCCGACGCGTTTGCCGACAACAGGCGCCTCGTGCGCCTGCCTCTGCCGTTCCGCTCACCGGTGTTCGATGCGCACCTGCACTGGAGCAAGAGCGTGAACAACGATCCCGCGCATCGCTGGTTGCGCGGATTGATGTTTGATGCGTTTGTCGGGCGGGTGGGGTAGTGAACACACAGGCCTTGCCGGAAAAATCTGGAGATAGCCGTAGCCAGAAACTCTCGCGGTGTCTTGCCGCTCCTCCATGCTCTGCCGGATATATTGCGCAAGGCGGCACGAGATCAATTGGGATCACGCGCCATTTCTAATCGATGCTTTGTCAGACGTTCCTCACACCCCACCCACTGGACACAGATGAAGTCAATCAACCTGGCCGAGAAGCTCGAAACATTTTCTGAACACTACAAGCCAAGAACTGTCGGGCAGTTCAACGGCCACGACCTCATGGTCGTCAAGGTCAAGGGCCCGTTCAACTGGCACAAACACGACGACACCGATGACTTTTTCCTGGTTCTCAAGGGAGAGCTGACCATCCTGCTGCGCGACGGCAGCGTGACGCTGAAACCGGGAGAGATGTATGTCGTGCCCAAGGGCGTGGAGCATTGTCCCGTCGCAGAAGAGGAGGCGCACATTCTGCTCATCGAGCCGCAAGGCACACCGAACACCGGCAACGTCGCCACTGCTGCGGCCAAGGTCGTCATCTGATTGATCGGTGCCGGGCGTCGCCCAACCCCCGCTTCGCCATCTCCCACCGCGACCCGGTTAGCTCGAACGCCAGGCCTCAGAAAGAAGGATCGACATGCTCCCCCGCATCCTTGTCGCCTCAAGCTCCGTGATCATGCGGCGTTTTTGCCGCACGGTTCGAACTTGATTCAGAGCTCGATGAGCTTCAAAGCCGCGGGGTTCACGATGGCTGTCGTCCCGGTCTGCGAGAGCAAGCCTCACAGCTTCTCCGTCTCCCCCACCTTCGGCTGCCACTTCATCAAGCGCCTCTCGATCTTGCCCACCACGGCGTCGAGCACCAGCGCAAACATGGTGAGCACCACGATGCCGGCCATGACGGTGTTGATGTCGAAGCTGCCCTCTGCCTGGAGGATGAGGTAGCCCACGCCCTGGCTGGAGCCGAGGTATTCGCCGACCACTGCGCCCACGAAGGCCAGGCCCACGCTGGTGTGCAGGGAGCTGAACACCCAGCTCGTGGCGCTGGGCAGGTACACGTGCCGCAGCAACTGGCGCTGGCTGGCGCCGAGCATGCGGGCGTTGGCCAGGATCACGGGGCTCACTTCCTTCACGCCCTGGTAGACGTTGAAGAACACGATGAAGAACACCAGCGTCACGCCCAGCGCCACCTTGCTGGCGATGCCCAGCCCGAACCACACCGCGAAGATGGGCGCCAGGATGATGCGGGGCATGGAGTTCATGGCCTTGATGTAGGGCTCCAGAATCGCCGACGCCATGGGGCTGAGCGCGAGCCACAGGCCGCCAAGCAGGCCGCCGATGGCGCCAATCGCGAACGCCAGCAGCGTTTCCGTGAGCGTCACGCCCAGGTGCTGGTAGATGTCGGCGTCGGTGACGAACCAGGTCCAGATGCGTTCGGCCACGCGCACCGGTTCGCCGAAGAAGAAGGCGGCCTGGCGGTCGTTGTCGAACATGAAGGGCGGGATGAGCCCTGGCGTGGTCATCACGTACCAGAAGACGATGAGAGCCACGAGCAGGCCCAGTTGCCACAGGCGCAGCGTGCTGGGCTGCGGTTTGATCAGCTTCCACATCGTGTTCAGGCCGCTTTCTGCAATTGCTGCTGGTAACCCTTGAGCACTTCTTCCCGCATCACGGCCCAGATGGCGGCGTGCAGTTCGACGAAGCGGCGGGTGGTCTTGATCTCGGCCACGTCGCGCGGGCGCGGGATGTCGATGGCGAATTCACCGATCGGGTGGCTCGCTGGCCCGGCGCTCAGGATCACCACGCGGTCGCTCATGGCAATGGCTTCGTCCAGGTCGTGCGTGATGAACAGCACCGCCTTCTTCTTGGCGGCCCAGAGGTCCAGCACCTCGTTCTCCATCAGCTGGCGCGTCTGGATGTCCAGTGCCGAGAAGGGTTCGTCCATCAGGATGATGTCGGGGTCGAGCACCAGGGTCTGCGCCAGGCTGGCGCGCTTGCGCATGCCGCCGCTCATCTGGTGCGGGTAGCGGTCGCCAAAGCCGCCCAGTCCCACGCGGCGCAGCCATTCCTCGGCCTGCGCTTTCGCATCGGCCTCGGCCACGCCGCGAAACGACAGGCCCGCCATCACGTTGCCCAGCGCGGTGCGCCAGGGCATGAGGCTTTCTGTCTGAAACATGTAGCCGGCGCGGGTGTTGATGCCGCTCAGCGTTTCGCCGAACACCTTCACCGTGCCGGTGCTGGGCGCCAGCAGCCCGGCGGCCACGTTCAGCAGCGTGCTCTTGCCGCAGCCCGTGGGGCCGACCACGCTGACGAACTCGCCCGCGCCCACGGTCAGCGTCACGTCGCTCACGGCGGTGTAGCGCTGACCGGGGTCGTCCTTGCTGATGAAAGTGCAGGCCACGCCCTGCAGGTCGATCGCGGGACTGGTCATCGGATCATCAGCCTTTCGGGTACTTGGCGTTCGCCTTCTGGGCAAAGCTGTTGGTGTAGACCGCGTTCAGGTCCAGCTTGGCCTTGGCGAGGTCGGCGTCCACGCTGGCCAGGGCCTTGTAGGCGGTGTCCGCGCCCTTGGCGGGGAAGGTGCCGTCCTTGGAGAGCGCACCCTTGGCGGCCATGAAGGCGTCGATGTACACCGCGCGGTCGCCGAGCAGGTAGCTCTCGGGCACGGCCTTGATGATGTCCGTGGGACCGGCGGCCTGGATCCACTTGTTGGCCCGCACGATGGCGTTGGCCATGGCCTGCGCGGTGTTGGGGTTCTTGTCCAGGAAGGACTGCGGCGCGTACAGGCAGCCGGCGGGCATGGGGCCGCCGAACACCTTCTCGGCCTCGCTCACGATGCGCGTGTCGGTCACGATCTTCAGGTCGCCCGAACGCATGAGCAGTGTGATCACCGGATCCAGGTTGCTGATGGCGTCGATCTGGCCCGAGCGCATGGCCGCCACCGCGCCGTTGCCAGCGCCCACACCCACGATGCTCACGTCGCTGGGTTTGAGTCCTGCCTTGGCCAGCACGAAGTTCACCAGCACGTTGGTGGAACTGCCCGGCGCGGTCACGCCGATCTTCTTGCCCTTGAGGTCGGCCACGGTCTTGAAGTTGGCCATGGTCTTGGGGTTCACGCCCAGCACGATCTGCGGCGCCAGGCCCTGCAGTGCAAACGCGCGCATGGGCTGGCCCTTGAACTGCATGTTCACGGTGTGCTCGAACGCGCCAGAGACCACGTCGGCACTGCCTCCCACCACGGCAGCGAGTGCGCGCGAGCCACCCGCGAAATCGACGATGGTGAGGTCCAGCCCTTCGGCCTTGAAGTAGCCCAGCTGCTCGGCAATGGTGAGCGGCAGGTAATAAAGCAGGTTCTTGCCGCCCACCGCGATGGTGGCCTTGGGCTTTTCCAGGGTCTGCGCGAACGTGAAGCCGGGCAGCGTGGCCGCGGCCAGGCCGCCTGCGATGAGGTGTCGTCTCTGCATGGTGTTGTCTCCTGAGGTGAGGGTGGAAATCGGGCGCGGCGCTTCGGTGGCGCCAACGCGGGCCATGATAGTAGGCCCTGACTTGTCGCCTGTTGCCACCCGGGACATCCCCGAGAGCGGGCACGCACTCAGGCCAGCGGCAGACCGTCCACGAACACCTTGAGCTCGTCAGGCTCGAAGGCGGTCCACTGCTCGTTGCTGGTCAGCGGCGTCGTCACCACCACCGCGGCGCGGTCGCCGGGCTGGTTGAGGTCGGCAAAGTTCACGGTCCAGTCGCGGTCCATCAGCGTGGCCTGGGCGAACGGATGCTGTCGCACCAGCCAGTGCAGCCGCGTGCTGCAATGCGCCCACAGCGCTTCGCCGTTGGACAGCAGGAAGTTGAAGGTGCCGAACTTGCGCACCTGCGGCAACAGCTCCTGCAGCGTCAGGGTGAGTTCGTTCACGTCGGGCAGGCTGGCGTGCGATTTCGCCAGTTCCTGCATCAGCCAGCAGAAGGCGCGCTCGCTGTCGGTGGTGCCCACCGGGCGGAACAGGCTGTGCAGCGGCGGGTGGTAGTCCTTGAGGTCGCCGTTGTGGGCGAACACCCATTGCCGGCCCCAGAGCTGGCGCACGAAGGGGTGGGCGTTCTCCAGCGCCACTTCGCCAATGGTGGCCTTGCGCACGTGGGCAATGATGTTGCGGCTCTTGAGCGGGTAGCCCTGCAGGAATTCGGCCATCGGCGAATCGGCGGCGCTGGCGTGGTCCACGAACAGGCGCAGGCCCTTGCCCTCGAAGAAGGCGATGCCCCAGCCGTCGGCGTGGTGGTCTGTCTTGCCGCCGCGCTGGCAGAAGCCGGTGAAGCTGAACGAGGCGTCGGTGGGGGTGGCGCAGTTGAGGCCGAGCAGTTGGCACATGAATCTATTGTGCCCCCACGCTCCACCGCTTTGCGGGTCGCTGCCCCCCAAGGGGCTGTTTCGCCTTGGGGCGGCCCAGCGGCGAAACGGTTTGCGCGCCGACATGCGATCAGCGCTCGCGCAACTTGAGAGCCGCGATGATCGCCAGTGCGCACACCGCCGCCAGCATGAGGAAAGTCTCGTCGAACGCGGCCATGCGGTCGGTGCCGTGCGCGGCCAGTCGCCATTCCAGCACGATGCCGCACAGGCTGACACCGGCCGCACCGCCGAGCATGCGCAGGAAATTGATGACGCTCGCCCCCTGCGGAATGTGCATGCGGTGCAGCCCGCGCATGGCGCCGATGTTGAGCGAAGGGAGGATGAAACCCAGGCCGATGCGCCCGAGCACCGCCCAGATCACCAGCAGGGGAATCACCTGCGCCGGCCGCTCCGGATTCACGGTGACCATGAGCGCGAACGAGGCCGCCAGCAGCGCGAGGCCGATGGTGACCAGCCGGTGCGTGGGCTGCCGGTCCGCCAGGCGCCCGACCACCGCGATGCACACCGCCAGCACAATGCCCGCCGGCAGGAGGATGGTGCCCACATACGACGGCGAGAGGCCCAGCCCCATCTGCATGTACACCGGCAGCAGGTACGTGGAGCCGAAGAGCGCGATGCCGTAGATGAAGGCGACGATGCTGCCCATGGCGAAGCGCCGGTCGGTGAACAGCGAGAGGTTCATCAGCGGGTCGATGCCGTGACCGTGGCTGCGCTTCTTCAGGGTGCGCCGCTGCAGCCACACGAACACCAGCAGCAGTGCGGCCGCCGAGCCCAGCAATGACGTGGCAGCCAGTGCCGTGCCGCCGTGCAGTTCCACCAGGCCATTGAGCAGGCACAGCGTGCCGGCGGTGGCCAGCATCAGCCCGCGCCAGTCCAGCGCGGCGCCGGTGCGGTTGGCCGCCACGCCGCCCGGCGCGCTGGTGGGCACATAGCGCTTCGCCAGCCAGAGCGACACCAGGCAGAACGGCACCACCATGAAGAAGATGGATCGCCAGCCGAAGCCGTCGACCAGCAGGCCGCCGATGCTGGGGCCGAGTGCCGGCGCCAGCACCACGCCCATGCCGAACACGCCGCTCGCGCGGCCTTGCTCGTTCGATTCGAAGGCGCGCAGGATGATGATGGCGGGAATCGGTTGCACCACGCCCGCTGCCAGGCCTTCGACCACGCGCGCGGCCAGGACCAGCGGGTAGTAATTGGCAAAGCCCCCCACCACGCCCCCCACCAGCAGCATCCACATGCAGCCCATGTAGGTGCGGCGGTACCCGTAGCGGGAAAGCAGCCAGGGCGTGGTGAGCATGGAGACCGTCATGGCGGCCATGAAGCCGGAAGACACCCACTGCGCGCGCTCCTGGCCCAGCGCGAAGTGGCGGCTCAGGTCGGGAATGGCCACGTTGATGATGGTCGATGACATGATCGAAGCCACGGTGCCCACCATCACCACGAAGAGCAGCAGCCAGCGGTAGCGCGGGCCGTGGCGCGCCTGCAGCGCGGGCAGGGCGTTGTCGCGCTCCTCAGCCACGGCCCGCTTCCAGCGCGGCGGCCACGCAGCCCGCGCACAGGCAGGCCTGGCCACGGGCCGCCTCGGGCAGGCTCTCCAGCAGGCCGGGCGCAAAGGTGGCGTTCACGCACCAGCAGGGTGGTTGCGCCTGGCCGGTCTCGCGCTCGATTTCCATGGCGCAGCGGTTGTCGGCGCCGCAGAGCGGGCAGCGCGTCGGGTCCAGGGGGTTCGGGGTGGTGGGCATGGGGGCTTTTGCGGCGTGGCACGGCGCACGCCGAAGGCTATGTTAGTTTGCGCCACATGACCACCCCTTCTACCTGGCCCTGGACCCTGCTGCTCGCTGGCCTGGTGGCGCTCGCTTTGTTGGGCCTGTCCGGCTGCACCGTCTGGCGCATCGGCCAGGCCAGCGATCTGGCCAAACGCAGCGAACCCTTCCAGCACACCCCCGCCAGCCCGGCGCTGCGCCTGCTGATCGTGGGGGACAGCACGGCGGTGGGCACCGGCGCGAGTTCAGCGCAGACCAGCCTGGCCGGCCTGCTGGCGCGCGAGTACCCGCGGCTGCGCATCGACAACCGCGCGCGCGACGGCGCGAAGTTCGATGACGTGGCGCTCCAGCTGGGCGGCTCCGATCGCTACGATCTCGTGCTGATCCAGGCTGGTGGCAACGACGTGATCCGCTTGCGCAACATGGACACGGTGGGCGCCGACATCGAACGCGTGCTCACGCTGGCGAAGGCGCGGGCCGACCGCGTGATCCTCATGCCCGCGGGCAATGTGGGCAACGCGCCGTTCTTCTACCCACCGGTGTCGTGGTTCATGAGTTCGCGCGCCCGCACGCTGCATGGCCTGGTGCGCGAAGCCACCCAGCGCCACGGGGCCACTTACGTGAACCTGTACAAGGACAAGGCCACCGACCCGTTTGCGCAGCAACCCGAACTGAACGCTGCGGACGGCCTGCACCCCAGCGACGCGGGCTACCGCGTGTGGTTCACGGAGCTGATGACGCAGGCGGCACTGGCACCGGTGCTGGCGCCGGCACGCTGACGGGCTTCTGCCGGCGGCCCAGGCGGCCCAGTGGCGCCTCCACCCCGTGGTGAAAGGCTGCGCCCGCCACGTTGCAGGCCAGCCAGGCCAGCAGCACGCCCAGCGTCTGCACCACTGGGTCGAGGGTCCCGTAGCGCGTGAACAGCGCGTTGACCACCAGCGCCACCGGGAAGTTGAGCAGGAACACCGAATAGGAGATGCGGCCGAGGTAGGCCACCACGCGGCTGCGGGGCCAGGTGGTGAGCCAGCCGTGCAGCTGCGCCGCCGCCAGCACCCCGCAGACCAGCAGCGCCAGCGCGATGCGGGCCCGGAAATCGAGCGCCAGTGACAGGAACACCAGCGCCAGCAGCGCGGCCATGGGCCAGCGGCCCCTGCGCCAGGCGAGTGCGTCGCGCGTGGCCCACGCCGTGAGCACGCCCATGCCATAGGCGCCAAAGAAGTACAGCGCCCAGGCATCCCAGTCGGCATCCAGATTGAAGTGGTACAGCGAGGCCAGCACCACCACCGCCACCAGCACCTGAGGCCAGGGGCCGCGCACGCCGCGCGCCACCCACAGCAGGCCCAGCAGCAGCGCATAGAGCTGGAAGTCGATGGCCACGTACCACACGCCGGCCGAGAGCGAGTCCGCATCCAGCAGCGTGTGCAGCAGCAGCGCGTGCGAGACGAACTGCCAGAAGCCGGGCGCATCCGGCAGCGAGTCGTGTGCCATCCACTGGCGGGCCAGCTCGGTGCACACCATCGTCACGAGCAGCGCCGCGATGTAGGGCAGTGCGATGCGCACGTACCGCTGACCGATCAGGCGCAGCGGCACCTGGGTGTCGGCCAGCGCGCCGGTGGGCGCCAGGCTGCGCGCCGCCAGGAAACCCGCCACCACCAGAAACACCTGCACCGCCATGCGCGCGTCCTGGCTGAACCAGGCCACCAGATCGGGCGCGATGCGGTGCGTGAAGTCGGACATGGGGCCGTAGAAGGCCAGGTGGTGCAGCACGATGAACTGCGAGGCCACGGCCTTGAAGGCATCGATCAGCATCAGGCGCTGGGGCGCGCTTTCGGGGGGGCTGGTCGGCAAAGTGGGGGACATGAGGGCTTGCGGGTTGGCGGTATGGTAGCGGCATGAACGCCACCTCCACCCCCGCCGAAGGCCGCATCCTCACCGAGGTGCGTGGTCACATCCTGCTGATGGGCATCGACCGGCCCGCCAAGCGCAACGGCTTCACGCCGGCCATGCTGCAGGCCCTGGCCGAGGCCTACACCCGGCTCGACGACGACCCCGCCCTGCGCGTGGGCGTGCTCCATGCCATGGGCGACCACTTCACCGGCGGGCTCGACCTGCCCACCTTCGCGCCCTACATGCAGCGCGGCGAACGCGCCATCACGCCCGGCCTGGTGGACCCCACCGATGTGGGACGCGCCGGCTACCGGCGGCGCAACAAGCCGGTGGTGGTGGCGGTCAAGGGGATCACCTACACCATCGGCATCGAACTCATGCTGGCGGCCGACATCGTGGTGGCTGCCGACGATGGCCGCTTCTCGCAGCTCGAGGTGCAGCGCGGCATCATGGCCACGGGCGGCGCCACGCTGCGCATGGCCGAACGCTCGGGCCTGGGCAACGCCATGCTGCACCTGCTCACGGCCGACGTGTTCGACAGCGCCGAGGCCTTGCGTCTGAACTTTGTGCAGCGCGTGGTGCCGGCCGGCAACGAACTCGACGAAGCCTTGCGCATCGCCGACGAGATCGCACTGCAGGCGCCACTGGCCGTGGTGGCCACGCGCCTGAACGCGCGCAAGGCGGTGGAGGAAGGGCCGATGGCCGCAGCGGCGGAGTTTGAGGCCACGCAGCAGCGGCTCTCGAGAAGCGACGACGCGCGCGAGGGTGTGCTGTCGTTCCAGGAACGGCGCGCGGCCCGCTTCAAGGGGCGCTAGGGCCGGTTCAGACGCCGGCCACCGAGCCGTCGCTGCGCGGATCCGCTGCGCCTTCGATCACGCCGCTGGCGTGGCGCACCAGCGCACCGGCATGGCCCATGGTGTCGCTGAAAGCCTCGGGCAGCACCACCACTTCGTGGCCTGCCCCGCGCAGTGCGGCCACCAGCCCGGGATCGAAACGGCTCTCCAGCTTGAGCGTGGTGCTTTCATCGCCCCAGGTGCGGCCCAGCAGCCCGCGCGGCGCGCTCACCGCCTGTTGCAGCGGCTGGCCAAAGCGTGCGTACCGGGTGAACACGGCGGCCTGCGTCTGCGGCTGTCCCTCGCCGCCCATGGTGCCGAAGGGCATGACGCGGCCATCGTGGAACACGGCGAGCGACGGGTTGAGCGTGTGGAAGGGCTTGAGTCCGGGCTGCAGGCTGTTGAGCGCGTTAGGGTCGAGCGAGAAGCTGGTGCCGCGGTTCTGCCAGCACACGCCGGTGTCCTGCAGCACGGTGCCCGAACCGAACTCCCAGTACACGCTCTGGATGAAGCTGACCGCGCGGCCCTGCGCGTCGATCGCCCCCATCCAGATCGTGTCGCCCGGAGCGGCGGGATCGGGCCACGGCAGCGCCTGGCGCGGATCGATCTGGGCCGCCAGGGCATCCAGCGCGGCGGCCTCCAGCAGGGTTTGTGGGTCGGCCGGCAGGCGGCTGCGGTCGGTCACCACGCGCTCGCGCACGCGAAACGCGCGCTTGGTGGCTTCCACCAGGCCATGCAGGTGGGCAAAGCCTTCGCCCTCGGTCACGCCCAGGCGATCGAACAGGCCGATGATCATGAGCGCCGCCAGACCCTGGGTGGGTGGCGGCAGGTTGTAGACCGTGCAGTCGTGCAGCTGCACGGCCAGGGGCTCGACGAGTTGCGCCGTGTAGGCCGCGAGGTCGCTGGTGCGCAAGGGGCTGCCCAGGCGTTCCAGCTCGGCGCCCATGCTGGCCGCCAGCGTGCCGCGGTAGAAATCGTCCAGTCCGCGTTCGGCCAGCGTGGCCAGGGTCTGGCCCAGTGCGGGCTGCCTGAGCACGTGGCCGGGTGGTGGTGGCTCTCCGTCTACGAGGTAGGCCTGCGCAAAACCGGGCGCGTCCTTCAGGCCGGCGAGCTTGTCGCGTGTGAGCTGGGCCTGGCTGGTGGTCACCGCCACGCCATCGCGCGCGTGGCGGATGCCGTCGGCCAGCAGGCGCGAAAGCGGCAGCGGCGGGCCCCAGGGCGCCGCCACTTCCAGCGCCTTCGCCCAGCCGCCGATGGTGCCGGCCACGGTGAGCGCGGCGGTGGGACCGCGCGCGGGAATCGCATCCAGGCCGGCGTAGAAATCGCTCGAGGCGAGCGCGGCGGCTGGGCCGCAGGCATCGATGGCCACCATGGGCTTGCCCGGTTCGTGTATCAGCCAGAAGCCGTCGCCGCCGATGGCGTTCATGTGTGGGTACACCACCGCGATGGCGGCGGCGGCCGCCACCATCGCCTCCACCGCATTGCCGCCTTCGCGCAGCACATCGCGCCCGGCCTGCGCGGCCAGGTGGTGCGGGGCGACCTGCATGCCGCCCAGGGCCTTGAGGGTGTGGATCATGGTGTGGGTCTCTTCTTCAGGTGAGCAGTCCGTGGAACATGCGGATGGCCGTGAGTGCGAGGAACGCCGCGAACACCTGTCGAAGGCGCCTGGCGTCGATGCGGTGCGCGAGTTTCGCACCCCAGCCGGTGGTGAGCAGCGTGGCCGGCACGATGATGGCCATGCCCAGCAGGTTCACATAGCCCAAACTGAACGGCGGGCGCAGCGGCACGTCGAGGCCATTGAGCAGGAAGGCCACCGCGCCCGGAATGCTGATGACCATGCCGAGCATGGCGCCGGTGCCCACGGCGGTGTGCATGGGCACGCGCAAGGCGTTGAGGATCGGCACGCTGAGCGTGCCGCCGCCGATGCCCATGAGCGTGGACACGCCGCCGATGCCGCTGCCGATGGCCGCCGTGCCCAGCGTGCCGGGCAGCCCGTCGCGCAACGCGAAGCCATCGCGCTTGAACGCCATGTTCACCGCCACCACCAGCGCCACCGACGCGAACACGGCGGTGAGCGACAGGCCGCTGAGGAAGCGGCTCGCCACCGATCCCACGAGCACGCCGGCCACCACCCAAGGCATCAGACGACGAATCAGGTTCATGTCCAGGCTGCCGCGCTGGCGGTGCGCGCGACTGGACATGATGGAGGTGGGCACGATCGTGGCGAGCGACGTGCCCACGGTCACGTGCATGCGCACCGATTCGTCGATGCCCAGCAGCGTGAACAGGTGGTAGAGCACCGGCACGATGACGATGCCGCCGCCCACCCCGAGCAGCCCCGCGAGCACGCCCGCCACCAGGCCGGTGGCCAGCAGGGCCGTGGCCAGGCCCAGCAGCCAGAAGGTGCTGTATTGATGGAAGAAGTCCATGGCGCTACCAGCCGATCGCCTTGGGCAGCCAGAGCGCGATCTGCGGGAACAGGAACACCAGCACGAGCGCGACGAACTGCAGGCCGATGAAGGGCACCACGCCCTTGTAGATGTCTTTGATGCTCACCTCCGGTGGCGCCACGCCCTTGAGGTAGAACAAGGCCCAGCCGAACGGCGGGGTGAGGAAGCTCGACTGCAGGTTCACGGTGATCAGCATCGCCAGCCAGACCGGGTCCACTCCCAGGTTGATGAGGATGGGCAGGAACAGCGGCACGGCGATGTAGCTGATCTCGATCCACTCGACGAAGAAGCCGAGCACAAAGATGATGAGCATCATGAACCAGATGGCGGTGTTGGTGCCGCCCGGCAGCGCCTCGAACATGCCGGCGATCAGGTCCTCGCCATGCAGGCCCCGGAACGAGAGCGCGAACACCTGCGCGGTCATGAGGATGAACATCATGATGGCGGTGATCTTGCTGGTGTCCAGGGCGGTGTCCTTGAGCGTCTTCCAGGTGAAACGGCCCGAGAGCGCGGTGATCAGCACCGCACCAACCGCACCCATGCTGGCGGCCTCGGTGGGCGCGGCGATGCCGCCCACGATGGAGCCGAGCACCGCCACCACCAGCATGACCGGCGGCACCAGCACCTTGAAGAATCGCACCCAGAGCTGGCGCCGCGACACCGCGTCGCGCTCGGCCACGGGAAGCGGCGGCATGGTGCCCGGTCGCAGCCAGCCCATGATGACCAGGTAGACGATGTACACGCCGGCCAGCAGCATGCCCGGGCCCACCGCGGCAGCGAACAGCGTGCCCACCGAGAGCTGCATGATGTCCGAGAGCAGGATGAGGATGAGGCTGGGTGGAATGATCTGGCCCAGCGTGCCCGAGGCGCAGATCACGCCGCAGGCCACGCTCTTGTCGTAGCCGCGCCGGATCAGCGTGGGCAGGGTCAGCAGGCCGAGCGTGATGATGGTCGCGCCCACGATGCCGGTGGTGGCCCCCATGAGCACGCCGAACAGCACGATGCCGATGGCCATGCCGCCCTTGAGTCCGCCCGCGATGTGGCCCATCACATCCAGCAGGTCGTCGGCAAGCCTCGATTTCTCCAGCATCACGCCCATGAACACAAAGAGCGGGATCGCCATCCACTGGTAGCCACTGACGATGCCGTAGAAGCGCGCAGGGATCAGGTTGAACAGCGTCTCGCCAAAGCCCAGCCAGCCGAACACGAAGCCGGTGACGGCCAGGCTGATGGCCACGGGGATGCCGATCATCAGCATCACGAAGAAGCCGACCAGCATGAACACCGCGTAGGTCGACATCTCAAACATGGCTCGACTCCGTGGGCGTCTGCAGCGGCGAATCGAGCAGGCGCAGCAACTGCGCGAGTTGCTGCAGCACCAGCAGGCCGTAGCCCAGCGGAATCAGCGCCTTCACGAGCCAGCGCAGCGGAATGCCGCCGGGGTCGGGCGAGGCCTCGCTGATGGAGCGCGACTGCTCCACATAGCCCAGCGACAGCCAGATGAACAGCAGGCTCACGGTGATGAGCAGCAGGGCCGAGATCACATCGACCACGCGCTTGGTGCGCGGCGAGTAGCGGTTGTAGAACAGGTCCACGCGCACGTTCTCGCCGCGCTGCAGCGCGTGGGCCATGCCCAGCAGGATGAGGGCCGCAAGCAGGTGCCATTCCAGCTCCTGAGCCCACACCGAGCCGAAGCTGAAGGCGTAGCGCAGGAGCACGTTGGTGGCGACCAGGCCGATCATCACCAGCGCGATCCAGGCGGTGAGCCCGCCGATGCGGTCGATGGCCCCTTCGATGAGCGTGGCCAGCGGCCGCAGTGCCTTCAGCATGTGGGTGCGCTCCGCTTCAGCCGCGAACCTTGAGGTGGTAGGCCTCTTCGCTGATCTCGCTCCAGCGGTCGTACTTGGCCTTGAAGGCGAAATAGGAGTCGTGCACCTTCTTCGTCAGCGGGTCCTTGATGGCCTCGGTCAGCACCTTGTCGGTCTCGGTCTTGAGCGCCTTGATCACGTCGTCGGGCAAGGGGCGTGCGATCACGCCCTGGTTCTTGATCAGGTCTTCCATGGCGTCGGAGTTGGCTTTCTGGCACCAGCCTTCGCTGATCACGTTGCAGGCGGCCGACGCGTTGGTGACGATGGCCTGCAGGTCCTTGGGCAGTTTGTCCCAGGCCGCCTTGTTGATCAGCAGTTCCGAGACGGTGGACGACTCGTGCCAGCCGGTCGTGTAGTAGAACTTCGCGGCCTTCTGCAGTCCCAGGCGGCGGTCCTGGAACGGGCCCACGAACTCCGCCGCGTCGATCACGCCACGCTCCAGCGCGGGGAAGATCTCTCCACCCGGCAGCACCTTCACGTCCACGCCCAGGTTGGCGTACACCTTGCCGGCCAGGCCGGGGATGCGCATCTTCAGGCCCTTGAGGTCCGCCACGGTCTTGATCTCTTTCTTGAACCAGCCCGTCATCTGCACGCCGGTGTTGCCACAGGGCAGGGCCACCATGCCGAAGGGCGCGTAAACCTCGTTCCACAGGTCGATGCCGCCGCCGTCGTACAGCCAGCCGTTCATGCCCTGGAAGTTCATGCCGAAGGGCACGGCGGTGAAGTACTGGGCGGCGGCGGTCTTGCCGGTCCAGAAATAGGCGTTGGCGTGGTTCATTTCCACCGTGCCGGCGCGCACGGCGTCGAAGCCCTCGAAAGCGGGGATGAGCTCACCGGCGCCGAACACCTGGATGTTCAGTCGGCCATCGGACATCTCGCGGATGCGCTTGGCCAGGTCGGTGGCGCTGCCAGGGCCATCCATATAGAAGGGCGAGCCCTTGCCGTAGGCGCTGGTCATCTTCCAGTTGATTTTGCTGGCCGACTGGGCCTGTGCGAGCGCGGGCGCGCCCAGCACGGAGGTGGCGAGGGCAGCGCGTGAGAGGAACTGGCGGCGGATCAGGGACATGGCGGCACTCCTGTGGGTGAGGGATTGGGTGGAAACGGCTGCCGTTTGTAAGGCGACATCCAGGCCTGTTCGCAAGCGCCATGCCATGCGTTCGGTGCGCCCAAGTGCTTGATTTGCCAGCGTTTCCCGCCGCTGGGGGCGGCATGCTTCCGAGTTGGTGCATGTCCGGAGGGCTGGGCCACGCGGCCCGTCGTGCCGAATGTTCAGTGATTCGCGCCTGAGGTGCCGTTTGTCAAGTGAATGGTGCGAACCAGCCGCGCATGGAAACCATGCCCGCCCTCGGGTGAACCCCCGGTGCACAAACGGTCGTTTCGCACGCTGGCGGTGCGTGCGCACCAATCCGGGCGGGTGCTACAGGCGCGCGCCGCCGCGCCGGTTCTTGACCCGTGTGAGCAGGGTCTTGCAATCGACCGAGAGGATTTCGGGGCGGTTGAAGATGTGGCGGCGCACGAAGGCCTCGAAGGTCTCGGGGCTCTCGGTGAGTGCGTGCACATGCAGGCTCTTGAGGTCGCTCATGATGTACAGGCTCACCACCTCGGCGCAGTCGGCCAGCTCCTGCGCGATGCGTTCGATGGCCGCGGGCGCGACCACGATGTCGAGGAACGTGGAGTTCACCTGCCCCAGTTTCTCGGGGTTGATCACCGCGGCAAAGAGCTCGATCACCCCGTTGGCCTGCAGGGTCTGCACACGGGCACGTGCGTGCGCGCGAGAAATGCCGAGCTGGCGCGCGATGTCGGCAAACGAGGCGCGGCCGTCTTTCACCAGGATGTTGAGCAGCGCGCTGTCGAGCTTGCTCAGGGCAACGTCGGCGGCCTGGGGTGGGGGATTCTGGCTCATGCATCCTGGAAAGCAACCACCGGGCCAGCCCGGGCAGCCGCATGGCGCGTGCGCTGTGCCGTTCATCGCATCGGTGACGCAGGCGCGACGCAGGAGGCTGGCGTGCTCCGCGCCACAGGCGTACAAGGAGGGCAGGAAACGGTATGAACGGTATGGCTCGTTTTTTCCATGGCGCCTCGCGCCTGCTGCTGGTGTGCCTGATGGCCCCGGTGGCGGTGCACAGCGCCTGCCTGGACGATCCCGCCCGGGCCCACGAGTTGCGCGTGCTCGACGAAGCCCAGGTCATCGACCTGATGGACCAGCACCCGGTGGTGGCCGCGCCGCAGAAGCTGCACCGCATCATGGCCAGTCTGATCGCCGCCTCGCCCCGCTTGCGCGCGGGTCCCAGCATCCACCTGCTGGCCTATGAGGATGACGAACTCAACGCCTATGCGGCCGACCACGGCATGGTCATCCTCACCAGTGCCATGTGGAGCGAGAGGCAGGCGCTGTCGGACGATGAGGTCGCCGCCGTCATCGCGCATGAGCTCGCGCACATCGAAGGCCGCGATTCGATGGTGGAGGCCTGCGCGAACCTGCAGCGCCTGGGCGATCCGGCCCTGCGGATCGAAGACGCCCGCGACCGCATGGCGCTGGAGATGTTCAATCCCCGCTCGCCCGCCGCCCGCGCGGCCCGCGAGGAACTGCACGCGCAGGAACACGCTGCCGATGTGCGCGGCATCGAACTGCTGCGCCGTGTGGGCCGCGATCCGGCGGCCATGGTCAGCGTGCTGGCGAAGATCCACGGCACCGAGGCCACGGGCCTGAACCTGCTGATGGGGTCGTCGCACCCGGATGTGAAGGAGAGGCTGGCGAAGGCGCGGGAGGCGGCCCAAGCCGTGGGTTTCAATCGGGGCGATCGAGCTTCGCCAACAGCGCCTCACCCCACTCCCAAGGCCCGGTGAGCGTCAGCGTCACGGTCGTCCAGTCGCCGTCGACTTGAACCGACTGGTCGGCGTCCCACGCGCCGCCTTCTTCCAGCGGGCCGCGCGGCCCGGGCGCATGGGCTTCGGCCCGGAGCAGCACGGCCTGAACTTCTTTCATCACTTCGGGCAACTGCGCATCACGCACGCTGGCCATCGCCTCCCAGGTGCCCGTGCTTTCCCCGTCGTCGCTGGCGTCGAACACAAGGTACTGCAAAAGCGTGCTCACGGCGCCCTCACCGAAGCCTGCCTGTCCTGCGCAATCCACTCCACCCAGAAATCGATGCAGGCCTGGATCTTCGGCAGCCGTTGGCGCGCCGTGGAGGTGACGGCAAACAGCGGTACAGGCTGGTCATCCACGAATTCGGCCAGCACCGGCACCAGAATCCCCTGGTGCACCAGCGGTTCCGCCGCCAGCGTGGCAAGCCTTCCGATGCCCAGGCCCTGCGTCACCATGCTGGCCGCCATGCCGGTGCTGTTGGTGCGCCAGAAACCTTCCACTGGCAGCTTGAGCGCGCGCCCGTCCACCACGAAGGGCCACTGGTTGAGGTGCGGCGCGGCGGTGTTGGTGATGAGTCGGTGCAGGTGAAGCTCGGAAGGGTGCTGCGGCAGGCCCGCGCGCTGCGCGTAGGCGGGCGCCGCGTACAGGGCGCGGCCCAGGTGGCCGAGTGCGCGCGCCACCTGCGTATCGGGCAGGTGCGATCCGCTGCGGATCGCGATGTCGACGCCATCTCGCACGAGGTCGGTCAGCCGATCGTTCACATCCAGCTCGACGCGCAGCCCGGGGTGCTGCCGGTGCAGCTCGCTCAGGCTCGGCAGAAGGATGTATTGCGCGATCACCGTGCTGGCCGCCACGCGCACCAGGCCGCTGGCACCACCCGTCTGCTGGGCGAATTCGCCCTGGAGCTCATCGAGCGCGCCGGTAATGCGCAGGCAGTAGCCCAGAAAGGTTTCGCCCTCGGCGGTGAGCGACAGCCCATGCGTGGACCGGTGCAGCAGGCGCACGCCGGTGGTCTTTTCGATGCGCGCCAGCGTCCTGGAAACCTGACTCACCGGCACATCTCGCTCGCGAGCCGCCGCCGACAGGCTGCCCAGCGCCGCCACGCGCGCAAAGAGCTTCAGGTCGTCAAAAGCCAGGTCGTCCATGCGTGCGATGGTAGGGACTTCTGCCTTGCACGCGCTTCAAAACCGTTTTGAACGGCACGGCGTTTCCGCTTGCGGGGCGGCTGACTAGAGTGCAGCGACCCCAGTGACGGAGCACAGCATGAACCCTGAAAGCGACTACGCCACCCTGTCACCCGAGGCCTACGCAGCCCTGATCGATGGCATTCGCAGTCAAGCTGCACGCGAACGCCGTGTGGCGATCCAGACCTGCGACCTCTTCGGTTTGAATGGGTTGAGGCGTGTGTGGAAGAGGAAGAGCCCCCTCAGCCCGCTGCCTTCACCTTCAACCGCCACGCATGCAGCAGCGGCTCGGTGTAGCCGCTCGGCTGTTCCTTGCCCTTGAACACCAGGTCCAGCGCTGCGAGGTATGCCTTGCTGGTCTTGAAGTTGCCCGCCATCTTCTGGTACAGCGGGTCACCGGCGTTCTGCTGGTCGACCACGGCGGCCATGCGCTCGAAGGTCTTGGTCACCTGCGCTTCGGTCACGATGCCGTGGTGCAGCCAGTTGGCCAGGTGCTGGCTGGAAATGCGCAGCGTGGCGCGGTCTTCCATCAGGCCCACGTTGTGGATGTCGGGCACCTTGGAGCAGCCCACGCCCTGGTCGATCCAGCGCACCACGTAGCCCAGGATGCCCTGCGCGTTGTTGTCCAGCTCCTGCTGTTTCTCGGCGTCGCTCCAGTTCGGGTTGCTGCTCACGGGAATGGTGAGCAGGCCGGTGAGCAGGTTGTCGCGCTCGGCGGTGGCATCGATCTTTTCCAGCCCCTTCTGCACGTCGCTCACCAGCACCTGGTGGTAGTGCAGCGCGTGCAGCGTGGCGCCGGTGGGGCTGGGCACCCAGGCGGTGTTGGCGCCGGCCTTGGGATGCGCGATCTTCTGTTCCAGCATGGCCTTCATGAGGTCGGGCATGGCCCACATGCCCTTGCCGATCTGCGCCTTGCCGCGCAGGCCGCACGAGAGGCCCACGAGCACGTTGTTCTTCTCGTAGGCCTGGATCCAGGCGCTGGCCTTCATGTCGCCCTTGCGCACCATCGGGCCGGCCAGCATGGCGGTGTGCATCTCGTCGCCGGTGCGGTCCAGGAAGCCGGTGTTGATGAAGGCCACGCGGCTCGCGGCCGCAGCGATGCAGGCCTTGAGGTTGACGGACGTGCGGCGTTCCTCGTCCATGATGCCGAGCTTGACCGTGCTGTCCTTCAGCCCCAGCAACTGCTCCACGCGGCCGAACAGCTCGGCGGCAAACGCCACCTCGCGCGGGCCGTGCATCTTGGGCTTGACGATGTAGACCGAGCCCTTGCGCGAGTTGCGGATGGCATCCTTCTTCGAGCGCTTCAGGTCGTGCAGTGCGATGGTGGTGGTGACCACCGCGTCCATGATGCCCTCGGGAATCTCCTTGCCGTCGGCGCCCCACAGGATGGCCGGGTTGGTCATGAGGTGGCCCACATTGCGCAGGAACATGAGCGAGCGGCCATGCAGGCGAACCGCGTTCTTCTTGCCGTTGGGCGCGGTGTATTCGCGGTCGGCGTTCAGGCCGCGCGTGAAGGTCTTGCCACCCTTGCTCACCGACTCGGTCAGCGTGCCCTGCAGGATGCCGAGCCAGTTGCTGTAGGCCAGCACCTTGTCTTCGGCGTCCACGGCGGCGATCGAATCCTCCAGGTCGAGGATGGTGGAGAGCGCGGCTTCGACCACCAGGTCGCTCACACCGGCGGCGTCGCTCTGGCCAATGGGCGTGCGGCGATCGATCTGGATGTCCAGATGCAGGCCGTTGTGCACCAGCAGCACCGCGCTCGGCGCTTTCGCCTCACCCTGGTAGCCCACCAGCTGCGACTTGTCGGCCAGCTTGCTGGTGCCACCATCGGCCAGCGTCACCACCAGGTCGCCGTCCTTGTTGATGCGGTAACCGGCGGAGCCCACGTGCGAGCCCTTCTTCAGCGGCGCGGTGCGGTCCAGCACGTGGCGCGCGTATTCGATGACCTTCGCGCCGCGCTTGGGGTTGTAGCCACCCTTGGGCCCGACCTTGCCGCAGCCCTTGTCTTCAGAGATGACGTCCGTGCCGTAGAGCGCGTCATAAAGCGAACCCCAGCGCGCGTTGGCGGCATTGAGCGCGTAGCGCGCGTTCAGGATCGGCACCACCAGTTGCGGGCCGGCCTGCACCGCCAGTTCGTCGTCCACGTTCTTCGTCGTGGCGCGTGCGTTCTTGGGCTCGGGCACCAGGTAGCCGATCGTCTCCAGGTATTTGCGGTACCCGGCCATGTCCCGGATGGGGCCTGGGTTGGCGGCGTGCCAGGTGTCCAGCTCGGTCTGCAGGCGGTCCCGCTCGCCCAGCAGCGCGGCGTTCTTCGGCGCCAGGTCGGCCACGATGGCGTCGAAACCCTTCCAGAACTTCGCCTCGTCCACACCCGTGCCGGGCAGTACCCGCTGGTTGATGAAATCGAACAGTTCGGTGGCGACCTGGAGGCCGTGGATGTGGGTGCGTGCTGTCGTCATGGGGTGCTCCATCGGGCGGAAGAACATCGAAGCATGCACTGTATTCCACACCCGGGCCGCTATTAAATCGGTTTCCTGCGATTTATCTGTGACCTTGATGGAGGTAATGCGCGCCCGGCGCGCGCGAGTGCTTCAGCGGCCGAGCTGCGCCAGCGCTGCCTGCAGCCCCGCCAGGCCGCCGACGCGCTGGTCGTTGATGAAAATCTGCGGCATCTGGCGCACGGAAGGACCGCACTTTTCGTAGAAGGTCATGCGCTCGGCCTCGTCGTCGATCTTGATCTCCTTGAAATCGAGCGACCGGGACTTGAGCAGCATCTTGGCCGACTCGCATTGCGGGCAGGCGGACTTGGAATAGACGGTGATCTGGAGTGACATGGACGGAAGTTTACGTCCCGCGCGCCTGCGGACGTGATCGTCAGGCGCTCACAGCGGGCTTCGGGATCGTAGACTCCAGCCCATGAGCGCGTCCCTGCTGATCGCCCAATTGTCCGACCCGCACGTCGGCACCGGGCCTGCCTTCCTGGGCGGGCGCATGGACACCGAACACGCGTTGCGCCAGGCGGTGGCCCACGTGGCGGCCATGGAGCCGGCGCCCGATCTGGTGTTGCTCACGGGCGACCTCACCGAACATGGCAGCGCTGCCGAATACACGCGGGTGGCGGATGCCCTGGCCCCGCTGCCGATGCCGGTGTACGCCGTGCCGGGCAACCACGACGACCCCGGCGTGGCGCGCGCCGGCCTGCACCGATGCATGCCCGTGGCGCCCGATGCGCCGCCCGATGCCTGCTGCTACCACCGCGTCCAAGGCGGCCTGCACCTGGTGGCGCTGGACACCGTGGTGCCCCGGCAGTCGCACGGCGCCCTGGAGCCACCACAGCTCGCCTGGCTGTCGCGCACGCTGGATGCGTGCCGGGACGAGCCGGTGCTGATCTTCATGCACCACCCACCGCTGCCCACCGGCATCGAGGCCATGGACGCCTGCAGCCTCATGACCGGTGGCGACGCGCTGGCCGCGCTGGTCCGCCGGCACGGCGGGGTGCAAGGCGTGCTGTGCGGTCACCTGCACCGCCCGGTGCAGATGCAGTTCGGCGGCGCGCCGCTGCACGTGGCGCCTTCGGTGGCGCACCAGATCACGCTCGACCTTCGGCCCGGCGCGCCGCTGCGTGCGCAACTTGAACCGCCCAAGATCTCGCTGCACCGCTGGTCGCCCCAGCTGGGGCTGTGCACCCACCTGAGCTACGTCGAGGCCTTCGGTCCGGCGTTGGTGTTCTGATGCAGGCGCAGGCCGGCCTGGAGCGGCACCACTTTGCCGACCTGCGCGCGCTGCTGGCCTGCGCTTCGCCACCGCGCTCGGGCGACGAGTTGGCCGGCCTGGCCGCGCAGAGCGCGCAGCAGCGCGTGGCCGCGCGCGAGGTGCTGGCCGACCTGCCCTTGAAGCAGTTCCTGCACGACGCCGTGGTGCCCTACGAAGACGACGAGATCACGCGACTGATCATCGACGGCCACGATGCCGCCGCGTTCGCACCGGTCGCCCATCTCACCGTGGGCGGCTTTCGCGACTGGCTGCTGTCCGATGCGGCGGACACCACCACCTTGCAGGCACTCGCCAGCGGCCTCACGCCCGAAATGGTGGCCGCGGTGAGCAAGCTCATGCGCAACCAGGACCTGATCCTGGTGGCCAGCCGCTGCCACGTGGTCACGCGCTTTCGCAACACGCTGGGCCTGCCGGGCCACCTCGCGGTGCGCCTGCAGCCCAACCACCCGGCCGACAGCCCGGCGGGCATCCTCGCCAGCATGCTCGACGGGCTCATGTACGGCGCAGGCGATGCCTGCATCGGCGTGAACCCGGTGAGCGACAGCGTGCCCGAGCTGGTGCGCCTGCTGCACCTGTTCGACGAGCTCGTGCAGCGCCACGGCCTGCCCACGCAATGCTGCGTGCTCACGCACGTCACCAACACGCTCCAGGCCATCGAACAGGGCGCGCCGGTGGACCTGGTGTTCCAGAGCATTGGCGGCACCGAGGCCACCAACCGCAGCTTCGGCGTTCATCTGGCCCTGCTCGACGAGGCGCACGCCGCCGCGCAGGCCCTGCGGCGCGGCACGGTCGGACAGAACCTCATGTACTTCGAGACCGGTCAGGGCAGTGCGCTGTCGGCCGGCGCGCACCGCGGTGTGGACCAGCAGACCATCGAAGCCCGCGCGTACGCCGTGGCGCGGCGTTACCAGCCCCTGTTGGTGAACACCGTGGTCGGCTTCATCGGGCCGGAGTACCTCTACGACGGCAAGCAGATCATCCGCGCCGGACTGGAAGACCACTTCTGCGGCAAGCTGCTGGGACTGCCCATGGGCTGCGACATCTGCTACACCAACCACGCGGAAGCCGACCAGGACGACATGGACAACCTGCTCGTGCTGCTGGCCAGCGCGGGCCTGAATTTCATGATGGGCGTGCCCGGCGCCGACGACGTGATGCTCAACTACCAGAGCACCTCGTTCCACGACGCGCTCTTCGTGCGCGAACTGCTGGGCAAACGCCGCGCACCCGAGTTCGAGGCCTGGCTGCAGGCGCAAGGCATCACCGACGCACAAGGTCGTCTCTGCCCGGCGCCGGTGGCGAGCGCGCTGGCGCGGGGCTTCAGTCCCTTGCTGGGGGCGCCATGAACGAGCCGGTGGTACAGGACCCGTGGAGCGAACTGCGCCGCCACACGCCCGCCCGCATCGCGCTGGGCCGCGCCGGCAACAGCCTGCCCACGGCGGAACTGCTGCGGTTCTCCGCGGCCCATGCGCGGGCGCGCGACGCGGTGCACGTGCCCCTGGACGCAGAGGCTCTGGCGCAAGCCGCCGCGCAGGCAGGCTGGCCGCCGATCCTTGTGGCCAGCGAAGCCCCCACGCGGGTGGACTACCTGCGCCGGCCCGACCTGGGCCGCCGCTTGCGCGCTGAAGACCGGCAGCATCTGCGCGACGTCTCCAGCGGCCCGGTGGACCTGGCGGTGGTGCTGGGCGACGGCCTCTCTGCGCTGGCCGTGCAGTCGCATGCGCTCGCGGTGCTGGCGTCCCTGCACCGCGCGCTCGCCGCGTCGCCCGGTGCGGCGCCGCTGGCTTGCGCCCCGCTCGTGGTGGCCACGCAGGCGCGCGTGGCACTGGCCGACGACGTGGGGGCGGCCCTGCAGGCGCGGCTGGCGTTGATCCTGATCGGCGAGCGCCCCGGCCTGAGCGCGGCCGACAGCCTGGGTGCCTATCTCACCCACGGGCCCGGTCCCGGGCGCACCGATGCCGACCGCAATTGCGTGAGCAACATCCGACCCGAAGGCCTGGCGCCGGATGCCGCGGGACCACGCCTGGCCTGGCTGGTCCGTCAGGCGCTGCGCCGCGGGCTGACGGGCATCGGCCTGAAAGACAACAGCGCGATCGAATCCCTTCCCGGGTGAGGGGCCGACGACGGTGCCCCGCGCATTCAGCCTACCCGGCCACTCAGTTGCCGCGCGGCCGCCAGCACCTTGCCCACGTGCCGCTCGTCGAAGCGGTGCGCCGGCATCGTGAGTGTGAGCGATGCCGCAATCGACCCATCCGCCTGGAAGACCGGCGCCGAAATGCCCGCCACTTCGGCCAGTCGGTCGCCCACGGCGGTCATGAAACCGTCGGCACGGATGCGCGCATGCACGCGTTTCTCGGCCGGGCTGATCTTTCGGCCGTCGTCGCCCGCGCCGAAGGCCGAGAGCACGCGCCCGCCCGTGCCCTGGTGCAGCGGCAACACGTCGCCCGCCCGGATGTGGTCGCGCACGGGGTGCGGCGAGTCCACGCGGTAAAGGCACAGGCGCGTCTGGTTCGGCGCCTGGCCCTGGCGCACGTGATATGCCGCGCTCTCGCCGGTGGCGGCGACCAGTTGCCGCAACACCGGCATGACCACGCGGTCGAGCGAGAACGAGGCCGCGTAGATGCCGTGCAGCCGCGCCACTTCGCCGCCCACGGCATAGCGCCCGTCGTCCAGCCTTTGCAGCAGGTGCGCGTGTTCGAGCGAAGCCAGCAGACGCAGCGCGGTGCTCTTGTAGAGCTGCGTGCGCCCGGCCAGCTCGGCCAGCGAGAGCGCGGCATCGCCAGCGCGGAACGCGCCGAGGAGGGACAGCGCGCGGTCCACGGCGGCGGTGCCGCCGGTCGCGGCATGGGTATCGGCAACGGAAGGGGTCTGCGCCTTGCGGGGCATGGGAAGGCCTCGGGTTGACAGCGGCAGGGCGATCTGCCATTCTTTCAACAGTAAGAATACCGTTCTGTCAGACAGAACGCAAGCGTCCCGATCATTTCATGTCCTCCACCACCGAAGTCCTCATCAGCGAAGTGGGCCCGCGCGACGGCCTGCAGTCCGTCCAGGCCACCATGCCCACGGCGGACAAACTGCGCTGGATCGACGCGCTGGTGGCCGCCGGCCTGCGCGAGATCGAGGTCGGCTCCTTCGTGCCGGCCAGGCTCCTGCCGCAGATGGCCGATGTGGCGGAGGTGGTGCAGCACGCGCTGCGGCACCGGGGCGTCACCGTCATGGCGCTGGTGCCCAACCGGCGCGGCGCGCAGGCCGCACTGGCCGCCGGCGCACACAAGATCACCCTGCCGGTCTCCGCCAGCGAAGCCCATTCGCTGGCCAATGTGCGCAAGACGCGAGAGCAGATGCTGGTCGAGCTGCGCGAAGTGCACGCGCTGCGGCACGACACCGCGCCCGACGTAGCCATGGAGGTGGGTCTGTCCACCGCCTTCGGTTGCACGCTGCAAGGCGTGGTGGCTGAAGACGATGTGATCCGGCTCGCCGTGGCCTGCGTGCAGGCGGGTGCCGACGAAGTGGGTCTGTCCGACACCACCGGCATGGCCAACCCGGCGCAGGTGCGCCGCCTGTTCACGCGGCTGCGCGCCGAACTCGGTGAGCGGGCGGGCGCGGCCCACATGCACAACACGCGCGGCCTGGGCCTGGCCAACTGCCTGGCGGCGTTCGATGTCGGCGTGCGCACCTTTGATGCCTCGCTCGGCGGCCTCGGTGGTTGCCCCTATGCGCCCGGCGCATCGGGCAACGTGGTCACCGAAGACCTCGTGTTCATGTTCGAAGCCATGGGTGTGCGCACCGGCATCGACCTCTCCAGACTCATCGCCGCGCGCGATCCCCTCAAGGCCGGCCTGCCCGGTGAACCGGTGTACGGCATGACGCCCGAAGCCGGGCTGCCCAAGAATTTCTTCCCATGACACAACTCCCTTACGAAGGTCTGCGCGTCGTCGAGTTCACCCACATGGTCATGGGCCCCACCTGCGGCATGGTGCTGGGGGACCTGGGCGCCGAGATCATCAAGGTCGAACCTCCCATGGGCGACAACACGCGCCGCCTGCTCGGTTCGGGCGCGGGCTTCTACCCGCTGTTCAACCGCAACAAGAAGAGCCTGGTGCTCGACCTTCAGTCACCCGAGGGCCGGGAGGCGGTGCTCCGGCTGATCGCCACCGCCGACGTGGTCAGCGAGAACTTCAAGCCCGGCACCATGAAGAAGCTGGGGCTGGACTTTGAGAGCCTGAAGAAGCTCAACCCGCGCCTCATCCACGTCAGCCACAAGGGCTTCCTGCCCGGGCCCTACGACCACCGCACCGCGCTGGACGAGGTGGTGCAGATGATGGGTGGCCTGGCCTACATGACCGGGCGCCCCGGCGACCCGTTGCGCGCAGGCTCCTCGGTGAACGACATCATGGGCGGCCTGTTCGGCGCCATCGGCGTCATGGCCGCGCTCAGCGCGCGCGAGAAAACCGGCGAAGGTTGCGAGGTGCAGAGCTCGCTGTTCGAGAACAACGTCTTCCTCGTGGCCCAGCACATGATGCAGTTCGCCGTCACCGGCAAGCCCGCCGCGCCCATGCCGGACCGCATCTCCTCCTGGGGGATCTACGACGTGTTCCAGGTCGACGGGGGTGAGCAGATCTTTCTGGCGGTGGTGAGCGACACGCAGTGGTCCATCTTCTGCGAGGCCTTCGGCTACCAGGACCTCAAGGCCGATGCGCGGCTGATGGGCAACAACCACCGCGTGCGCGCGCGAGACTGGCTCATTCCATTGTTGCGCGAGCGCCTGGCGACCCAGAAGGCGGCCGACCTGGCGGAACTTTTCGAACGCCACGGCCTGCCGTTCGCGCCCATCACGAAACCCCACGAGCTGCTGGAGGACCCGCACCTGTGCGCCACCGGCGGCCTGGCGCCCATCACGCTGCCCGATGGCGAGCGAGCGGGTGAGACGGCGCAGACCGTGCTGCTGCCGCTGGCGCTGGGTGGTGAACGCCTGGGCGTGCGTCGCAGCCCGCCGAGGCTCGGCGAACACAGCGACGAGTTGCTGACCTCGCTGGGCTACACGCCGCAAGAGGCCGCGCAATTGAGCCGCACCGTGCTGAAAGCAGACTGAAAAGTCACTAATCCCGTCGAATCCGTCATGGGTCCGCGCCTGAAAGTGGGGTAATCTGCCCCGGTGGACAAACTCAAACAACTCGAAACCTTCGTGGCGGTGGCCACGCGTGGCAGCCTCACGGCCGCTGCCCGGGCCGAGGGCGTGGCCCCGGCCATCATCGGTCGCCGGCTTGATGCCCTGGAAGCGCGGCTGGGTGTCAAGCTCATGGTGCGCACCACGCGGCGCATCACGCTCACCCACGAAGGCAGCGCCTTCCTGGAAGACTGCCAGCGCCTGCTGGTGGACATGGCGAATGCCGAAGCCAGCGTGAGCGCGGGCGGTGTCAAGGCCAGCGGCCACTTGCGAATCACCGCGCCGGCGGGCTTCGGGCGGCGGCACGTGGCGCCGCTGGTGCCGCGTTTTCGCGAGCTGCACCCGGAGGTGACGATCTCGCTCAACCTCAGCGACCGCGTGGTCGATGTCGCCGGCGAAGCCTACGACTGCGCCGTGCGGGTCGGTGATCTGCCCGATTCTTCGCTGGTGAGCGTGCGCCTGGCCGACAACCGGCGACTGTGCGTGGCCACGCCGCGCTACCTGCAGCAGCACGGTCGCCCCGGTACGCCGGCCGATCTGGCGCGTTTCGATTGCCTCACGCTCTCCAGCGATGCGTCGCAGACCCGGGGCTGGGCCTTTGCCGTGCCGGTCGACGGCGGCGAGAAGGAAATCGTTCACCTGCGCCCGGGCGGGCCGCTGGACTGCACCGACGGGCAGGTGCTGCGCGAATGGTGCCTGGCCGGTTACGGCATTGCCTGGCGCAGCACCTGGGAAGTGGAAGGCGACATCGCCGCGGGTCGGCTGGAGAGCGTGCTCGACGACTTTGCCGCGCCGCCCAACGGCATCTTCGCGCTGTTCCCGCAGCGCAAGCACCTGGCGCTGCGGGTGCGCCTGTGGATCGATTTCCTCAAGCACGAGTACGCACGGCCCGAGTTCTGGGCCGGCACCGGCGCGCGCTGACTCATGCTGCTCACGCTGGACACCCCCCGCCTGCGCCTGCGGCCGCTCACCGAGGCGGACGCGCCTTTCATCTTCGAGCTCGTCAATGACGCCGCCTGGCTGGCCTACATCGGCGACAAGGCGGTGCGATCGCTCGATGACGCGAAGCGCTACCTGCTCGAAGGCCCCCTGGCGATGTACGCCGCCCTGGGCATCGGCCTTTGCGCCATGGAACTGAAGGCGCCTTCGCCGAAGGTGGTCGGCCTGTGTGGCCTGTTGGTCCGGGAAGGCTCGCCCGATGTGGAGCTGGGCTATGCGCTGCTGCCCGAGGCGCGCGCCCAGGGTCTGGTGCGCGAAGCGGCCCGCGCCTGGATCGAATTCGCCGAACGCCATCTGAAGCTGCGCGAAGTCCATGCGTGGACGCACGCCGACAACGGCGCCTCGCACGCCGTGCTCTCCGACCTGGGCTTCGAGCTGCTGCCGCTGCTGCCCGGCGCTGAAGCGGGCGCGTCCCGCCGCCACTGGCGCCTGTCGTTCAGCGTGTGAAGCCTCCCGCGCGGCTGGCGCGCCGCAGCGAAAGCCAGGCGAACAGCCAGCCCACCAGCGCACCGGCCAGCACGTCCAGGAAGACGTGCTGGCGGATCGCCATGGTCGACCAGACGATCACCACGCACTGCACCACGCTCAGCATCTGAAGGAAAGACGGTGCCCCCACCTGCGACAGGATGCGATGCAACCAGAAGGCCGTGTACACCGCCGAGGCCACATGCAGCGATGGGCAGGCATTGCCCGAAGCGTCGATGCCCTTCATGAACGCCAGCTGGGGGTGCAGCGACCAGTCGATGTCGGGCACCGGCGCCAGCGTGGGAAACAGCCAGAACACCAGCAGGCAGGAGCCGCACAGCGCCGCCGTCCACAGTCCGTAGCGCAGCAGTTCGCGGAAGTCTGGCAGCAGGGCCGACGGCAGGGACACGTACACCCAGAGCGAGACGTAGGCCGCGAATCCGCCGGGCGTGAACGGCACCCAGTCGTCGATGGGCAGGGTCGGCATGGGCCAGGGTTCGCGCGAAGGATTGCGCAGCACCCAGAAGTAGCCCATGAAGAACAGCACCATGAAGGCGGTGGTGCCGGCGGCCTTCAGGTACCAGAGCGTGACGAAACGGGCCAGCAGTTGCCGGGTCCAGGCGCGATCGGAAGGGCTTGTCATGGGTGGATGGAGACGACCGGCGTGGGCGCCGCGCTAATGTACGACAGACACTTCGCTGTGTAGGGTCATTTGTATAATCTGTCGCCCTTCGAAGCACGGGCGGCCAGTGCACATACCCGGCCTACAACAACAAGGCAGTTGCTTCCAGGGACTCCCCCCGCATCCTCCGTCCACCGCCAGGGCTCTCGCCCCGGCCCCACCTTGCCGGTCAACATTCGGGCTTCTTCCATGAACTCTGCCGACCTGATTCGCACTTTCCTGACCGACCGGCTGGGCGTCGAGCCCGCGCAGGTCCAGCCGGCTTCGCTGCTGGCCGATCTCGGTGTGGATTCGCTGATGCTGGCCGAACTCATGTTTGAGGCCGAGGACCGGCTGGGCATCGAGATCCCGTCCGATCTTCCGTTGCCCAGCACGGTGGGCGACATGCAGGCCTCACTGGACTTCCTGACCACCGCGAAGACCGGCTGACGCATGCAGGCCCGCCGCGTCGCGATCACCGGCCTGGGGGTGATCAGCCCCTACGGTGGCGACACCGCCGATTTCTTCGATCGCCTGGTCGAGGGCGAATCGGCGGTGCGCCATCTTCATACCGACGACCTGCCACGCCCGCTGTCCACGCCGTTCGTGAGTTGCGCCGGGTTCGACCCGATCGCCGCGCTGGGCAAGCCCCTCTCGCTCATGATGGAACGCTTCGCCCAGCTCGGCATGGCGGCGGCTTTCCAGGCGTGGGCTCAGGCCGGTCTGCCGCGCAGGCCCCCGGAGGAGCTGGCCGCAGACAGAGACCAGTGGGGCTGCATCTGGGGCACCGCGTTGGGTGGCCTGGCGGCGCACGAACGTGGCAGCCGGGAAATGTGGCAGATGGGCCGCGAACGTCTGTCGCCACTTTCGGTCGTACAGGGCATGAACAACGCGGTCAACGCACACATTTCCATACAACTGGGCCTGGGCGGCGTGAGCACCAGTCACACCGCGGCCTGCGCGTCCTCGGGCATGGCCATTGGCGAAGCGTTCCGGCGCGTGCGCAGCGGGGAGGCCGACGTGATGGTGACCGGCGGCTCCGATGTGTGCCAGTCCTACGGGGTGGTCCGGGCGTGGGAAGCCATGCGCGTCCTCTCGCCGGGCGATGCCACCACCGCGCCCGCTGCCTGCCGGCCCTTCGCCGCCGACCGCGCTGGCCTGGTGCTCGGCGAAGGCGCCGCAGCGCTGGTGCTGGAGTCGTGGGACCATGCCGTGGCGCGCGGAGCCACCATCCATGGTGAAATCGCTGGCTATGGAACCAGTTGCGATCACAGTCACCTGGTCCGTCCGCAGCGCGAAGGCCAGGTTCGTGCGATGCGCTCTGCGCTCGCCGATGGTGGCCTTTCGGCCCGCGACATCCACTACGTCAACGCGCATGGCACAGCCACGGCCGAAGGCGATCCGGTCGAGATCTCGGCCATCCGGGAAGTGTTCGGCGATGCTGCGCGGGAGTTGCCCGTGAGCGCCACGAAGTCCATGCATGGCCACCTGCTGGGTGCTGCCGGCGCCATCGAGGCCGTGGTCACGGCGCTGGCGCTGCGTGAGCAGGCCGTGCCACCCACCGCCCATCTCGAGGGCCGCATCGATCCGGCCTGCGAGGGCGTCGATCACGTACTGCAGGGCCGCCGTGGCGTGCCCTTGCAGGCCGCGTTGTCCAGTTCCTTCGCCTTCGGCGGCAGCAACGCCGTGCTGGCGTTTCGCGCGCCGCCCCGTTGACGCTCCTTTCTGAACCTGACTGACTCCCATGACCCAACCTGTCTCCCCCGAAACCGTCGACGCCCTGTGGCCTGAGGTCGTGGCCCTCATCATCGAAGCACTCAACATGGACATCGCAGCCGCCGACGTGGATCCCGACGGGCCGCTGTACGGCGATGGCATGGGGCTGGACTCCATCGACATGCTCGAGATCTCGCTCGTCATTTCCAAACGCTATGGCTTCCAGATGCGCTCGGACAACGAGGACAACGAGAAGATCTTTGCCTCGCCGCGTGCACTGGCGGCCCACATCGCCAGCCAGCGCACGCAATGACGCTGCTGCGCAACCTGGGCGCGCTGCTGCTGATGGCGGCCTGGGTGGTGGCGGCGCATGTGGGCAGCGCCGGCTGGGGCAACGCCGACTTCAATGCCGTCGTGGCCGTGCTGCCCGTGGTGGCGGCATTGTTCATGGCGCTGTGGCGCGTGCCGCCGTGGGCAGCCCGGGTGGCCGGCGTGCTCGTGGTCCTGGGCCTGCTGGCGTGGCTGTGGCCCCAGCTCCGAAGCAATGTGCCCTTGCTCTATTACCTGCAGCACCTGGGCATCCACGTGGCGCTGGGCGTGTTCTTCGGCCGGTCGCTGCTGGGGCCGGGTGAAGCGCTCATCACCCGCATGGCGCGGCGCATCTTCAGTCACGAGCTCTCTGCGCGCAAGGTGCGCTACACGCGCAACGTGACGCTGGCCTGGACCGTCTTCTTCTTTGCCAATGCGCTGGTGTCCACCGTGCTTTTCATCTTCGCGCCGCCGGCCATCTGGTCGGTGCATGCCAACCTGCTCACCGGCCCGCTGATCGGTCTGATGTTCGTGGTCGAGCACATCTGGCGCCTGTGCGTGCTGGCGCCGCACGAACGTCCCGGGCTGGCCGACATCGTGAAGGCGTACCGCCGCGAGTCGGCGGCGGCTTCACCGGTTTCCACCACGCCTCCGCCCGCGGCATGAGCGCAGCGCCGGGCCGTTCCCAAGCAAGCTCGCCCTGCAGCCCGCAGGGCGAAGGTACCCCGGTGACCTCCGCTTCCGCACTCATCAGCGACCGCCAGCTCGACGATGTGCTGGCCTGGCGCGCCCAGGGGCCGGTGCGGGTGCGAGAGTTTCTCGCCGACGCACACGCGCTCGCGGCGACGCTGCCGGGCGGCCAGTGGCTGCTCAACCTGTGCGAGGACCGCTACCACTTTGCGGTCGGTTTTGCGGCCGGCCTGCTGGCCGGCAAGGTCAGCCTGCAGCCGTCTTCTCATTCGCCCGAGACGCTGCAGCGCCTGGCGGCCGACCACGATGGCATCTGCTGGATCAGCGACCAGGCCGACGCCGTGCCCGGCGTGCCAGGCGGCCCGTTTCCCGATCTGGCCTCCCTGGCGCGCGCCGAGGTGCATGAGGTGCCGCAGATCGACGACGAGCGCCTGGTGGCCATCCTGTTCACCTCGGGTTCCACCGGCCTGCCGCAACCGCACCGCAAGACCTGGGGCAAGCTGGTTCGCAACGGGCGCGCCGAGGCCGCAGCCCTCGGCTTGCTGCAGCGACCGCAGACCATCGTGGGCACGGTGCCCATCCAGCACAGCTACGGCTTCGAATCCACCTTGCTCATCGCCCTGCACGGCGGCTGCCAGTTCGCCAGTGGCAAGCCGTTCTACCCGCAGGACATCGTGGAGGCGATCGAGGCCGTGCCGCGGCCGCGCATGCTGGTCACCACACCGTTCCACCTGTCCACGCTGATGGCATCCGGCCTGCCGGTGCCGCCACTGGACCTGGTGCTGTCTGCCACCGCGCCGCTCAGCCCCGAACTCGCGCGCCGTGTCGAAGACCATTGCGGCGCGCCGGTGCACGAGATCTACGGCTCCACCGAATCGTCCGCCCTGGCCAGCCGGCGCACGCTCGATGGCGCGGCCTGGCAGCCGATGCAGGCGGTGCGGCTGGAGCACGAGGGGGACACCACGCACGCCAGCGGCGGGCATGTCGAAGGACGCGTGCCGCTGTCCGACCTCATCGAGACCTGCGCCGACGGCCGTTTCCTGCTGCACGGTCGCCACGCGGACCTCGTCAACATCGCCGGCAAACGCACCTCGCTCGCCTACCTCAACCACCAGCTCGGCGCCTTGCCCGGCGTCGTCGATGTCGCTTTCTTCCTGCCCGACGAGACCGAGGGCAGCGAAGCGGCGACCAGCGTGACGCGCCTGGTGGCCTTCGTGGTCGCGCCCACGCTGGACGCGCGCACCATCATGGCGGGCCTGCGCCCGCGCCTGGACGCCATCTTCCTGCCGCGACCGCTGGTGCTCGTGGATGCGCTGCCGCGCAACAGCACGGGCAAGCTCACGCGCCAGGCGCTTCAGGTGCTCTATGCCGAACAGGTGGGCCATGGACCGCGCTGAGTTCACCTGGACCGTGCCGGTGGACCATCCCGCCTTCCCCGGCCACTTCCCCACCCGACCCATCGTGCCGGGCGTGGTGCTGCTCGACCAGGCGCTGCGGTTCGCGGCGCAACTGCATGGCGCGGGCTCCACCGAGGGCTGGCAGGTCGCTCAGGCCAAGTTCTTCGTGCCCGTGGGGCCTGGCGCCGTGCTGCAGTTCGTGCTGCAGGTCACCGCGCGCGGCGGCATCGGCTTTCGGGTGATCGGCGACGGGCGCGACGTGGCCAGCGGCAGCTTTCTGCCCCCTGCGCCATGACCCACGGTCCCACCCCCGAATGGATGCGTGAGCAGGAGCGCAGCCACCTGGGCGCGCTGCGGCTCATGGTGTGGATCTCTCTGCGCCTGGGGCGTCCCATCGGCCGCCTGGTGCTGCGCGGCATTGCGCTGTACTTCGTGCTGTTCTCGCCCAAGGCGCGCCGCAACGGCCGCGCCTATCTGGCGCGCGCGCTCGGTCGCACACCCACCTGGGCCGATGGCTACCGCCATGTGTTCAGCTTTGCCAGCACCGTGCACGACCGCGTCTACCTGCTCAACGACCGCTTCGACCTGTTCGACATCCGCATCGTCGGCGGCGAGCTGGTGAGCGAGGCGCTGCGGCGCCAGCCCGGCGCCCTGCTGATGGGTGCGCACCTGGGCAGCTTCGAAGTGCTGCGCGCCGTGGGCCACACGCACGCTCATGCGCCGGTGGCCATGCTCATGTACGAGGAAAACGCGCGCAAGATCAACGCCATCCTGCACGCCATCAACCCCGCTGCCCGCCACGACGTGGTCGGACTCGGCCATCCCGACTCCATGCTCAAGGCGCGCGACCGACTGGAGGCCGGCAGCCTGGTGGGCATGCTGGCCGACCGCTCGCTGGCGAACGACTCCACGGCAGAATGCATGTTCCTGGGCGCCCCCGCGCGCTTTCCCATCGGCCCCTGGCGCATGGCGGCCATGTTGCGCCGGCCTGTGTTCTTCATGGCCGGCATCTACCTCGGTGGCAATCGTTACGAACTGCATTTCGAACCCCTGGCCGACTTTTCCCACACCGAACGCGGAACCCGGGACGCCGCCATGAACTCGGCCATGCAGGCCTATGCCGACCGGCTCGGCGAGTTCTGCCGCCGCGCGCCGTACAACTGGTTCAATTTCTTCGATTTCTGGGACCGCTCATGATCCGACGACTCTTCACCGCCCTGCTGCTGCTGGGCACCACCGCCCTGGTCCACGCGGCGTTCGACATCGACCAGCTCATGACCGAGCTCGCGCGCAACCCCGGCGGGCAGGCCACGTTCATCGAAAAGCGCCACCTGGCCCTGCTCGACAAACCCGTGGTGGCCACCGGCGAGATGACCTACACCGCGCCCGACCGGCTGGAAAAGCGCACGCTCACGCCCAAGCCGGAGACCATGCTGCTGGACAAGGACACGCTCAGCCTGGAGCGCGACCGTCGCAGGATGTCGATCCAGCTCGGCCAGCGGCCCGAAGTGGCGGCCTTCGTCGAGAGCATCCGCAGCACGCTCTCGGGCAACCGCGCCTCGCTCGAACGCAGCTACCAGCTCGCGCTCACCGGGAACATCGACGCCTGGGTGCTCACGCTGGTGCCCAGCGACGCCCGCATCGGCAAGCTGCTGCAGCGCATCACGCTCAGCGGCGTGCGCGAGCAGGTGCTGGGCATCGAATACCTGCAGACCGACGGCGACCGCACTGAAATGAGCATCCAGCCGGTGAAGGCGCCATGATCCGGAGCGCCTGGCAGGCCCTCGGGGTCTGGCTCGTGGCCATGGCGATCGGGGTGGTGCTGCTTCTGAACACCCGCTTCTCGGCCGACGTCTCCTTCTTCCTGCCCTCGCGCCCCACCGCCGAACAGGCGGTGATGGTCGACCAGTTGCGCGAAGGCGCGGTGTCGCGCCTCCTGATGATGTCCATCCAGGGTGGCGACGCGCAGCAGCGCGCCGACGCCTCGCGCGCGCTGCGCGCCGCACTGGCGCGCAACGAGGCCTTTGCCACGGTGCAGAACGGCGAAGCCGATGCGGTGGATGCCGCGCGCGATTTCCTGCTGGAGCACCGCTACCTGCTCAGCAACGCGGTCACGCCCGAACGCTTCGGTGTTGAAGGCCTGCGCAACGCGGTGAACACCAGCATCGACCTGCTGAGCTCCTCGGCCGGCATGCTGTTCAAGCCGTTCCTGGCGCGCGATCCCACCGGTGAACTGGTGGAACTCGTGGCGGGCCTGGGCGCGGGCGTGCAGCCGAACGAGGTGGAAGGGGTGTGGGCCTCGCGCGATGGCGAGCGCGCCATGCTGCTCCTGCAGACCCACGCGCTGGGGTCGGACACCGACGGCCAGTCGGCGGCCGTCGACCTGATCCGCAACGCCTTCGAACAGGTCCGGAGCCAGCCCGGCCTGGACGCGCTCTCGATGGAGATGTCCGGGCCTGGGCTGTTTGCCGTGCGGGCGCGCGCCACCATTCAGGAGGAAGTGACACGGCTGTCCATCATGAGTTCGGTGATCCTGGCGATCCTGCTCGGTTTCGTCTACCGCCGTGGGCGCCTGCTGCTGCTCACGCTGGTGCCGGTGCTCAGCGGCACGCTGGCAGCCATCGTCACGGTCGGGCTGGTGCACGGGACGGTCTTCGGCATCACCGTGGGGTTCGGCGCCGCGCTCATTGGCGAAGCGGTCGACTACGCCATCTACTACTTCGTGCAGTCCGGCCGCATGGGCGTGGGGTCCTGGCGCGAGCAGTACTGGCCCACCATCCGCCTGGGCGTGCTCACGTCCCTGCTGGGGTTCGGCGCACTGCTCTTCTCGGGTTTCCCTGGCCTGGCGCAGCTGGGGCTGTACGCCATCACGGGGGTGCTCACGGCCGCGCTGGTCACGCGCTACCTGCTGCCCCATCTGGCCGGCCCTGGCGTGCACCTGCACGACGGCGCGCGCCAGGGCCGTCTGTTGCGCCCGCTGGTGGATCGCGCGGGGATCTTCCGCTGGCCGCTGCTGGTGGCCGTGCTCGTGGCGGGCGTCTACCTGGCGCAGAACCGCAACGAACTCTGGTATCCCAACCTCTCGGCGCTCTCCACGGTGACGCAGGCCGAAGGCGAACTCGATGCCCGCCTGCGCGGCGACCTGGGCGCGCCCGACGCGCGCTACATGGCGGTGATCACCGCGCCCGACCGCGAGAGCGCCTTGCAGGCGGCCGAGCGCGCGGGCGCGCCGCTGCGTGGGCTGGTGGAGGCCGGACGCATCGGCGGATTCGACACGCCGGCGCGTTTCCTGCCGAGCGAGGCCAAACAGAATGCGCGGCGTGCCAGCCTGCCCACACCTGAAGAACTCGATGCCCGCCTGCGCGTGGCACTGGCCGATGCGCCGATCTCGGCCGATCGCCTGCAGCCGTTCCTGGACGACGTTCGTGCCGCGCGCGCGTCCGCCAACCTCACGCGGCAGGACCTGGACGGCACGGGCCTGGGCCTGGCGGTGGACGCCCTGCTGCTGCAGCGCCCGCAGGGCTGGAGCGTGCTGCTGCCGCTGCGCCCGGCGCCCGACACCGACATCCCGGTGGAGGAAGTGCGCGCTGCGCTGGCCGGAAGCGGCGCGATTTTCGTCGACCTCAAGGGCGAGTTCGACACGCTCTACGGTGACTACATCAACGAGGCGATCGTGCTCTCGCTCGCGGGCTTTGCCGCCATCGTCGTGGTGCTAGGTTTCGTGCTGCGTAGCCCCCGGCGCCTGCTGGGGGTCATGCTCCCGCTGGTGATGGCGGTGATGCTGGTGGTGGCGGGCCTGCACTTCAGCGGCGTGCGGCTGCACCTGCTGCATTTGGTGGGCCTGCTGCTCACAGTGGCCGTGGGGTCGAACTATTCGCTCTTCTTCGACCGTCTGGCGCTGGGGGAAACGCTCGACGACGAGACCCTGCTGTCCATTGGCGTGGCCAGCACCACCACCGCCATCGGCTTTGGCGTGCTGGCATGGTCGTCGGTGCCGGTGCTGCATGCGCTGGGCGTCACGGTGGGGCCGGGTGCCGTGCTGGCGCTGGTGCTCTCGGCGGCATTCGCCGTCAGGAAGCCTGCGCCGTGAGCGCGTTGCGCACGGTGGGCGCGGCCGGTGCGGCACCTCAGCTCGTGGTCATGCTGCCCGGCGCGGCCATGAGCCCCGAGGCCCTCTTCGAGGCGGGCTTCGCCAGCGCCATCGAACGACGTCACCTGCCGCTGGATTTTCTGAGCGTGGACATGGAGGGCATGGGGCTCGATGCCGTGGACCGGTGGGACCGCCTGCAGCGCGAGGTGATCGAGCCCGCACGGACCCGAGGGGCGCGGGTGTGGCTGGGCGGGATCTCGCTCGGCGGCATGGTGGCCATGGCCCATGTGGCCGCGCGGCCCGGCGCGGTGGCGGGCCTGTGCCTGCTCGCCCCCTATCCGGGCAGCCGGCCCAGCACCAATGTGATCGAGCGTGCCGGCGGCCCGGACCGCTGGCAACCCAGCGAAGCCGACCTGCGTGACCCCGAGCTGCGCGTGTGGCAATGGCTCAAGCGCCCGCCAGCAGACTTGCCGGTGTTCATCGGCCACGGCAGCGAAGACCGCTTCGCCGGTCGCATCCAGCAGGTAGCCGAGCGGTTCCCGGTGGCTGCGCGCCATGTCGTCCCGGGCGGGCACGACTGGTCTGCCTGGCTGCCGCTGTGGGAAAAGTTCCTGGACACCCCCGGCGTCGCCTTTGGCGCCTCCCCCCTGCAAGGGGGGCGACACCAGAGGCCCGGCAAAGCCGGTTCCTCGGTGGCTCTGGATGAAGGCACTTCTGACGTGGTCGGTCACGATCCGGGAGACTGATATGGACGCGCGCTGGACACCTTCCCCTTTTCTGCGCGCCAGCGCCGCCGTGCACGGTGCGGCCGCGCTGGGTCTGGTGGCAACGCCTGCCGCCTGGCCCTGGGCCGTGGGCGCGCTGGTGGCCAACCACGCGCTGCTCGCCGGTGCCGGCCTGTGGCCAAGTTCGCGCCTGCTGGGCCCCAACCTGGTCCGCCTGCCCGACGCGGCCGCTCAGCGGCGCGAGATCGCACTCACCATCGACGACGGCCCCGATCCGGATGTCACACCACGCGTGCTCGACCTGCTGGACGCCGCCCACGCGAAGGCCAGCTTCTTCTGCATCGGCCGTCTCGCGCAGCAGCATCCGGCCTTGTGCCGTGAGATCGTGCAGCGCGGTCACCGGGTGGAGAACCATGGCCATGCGCACAGCAACGCGTTTTCGCTGTTCGGCCCGGGCCGCATGCGGCGCGACATTGCGCTGGCGCAGACCACCCTCTCGGACATCACCGGGCAGGCGCCGCGCTTCTTCCGCGCCACGGCCGGCCTGCGCAACCCCTTCCTCGACCCCGTGCTGCATGACCTGGGTCTGTCGCTCGCCACCTGGACCCGCCGCGCCTACGACACCCGCACCGGCGATCCCGAGCGCGTGTACCAGCGACTGGCCGATCCCCTGGTGGCCGGCGACATCGTGCTGATGCACGACGGCCACAGCGCACGGACGCCGCAGGGCGAGCCGGTGATCCTGGCCGTGCTGCCGCGCCTGCTGCGCCACATGGCTGATTCCAGACTGCATCCTGTCACCCTGGCCGATTCCCTTCCATGAGCCGTTCCTTCATCAACCGCCTGGTGGCCGAGGCCAGCCAGACCTTTCGGCCCAGTGGCCACTTCGCCTACCACTACGCCCGCGGCAAGCTCGGCCACGACAACATCTTTCACGAGATGTTGCGCCTGGGTCTGCTGCCCCAGGGAGGGCACTACCTCGACCTGGGCTGCGGCCAGGGCAGCCTGTTTGCGTGGTTGCTCGCGGCGGGTCGGCTGCACGGCCAGGGGCACTGGCCCGCGGGCTGGGCGCCGCCACCGCAGCCCCACCGCCTGCGCGGCGTCGAGCTGATGCAGAAGGATGTGGAACGGGCCGCGCGCGCCTTCGGCCCGCAGCATCCGGTGGTGTCGGTGGAGCAGGGCGACATGAACCTGGTGGACTTTGGCCGCCCCGACGCGGTGCTGATCCTGGATGCGCTTCACTACTTCAGCCACGCCCGGCAGCGCGAGGTGCTCGCGCGCATCCGGCAGGCGCTGCCGCCAGGCGGCGTGTTCCTCACCCGCATCGGCGACGCCAGCGCCGGCCTGCCACACCACATCTGCAACGGCGTGGACCGCCTGGTGACCTACGTGCGCGGCCACCGCCTGCCCACGCTGTACTGCCGCACGCTGGCCGACTGGCGCGCCGAACTGGAGCGCCTGGGCTTCGTGGTGGAGACCCAGCCCATGAACGGACGCAAACCCTTTGCCAATGTGATGCTGCTGTGTCGGGTTCCGCACTGAGCGGCGGGCGTTCGCATGCCACCATCTGAGACAATGCGCGACCCTTTTTCCCGTCTGTTCCCGTGAAGCCCCTGCTGCTGTCTGCCTGCACCGTCACCACCTGCCTGGGTGTGGGTCTGAACGCGCACGGCGACGCCCTGCGCGACAACCGCAGCGGCCTTGCGCCCTGCACCTTCGAAACCGTGGACCTGCCGACCTGGGTGGGCGAAGTGAGTGGCGTGGACAGCGTCGTCCTGCCCGGGGCGCTGGCGCACTTCGACTGCCGCAACCACCGGCTCGCCCTGCTCGCGTTGCAGGCCGACGGCTTCGAGGACCGGGTGCGCGAGGCGGTGGCCCGCCATGGCGCGAGCCGGGTCGGGGTGTTCATGGGCACCAGCACTTCCGGCATCCTGCAGACCGAACTCGCCTACCGCCGACGGGACCCTGTCACCGGCGCGCTGCCACCCGATTTCAGCTACGCCGGCACGCACAACCCGTATGCGCTCGCCGAGTTCCTGCGCCAGCACCTGGGCATCACCGGCCAGTCGACCACCATCTCCACCGCCTGCTCGTCCAGCGCCAAGGTGTTCGCCGCCGCCGCCCGCCAGATCGAGCTGGGCACCCTCGACGCGGCGCTGGTCGGCGGCGTCGACTCGCTGTGCCTGACCACGCTGTACGGCTTTGCATCCCTGGAACTCACCTCCGCCGAGCCCTGCCGCCCGTGCGACGCCAGTCGCGATGGCATTTCCATCGGCGAGGGCGCGGCCTACGCCCTGCTCGAGCGCGCAGGCCCCGTGCGGGCCGACGCCACCTGGCTGCTGGGCGCGGGCGAGTCCAGCGATGCGCACCACATGTCGGCACCGCACCCCGAAGGTCTGGGCGCTCGCATGGCGATGCAGGCCGCCCTGCGCTCGGCGGGCCTGGCGGCCAGCGACATCCACTACATCAACCTGCACGGCACCGCCACGCCCGCCAACGACGTGTCCGAAGGCAAGGCCGTGGCGGCGGTGTTTGGCGAGGGCGCGGTCTGCTCTTCCACCAAGGGCGCCACCGGCCACACGCTGGGCGCGGCCGGCGCGGTGGAGTCCGTGCTGTGCGCGCTTGCCTTGACCGACCAGTTCGTGCCCGGCAGTCCCGGCACGCGCGAACTCGATCCCGCCATTCCCCTTCGGTACCAGCTGCGCAGCGCCAGCGCGCCCTTGCGGCTGGCGCTCACCAACTCGTTCGGATTCGGGGGCAGCAACTGCAGCCTGGTGCTCGGTCGCAGGAGCCGGCAGTGAGCACCCCGCTGACCGCCTGGATCAACGGTGTAGGCCTGATCGCGCCCGGCCTGCCCGACTGGCCTGTCGCCCGCGCGGTGTTGCGCGGCGAGCAGCCGTGGGAGCGGGCGCCGTCGGTGCTGCCGGCACCTGTCCTGCTGCCGCCGGCCGAGCGCCGCCGTGCCAGCCGCGTGATCAAGCTTGCGCTGGGGCTGGGCCTGGAGGCCGCCGCGGGGGACGACGTCGCCCGCCTGGCCACCGTGTTCACCGCGTCCGGGTCCGATGGGCACAACTGCCATGCGATCTGCGAACAACTCGCTACCGAAGACCGCCACATCTCGCCCACGCGCTTTCACAACTCGGTGCACAACGCGCCCGCCGGCTACTGGGGCATCGCCACGAAATCCATGGCGCCCTGCCAGGTGCTGTGCGCCCACGACGGCAGCTTCGGTGCCGGGCTGCTCGATGCCCTGGGGCAGGTGGTGCTGGACCAGCAGTCCACCCTGCTGATGGCCTACGACAGCGAGTACCCCGAACCCCTGAACGGCGTGCGGCCCCTGCCCGATTGCGCCGGTGTGTCGTTCCTGCTGGAGCCGGTGCCCACGCCGCGATCGATCGCCCGCATCACCGCCTGGACCACCGACGCCAGCGCCACGCCGTGGCAGCACGCGATGCTGGAGCCGCTGCGCGCGGCCGTGCCCGCGCTGCGCGGCCTGCCGCTGCTGGAGCGTCTGGCCCGAGCCGAATGGGGCGAGGTGTGTCTGGACTACCTGCCCGGGCTGCAGCTCGCGGTGCGGATCGAGGCGGCATGAACCGCGAGTGGATCGCCGCGCGGATTCCCCACCGCGGGAACATGTGCCTGCTCGACGAAGTCAGCGGCTGGAGTGCCGACCACATCGAGTGCCTGGCCACCAGCCACACCGACCCGGCACATCCGCTGCGCGCAGAGGGCCGCCTGGGCGCGGCGAACGGCATCGAATACGCCGCGCAGGCCATGGCCGTGCACGGTGCGCTCACCGCGGGCAGCGAGGCAGCACCGCGCCAGGGCTACCTCACCAGCGTGCGCGGAGCGAGCCTGCATGTCGAGCGCCTGGACGATCTCGCCGGAGCGTTGCGCGTGCGCGCCGAACGCCTCTCTGGCGATCACAACCAGGTGCTCTACCGCTTCAGCCTGCACCAGGGTGAACGCTGCCTGGTCGAAGGCCGCGCTGCGGTGGTGCTGGACGCCGAACAACTGGAAGCGGGGAAACAGCCATGAAGAAGCGCGCTTTGGTCACGGGCGGCAGCGGCGGCATCGGCGCGGCGATCTGCCAGCGCCTGGCGGCCGACGGTCACCACGTCATCGTGCACGCGCACCGTGCGCTGGACAAGGCCGAAGCCACTGCCCAGGCGATACGCGCCAGCGGTGGCAGCGCCGAGGCGGTGGCCTTCGACGTGACCGATCGATCGGCCTGCGCCGGCGCACTCGCGGCGCTCACCGAGGCTGGCGCGATCCAGATCCTGGTGAACAACGCCGGCATCCACGACGATGCCGTGTTTCCCGGCATGAGCGGCGAGCAGTGGGACCGTGTGGTGGACGTCTCGCTCAACGGTTTCTACAACGTCACGCAGCCGCTCACGCTGCCGATGATCCGCACGCGCTGGGGCCGAATCCTCAGCATTTCGTCGGTGGCTGCCGTCATGGGCAACCGCGGGCAGGTGAACTACGCAGCCGCCAAGGGTGCGCTGCATTCGGCAAGCAAGGCGCTGGCGCTGGAGCTGGCGAGCCGCGGCATCACGGTGAACGCCGTGGCACCCGGGATCATCGAGACCGACATGATCGACGGCGCCTTCAACCAGGAGGCCATCAAGCGACTGGTGCCCATGCAACGCGCCGGGCAGGTGGCCGAGGTGGCCGATCTGGTGGCGTTCCTCGCATCCGACCAGGCTGCCTACATCAGCGGGCAGGTCATCTCCATCAATGGTGGAATGTGCTGAAGCCTCGCATCATGGACATGAAGACCATCACTTTCATCCTGCTGTGCGGTCCGGCCGTTGTAGCGGTTGCGCAGGCACAGGTTGGCGGCGCCACCTCGCTGGAGCAATGTGCCCTGATTGGCGCTGCGGCGGACCGCCTGACCTGCTACGACAAGCTGGCCGGCCGCGCGCTGGCCCCGGCCGCTCCGCCGTCGGAGCAGCCGCTGGTGGCAGAAGAAGCCACGGCAGCATCGCCGTCCACGTCCTTGTCGCAAGCGGGTGGTCCCTTGCCCCCGGCTGTCTCCAGCAGTCTGCTTTCCCGGTTCTGGGAGCTCGATCCCGCCGACAAGCGCGGTGTGTTCAATTTCGTGGGTTATCAGCCCAATTACGTGTTGCCCGTGCACATCACGTCGAAGATCAATCGTGCACCCAGCTCGCCGACCCAGGCGGCCGTTCTGGCGCCCGACAACCGTCGCGAGGAAGCAAAGTTTCAACTGTCGGTGCGCACCAAGCTCCTGCAGGATGTGGGTTTTCCGGGTGCCGATCTGTGGGGTGCCTTCACCATGCAGACGATGTGGCAGGCCTACAACCAGGCGGAATCTAGACCCTTTCGCAACACCGACTACCAACCCGAACTGATCTATGTGGTGCCCACCGCGCAGCGGTATCGCCTGTTGCCGATGGGCTGGAAATGGCGCTTCACCCAGCTCGGCCTGGCGCACCAGTCGAACGGGCAGTCCGACCCCTTGTCCAGGAGCTGGAACCGCGTGGTCCTGGGCGCCGGATTCGAGCGCGGCAACTGGACCTTCACCACCAAGGTCCATCAGCGCCTGCGCGAGCGCGACGACAAGGACAACAACCCCGACCTCCTCGATTTCCGGGGCAAGACCGAGCTCACCCTCGGTTGGGCGAGCGGACTGCACACCGCATCGCTGCAGCACCGCAGCACCCTGCGTGCTGGCAACCGGGGGAGCACGTCGCTCGAATGGACGTACCCGGTGTATCGCGACCAGCCCAACGGGCTTCGCTGGTACGTTCAACTCTTCACCGGCTATGGCGAAACGTTGACGGACTACAACTTCCGTCAGACCAGCGTGGGTGCCGGATTGAGTTTTCTGCAGTTCTGATTCCGCGACGCGGGACGCGTCGTCAGTGAGCGCGCAGCCTGGGCGCCACCATCGGCACGGTCAGCATGGTGCTGGCCACTGCCATCAGCAGCAGGGCGGTGAAGGTCTCGCTGGTGATCACCTGACGGTCCAGCAGCACGTTGGCGAAGATGATCATGATCAAGGCCTTGGTCTGCAGCAGCCAGCCGATGATGGACGCCTCGCCCCTCGGCCAGCCCAGCCAGCGCCCGGCGGCATGAACCCCCAGCAGCTTGCCGCCGACGGAGGCCACCAGCAGCAGCGCGGCCGCGCCGAACACGGCAGCGCCACCCACCGCCCAGTCGGTGCGCAGGCCGGTGGAGAGAAAGAACACCGGCATGATCACCAGCAGCACGTGGTGACGCAACTGGTCGAGTTTTTCCTGATCGAACCATTCGGCGTCCATCACCACGCCCGCCAGGAAAGCGCCCACCATGTAGTGCAGGCCGCACCAGTCGGCGCCGAAGGCGCACACCGCCAGCCAGATCAGGCTCACGGACCAGCGGTCGGATTCGGGCAGCCAGCGCATGAGCCGGCGAAATGCCCAGGCCAGGATGGCGAAGGCCAGCACGAACACCACCTGTTTGCCCACGCGCTGCCAGTCCATGAGGATCAGGGCGAGCACACCCCAGATCGCGATGTCGTCCAGGCTGGCGTAGCGCAGGATGCGTTGACCCAGCGGCTGGCGCAGCACCTGCATTTTTTCCATGAGCAGGATCAGGATCGGCAGCGCGGTGACCGCGCACGCCATGCCCACCCCCAGCACGAACTGCCAGCGGTGCGCCGAGGCGCCGACCCAACCGGTCTGGCCCAGCATCAGCACGGCCGCCGCGCAGCCTGCCAGCATGGGCACGCCCAGCGCGAGCCCGGCGGTGATGCCGCTCTCACGCCGGTGTTTCCACGCCTGCCGAAGGTCGAGCTCCACGCCTGCAATCATCACGAACAGCATCACCGCCCACCAGGCGATGCCATTGAGCGACTGGATCACGGCCGGGCTGAAGACGAAGGCGTGGAAGTCGGGGAAGGCCTTGCCCAGCACGCCGGGCCCGAGCAGGATGCCCGTGACGATCTGCACCACCACCAGCGGCGCCCAGTAGTCGGTGCGCAGCACGCGCCAGATGAGCCACGGCACGGTGAAGATGATCGCCATCGCGATCAGGAAGATCTCGGTCGTGTTCATGGCAGGAGATTCAGCCTTTCAAGCGCTGCCACAGCAGCCAGGGCAGGCGCAGCACGAAGCCCACGAGCAGCCGGGCATGCATCCAGCTCAGCAGCAGGTTGTCGCGCAGGTATTTGAAGTGCGACACACCGCCTTCTGCCGGTGTGAAGTAGCGCACCGGCGCATCCACGTTGATGGGCCGAACACCCGCCCAGCACAGGCGGACCACCGCCTCGGGGTCGAAATCGAACCGGCGCATGAAGCGGGTGCTGTGCATCACCTTCATGAGCGGCCCGATGGGGTAGACCCGAAAGCCGTACAAGGAATCGCCGATGCCCATGCCGAGCGTTTCCAGGTCGGCCCAGCCGTTGGAGAGCTTGCGCCCGTTCACACGCAGCGCGGGCGCTTCCGGGCCGAACACCGGCTTGCCCAGCACCATGGCCTCGGGCGCGGCCTGCGAGGTGGCCATGAAGTGGGGGATGAGCGTCTCGGGATGCTGGCCGTCGGAATCCATGGTCAGCGCATGGGTGAAGCCGGCCTGCGCCGCCAGCGTGATGCCTTCGAGCACCGCCGAGCCCTTGCCCCGGTTGTGGGGGAGCACCAGCACGCGCAGGCCTGGGTCGGTGGCGGCTTCTTCGCGCAGCCAGTCGGCCGAGCCGTCGGTGCTGCCATCGATCACCACCCACACCGGCGTCCACTGGGCGCGCGCGGCGCGCACCGTGGCCAGCACCTTGCGCCCCGGGTTGTAGCTGGGGATGAGGACCAGGTGCGTGGTGCTGTGCGTCGGCGTCATGAGGTCTTGGGTCCGGCGAGTTCGGCGCGCAGGTGCGCTTCGAGTTCGGTGGTGAAGGCACGCGGGTCGCGCGGTGGGTCAAAGCGCCGGCCGAGGCGGACGCGGCAGTGCAGGGGCAGGCGGGGCGCGCGGTGCAGCGGCCAGCCCTTGCCCAGGTAAGGGCTGGAGAACTCGACAATGAGCGTCTGCACCGGCACGCCCGCCCGCGCAGCAATGATGGCCGCCGTGCGCGACAGCGGATTGACCGGGTTCGCAGGGTAGCCCGGCGTGCGCGTGCTTTCAGGAAAGATCAGCACCTGCGCGCCGTGGCGCAAGGCGCTGCGGCATTCCAGCACCATGTGCAGTGGCGGGTCGTTGCGCACATAACCCGCCATGCGCGCACCGGCGCCGAACAACGGGTTTTCCATCACCTCCGCCTTCATCACGCAGACCGCGTTGGGAAGCCGCGAGGTGATCAGCACGGCGTCGAGCAGCGAGGGGTGGTTGGCGGCGATCACCATCGGACCCTGGTCGCGCAGCGCATCGATGGCCTCGATGTCGAAGCGGCAGGCACACAGTCCACGCAGCACCTGCAGGTAGAGCTGGAAGCCGCGCATGATCGCAAGACGCCCCAGGCGCTGGCCGATGTCGCCGCGCAACACCGGGCGCAGCGCAAGAGCCAGGGGCAACCAGGCCAGGCAGATCACCGCAAGCGAGACCAGGCCCACCACCATCGCGAGGTGCTCGTACACGCTCCACGGCAGGGAAGTGGGTCGCAGGCGCGCGCTCATGCGGACGGCAGCGCGTGAATGGCCTGGGATTCGACCTCCACCAGCGGATCGCTGGGGCAGAGGCCGGCGTGCACGCCTGGCCATGGCGCACCGCGGTGCCGCCAGCTCACGACGGATGCGCCAGCGCAGCCTCGTCGGCAGGGCGGACGTTGTGGCGACGCCGTTGCCAGGCCGCGAAGGCCCGGCGGGGTTGCATGAGGTTGGCACCGTAATACATCAGCTTGAACACCAGGAGCGCGCGCCAGATGGGCGTGCGGCCGTAGATGTCGCCGGCCAGCATCGACAGCAGCGCTTCCTTGACGCGGAAGATGTTGCGCGGCCCCATGAAGAAGTCGCGCATCACCGGGTTGGTCACGCGGTAGATGAACCAAGAGAATTCGCGCGGTCCGTGCCGCATCTGCCGGTCAAAACGCTTGAGCGCGGCTCGCGCCTGCTTCGGTTCGCGCAGGCAGGTGTCGATGGTCTTCGCGCCGAGTTCGCCTCCGCTCATGGCCAGCCACACGCCCGAAGAGAACACCGGGTCGATGAAGGTGAAGGCATCGCCCAGCATGAGGTAGTTCTCGCCGTGGTTGTGCCGCGCCGAGTAGGAGAAGTTGCCCGTGGCCTCCACGGGCGTCATCAGCTCGGCGTCCTTCAGGCGTTCGGCCAGGCCGGCGCAGGTGGCCACGTTGTCCATCAGGAACTGCTGCAGGGTGCGCCCGGCGCGCGTCTTCATGTGGTAGGGCCAGGTCACCATGCCCACGCTGGTGGCGCCGCCCGTGAGCGGGATGAACCAGAACCAGCCGTGGTCGAACCAGAACACCGTGATGTTGCCCTCGGACTCGCCTTCGTTGCGTCGCGCGTTGGCGAAATGGCCGTAGACCGCCGCGCTGTTGTGGCTCGGGTTGCGCTCCTTGATCTTGAAGCGCGAAGCCAGGAAGGTGTCGCGCCCGGAGGCGTCCACCAGGAACTTCGCCTCCCACACCGTGGAACGGCCGTCGTCGTGCGTGGCGTTCACGCGCACCGAGCGGTCGCTCAGGAACTCCACCGACTTCGCCTGGCAACCCTCGTGCACCTGCACGCCTTCCCGTTCGGCGTTGCGGATCAGGATTTCGTCGAACTCCGCGCGCTTGACCTGGTAGGCCGCCGGCATCGACTTGTCCCACGCCTCGGCGAACAGGAAGGTCTGCGAATGGTCGTGGTGCGGTGAAACGAACTCGGCGCCGGGCTTGTGCTGGCCGATGGCGCGGACTTCTTCGGCCACGCCCAGCCGCTCGAGCAGGGGCAGGTTGGCCGGGAGCAGCGACTCGCCAATGTGGAAGCGCGGGTGATGGGCCTTCTCGAGCAGCACCACGCGGTGGCCGAGGCGGGTGAGGAAGGGCGCGATGGTGGAGCCGGCCGGCCCTCCGCCGATCACAAGAACGTCGCAGGTCTGACGTTCGGGTCCCAGGGAGTCTTGGTTCATATGGACACACCACAAGCGCCGTGTCTGACAGGCCTGCGGTGCCGGGGCAGTGGACAGCCGGAAATTGTACCGGCGCCCACCCGTGCGAAAACACGGCGCCCCGGGACTGCTGGTGTCAAGGTGTTGTGCCGCGGCGGCTGGCCAGCGCGGCCAGCACGCCCAGCGCGATGAACGATCCGCCCGTCAGCCAGCGCCCCGCGCGGCGCAGGCCGCCCAGGCCCTTCAGGCGCGGCGCGATCCATCCCGCAGCAAGCGCGTAGGCGGTGTCGCTCAGCGCCGCGATCGCCAAGAAGATCGCGCCCAGTGCCACGCTCTGGCCGACCACCGAACCCTGCGGCATCATGAACTGGGGCAGGAAGGCCGCGAAGAAGAGGGCGGTCTTGGGGTTGAGCAGGGCCACCAGGAAACCATCGCGGAAGATGCGACCCAGGCGCTCGGGTGGAGGGGCAGACCCGTCCGGTTCGGGCTGGCGCGCGCGCAGTGCCTGGATGCCCAGGAAGACGAGATAGGCGGCCCCGGCGAACTTCACCACCGTGAAGGCCAGTGACGAGACGGCAAACAACGCCGCCAGGCCCAGTGCAGCGCCCACCGCGTTGCCGAAATTGCCCAGCGCCACACCGGCCACCGAAGCCATGCCGTGCCGCCGGCCCTGCGTGAGGCTTCGCGCCAGGATGTAGAACACGCCCGGTCCCGGTGTGATGGCCAGCACCAGACTGGCGAGCATGAAGGCCGACAGCAATGGCCAGGGAGGCAGAAGGTCGGTCATGTAGGTGGGCTTCGTCGAGGTTCTGCGACTTTACCCGCCACAGTCATCGCGCGCGAGGCCGCACCTGCCGGTCGTGCCTGGTGTGGCGGATGTGCGCACTGGCCCGGTCCTGGGCGGCTTCCACGCGCACCGCCTCGCGGCGCGTGACGTGGCCGTCGCCTTCCACCCGGTGTTCCAGGCGCTCGATGTGGTTCTGCTGCCGCGTCAGGCGTGCTGCTTCGGGCCGCGTGATCTCGCCCGACGCGATGCCTTGTTCGATGCGCTGTTCCTGATGGTCCTGCCGAAGGTCCACGCGCGCGTCCTGCGCCTGGGCGGACGCGGTGGCCCCCAGCGTGAGCACGACGGACAGCAGGTAAAGGGAGGGAATGCGAAGTTTCATGGCAGCTCCAGGGGGTGGTTGGGAAAGCACGGACACAGGGGCCCGTGTGCTGCTTGAACCGCCAGCAAGGCGGCGTCTTATGGCCGCGAGCGGTTTGGCGCAGCCGGTTGCAGGGGCATGTCGTGGCGCGCGTAAGAGCCGGCGTGTTCGCGGGTTCAAGAGGGGTGCCGGTCCTTCCGGTCTGTTCCACACCCGCCCGCCATGACCCTCGAAGCTGCCATCGCCTCGCACCGTTTCGGTCTCAGCGAACCCCGCCTGGACCGCGTCGTTCCAGAGCCGCGCCAATGGGTGATGGACCAGTTGCGCCGTCCGCAGGCCATGGAAACTGGGGCCCTGACCGACGGGGCCGCTGCCTGGCGCCTCACGGCGCAGTCGTTGCGCCAGGCGCTGTCGCCCGCATCCGGCCAGGAGGACGCCCGCGAGGCGCGCGCCCGGCTCGTCGCCGCCAACCAGCAGGCGCTGAAGCAGCGCTGGCAGCACCAGGTGAGCACCACCACCCCGGTGCACGAGCGCTGGGTGCTGTTCTGGGCCAACCACTTCACCGTGGCGGCCACCAAAGGCACCACGCTGGGGCTGGTGTGGCCGTTCGAGAACGAGGCCATCCGCCCGCACGCCACAGGGCGTTTCGCGACGCTGCTGCGCGCGGCCACGCTGCATCCGGGCATGTTGCTGTACCTCGACAACGCGCAGTCGGTGGGCCCGGCTTCGCGCCAGGGTCGACGGCGTGAGCGCGGGCTGAACGAAAACCTGGCCCGGGAGCTGCTGGAACTGCACACGGTGGGCGTGCAGGGCGGGTACACGCAGGCCGACGTGACCGAGCTCGCGCGCCTGCTCACCGGCTGGACCGTGAACCGCCGCGAAGGCGGAAACGCCGTGTTCCAGCCCAACCTGCACGAACCGGGCACCAAGCGCGTGATGGGGCGCGAGTACCCCGAAGGCCCGGAGGCGCTGGACGCCCTGTGGACCGACCTGGCCCGCCACCCCGCCACGGCGCGGCACCTCGCCACGCGCCTCGTGCGCCATTTCGTGGCCGACGATCCGCCCGACGCGCTGGTGCAGGCGGTGGCGCGCAGTTTTCAGCGCAGCGACGGGGACCTCCTGCAGACCGCCGCCGCGCTGTTCGACCACGAACTCGCCTGGCAGGTGCACGCACCGGGCAAGGCCCGCCGGCCCGAAGAGCTGCTGGTGGCCGCGCACCGCGTGCTCGGCCAGAGCCCCGAAGCCCCGGCGCGCTGGGTCGCCCGGCTCACGGCCATGGGCCAGCCGCCGGGGCTTGCGCCGTCTCCACAAGGCTGGCCGGAGCGGCAGGAAGACTGGCTGGGGCCCGACGCCCTGCACAAGCGCGTGGACTGGGCACTGGACGTCGGCCGCGCCCAAGGGTCTGGCGTGGATGCGCGGGTGCTGGCGCGGCAGGCGTGGGGTGTGGCCATGAGCGAGCGCACGCTCAACCAGATCGATCGCGCCGACAGCGGCGCACAAGCCCTGGCCCTCCTGATGGCCAGCCCCGAGATGCAGCGGCGATGAATCACCGGAGACTGTCATGCACCCACCCGAATGCCTGAACCGGCGCCACTGGTTGCGCGCGGCCGGCGCTGCGCTGACGCTGGGCACCGCCGGTGTGCGCTGGGCCTTCGCCGCCACGCCGCAGGCCCGCGGCAAGCTGGTGGTGGTGATGCTGCGCGGCGCGCTCGATGGCCTGGCGGCGGTGCCACCGGTGGGTGATCCGCACTGGTCGCGGTTGCGGTCCCCCGGCGGAGAAGCGCCCCTGGGACTGGACAACACCTTCGCCCTGCACCCGGCGCTTGCCGGCCTGCACCGCTGGTACGGCGAAGGCCAGTTGCTGGTCGTGCATGCCGTGGCCAGCCCGTACCGGGAGCGGTCCCATTTCGATGCCCAGCAGGTCCTCGAGAGTGGGGGCGAGCGACCGTTTGCGCTGGACACCGGCTGGCTCGGCCGCGCGCTCGCCCTCGGCCGCTCGCAGGGCGTGGCGCTGTCGCCTTCCATGCCGCTGGCCCTGCGCGGAACCGAGCAGGCGACCACCTGGACACCTTCACGTCGCGACGCACCCGAAGCGGATTTCATGGCCCGCGTGGCCCGCCTGTACGAGGGGGACGACCACCTCCAGCGCCGCTGGCAGCAGGTGCAGTCGCAGGCCATGGGCCCGATGGAGCAACCGGGCGACCCGATGAAGATGGGCATGGGTGGCGGCGGTCCGGGCAACGCCTTCGCCACGCTGGCCACGCAGGCCGGCCGTTTTCTTGCGGAGCCCGGAGGGCCCTCGGTGGCCTGGCTCGACGTAAATGGCTGGGACACCCACACGCAGCAAGCGCCGCGCCTGCAACGCCTCCTGGGCGCGCTAGATGCCGGCCTGCTTTCCCTGCGCAACTCGCTGGGGGACACCTGGGCCGACACCACCGTGCTGGTCATGACCGAGTTCGGCCGCTCGGCCGCGTTCAACGGCAGTGGCGGCACCGACCATGGCACCGGCGGCGTCGCCTTTCTCGCGGGTGGCGCGGTGGCGGGCGGTCGCGTGCTGGGCGACTGGCCCGGCCTGTCGTCCAGCGCCCTGCTGGACGGTCGAGACCTGCGCCCCACGACCGATGTACGCTCGCTTCAGCGCGCCTTGTTGCAGCGGCACCTGGGCATCGGCAGCGCCCATCTGGCGCAGCAGGTGCTGCCCGGGGCGCCGCCGGCCATGTCGGGCTTGTGGCGCAGTTGAAATTTCCCTCATCCACCATGCCAGTCCGCCTGTTTCGCCGCCTCCTGTGCGCCCTGCCTCTGGCCCTGCTGGGCGCCGGCGCACAGGCAGCGCCGGCGGTGCCCGAGCTTCAGGACTGGAGCCGCCTGAGTCCGGCGCAGCAGGCCGAACGCCGCGAGGACATCCGCCGCCAGCTCCAAGATGCGAGCCCGGCCGAGCGGCAGCTTTTCAGGCAGAAGCTGCGTGAGCGGCTCGAGCAACTCTCACCCGCCGAACGCGAGACGCTGATCGACGCCACGCGCCAGCGCTGGCAGTCCCTGAGCCCCGAGCAGCGCGAAGCACTCGCCGCCGAGCGGCGCGCCAGGCTGCAGGCCATGACACCGCAGGAACGCCGGCAACTGCTGCAGCAACGCCGCGCCATGCTGCAGAAGCTCACGCCCGAAGAACGCGCCGCGCTGCGCGAGAAACTGCCCCTGCGATGAACCAACCCTCCGACGTTCAGGCCATGCCGGTCATGCCTTCGTGGCCGCTGGCGCCCGCTTCCAGGCTGCCGTGGATGGCCAGCATGGCCGCGTCGCTGGGCCGCCACACGCGCCGTGCCCTCGGTCTGGAGCCCGACGGCTGGGCCCTCTGGCGCCAGGCCACGGGCGGCGATCCGCACGCCGCGCAGGCGCTGGTGCGCCTGCTCACCCCGGCCGCGCTCGCGCTGGCGCGTCAGATGATGGGCCGCCTGGAAGATGCCGAAGACGTGGTGCAGGAATCCTTCATGCGGCTCTGGGGCGCGCAGGCCGACGGGTCGCACGGCGCGCAACTCTCGACCTACTTCCACACCATCGTGCTCAACCGCTGCCGCACGCACCTGGTGCGCAGGCGCGAGCTCAGCCTCGATCCGGCCGATCTTGCCGAGCTTCATGAGCGGCAGCTGGAGGGTCCGGCGCCAGCAGCGACCCTCGACACGGCCGGCGTGCAGGCCGCGCTGCGCGCCCTGCCTGCGCGCCAGCGCATGGCCCTGGCGATGTGGGCCTATGCAGACGCCGATGTGGCCGAGATCGGTCGCGCGCTGGAGATCGACACCAACGCCGCGCACCAGTTGCTGTTTCGCGCCCGGCGCAGCCTCCGCGCCGCCTTGCAGGAGAACCCCGGATGAGCACGCCCTCCACAGGCCCTGACGACGACCGGGCGCTACACGCCCTGCTGCGCGAAAGCCTGCAACCGGGCGCCCACGACAGCAGCGCTGCGTTGCAGGACCGCGTGATGGCGCAATGGCGCCAGCGCCACGCACGCAGCGTGACCATGGCCGAACTGGCCGTGGCCGGCGGCGGTGGCGCTCGTGGAACGCGCGCACCGGTGTGGCTGGGACTGGCCGGCGTGGCAATGGCGGTGGCACTCGCCCTGGCGTGGACCCAGCGCAGCGACCCCGTGCTGGAGGAACTGATGCAACCCGACGTGCTGTCGCAGATCGGCTTCGGCGAGATCTAGGGTGAACAGGCCTTAGAACAGGCTGGCCAGCAGCCAGAGCGCGGTGGCCCACATCATCAGCGCCACCATGCCATCGAGTGCGCGCCACACGCGCAGCGAATTCAGGCGACGGCCGAGCCAGAAGGCCGCGGTGCCCAGCACCACGAACCACACCAGCGAACCAGTGGCTGCGCCCAGTCCGAACACCTTGCTGCCCTGGCCGTAGGCCAGCGAGGCGGTGCCGATCAAGACAGCCGTGTCAAGCCAGGCGTGCGGGTTGAGCCAGGAGAACGCCAGCGCGGAGAGCACGGCCTGCCGACGCGAGACCGGCGCTGAGGCAGTGACGGGTGCCGAACCTTCCAGCGCCATGGCGCGGGGATGCAGGAAGCGCTGGAAGGCCTGCCAGCCGTACACCGCAAGGAACAGCATGCCCGCGCCGACGAGTGCGCCGTGCAGCTTGTCGGACAGGCCGCCGAGTTGCGCCAGCCCGAGCACACCCAGCCCGATCAGCACCACGTCGGCCAGCGCACACACGGCCACGGTGAGCCACAGGTGCTGGCGTTGCAGGCCCACGCGCAGCACATGCGCGTTCTGCGGGCCGATGGCCATGATGAGGGACATGCTGAGCACCATGCCGGCGGTGAAGGTGGGGAAGGCGAGGGCCATGAAGAACTCCAGTGCGAATGGCCGCCAGTGTGCGCCGGATTGCATACAAATTAAACTGAGTTAACTTAAACTCCATTCACTTCAATTTAAATTGATCGATCCATGCTGGACGCACGCCAACTCGAAGCACTGGCCGCGGTGGTGGAACACGGCGGCTTCGGTCCTGCCGCCAAGGCGCTCTCGCTCACGCTGGCCGCCGTGTCGCTGCGCATCAAGTCGCTGGAGGACACGCTCGGGCAGCGGCTGCTGGTGCGCGGCAAGCAGGTGCGCGCCACGCCGGCCGGCCAGGCGCTGCTCGGCCATGTCAAGCAGGTGCGGCTGATGGAGGCCGATGTGCTCGTCGGCCTGCAGGGCGGTTCACAGGGCGAAGGCGTGCGCTGGCAAAGCCTGTCGGTGGCGATCAACGCCGATTCGGTCGCGAGCTGGTTCCTGCCCGGTGTGGCGCCGCTGCTGCGCCGCCACCACCTGCTGCTGGAGATCGTGATCGACGACCAGGACCACACGCACGACGCGCTGAAAAGCGGCGACGTGATGGGCTGCGTGACGACGCTGGCGAGCGCGATGCGCGGCTGTGTGGCCGAGCCGCTGGGGGTGATGCGCTACCTGTGTGTCGCGGCTCCCGACCTGGTCAAGCGCTGCCGCACGCCGCGCGGCGCGGTATCGCCGCACAAGTTGCTGGCGCAGCCGGCGGTGATCTTCAACCGCAAGGACGCGCTGCAGGACGCCTTTCTGGAGCAGCATTTCGCCCTGCGCCAGCCGCATTACCCGCGCCATTTCGCGCCGGCGGTGGAGGCGTTCGAGACCGCCCTCGAACTCGGCCTGGGCTGGGGCATGGTGCCCGAACAGCACCTGGCCCAGCGCCCGGGCTTGCAGGAGATCCTGCCGGGCGCGGCGGTGGACGTGGTGCTGTACTGGCAGCACTGGGCGCACGAATCGGTGTCGGCCCAACGGCTGACGGCGGCGGTCAAGACCGCAGCGCGTGACCACCTGCGGCCCATGCAGACGGCCCCTGGCGTGCCCCCCGCCTAAAATCGCCCCTCTATGCTCAAGATCAAACAGGAATTGCTCGATGGCCTGGCCACCGAGCTGGAATCGTTGTCACCCGGCGCCGGGGCCCGGGCAGCGTTCGAATCGCCCAAGGTGGCGGCCCACGGCGATTTCGCCAGCACGGCGGCCATGCAACTCGCCAAGCCACTCAAGCTCAATCCGCGCCAGCTCGGCGAAACGCTTCGCGCTGCCCTGCTGGCGCAGCCGGTGTACCAGCGCTGGGTCTCCGACATCGACCTGGCGGGCCCGGGCTTCCTGAACATCCGTCTCAAGCCCGAGGCCAAGCAGCAGATCGTGCGCGAGGTCCTGGCCGCGGGCGAGACATTCGGCGTGCAGCCATCGAACGGACAGAAGCTCATGGTGGAGTTCGTGTCGGCCAACCCCACGGGGCCGCTGCACGTGGGCCATGGCCGCCAGGCTGCTCTGGGCGACGCCATCTGCAGCCTCTACCAGACGCAGGGCTGGCAGGTGCACCGCGAGTTCTATTACAACGACGCGGGCGTGCAGATCGGCACGCTGGCCACCTCCACCCAGTTGCGCGCCAAAGGCTTCAAGCCTGGCGACGCACAGTGGCCGGAGGCGGCCTACAACGGCGAGTACATCCAGGACATCGCCAACGATTTCCTGGCGAAGAAGACGGTGAAGGCCGACGACCGTGAGTTCACCGCCAGCGGCGACGTCAACGACCTCGACGGCATGCGCCAGTTCGCCGTGGCCTACCTGCGCCACGAACAGGACCTGGACCTCCAGGCCTTCGCGGTGAAGTTCGATCACTATTACCTCGAGTCCAGCCTGTACACCAGCGGGCGCGTGGCGGCCACAGTGCAGAAGCTCATCGACGCAGGCAAGACCTACGAGCAGGACGGCGCGCTGTGGCTGAAGTCCACCGACTACGGCGACGACAAGGACCGCGTCATGCGCAAGTCCGATGGCTCGTTCACCTACTTCGTGCCCGACGTGGCGTACCATATCGCGAAGTGGGAGCGCGGCTTCAGCAAGGTCATCAACATCCAGGGCACCGATCACCACGGCACCATTGCGCGCGTGCGCGCCGGCCTGCAGGCCGCGGGCGTGGGCATTCCACCCGGGTACCCCGACTACGTGCTGCACACCATGGTGCGCGTGGTGCGCGGCGGCGAAGAGGTCAAGATCAGCAAGCGCGCGGGCAGCTACGTGACGCTGCGCGACCTGATCGAATGGACCAGCAAGGACGCCGTGCGCTTCTTCCTGCTCAGCCGCAAGCCCGACACCGAGTACACCTTCGACGTCGACCTCGCGGTGCAGAAGAACAACGACAACCCGGTGTATTACGTGCAGTACGCGCACGCGCGCATCTGTTCGGTGCTGGCGTCGTGGGGCGGCGATGTGGCTTCGCTCAAGGACGCGGGCCTGGACGCCCTCGACAGCGCGCCCGCGCAGGCCCTCATGCTGCTGCTGGCCAAGTACCCGGCCACGCTGAGCGACGCCGCGCGCGACTTCGCGCCGCACGACGTCACGTTCTACCTGCGCGAGCTCGCCGCGAATTACCACAGCTACTACGACGCCGAGCGCATCCTGGTCGACGACGAGTCGGTGAAGAACGCGCGGCTGGCCCTCGTCGCTGCCACAGCGCAGGTGTTGCACAATGGTCTGGCTGTGCTGGGCGTCGGTGCCCCACAGAAGATGTGATGGTGAAACCTGCAATGAAAAAGACATCCCCTCAGGCGCGCAGCACCCTCGGCGGCACGCTCATCGGCTTCGTGGTGGGCCTGCTCGTGGGGCTGGGTGTGGCGCTCGCCGTGGCGGTCTACGTGACCCGCGTGCCGATCCCGTTTGTCGACCGGGGCGTGTCCCGCACCTCGGACCTGGACGCTCTCGAGGCCGAGCGCAACAAGGGCTGGAACCCCAACAACACGCTTGGCCGCACGCCGCCCGCTCCCGGTGCACCCGCCGCGCCGGCGCCGGCGCCGGCGGCCCCGGTGGCACCTGCAGGGCAGGCCGGCGCCATCGTCGTGCCGCCGGCCGACGGCCGTCCCTTGCCCGCACCCGCGGCTGACCCGCTGGGCGATCTGGCGCAATCGCGCATGGGCCAGGCACCTGCTGCGCCAGGCGCATCGGCGCCGGTGCCCGCCGGCGCCGACCCGTTCACCTATTTCGTGCAGGCCGGCGCGTTCCGTTCACAGGACGACGCCGAGGCGCAGCGCGCCAAGCTGGCCATGCTCGGCATCGATGCGGCCATCACCGAGCGCGAGCAGTCGGGCCGCACGGTCTACCGCGTGCGGGTCGGGCCTTTCAACCAGAAGGCGCTCGCCGACCTCACGCAGGAACAGCTTCAGGTCAACGGCGTCGAGGCGGCCCTCGTCCGCATCCAGCGATAGGCCGGGCCTTCTCGCTGGTGCGGAACTTTCGCCGCGCTGACCGGCCCAACCGGGCCTGAACAAGGAGTCCGATCTCATGCAACGTCGCGTTTTCTCCCGGTCCCTGCTGGCCGGTTCCGCCCTCGGCGCCGTCGGTGGCCTCACGATGCAGCCCGCCCTGGCACAGCGCATCGGTCCCAAGGAGGGCGTCGACTTCGTGCGACTTCCACGTCAGGCGCCGGTGCAGAGCACCGCGGGCCAGGTGGAGGTGGTGGAGTTCTTTGCATACACCTGCATCCATTGCCACAACTTCGAGCCCATCTTCGAAGCCTGGATCAAGAAGCAGCCGGCCCATGTGGTGGTGCGACGCACCCCGGTGGCGTTCAGTCCGGCCTTTGTCCCCATGCAGCGCCTGTATTACTCGCTGGAGTCCATGAACCTCGTGGACAAGCTGCACGCCAAGGTGTTCACCGCCATCCACGAGGAGCGCCTGCCTCTGACCACGCCGGCGGCCATCGTCGACTGGGTCGGGAAGCAGGGGGTTGACCGCGCCCGCTTCACCGAGGTGTTCAACAGTGGCCCGACCGGCGAGAAGGCCGCGCGGGCGGCGAAATTGCAGGATGAGTACGGCGTGGAGGGCACGCCTGCCCTGGGCGTGGCCGGGCGCTATTACGTCAGTGGCCAGGGGCCTCGCACGCTGGTGGTGGCGGACTCGCTCATCGCCGAGGTGAGGAAAGGGTAGGCACCCCCGCCGCGCTTTGCGCGACCCCCTCCAGGGGGCGACACCTGAGGCCCGGCAAAGCCGGTTCCTCGGTGTCTCTCGATCAGGCAGCTCGCTCGGCCTGACAACATTTGCACGGAATGCCGGTTCGCTTGCACAAAGTGGTTTGGGAACCCATGTGGCGGTGTCTGCGCCGCTACAATGAATGCAAGTTTCGTGCCCTCCAAATCCCATGCCCGCATCCCCCCATTTGTTTCGAGCTGTTTCCATCGCCTGCCTGACGGCGGGGCTCTGGTGGAGCGGCGCCGCGCTGGCTGAAAAGGCCGACCGCAACCAGCCGCTGAACGCCGAGGCCGACTCCCTTCGGTACGACGACGCCCGCCAGGTCAGTGTGTTCACGGGCAATGTGGTCATCACCAAGGGCACCATCCTGATCCGGGGTGCGGTGGTTGAGGTGCGGCAGGACGCGCAGGGCAACCAGTTCGGCATCGTCACCGCCGGGCCCACGGCGCCGGCGTTTTTCCGGCAGAAGCGCGATGGCGTGGACGAGTTCATCGAGGGCACGGGCCAGCGCATCGAGTACGACAGCCGCGCCGACACCGTGCGCTTCATCGGCAATGCGGTGATGAAGCGTTTCAAGGGCACTCAGCTCAGCGACGAAACCACCGGCAGCGTGATCGTCTACAACAACACGACCGACGTCTTCACGGTGGATGGCGGCAGCGCCAACCGCTCCGCCTCCAACCCCACCGGCCGCGTGCGCGCCATGCTCACGCCGGTGCCCAAGGAGGCGGCGCCCGGTTCGCCCCCGCCGCCGGCGCCCACCCCGCCGGCCACGCTGCGCCCCACCCCCCAGATGGAAGAGGGCCGCCAGTGACGGCGATGCCCAAGGCCCAGGTGGCTCGGCCCACCGCGCCAGCCGTCAGCCGCCTTGAGGCACGCGGCCTGCAGAAGGCCTACGGCAGCCGCAAGGTGGTCAAAGATGTGTCGCTGGCCGTGTTCAAGGGCGAGGTGGTCGGCCTGCTCGGCCCCAACGGCGCGGGCAAGACGACGTCTTTCTATATGTTGGTGGGTCTGCTGCGCTCGGATGCCGGGCAGATCCTGCTCGACGGACAGGCCATCGAGGACCTGCCGATCCACCGGCGCGCCCGGCTGGGCCTGGGCTACCTGCCTCAGGAAGCCTCCATCTTCCGCAAGCTCAGCGTGGCCGAGAACGTGCGCGCGGTGCTGGAACTGCAGGTCGACGACAACGGCAAGCCCCTGAAGAGCGATGCGGTGGAAAGTCGCCTGGACGGCCTGCTGCAGGACCTGCACGTGGAGCATCTGCGCGACTCGCCGGCGCCCGCGCTCTCCGGCGGCGAGCGCCGGCGCGTCGAGATCGCCCGCGCGCTGGCCACCGACCCGCGCTTCATCCTGCTCGACGAGCCCTTCGCCGGCATCGACCCCATCGCCGTGATCGAGATCCAGCGCATCATCGGTTTCCTCAAGTCGCGCGGCATCGGCGTGCTGATCACCGACCACAACGTGCGCGAGACGCTGGGCATCTGCGACCGCGCCTACATCATCAACGACGGCCACGTGCTCACCAGCGGCACGCCGTCCGAAATCGTCGAGAACGCCGACGTCCGCCGGGTGTACCTCGGCGAACACTTTCGAATGTAGGCCGCATGAAGCAGGGCCTGTCACTCCGCGTCTCGCAGCACCTGGCGCTCACGCCCCAGTTGCAGCAGTCGATCCGCCTGTTGCAGCTCTCCACGCTGGAGATGGCGCAGGAAGTCGAGCAGATGCTGGACGAAAACCCGTTCCTCGAACGCACCGAAGAGGTCGCCGAGCGCGAGGCTTTCGGGCTGGACCACGTGGACGTGCCGGTGAGTGCGGGCGAGCAGATCGCCGATGCTTCCGTGGCGGATGCTCCCGTCACGCCGCCCTCGCTGTCGGATGCGGCTTCGTCGAGCTCCGAGGCCACCGAGGGTGACGGACTCGAGAGCAAGCTCGAAGGCGCCAGCCCGGTGGAGGAGAGCTGGGAAGGCGACGGCACGGTGGAAATGGCGCCCGACGACAGCGAATGGGGCGGTGACGCGCCGGCGCGCAACAGCGGCTCGGGCGACGGTGACGAAACGGCGAGCGCCGCCGACCTGGCGCGTGCGCCAGTCAGCCTGCAGGACCACCTGCACGACCAGGCGCGTTGCCTGCGCCTGTCCGACGAAGACCGCGCGGCGCTGTACTTCCTGATCGAATCGCTCAACGACGACGGCTACCTGGAAGAGAGCCTGGCCGAACTGGCGAGCGCCTGGCTGCACCTCTCTGCGGTGTCCACGCTGGTCGAGAACGACCCCGCGGTGCAGGAGGAGCGCGAGGCGCTGGAGCAGCGCCTGGGTGTGGCCCTGCAACTGCTGCAGCACATGGAGCCGGCCGGTGTGGGCGCGCGCGACCTGGGCGAATGCCTGCGTCTGCAGATCCTGGAACTGCGCAACACCCCGGAGGCGCGCGCGGCGCTGGCCATTTGCGCCCAGCCGCTCGAGCTCATGGCCAAGCGGGACATCAAGCGCCTGTGCAACCTGTGCGGCATCGACGACGAAACCGCACGCGCTGCGCTCGGGCTCATTGCGCGCCTGGAACCCAAACCCGGCCGGCGTTTTGTCGACGTGGAGCGCAACATCGTCGTGCCCGATGTGATCGTCACGCGCGCCGGGCGCGGCTTCAAAGTCATATTGAACCCGGACGTGATGCCGCGCCTGCGCGTGCACGACGTCTACGCCAACGCCATGCGCCAGAACCGCGGCGGGCGCGACAACGGCGGCGAGGCCGGCCACGCCGCCATGCAGCAACGCCTGCAGGAAGCGCGCTGGTTCATCAAGAACATCCAGCAGCGCTTCGACACCATCCTGCGGGTGTCCAGCGCCATCGTGGAACGCCAGCGGAACTTCTTCATGCACGGAGAACTGGCCATGCGGCCCCTGGTGCTGCGCGAGATCGCCGACGAGCTCGGCCTGCACGAGTCCACCATCAGCCGCGTGACCACCGCCAAGTACATGGCCACCCCCTTTGGCACCTATGAACTGAAGTACTTCTTCGGTTCGTCGCTGGGTACCGAGACCGGTGGCAACGCATCGAGCACGGCGGTGCGGGCGCTGCTCAAGCAGTTCATCTCGGCCGAAGAGCCCGCCAAGCCGCTGTCGGACAACCAGCTCTCCGACCTGCTGCGGGAACAAGGCATCGAGTGCGCGCGCCGCACGGTGGCCAAGTACCGCGAGGCGCTTCGAATAGCGCCCGCCAATCTGCGTAAATCACTTTGAACCAGCTCCAGATATTTCTCCCCTGCGCCGCCGGCGTGGAGGACATGCTCGCGGCCGAGGTGAGCCGCATCACCGGCGAGGCGGCTCCCTACAAGGCGCGCGGCGGTGTGGCGGTGAACGCGTCCTGGCGCGATGCCATGCGCCTGAACCTGCACAGCCGCCTGGCGCAGCGCGTGCTGGTGCAGCTGTGGCATGGCGAGTACCGCAGCGAGCAGGACCTGTACCGCGCGGCCAGCGACGTCGCCTGGGAAATCTGGTTCACGCCTGCGCAGACCATCAAGGTGGAGATCACCGCCCAGCACAGTCCGCTGACCAGTCTGAACTTTGCCGCGCTCAAGGTGAAGGACGCCGTGTGCGACCGCTTCCGCGAGAAGCGCGGCGAGCGTCCCAGCGTCGACACCAGCTGGCCCGACGTGCGCATCCACGTGCACCTCACCACCGACACCGTGAGCCTGTACATCGACACCTCGGGCGAGCCGCTGTTCAAGCGCGGCTGGCGCGAGGACAAGGGCGATGCGCCGCTCAAGGAAACGCTGGCCGCGGCCATGATCGCCGCGACCGGCTGGGACGCTGGCGCCGCCCTGGACGACATCGCGCCGCTGTATGACCCTTGCTGTGGCAGCGGCACGGTGGTCATCGAGGCGGCGCAGATGGCGCTGGGCATCGCGCCCGGGCAGCTGCGGCGTTTTGGTTTTGAGAAGCTGCTGCCGTTCCAGCCCCACGTGTGGCAGGCCATCAAGGACGAAGCGAAAAGGCAGCAGCGCGAATGGCCCGCGGGCCGCGCGCCCATCGTGTTCGGCAGCGATGTGTCCTTCCGCATGGTTGATTTCGCGCAGCGCAACGCCGAGCGCGCTGGCGTGGCGCATGCGGTCGAGCTGCGCGGAGGCGACGCGCTGCAGCGCATGCCGCCCAGCGATCGGCCGGGCGTGCTGCTGCTCAATCCGCCGTATGGCGAGCGCATCGCGGCCGCGGGCGTCGCGGGTGAAAGCGGCAGCGCGCGCGCGCAGCGCCGGGAGCCGCGCACGTTCACCGTGGGCCAGGGCCGCGAGAGCGCGCAGATGGCCGACGGTGGCGATGGCAGCGAATTCTTCAACCAGCTGGCTGCGCACTGGAAGAGCCATTACGCTGGCTGGAGCGCCTGGTTGCTCACGCCCGACCTCAAGCTGCCGGGCAAGATGCGCTTCAAGGAATCGCGCCGCGTGCCGCTTTGGAATGGCCCCATCGAATGCCGGCTGTTTCGCTTCGACCTGCTGGCCCGCAAACCCAGGCCCGTGCCGGAGACCTGATCGTGGCCGCGGCGGGCGACCTCCCCGATGCGCTGGTGCTCGACACCAACATCGCGCTCGATCTCTTCGTTTTCCAGGATCCGGCCACCGCGCCGCTGCGGGCTTGGCTGGAAGGCGCCGCTCGCCCATGGATCGCGACGGCAGCCATGCGCGAGGAACTGGCGCGCGTGCTGGCTTATCCGCAGATCGAGCGCCGCCTGACCGCGCAGACGCTGCCCGCCAGGCAGGTGCTCGACGCCTTCGACCGGCACACCCGGCTCGCCCCCGAAGCGCCCAAAGCCGCCTACACCTGCAAGGACGCCGACGACCAGAAGTTCATCGACCTCGCCGTGCAGCACCGCGCCATGCTGGTGAGCAAGGACGATGCCGTGCTGTGCATGGCGAAGCGGCTGGCGCGGGTGGGTGTGCACGTTTGCCGAGAATGGAGCCATGTCCATGTCTGAACACATCAGCCTCGTCGCGCTGCTGGGTGCGTTGATCTGCGTGAATGCCCACGCCGTTCAACGCTGCGAACTCAATGGCGAGAGCGTGAGCCGTTCCAACGGCCACACCACGGCCGGCAAGAGCGGCCTGATGCGCTGCACCGACGAAGACGGCCAGGTGCGCCGGCTCGACCAGACACTGCGCGATGGCCGCAGCGTCGGGCCCGTGACCATGGTGCTGGCCGACGGCGAACGCCGTGAGTACAGCGTCAATGAACGCGGCAACCGCGATGGCGTCGCACGCACGTTCGACGGTAAGGGCACGCTGCGCAAGGAAGAAAACCTGGAAGACGGCACGGCCGTGGGCGTGCAGAAGAACTTCGCTGAAGCGGGTCATCTGCAGGAGCTGCACTTTGCGCTCGGCCGCCGCACGGTACTCACGATCGGCTACCTGCCCGATGGCTCGCTCACCGAGCTGCGCTGCTCGCCCGTGACGCTCGTGCCGCAGGACCGCGAGGTGTGCGGCCATGGGGGTCGCGCCAGCGAAGTCACGCTCTACCGCGCTGCCGGCCAACCCTCTGGTACGGTGAGCTACCTCAAGGGCCAGATGCAGCGCCAGACGGTGCTGGATCGCGAAGGCCGGCTCGTGCGCAGCGAAGAGCTCAAGGACGGCCGGCGCATCAAGCGCGTGTTCTATGCATCGGGCCAGCCGCGTTCCGAGGCCGACTTCATCGAGCGCGATCCCAACAGCAGCGAAGGCCGCGAGGGCATCACGCGCGAATGGGCCGAGAGTGGTCAGCTCACGCAGGTGAGCCACTGGGCAGGCGGTTACGAGCAACGCATCGAGCAGTGGTACCTCAACGGACAACGCAAGGTGCGCCAGCAGATCCGTCGCGAAGGCCGCAACCAGGAGCGCACCACCGAGAGCTTCTGGGACAACGGCAAGCCTGCGGCCGTCAACAGCGAACGCAATGGCCGTCTTTCAGGCTGGCAGAAATACTTCAGCGAAGACGGCGTGCTCCATCGTGAAGACGAACATGGCGAGCGAGGTGTCTTGCTGCGCCGCAGGCACTACGATGCCAGGGGCACGCTGGAGCGCGAGGAACGCTTCCTCGAAGACGGCTCCCGCATCTGAAGTCCCAGGAACCAGGAGAACCGATATGGTCATACGCGTCGTGCAGCTGGGCAGACCGCGGGCGCCCGGCGAAGGCCTGCGGATCGGCACGGTCAGGCGGCCACCCCGGGGCGTGCCCAAGGCAGCGTTTGCATCGGGCAACTGGTACGACGTGTGGTACCCCAATCTCGCGCCCAGCGTGGACACCATGAAGCTCGGCCAGGAAGCCCGCACACCCGCCCAGTGGCTGGGCTTCACGCGCAAGTACCGCGCCGAAATGGCCGCGCCCGACCATGTGCGCAGCATCGAACTGCTCGCCAGCCTGTCCCACCAGAGCGATTTCTCGGTGGGCTGTTACTGCGAAGAAGAATCCCGCTGCCACCGATCCATCCTGCGCGAACTGCTGCTCGAGAAGGGGGCGCTGCTGGAGCCGGCGGGATGAGTTGGCACGCAGCACTCGCGCTGCTCACCGCGCTCGGCGCCGCCACGGTCGGAGGCGTGTTCTTCGCCTTCTCTTCCTTCGTGATGAAAGCGCTGGCCGACTTGCCTCCAGCCCAGGGCATCGCGGCCATGCAGCGCATCAACGTGGTGGTGATCAACCCACTGTTCCTGGGCGTGTTCATGGGCACCGCCTTGCTCGCGGTGGCTTGTGTGGCGGTGGCTGCGATGTCGTGGGAATCGCCACCATCGTCATGGCTTTTCGCGGCGGGCCTGCTGTATGCGGTGGGCACCTTCGGCGTGACGGGCGCGCTCAATGTGCCGCGCAACGACCGCCTGGCGCGGCTGGACGCCCCAGCGCCCGAGGCCGCGAGCTACTGGAAGCGCTACCTCGTCGAATGGACTTTCTGGAACCATGTGCGCACGGTGGCGGCACTGGCTTCGGCGGTCTGTGCGGCCTGGGCGCTGACACACGTGCGGGCTTCGGCCCTCTGATCCCATCCACTTCGGAGACCCATCGATGATCCCCTTCAACGACTGGCTGCTGTTCGTCGGCGCTGCGCTGCTGATCGTGCTCACGCCCGGGCCCAACATGATCTACGTGATCTCGCGCTCCATCTGCCAGGGGCGCCAGGCGGGCGTCATCTCGCTGTTCGGCGTGATGGCGGGCTTTCTGGTCCACATGTTCGCCGCCGCGCTTGGCCTCACGGCGCTCTTCATGGCCGTGCCCCTGGCCTACGAAGTGCTCAAGTGGGCCGGTGCTGCCTACCTGCTGTACATGGCCTGGCAGGCGGTGAAGCCGGGGGCACGTTCGCCGTTCGAGGCCCGGCAGCTGCCCCAGGACTCGCCCCGCAAGCTGTTCTTCATGGGCTTTCTCACCAACCTGCTGAACCCCAAGATCGCGGTCTTTTACCTCGCCATCTTTCCCCAGTTCGTTTCGCCCGGGCACGGCTCGGTGTTCCTGCAGAGCATGGTGCTGGGCTTCACGCAGATCGCCGTGAGCTTCACCATCAACCTGTCGATCGCGCTGTTTGCGGGCAGCCTGGCCGCGTGGTTCGTGCACCACCCGCGCTGGATGGCGGCGCAGCGCTACGTGATGGGTTTCGTGCTTGCTGCGCTGGCGGTTCGCCTGGCGCTGGAGCAGCGCAAAGGAGCCTGAGGACTGTTTCGCCTTGGGGCGGCCCTGCGGAGAAACCGCCTTCATCAGCCCTGGCTGAATCGCTCGGCGCTGGCGCGGTCCCAGTAGGTGGTGAACACCGCGTGCTGGGCGGCCACGTCCGTGAGCAACGCGCCGGCCGGTGTGTGGGGCAAGAGGTTGGCGAGCAGGCGCACCTCGTTCTCGCTCACGCGGCGCACCAGGTGATGCGCGGTGATTTCGCGCGGGTGCTGCAGGCCGGCGGCCTGCACCAGTTCCTTCAGCGCCTTCAGGGTGTTCTGGTGGAAGTGGTAGACGCGGTCGGCCTTGTCGGGCACCACCAGCGCCTGCTGGCGCACCGGGTCCTGGGTGGTCACGCCGGTGGGGCAGGTGCCGGTGTGGCAGCTTTGCGCCTGGATGCAGCCCAGCGCAAACATGAAACCCCGCGCGCTGTTGCACCAGTCCGCGCCGATGGCCATGGCGCGCACGATGTCGAATGCGCTGATGATCTTGCCGGCGCAACCGATCTTGATGCGGTCGCGCAGATTCACGCCCATCAACGTGTTGTGCACGAGGCGCAGACCTTCCTGCAGCGGTGCACCCACGTGGTCGGTGAACTCCAGCGGTGCCGCGCCGGTGCCACCCTCGGAGCCGTCCACCACGATGAAGTCGGGCGTGATGCCGGTCTGCAGCATCGCCTTGACCATGGCGAACCATTCCCAGGGGTGACCGATGCAGAGCTTGAAGCCCACCGGCTTGCCACCGGAGAGTTCGCGCAGCTGCACGATGAAGTGCATCAACTCCACCGGCGTGGAGAACGCGCTGTGCGCGGGCGGCGAGATGCAGTCCACGCCCACCGCGATGCCGCGCGCTGCCGCGATCTCGGGCGTGACCTTCGCCCCGGGCAGGATGCCGCCCACGCCGGGCTTGGCGCCCTGGCTCAGCTTGATCTCGATCATCTTCACCTGCGGGTCGGTGGCGTTGGCCTTGAAGCGCTCGGCGCTGAATCGACCCGACTCGTCGCGGCAGCCGAAATAACCTGAGGCCACTTCCCAGATGAGGTCACCGCCGTGCAGGCGGTGGTAGGCGGAGATGGAACCTTCGCCGGTGTCGTGCGCGAAGCCGCCCCGTTTGGCGCCGGCGTTCAACGCCTGGATGGCATTGGCCGAGAGCGAACCAAAGCTCATGGCCGAGATGTTGAACACACTCGCCTCGTACGGTTGGGCGCAGTCCGCGCCGCCGATGGTGATGCGGAAATCGTGCGTGGCGATGTGACTGGGTTGCAGCGAGTGGTTCAGCCACTCGTGGCCATCGGCGTTCTGGTCGTGCTGCGTGCCGAAAGGGCGCTTGTCGGTCTCGCCCTTGGCGCGCGAATAGGCCAGGCTGCGCTGGCTGCGAGAGAACGGCGTGGCTTCGTTGTCGCCCTCCAGAAAGTATTGCCGCATCTCGGGCCGGATCTTCTCCAGCATGAAGCGCAGGTGGCCGATGACGGGGTAGTTGCGCAGCACCGAGCTCTTGGTCTGGCGCAAGTCCCACAGCCCCAGGGCAGAGAGGCCGGCAAACAGCAGGAAGGTCCCTCCGCCGGTGCCGAAGCCCACCAGCGTGAAGAGGCTCAGCAGCGCGATGAGCACGCACAGGCCGAACGCCGTGTAGCGAACCGGATAGAGAGCGTTGAGGCGTTCCAGCATGCGGGCTTTCTGTGGGGGGGCAGGGCTACACTGGCGGCCATCATAAAGACGCCGTCCATGAACCCCTTGCCCGCACCTCTGGAACACACCGATTACGACGCCCTCGACGAGATCCTGGACGACCTGCGCACGCGCGATGAAGAGGTCCCGCAATGGGAGTTCTGCGAAGGGGCCATGGCCGCGCTGCTGTGCACGCGCCGCGCCATCGAACCCGCCGAGTGGCTGCCCGTGCTGCTGGGCACAGGTCCCTTGCCGACCGCGCCGCAGGAAGAGGGCACGCACTTTGCCAACACAACCCAGTACGAGCGCTTCATGAGCTTGTGGATGCAGCGGGCCGCCGAGGTGGCGGCCTCGCTGGCTGCGCCGGTGGAAACGCTGGAGGACGAACGCAGCTACCACCCGGAACTGATGGACGTGCGTGGCGCGGTGGCCTCGTTGCCCGAGGCCGAGCGCGCCGATTTCAAGGACCAGGACCTGCCCGCCTACGCGCAGGTGTGGGCGCTGGGCTTCATGTTTGTGGTGGAGAACTGGTCGGACGACTGGGCGCCGCCGCGCGACAAGGACACCGCCGCCTGGATCGACGAGGCGCTGGACCGCATCGTGGCACTCACCGAAGACGACGCCGGCAAGGCCACGGTGAACATGCACGACGAGGAAGGCCCGCCCAGCGTGAGCGACGAGCGCCTCAACGATTTCGGCGCGGCCATCTGGGCGGTGTACGACCTGCATCAGATCGGTCGCAGCCTCGGACCTCGTGTTCAGCCGATGCGCAAGGAAGCCACCCCCGGCCGCAACGATCCTTGTCCGTGCGGCAGCGGCAAGAAGTACAAAAAGTGCCATGGACTCGAAATCAACGATTGACGACTGAATATTCATTCGCTTAAGATCGCGTCGCCATGAAACCCAAGGACGACGACAAACAGCACGCGATCGCCCGCGCCACCCTGGCGCTGGTGGAGCGCGTGGGCCTGAGCGGGTTGACCATGGCGGCCATCGCCCGCGAGGCCGGCATCGCCACCGGCACCCTGTACGTCTACCACCGCTCCAAGGAAGAACTGCTCAACGCGCTCTACGAGCAGGTCAAGGGCGCCCTGGTGGGCTTGATCGATGTCGACATCGATGCCGGCACCCCGTTCCGCACCCGCTTCCAGATGAACTGGACGCGCCTGCTGCGGCACCGCCTGGCCCATGGCCCGGAGGCCGTGTTCATGGACCAGTACTACAACTCGCCCTGGTTCAGCGAGGCTTCGCGCCAGTTCTCCGCCCGGTTCGCTGCCGGCTGCCTGCGATTTTTCGACGAAGCGCGGGAGCAGCAGATCGTGAAGGACGTGCCCACCATGATGCTGGCGGCGCATTTCTTCGGCTCCGTGCGCGACACCGCCAGCCTCATGCGCAGCGGCGACCTGCCCGACACCGACGCCGCGCTGAATCAGGCTTTCAGCCTCTGTTGGGACGGCATCAAGGCCTGATCGCCATGTTTGCCCACCTTCTTTCACCCCTGCAAACCGAATGAACGTTCATTCATAAGACCCCCTTCCCCACCACCCACAGGAGAAACCCACGATGCCCACCACGCTCAACATCAACGGCAAGGACGTCCGCGTCGACGCCGATGGCTCCACCCCCGTTCTCTGGGCCCTGCGCGACACGCTGGGCATGACCGGCACCAAGTTCGGTTGCGGCGCGGCCCTGTGCGGCGCCTGCACAGTCCATGTGAATGGCGCGGCCACGCGCTCCTGCGTCACGCCGATCTCTGCGGTGGTGGGGCAGAAGATCACCACCATCGAAGCGCTGGAAACCGACCGCGTGGGCAAGGCGGTTCACCAGGCTTGGGTCAAGGCGGACGTCGCGCAGTGCGGCTACTGCCAGAGTGGTCAGATCATGAGCGCCACCGCGCTGCTCAAGGCCAACAGGAAGCCGACCGACGCCGACATCGACACCGCCATGGCCGGCAACATCTGCCGCTGCGGCACCTACTCGCGCATCCGCATCGCCATCAAGGACGCGGCCCGCTCGCTGGCCTGAAAGGAACTGCCATGCACCTGCAACACCACTCTGCCGACCAGATCCGTGCCCACCTGCCTCCCGCGCTCGCGCACCGCCTGGAAAGCGACGAAGCCAGCGACGGCATCGCTCGCCGCAGCTTCCTGAAGATCGCCACCGCCTCCGGCTTTGCGCTGGGCGCCTACCCGCTCCTGGCGAACGCTCAGCCAGGCGCCGCGCCGGCCGCCACGGGCCTCAAGCCCGACCAGCAGCCCGCCGCGTTCGTGAAGATCGCGCGCGATGGCACGGTCACCGTCACCGTCAACCGCCTGGAGTTCGGCCAGGGCACGCACACCGGTCTGGCCATGGTGCTGGCCGAAGAGCTGGATGCCGACTGGAGCCGCGTGCAGGCCGTGCACGGCAACGCTGACCCGGCCTACAACGATCCCGCGTTCGGCATGCAGATCACCGGCGGCTCCACGGCGGTGAAGCACTCATACACCCAGTACCGCGAACTCGGCGCACGCACCCGCGCGATGCTGCTCGCGGCGGCTGCCAAGCAATGGAACGTGCCCGTGAGTTCGCTGGCCACGGAACGCGGCGTGGTGATCGGCCCCGGTGGCAAGAAGCTCGGCTACGGCGCGCTGGCCGATGCCGCCATGCAGCAGCCCGTCCCCACGCAGGTGACCTTGAAGGACCCGTCGCGCTTCAGGATCATCGGCCAGCCCACGACGCGGCTGGACGCCAAGGCCAAGGCGAGTGGCCAGCAGGCCTTCGGCATGGACGTGCGCCTGCCCGGCATGCTCACCGCCGTGCTGCAGCACCCGCCGGTGTTCGGCAGCAAGGTGGCATCGGTGGATGACGCCGCCGCGCGCGCCGTGCCGGGCGTGAAGGCCGTGCTGCGGGTGCCGCTGCACGACGGTGGCGAAGGCGTGGCCGTGGTGGGCGAAGGCTACTGGGCCGCCAAGCAGGGCCGCGACGCCCTGAAAGTGCAGTGGAACGACGCCGGCCGTGAGAAGGTGGACACCGCAAAGCAGCTCGCGAGCTACCGCGAACTGGCCTCGAAGACGGGGAACATCAAGCACGACGCCGACATGGCGCCGCTGGCCAACGCGCCGCAGAAGATCAGCGCCGAGTTCGTGTTTCCTTACCTGGCACACGCGCCCATGGAGCCGTTGAACTGCACGGTGCAGATCAACGGCACCGGCGCCGCCGCAAAGGCCACGGTCTGGACCGGCACCCAGATGCCAGGGCTGGACACGGCGGCCGCCGCGCGGACTCTGGGCATCAAGCCCGAGCAGGTGACGATGAACGTGCAGATGGCCGGCGGTGGCTTTGGCCGACGCGGCCTGCTCACCAGCGACTTCGTCGTCGAAGCCTGCACCATCGCCAAGGCCTCGCAGGCCGCCGGCATCACCGCGCCCGTGCGCACCGTGTGGAGCCGCGAGGACGACGTGCGCGGCGGCTACTACCGCCCGATGCACGTGCACCGCGCCGAAATCGGTTTCGATGCGCAGGGCAAGGTGCTCGCGTGGGACCACGTCATCGTGGGCCAGTCCATCATGGCCGGCACTTTCTTCGAACCCATGATGGTGAAGAACGGCGTGGACGAGACCATGGTCGAAGGCATGGGCAAGCCCTACACGCTGCCCATGCGCCTCTCGGCCCACCACCCGAAGCTCAACGTGCCCGTGCTGTGGTGGCGCAGTGTGGGCTCCACCCACACCGGCTATGTCATGGAAACGCTGATCGACGACATCGCGCGCGCCACGAAGCAGGACCCGGTGGCCTACCGCATGAAGCTCATGGACGCCAAAGCCGTGCGCCACCGCGCCGCGCTGCAACTGGCGGTGGACAAGAGCGGCTACGGCAAGAAGACGCTGGGCGCTGGCCGCGCCTGGGGCGTGGCGGTGCACGAGTCGTTCGACTCGGTGGTGGCCTACGTCGTGGAAGCATCGGTGGTGGACGGCGCGCCGAAGCTGCACCAGGTCACGGCCGGCGTGCATTGCAACCTCGCCGTCAATCCGAAGAGCGTGGAAGCGCAGATCCAGGGCGGGGCGCTGATGGGCCTGTCCATGTGCGTGCCCGGCGCGGCGATCACCCTGAAGGACGGCGTGGTCGAGCAGAGCAACTTCGGCGATTTCGCCGTGCCGCGCATCACCGACATGCCGGCGATCGCCGTGCACATCGTGCCGAGCGCCGACGCCCCCACCGGCGTCGGCGAGCCGGGCCTGCCGCCGCTGGCGCCCGCGTTCGCCAACGCGATCGCGCAACTGACCGGCAAGCCGCTGCGCGAGCTGCCCTTCAAGCTGGCTTGAAGTCCTAGAACGACCCGAGGTCGTACGACCCGCCTTGTTCCAGCGCCCGCTGGTAGGCGGGTCGGTCGTGGATGCGGCGCAGCCAGTCGGCGAGCTTGGGCCGGTTCCTGAGCAGGCCGCGCGCGTCTGCGGCTTCAATGCCAAAGCTCATCTGCACGTCGGCGGCGCTGAACGAGCGCCCTGCGAACCAGGGGCCGTGCTCGGTGAGCTCGCCTTCGAGGTAGTCGAAGTGGCGCTTGAGGTTGGGCGTGACCAACATGCCCTTGACCTGCGTGGAGATCGCCTTGGCCACCGGGCGCACGAGGAAGGGGGCCTTGCGCTCGATCTGGTCGAACACCAGCTGGAGCAGCAGCGGTGTGGCCAGCGAGCCCTCGGCGTAGTGCATCCAGTAGCGGTAGCGCAGGAAGGACGGCGTGCCCGCGTCGGGCGAAAACCTGCCTTCGCCGTAGGTCTCCACCAGGTACTCGAGGATCGCGCCGGACTCGGCGAGCGTGGCCTTGCCATCGGTGACCACGGGCGACTTGCCCAGCGGGTGCACCTTCACCAGCGATGGCGGTGCGAGCATGGTCTTGGGGTTGCGCTCGTAGCGTTCGATCTCGTAAGGCACGCCGAGCTCTTCGAGCATCCAGAGCACGCGCTGCGAGCGCGAGTTGTTGAGGTGGTGAACGGTGAGCATGGTCGTCTTTCGTTGAGGAGGCGGGCGGTTCACGCCAGCGCGGGCGGCAGGGTCTGTGAAAGGAAGTCCCACACCCGGCGGATGCGCGGGTTGCTGCGGATCTCGCGGTGCACCGCGAGCCACATGGGCAGCGCTGGGATGTCGAGCATGGGCAGAAGTGGCACCAGAGCGGGATTCTGCCGGGCCACATAGCGCGCCAGGAAGCCGATGCCCAGTCCTGATTCCACGGCCGCCTGGTAGGCGTTGAGGTCATCGGTGCGCACCGCGAAGTCTTCGCGCTGCATCGGCATGCCCATGGACGCGAAACCGCGCAGGATGTCGGTGCTGCGATCGCCGCCCACGAGATCGTGGGACATCAGATCGACGGGCACGCGCGGCGTGCCGCGCCGTCGCAGGTAGTCGCGGTGTGCGAAGGTGCCGATGGCGACCTGGCCCACGCGCTTGGCCACCAGCGAACTCTGATCGGGCCGAACCATGCGCAGCGCGATGTCGGCCTCCCGTTGCAGCAGGTTGCTCACTGCGTTGCTGGAGACCAGCTCGATCTGGATGTCGGGATGCAGCTCGCGCAGTTGCCGAAGCAAGGGTGGCAGCAGCATGCAGGTGACCGGCTGGCTGGCGCTGATGCGCACCGAGCCGCGAGCCTGCGCCTGCGCGCCCGTGGCCTGGCGCGACAACTGGTCGGCCGCCGCCGACATGGCACGCGCCGAATCGGCCAGGCGCTGCGCGTGCGGTGTGGGCACCAGGCCGCGGCCCGTGCGCTCGAACAGCACCACACCGAGCTGCGCCTCCAGCTCGCCAATGTGCCGCCCCACCGTGGGCTGGCTGGTGGAGAGCGCACGCGCGGCGCCCATGAGGCTGCCCCGGTCCAGCGCGGCGAGAAACGAACGGATCAGCGTCCAGTTGAAATCGCCGGTATGCATTTCTGAATAGCTGTTGTTTGATTCAGGGCAATTGTGTATGAGCCTGACTGTTTCCACAATCCATTCCATGGCGCCGGTGTTCGGTGTTCACAGGAGTTTCAGCATGCAGTCCCTTCCCATCCTTCCCCCGTCATCCCACACGGTGCTCGTGCTCGGCGGACGGGGCCGCTTCGGCCTCGCGGCGGTGCAGGCTTTTGCGCGCAGTGGCTGGCGCGTGCTGGCGCAGATGCGCCCGGGCGCCACCGCGCCCCAGGTGCAGGGCGTCCAATGGCTCGCCCATGCGGTGGACACGACCGCCGGCCTGGAGGCCTTGAAGGCCGACGCCAGGGGTGCCACGGTGGTGGTGCATGCCCTCAATCCGGCCCGGTACACACGCCAGGCCTGGGAGCGGGAAAACGGCCCGCTGCTCAAGGCCGGCATGGCGGTGGCGCAGGCGCTGGGCGCCACGCTCATGCTGCCCGGCAACGTGTACAACTTCGGCCAGTCGATGCCGCCGGTGTTGATGGAAGGCGCGCCGTACCGACCGAGCATGGCCATGGGGCGCATCCGCACCCGCATGGAAGAGGAACTGGAAGGCGCCACGCAGCGCGGCGAGTTGCGCGCGGTGATCGTGCGCGCCGGCAATTTCTATGGCCAGGGACAGGGCACCTGGCTCGACCTGGCGATGCTCAAGGGGATCCAGAGCGGCAAGCTGGTGTTTCCCGGTCCACTGGACGTGGCCACGCCCTGGGCCTATCTGCCCGACCTGGCGCAGACCTTCGTACAGCTGGCCCGCGTGCGGCATTCCATGGCGCCGTTCGAATCGCTGCACTTCGCGGGCCACACGCTGGCCGGGCACGACTGGGTGCAAGCGCTGCAGGATGTGGCGCGGCAACAGGGCTGGTTGGGGGAAGACCAATCCCTGGAGGTAGCTGGTCTGCCGTGGCCGTTGCTGCGCCTGGTCGGGCCGCTGGTGCCAAGCTGGGCGGCGCTGGCTGCGCTGCGCTACCTCTGGAAGCAGCCGCACCGGCTGGACAACCGACGCCTGTTGTCGATCATCGGTGACGAGCCGCACACGCCCTGGCCCTTGGCCCTGGGACGCACGCTGCAACACCTGAAGCTGTTGCCCTTAGCGCCAGTGCAGGTCCACACCCTCGTCACCCAGCCCTGATCAGGAGCACACCATGCAACGTCGTCTTTTCATCCGTCTGGCCGGCGGCGGCGTGATCGCCGCCGCCACGGCCACCACGCTGGCCGGCTGCAGCAGTGCCTTGCCGCCTGACGCCATTGCCGCCTGGCAGTCGCCCGGCCAGGGCGAGACCGAAGCGCGCCGCTGGATCCTCTCGCATGCCATCCTGGCGCCGCACTCGCACAACCTGCAGTCGTGGCTGGTGGACCTGAGCGTGCCGGACGAGATCACGCTGTTCGTCGACCAGAAGCGCCTGCTGCCCGAAACGGATCCGTTCTCGCGCCAGATGATGATGAGCCAGGGCACGTTCCTGGAACTGCTGGACCTGGCGGCGAAGCAGAAGGGCTTGCGCGCCCGGATCGAGCTGTTTCCCCAGGGCGTTTTTCCCCCCACCACCGTGGATGGTCGGCCCACGGCGCGCATCCGGCTGGTGGCCGATGCCGCGGTGAAACCCGACCCCTTGTTCGCGCAGATCCTGCGCCGCCGCACGAACCGCGAAGCCTACGAGGCGCGCGATCCCGATGCGGCAGCGCTGCAGGCCATGGCGGTCAGCGTGCAGCAGCATCCGTTTCGCACCGGCTTTGTCGGCAGCGCACAGCCCGATGCGCTGCAACAGCACCGGCGCATCGCCCGGGACGCCTGGCGCATCGAACTGGTGACGCCGCGCACGGTGATGGAGTCCTTCAAGGTGCTTCGCATCGGGCCGAAGGAAATCGCGCAACACCGGGACGGCATTTCCCTGAACGACCCGATGGTGCGCGCGCTCGATGCGGTGGGGCTGTTTGATCGAAGCGTGGCGCCCGCACCGGACGATTTCGCGACCACCGGCCAGATCGACGAATTCAACGCAAAGATCGACAGCACGCCGGCGTTCTTCTGGCTGGTGACCGAGGGCAATGACCGCGTGACCCAGATCAATTCGGGCCGTGCCTACGCGCGCGCGCAACTCGCGGCCACGGCGGCTGGCCTGTCCATGCAGCCCCTGTCGCAGGCGCTGCAGGAGTACGCCGAGCAGGCCGTTCCCTACGCGGAGATTCACCAGCTTGTGGGTGCGCCGGCGCCGCGGTTCACGGTCCAGATGTGGGCGCGGCTGGGGTATGCACCCGCCATCGAGCCTTCCCCTCGGCGGGGGTTGGCTTCTCACGTGGTGAGGGGCTAGACGGAAAGAAGAAAAGTCGCCTCAGCCAAGGCGACGCCGTTCACCCGCAAATCCACCACATGCCGGCCCGGATACAAAGTCCGCGTCGTCACTGGCCGCAAACTGTGACGCTTGGCGAGCACGCGTTCCTCACCTGGCGCCAATGAAAGCTTCCAGCCCTTGAACACCTTGGGCGAAGTGCCGCCATTGGCACGCACGTGGTGCACCGCGTAGTCCACTTCCAGCAGCTGCGGCTTGCGCGCGGTCGAGCGCAGCACCACACTCAGCCCGATGTCTGCGCCCACGGCCGCGCGCGAAGAAGACAGCGTCAACGTAGCTTCCCCCTTCAGTCCGCTGGCCAACCCCCACGCCGCCAGCGTGGGCGCGTGGCCCGACTTGATGAGACTCCGGCTCGCGTGACGCAGCAGGGCGCTGCGCTCACCCGGTGCGTCGATCAGGTGGTCACGCACCCAGCCCGCCACCAGGTCCGGATGGTCTTTCGCGATGTCGTTCAGGTGGTTCGCCACGCTGCGGCGCACGTAGCTGCTCGGGTCGTCCTGCAAGGCGCGCAGCAGCGGCAAGGTGGGTGAAGGGTCCGCCACCAATGCCTGCAAGCGCAGTCCCCACGGCAGGCGCGGGCGGCTGCCTTCACTCACGAGCCTGCGCACATGCGGGCTCGGGTCGCTCACCCACTGGCCCAAGGTGTCGAGCACCTGCGCCGGGTGGTGCTGGATCAGCGGGCGGATGGCGAACTCGGCCGTGAAGCGCTGCGTGAGCGCGTGCAGGCAGGCCAGGGCCGTGGGCACATCGCGCACGCCGCGCCGCGCCACGAATTCGCCCATGGACCACACCGCCCAGCCGGCCACGCCGGTGGCGGCCACCGCTGCGCTGTGCGACACCGGCTCGCCCTTGGCGTCCAGCGCCAGGGGTGGTGCCAGGCTGGCTTGCAGCACGTCGCAGGCTTGCGCGAAATCGTCGGGCAGCGTGGCCTGCAGCGCGTCCGCCATCTGCATGGCGCGGGACTTGAATTCCAGCCCTTCGAGACCCTCGGTGGCCTGCGCTTCGAAACGCTTGCGGTCAAAGCGAGGCCATGCGCGCTTGAGGTGCGCGCCGGTGGCGGCCACCGTGTCGCGGTTGATGAGGTTCTTGAACGGTTCCATGCGTCAGATGAGGGGAAGTCTCTGCAACAGCCCGGCCAGCGCGTGCCGCACCGTGGCCTGGCGCACAGCGGTGCGGTCGCCCCCAAAACGCTGGTGTTCCGTGAACACGCCATCGGGCGTGGCCCAGCCAAACCACACCGTGCCCACGGGCTTTTCCGCGCTGCCGCCCGTGGGCCCGGCCACGCCCGTGACAGCCACCGCGAGCCGGGCCGGTGAATGCGAGACCGCGCCAGAGGCCATGGCGCGTGCCACCGGCTCGCTCACGGCACCGTGCTGGTCGATCAGGGCCATGGGCACACCCAGCAGTTCGCTCTTGGCGGCGTTGGAATAGGTGACAAACCCGCGTTCAAACCACTCGCTGGAGCCCGACACCTCGGTGCAGGCGCCAGCAATGAGGCCGCCGGTGCAGCTTTCGGCTGTGGCCATCATCAGGCCGCGCATCCTGAGTTCGCGCGCCAGCGCTTCCACCAGGGCGGGGGTGGTGTCCATGCTTCAGACCCTCCAGAGCGCAATGACGATCAACGTGCAGAACGCGGCGGCGAAGTCGTCGAGCAGGATGCCGAAGCCGCCGCGCGGGCCGAAGCCCTTGAAGGTCTGGTCGGCCCAGGCCATGGGGCCGATCTTCACCATGTCGAACACGCGGAAGATGGCGAACGCGGCGAGCTGGCCCCAGAAGCCGGCGGGCGAGATCATCCACAGCACCAGCCAGAACGCGACCACCTCGTCGAACACGATGTGGCCCGAATCTGCGATGCGCATGTGCTGCGCGGTCACGGTGCAGGCCCACCAGCCCACCAGCGTGGCGCCCAGGATCAACAGGCCCCATCCCAGCGGTGACATCAGCGGTTCCAGCACCAGAAACGCCACCCAGGCCCACAGCGTGCCGGCGGTGCCCGGTGCGAAGCGGCTCAGGCCGGACCCCGCGCCCAGCGCGATGAAATGGGCCGGATGGGCGAACAGGAAGCCCCAGGTCGGGCGGACCAGGGGGGCGTGGGCGGTGTCGGACATGCGCGGATTATCGGACGCGCCGCGCTTGTTGCCCGGCATGCGGGGCGCGATACTGCGCCTTCGCCGGGCCGACACCCGGCAGGGGAGCGGGCATGGCCATGAACACCGGGGCGATCCTCACGGCGTTGATGCTGGGCGTGGTGCTGACCGCGCTAGCTTCGTGGGGGGTGAGCGGGCTGTACCGCCGCCGCATGCTGGCGCTGATGGGCAGCGCCCCGCCACCGGATGCGAGCCAGGCAGGTGGCTTGCCGGAGGGCAGCGGGCTCGCCCCGCCCCGAGCCCCGGTGCAGCTCCATCGCCGCGACAGCCGCCATGCCCAGGTGCGTCAACTGGCGGTGCTCACAGGCCTCTCGCTGGTGATCGGCCTCTCGCAATCGGTGCTCGCCCTGTTCTTCATCTACGGCGACGGCCTGCTCAGCTTTTCGCGCGCGCTCACGCTGGGTCTCGTCTACGCCTGGCCCATCGCGCTCACCTGGGGCCTCATGCGCCGTTGGCCCTGGTGGGGCACGCTGGTGGCCATCGTGCTGTACCTGCTGGCGATGCTCGCGCTGGTGACCTGGCGATCCGTCTCGCCCCAGCCGCTCACCGCATCGCTCGCCTGGCTGGGCGGCCTGGTGCTGATTCCGGTCACGGTCACGCTGCTGATCGGCGCGAGCGGACGCATCCGTGCGGTCGCGCCCTACCTGCTGCCGATCTTCCTGCTGCTGGCCGGCTCCTCGGTGATCGCGCTGCAGCTCATGGTGCTGGGCGTGAACGATCCGCCGAACTGGCTGGTGGCGCTGGTGGGCGGCATCGGTGCGTGGCCAGCCATCGTGCTGCTGGCGTTGGCGCCGTGGATGCTGCTGGCCTGGCCGGCGTGGGCCATGGCACGAACGCTGGCCCGCGCCTACCGCGACAAGCGCTTCTCCGACCTCTGGTACCTGCTGGCGGCCTATTGGCTGGTGGTGCTTGCCGCCACGGCGCTGCCCGCGCTGCAGGGGGTGGGCCTGATCGCCCTCACGCAGCTCCTGCCCTGGCTGTGGATTCCGCTGGCCGGCTGGGCTCTGCGCGGCTGGCTCGCACCGCGGCACGCGCCACCCACCCTGCTGGTGCTGCGCGTGTTCCAGCAGGACGCCACCGTGCAGGCCCTGTTCGACCGCGTGGTCGAACGCTGGCGCCTGGGTGGCAACACCGTGCTCATTGCCGGCACCGACCTCCTCAGCCGCACGCTGGACCCGGACGACCTGTTCACCTTTCTGAATGGCCGGCTGGCCACGCGCTTCATCGGCAGCGAAGCGCAACTGGCGGAGCGCCTTCGCGGGTTCGACCTTGCGCCCGATCCAGACGGACGCTACCGGGTGAACGAGTGCTACTGCTTCGACAGCACGTGGAAGGCCGCCCTGGCCGCGCTGGTGCAGTGCAGCGATGTGGTGCTGATGGACCTGCGTGGCTTTCACGCCGGCAAGCTCGGCTGCCGCCACGAGCTGCGTGTGCTGGCCGGCGCAGATCACCTGCAGCGGGTGGTGCTGCTGCACGACGGATCGACCCGGCGCGCGGTGGCCGAAGAAGACGTGGCCGGCGCGCCGCCCGGACGTTTCGTGTGGGTGCGGACCCTAGGCGAAGTGGTCGAAGCCCTGTACCCGCACTGACTGCGGCTGGCCTTGCGCATCCAGCAGGCGGATGCCCTGGCCAGCGGTGATGCGGCCGATGCGCGTGACCGGCGTGGCACTGGTTCGCGATGCAGTCTGCACCGCGTCGCGCGCGGCCGGGTGGGCGGTGAAGAGCAGCTCGTAGTCGTCGCCGCCCGCCAGCAGGCATTCCAGCCGCTCGGCTGGCGGCAGCGCTTTCAGGGCAGGCGCCACCGGCAGCGCAGCGAGCTCGATGTCGGCGCCCACGCCGCTGGCCGCCAGCACATGGCCCAGGTCGCCCACGAGGCCGTCGCTCAGGTCGATCGCGGCATGCACGCCCTCCACCGCAGCCAGCGCCACGCCCAGCGCGTTGCGTGGTGTGGGCCATTCCAGCCGTTGGCGCAGGTCGGCCCCGCTGGCGGTGCTGGCCCACGCGGTGCCGCGCTGGTGCTCCAGCGCCAGGCGCGCTTCGCCGGTGCGCCCGCTCACGTACACGTCATCGCCATCGCGGGCCGCGCTGCGGCGCAGCGCGCGGCCGGCGAGCACCTGGCCAAAAACGGTGATGCAGATGTTCAGCGGCCCGCGCGTGGTGTCGCCGCCCACCAGCGGGCAGGCGTGTGAGTCGGCCAGCGCGAAGAGGCCGCGGGCAAAGGCGGTGAGCCAGGCATCGTCGGCGTGCGGCAGGGCCAGCGCCAGCGTGAAACCCAGGGGTCGTGCGCCCATGGCGGCCAGGTCGCTCAGGTTCACGGCCAGGGCCTTGTGGCCCAGCGCGCTTGCGTCCACCGTGGCGAAGAAATGGCGGTCCTGCACGAGCATGTCGGTGGAGATGGCCAGTTCGTGGCCGGGCGCCGGCCGCAGCAGCGCACCGTCGTCTCCCACACCCAGCACCACATCTGGCGGCAACCGCACGCCGGGGCGCTGGAAGTGCCGCCGGATCAGCTCGAACTCACCCATGGGGTTTCGGTTCAGAGGGCGGCGCGTCGTCTTCGACCACCGGGTTCCTTCGCGGCGGCAGCAGGAAGCTCAGCGGCGCCGCACGAATGCGGCGCTTGATGGCCGAACGGATCAGCAGGCGATTCACCTCGCTCACGCTTTGGGCCTGCAGCGCGAGGCGGAAGGCGAGGTAGAAGCTCACGCCCAGGTTGAGCGGCCCGATCACCGCCACGCCCGCAATGGCCCACCAGAATTCGGATTCGTGGAAAACGCCCCACCCCAGCGCCATGGCCGCCGCGGCCACCTGACCGGCCGACAGGGTGACGTGGCGCACATCGAGACCAATGCCGAAAAAGGCCATGAAGGCGGGCACGAGGCCGAGCATAAAGCCCAGCGAGACGTTGGCAGCCAGGCCCGAGATGTTGCGGCGCATGAAGTCGGCCCAGCGCGCGGCCCGCTCGCGTCCCAGCACCGCGGTGAACCTCGGGTTGTGCTGCATGGCCGAGTCCAGGTTGTGGAACACATACCAGTTCTCCACCCAGCCGGCGATGATGCTGGAGGCGAACAGCAGCACGCCGGTGAACGCCGCGTAGAGCACCAGCGGCCCGAGGATGCTGATGTCCTTGAGCACCTGGTGGGCCTTGGCCTCGTTCACCATGGCCTCGCCCGTGATCAGCATCATGACCAGACTGATCAGCACCACGACCGGAATCACCATGCCGATGTTGCCGACGATGGAGGCCACCTGCGAGCGGAACAGGTTGGCCACTTCGTCGACGAAGCGGCGCACCGCGCCCGGCTGCTTGATGTCGCGCAACTTGGCCACCATGGCCGGTGCGGTCACGGCGGGCTGCTTGGTGGCCAGGGTGAGGTGCAGCAGCATGATCACCACGAACGAGGTCGCGTAGTTCACGCCGTTGGCGAAGCCGCCCCAGAACGCGGTGAGGCCCAGGCCCACCATGAGGAACTTGACCCAGACCGTCAGACCCACGATGGCACCACCGCCGGCCGCCTTGCGCAGCATCTCGCGGTATTCGGCGCCGTTGCGGGTGATGTAGTGCTCGCCGCTTTCTGCGCTGCGCTCGGCCACCTTGGCCGCGGTGAGGTGCGAGCTGGCGGCGATCAGCGAGCGCACGCTCTGGTTGTCGATGCCGACCTGCGCCAGATCGGCCAGCAGGGCGGCAGCGGCGCGTTCGGGTTTTTCGGACTGCAGGCAGTCCAGCAGTTCCTTGATGCGCACGATGCGCTCGCGCAACTGGCGAAGGCGGAACACGATGCCCACCGAGACGCCGTGTTCTTCCAGGTGGGAGTACACCGAGTAGGCCGCATGCCGGCAGGCGTCCAGGCGCAGGCGAAGCGCCTCGGCGGCGGCGAGTGCCGCCTCGCTCTGCGATCCGTGCAGGCGCACGGCGAGGCGAAGGGCCTCGAAATCGGTCGGGAGTTTTTGAAACGGCCGCGCTGCCTGGGCCTCGGGTGACATGCGCACCCGGATCTCGGACGCGAAGCCGGTGGCGCAGACCTGCGCCACGCAGAAGGTGAGCGCGTCCATGAGCGCACTGGGCCAGAACCCGGCCACCGACGGGGCCGCGTCGTCCACCGGATGCGCCGGCGGCGCGATCAGCAGTTCGTGCAGGCGTTTCAGGGTGGCGCTGTCCAGTGCCTTGAGCCAGCGCACATCGAATCGGCTGGAGAGCAGCAGGTCGTACAGCTCGCCCATGTCGGTGGTCTCGGGCGTGCCGGGCAGCACCTTCTTGCGCAGTCGGTTGCCGAACTCGCTGAGGAACGCGGTGCGCGAGGCAAAGCCGTGGTCGGCCAGCAGGGGGGTGAGGTCCACCGTGCCGATGAAGCGGCTCCACCAGAGACGCCAGAGCGCCCGGCCATCCGGCTGCGATTCCACCGCATCGAGGAAGGCCTTCACGCGGGCCACGCTGGCCGTCACGTCGCTGGCATCGCCCCGCACCCATCTCAACGCTTCGATCAGCCACAGGTGGCGTCCGGCCAGTGAAGCGTGGGGGTCCAGCGTGTCCAGGGGTGTGCCGGTGTTCATGCGGTCGTGCCCTCCAGAGCCCCTGGCGCTGCTGGCGCGTTCAGTGCAGCACCCGTGCCGGTGCTTCGCCGCCACCCGGCGCGCGCAAGGCGAACTCGGCCACTTCGGCCTCGAAGCGTTCGCCGTCTTCGGCCACGCAGAAAAAGCTGCCGCGCATGCTGCCGCTGGGCGTGGCCAGCCGCGTGCCGCTGGTGTACTGGAAGGACTCTCCCGGGCGCAGCAGCGGTTGATGCCCCACCACGCCCAGGCCCTTGACCTGCTCCGTGTGGCCACGCGCATCGTCGATGATCCAGTGCCGCGCGATCAGCTGCGCCGTCACCTCGCCCGCGTTGGTGATGGTGATGGTGTAGGCGAAGGCGTACTGCTCTTCCTCGGGCGAGGATTGCTCGCTCAGGTACTGGGGCTCGACCTCGCAGGTGAACAGGTATCGGGGCATGGCCGGCATGTTACCCCGGCACCCTGAAGCCCCTCGGTGCCTGCGAGAATACGGTCCCCTCATCTCCAGCCGGCCACCGACCATGACGTACCGAATCGCCCCGTCCATCCTGTCCGCCGACTTTGCCCGCCTGGGCGAGGAGGTGAAGAACGTCATCGCCGCCGGTTCCGACTGGATCCATTTCGACGTGATGGACAACCACTACGTGCCCAACCTCACCTTCGGTCCGATGATCTGCCAGGCGCTCAAGCCGCACGCGAAAAAGGCCGACGGAACGCCGGTGCCGATCGACGTGCACCTGATGATCCAGCCGGTGGACGCGCTGGCCGGCGCTTTCATCGACGCGGGCGCGGACCTGGTGAGCTTCCATCCCGATGCGAGCGCCCACGTGCACCGCAGCGTGCAGGCCATCAAGGCCAAGGGCGCCCAGGCCGGCCTCACCTTCAACCCCGCCCAGCCGCTGGACGTGCTGGACTGGCTGATCGACGACATCGACCTCATCCTCATCATGAGCGTCAACCCCGGTTTCGGCGGGCAGAGCTTCATCGACTCGGCCCTGCGCAAGATCGAGGACGCGCGCCGGCGCATCGAGGCCAGCGGCAAGGACATCCGCCTGGAGGTGGACGGCGGCATCAAGCCCGACAACATCCGCCGGGTGGCCGATGCCGGCGCCGACACCTTCGTGGCTGGCAGTGCGATCTTTGGCAAGCCGGACTACAAGGCCGTGATCGACCAGATGCGGGCAGCGCTCGCGTGATGCAGAACATCCGTGCCGCGATCGTGGACCTGGACGGCACGATGGTGGACACGCTGGGCGATTTCGATGTCGCGCTGAATCAGTCGTTGAAGGACCTGGGGCGCCCCGAGGTCGGCCGCGCCGACATCGAGCGCATGGTGGGCAAGGGCTCTGCCCACCTCATTCGCTCGGCGCTGGTGCACGGCGGTCTCGACACTGCAGAGGCCGGGGCGTTGCAGGCCGAAGCCTGGAAGCGCTACCAGGCGAACTACCTCGCCATCAACGGCCAACACAGCGCGGTCTACCCCGGCGTGGTCGAAGGCCTCACTGCGCTGCGCGAGCGTGGCCTGCCACTCGCCTGCCTGACCAACAAGCCGATCGGTTTTGCCCGCCCGCTGCTGCAGGCCAAGGGGCTGGACAGCTTCTTTGCCCAGGTGTTCGGCGGCGACAGTTTCGAACGCACGAAGCCCGACCCCTTGCCCCTGCTGAAAACCTGCGAGGCTCTGGGCACGCCGCCCTCGCACACGCTGATGGTGGGTGACTCGCAGAACGACGGCATCGCCGCGCGGGCCGCGGGGTGCCCGGTGGTGCTGGTCACCTACGGCTACAACCACGGCGAGCCGATTGCGCAGGCGCCGCACGACCGGCTGATCGGTTCGCTCGAGGAATTACTTCACCTTTCCTAGCAACGCATCCTTGAGCATCCAGTCCGCCGGTTTGGGTCCGAGCCAGATGCGCATGAGCGCGTCGTAGAACTCGGGCTCCTTGAAGGGCTCGCCCTCGACCTTGCCCTTGACCGTGATCAGCGTGCCGGTGCCGGGAATCCAGTCGACCAGGAAGGTCTCGCCGGCCATGAGCTTCTTGTGGTTGCTGAAGATCTGGCTCATGCGCAGCACGCCCGGGATCAGCCTGGAGAAGGCCGCGCGCTCCATGTTGTCTTCCATGCCGCGCGAGAACAGCTTGCCCAGTTCGGCCGAATCGATGTCGCGCAGCATGGTGATCGTCAGGCGCTTGGGACCGGGCGCCGCGAGCACCGCCTCCGGTGAATCCGCCTTCTGGCTCAGGTAGAGCGCTGCGGTGTACACCTTGAACACAGCCTTGTAGCGCACGCCGGCGCCATTGAGCACCAGCGGCTTGTCGGCCACGGTGATGCGGTCTTCGAGCTTGACGCCCGACACGTCCACGGTGGCGCTCATGGCCAGGGTGGGCAACCAGAGTGCGGTGGCGCAGATGAAGAGCTTGAGTCTCATGGATGCAGGGTCTCCGCGATGAGGGGCATTGGGGCCCGAAAAGAACAGCCGTGCTATTTTCAGGCGGCGCCTGCGCGTGCAAGACCCTTTGGCGACAGCGCAGCCCGTGCGCCGTGATTTGGGACACATGCGGTGACGCGTTTGCTACACTGCCCCACCATGTTCAACCCATGCACAACCTTCTCAGGTGGTCTGCCGAGCCGCAATGGCCGGGGAGCCTGGCCCTGGCGCAAGCCAGCGTAACGTGCACCCTCCCCGGGGTTGTCGCAGCGAACCGGCTGCCGCACCCCCACCTCTCGCCCGGCAGCGCGCCTGACCGGATGGCATGGACCCCAGCCTCACCCGACACGTCGATCGACCCGGGGTGTGGCCGATGGAAGAACTGAACATGATCACCGAACTGGAATTCAAGAGCCTGACCCAGCAAGGCTACAACCGCATACCGCTGATGGCCGAGGCCTTCGCGGACCTGGAAACCCCGCTCTCCCTGTACCTCAAGCTGGCGCACGGACGCGGCGACGGCAAGCACAGCTTCCTCCTCGAATCCGTGGTGGGCGGCGAGCGTTTCGGGCGCTACAGCTTCATTGGCCTGCCCGCGCGCACGCTGTTGCGCGCCTCGGGTTTCGGTGCCGACGCGAAGACCGAGGTCGTGCGCGATGGCAGCGTGCTGGAAACCCACCAGGGCAACCCGCTGGACTTCATCGCCGCCTACCAGAAGCGCTTCAAGGTGGCGCTGCGCCCGGGCCTCCCGCGCTTCTGCGGTGGACTGGCCGGCTACTTTGGCTACGACGCCGTGCGCCACATCGAGAAAAAGCTGCAGGACACCTGCCCCCCCGACACGCTGGGTTGCCCCGACATCCTGCTGCTGCAGTGCGAGGAGCTGGCGGTGATCGACAACCTCTCCGGCAAGCTCTACCTCATCGTCTACGCCGACCCGGCGCAGCCTGAGGCGTACGCCAACGCCAAGAAGCGCCTGCGCGAACTGCGCGAGGCGTTGAAATATTCCGTGAGCGCGCCGGTGGTCAAGCCCACGCAGGGCTACCCTGCGGAGCGCGATTTCGCCAAGGCCGACTACCTCGCCGCCGTGGATCGCGCGAAAGAGCTCATCGCCGCGGGAGAGTTCATGCAGGTTCAGGTGGGCCAGCGCATCAAGAAGCGCTACACCGAGTCGCCGTTGTCGCTCTACCGCGCGCTGCGCTCGCTCAACCCCTCGCCCTACATGTATTACTACCACTTCGGGGATTTCCACGTGGTGGGTGCATCGCCTGAGATCCTGGTGCGTCAGGAAAACACGGCAGAGGGCACCAAGGTGACGATCCGCCCGCTGGCCGGGACGCGGCCGCGCGGCGCCACGCCGGAGCAGGACAAAGTCATCGAACAGGAGCTCGTCAACGACCCGAAGGAACGCGCCGAGCACGTCATGCTCATCGACCTCGCGCGCAACGACATCGGGCGCATCGCGAAGATCGGCACGGTGAAGGTGACCGAAGCCTTTGCGGTGGAGCGCTACAGCCACGTGATGCACATCGTCAGCAACGTCGAAGGCATGCTGGTGGATGGCATGACCAGCATGGACGTGCTCAAGGCCACCTTCCCCGCCGGCACGCTCACCGGCGCGCCCAAGGTGCACGCCATGGAAGTGATCGACCAGCTAGAACCCACCAAGCGCGGCATCTACGGTGGCGCCTGCGGTTACCTCAGCTACGCCGGCGACATGGACGTGGCCATCGCGATCCGCACCGGCATCATCAAGGACCAGACGCTGTACGTGCAGGCCGCCGCCGGCGTGGTGGCGGATTCGGTGCCGGAGATGGAGTGGAGGGAAACCGAGCACAAGGCGCGCGCGCTGCTGCGCGCGGCCGAACTGGTCGAGGAGGGCCTGGAATGAGCAAGCCGCTGCAAGTCCTCATGGTGGACAACTACGACAGCTTCACCTTCAACATCGTGCAGTACCTGGGCGAACTCGGCGCCGACGTGACGGTGTTGCGCAACGACGAGGTCACGGTGGCCGAACTGCAGGTGCGGCTTGACGAAGGGCGGATGGATCGCCTGGTGATTTCGCCGGGCCCCTGCTCGCCGGCGGAGGCGGGAATTTCGGTGCCCGCGATCCAGCACTTTGCCGGCCAGCTGCCCATCCTCGGGGTCTGTCTCGGACACCAGAGCATTGGCGCGGCATTCGGCGGCCAGATCGTGCGGGCGCAGGAACTCATGCACGGCAAGACCAGCGTGATCACGACCACGCGGCAAGGCGTGTTTGCCCATCTGCCCGAGCAGTTCACGGTCAACCGCTACCACTCGCTCGCCATCGAACGCGCGAACTGCCCCGATTGCCTGGAGGTCACGGCGTGGACACCCGACGGCGAGATCATGGGGGTGAAACACAAGACGCTCGCCGTCGAGGGCGTGCAGTTCCACCCCGAGAGCATCCTCACCGAGCATGGACACGCGATGCTCAAGAACTTTCTGGAGCAAGCATGAACAAGGTCGATTTGAGAAGTGACACTGTCACGCAACCCACGCCGGCCATGCGCCAGGCCATGATGGCTGCGCCACTGGGCGACGATGTGTTTGGCGACGACCCGAGTGTGCACGCGCTTCAGGCTCGCGTCGCCGCCATCACCGGCAAGGAGGCTGCGCTCTTCATGGCCAGCGGTACACAGAGCAACCTGTGCGCGATGCTGTCGCACTGCGAGCGCGGCGATGAGTACATCGTGGGCCAGAACGCGCACACCTACCGCTACGAAGGTGGCGGCGCGGCGGTGCTCGGCAGCATCCAGCCCCAGCCGCTGGTGCAGAACGCCGCAGGGCAGATGGCGCTGGCCGACATCGCCGCCGCCATCAAGCCCGACGACCCCCACTTCGCGCGCACGCGCCTGCTGTGCCTGGAAAACACCTGGAACGGCCATCCCATGACGGCCGAATACCTCGACCAGGCCACAGCGCTGGCGCGGGAACACGGCCTGGCCGTGCATCTGGACGGCGCGCGTGTGTTCAATGCCGCTGTGGCCGCCGGTGGCGACCCGTACGCAGCGGTGCGCGGCATCGTGGACCGGTTCGACAGCGTCTCGGTGTGTTTCAGCAAGGGCCTGGGCGCGCCCGTGGGCTCGGCCTTGTGCGGCTCGAAAGACCTGATCCGCCGCGCCCTCCGCTGGCGCAAGATGCTCGGTGGCGGTCTGCGCCAGTCGGGCCTGCTGGCCGCCGCGGCGCACCACGCGCTGGACCACCATGTGACCCGTCTGGCCGACGACCACGCGCTCGCGCAGCGGCTGGCCCAGGGACTCGCGGGCATTGAAGGCCTGAGCGTGCGTTCGGCACAGACCAACATCGTCTTCGTGGATGTGGCGAACGGGCGTGGACCCGATCTGCTGGCGCACCTGGAGCGCGATGGCGTCCTTGCCACGGGCCTGATCGGTCTGCGCTTCGTCACGCACCTCGATGTGGACACGGCAGGCATCGACCGCGCCCTTGCGAGCGTGAGGGCCTTCTTTGCCCAGGGCGGTTCCGCCCTCGCCACCCGGACGGGCGGCACAGCCGTGTACTGACGCGGGAGCTTCGACATGCCCGACCTGCCGCAACTCCTGCTCTTCATCGCGGCCGGATGGCTGCTCAACCTCACGCCTGGCCCGGATGTGCTCTACATCGTCTCGAACGCGCTCCGAAGCGGCGCCCGTGCCGGCATCGTCGCGGCGCTGGGCATCGTGAGCGGCTGCTTCGTGCACGTGTTCGCGGCCGCCGTCGGTGTCAGCGCGCTGCTCACGACCTCAGCCGCTGCCTTCACGGTGCTCAAGTGGATGGGTGCGGCCTACCTGGTGTGGATGGGCGTGCGCATGCTGCTCGCCAGGGCGGCGCCCCTGGTGATCCCCGCGGAGGGCGCATCGTCCGGGCTGAGTCTGTGGCGCGTGTACCGACGGGGCTTTCTCACCAACGTGCTCAATCCCAAGGTGGCGCTGTTCTTTCTCGCTTTCGTGCCGCAGTTCATCGCACCCGATGCCGCCAACAAGGCGCTTGTCTTTCTGATGCTGGGGCTGATCTTCAACCTCAATTCGCTGCCCATCAACTTCGGCTACGCCTGGCTTGCGGCTTGGTTTGCGCGCCGCGTGGAGGTGGTGCAACGCGGCATGCGCTGGCTCGACCGCGCCGCAGGAGCGCTCTTCATCGGCTTCGGCGTGAAACTGGCCATGACCGACAATCCCGCCCAGCCATGAGAATCGGAGACACCATGCCCCAAGCGCAAGTCCAGGTCCACAAGATCACGCCGCAGGAAGCCCTGCAGCGCACGATCGAACACCGCGAAATCTTCCACGACGAGATGCTGCACCTCATGCGCCTCATCATGAGCGGTGAGATGTCGCAGGTCATGATGGCGGCGTTCATCACCGGTCTGCGCGTGAAGAAGGAGACCATCGGCGAGATCACCGCCGCCGCGCAGGTGATGCGCGAGTTCTCCACCAAGGTGCATGTGGCCGACAAGACGCACCTGGTCGACATCGTCGGCACCGGCGGTGACGGATCGCACACCTTCAACATCTCCACCTGCTCCATGTTCGTGGCGGCCGCGGCCGGGGCGCGCGTGAGCAAGCACGGCGGGCGCAGCGTGTCCAGCAAGAGCGGCAGTGCCGACGTGCTCGAGAGCCTGGGCGTGAACATCAACCTGCCGCCCGAAGCCATTGCGCGCTGCATCGAGCAGGTGGGTGTGGGCTTCATGTTCGCGCCCAATCACCACCCCGCCATGAAGAACGTGGCGCCGGTGCGCCGCGAGCTCGGGATGAAGACCATCTTCAACATCCTGGGTCCGCTGACCAACCCGGCTTCCGCGCCCAACATCCTCATGGGCGTGTTCCATCCCGATCTGGTCGGCATCCAGGTGCGCGCGCTGCAGCGGCTGGGCGCCGAGCACGCCGTGGTGGTGTATGGCCGCGACGGCATGGACGAGGTCTCGCTCGGTGCGGCCACGCTGGTGGGTGAACTCAGGAACGGCGAGATCACCGAGTACGAGATCCACCCCGAGGATTTCGGCATCACCATGGCCAGCAGCCGCGCGCTGCGCGTGGAGACGCCCGAAGCTTCGCGGCAGATGCTCATGGGCGTGTTGAAAGCGAACGACGACCCGTCGTTCAAGGCCGCCAGCGAAATCGTGGCACTCAACGCGGGGGTGGCGCTGTATGCGGCCAACGTGGTGCCCGACATGGGCGCGGGCATCGAGCTCGCGCGCCGCACGCTGGCCTCCGGCGCGGCGCTGGCCAAGCTCGAACAACTCAAGGCCTTCGCGGCCTGACCGGAAGACGCCATGAGCGACATCCTGCAGAAGATCGTGGCTGTCAAACACGAGGAAATCGCCGCCGCGCAGCGCAAGAAGCCGCTGGACGTGGTGCGTTTCGACGCCGAGAGCCGCGTGCTCACGCGCGATTTCGAAGGCGCGCTGCGCGACAAGATCGCCGCCGGCCAGGCGGCCGTGATCGCTGAAGTGAAAAAGGCCAGTCCCAGCAAGGGCGTGCTGCGCGAAGAATTCATCCCGGCCGACATCGCGCAGAGTTATGCCGAGGGGGATGGCGTGGTGAGCGCGGCCTGCCTGTCGGTGCTCACCGACCGGCAGTTCTTCCAGGGCAGCGCCGATTTCCTCAAGCAGGCCCGCGCCAGTTGCGATCTGCCGGTGCTGCGCAAGGACTTCATGGTCGATCCCTACCAGGTGTATGAGGCGCGATCCATGGGCGCCGATGCCATCCTGCTGATTGCCGCCTGTCTGGACGATGCGCGCATGGCCGAGCTCGAATCGCTGGCGATGGAACTGAACATGGCGGTGCTGGTGGAGGTGCACGACCGAGCCGAACTTCAGCGTGCCCTCAAGCTCAAGACGCCGCTGGTGGGCATCAACAACCGAAACCTGCGCACCTTCGAGGTCACGCTGCAGACGACGCTGGACATGCTGCCCGACGTGCCCGCCGACCGTTTGTTGATCACCGAATCCGGCATTCTGGGCCGCAACGACGTGCAGGCCATGCGCGCGGCCGGCGTCCATGCGTTTTTGGTTGGCGAGGCGTTCATGCGAGCGCCCGAACCCGGCCTGGCGCTGGCCGAACTGTTCGCCTGAGGCCCCGCCGGTGCAAGCCGACCTGGAGGGCATGGAGAGCGGAGCTGCCAGGCTTCGCTCGGCAGATCTGGCCGACTGGCCGGTCGAGAGCGGCTGGGCGGACCTGGTGGCTGCGTTCCGGAACTCGGCCCCCGGCCGCGCGCTGACCCGCTATTTGGGGGAACGCCTGGAAGCCGGGGCCGTGATCTACCCGCCTCAGCCCTTGCGTGCGCTGGAACTCACTGCCCCCGACGAAGTGCGGGTGGTGATCCTGGGCCAGGACCCGTACCACGGCCCTGGTCAGGCCGAAGGACTGGCGTTCTCGGTGGCGCCCGGCGTGCGGCCCCCGCCCAGCCTGCGCAACATCTTCTCGGAGATCCAGCGCGATCTCGACATCGCACCGCCGGCCCATGGCTCGCTGGTGCGTTGGGCACGGCAAGGCGTCCTGCTGCTCAACACCAGCCTCACCGTGGAAGCCGATAGGCCTGCCAGTCACTCAATGCGCGGTTGGGAAGTGCTCACTGACGAGCTGATTCGCCAATGTGCTCAATCGGAACTGCCCAAGGTGTTCCTGCTCTGGGGCGCACACGCGCAGAAAAAGGCATCGCTGATCGACCCGGTCCGCCACCGGGTTCTGATGGCGAACCACCCATCGCCCCTCTCCGCCCGCCGCGGCCCGTTGCCTTTTATCGGGTGCGGCCACTTCCGGCAGGCCAATGGCTGGCTGGCAAGTCAGGGTTCCGAACCCGTGCGCTGGTGAACCTCCGGCGTTCAGGGGTGCTGGAGCCAGGCGTGAAATCCATGGCATAATCGCGGGCTGCGCTATGGAGGGGTGGCCGAGTGGTTAAAGGCAGCAGACTGTAAATCTGCCCGCTTATGCGTACGCTGGTTCGAATCCAGCCTCCTCCACCAGCGGTCGATGTGATGTGTTAGCGATGGGAAGTCGCGCCCGGATGGGTTGGTGCCGCGTGGCACTGGTTTGTTCAGGCGGGAGTAGTTCAATGGTAGAACCCCAGCCTTCCAAGCTGATGACGCGGGTTCGATTCCCGTCTCCCGCTCCATGTCTGTTGATGGCCGGGCTTGCCTGGTTCGGTGAGTGATTTGAAGTTTCAAGGGCGTCCGGCTTGCCGGGCGCCTTGGCCCTTGTGGCTCAGTGGTAGAGCACTCCCTTGGTAAGGGAGAGGTCGCGGGTCCGATTCCCGCCAAGGGCACCAGTTATCCGCATGTGTTCTGGTGTTTCGGCAGTTTTGATTTTGGAGCTGACAAATGGCAAAAGAGAAATTTGAGCGGACCAAGCCGCACGTGAACGTGGGCACGAT
>NZ_JBHYGM010000003.1:0-923758 GCF_051858985.1 Hydrogenophaga sp. | reverse complement strand
GGATGACGCCGGCCCACTTGGTGGTTTCCGAGGCGATGTAGCTGCCGAACTGCGCAATCCTGCAGCAACAGCGCTCGCCGGAGCCGCCCCCCGGGGGGCTTGACCTTCCCATCATGGCAAGCCTCATGCTTCTACCCATGCATCGATTCACCCTCGGAGCAGAACAGGGCTTCCTTGACCTGCATCAAGGCAGCCAGGCCGGCCAGACTTAGCCTTGAAGCGGATCCGCTGTCTGCCTGCCATGTGCCTCTTCCCCCACCCGCCGCCCAAGGAGCCCTCATGAAAACCACCCACACCATCCTCACGCTTTCCACCGCTGTCCTGCTGACCGCGTGCGCGAATCCGAACGCACCTGGAGCGGGACCCATGTCAGCCGCTCACGCAGAACGACACGCTGCGCATCAAGCGGCTGCGTCAGCCTCCGGGGCACCGGCAGCCATGCACCACCAGATGAGAGACATGCAGGCCATGCGCGACAAGATGATGAATGCCAAGACGCTGGCCGAGCGACAGGCCCTGATGGATGACCACATGAAGTCCATGCACGAAGGCATGGACATGATGAAAGGCATGAAGGGAATGGGCGGCATGCACGGCGGGGCGGGCATGATGGAGATGCGCATGGACATGATGCAGACCATGATGGAAATGATGATGCAGCGCATGCCGGGTGGCACCATGCCGCCTCCCAGCAAGTGAAGAAATCCACGATGAATCACGCTGCACACCCGGCTGTGCCCTCGTCGTCACCTTCGTCACCTCCGCAGGAGGGCACGGTCTACACCTGCCCCATGCACCCGGAAATCCGGCAGGACCATCCTGGCAACTGCCCCAAGTGCGGGATGTCGCTGGAGCCGGTCATGCCCGCACTGGACGAGGCAGAGAACCCCGAGTTGCTGGATTTTCAGCGTCGCTTCTGGTGGACGCTCCCGCTCACGGTGGTCGTCGCGGTGCTGGCGATGTTCGGCCACAAGCTCGGCTGGTTCGAGATGGCGACCCAGAGCTGGATCGAACTTGTGCTCACGGTGCCGGTGGTGCTGTGGGCAGGCTGGCCGTTCTTTGTGCGGGGTGTTGAGTCGGTGGTGAACCGCAGCCCCAACATGTGGACGCTGATCAGCCTGGGGACTGGGTCCGCATTTGTCTACAGCGTGGTCGCGACGGTGGCGCCGCAGGTGTTCCCCGCGTCGTTTGTCTCCATGGGGCGCGTGTCGGTGTACTTCGAAGCGGCGGCGGTGATCATCTCGCTCACCTTGCTGGGGCAACTGCTGGAACTCAAGGCGCGCTCACAGACTTCGGCGGCCATCCGTTCGCTGCTGGATCTGGCGCCCAAGACCGCGCGGCGCATCAAGGCCGACGGTCAGGAAGAAGACGTGCCGCTGGCCCATGTGCATGTGGGCGACCTGCTGCGCGTGCGCCCAGGCGAGAAGGTGCCCACCGATGGCACGGTGGTCGAAGGCAGCAGTTCGGTGGATGAGTCCATGCTCACCGGAGAGCCGCTGCCGGTGACCAAGCGCGTGGGTGACAGGCTGATTGGCGCCACGCTGAACACCAGTGGTGCATTGGTGATGAAGTCCGAGCATGTGGGATCGGCCACCGTGCTCTCGCAGATCGTGCAGATGGTCGCCATGGCGCAGCGCTCGCGGGCGCCCATGCAGCGCATGGCCGATCAGGTGGCGGGCTACTTTGTGGTGGGTGTCGTCGTCGCGGCGCTGCTCACCTTCTTCGTTTGGGGCTTGATGGGTCCCGAACCAAGCTGGGTCCATGCGTTGATCAACGCGGTGGCGGTGCTCATCATTGCCTGCCCTTGCGCGCTGGGGCTGGCCACGCCCATGTCGATCATGGTGGCCAGCGGACGCGGCGCCAGCCATGGGGTGCTGTTTCGCGACGCTGCCGCCATCGAAAGCCTGCGCAAGGTCGACACGCTCATTGTGGACAAGACGGGAACCCTCACCGAAGGGCGGCCCACTTTCGAGCGGGCCATTGGCCTGGGAAGATTTGCCGATGACGAGGTCTTGCGGCTGGCCGCCAGCCTGGATCAGGGCAGCGAGCACCCGCTGGCCGCTGCCATCGTGACAGCCGCACGCGAGCAGGGACTCGCGCTCGACAAGCCTGAGCAGTTCGACTCGGAATCAGGCATCGGCGTGCGCGGCAAGGTGGATGGGCAAGCGCTGGCGCTGGGCAATACGGCGCTCATGCAGCAGCTCGGTGTGGACGCTTCACCGTTGGCCACCGAGGCGGAAGCACTGCGTTCTGAAGGTGCGAGCGTGATGTACCTGGCGGTCGACACGGTGCTCGCCGGTTTGCTGGCGGTGTCCGACCCGATCAAGGCCACCACGGCCGATGCCCTGGCGTCGCTGCGCGAGGCCAGCATCCGCGTGGTGATGGCCACGGGCGACGGCCTGACCACCGCCCGCGCGGTCGGCCAGCGCCTGGGCATCGACGAGGTGCATGGCGAAGTGAAACCTGCCGACAAACTCAGGCTGGTGGAAAAGCTCCAGGCCGAGGGCCGCGTGGTGGCGATGGCGGGGGACGGCATCAACGACGCGCCGGCCCTGGCCCGCGCCGACGTGGGCATTGCCATGGGTACCGGCACCGACGTGGCCATGAACAGCGCCCAGTTGACGCTGGTGAAGGGCGATCTGCGCGGCATCGCCACGGCCCGGGCGCTGTCCGTGGCCACGGTGGCCAACATGAAGCAGAACCTGGCCTTTGCATTCGTCTACAACGCACTGGGCATTCCGCTGGCCGCCGGCTTGCTGTACCCATTCACGGGCTGGCTGCTATCGCCCATGATCGCGGCCCTGGCCATGAGCCTCAGCTCGGCGTCGGTGATCGGCAACGCCCTTCGCCTGCGGTCGGCCGCCATCCAGGACGAAAAAAGCAGTTGACTCTGTAGCGGCTTCAAGGTTTCCAATGCAGGCATTGAAAGGAAGAAACCATGTCTGCCCATTGCTGTGATCACGAAGCCCCCAAGACCGAAGCCATCGTCAATCTGCCTCGCTACCGGAAGATTCTCTGGATCGCGCTGATCGTCAACGCCGCCATGTTCCTGGTGGAGATCGGCGCGGGTGTGCAGGCCGGCTCACTCTCTCTGCTGGCCGATGCGGTGGACTTTGCCGGAGACGCGTTGAACTACGCGGTATCGCTCGCGGTGCTGGCCTCTGCGCTGGCATGGCGGGCCCGCGCGGCCATTTTGAAGGCCTTCAGCATGATGGGCTTTGGCCTGTATGTGCTGGGGGCTGCGGTGTGGGCGGTGTGGCACGGCGGCGTGCCGCAGGCCATGACCATGGGCGTGGTGGCGCTGATGGCGCTGACGGCCAACGTGGCCGTGGCCTGGATGCTGTATGCCTTTCGCGAGGGCGATGCCAACATGCGCAGCGTGTGGCTGTGCTCGCGCAACGACGCCATCGGCAACGTGGCCGTGTTCATGGCCGCACTCGGCGTGTTCGGCACCGGCTCGGCCTGGCCCGACCTTTTGGTCGCGAGCCTGATGGCCGCACTGGCCCTTCACGGCGGCTGGACCGTGCTGCGGCAGGCACGGGGTGAGCTGGGTGAGAGCGGAGCGAAAGACGACCACCATGGTCACGTTCACTGAGCAAATGGCGGATCGCCCGCACATGAACCGGAACTGGTGGTGGATGCTGGCCGCCTGGGCCGTGGCACTGGGCGCCACGCTCGGCGCGCTGTTCATCGGTGAAGTGATGGGCATGACGCCCTGTCTGCTTTGCTGGTACCAGCGCATCTTCATGTTCCCGCTGGCGCTCATTCTGGGGATGGCCGCCTTTGCCGAAGACCGGCGGGGCGCGGTGTATGCGCTGCCGCTGGCGTTGGGAGGCGCGGGCATGGCCGGCTACCACTCTGCCCTGATCGCTGGCTGGGTGCCGCAGTGGTGGGTGCCCTGCGGCGCGGGCCCCTCGTGCAGCGAACAAAGCCTGGAGATTCTGGGCGGCGTCCAGATCCCCTGGCTGTCGCTCGCCGCCTTCATTGCCATCGCGATCCTGCTCTTCATCGATTTGAGAAAGACCCGTTCATGAACGCCAGAAAAATCACCGTGCTCGGCCTCCTGGCCGTGCTGGGCCTGTTGTTCTACCTGGGCATGAATGCCTACCAGAAGCGCGTGCAGACCACACAGGACGTGCAGGTGAAGGCCGAGCAGAGCCGGCTGGTGCGGATGCACTCACCCGTCATCGGCCCGCAGGGCGCACCCGTCACCATCGTGGAGTTCTTCGACCCGGCCTGCGAGACCTGTCGCGCGTTCTATCCCCTGGTGAAGAACCTGCTGGCACGCTACCCCGAGGACGTGCGCCTGGTGATCCGCTACGCGCCCTTCCATCACGGTTCGGACCGCGTGGTGAAACTGCTCGAAGCCGCCAGGATCCAGGGCAAGTACCAGACGGTGCTGGAAGCCGTGCTGGCCGCGCAGCCCACCTGGGCCGACCACGGCCAGCCCAACATCGAGGCCGCTTTCAAGGTGGCCGAGCAGGCCGGGCTGGACCTCGTCAAGGCCAGTCAGGACATCGGCAAACCCGTCATGCAGGCCGTGTTGCAACAGGACGTGGACGACCTCACCGCACTGCAGGTGAACAAGACGCCCACCTTCTTCGTGAACGGCCGCAGCCTGCCCAGCTTCGGGCCTGAACAACTGGCTGCGCTGGTGGCGGAAGAAGTGGCGAAGGCGAAGAAGTGAGAAAGTGAAGAAGGCAGGCGCTTACCGCTGCGCAGCCTCCAGTTGCCATACGGCCGCAGTTCAGGCTACTTCGGCTTGCGGTTTCGCCGCCCGCGCAAACGCCAGGAGCTCGTGCGTCCACGCGGTGAACCACGCATAGACCTTGTCTACTCGCTCCAACGCGTCGCGCCGCTGCGCATCATCGAGGGCGATGAGTGCCAGTTCGGCGTGATCGCTGTTCATCGCGTGGCCGGATTCCAGGTTGAAGTGGAACTCGCCGCAATAGCGCAGTTCGACGCCAGTGTCCTTCTGGTACTGCGAGGCGATGCGCGAGGTGAGTTCGAACAGCACGTTCCCGGTTTCCTCGATCGCCTCGATGATGGCCAGGCGGACCACCGGCTCGGCGCCCCAGATCAGGTGGGCCAAGCGATGCGCCAGCAGCCGGTTCTGAATCGTCGCGTCGCTATACAGAAAGCGCAGCGTCTCCCCGGGCGCTTGCCGCGTCCCGTCGTGACCCAGCTTGGCGTAGTCCTCGAGGTACCAGGGCCAGTGGTGATCGTCCTCGTAGGTGTGGGCGTTGATCATCTTGAGGTAGGGGTCCTCGGTCGGCTCCTCGCGCAGCACCAGGCGATTGAGGTCGCCGAAACTCATGATGAAGGACGCCATGCAGGGGAAGAATGCGAGCCGGTCGCGCGCCGGGATGCGCTCGTCGCGCAGGAAGTCGAAGAATGGCAACTGCGCGTACTCGCGCTTCAGCAGGAAGATGTGCTTGAGGACAGGTTTCATGGGAGGCTGAAGAAAAGGGAGTTGGTTGGAGCGTTCGATCGGGTTGAGCATGAAGCTGCTCCTCTTGTCACGTCGAACGGTGCGTGCAGACAGCGCATGCGAATGTACGCAGCGGGCCTGCTTGCGGCCACGTGAAATTCGTCATGGGTGCCGCGCAGGGCGATCGCCTGGCTACCATCGCCTCATCAGCCCCAACGGAGCCCCCTTTGCAGCACCCTGAACTGATCCTTCATGTCGACGCCCAGTTTGCGAGCCCGTATGCGATGTCGGCGTTCGTGGCATTGCAGGAAAAGGAACTGCCGTTCGAGATCAAGACCGTTGATCTGTCCGCCAATGCCCACCACGAACCGGGCTATGCAGCAGCCTCGCTGACGCGTCGCGTGCCCACCCTGGTGCACAACGGATTCGCACTGTCCGAGTCTTCCGCGATGGCGGAATACATCGACGAAGTGTTCGTCGGCACCCCGCTCTACCCGGTGGAGCCGCGTGCCCGGGCGCGGGCGCGTCAGGTGCAGGCGTGGCTTCGGAGCGACCTGCTTGCCATTAGGCAGGAACGTTCCACCGAGGTGATGTTCTATGGCGCAACCAAACCTCCTCTTTCACCCGAGGGGCAGGCGGCTGCAGACAAGCTCTTCTCTGCAGCAGATGCGCTGCTGGTCCCCCACCAGGACAACCTGTTCGGCGCCTGGTGCATCGCAGACGTGGACCTGGCGCTCATGATCAACCGCCTGGTGCTCAACGGCGATGGGGTGCCGGACAAGCTGGCCGCCTACGCCAGACTGCAGTGGGCGCGCCCCTCGGTGCAACGGTGGATCCACCGGCAGCGACCGCCGCTTTGAACTGATCAGCAGAGATCGAGCGGTTCGTGCCCGGCGATCGCTATGCCTTCCATGCCAGCGGGGACGACGTGACCTCCTCGTCCAGAAACACGAATTCGTCACACGCCGCCACAAAACACGCCGCCGTGTCCCGCTGGCCAAAGCCATACACCGCCAACCCCGTTTCCTGAATGCGCGAAGCCAGCCCCGTGTAATCGCTGTCCGAAGACACGATGCAGAAGCCTTCCACGCTGCGCGCATGCAGCAGCTCCATGGCATCCATGATCAAGGCCGAGTCGGTGGCGTTCTTGCCCTTGGTGAAGCGGAACTGCTCACTTCAAACTCTGGTGCTCTCGACAATATTGCTCACCTCCAAACCGCTTGGTGTTGTTCCAGCAGAACTTGCCTTCGGCAAACGTGATCTTGGTGCCGCAATGGCTGCAGATCAGTTTTTTGGCGGTGGTGTTCGCTTTCTCGGGCTTGGCGTTTTCCGGTTCAGGATTGCTGGCCACCGGTACCGCGATGGCTGGCTTGGGCTGCATGAAATCCGGCAGCGCCAGCAGATCGGCCGGGCGATGCTGGCGCACCAGCTTCTGTGCCCACTCCTGAATGGTGTCGAGCCCCCGCAGGTTGGCCATGAGTTTCAGCGTTTCGCCAAACGTGCCCTCCTTGTCGACGAACTTCTGGTGCCACGATGGAAACTGATCGGCCTTGATGACGTTGGTGGTGTCGAAGGTCTTGGCCGCAGGGCGCTTGATGATGGAGTTGGGATGCAGCAGAACCACATGGAAGAAGGTCATGTCGCCGCCGATGCGGTTGCCGATGCCCAGGTTCTTCAGCAGTCGATTGAGGATGCGTGCATGCCGCTGGCTCTGCTCGATGGGTGACGGAATGCCGAAGTGCATTTCGTCGTACTGCGCAGTGAACTCGCCGTGGTCGTTGATGACGAGGTTGCCCGAGTAGTTTTTGGTTTCGAAGAGGTAGATGCCGAACGCACGGTTGATGACCAGATGATCAATCTGTGCCACGTCGCCATCGACCACGAAGCGCAGATCGTGCAGCACCACGTGGTTGACGCCGTGCTTGAAGTATTGGTCCAGGTAGTACGCCGAATCCGTTTCTCCCTGGATGCCCTTTCGCAGCCTGACGAGTTCGTCGCGCAGCCACTTCTTTTGAAAGGCATCGAGGCGAGTGGAACGTTGAAGGTCTTCCAGCAAGGCAAGTCGTCTGGATTTGTCGTCGGCTGTCTTGAGCAGCATGTCTTCCTCCTTTTGCGCGAAGTATTCGTTTGGCGTAGCCTGTGCGGGCGATGGAATCGACCAACGGCGCCAGTTTGCCAATCGGTCTGTCTACTTTTTCACGATCGTCTCAGAGTTCGGTGCTCGTACCTGATCAGCCTCCACTCCCGACCACGGCTTCAATAGAGGTGCAGAAGAGCCTTGCAGCTTGGGTAAGGGGAAGCCCGTTGGGCAATATCAGCCTTCAAGGCGGCGCTGCGGCTCAGCTTCTCTTTGCCTGAATGGGAGGAAGCAAAGATCTCCCGTTCCTTCTGAGCGAGCTCAAGACGAAGTGATTCACATTGTTTCAGCGCGACTTGTTGCTCTGATCGCTGCGCTTCGATGTCCTGTTTGAGGCGCTGCCCGTCAGATTCAGGAACTCGTTGCAGAGCAAGACCGTTGATGATGAGAGTGTTCCTGTCGTCTGACAGTGCCAACGGAACATCGGTTAGGCCGTTGTTGAGAGTCAACTGGGTTCCCTGTTTCGACATGGCCCGTGGACCCTCCTTCTCCCCACTGAAGGTTGTTGCGCGAAGATCCTGGAAGACGTAGTTGTCCCTGCTCACCACGATCTCAACGGTTTTGAGCGGATTTCCACTGGATTGCCAGACGCCAACGTAGTCGGCGTGCGGATCACCTGAACACCCTGCAATGACAACGGAAAGGACCACGTAGAAGAGATAGCGTTGCATTTGTTTCCTGATTGATGGCCGATGTCTGGCTGAAGCCCGGGAATCTATCTCGCAACACTCTTTGACCACGCCCATGTACGCGTAGCATTCAAGATCGTCATCCGCATGAAATTGGCTGAATGCAGTGGGATTCGACTCGTCGATCCCACGAGTTGCATCGACTCACTTGCAGAAAATGCAGGCGGTATTGAGAACGACGAGCAGGTAGAAAAGAAATGCCGAGACGAGCAGCGACAGCATTCTTCCCGTAGGACTGCTTGCGTTGATGACCGCAACCCCAGTAGCCAGATACACGATCGCTGGGACTGCCATGAAGGCTCCGCCGTCAGAACCAAGTTTTGCAGCAAACACCAGCAGAACCAAAGAAACGAGGATGAGCGGCCCGCCAACTGCGTATAGCCACAAGGAGCTCGTGTATCGACGAGGACGACTCCCTACTGGATGCATTCCAAGCTGAACAGCCATCAAGGCATCGCAAGTTGGGCACGTGTCGGCAGAGGGGGCAGCGAGTGGAGAAGAGCAATTTGGGCAATGTCTCGTGTCATGGGGCTCGTGTATCAAACGCATAAATGTGTTCCTGTCTCCCCCTGGAATGACCCCGGAATCTATCAGTCTCCATACCCCTGTGCTCCCACCAGTACCTTGCCTCATTTCCCTTGCAGAGGTCAGGTCAACGCGTCGGCATTCGGCTCCACACAGAAGCTGCAGATCACGTTCAGTGGGGAGGAAGAATTGCGGCGGCGGTTGCCCGCGGAATGGGCGCGGGCAAGCAGACTTCAAGTCAACGTGAGGTGCATGTGCACCTTGCCATGCAGGTGCCCGTCAACCAGGATGGCGCGCGGCTCGGCGCCGAAGGAGACGAAGCCCGCTTCCTGATACAGCCGGATGGCGGACGCGTTGCCTTCGGTGACGGTGAGCACCAGGTCGGTGAGGCCCAGGGTGGGCGCATGCAGCACCAGCGCACGAAGCAGTTCACGCCCCAGGCCGCGCCCAGCCGCTTCCCGCGCCACGTACATCGCCACCACCGTGCCCTTGTGCTTCTGCTTGGCGCGCGCCGCGCATTCCAGCCCCACCATGCCGACCAGCGCCCCGTGTTCGTCGAACGCACCCCAGAACGGCACGAAGGCTGAAGCCAGGCGCTGGCGCGAGTCTTCGAGCGGGCGCGCGTTCGCGTCTGCCCAGTCGGAGGTGAACGCGTCCGGGTGCTCGCGCAGTGCTCGCAAGCGCACCTCGCGGTAAGCGGGCGCATCTTCGGGGGTCAGGCGGCGAATGGGCATGGGTGGGTCAGCGAGCGCGCCGATAGTGCATGGCCACCGCGCCGCAGCGCAATGGCTTCGCCGAGATCAAGTCCAGCCGACGCGTGCTGGGCAGACCGCCTTCGTACAGTCTTGGACCGCGGCCGGCGATCCTCGGGTGGACGAGCAACCGGTATTCGTCGATCAGGTCCATGCGGTCCAGCTCGGTCGCGAGCTGGCCGCTGCCCAGCAGCACACCGTCCGGCGTCGCGTCCTTGAGCTGCTGGACGGCCGTGCGCAGGTCGCCGGTGAGGTGGTGGCTGTGGGTCCAGGGGAAGTGCGTGCGCGTCGAAGACACCACATACTTCGGCTTGGCTTGCAGCTTCACCGCCCAATCGCGCAGGGCCGGCGGGGCCTCTACGTCGCCGCGGGCAACCGCCGGCCAGTGGGCTTCCATCATCTCGTAGGTGACGCGCCCCCACAGCATCGCCCCGGCTTCGTCCATGAGGTGGGTGAAGAAGGCGTGCGTCTCGTCGTCGGCGATGCCTTCCTGGTGGTCAACGCAGCCGTCCAGCGTGACGTTGATGCTGAAGGTCAGGATTCCCATGGTGTTCTTCTCCCGCTTTGGTCGATTCTTGATCGTGTGCCTCGTCGTGACGGCATCATCCACCGAAAAAAGGAGTTCGCCATGAAGTACCTGGGCCTTGCCTATTACAACCCCGAGAAATTCGCCGCCATGGCGCCAGCCGATGTGGAAGCGTTGGTGAGCCAGTGCCCGCCGCTGGACGAGAAGATGCGGGCCACCGGCAAGGTGCTGGTGGCTGCGTCGCTCACCGAGCCCAAGGACTGGATGACGCTGCGCCCGCGCGGCGGCAAGACCAAGATCTCCGACGGGCCCTACACCGAGAGCAAGGAAATGGTGGGCGGGCTCTTCATCATCGAGGCGGACAGCCGCGAAGAAGCCCTGCGCCTCGCTGCCATGCACCCGGCGGCTTTGCTGGGTGAAGAAGGCGGGTGGGGGGTGGAGTTGATCCCGATGGATTTTTATCTGGGCTGAAGCCGCATCATCAATTGATGGGATGTTGTCGGGCAGCGGGCGGCGTACAAAGCTGGGGTGGCGCCGTGGCGTGCCACCGCGAAACGGAGGTTCACCATGAACAGCGTGCTGAAACTGGGCAAGCGCGGCAAGGACGTGAAAGAGTTGACCGCGCTGCTCGTGCAACGGGGTTATCTGGCCAAGGCCACCGACATTTTTGACGCCAGGGTCAAGACCGCGGTGATGGGGTTCCAGTCGCAGAACCTGGACGAGCGGGGCTTGCCGCTCAAGGTGGATGGCATCGTGGGCCCGGTGACCTGGTGGGCGCTGACGCATCCCCGGGTCAACGTGGTCGCGGCCGATGCGCCGCTGCCGCAGCGCTTGCCCTCGGGTGGTTCGGCGCGCGGGCGCGCCGCGCTGAAGGTGGCGATGGCCGAGATGGCGGCCGGGGCCACCGAGGTGGGGGCCAACAATTCGGGCCCCTATGTGCGCAAGTACCTCAACGGCATCATCGATCCACCGGCCGACTGGTGCGCCGCCTTCGTGAGTTGGTGCTACGACCAGCACCCCGCCGGTTGTCCCTACGGCTACAGCCTGGGCGCGCGCGACGTGCTCAAGCGCTGCCGCGCGCGCGGCTGGGTGTACGACCACCGCGCAGAGCCACCGCAGCCGGGCGACATCGTGGTGTGGCGGCGCGGCGCCATCGACGGCTGGCAAGGCCATGTGGGGCTGGTGGTGGAGTCCACAGCCGGCGGCATGCTCTACACCATCGAGGGCAACAAGGGCGGCTTTCCCGCGCGCGTGCGCCGCTTCAGCTACGTGCTGCGCAGCATGGACACGCTGCTGGGTTTTGCCCGCGTCCCCGACTGACCGACGGCCGCGCGTTCTTCAGAAGGTCACCTTCACGGAAGGCGCGCTGCGGTTGGCCTCGCCGTGGTACACGGCTTCGATGTTGTTGCCATCGGGGTCGATGACGAAGGCGGCGTAGTAACCGGGGTGGTATTTGCGGATGCCGGGTGCGCCGTTGTCCCGGCCACCGGCGGCCAGGGCGGCCTGGTGAAATGCATCGACCATGGCTTTGTCTCTGGCCTGAAAAGCCAGGTGGTGCCGGCCTGTCAGGTGGCCATGGGCGGCTTCGCTGCTGGCGGTGGAGATGTAGAGTTCGTCGGCCCAGAAATAGTCATCGCCACTGCCGCCCAGCGGGATGCCGAGCACCTTGAAGACGGCGGTGTAGAAGGTGCGGCTGGCCGGGAGGTCCTTCACGACCAGCTGGATGTGGTCGATGAGGCGGCCTCGGTGCAATTCCATGGTGTCCATGCGCGGTCTCCTGCGGGTGTCCAAACGTTGAAAGGCCGCATCCTAGCGCTATGCTTGCGGCCCCGAAAGAGCAGATCACAAAGGAACACAACATGGGCGCGCAATGGAAAGCCAAGCACAAGGACCTGGCGGCGAACGCCAAGGGCCGGCTGTTCGGCAAACTGGCCAAGGACATCATGATCGCGGCGCGCCACGGGGCCGACCCCGCCGCCAATGCGCGCCTGCGGCTGGTGGTGGAGCAGGCGCGCAAGGTCTCCATGCCCAAGGACACGCTGGACCGCGCCATCAAGAAGGGCGCGGGCCTCACGGGCGAGACGGTGAACTTCGAGCACGTGATCTACGAAGGCTTTGCGCCGCACCGTGTGCCGGTGATGGTGGAATGCCTCACCGACAACGTGAACCGCGCGGCTTCCGACATGCGGGTGCTGTTCCGCAAGGGGCAGTTGGGCACGTCGGGCTCGGTGTCGTGGGACTTTGACCACGTGGGCATGATCGAAGCGGAACCGTCGACCCCGGGCGCCGACGCCGAAGTGGCGGCCATCGAGGCCGGCGCGCAGGACTTGTACCCTGGCGACGATGAAGGCACCACCGTGTTTCTCACCGACCCGACGGATCTGGACCTGGTGAGCCGCGCGCTGCCGGCGCAGGGCTTCACGGTGTTGTCGTCCAAGCTGGGCTACAAGCCGAAGAACCCGGTGGACCCCGGCAGCTTGAGCGCAGAGCATCTGGAAGAAGTGGAAGCGTTCCTGGCCGCGCTGGACGCGAACGAAGATGTGCAGAACGTGTTTGCCGGGCTCGGTGGCTGAGCGCTGATCAACTGAAGGACAATGCCAGCCATGAGCGACGCCACCACACCATCCACGCCCAACCAGCCCCCGCTGCCCGACCACCTGGCCATCGACCCGCGAAGCCCGCACCATGTGGCCGAAGTGTTCGAACACGACATCGGCATCCGCTTCAATGGCAAGGAGCGTTTCGATGTGACGGAATACTGCGTGAGTGAAGGCTGGGTCAAGGTGCCCGCCGGCAAGACGCTGGACCGAAAGGGCAATCCGCTCACCATCAAACTCAAGGGCACGGTGAAGCCTTTCTACAAATAGAGACGCCTGGGGCAGAACCTGCGGCGCCAAAACCCGTCCAACCGGCCATGCAACGCAGAACTCTCCTCATCCACACCCTGGGTTTCGGGGCCGTGCTGTCCCTGGCTCCGGGCCTGCTGCTGGCGTCAGAAGCCGACCCACCCAACGCCCAGCCGGCCGGCTACCGCGTATCCACGGCGCAAATGCAGGAAGCCATCGGGCAGCGGTTTCCCCGGCAGTACCCGGTGCAGGGTCTGCTGAACCTGGAGGTGCAGACGCCCAAGCTCACGATGCTGCCGGCCGACAACCGCCTGCGGGCCGAAATGCCCGTGCAAGCGGCCGGCCCGGCGCTGAACCGCAGCCACCAGGGCAGCTTCGAGGTGGACTTTGGCCTGCGCTACGAGGCGAGCGACCGCACCTTGCGCGCGCACCAGTTGCGCCTCTCCAGGCTGAACTTCCCCAGCCTGCAACCGAGCGTGGTGGCGCTGCTCAACACCTACGCGCCCACGCTGGGCGATGAATTGCTGAAGGAGGTGGTGCTGCACCGCCTGGAGCCCAAGGACCTGGCCCCGCTGGACAAGATGGGCATGCAGCCCGGCGCCATCACCGTCACCCCCAGCGGGCTGGTGGTGGCCATGGTGCTCAAGCCGCTGTAAGGTTTCGCCGACTGGCCCGACTCACCCTCATGAAAACTCCGCCCACCATGAACCGCCGCCACACCATGAAACTGCTTTCGCTCCTCGGCCTGGGCTCCCAGGCCGCCGCCCCCGTGGCCAGCGCGCTGGCTGCGACCGACCCCTGGAAACTCTCGGACGCCGAATGGAAAAAGCGCCTGAGCCCGGCGCAGTTCGACGTGTTGCGCGAGGAAGGCACCGAGCGCCCGGGCACCAGCCCGCTGAACGCCGAGAAGCGCAAGGGCACCTACCACTGCGCGGGCTGCGACCTGCCGCTGTTCTCGTCGGACACAAAGTACGAGAGCGGCACCGGCTGGCCGAGCTTTCACACGCCGCTGCCCAACGCGCTGGGCACCAAGACGGACTACAAGATGATCCTGCCGCGCACCGAATACCACTGCGTGCGCTGCGATGGCCACCAGGGTCACGTGTTCAACGACGGCCCCAAGCCCAGTGGCAAGCGCTACTGCAACAACGGGGTGGCGCTGCGTTTTGCGCCGGCGGCCGCATGAAGGCGCATCGCTGGCTCGCAGCGGCCCTGCTGCCCCTGGTCTGGCTGCTGGCGTCGCCGGCCCATGCGCAGGCCGCCACGGCCAAGGCCACCTTCGCGGGTGGCTGTTTCTGGTGCGTGGAAGCCGATTTCGACAAGGTGCCCGGCGTGATCTCCACCACCTCCGGCTACATCGGCGGCAACGTGGCCAACCCCACTTACCAGCAGGTCTCGAGCAGCAACACGGGCCACGCGGAAGCGGTGGAGATCGTGTTCGACCCTGCCAAGGTCAGCTACGAGTCGCTGGTGGAAAAATTCTGGCGCACCATCGACCCGACCACGAAGGACCGCCAGTTCTGCGACGCCGGCAACCCGTACCGCACCGCGATCTTCACGCACGATGCGTCGCAGATGGCGGTGGCGAAGAAGTCACTGGCAGCACTGGAAAAATCCAAGCCGTTCAAGGAACCTATCGTCACCGAGATCGTGGCGGCCGGTCCGTTCTATGTGGCCGAGGGCTACCACCAGGACTACTACAAGAAGAACCCGGTGCGTTATGCGTACTACCGGGCGAGCTGCGGGCGCGATGCGCGGCTGGAGCAGCTGTGGGGCCCGGCCAAGAAGTAGAGCTCACGCCGATCGACCTTGGGGCCTTGACCTTCGCTCAGCCCCTTGGATGGTGCTGCGCCACGATGTTCTTGAGGCGTTCACGCGCCACGTGCGTGTAGATCGTGGTGGTGGAGATGTCCGCATGACCCAGCAGCATCTGCACCGCGCGCAAGTCCGCACCGTGGTTCAGCAGGTGCGTGGCGAAGGCGTGGCGCAGGGTGTGCGGTGAGAGCGGCGACGTGATGCCGGCCTGCGCGGCGTACTTCTTCACCAGTTGCCAGAACATCGCACGTGTCATGGCCTCGCCCGCACGCGATCCGCGCGCGGTGACGAAGAGGTCCTCGCTCTGCAACCCCCCGAGGATCTCTCCCCTGCCCTGCGCCAGATAGCGCTGAAGCCACTGCCCGGCCACCTGGCCAAAGGGCACCAGCCGTTCCTTGTTGCCCTTGCCGGTGATGCGCAGCACGTGTTCGTTCATGCCCACATGCCAGGTCTTGAGCGTGACGAGTTCGCTCACGCGCAGGCCGCTGGCGTAGATCAGTTCGAGCATGCAGCGATCGCGCAGGCCAAGCGGCGTGCCGGTGTCGGGTGCGTTCAGCAGCGCTTCCACCTGCGCTTCGGACAAGGTCTTGGGCACGCGCAGCGGCTGGCGCGCGGGTGAAAGACGAAGCGTGGGGTCTGCGGTGATCTGGCGCTCGCGCAGCGCCCAGCGGAAGTAGCGCTTGAACACCGTGAGCCGACGGTTGGCGGTGGTGGCGCGCGTCTGGGTGTGGCGCGCGCTGAAATAGGCGTTGAGATCGGCCTCGGTGGTCTCGGGGAGTTGTTTGCCTTGCTCCGCCAGCCACTGGCCCAGAAGGACCAGATCGCGGCGGTAGGCGTCCAGCGTGTTGCGCGAGAGGCCCTCTTCGAGCCAGAGGCTGTCGACAAAGGCCCCGGCCAGGCCTTCGCTGCCCGCGGCCAGGGCCTCCCGGTCGGTCATTCCAGCTTGAGCTTCTGCTTGACGACCACTTCCTTGTAGACGTCGAACTCGGCCTTGATCTGGGCGGTGAACTCAGCCGGCGTGTTGCCCACGATGAGCGAACCGGTGTCTTCCACGCGCTTGCGCACGGCAGGATCGGCCAGCGCCTGCTTGGTGGCGTTGAAGACCTTGTCCACCACGTCCTGCGGCATGCCCTTGGGGCCGATCAGGCCGTAGTAGGCCATGCGGTTCACCGGCTCCAGGCCCATTTCCTTGAAGGTGGGCACGTCGGGCAGCACGGCCAGGCGCTGGGGCGCGGCCACCACCAGGGCGATCAGGCGGCCGGCCTTGATGTGCGGCAGGGCGGAAGGCAGATTGTCGAAAATGATCGGGACCTGGCCACCGACGGTGTCGTTGAGCGCCGGACCTGCACCCCGGTAGGGAATGTGCGTGATGTAGGTGTTGGTCAGGCTCTTGAACAGTTCGGTCTGCAGGTGGCCGATGCCGCCGGTGCCGGAGCTGGCGTAGCTGTATTTGCCCGGGTTCTTCTTGAGTTCGGCCACGAAGGCCTTGAAGTCCTTGGCGGGGAAGCTGGGGTGCACCGCGATCACGTTGGGCGTGGCGGCGATGTTGGTGATGGGGGTGAAGTCCGTGAGCGTGTTGTACGGAATCTTCTCGTTGATGGCGGGGTTGGCCGCCGTCGTGGACACCGTGGCCATGCCGAGGATGTAGCCATCGGGTGCGGCGCGCGCGAGTTCGAGCGCACCCACCACGCCGCCGCCACCGGCCTTGTTCTCCACCACCACGCTCTGGCCCAGGCTCTTGGCCAGGGGTTCGGACATGACGCGCGCAACGATGTCGGTGGTGCCGCCGGGTGCGAATGGCACCTGCAGGCGAATGACCTTGTTGGGATAGGCCTGGGCCAGGGCAGTGCCCATTGCGGCCACCGAGGCGGCGGCCAGACCGATGGATACCAGCTGACGACGAGAAACCATGACATGTACTCCTGGGTTTGAAAAAGTGAACTGCACTGTAGTCGGCATGCCGGTGCATGACCATGGGGTGACTACATAAGTAATTACCCGCAAGTGCCGTGCCCGGCACGCTATGCTCGCACGGTGAATTTTGCCCAACTCCTTTTTCCGGACTTCTCGCTCATCCTCTGCGGCTATCTGGTGTGCCGCTTCACCGCCCTCAACCGCAAGGTGTGGGAACAGGTGGAGAGTCTGGTGTATTACTTTCTGTTCCCGGTGCTGCTGTTCCACAGCATCGTCAAGAGCCCGCTGGACCTGGGCCAGGCGTCCAGCCTCATGGGCGCCGGCGTGGCGCTCGGCGTGTGCGGCATCGCGCTCTCCTACTCCCTGCCGCACTGGCCGTTCATTGGCAAGCGCATTGATGTGCGGCTGCACGCGGCGAGCGCGCAGGTGGGCTTCCGGTTCAATTCGTTCATTGCCCTGGCGCTGGCCGAGAAGGTGGCGGGCGCGCCCGGCTTGCTGATGATCGCGGTGCTGATCGGCGTGTGCGTGCCGCTGTTCAACGTGGGGGCGGTGTGGCCCATGGCGCGGCATGCCAACAAGGGCTTCGTGCGCGAGCTCGCGCGAAACCCGCTGATCATCGGCACGCTCTCCGGGCTGGTGGCCAACCTGCTGGGCTTCCAGATGCCGGTGTGGCTGGAGCCCACGGTGAACCGCATCGGCCAGGCATCGCTGGCACTGGGCCTCATGGCCGCGGGCGCGGGCATGCAGTTCGGCATGCTCGCCAGCGCCAAGTTGCTGGGTGGGCTGGTGCTGTCGGTGAAGCACCTGGGCATGCCGCTCATGGCCTTCGGGCTGGCGAAGCTGTTTCGCCTGGACCCGACGCAGACGACCATCCTGCTCATGTTCTCAGCCGTGCCCACGGCCTCGAGCTGCTACGTGCTGGCCGCGCGCATGGGCTACAACGGCCCGTATGTGGCAGGCCTGGTCACCTTGTCGACCCTGCTGGGCGTGGTGAGCCTGCCGTTTGCGTTGGGGGTGCTGGGCGGGTGATCAGAGCCCAACGTCCAGGCCCAGAAAGTCGACCACTCCGTCGCCCAATTCTCCCTGAATGTTAGAGCGCCCATGGACTTGTAGCGGCATCAACTCGCCTTCTACCTGCAGTTTCACGGACTCAAGTCGGAGGCGCGCATACCGCAACTGCGCATAGGGCCAATACAGACCGATCGTCAGTACAACCAGCAGCGCGTTAGCTGCAGTCAGCGCGACAAATGAACGAGCACTGAGATGGCTTGAGAAGCGGAAGCGCGTGCTTCGGACCTGCGACCAGATCAGGTTCTGCCTGCGGGCGACAACGTACGGCGCAGCCACGAAGGGATAGACCAAGTACCCCAATACGCCGCTCGCACTGACAATGAAAACAAGCACGCCTTCACGGTTGGCCAATCCCTCAATCGCAAGTCCCAGCGCAACGGCGAGGATGCCCGCAAACACGGAACATCCCGCGATCACGAACAGCGCATTCACGGACACTGCGTAGACGTCACGCCCCTCCAGGTCCAGTCTCGAACTTTGCAGGGCGTAGTGCATGCCCGTGAATCGATATCGATACACGCGCGTCATCAGGTAGGGCAAAACTACCGCGAATCCCAGAAATGCCATGATCAGAAGCGCAGAGCGATCGGCGCGTGTGGCCGTGGCAGTGAGCAAACCCGCGAAGGCGGCGACTGCGAAAAAAAACGGAACTGTGCAAAGGTATGCTCCTTTCAAGTCACCCTTGAACCCCAGACGAACTCCCCGCCAACTGGTGTTTTGAAGCCGGAACCGAATCGAAGCGCGCCAGAGCCAAGGTGAAATCACCGCAAACGCCAGCAGAATTACCCAACTGAGTTGCGGGGCGTACCGCAACACGCCCCATGTCAAGGCACTCAGACTCACCACCAGCAGGTACCCGCGAAACATCTTCCACGGATCGCCGTGAAAGTTCAGTGAGTCTTCCCCCACCACCGTATGGCTGTAAAAGTAGGACAAGCGACGCGCGCGGGCAAAGGGCTGGTAGAGCGTCAACGTCAGAAGGGTGAGCACTGCGTTGACGATCCAGATGCGGAAGTACTCGCGGCCTGAACCTGTAAAGCGGATGGGGAGAATCAGGCTTTGCGCGCTCACGCGAGATTTGTCTAGGGAATCCATGTCGTACTTTCCAATGAATACTTAAGAACTAATTTTAGGGCTCGAGTTGACCCTGGTCATCCGCGAAAACCCGGCACACTCCTCACATGCCCGCCACCCCACTTGCCGATCGCCCCAAGGCCACTTCGCCCACTTCGCTGGGCGGCCTGCGCCCCTTCATCCGCCCTTATCGCCTGCAGATCGGCCTTGCGCTGCTCTTCCTGGTGCTGGCGGCCGTGGCCACGCTGGCCTTTCCGCTGGCCTTGAGATTCCTCATCGACAGCGGGCTGGCGCCGGCCGGGCGCGGCGAGCAGGCCATGGCGCTTCGCGGGCACTTCGCGGCGCTCTTCGGCGTGGCCGTGGCGCTCGGCATCTTCTCGGCGGTTCGCTTCTACCTGGTGAGCTGGTTGGGCGAGCGCGTCACGGCGGACCTGCGCAACGCGGTGTACAGCCACGTGCTGCGGCAGAGCCCGCAGTTTTTCGAGACCACGCAGACCGGTGAAGTGCTCTCGCGCCTGACCACCGACACCACCCTGGTGCAGACGGTGGTGGGCTCGTCGCTCTCCATGGGCTTGCGCAACGGCGTCATGGGCATCGGTGCGCTGGTGATGCTGGTGTGGACCAACCCGTATGTGATGACCCAGGTGCTGCTGATCCTGGTACTGGTGGTCCTGCCCAGCATGTGGTTTGGCCGGCGCGTGCGCAAGCTGTCTCGCGCCAGCCAGGACCGCGTGGCCGATTCCAGCGCCATCGCGGCCGAAGTGCTCAACGCCATTCCCATCGTGCAGAGCTACACGGCCGAAGACCGCGAGGCCACGCGCTTCGCCGCCTCCACGCAGTTCGCCTTCGACACCGCGATCCGCCGCACGCGGGCGCGTTCGGTGCTGGTGGCCTTCATCATCATCAGCACGGCGGGCCTGCTGCTGTGGGGCCTGTACCAGGGCACACAAGCGGTGCTGGCGGGCACCATCAGCCCCGGGCACCTCGGCCAGACGGTGCTCTACGTGATCATCCTCGCCAGTGCGGTGGCGGTGCTGGGCGAGGTGTACGGCGACCTGCTGCGCGCGGCAGGCGCGAGCGAGCGGCTGATGGAACTGCTGGCCATGGAGTCGCCCGTGCAGTCACCCGCGCAGCCCTTGCGCGCGCCCGCGCCGGCCGGTGGCAGTGCGCTGGTGTTCGAAGACGTCACGTTCCACTACCCGTCGAGGCCGGCGCAGCCGGCGTTGTCCCATTTCAAACTCACGGTCAGTCCCGGCCAGACCGTGGCGCTGGTGGGGCCCAGCGGCGCGGGCAAGAGCACGGTGTTCGGCCTGCTGCTGCGCTACTACGACCCGGCGCGCGGCAGCATCCGGCTGGACGGCGTGGCGATCGACCAGATGAGCCTGCACGACCTGCGCGAGCGCGTGGGCATCGTGCCGCAGGATCCGGTGATTTTTTCGAGCAGCGCGATGGAGAACATCCGCTACGGCAAACCCGGCGCCAGCGACGACGAGGTGCGCGCCGCAGCCCAGGCCGCGTTCGCCGACGAGTTCATCGACCAGCTGCCGGAGGGCTACAACACGTTCCTGGGCGAACGGGGCGTGCGCCTGTCGGGCGGGCAGCGACAGCGCATCGCCATTGCGCGCGCCATGCTGAAGAACCCGCCGCTGCTGTTGCTGGACGAGGCCACCAGCGCGCTGGACGCGCAGAGCGAACGCATGGTGCAGGCGGCGCTGGAGTCGGCCATGAAGGACCGCACCACGCTGGTGATTGCCCACCGGCTGGCCACCGTGCAGCAGGCCGACCATATCGTGGTGCTGGACCACGGGAAACTGGTGGAACAGGGCACGCACGCCCAGCTGGTGGCACAGGGCGGCGTCTACGCTGGGCTGGCGGCGCTGCAGTTCAACGCCTAGGACGGGTAACCCCCACGCTGCGCCGCTGCGCGGGTCGCTGCCACCCTGGGGGCTGGGCCTGCCTTGGGAGCGGCCCGGCGGCTGGCCCTCGCCCCAACACAGTCATGCGCCAACGGCATGACCGAATGGCATTGCGGCCTTGGACAAGTCGACGGCCGATCCTTAAGCTTGCGGGCTGGCTCATGGAATGGGCCAGCACACCCACAAGGAATCCCGCAACATGTCACAAGCACCGCATCCCCAGGCCGGTGGCGCCACCAGCGCCCCGGCCGTTTTCACACAGGCCCTGCCCTCCTACCTCGACCCCAAGCACCTCGGCCCGTGGGGCGTCTACCTCCAGCAGGTCGACCGGGTCACGCCGTATCTTGGCTCGCTGGCCCGCTGGGTCGATACGCTCAAGCGGCCCAAGCGCACCCTCATCGTGGACGTGCCCATCCACCTGGACAACGGGTCGGTGGCGCACTTCGAGGGCTACCGCGTGCAGCACAACACCTCGCGCGGCCCGGGCAAGGGCGGCGTGCGTTTCCATCAGGACGTGACGCTGTCCGAAGTGATGGCGCTCTCTGCCTGGATGTCGATCAAGAACGCGGCGGTGAACGTGCCCTACGGCGGTGCCAAGGGCGGCATCCGCGTGGATCCGCGCCAGCTCACCATCGGCGAACTCGAGCGCGTCACGCGCCGCTACACCAGTGAGATCGGCATCATCATCGGCCCGACCAAGGACATCCCGGCGCCGGACGTGAACACGAACGAACAGGTGATGGCCTGGATGATGGACACGTATTCCATGAACGAAGGCTCTACCGCCACCGGCGTGGTCACCGGCAAGCCGGTGGATCTCGGTGGTTCGCTGGGCCGGCGTGAAGCCACCGGGCGCGGCGTGTTCACCGTGGGCGTGGAAGCGGCCCGGCGCATCGGGCTGGACGTGTCCACCGCGCGTGTCGCGGTGCAGGGCTTCGGCAACGTGGGCGGCGTGGCTGGCAAGCTGTTCGCCGAAGCGGGCGCGCGCGTGGTGGCGGTGCAGGACCACGGCGGCACCATCTACCGCGAAGCGGGCCTGGACGTGCCCGCCCTGCTCGCCCACGTGGCGCAGGTCGGCTCCGTGGCCGGCTTCACGGGCGCCGAAGTGATTGCCAACGACGCCTTCTGGGGCGTGCCGTGCGACATCCTGATTCCGGCCGCGCTCGAATCGCAGATCACCGAAGCCAACGCCGGCCGCATCCAGGCGCGCATGGTGATCGAGGGCGCCAACGGCCCGACCACCCCGCAGGCCGACGACATCCTTCACGAGCGCAACGTGCTGGTGCTGCCCGACGTGATCGCCAACGCCGGCGGCGTGACGGTGAGCTACTTCGAATGGGTGCAGGATTTCTCCAGCTTCTTCTGGAGCGAGGACGAGATCAACGCGCGCCTGGTGAAGATCATGAAGGACGCCTTCGCTGCCGTGTGGCAGGTGGCCGACGAGAACAAGGTGAGCCTGCGCACGGCCACCTTCATCGTGGCCTGCAAACGCATCCTGCACGCGCGCGACCTGCGAGGTTTGTATCCGTAACTGCTCCCTGCGGCGCAGGGGGGAGCGCCCTACTGCAGCGTTTCCTTGACGCCAGGCAGCATCGGAAGAGGCATCACCTCGATGCCCTCCTCGATCAATTCCAGCGCCTCCTGCGCGCTGGCCTGTCCACGGATCTGGCGGTGTTCCTTTTCGCCGTGGTGCATGGCGCGTGCTTCAGCCGCGAAACGTTCGCCGACGTCTTCGGTGCTGGCCACCACCTCGCGCAGCGCCTGCAGCATGCGGGCCTGCAAGGCCACCAGCTCAGGGCTTGCGCTGTGGTTGCTGAGTGCCACGGCGCCGCTTGATGTGGCGCTGTCTTCACCGCGGGCCGTGCGCAGGTTGAGTCGCGGCGCCGAGAGCTTCTTGGCGATCTGCGCATCACCGCACAGCGGGCACGTGACCAGCCCGCGGTCCAACTGACTCACGAAATCCTCTTCGGACCCGAACCAGCCTTCGAACTCGTGCTGGTGGGCGCACTGGAGATTGAGAACCTTCATGCCCCGGATTCTCCGGCAGGCGTCGCTGCTGCAAGGCTCTGCCACGACAAAGCCCATTCTCCGCGCAGCACATTCTGCAGCCACATGGAACCGATGAGCGTCTTGCAATCAATGACTTTGCCGGTGAAGCACCAGTCCTTGAGTTCATCGGGTGTGGCCGCGATCACATCCAGAAACTCGCCATCGTCGAGCGCGCGTTCGCCCGGCGTCAGACCGCGCGCAAACCAGATGTCGATGATTTCGTCGGAGTAGGCGATGGTGGGGGCGAGGCGGCCGGCAAAGGCCCATTCGCTGGCGCGGTAACCGGTTTCCTCCAGCAGTTCGCGCTGGGCGCAGACCAGCCGGTCTTCACCGCGGTCGACCTTTCCGGCGGGGAACTCGATCATCACGGCCTGCATGGGGTGACGGAACTGACGCTCCAGCACCACGCGCCCGTCATCGAGCAGGCCGATGATCATCACCGCGCCCGGGTGCAGCACATATTCACGTGTGGCCTGCGCCCCACTGGGCAGGCGAACCGTGTCGCGCACCACATGCAGGAACTGGCCCTGCAGAAGTTCAGTGCGAGACACCGGGATCTCGCGCAGGTGCGGGTCGTCGTCGTTCATCCGCGCCGACGGTAGAGGTAGCGGTAGACGAAGCCAGGAAAGGCCAGCGTCAGGAACAGCGCGCCCGTGGTGGCGTAGAACTCCCAGCCTTGCGGCGCGATCTGGCCGGCGCGTTGCTCCAGCGCGAGGCCCAGGCCCCCGACGAGGAAATACAGCAGGAAGAGCTCGGCGATGCGCATCCAGAGCGTCTTGGGCGAGCGGCGCGGCCACACGGCGAACCAGCGGTCGTTGAGGAACGGCAGATTGGCCGCCAGCAGGGCGGCCAGCAGCACCAGCCAGACAGAAAATGTGTGCGTCATGGACGTGTGAGCTGGCGCGAACCGGCGAGTTCATCGCCGATGTCGCACACCGCTCAGCCGAGCAGCTTGCTCACCGCCTGGGCGCACAGCGTCATGAGTCCACCGGGCAGCACCCCGAGGACCAGCACAAGCGCGCCGTTGAGGGAAAGCACCGAGCGCGCGTCGGCACCGCCTTCGATGTCGGCGGTCTGGGTGGGGGCGTCGAAATACATCACCTTCACCAGGCGCAGGTAATAGAACGCGCCAATGAGCGACATGATGACCGCGAACACGGCCAGGCCGACATAGAAGGCGCCCGAAGAAGCCAGCAAGGCCTGCAGGACCGAGAGCTTGGCGTAGAAACCCACCAGCGGCGGCACACCGGCCAGCGAGAACATGCAGATCGCCATGACGCCGGCGTAAAGCGGGCTGCGCTGGTTCAGGCCGGCCAGGTCGCTCACGTTCTCCGACTCGAAGCCGCTTCGCGAGAGCAACAGGATGACGCCGAAGGTGCCGAGCGTGGTGAGCACGTAGGTGACGACATAGAACATCGACGAGGCATACGCGTTGGCCATGTTGCTCGAATCACCCTGCACCACGCCGGCGAGCAGGCCCAGCAACATGAAACCCATCTGCGCGATGGTGGAGAACGCCAGCATGCGCTTGAGGTTGGTCTGCGCGATGGCGGCCAGGTTGCCGATCAGCAGCGACATGACGGCGAGCACGGCGAGCATCTGCTGCCAGTCCACCGCCAGCGGCTGGAGCCCTTCCACCAGCAGGCGGATGACGATGGCGAAGGCCGCCAGCTTGGGGGCACCACCGATCAGCAGCGTGATCGCGGTGGGGGCGCCGTGGTAGACGTCGGGCACCCACATGTGGAAAGGCACCACACCGAGCTTGAACGCCAGGCCAGCCACCACGAACACCAGGCCCAGCGTCAGCACCTGCGGCGACCCCTTGAGCGTGTCGTCGCCACCGGTGATGGTGAGCATGACTTCGGTGAGGTTCAGCGAACCGGTGGCGCCATAGACCATGGACAAGCCATACAGCAGGAAGCCACTGGCCAGCGCCCCGAGCACGAAGTACTTCATGGCCGCTTCGGTGGCCTGCACGTCGTCGCGGCGCAGCGCCACCAGGGCATAGCTGGACAGGGTGAGCAGTTCCAGGCCGAGGTAGATCACCAGGAAGTTGTGGCCGGAGATCATCACGAACATGCCCAGCAGCGCGAGCATGCCGAGTGTGAACAGCTCGCCGCCACGCAACATGTCGCGCTGGCCCGAGTAGCCGCGCCCGTACACCAGGGTGACCATCACGGCGATCGTGGCGAAACACTTGAGCCAGTTGCCCATGGGGTCGCTGACCATCATGCCGCCGAAGCCGTAGATGGTGTCGCCGGTGCTTGCGGACATTCCGAGCAGCAGCGCGATGACGGCCAGCGTCAGCAAGGTCAGCACGTAGGTGGCGCCACGCAGCGGCGTCTTCACGGCCAGGTCCACCAGCGCAATGACGCAGGCCATGGTCAGCAGAAGAATTTCAGGGTAGGCCGCAACCCAGCTGAGCTTGTCAATCATGTGAGCGTTCTCTTGTATGGCTTGGCCGCGGGCTCAGTTCAGTTTGGAAATGGCGACGTGGCGCAGCAGTTCGGCCACGGAGGCGTCCATCACGTCGGTGAAAGGCTTGGGGTAGACGCCCATGTAGAGCACGGCGATGGCGAGCACCGCCAGCACGAGGAATTCGCGCTTGTTGATGTCGGTCAGGGCCTTCACGTTGTCATTGCCCACGGCGCCGAGGTAGACGCGCTTGTACATCCACAGCGAGTACGCCGCACCGAAGATCAGCGCGGAGGCGGCCAGCAGGCCGATCCAGAAGTTGGCCTTCACGGCCGCCAGGATCACCATCCATTCGCCCACGAAACCCGCCGTGCCCGGCAGGCCGCAATTGGCCATGGTGAAGAGCAGCGCGAAGGCGGCGAAGTTGGGCATGGTGTTCACCACGCCGCCGTAGTCTGCGATCTCGCGCGAGTGCACGCGGTCGTAAAGCACGCCAATACCGAGGAACATGGCGGCCGAGACGAAGCCGTGCGCAATCATCTGCACGATGGCGCCGGACACACCCAGGTCGCTGAAGACGAAAAAGCCCAACGTGACGAAGCCCATGTGGGCCACCGACGAGTACGCCACCAGCTTCTTCATGTCCTGCTGCACCATGGCCACAAGGCCGACGTAGATCACCGCCACCAGCGACAGCGTGATCATGAGCCAGGCCCATTCTTGCGAGGCGTCTGGCAGGATGGGCAGCGAGAAGCGCAGGAAACCGTAGGCCCCCAGCTTGAGCATGATGGCCGCCAGCACGGCGGAACCGCCCGTGGGCGCCTCGACGTGCACGTCGGGCAGCCAGGTGTGCACCGGCCACATCGGTACCTTGACCGCGAAGGCGGCGAAGAACGCGAAGAACAGCAGCGTCTGCTCGGTGGCACCCAGTGGCAACTTGTACCAGTCAGCCAGCGCAAAACTGCCGTCAGCCTGCGTGTACAGATAAATCAGCGCCACCAGCATGAGCAGCGAGCCGAGCAACGTGTAGAGGAAGAACTTGAACGCGGCGTAGATCCTGTTCGGGCCGCCCCAGATGCCGATGATGAGGTACATCGGGATCAGGGTCGCTTCGAAGAACACGTAGAACAGCATCGCGTCCTGCGCGCTGAACACACCGATCATGAGCCCGGAGAGGATCAGGAACGCCCCCATGTACTGGTTCACGCGCGTCGTGATCGATTCCCAGCTGGCCACGATCACCACCACGTTGATGAAGGCGGTGAGCAGCACCAGCCAGAGGGAGATGCCGTCCACACCCAGGTGGTAGTTCACGTTGAAGCGGTCGATCCAGGGGCTGTTCTCCACGAACTGCATGGCCGCGGTGCCAAGCTTGAAACCGGTGTAGAGCGGCACCGTGACGATCAGGCTGACGACGGCGCCCACCAGCGCGATCCAGCGCACCATGGGAGCCTGTTCGTCCCGGCCCAGGGCCAGCAGCACGACGCCAAAGAAGATCGGCGTCCAGATTGCAAGGCTCAGCAAACCCATCTTGTTCTTCCTCTTCTTATTTGGCGAGCCACACGAAATACGTCATGAACAGCAGCACGCCCACGATCATCATGAGCGCGTAGTGGTAGAGGTAGCCGGTCTGGGCGCGGCGCACCACGGCAGACACCACCCCCACGATCTTCCAGCTGGCGTTGACCACGCCGCCTTCGATCACGCCCCGGTCCCCACCCTTCCACAGGCCAATGCCCAGCCCCCGTGCAGATTTCGCCAGCACGTTCTCATTGAACCAGTCCATGTAGTACTTGTTCTCCAGCACCACCACGATGGGACGCAAGGCACGGCCCATGGCGGCCGGCACGGCCGGATTGACGAGGTACATGTACCAGGCGCTCACGGCACCGGCCAGGGCCAGGTACAGGGGCGGCGTGAAGAAGGCGTGTCCGACCATGGCCAGAGGGCCGTGGAAAATCTCGGCGAACTTCGCCATGGCGGGGTGCGCTTGCAGGTTGATGAAGATCGCGTCCTTGAGGAAGTCGCCGAACAGCATGGGCTGGATCGTCATGAAGCCGATCACCACGGAAGGGATGGCCAGCAGGAGCAGCGGCACCGTGACCACCCAGGGAGACTCGTGCGGCTTGCCGTCACCATGTCCATGGTCATGCTCGTCGTGGTGCCCATGGTCGTCGTGATGGGCGTCCGGGTTCTGGTCGTAGCGCTCCTTGCCGTGGAACACCAGGAAGTAAAGGCGGAACGAGTAGAACGAGGTCACGAACACACCTGCCAGCACCGCGAAATAAGCGAACCCGGAGGCAGGCAGGTTGCTGAAGTGCACCGCCTCGATGATGCTGTCCTTGGAATAGAAGCCGGCAAACAGCGGCGTGCCGATGAGCGCGAGCGTGCCCAGCAGCGAGGTGATCCAGGTGATCGGCATGTACTTACGCACGCCGCCCATCCAGCGGATGTCCTGGTTGTGGTGCAGGCCCATGATGACCGAGCCGGCTGCCAGGAACAGCAGCGCCTTGAAGAAGGCGTGGGTCATGAGGTGGAACACCGCCACCGAGTAGGCCGAGGCGCCCAGGGCCACCGTCATGTAGCCGAGTTGGGACAGCGTGGAATAAGCGACCACGCGCTTGATGTCGTTCTGGATGATGCCCAGGAAGCCCATGAACAGCGCGGTGATGGCGCCGATGACCATGATGAAGTTGAGCGCGGTGTCCGACAGCTCGAACAGCGGCGACATGCGAGCCACCATGAAGATGCCGGCGGTGACCATGGTGGCGGCGTGGATCAGTGCCGAGATGGGCGTGGGGCCCTCCATGGAATCGGGCAGCCAGACATGCAGCGGGAACTGGGCGCTCTTGCCCATGGCCCCGATGAACAGGCAGATGCAGATGACCGTGATGAGCAGCCAGTCGGTGCCGGGGAAACCCAGCTGGCCGAGTTCAGGTGCCTTGGCAAACACCTCGGTGTAGTTCATCGTGCCGGCGTACGCCACGATCAGGCCGATGCCCAGGATGAAACCGAAGTCGCCCACGCGGTTGACGAGGAAGGCCTTCATGTTGGCAAAGATGGCCGTGGGCTTGTTGAACCAGAAGCCGATCAGCAGGTACGACACCAGACCCACGGCCTCCCAGCCGAAGAACAACTGCAGCAGGTTGTTGCTCATGACCAGCATGAGCATGGAGAAGGTGAACAGCGAGATGTAGGCGAAGAACCGGTTGTAGCCGTCGTCCTCTTCCATGTAGCCGATGGTGTAGAGGTGCACCATGAGCGAGACGAAGGTGACGACCACCATCATCATGGCCGTCAAACCATCGACGAGGAACCCGATCTCCATCTTCAGGCCGCCCACCACCATCCAGGTGTAGAGCGTTTCGTTGAAACGGGCACCGTCGATGGCCACGCTCTTGAGCGTGGAAGCCGAGAGGATGAAGGCGATCAGCACGCCCAGGATGGTGAGCGTGTGGGAAGCGCGGCGACCGATGACGTTGCCGCCAAAGGTGGTGCCCAGGATGCCGGCCAGTGCGGCGCCCACCAGCGGGGCCAGGGGCACAGCCAGCAGCGTGCTTGCGGAGAGGGTGGTGCTCATGGGTTTACTGCCTGAGTTCGCGTGTGGGTGGGCCCGGGCCTCAACCCTTGAGGGTGTTGAGTTCTTCGACGCTGATCGACGACTTGTTGCGGAACAGCAGCACCAGAATGGCCAGGCCGATGGCCGACTCGGCGGCGGCCACGGTCAGGATGAAGAACACGAACACCTGGCCATGCATGTCGCCCAGGTAGTGGGAGAAAGCCACAAAGTTCATGTTGACGGCCAGCAGCATGAGCTCGATGGCCATCAGCAGCACGATCAGGTTCTTGCGGTTGAGGAAGATCCCCACCACCGACAACGCGAACAGGATCGCGCCCACGGAAAGGAAATGGCCCAGGGTCAGGCTGGTGAGTGTCATGCCTTGCCCTCCTCGGCGGCTTCGTTGCTTGCAGCGGGGGGCGCCTTCTGCGTGGCGGCCATCGGCACCACCACCAGCCGGTCGCTGGCGCGCACATGCACCTGCAGCGAAGGGTTGATGGCCTTGCTGTCCTTGCGCTGGCGCAGCGTGAGTGCAATGGCGGCGATCATGGCCACCAGCAGGATCACCGCGGCCACTTCCACTGGGTACAGGTACTCGGTGTAGAGCAGCAGACCCAGTTCGCGTGTGTTGGAGTAGTCGGCCGCATTCACGCCGACACCGGCTGCATCAGGGCTGGCGGAAATGGAAGGAAACCCGGCCCACAGCACCACCATCAGCTCGGCCGCCACGAGGCCACCCAGAATGGCGGCGAGCGGAAAGTTCTTCCAGAAGCCTTTGCGCACCGAGTCGATGTTGATGTCGAGCATCATCACCACGAAGAGGAACAGCACCATCACGGCGCCCAGATACACCAGCACCAGCGTGATGCCCAGGAACTCGGCCTTGAGCAGCAGCCAGAGCGCCGCGGCCTGCGAGAACGCCAGCATGAGATAGAGCACGGCGTGCACAGGGTTGCGTGCAGTGACCACGCGGTAGGCCGCGAACAGCAGCACCGCCGCGAAGAGGTAGAAAAAGCCGGTCTGGTAATCCATGGCGTGGGTCTTGAATCGGGTGCCGAGGGTCAGCGGAGATCAGCGGTACGGCGCATCCGCAGCGCGGGCAGCGGCAATTTCGGTCTCGTAGCGGTCGCCCACGGCCAGCAGCATCTCTTTGGTGAAGTAGAGATCGCCTCGCTTTTCGCCGTGGTACTCGAAGATGTGGGTCTCGACGATGGAATCGACCGGGCAGCTTTCTTCGCAGAAACCGCAGAAGATGCATTTGGTGAGGTCGATGTCGTAGCGCGTGGTGCGGCGCGAGCCGTCCTCGCGCACATCGGATTCGATGGTGATGGCCATGGCGGGGCACACGGCTTCGCACAGCTTGCAGGCAATGCAGCGCTCTTCGCCGTTTTCGTAGCGGCGCAGCGCGTGCAGGCCCCGGAAACGCGGCGAAAGCGGCGTCTTTTCTTCGGGGAACTGCACTGTGATCTTGCGCTTGAAGGCATAACGGCCGGTCAGGGCCATGCCTTTGAACAACTCGACGAGCAGGAAGCTGTTGAGGAAGTCGCGAAACGAGAACGGGGCAACGACGGCAGGGGCCGCGACGGAATGGGCGGTGGTGGTGGACATGGTCTTTCGCCCTCTTATTTCCAGAGGTTCCACGAGGTCTGCATCAACGCGCCGACGAGCAGCAGGTAGATGAGCGTGACGGGAATGAAGATCTTCCAGCCCAGACGCATGATCTGGTCGTAGCGGAAGCGCGGGAAAGTGGCGCGGATCCAGATGAACATGGACACCACGATGCAGGTCTTGATGCCCAGCCAGATCCAGCCGGGTACCCAGTTGAACAAGGCGTGGTCGATCGGCGAGAGCCAGCCACCCAGGAACATGAGCACACCCAGGACAGACACCAGCCACATGCTGGCGTACTCGGCGAGGAAGAAGATGGCAAAGCCCATGCCGGAGTACTCGACCATGTGACCGGCCACGATCTCGGCTTCTCCTTCGACCACGTCGAAGGGATGGCGGTTGGTTTCGGCCACACCGGAAATCAGGTAGACGAAGAAGATCGGCAGCAGCGGCAACCAGTTCCAGGAGAGAAAATTCAGCCCCAGGTCGGCCGCCATGCCGCGCGACTGCGAAGCGACGATCTCACCGAGGTGCAGGCTCCCGGCGGTCATGACCACCACCAGGAAGCAGAATCCGATGGCGATTTCGTAGCTCACCATCTGGGCCGAGGCGCGCAGTGCGCCCAGGAACGCGTACTTGGAGTTGGACGCCCAGCCGGCAATGATCACGCCATACACCTCGATGGAGGTGATGGCCAGGATCACCAGCAGGCCGGCGTTGACGTTCGCAATGATCGCTTCGGGCCCGAAGGGAATGGCCACCCAGGCGGCAAGGGCCGGCATGATGGCCATGACCGGACCCAGGCGGAACAGCCCGTTGCTGGCAGCGCTCGGCCGGATCAGTTCCTTGGTGAGCAGCTTGACCGCGTCGGCGATGGGCTGCAGCAGCCCCATGGGGCCCACGCGGTTGGGTCCGTGGCGAACCTGGATCCAGCCAAGCAGCTTGCGTTCCCACAAAGTGAGGTAGGCGACCGCGCCCATCAGAGGGGCCAGCACCGCCACGATCTTGATGAGGTTCCAGATCACGGGCCAGGCGGCCGTGGTCCACCACGGGGCGGCGATCAAGCCCAGGCCGCCGTTGTACATGGCATCGATCACGCGGCGGCTCCTTCCACAGCCAGGGCGGCGGACCGCGCATCGGCGGTGAGCTGCAACGAGGTGGCACGGCGCACCAGGCCGTCAAGCTGGTAGATGGAGGCCACGCACGGCTCGGACGAGGCGGGAGCGACGTCGATCGCGGTGCTGCTGCTGGCGTTGTTCAATCGGCCCGCGTCGACCAGCGCACCGGAGGCCACACCGGGCAAGGCGCTGGCCAGCACGGCTTGCGAAGAATCGGCATCGAAGCCCGGCAGTTCCAGCAGGTTGCCCAGCACGCGCAGCACCTTCCAGGCCGGACGCGTCTCGCCCAGCGGACGCACGACGGCATGGAAGCTCTGCAGACGCCCCTCGGCGTTGACGAAAGAGCCCGAGGTCTCGGTGAACGGCGCGACCGGCAGCAGCACATCGCTGACATCCAGGTTGGTCTTGAACGGACTCAGCGTGACGACCATGCCCGCCCGGAACAAGCCTTCAACGCCGGCTGCGGCGTCGTGTGCGGGTTCGGTGTTCAAGAGGATCGCGGCCTTGAGCCCGCCGGTCAACATGCGCCCGGCATGCAAGCCACCCTGCCCTGGCAGCGCGCCCACCAGTTGCGCGCCCACCGTGTTGGCGGCCTCGGTGAGGTAGCCCACCGTGGCGCCGGTCTGCTCGGCAATCCAGTTGGCCAGCGCCAGCAGGCTGGACGCCTTTTCATGGTGCGCAGCGGCATTGCCCAGCAGGATCGCCTTGCGTTCGCCACCCATCAGCGACTTCGCCACCGCGCGGTGCGAGTCGGACGCGTCGACCTTCACCGGAGAAGTAGCACCGGTTTCGCCGGCCACTGCAGATGCGATGCCGGCCAATGCCGATACCCAGTCCGCGCTGCCGGCCAGAACGGTGTTTTTCAGCGGCATCGCCCAGTCCTGCGACTCGGCATTCAACACGCTCACCTGAGCACCCTTGCGCTGTGCCTGGCGGATCCGCTGCGCGAACAGCGGATGGTCCTTGCGAAGGTTCGAGCCGACCACAAGCACACGTTGCAGCGTGGACAGCGAGGCGATAGGCATGCCCAGCCAGCGGGCCGAATTCGCCGGTGCGGCATTGCCGAAGTCGGCATGGCGCAGGCGCGCATCGATGTTCTGGCTGCCGAGCCCGCGCACAAGGGCGCCGGCAAGGGCCAGCTCTTCCAGCGTGCTGTGCGGGCTGGCGAGCAGACCGAGGGCGCTGGCGCCGTGCTCGGCCTTGACCTGCCTGAGGCCGTTGGCCACATATTCCAGCGCGGTCTGCCAGTCCACCGTCTTCCATTCACCGCCCTGCTTGAGCATGGGCGCCGTCAGGCGGTCTTCCGAACCGAGGGCTTCGTACGAGAAACGGTCCCGGTCGGCGATCCAGCACTCATTGACGGCTTCGTTCTCCAGCGGCAGCACGCGCATGACGCTGTGGTTCTTCACCTGCACGATCAGGTTGGCGCCGGTCGCGTCGTGCGGGCTCACGCTCTTGCGGCGCGAGAGTTCCCAAGTACGGGCGCTGTAGCGGAACGGCTTGCTGGTGAGTGCACCGACCGGACAGATGTCGATCATGTTGCCCGACAGTTCGGAGTCCACGGTCTCGCCGAGCACGGTGGTGATTTCCGAATGCTCGCCGCGGTGGATCATGCCGAGCTCCATCACGCCAGCCACTTCCTGCCCGAAGCGAACGCAGCGGGTGCAGTGGATGCAGCGGGACATTTCGGCCATGGAAATGAGCGGCCCCACATCCTTGTGCAGCACGACGCGCTTTTCCTCTTCATAGCGCGAACCGGAACCGCCGTAGCCCACGGCCAGGTCCTGCAGCTGGCATTCGCCACCCTGGTCGCAGATGGGACAGTCCAGCGGATGGTTGATGAGCAGGAACTCCATCACCGACTGCTGCGCCTTGATCGCCTTGTCGCTCTTGGTGCGAACGATCATGCCCTGCGTGACCGGCGTGGCACAGGCCGGCATGGGCTTGGGCGCCTTCTCCACGTCAACCAGGCACATGCGGCAGTTGGCCGCGATGGACAACTTCTTGTGATAGCAGAAATGCGGGATGTAGGTGCCCGCCTTTTCGGCAGCATGCATGACCATGCTGCCCGTGGGCACTTCCACCTTCTTGCCGTCGAGTTCGATTTCAACCATGGGAATGTCTTCTCTTAAGCAACCTTGGCGGGCGTCTGAGCAGCCGTGATCTTGGCGTCGAACTCATGCCGGAAGTGTTTGATCATGGCGCGCACCGGCATGGCCGCTGCATCGCCCAGGGCGCAGATGGTGCGGCCCATGATGTTCTCGGCCACGTTGTCGAGCAGCGCCATGTCGCTGGGCTTTCCCAACCCGCTGTCGATGCGATCGACCACGCGCCACAGCCAGCCCGTGCCTTCGCGACAAGGCGTGCACTGGCCGCAGGACTCGTGCATGTAGAAATAGGACAGGCGCTTGAGGGACTCGACCATGCAGCGCGAATCGTCCATCACGATGACGGCGCCCGAACCCAGCATGGAGCCGGCCTTGGCGATGGAGTCGTAGTCCATCGTGCATTCCATCATGATGTGCGCCGGCAGCACCGGGGCAGAAGAGCCACCGGGAATCACGGCCTTGAGCGTGCGGCCCTTGCGCACACCGCCAGCGAGCTCGAGCAGCTTGCTGAAGGGCGTGCCCAGGGGCACTTCGTAATTGCCGGGCAGTTCCACGTCGCCGCTGACCGAATAGATCTTGGTGCCGCCATTATTCGGCTTGCCACAGGCCAGGTACGCCGCGCCGCCGTTGCGGATGATCCACGGGACCGCTGCGAAGGTCTCGGTGTTGTTGATGGTGGTGGGCTTGCCGTAGAGCCCGAAACTGGCGGGGAACGGTGGCTTGAAACGCGGCTGGCCCTTCTTGCCTTCCAGCGATTCGAGCAGCGCGGTCTCCTCACCGCAGATGTATGCACCAAAGCCATGGGCCGCGTGCAACTGGAAGTTGAAACCGCTGCCCATGATGCCGTCGCCGAGGTAGCCTTCGGCGCGCGCTTCTTCCAGCGCGGCTTCGAAGCGGTCGTAGGCTTCGAAGATCTCGCCATGGATGTAGTTGTAGCCGACGCTGATGCCCATGGCGTACGCCGCGATCGCCATGCCTTCAATGACGATGTGCGGGTTGTACATGAGGATGTCGCGGTCCTTGCAGGTGCCGGGCTCACCCTCGTCCGAGTTGCACACCAGGTATTTCTGGCCGGGAAACTGGCGCGGCATGAAGCTCCACTTCAGGCCGGTTGGAAAGCCCGCGCCACCCCGGCCGCGCAGCGCAGATTCCTTGAGCGTGGCGATGACCTGGTCTTGCGTGAGGCCGACCACAGGGGGGTCACCGGCCGGCGCAGAACCGTCCTGCCCGAGCACCTTGCGCAGCGCCTGGTAGCCACCACGAGCCACATAGTCCTTCAGAGACCAGTTGCTGCCGTCGAGATCGGCGTAGATCTGTGGCTGGATGTGCCGACCATGGAAACAGGTCTGCAGGCCCGTGGCGCGGAATTGCGAGAGGATCTGCTCGGCGTTCATCGCTGTCCTTCCGAAGCGCGCAGACCGTCGATCAACTGATCGAGCTTGTCGTTGCTCATGAAGCTGCACATGTGGCGGTCGTTGACCAGCATCACTGGCGAATCGGCGCAGGCGCCCAGGCATTCGCTTTGCTGCAGGGTGAACAGGCCATCGGCCGTGGTACCACCCATCGTGATGCCGAGACGTTGCTCGAGGTGGTGCAGGGCCTGTGCACCGTCGCGCAACTGGCACGGCAGGTTGGTGCAGACGTTGAGCTTGAACTTGCCCACCGGTTGCTGGTTGTACATGTTGTAGAACGTGGTCACCTCGTGCACGGCGATCGTTTCCATGCGCAGGTAGGCGGCCAGCGCGGCCTCGTCGGCCAGGCTCAGGTGGCCCTGCTCCTGCTGGATGATCGCCAGACACGCCATCACGGCCGACTGGCGTTGCTCGTCGGGGTACTTGGCGACCTCGCGGTCGAAGCGCTGGATCGTGGCTTCTGAAAAGGACACGGGCGTATCGGTGCTCATCGGTCGATCTCTCCGAAAACGATGTCCATGGTGCCGATGATGGCCACCGCGTCAGCCAGCATGTGGCCACGCGCCATCTCGTCCATGGTGGCCAGGTGGGCAAAGCCTGGCGCTCGGATCTTCAGGCGATAGGGCTTGTTCGCGCCATCGCTCACGAGGTAGATGCCGAACTCGCCCTTGGGGTGTTCCACCGCCGCATAGGCTTCGCCTTCGGGCACATGGAAACCTTCGGTGAACAGCTTGAAATGGTGGATCAGCTCTTCCATGTTGGCCTTCATGGCCTCGCGCGCCGGAGCCGCCACCTTGTGGTTGTCGGTGATCACCGGGCCCGGGTTGGCGCGCAGCCACTTCACGCACTGCTCGATGATGAGGTTGGACTGCTTCATCTCCTCCATGCGGACGAGGTAGCGGTCGTAGCAGTCGCCGGTCTTGCCGACAGGGATGTCGAAATCCATCTGGCCGTACACGTCGTACGGCTGCTTCTTGCGCAGGTCCCAGGCAATGCCGGATCCGCGAAGCATGGGCCCCGTCATGCCCAGGTTGAGCGCGCGCTCTGGCGTGACCACGCCGATGCCCACGGTTCGCTGCTTCCAGATGCGGTTGTCAGTCAACAGCGTATGGTATTCAGCGAGGTACGTCGGGAAGCGCCTGGTGAAATCTTCGATGAAGTCGAGCAGCGAGCCCTGGCGGTTCTCGTTGAGCTGTGCCACACCGCGTGCGTTGCGCACCTTGCTGGCGCGGTACTGCGGCATGGTGTCGGGCAGATCCCGGTACACGCCGCCGGGACGGAAATAGGCCGCATGCATGCGTGCACCCGACACCGCCTCGTACATGTCGAACAGGTCCTCGCGCTCGCGAAAAGCGTAGATGAGGATGGTGGAACTGCCGCAGTCGTTGCCGTGCGAACCCAGCCACATGAGGTGGTTCAACATGCGCGTGATCTCGGAGAACATCACACGGATGTACTGCGCGCGCACCGGCACGTCGATGCCCAGCAGTTTTTCGATGGCCAGGCAATAGGCGTGCTCATTGCACATCATCGACACGTAGTCCAGGCGATCCATGTAGGGCAGCGACTGGATGTAGGTCTTATGTTCGGCCAGCTTTTCGGTGGCACGGTGCAGCAGGCCGATGTGCGGATCGGCGCGCTGCACGACTTCGCCATCGAGCTCCAGCACGAGGCGCAGCACGCCGTGTGCAGCCGGGTGCTGCGGACCGAAGTTGAGGGTGTAGTTCTTGATTTCTGCCATGACGGGTTACACGACGGGCGCGGGCCTCAGTGCAGGCCTCCGTAGTTGTCTTCGCGGATGATGCGCGGCGTGATCTCGCGCGGCTCGATCGTCACCGGTTCGTAGATCACGCGCTGGCGTTCGGCGTCGTACCGCATCTCGACATGCCCCGACAGCGGGAAGTCCTTGCGGAACGGATGGCCGATGAAGCCGTAGTCGGTAAGGATTCGGCGCAGGTCCTCGTGGCCGTCGAACACGATGCCGTAGAGATCGAAGGCTTCACGCTCGTACCAGTTCGCGGCAGCCCAGAGGGGCGTGACGGAATCGAGCACGGGGAAATCGTCCTCAGGGCAGAAGACGCGCACCCGGAGGCGATGGTTGTGTTCGACCGAAAGCAGGTGCACCACGGCAGCGAAGCGCTGGCCTTCCCAACGGCCGTCGCCATAGGTCTGGTAGTCCATGCCACACAGGTCGATGAGCTGCTCGAAGCGTGCCTCCGGCGCATCGCGCAAGGTCTGCATCGTGGCGAAGTAGTCGGCGGCGCGCAGGGTGAGCGTGAGCTCGCCCCGCACCACGGTGAGTGACACGGCACGATCGCCGAGCAACTTGCCCAACGCGCCTTGAAGCGCCTCGGGTTCGACGGCGTGGAGGGTCACGGCGGTGTCGGTCATGAACGTTCTTTCAATGCCTTGACGTCGAGCGAATGGCCGCAAGGCGTCATCAAGCCCGGGCGATGGTCTGGGTGCGACGGATCTTCTGCTGCAGCTGGATGATTCCGTACAGCAGGGCTTCGGCAGTGGGCGGGCAGCCGGGCACGTACACGTCCACGGGCACGATGCGGTCGCAACCTCGCACCACGGAATAGCTGTAGTGGTAGTAGCCGCCACCGTTGGCACACGATCCCATGGAAAGCACCCAGCGGGGTTCGGCCATCTGGTCGTAGACCTTGCGCAGCGCAGGCGCCATCTTGTTGCACAGTGTGCCGGCCACGATCATCAGATCGGACTGGCGCGGACTGGCGCGGAACACCTCCGAACCGAAGCGGCCGATGTCGTAGCGCGCCGCTGCGGCGTGCATCATCTCGACCGCGCAGCAGGCCAGACCGAAGGTCATGGGCCACAGCGAGCCGGTCTTAGCCCAGTTCACCACCGAGTCGTAGCTCGTGGTGACAAAACCTTCCTTGAATACGCCTTCAATCATGAAACGCTCCGGTGCATTCGTGTGTGTTCCTGTCGTTCATTCCCAGTCCAGTGCACCCTTCTTCCACTCGTAGGCAAAGCCGACGGTGAGGATCACCAGGAACACGACCCCCGCGAGGAAGCCGGTCATGCCGATGTCGGAGAACGCGACGGCCCAGGGAATGAGAAAGGCGATTTCGAGGTCGAACAGGATGAAGAGGATGGCCACGAGGTAGTAGCGCACGTCGAACTTCATGCGGGCATCTTCAAACGCCTCGAAACCGCATTCGTAAGGAGAATTCTTCTCGGCATCCGGCAGGTTGGGGCCCAGGATGTAACCGAGCACCTGCGGGATGATCCCGACGGCAATACCCACCAAGATGAACAGAAGCACGGGAAGGTATTGTTCGAGACTCATCTTGGTCGATTCCGCTGACACGGCGTGGGACCGTGTTGCCAAAGATTGGTGCCGACGGCGAGACTCGAACTCGCACAGCTTTCGCCACTACCCCCTCAAGATAGCGTGTCTACCAATTTCACCACGTCGGCTGGGTCTGCATTGTCGGGCTCGCGAGGAAGAGTGCGAGCCTTGCTGACAACCCATGGAGTTTACCCTGAAACGACTGCCGATTTTGCAGCGCAGCAGAGGATTTTCGGTCACGCGCGCCGCTCAATGCCAACGCGCCACCCAGCGACTCACTTCGCTGGAATCTGGGCCGCGCCCCCGGCTGCCGGCTGCGACGCTGCACCGGATGCAGCAGGTGCAGGCGCGGGTGCCAGACCCGGCGTGCTGCCAGGAATCTGCTGAGCTGCACCGGCAGGCTGCGCAGGCGCAGCCACGCCTTCGAGCACGCTGCCCGTGCTCGGCGCGGTCCGCAGGTTGCCGAAGTAAGCCAGGCCCAGCGTGCAACCCAGGAACACCGCGGCGAGCACGGCCGTGGTTCGCGAAAGGAAGTTGGCGCCGCCTGACGCGCCAAAGAGGCTGGCCGACCCCGCACCACCGCCACCGAACGCGGCGCCCGCATCAGCACCCTTGCCGTGCTGCATGAGGATGAGGCCGATCATGGCCAGGGCCGACAGGATCTGCACCGCCAGCAAGAGGGTCAACACGATGTTCATTTTTTACTCCGGGAATTCTCTGTGAGTCACGTCACCAGGACGCGTGCAAGGTTAGCGGGCTGCGCCCACGATCTGGAGGAAGTCGGCCGCTTTCAGCGAAGCGCCGCCGATCAATCCGCCGTCGATGTCGGGTTGCGCCAGCAGGCTGGCGGCGTTGGCCGCATTCATGCTGCCGCCATAGAGGATGTGCACGCGCTCGGGGTGCTGCGTGGCTGCCGCAATCTGCGCACGCAGCACGGCATGCACTTGCTGCGCCTGCTCGGGCGTGGCGGTCTTGCCGGTGCCGATGGCCCACACAGGCTCGTAGGCCACCACGATCTCGCTGGTGCAATGGGCGACCACATGAATGACAGCGGCGAGCTGCCGCTTCACCACCAGTTCGGTCTGACCGGCGTCTCGCTCGGCCAGGGTTTCACCGACGCAGACGATGGGGGTGATACCGGCTGCCAGGGCGCGCTGCGCCTTGTTGGCCACGGTCACATCGCTCTCGGCATGGTACTGACGGCGCTCCGAGTGGCCCACGATCGCGTAGCGGCAACCGAAGTCGCGCAACATGGCCGCCGACACCTCGCCGGTGTAGGCACCTTGCTCGTGGGCGGACACGTCCTGCGCGCCCCACGCGATCGGGCTGCCCTGCAGCAAACCCTGCAATTGCGCCAGGTAGGGCGAACTGGCGCACAAGGCCATGTCGGCCATGGGTGCCTCAGCGCCCAGGCCATCGAGCATGGCCTTCACCAGCGCCTCGTTGGCAGCCAGTGAGCCATTCATCTTCCAGTTGCCCGCAATCATTTTTCTCATTCGCGTATGTCTCTTTGCATCTGGCTTCAGGACCAGCTGAGCACCAGCTTGCCAATGTGCTGGTTCGATTCCATCAACGTGTGCGCGGCCGCCGCATCACCCGCCTTGAACACCTGGTGGACCACCGGCTTGATGCTTCCGTTGGCCAGCAATGGCCACACGTTCTTGCGCAGGGACATGGCAATGGCCGCCTTGAACGCCACCGGTCGCGGACGCAAGGTCGAGCCGGTGACGGTGAGCCGTCGGCGCAGCACCAGCGCCGCGTTGATTTCCGCCTTCACGCCACCCTGCACCGCGATGATCACCAGCCGGCCGTCCTCGGCGAGGCATTCGATCTCGCGAGCCACATAAGCACCGGCCACCATGTCCAGAATGACGTCGACGCCCTTCTTGTCGGTCAGCCGGGCCACCTCTTCCACAAAATCCTGCGTCCGGTAGTTGATCGCATGGTCGGCACCGAGTTGCAGGCAGGCGGCGCATTTGTCGTCGCTGCCCGCCGTGGCGATCACCCGCGCTCCCAAGGCCTTGGCCATCTGGATCGCCGTCACGCCGATGCCGCTGGTCCCGCCCTGGATGAGCAGCGTCTCGCCCGCTTGCAGGCGCCCACGGTCGAACACATTGCTCCAGACGGTGAAGAAAGTTTCGGGCAACGAGGCCGCAGCGATGTCGTCCAGCCCCGCCGGCACGGGCAGGCACTGGCCCACGGGGGCTACGCACCACTGCGCGTAGCCACCGCCCGCCACCAGGGCGCACACGCGGTCGCCGACCTTCAACCCGGCCTCGGCCATCGCCGCCGGGTCGCCTGATTCGATCACGCCCGCCACCTCAAGGCCGGGAATGTCGGAAGCGCCAGGTGGCACCGGGTAGTTGCCGGTGCGTTGCAGCACGTCGGGACGGTTCACGCCCGAGGCGCTCACGCGAATCAGCAACTCGCCCGCACCCGCGACCGACACCGGCCGCTCGGCCAGGCGCAGGACTTCGGGTGCGCCATAGGCGCTGATTTCAACGGCTTGCATCACCGACTCCAAGCGCGACATCAGGACTGGGGCTGCGGTGCCTGCTCGCCGGTGTTGCGCTCGGCCAAGGCCTTCATGGACAGCTTGACGCGGCCCTTCTCATCCGTCTCGAGCACTTTCACGCGCACGACCTGGCCTTCGGTGAGGTAGTCGGTGACTTTCTCGACGCGCTCGTGCGCGATCTGGCTGATGTGCAGCAGGCCGTCCTTGCCGGGCAACAGGTTGATCAGGGCACCGAAGTCCAGGATCTTGGTGACCGGGCCTTCGTAGACCTTGCCCACCTCCACTTCGGCGGTGATCTGCTCGATGCGGCGCTTGGCTTCGTCGGCCTTGGCCGAGTCGGTCGAGGCGATGGTGATGGTGCCGTCTTCGTCGATGTTGATCTGCGTGCCGGTTTCTTCGGTCAGCGCGCGAATGACGGCGCCGCCCTTGCCGATCACATCACGGATCTTCTCGGGGTTGATCTTCATGGTGAAGAGCTTGGGCGCGAAGTTGGACACTTCGGTCTTGGCTTCTCCCATGGCTTCCTGCATCTTGCCCAGGATGTGCATGCGGGCCTCCTTGGCCTGGGCCAGCGCGACCTGCATGATTTCCTTGGTGATGCCCTGGATCTTGATGTCCATCTGCAGCGCCGAGATGCCGTTGGTGGTACCCGCCACCTTGAAGTCCATGTCGCCCAGATGATCTTCGTCACCCAGGATGTCGGTCAGCACGGCGAAGCGGTTGCCGTCCTTGATCAGGCCCATGGCGATACCGGCCACGTGGGCTTTCATCGGCACGCCGGCGTCCATCAACGCCAGGCAGCCGCCGCACACCGAAGCCATCGACGAGGAGCCGTTGGACTCGGTGATTTCCGACACCACGCGCATGGTGTAGGGGAAGTCTTCCTTGCTGGGCAGCGCTGCGATCAGCGCGCGCTTGGCCAGGCGGCCATGACCGATCTCGCGGCGCTTCGGGGTGCCGAAGCGGCCGGCTTCACCGGTGGCGAAGGGTGGCATGTTGTAGTGGAGCATGAAGCGGTCTTCAAACTCGCCGGCCAGCGCATCGATGCGCTGCGCGTCGCGGTCGGTGCCGAGCGTGGCCACCACCAGCGCCTGGGTTTCACCACGGGTGAACAGGGCCGAGCCGTGGGTGCGCGGCAGGAGGCCGTTGCGGATCTCGATGGCACGCACGGTGCGCGTGTCGCGGCCGTCGATGCGGGGCTCGCCGGCCAGGATCTGGCCGCGCACGATCTTCGCTTCAATCTCGAACAGCAGGGCTTCCACTGCCACGCTGTCGAAGTCCACGCCTTCGGCCTTCAGTGCCGCCATCACGTCCGCATACGCGGTGCGGCAGGCCTGGGTGCGGGCCTGCTTGTTGCGGATCTGATAGGCGGCTTCGAGCTTGGCCTTGGCCAGTCCGTCGATCTTGGCGATCAGCGGCTCGTCCTTGGCCGGCGGCTGCCAGTCCCAGGCGGGCTTGCCCGCTTCGCGAACCAGGTCGTTGATGGCGGCAATGGCGATGTTGCCCTGCTCGTGGCCGAACACCACGGCGCCGAGCATGATCTCTTCAGACAGCTGGTCGGCTTCGGACTCCACCATCAGCACAGCGGCTTCGGTGCCGGCGACGACCAGGTCGAGCTGACTGTCCTTCAACTGGGTCTGGCCGGGGTTGAGCACGTACTGCCCATTGATGTAACCCACGCGCGCAGCGCCAATTGGACCGTTGAACGGAATGCCGCTCACGGACAGCGCGGCGGACGTCGCGATCATGGCGGCAATGTCGGCCTGCACTTCGGGGTTCAGGCTGACGACATGCACGATGACCTGCACTTCGTTGTAGAAGCCTTCGGGGAACAGCGGGCGGATCGGGCGGTCGATGAGGCGGCAGGTCAGCGTTTCGAGTTCGCTCGGACGGCCTTCGCGCTTGAAGAAGCTGCCGGGGATCTTGCCGGCGGCGTACGACTTCTCGGTGTAGTCGACGGTCAGCGGGAAGAAGTCCTGGCCGGCCTTGGCTTCGGTCTTGGCGACCACGGTGGCGAGCACCACGGTGTCGTCGATGTTGACCAGCACGGCGCCAGTGGACTGACGGGCGATTTCGCCGGTTTCCATCGTGACGGTGTGGGGGCCCCACTGGAAGGTCTTGGTGACTTTGTTGAACATGCTCATGTTGTCTCTCCGTTAAATGCCACCGCCGGTGGCGGAAGGCTCAACGTGCAGCCGATGGCTGCACAAAAACCCGGAAACACAACCCAGAACACGATGCCATTCCAGGTGGGCTGTGGGCGCGGCTTGGGCCCACAGACCGCCTGGAATGACACAGCTTCGCTCTGTCATCGATGCTTCCGGAATCAAAAAGGGCGGGCGACAAGCAAAAAACGCCCAAGCCGGCGAACCAACTCAGGCGTTTTGCGTGTCACAGCCGGCCCAATTACTTGCGCAGGCCCAGTTTCTGGATCAGGGCCAGGTAGCGGTCAGCGTCCTTGGACTTGAGGTAGTCGAGCAGCTTGCGGCGGCGGCTCACCATGCGCAGCAGGCCACGGCGGCCGTGGTGGTCCTTGGCGTGGGTCTTGAAATGGGGGGTCAGCTCGTTGATGCGAGCGGTGAGCAGGGCAACCTGCACTTCGGGGCTGCCGGTGTCGTTGGCAGCGCGCGCGTTGGCCGAAACGACCTCGGCCTTGATGGATTGGGCGATCATGAAAATCCTTGGTTTTGACTTGCGTCCCGTCGCAGCTGGCACGCTTTCCGGCACCTTTCAATGCTTTCCCGGAAACATGGGCCGCAGCGGGCGTGAATGCCGTCCGTGAAGACAGCAACCGGCGATTATAGACCAGACGACCTTAACGGGGCTGCACCTTGAGCCACGCCGCCAGCCTGCCCACGCCCTGGACCAGGCGCTCCCGGTCGCGGCTGGCAAAACACCAGCGCAGCCAGCCCGCGGCTTCAGGACCAAAGGCACTGCCCGGCGCCAGGCCCAACCCGGCCTCGCGCACCAGGCGCTTGGCAGTGTCCAGGCAATCGGCCTGCCCTTCCAGTCTGAAGAACGCGTACATGCCGCCCAGCGGTTCGGCCAGCGTGACGCCCGGCAGGCCGCGCAGCAGAGGCACCAGGGTGTCGCGGCAGGCCTTGAGGTGTTGCACCAGGGCGGGCGTCACCTCGTGCCCCCGCAGCAACGCCTGCGTGGCGGCCCGTTGCACGAACACCGGCGCACAAGAGGTGTTGTATTCGATGAGCTTGCCGACTGCGTCGGTGAGCTCGGCCGGCAGCACCAGCCAGCCCAGGCGCCAGCCGGTCATCAGGAAGCTCTTGGAAAAACTGTGGGCAACGATGACCCGGTCCTGTGGTTCGGCGACGTCGAGGAAGCTGCTGGCCGCGCCGTTGGGCGTGTCGGCGCCGAAGTACAGCCGCTCGTACACCTCGTCGGCCAGGATCCAGGTGCCGGTGCGACGGCAATGCGCGAGGATGCTGCGCTGCTCGGCGGCCGTGAGCGTCCAGCCCGTCGGGTTGTTCGGGGCGTTGACGATCAGCATCCGCGTGGACGGGGTGACGGCCGCCAGCAAGGCGTCCATGTCCAGCGCCCAGGCGCCGGCGCGCGGACCGCCCTCGACCACCTTGAGCGGCACAGCCTTCACGCGCGCGCCCATGATCAGCGGCTGCGCCACCAGGTTGGGCCAGGCCGGCGTGACCACCACCACCTCGTCGCCCGCTTCCACGATGGCCTGCGAGGCCAGCATGAGCCCATTGACACCGCCGGAGGTGACCGCGAGGCGCTGGCGCCAGTGGGCCACGCCCCGCCCGGGATGCAGGTCATCGGTGTAGGCCGCCAGCGCGTCGCGCAATTCCGGCAGGCCCAGGTTGTGGGCATAGAACGTTTCGCCGGCCTGCAGCGACGCGATGGCAGCCTCGCGGATGAAGCCTGGCGTGACGTCATCGCTTTCGCCAAACCAGAACTTCAGCACGCCTTCACGGCCGAGGCCCTCGTTGGCCACCTCGCGGATTCGCGACGCTTCCAGGTCGGCGACCACCTGGCGAGGATGAGGGTGGTGTACGGGTGCGCTCACCCGGGTCGGATCATGTTGCATCGGTGCGGTTGCTCTGCCTGTTGCGGGGTGAGGTTTCGGATCACGCGAAAGCCGTAGCCCGATCCTTCCACGTCGAATTTCACGCCGGGTGCGCCCTGGCGGTCCATCATGGCCACGGCCAGCCGTTGCTGGAACTGGTGGTCGCTTGCGCGCATGCGCGCCGTCTGGCCTGCCAGCGTGACTTCCGCCTTTTCCAGCTGGGTGGCGATGTTCGCGGCGTTGATCTCACCACCAGACGCACCCGCCCGTTCGATGGCCTGGGCCAGCGATTCGATCATGAGTTGCATGCGCATGTGCACGTAGTCGTCGGCGGGGCTGGGGAAACGCTGGCGGAACGACTGGTAGAAGGCCTCCGAGTCCGGCGTGGGGACATTGGGGAACCAGTCGGCCACGGCAATCACCTTGCCGATTCCGGCATCGCCCATCGCGGCGGGTGCGCCCAGCGCGTTGCCGTAGAAGGTGTAGAAGCTGCCCTCGAAGCCCACCTCGCGCGCGGCCTTCACCAGCAGCGTGAGGTCGTTGCCCCAGTTTCCGGTGAGCACGGCTTGAGCGCCGCTGGCCTTGATCTTGGAGGCGTAGGGGAGGAAGTCCTTCACGCGGGCCATGGGGTGAAGCTCGTCGCCGACGATCTTCACGTCGGGCCGCTGGGTGGCGAGCTGGGTGCGCGCCTCCCGCAACACCGCCTGGCCGAAGCTGTAGTCCTGCCCGATCAGGTAGATGTTCTTCAGCGCCTTGTCTTCGCGCAGCACGCTCATGAGCGCACTCACGCGCATGTCGGCATGGGCGTCAAAGCGGAAATGCCAGTAGCTGCATTTTTCGTTGGTGAGCACCGGGTCCACCGCCGAATAGTTCAGGAACAGCATCTGGCGCGCTGGCTCGCGTTCGTTGTGCTTGTTGATCGCCTCGATGAGCGCACTGGCGGCGGCCGACGAATTGCCCTGCGTGACGACGGTGATGCCCTTGTCAGCGGCAGCGCGCAACGACGACAGCGCTTCCTCCGCCTGGCCCTTGCTGTCGAAACGCTCGATGACCAGCGGTCGGTTGCCACCGGGCAGCTTGACGCCACCCCGCGCATTGACGCGTTCGGTGGCCCAGACCAGGTTGCGGAAGACCGCCTCGCCGGTGTTGGCGAACGGGCCCGAGAGGCCCTCGATCATGGCAATGCGAATCGGTGCGCCGATGGCAGGCGCGGGCGCCTGGGCGGTGGCGAACGGCGCGACCAGGGCGCCCATCAACAGGGCAGCGAGAGAACGGCGGCGAAAGGCGTACATGGATTTCATGGGGAAAACAGCTCCTCTGAACGCCTTGGCCGGATGACCGAAACCCGCAAAACGAGTCACGAAGGCGACAGAGGGATGGAGTCTAATTCATAATTACGACGTTGAGTCCGCAGCGAGATCGGCCAGTGGCCAGCGCGGTTTCACGTCGAAGTGGTACCCCGGCAGCGCAAGGCCAGAGCCCCACGCCAGTCCGGTCTGCACCCGCATGCCGGCAGCCAGCGCGATCATGGCGCCGTTGTCGGTGCACAGATGCAGCTCTGGGTAGTGCACGCGCACGCCGGCCTTCTGGCAGGCCGCGTCCAGTTGCTCACGCAGCAGTGCATTGGCACCCACGCCACCGGCCACCACCAGGCGACGCAACCCACACTGGCGCACCGCGGCCATGGACTTTTTCACCAGCACTTCGACGATGGCGGCCTGCACGCTCGCGGCCACGTCGGCCTTCTGCTGCGCCGTGAGCGGGTCGGCCAGGTGAGCGGTGGCCGGCCCTTCTGCGCGGGCATGGGCCAGCTTCTTCACTTGGGTGAGCACCGCGGTCTTGAGGCCGGCAAACGAGAAATCGAGATCACCGCTGTGCAGCAGCGGCCGGGGTAGCCGGTAGGCGAGCGGATCACCCTGCAAGGCGAGCCGGGCCAGTGCCGGTCCACCGGGGTAGCCCAGGCCGAGCAGTTTGGCCGACTTGTCAAAGGCCTCGCCGGCCGCGTCGTCGATGGTTTCGCCGAGCAGTTCGTAGCGACCCACCCCATCCACCCGCATGAGCTGGCTGTGCCCCCCGGAGACCAGCAGCGCGACGAACGGGAACGCCGGCGGATCGGCGCTCAGGAACGGCGAAAGCAGGTGGCCTTCGAGGTGGTGCACGCCGATGACCGGCTTGTTCAGCGCGAAGCCCAGCGCGCACGCGACGCCCGAGCCCACCAGCAGCGCGCCGGCCAGCCCGGGCCCGCGCGTGTAGGCCACCGCGTCCACAGAAGCCAGGGGCAGCCCGGCCTGGGCGAGAACGGCGTCGGTGAGCGGGAGCACTCGACGGATGTGGTCGCGGCTGGCGAGTTCAGGCACCACGCCGCCGTAGGCCTGGTGCATGTCGATCTGGCTGTGCAGCGCGTGGCCGAGCAGGCGCGGCGTGGCGCTGCCGCTGGCATCGACCAGCGCCACGCCGGTTTCGTCGCAAGACGATTCGATTCCCAGGACAAGCATGGCGCCAAGTGTACGGGCGGCATGTTTGTTGCTCGGTAATGCTTCGGTACTCGGAATCCCCACGAAAGCATGAAAACGGGTCTGAACTTCCTCGTCGCGGCCAAGCGCTGCGAAATCGCCGAGCTGCGGCAGCTTGCACTCACCAGCGCGCTGGTCAACGTGACCGGTCGACTGGTGCACGGGCTCCAGCGCGAGCGGGGTTTGTCCAACCTGTATTTGGGATCCCAGGGCACCCTGTTCACGAGCATGCGGGCCCAGCAGATCCAGGAATGCCGCCAGATCGAAGCGGAATTGCGCGCCTGCTTCGACAGCCTGGACACCGACACTGCGCGGCTGGGCTACGGCGCCCGGCTCTTCAGCCGAATCGCCTACGTGCTCCACGGCCTGGACGCCCTCGCCGGGCTGCGCGAACGCGTCGACTCCCTGAACTGGTCGATGCGCCAGTCCACCGAGGCTTACGTACGGCTCATCGCCGGCTTGCTGGGCGTGGTGTTCGAAGCGGCGGACAGCGCCAGCGACCCGGAGATCTCGCGCCTTCTGGTGGCCCTGTTCAATTTCATGCAGGGCAAGGAGTTCGCGGGGCAGGAGCGCGCTGCCGGTTCGGCGCTGTTTGCGTCTGGTCGTGCGGAGGTGGCAGAGCAGCAACGCCTGTTGCATTTCATCGAATCGCAGGAACGCTGCCTGCAGGTGTTCAGCGAATTCGCCAACCCGCAGGTGGTTGACCTCTGGGTCAACAGCCAGGCCAGCGCGATGCTGGCCGAGCTGGAGCGTTTGCGCCGGGTGCTGTGCACCGCCCCGGATGGAACGCCTCTGAACGCACAACTGAGCCAGGCGTGGTTCGACTGCTGCACGCGCCGCATCGACCGCATGAAGGCGGTGGAGGACCGTCTGGCGCTCGATCTGCTGCGCGCGTGCGAGGACAAGATCGTGGCTGCCACGCGGGAGCTTGACTCGTTCCACGCCCTGCACCCTCAGCCCACCCGGGATGCCGACGCCCTTTCGTTCTTCCGCGACGCCAGCACCGAAGTCCGGCCCGTGGCGCCTGGCTACGGTCTTCAGCTGGACCGCTCCATTCTCGAGCTGGTGCAGGACCAGGCGCGCCGCCTGCAGACCATGGGTGAAGAGCTCGACACCGTGCGCGCCAGCCTCAACGAACGCAAGCTGATCGAACGCGCCAAGGGGTTGCTGATGGCGCACCGCCAGCTCAGCGAAGAAGAAGCGCACAAGACCATGCGCCAGATGGCCATGAACCAGAACCGCCGCCTGATCGAAGTGGCCGAAGCCGTGCTGGCCATGGCCGATGTGTTGCCCCAGCGGCAGACCTGAAGGCCACCCGTGCTGCAGTGCACAAATTGTGTGCCTGCACGCGGTTCCGCACCAGTTTGAAGCCATCTGCGCGCCATCCTGCGTGCGCGCACCTGGGTTGCGTCCGCACTCTCCGCTGATTTTTTCTGAATGGAATCAACGAGGCGAGTGCCTCATGCGACCAAAGCCACCGAAACAGACACACCTGGCACGGGACCTGCTTGTCACGGTTCAAAGAGGAAGGCTGGCCAATGGCGGTTGGCTTTCTTCAGGTCTTCCCAGACTCGGACAACGGCGTCCATTGCAGTTCCAGCTTCGGCTGGTCCGGCAATGGGCGCCGTTTTGTTTTGTGCCTCGCTTTTTCTGTTGCCTGTCTCGTCCTTTGAAGGAGTTGCTCATGAAGACACCATCGAACGCCCTGTCTCCCTCGCGCCGCGCCGTCCTGCAGAAGGCTTCGGCACTGGGGGCCGCCGCCGTCGCCGGCAGCCTTTGGGCCAGTCGCGCCCAGGCACAGGCCACCGGCGCACCCGAAACGCGCGCGGCCAAGCTGGGCTTCATCGCCCTCACCGACGCGGCGCCGTTGTTCGTGGCGGACGAGAAGGGCTTCTTCAAGAAGCACGGCATGACCGAGGTCGAGGTGCTCAAGCAATCGTCATGGGGCACCACGCGCGACAACCTCGTGCTCGGCTCGGGCAAGGGCGGCATTGACGGCGCGCACATCCTCACGCCCATGCCCTACCTCATCAGCACGGGCGCAGTCACCGCCAACAACGTGCCCGTGCCCATGAACATCCTCGCGCGCCTGAACCTGGGCGGCCAATGCATTTCAGTGGGAGACGAATACAAGGACATGAAGGTGGGGCTGGACACCAAGGAGTTCGGCAAGGCCCTGCTGGCCAAGCGCCTGAAGACCGGCAAGCCGGTGAACGCTGCCATGACGTTCCCGGGTGGCACGCACGACATGTGGATCCGCTACTGGATGGCCGCCGGCGGCGTGGATCCCAACAAGGACATCACCACCATCGTGGTGCCTCCGGCGCAGATGGTGGCCAACATGAAGGTGGGCAGCATGGACACGTTCTGCGTGTGCGAGCCGTGGAACCGCCAGCTCATCAACCAGAAGATCGGCTACACGGCGCTCACCACCAGCGAGCTCTGGATGAACCACCCCGAGAAGGCGTTTGCGATGCGCGCGGACTACGTGCAGGCCAACCCGATCGCCACCAAGGCGCTGCTCAAAGCGGTGATGGAAGCGCAGATGTGGTGCGAGGACCCGGCGAACCGCGCGGAGGTGGCCGAGATCTGCTCACGCCGCCGCTGGATCAACGCCCCCGTGGCCGATGTGATCGACCGCGTGAAAGGCGATTTCGACTACGGCACCGGCCGCGTGGAAGCGAACAGCAAGTTCCAGATGCGCTTCTGGAAAGACCACGCAAGCTACCCGTTCCAGAGCCACGACCTGTGGTTCCTGACCGAGAACGTCCGCTGGGGCTACCTGCCTGCGAACACCGACATGAACGCCCTGGTGGCCAAGGTGAACCGAGAGGACCTCTGGCGCGCGGCCGCGAAAGAACTGGGCGTGGCGGCCAAGGACATCCCCACCTCCACCTCGCGTGGCGTGGAGAAGTTCTTCGACGGCAAGGTGTTCGACCCCGCCAACCCCAAGAAGTACCTCGACAGCCTGAGCATCAAGTACATCAAGAGCGCCTGACGCGCCACCCGCCTGCCAAAGACCACCGGAGCTGCCGTCATGAATTCCACCGACACCATCGAGCCCATCCGTCTTGCGACGCCAGCGGCACCCGCGCTGGCGCCCGCCTGGGTGAAGTCTGCCTCGCGCAGCTTCATGACCCATGTGCTGCCGCCGCTGCTCGTCATCGGGGTGCTGCTGATCATCTGGGAACTGCTCGGCTCGCGTCCGGGTGCCGCGCTGCCCCCACCGAGCAAGGTGGTGGAAGACACGTGGGAGCTCATCATCCACCCGTTCTACGACAACGGTGGCAACGACGTGGGCGTGGCCTGGCAACTGCTGGCCAGCCTTCAGCGCGTGGCCTACGGTTACTCGCTGGCGGTGGTGGCCGGCGTGAGTCTGGGTGTGCTGGTGGGCCAGTCCACCTGGGCCCTGCGCGGGCTTGATCCGCTGTTCCAGGTGCTGCGCACCGTGCCGCCTCTGGCGTGGCTGCCCATCTCGCTGGCGGGCTTCCAGGATGGCAACCCCTCGGCCATCTTCGTGATCTTCATCACCTCGATCTGGCCGATCATCATCAACACGTCCATCGGCATCCGAAATATCCCGGAGGACTACCGCAACGTCGCCCGTGTGATCCGCCTCAACGGCATCGAGTACTTCATCAAGATCATGCTGCCGGCAGCGGCGCCGTTCATCTTCTCAGGGCTGCGCATCGGTGTCGGCCTGTCGTGGCTGGCCATCATCGCGGCCGAGATGCTGATCGGCGGCGTGGGCATCGGTTTCTTCATCTGGGACGCGTGGAACTCCTCGCGCATCAGCGACATCATCCTCGCGCTCGTCTACGTCGGCGTGATCGGCTTCCTGCTCGATCGCGTGGTGGCGTGGATCGGCCGCGCCGTCACTCGCGGCACATCGGCCAGCTGAAACGTCCCACGGAGAACACCATGAGCAACGCCTACCTCACCCTCTCGCGCGTGGACATGACCTTTACCGGCAACAACGGCGTGGTCAACCCGGTGCTGCGCGGCATCGACCTCGATGTGCAGCGCGGCGAGTTCATCTCGCTGATCGGCCACTCGGGCTGCGGCAAATCCACGGTGCTGAACATCGTCGCCGGGCTGCTGCGAGCCACCGCGGGCGGCGTCATCGTCGACGGGCGCGAGGTCAACGCGCCGGGCCCGGACCGCGCCGTGGTGTTCCAGAACCATTCGCTCCTGCCCTGGCTCACGGTCTACCAGAACGTGGAGATCGCCGTGGCCAAGATCTTCGGCAGCAGCAAGACCGCCGCCGAGCGCAAGGACTGGATCCTGCACAACCTGAACATGGTGAACATGTCGCACGCGCTGCACCGTCTGCCCTCGGAGATTTCCGGTGGCATGAAGCAACGGGTGGGCATCGCGCGGGCACTGGCCATGGAGCCCAAGGTGCTGCTGCTCGACGAACCCTTCGGCGCACTGGACGCGCTGACGCGAGCGCACCTGCAGGACGAAGTGATCCGCATCCAGGGCGAGCTGGGCAACACGGTGATGATGATCACGCACGATGTGGACGAAGCGGTGCTGCTGTCCGACCGCGTGGTGATGATGACCAACGGGCCCTCGGCCACCATCGGTCAGATTCTGGAGGTACCGCTGGAGCGGCCACGCAACCGCATTGCCCTCGCCGAGAACCCGGCCTACAACCATTGCCGGCAGGAGATCCTCACGTTCCTCTACGAGAAACAGCGCAAGGTGGAACCGATCGCCAGCGCTCGCCCGGCACCGGTTGCCGTGGCTCTGAAAGCCTGAGGCTCCCATTGGCACCCGACGCTTCCATGGCTCCTCGACTGCGCGCCCCGGCCGGCTCAGGCCCGACGGGCTTCGGGCTCGAAGCCGTCCTCGTTCAGAGGAACCCCGGAGGGTGCCACGGCAGCCTCGCGTGGTTTGCGCGGCATGACCCGGGCCGGCACGCCCACGGCAATCGAATTGGAAGGCACGTCGGTGGTCACCACCGAATTGGCGCCGATGTTCACGTTGTCACCAATGACGATGCGACCCAGCACCTTGGCACCGGCGCCGATGTCCACGTTGTTGCCGATCACGGGCGCGCAGGGGTCTTCAACCCGGGCCAGCCCTACCACGACACCCGTGCGGATGCGGCAGTTGTCGCCAAACTGGGTGTAGCCGCTCACCACGATGCCCCCGAAGTGGTCGATCACGAAGTTGCGACCGATCTTCACTTCGCAGGGCACTTCGATGCCCGTGACCATCTGAACGATCTTGTAGAGCACCCGGTAGATCAGGGAAAAGAACTTGCGCAGCAGCACGGGCTTGAGGGTGTAGCGCCATCGACCCAGCCGGTAGATGGTCATCACCCAGAAGCCTTGCGCGCCCAGCTTGCTTCCATGGGCGCGGTAATCCGCGCGAATGTTGTCGAACATGAGAACTCTGCAAATCGCAAAAAAGAAAGAGATGAGGCGCTTGCGCGTGGCACTGACCATACCAAACACGCGGTGAAATATCGGAAGCGTGCTCTCTTTTTTGTTGTAACAAACGCCCCCTGCCGGACCTTTCGCACCTGCGTGACTCGGACATTGCGCTTTGCAACAAGTTGCATCTGTGCGGTAGAGCACACAGCGTCTGCAGGTCCTCAAATTCAATTTCCTGCCCTGGAGTCGCTGTGATGAAAAAGCCCCAACTGGTGATGGTCGGCAACGGCATGGCCGGTGTCCGCACGCTCGAAGAGCTGCTGAAGATCGCACCCGACCTGTACGACATCACGGTCTTCGGCACCGAGCCGCACCCGAACTACAACCGCATCCTGCTCTCGCCGGTTCTGGCGGGGGAGCAGACGCTGGACGAGATCGTGCTCAATGACTGGGCCTGGTACAGCGAACACGGCATCACGCTGCACGCCGGCAAGACCGTGACCGAAGTGGATCGGGTCAGGCGCGTCGTGCGAGCCAGCGACGGCCAGGGCGGCGTGATCGAGGCTGCCTACGACCGCCTCATCCTGGCCACTGGCTCGAATCCCTTCATGCTGCCCATTCCCGGCAAAGACCTCCAGGGCGTGCTGGCCTACCGCGACATCGCCGACACCCAGGCCATGATCGAGGCCGCCACGCTGTACCGGCATGCGGTGGTGATTGGCGGGGGATTGCTGGGCCTGGAGGCCGCCAACGGCCTGATGAAACGGGGCATGACGGTCAGCGTGGTGCACGTGGCGCCGTGGCTCATGGAACGCCAGCTCGATGACGTGGCGGGCAAGCTGCTGCAGCAATCGCTGGAGCTGCGCGGCATGAAGTTCCTGATCGGCGCCCAGACCCAGGAGCTCGTGGGCAACGACGCCGGGCGCGTGAAAGCGATCCGCTTCAAGGACGGCACCGAGCTGCCGGCCGACCTGGTCGTGATGGCCGTGGGCATCCGCCCCAACACCGCGCTGGCCGAGTCCATGAACCTGCATGTGAACAAGGGCATCGTGGTCAGCGACACGCTGCAGACCGTGACCGATCCACGCATCTATGCGGTGGGCGAATGCGCGGCGCACCGGGGCATCGCCTATGGACTGGTGGCGCCGCTGTTCGAACAGGGCAAGGTGCTGGCCACGCACCTGGCGGAGTTCGGCATTGGCCGCTACGTCGGTTCGCTCACCTCGACCAAGCTCAAGGTCACCGGCATCGATCTTTTCAGCGCCGGCAATTTCACCGGCGGCGCAGGCACCGAGGAGATCGTGATGAGCGATCCATCCGGCGGCGTGTACAAGAAGCTGGTGATCCAGGACGACAAGCTGGTGGGGGCCTGCCTGTACGGCGACACGGTCGATGGCTCCTGGTACTTCAAGCTGTTGCGCGATGGCCGCAGCGTGGCCGACATCCGCGACCGCCTGATGTTCGGCGAGTCCAACATCGGCGACGTGGGTCATCAGGGGCACAGCAAGGCCGCGGCCATGGCCGACAGCGACGAGGTCTGCGGCTGCAACGGCGTGACCAAGGGCAGCATCTGCAAGTCCATCAAGGACAAGGGCCTGTTCACACTGGAAGAAGTGCGCAAGCACACCAAGGCCAGCGCGTCCTGCGGCTCCTGCACAGGCCTGGTCGAACAGATCCTGATGTTCACGGCCGGCGGCGACTACTCCGCCACGCCCAAGCTCAAGGCCATGTGCGCCTGCACGGACCACGGCCACCAGGCCGTGCGCGATGCCATCCGCGACAGCAGGCTGCTGAGCATCGGAGCGGTGTTCGAGGGCATGGGTTGGCGCACGCCCAACGGCTGCGCCACCTGCCGTCCGGCCGTCAACTACTACCTGATCAGCACGTGGCCCAAGGAAGCCAGGGACGATCCGCAAAGCCGCTTCATCAACGAGCGCGCGCACGCCAACATCCAGAAGGACGGCACCTACAGCGTGATCCCGCGCATGTGGGGTGGTGAGACCACGGCCGATGAACTGCGCCGCATCGCCGACGCGGTGGACAAATACCAGATTCCCACCGTGAAGGTGACCGGTGGCCAGCGCATTGATCTGCTGGGCGTGAAGAAGGAAGACCTGCAGGCGGTGTGGAAGGACATCGGCATGCCCAGCGGGCACGCGTACGCCAAGGCCCTGCGCACGGTGAAGACCTGCGTGGGCAGCGAGTGGTGCCGCATGGGCACGCAGGACAGCACGCAGATGGGCAAGGACCTGGAACGCGCCATGTGGCGCATGTACGCACCGCACAAGGTGAAGTTCGCGGTCAGTGGCTGCCCACGCAACTGCGCCGAGGCGGGCATCAAGGACGTCGGCATCATCGGCGTGGACAGTGGCTGGGAGATGGTCGTGGCCGGCAACGGTGGCATCAAGACCGAGGTGGCGCAGTTCTTCGCCAAGCTCAAGACGGCTGAAGAAGTGCTGGAATACACGGGCGCCTTCATGCAGCTCTACCGCCTGGAGGGCTGGTACCTCGAGCGAACGGTGCACTATGTCAACCGCGTGGGACTTGACCATGTGAAGAAGAGGATTCTGGAAGACCACGAAGGCCGCAAGGCGCTGTGGGAGCAGCTGCAGTTCGCGCTCGACGGCGAGCCCGATCCGTGGTTCGAGCACCAGAAGGCTTCGGTGGACACACGGCAGTTCATCCCCATCCAGCCGGTGGTCCTGGAAGGGAGCGCAGCATGAGAGCGTGGATTCCCATTGCCCGGGTGGACGACATTCCCGTGCTGGGCTCGCGCTGCGTGAAGCGCGATCACGGGCTGGACGTGGCCGTGTTCCGCAACGATCAGGACCAATTCTTTGCCCTGCTCGACCGCTGCCCGCACAAGGGCGGCCCACTGAGCCAGGGCATCGTGTTCGGCACGCAGGTGGCTTGCCCGCTGCACAACTGGACCATCGGTCTGGACAGCGGCTGCGCCAGGGAGCCCGATGAAGGCTGCACGCCCAGGTTTGCCGTGATGGTCGCCGACGGCAGGGTGCACCTCGATGCCGAAGAACTGGAGCATCACGCCACCGACCTCACCCGTCCCATCGCCGGCCCGGCCAGACGCCACGTGCCCGCATGAACCCGACCACCACCCGTTCGACCTGCCCGTATTGCGGCGTGGGTTGCGGGGTGCTGATTGAAAGCCAGGGCAGCCAGATCACCGGCGTGCGCGGTGACCCCGATCACCCGGCCAATTTCGGCAAGCTGTGCACCAAGGGCCAGACGCTGCACCTGACCGCCACACCCGAGGTCACGCGGCAGACGCGCCTGCTCCAGCCCATGCAGCGCCTGCAGCGGGGTTCGCCCGCACAGGCCATGCACTGGGACGCCGCACTCGACCTGGCCACCGATCGCTTTGCCTCGGTGATCGAGCAGCACGGCCCCGACGCGATCGGCTTCTACATCAGCGGCCAGTTGCTCACCGAGGACTACTACGCGTTCAACAAACTGGCCAAGGGCCTGATCGGCACCAACAACGTCGACACCAACTCGCGCCTGTGCATGAGCAGCGCTGTGGCCGGCTACAAGCTCACGCTGGGCGCCGATGCGCCGCCCGCCTGTTACGACGATGTCAATCACGCGCAATGCTTGTTCATCGTCGGCAGCAACGCGGCCTTCGCCCACCCCGTGCTGTTCCGGCGCATCGAGCAAGCGAAAGCAAGGAACCCGGCCATGAAGGTGATCGTGGCCGACCCGCGCCGCACCGACACCGCCGACTTCGCCGACCTCTTTCTTCCGCTGCAGCCTGGCAGCGACGTGATGCTGTTCCATGGCCTGCTGCACATCATGCTGTGGGAGGGCTGGACCCAAAGTGCCTACATCGGCGCGCACACCACCGGCTTCGACGCGCTCAAGGCGCTGGTGCGCAAATGCACGCCCGAACAGGTGGCGCAGGTGTGCGGCCTGCGCAAGGATGACCTGTTCACCGCGGCCCGCTGGTTTGCGCAATCGCCCGCCACGCTCAGCCTGTACTGCCAGGGACTCAACCAGAGCAGCAGCGGCACGGCCAAGAACGCCACGTTGATCAACCTGCACCTGGCCACCGGGCAGATCGGCAAGCCCGGCGCGGGTCCCTTCAGCCTGACCGGCCAGCCCAACGCCATGGGTGGGCGAGAGGTCGGCGGCCTGGCCAACCTGCTGAGCGCCCACCGCGACCTGGCCAACCCGCAGCACCGCGCCGAAGTGGCAGCACTCTGGGGCGTGCCCGACGTGCCCGAAAAGCCCGGCAAGACCGCCGTGGAAATGTTCCAGGCTGCGGCCGACGGCGAGATCAAGGCGCTGTGGATCGCCTGCACCAACCCCGCCCAGTCCATGCCCGACCAGGCCACGGTTCGCCGCGCCCTGCAGCGCGCCGAGTTTGTCGTGGTGCAGGAGGCCTTTGCCACCGCCGCCACCTGCGATTTCGCCGACCTGCTGCTGCCCGCCACCACCTGGGGCGAGAAAGACGGCACCGTGACCAACAGTGAGCGCTGCATCAGCCGCGTGCGCCCGGCCGTTCCGGCGCCCGGCGCTGCGCGGCACGACTGGCGAATCGTCGTCGACTTCGCAAGACGCCTCGAGCAGAAGCTTCCCCTTGCCAGCACGCACCGTGAGAAGGATTCGACATGCTCAGCCCGAACGGAAGCGGCGTCAGCCCAAAGGGATGTTTCACTCTTTTCCTACGACACACCGGAATCCATCTGGCTCGAACACCGCGAATCCACACGCGGTCGCGATCTTGACATCACCGGCCTCTCGTACGCGATGCTCGAGCAGCAGGGCCCGCAGCAGTGGCCCATCCGGCCAGGCGAAGCACACGGAAAGCAGCGCCTGTACGAAGACGGCATCTTTCCCACCTCAGATGGCCGCGCGCGCTTTGCCGCTCTGCCCTTTGTGCCGCTGGCCGAACCGCGCGAATCGCGTTACCCGTTCTCGCTCACCACCGGGCGCCTGCGCGACCAGTGGCACGGCATGACGCGCACTGGCACGCTGGGCCGCCTGTTCGGCCACGTGGCCGAGCCTGCGGTGCAGATGAATGCACAGGACATGGAGCGCCGTGGCCTGAAAGGCGGCGATCTGGTCCATGTGACCAGCAAGCGCGGCTCCATCGTGGTGCCCGTGCAGTCATCGGCCGAGATCGGCCTCTCGCAGCTCTTCATCGCCATGCACTGGGGCGCCGAGTACCTCAGTGGCCGCAGCAGCACGGGTGAGGTGCTCGCAGGCGTGAACGCCATCACCACATCCGCGTTCTGCCCGTCGTCGAAACAGCCAGAACTCAAGCACGCGGCCGTGAAGGTGCTCAAGGCCGAACTGCCCTGGGCGTTGCTGGGCGTGGCCTGGCTGCCCGAGGAAGACGCGCTGACCGCGCGTGAAGGCCTGCGGGGCTTGATGGCACGGTTTCCGTTCGCAAGCTGTGTGCCGTTTGGCCGCGAACGCACCGGTGTGCTGTTCCGCGCGGCGGCGCACGAAGCGCCTGAACCAGCCCTGATCGAAAGCATCGAAGCGCTGCTCGGCCTGCACACCAGCGACGCGCTGCGCTACGCGGACCGCCGCCTCGGCCAGCGCCGCACCGCGCGCCTGGTGCGCGACGGGCATTCGACCCAGCTCGAGGGGTTCGTTCTGGCAGGCGACACGCGCGCGGAAGTCTGGATCAAGCCACTGCTGCAGGACGAGCTGCCCGCCGCCGCCTACGGTCGCCTGCTGCTGATGCCGGGCGCGCGGGCACCGGTGGCCATTGCCGCTCGAGGAAGGCAGATCTGCACCTGCTTCAATGTCACCGAAGACGCGATCCAGAGCCGCCTTCAAACCTGCGAAGGCAGCCCGGCCGAGCGGCTGGCCGCCTTGCAAGCCAGCCTGCAGTGCGGTACCAACTGCGGATCATGCGTCCCCGAGCTCAAGCGACTGGTGCGCGAGACCGCCGTCGCCCCCGCAACCGCCATATAACGCGAAGTCATCAAACTTCCCGGACAATTCGCGCAACATCGCCACCCCATGGGAATCAGCCACTACATCAAGGACATCGGTCGCGGCAAGGAAGGCGCCCGTTCGCTCACGCGCGAACAGGCGGCCGACCTGCTGGGCCAGGTGCTGGATGGTGCAGTGAGCGATCTGGAGGTGGGCGGCTTCTGCCTGGCCATGCGCATCAAGGGTGAGACGCCTGCGGAAATGGCCGGCTTCCTCGACGCTGTGCACGCACGACTGTTGCGCCTGCCTGACGCTGGGCACCCCACGGTTGTGCTGCCGAGCTACAACGGCGCGCGCAAGCTGCCCGTGCTCACGCCGTTGCTGGCCATGCTGCTGGCGCGCCGCGGTGCGGCGGTGCTGGTGCACGGCACCGCCACGGAAGACAAGCGGGTCCCCGCTGAAGCCGTGTTCGCCGAACTCGGCATCGCGCCTTCACTGCACCTGTCTGCGCTGCCCGCTGGCGAACTCGCCTTTGTGCCGACCGAGGTGCATCTGGCCAGCCTCAAGCGGCTGCTCGACGTGCGCCGCGCGGTGGGCCTGCGCAACCCGGCGCACAGCCTGGTCAAGCTCATGAATCCGTGTGCAGGCCGCGCCTTCATCGTCGGCAGCTACACGCATCCCGAGTACGCCACGTCCATGGCCGATACCTGGACGCTCACCGGCGCGCATGCGCTGCTGCTGCGCGGCACCGAGGGTGAACCCGTGGCCGATGCGCGCCGCACGCCGCGCATGGAGGTGTTCCGCGATGGCCTGCGCACGGAGGTGCAGGCCGCGCAGGATGGGCCCCTGGTGCAACTGCCAGCGCTGCCCTCCACCGACGCCGCGCACACAGCTGCTTACATTCGCGCCGTGCTCGATGGCGCACAGCCTGTGCCCACACCCATTGCCCTGCAGGTGGAACACATCTTGCAAGAGCTTCACCACCATGAATCCGCAGCCCATGCCATCGCCGTCTGAATTCCTGCCGGGCACCGTCTCGCTTGTCGGCGCCGGCCCGGGCGACCCCGAGTTGCTCACGCTCAAGGCCGTGAAAGCCATCGCCGCCGCCACGGTCCTGCTGGTGGATGACCTCGTGAGCGACGGGGTGCTGGCACATGCCCGTCCCAGTGCGCGCATCGTGCACGTGGGCAAGCGCGGCGGCTGCAAGAGCACGCCCCAGGCCTTCATCGAAAAACTCATGGTCATGGCCGCGCGCGAGGGCGAGGTGGTGGTGCGCCTCAAGGGCGGCGACCCGTTCATCTTCGGGCGGGGTGGTGAAGAGGTGGAACACCTGCGCGAAGCCGGCATCGAGGTGCAGGTGGTCAACGGCATCACCGCAGGTCTTGCCGGCCTCACCTCGCTGGGGGTGCCCCTCACGCACCGCGAGCATGCACACGGCGTGGTCTTCGTCACCGGCCACGCCAAGCCCGGTGACAAGGGCACCGACTGGCAGGCCCTGGCCGCCACCGCGCGCGACGCGAAGCTCACGCTGGTGATCTACATGGGCGTGGCCAGTGCCGAGCACATCCAGCAGGAACTGCTCACGGGCCTGCCGGCAGACACGCCGCTGGCCGTCATCCAGCACGCGACGCTGCCCCAGCAACGGCATGCCGTCACCAGCCTGGGGCAACTGCGCGCCACCATCGATCGCGAAGGCCTCGGCAGTCCCGCCGTGATCGTGGTGGGCCATGTGGTCAGCGGCATCGCCGCGCTGGAAGCAACGGAACCGGTCGTCCGCACGGCCTGAAAACGGCGTCCACCTCCCGCTACACTGCGGCACCCGCGCCCTTCGGCGCCTCGGGGGGAGTGAGCGGCATGCTCAAGAAACTGAACGATTTCACAGAGAGCCACGGCGCCTTGCGACCGGGCCGTGGACTGGTCACCGGCGTCATCGCGCTCACGCTGGCCATCCTGTGTTTCCTGGGCGTGATGGCCTTCCACTTTCCGCAGTACCTGACCACGCCCGAACTGCGCAAGCAGTACGACGTGGCGCTGATGCGCCAGTTGCTGTTTGGTGCGATGGTGGTGGCCGGCGGCCTCAGCCTGGTGAATGTGCTGTTCAACCGCGCGCGCTGGCTTTCGGCCTTCGCTTTCGCGCTCGTCGTGCTCGGCGCCCTCCTCGGCGGCCACCAGGTCGAGGTGGACCCGAACTTCCCGGACCACACGCCCTACATCGGCATGGACTGGTTCATCCTCGACCTGCTGGGCTCGGCGCTGATCTTCATCTTCATCGAGAAGCTGTTCGCCCTGCGCAAGGACCAACCCGTTTTCAGGCCCGAGTGGCAGACCGACTTCCACCACTTCATCGTCAATCACATGGTGATCGGCTTCATGCTGCTGGCCACCAACCTGCTGGTGCACAAGCTTTTTGGCTGGGTACCGGTGGACGGCGTGCGCGGCTGGATCGCAGCGTTGCCGTTCTGGGCAGCCCTGCCCTTGATCATCCTGGTGGCCGACCTTGCCCAGTACTGGACTCACCGCGCGTACCACGAGGTGCCGTTGCTCTGGCGTCTGCACGCGGTGCACCACAGCACCAAGCACATGGACTGGATGGCCGGCTCCCGCCAGCACATTCTGGAAACCATCATCACGCGCACGCTGGTGCTCGGGCCGATCTACCTGCTGGGCTTTTCCAAGGAAGTGATCGACGCTTACATCATCGTGGTGGGCTTCCAGGCCGTGTTCAACCACGCCAACGTCAGCGTGCGCCTGGGGCCGCTGCGCTACCTCATCGTCACGCCCAACTTCCACCACTGGCACCACAGCCAGGACCAGGAAGCGCTGGACAAGAACTACGCGGCGCACTACGCCTTCCTCGACCATCTCTTCGGTACCGCGGTCAACAGCCCCCGGATCTGGCCCGAGCGCTACGGCGTGCTGGGCGACTACGTGCCCAAGGGCTTCCTGAGGCAGCTCGCCTTTCCGTTCACCTGGAAGGGTTGAGGCGTGAGCGATGCCACCTGGGACGCCATCGTCATCGGCGCGGGCGCCGCCGGCCTGTTCTGCGCCGGCATCGCCGGTCAGCGCGGCCTGCGTGTGCTGGTTCTCGACCACAGCGAGAAGGTGGCCGAGAAGGTGCGCATCTCGGGCGGAGGACGGGCCAACTTCACCAACCGCGAGCTCGATGCGCACGCGCCACACAGGCACTTCATCAGCGCCAACCCGCACTTCTGCCGCTCGGCGCTCTCGCGCTACACGCCCGCCGATTTCATCGCGCTGGTGCAGCGACATGGCATCGCGTTCCACGAAAAGCACAAGGGCCAGCTCTTTTGCGACCGCTCCGCTGAAGACCTGATCCAGATGCTGCTGCACGAATGCGACGCTGGCGCGGTTCAACGCTGGCAGCCCTGCGGCGTGAAGGCGGTGCGTGTCCTGGGCGACGGGACCTACGAAATCGACACTGAACAGGGCGCCGTGCGCAGCCGCTCGGTGGTGGTGGCCACCGGCGGCCTGTCCATTCCCAAGATCGGTGCCACGGATTTCGGCTACCGCATCGCGAAGCAGTTCGGCCTTCGGCTGGTTGACACGCGCCCCGGCCTGGTGCCCCTGACCTTCGACGGCGAGGCCTGGCTGCCCTACGCGGGCTTGTCCGGCCTGTCGCTGCCCGTGCACATCGAGACCGGGGACAAGAAGTCGCGAGTGGGCTTCATGGAAGACCTGCTGTTCACGCACAGGGGCCTCTCCGGCCCCGGTGTGCTGCAGATCTCCAGCTACTGGCGCGACGGCAGCCCCATCCGCCTCAACCTCGCGCCCGAAGTGCAGTTGCCCGCCGCCCTGGCGCGGGCCAAGGCCACGTCACGCAAGCTGCTGGCCAACGAACTCGCTGCTCTCGTGCCCAACCGCCTGGCCGAAGCCTGGGTGCAGCAGGACGCCGACTGGCAGCGTCCCGTGGCCGAAGCATCGGACAAGTCGCTGGCACGCCTGGCCGAGCGACTTTCGAGATGGGAGATCACGCCCACCGGCACCGAGGGCTACAAGAAGGCGGAAGTGACGCTGGGCGGGGTGGACACGCGCGACCTTTCATCGCAAACGCTGGAGTCGAAGCAGCCGGGGCTGTACTTCGTTGGCGAGGTGGTCGATGTGACCGGCTGGCTTGGCGGCTACAACTTCCAGTGGGCCTGGGCCAGCGCGCACGCCTGTGCGCAGGCCCTGCCCGCCACCTAATCCTCGACCACGCTGCGCCAGCGCGCGGTGCCCATCCAGTCGCGCAGGACCCGCGCACCCGGCGGCGTGATGGTGAGTGCGCGTGTGCCCTGCCCGCGCTGCAACCAGCCCCGCTCCAGGCAGTGGTGGCAGATGAGCGCGCCCAGGCGACCGGCCAGGTGCATGCGCCGCTCGCTCCAGTCAAGGCAGGGCCGGCACGGCGGGCGATTGCCTTGGCTGTCGGCCTGTGCGACGCTGGTCTGCAGCGCCAGGCCCCGCAGGGCCGCAGGCGCGCGGTCGGTCACGTGCGCAGTGACGGCATCGTCGTCGAACACCACCGCGCCCGCCTCCAGCAGATGGCCGGCGACGGCCACCCCCAGCCGACCCGCCAGGTGGTCGTAGCAGGTGCGAGCGGTGCGCAGCGAAGCGTTGCGCGGCCCCACCACGGGCGGCGGCAGCGTGGACAACTGCATCAGGCCTTCGAGCACACGCGCCACCTCGGGCGATGCCAGCCGGTGGTAGCGATGCCGTCCCTGGCGAGCCACGCTCAGCAGTGATGCCTCCACCAGCAAGGCCAAGTGGCGGCTGGCGGTGGCAGGCGTGATGCGCGCCGCATCGGCCAGCTCGCGCGCGGTCAGCGCCCGCCCGTCCATCAGCGCCATCAACATGGCCGTGCGAGCGGGCTCGCCGACGAGCGCTGCCACATGTGCGATGCGGTTGGTGTTCATGGGCGTCAGTGTGCGTCAAACCAGGCCGACCAAGGTTCGTTCCGGAGCGAAACCATTGCGCTGTCGGCAGCGGCACGATCACGCCCTCCCCCACCCAGCAAAGGCCCTCATGACCATCACCTGTTTCATCCGCTACCAGCTCGATCCCTTCCAGGTCGAGGCGTTTCGCGCCTATGCCGAGAACTGGGGGCGAATCATTCCGCGCTGTGGCGGCCACCTGGTGGGCTACTTCCTGCCCTGCGAGGGTTCCAGCGACGAAGCCTGGGGGCTGATCGCGTTCGACAGCCTCACTGCCTACGAGGCGTACCGCGCCAGGCTGCGCGCCGACGAAGAAGGCAAGGCCAACTTCGAACTCGCGCGCCGACAGCGCTTCATCCTGCGCGAGCAGCGCACCTTTACCGAACTGGTCGACGGCACGTTCCACCAGCAGTCCAGGCTGTCAGCCTGACCCCAGTGATCGCTGCGCCGCGTTCTCCAGCGTGATGGCCTGGGCGAAGGCGCTCAGGCCCACCTCGTTGAGCACTTTCTTGAATTGCGCGGCGACTTCGGGCGCGAGGGACGCCAGGCGTTCGCAGGTGCGCTGGGCGGCGGCTTCCAGCGCATCCGCATTCACCACCTCGCCCACCAGGCCCCAGGCCTGCGCTTGCGACGCACTGAATTCATCACCCAGCAGCATCAACGACTTGGCGCGCATGAGACCCGCGCTGGCCGCCAGCGTGGCCGCCAGGCCGCCGGTGACAAACACGCCCAGTGAGGCTTCAGGCAGGCGAAATCGCGCGGTGTCCGCGGCCATCACCACATCGCAGTCGAGCATCCATTCCAGCCCGGCCCCCAGTGTCCAGCCGTGAACAGCAGCCACCACGGGCTTGGGGCAGGAGACCAGGGCCTGTGCAACGCCCTGCACCAGCACCAGATCGTCCTCGGTCGGCGGGGCGCTCAAATCACGACCGGCGCAAAAGGCACGACCGGCGCCGCGCAACAGCAGCACGCGAACGCTGTCATCGGCGCCGGCGGCGTCGATCACCTGCAGCAGACCGAGCGCCATGCCGTTGTGGATCGCGTTGAGCTTGTCCGGCCGGTTGAGCGCGACGCTCAAGATGGCGCCTGCCTGGCTGACCAGAAGGTCGGGATGGTTCATGTCGGTTGGACTCCAAAGTGGTGAAGCACGTTGCGCAACAGAAGGCCGAAAACCTCGTCGACCCCCAGCACCCAGCTCGCCCCCACAGCACCGGCATGGAAGACACGGCCGCCTTGCGGGCGCTCCCAGTAGATCATCTCGGCCGAGAGTCCACCCAGCGATTCGGTCGCCCCCTCGAAGAAGTCGAGGTACGCGTCCATCGCACCCGGTACGCGTCGAATGCCCTGGGCAAGCACCTGGATGCCGTGGTGAGGAGCAGGCAGCACCGCGCCTTCGGGTACGTGGTGTGTCATGCGCCGCAAGGTCGCGATGCTCAGGTCCCACTCGTGCCCGATCGCGCGCGGCAGTGCGCCGCCCGGCGCGTGGCCGAAGGTGTCTCCCACACCCAGCCCGGTTTCGTGCGGCTGGTGGTACAGGAAGTGCTGCGCATCGTGCACGCGGTACACGCCGAAATCGTCCGCGTCGGCAAATGCCCAACCCGCCGTTTCCAGGCCAATCACATCGCTGCACGATCGGTCATTGAAGCGCCAGAGACCGCCGCGTTGACCATCCTGGCTGTGGTACTGCTCACCGTGCGGGCCGCCAGGCGCGGCGTGCTTGGGCAACGCACCGTCCTGCTCGTCGGGTGGCGTAAGCGTCTTGCGCTGCTCCATCACGGTGCCCTCTTCGTCGAAGCTCACGCGCCAGTACATGGTGTTGCCCGACAGCACGACGGCAGAGCCACCTTCGCAGAGGTACTGGTCCAGGCCTTCGAACGCCGGCGCCGACCAGTATTCGCTGTGACCGTTGATCACCACGCAGCGGTACCGCCCGAGCAGCGAGGGGTCGCGGTGCAGGTCGAGGTCAGACACGAGATCGTAGGCATAGCCGTTCCGTTCCAGCCAGGCATGCAGGTGGCGTTCCAGCCGCGGTCCTTGGCAGAAGCCAGTGCCCTCCGGGGCGTAGAAGGCATCCGTGGCGGCGTTGGGCCAAGGCATGCGCAAGCCCGCGAAGTACGTCGGCTGCCCTTTGCGGTGCGGTGTGTAGTGGTTGTAGGCGGGCGCGTCAGGATGGCTGTTGGGCAGCGGCGCCGCACGCCGTGGCCAGTGAGCCGCACCGGCGACGTTGCGGGCGAAAGGCGACGACGCGTAGGCGCGCCAGGAGTTGGTGGCGCACAGCACGAGCACAGGCGCAGGTTCGGCAGCGGGCGCACGTCGGACCACGAAGGTGGCGTCGTAGCGAACCTCGCGGCCTTCCAGCTCGAACTCGAAGCGGCCCACATGCAGGCCAGGCTGCACGTCGATCGGGATGGACACGCGGTGCGTTTCGGTCCAGCGACAGTCGACCAGGTCGTCGCTGGCGAAGCGCAGGCCGTGGCGCGTGGCTTCGCTCTGCGGGTCGTGCTCGCCCATGCCTGCGGAGAAACGCGGCACCCTGGCGGCATCGAATGCCGGTCCTGCGATGTTCCAGGTGGCGTGGTTGACGATTTCGCCATGTCGCCCCTGTCCGCTCACATCGGTCACCCGTGCGCCTCGACCTTCGCTCAACGGCCAGCAAGCCAGGAGCCCGGGGCCGTCGCTGCGCTGCGCCCGGAGGTTCGCGCGCCTGGCCACCCCGGCGGCGTCCAGTGCTGCAGCGTGAACGGCGGGCATGGCCATGTCCGCATCCAGGAACCCACAGGCCACGCCTCGCATCCCCTGGGCGCCAAGGCGCAAGGGCGCGGGGCCCGGGTCGCAAAGCGAGGGCCCGGTACCCAGCGCCACGCGCTCGCCATTCAGCCACAGGCTCATGGCACCCGCCTCGAACACTGCGGCGATGTGGGCCCAGGTGCGCTCCGCGAGCCGGGGCCCGGTCAGGCATCCAGCGCGATCCGGGCCGTGGCACCGGAATTCCAGCGACCCGTCTTCCCGAATCAGCAGCCCGTAACCTTGGTGCGACGACGCGTCATCGAGCTGCGTGACGATGGCCTGCCGATCGCCGAAATCCCACGGCGAGATCCAGCACTCGAGCGTGAACGATGGCAGCGGCCCCTGGAGCCCCCGCTCGATCCAGACATACGAGCCGGGATGAATGGCCTGCACGCCCTCTGGCTGCCACGCGGGGTCGGCATGCACCACTGTGTCCAGCGAAGCATCGTCAGGGTCCGGACCGACGCGGGAAAGCGAGAAGCGGTACGGCACGCTGCTGCTGACGTGAAAACCGATGGCGCTTCCCGCGGCCACACTCACCGCGCCGGCATAGGCATGCAGGCCGGGGAGCTCGATGGCGAGATGGGGAGGCAGCGGGTGCGTCGACCCCGGCATCAGTCTGCGGTGAAACCGGATGACTTCACCACGGGCGCCCAGCTGGTCAGATCACCCGCCATCAACTGGCTCAATTCTTCCGGCGTGCTGGGATTGCTTTCCATCCCCAGCTTGAGCAAGCGTTCCTGGATATCCGGCGAGGCAAGCACCTTGCGCGTTGCCGCGTTGAGCTGATCGACCACCGCTTTCGGTGTGCCGGCAGGCGCCAGCAGCGCGGTCCATTCCAGCGTGTCGAAACCCGCGATGCCGAGCTCCTTCAACGTAGGCACGCCGGGAAGCACTTGTGCTCGCCGGATGCCATTGACCGCCAGCACTTTCACCTTGCCGGCGAGATGGTGCGGCGCCACATCCAGAATCGGCAGGATGCCGGCCTTGAGTTGCCCGCCCAGCAAGTCCTGCACGGCTGGTGCCGCGCCTTTGTACGGAATGGCCTGCAAGTTCACTTTGTTGTCTTGCCCCAGGCGATACCCGAGGAAATGCGACACGCTGCCCGGCGCCGGCACGCCGAAGTTCGCGGCCTCGTTGTCCTTGCGTGCCAGTTCCAGCCACTGGGCCACGGAAGTCGCGGGCAAGGCAGAGGTCACGGTCACCGCTTGGTAGAAGCTCGTCAACCGGACCACGGGTGCGAAATCCTTCCCCGGGTTGTATTTCACCGACTTCGTCGTGAGCGGCAGCATCACCATCATGTGGCTGTTGGCCACGAGGATGGTGTTGCCATCTGGCGCCGAAGCACGCACATGGTCCGCCGCAATCTGCCCACCGGCGCCAGCCCGGTTGTCCACGATGATGGCCGCGCCCAGTTCGTCTTTCAGTTTCTCGGCGATCATGCGAGCCAGGGCATCCGAGGATCCGCCGGCCGGGTAACCCACCACCAGTCGCACAGGAGGTTTGCCCGTCTGGGCCTGTGCCACCAGGGGCAGACAGGCCAGCATGCACAAGGAGAGTACGAACGCACGGGGCAGCTTCATGGAGGTGTTCCTTGGTTGGAGATTGCTTTTCAGCAGTGTTCTGCAATCCGCCGCGCGTGAGTAGTATGCTGATGCCGATTACGGCTATACGCCACGCGAATGACCAACAAGCTCGACCGCCTGCAACTCATCACGACCTTTCTGGCCGTGGCCGAGGTGCGCAGTCTTTCGGCTGCGGCCCGCATGCTGGGCACCAGCCAGCCCACCGTGAGCCGCCGACTGCGGGATCTGGAGCAACTGCTGGGTGCCCGGCTGGCCTCCCGGTCCACGCACCGCTTCGATCTCACGGCCGAAGGCGAGGAGCTGCAGCGCCGCGCGGCTGCCTGGGCGGACGTCTGGAGCGAGTGGGAAGACGGGCTGAAGTCGAACGTGGCGCTCCCGCAAGGCAAGCTGAGCCTGATCGCACCGCACAGCTACGGGCACGCCTTCCTCATGGACGCCGTCAAGGTGTTTCGCTTGCGCCATCCGCAGGTAGAGGTGGAACTGAGGCTGACCGATCGGCAGGTCGATCTCGTGGGGCAGGCGGCCGATTGCTGGATCCGGGTGGGCGGCTCGCGCGACCAGTCCCTGCATGTGCGTCCGTTGGGCCGCATGCGGCGCTTCCTGGTGGCATCGAACGCCCTCGAATTGCCCCATCCGGTGCATTCACCCGACGACCTGAGGACCACCCCCATGATCGGTCTCATCCCGCATGTGCTGGACCGGCTTGTGCTGCATTCGAATGCCCTGGGCGAACGCCGCACGGTGCCCATTCAAACGACGATCACGACCGACGGCCTCCTGGCCAGCTACCAGGCGATGCGCAAGGGACTGGGGGTGGCAGCGTGCGCGCACTGGCTCTGCGGGGGTGATATCGCCAGCGGGGAGGTTCGCCAGATCCTGCCGGGGTGGGAACTCGAACCCATTGCCATCGAAGCGGTTTCTGTCGCCGGGCGTTTTCGCCCGGCACGGATCAACGCGTTTGTTGACATCCTCTGCGAGGAGATGGCCCGGCTGGACGGTTTCGAACCCGCATGAGTCCGGGCGACTGCCGGCTTGCCCCAGGCAGCCAAATGGCTATAATGCTTGGCTTTGCTGGCAATTACCCGTCGGCCAATACCAGTTATTGACGGGACATTCTGCGGAAACGACGCTCGGGCCCGATCTTCCCGACCATCCTCTTCCCGCGCATTCTGGACAACTTTCGCCCATGACGACCATCCGTGTTAAAGACAACGAGCCCTTCGACGTCGCCCTGCGCCGGTTCAAGCGCACCATCGAAAAGCTCGGCCTGCTGACCGACCTGCGTGCCCGCGAGTTCTACGAAAAGCCCACCGCGGAGCGCAAGCGCAAGAAGGCTGCGGCGGTCAAGCGCCACTACAAGCGCGTGCGCTCCATGCAGTTGCCCAAGAAGCTGTACTGAACCAGCGCCGCCGGGCACATCGCCCGGCCGCCCGAAAGCCCGCTGGAGGATGCTCAAGCGGGCTTTTTCGTTGACGCCACTTTTTTCATCAGGAGCCTGCCATGAGCCTCAAGGAACAGATCACCGAAGACATGAAGGCCGCGATGCGCGCCAAGGACAGCGAGCGCCTGGGCACCATCCGCCTGCTCACCGCTGCCATGAAGCAGAAGGAAGTGGACGAGCGTGTGGAGCTGGACGACGCCATGGTGATTGCCATCGTCGACAAGCTGGTCAAGCAACGCAAGGACAGCATTGAAGCCTTCACCAAGGCGGCGCGCCAGGACCTGGTGGACAAGGAAACCGCCGAAATGAAGGTGCTGCAGGGTTACCTGCCAGCGCGGCTGTCGGCCGAGGAAGTGGCCGCGGAAGTCAGGTCCATCGTGGCCGAGCTCGGCGCCACCGGTCCGGGCGACATGGGCAAGGTGATGGGCGCGGTGAAGTCGCGCCTGGCGGGCAAGGCCGACATGGGCCAGGTGTCGGCGGCCGTGAAGGCAGCGCTGGCGGGTTGACGGCGCCCGAGATCGGGGCGTCGAGCGCTCGGCGGGTGAGGAATACCTCACAGCCGGCCCTGGCGGGCCTGCTGAATAATCACCTCCAAAAGATTCACGGGAGGTGAAGCGTGCCTTTTCAATCCGTTCGCCACGCATGGCGACTCTCGCTCTTGCTCGGACTCCAGGCCGCGCTGCCTTCGGCCAGCTGGGCGCAGACTTACAACTGCAGCACGCCCAGCGGCACGCGCTACCAGTCGACCAAGCCCTGCCGCGCTGGTCACACGCCAGGCATCACCTACTACGGTCCGAAGGTGGCTCCGCAGAGCAACCGCAAGTCGACGCCCGTGCCGCTGCCCCGCGCCGGGGATGAGTTGACGTACATGGGACCGAAATGCGCGTCCATGCAGGAAGCCATTCGCACAGCGCCCGCCCGAAGCATCGATGCCGTCACGGTGCGCGAGCTGCGGCGCAACTTCGACATCGAGTGCCGCGAGGAACACCAGCAGGCCCTGCAGAAACTCAATGCCGACAAGCGCGAGAAGCGCAACCAGGCCCATGAGCGCGAGAAGGAAGAGGGTCGGCAGAAGTCCGACGCCCAGCAAGCAGAGAAGAAGCTGATGGATCAGTGCGCCGAGATGCGCCGTGCGATCCACCTGCGCAAGCAGCGGCCCACGAACAGCGAGGGGGAGGCGCGAGACCTGCAGCGCTTTGAAGAGCGCTACCAGCTGCGCTGCGTACAGTCTGCTTCGCGCTGAGTCACACGCCCAGGATCAGGGCAGTCCCCGCCACGGCCAGCAGCGCACCCAGCCAGGCGCCCACCGCGGGGCGCCGCCGGTAGACCAGCCACAGGACCGGCAGGATCAGGATGGGCGTCACCGACGACAGCACCGCCACCAGGCCCGCCTGGCCGTGCTTCATGGCCTGCAGGATGAGGGTCATGCCCAGCGCCATGGCCACCGCCGCGCTGCCGAAGATGAGGGCGGCATCTTTCCAGCGCAGGGGTGCGAGCGAGCGGGCCCCGGCCCAGCCCGTGGCGAAGAGCAGGCCATGTGCCAGCAGGGCCATGCTCATGCGCATGGCCGAACCGGCCACGGCGTCGATGCCGGTCGTCATGAGTGGCTTGAGCATGAGTGTGGCCACCGACTGGCACAGCGCGGCCAGCAGCCCCAGCATCACGCCCACCGCCAGCCGGCCCTGCGTCTGTTCCCAGCCGTGGTGCTCGTCGCCCCGTCGTCCCCACACGATGGCGAGCATCACGCCCCCCACGAGCAGGCCACTGCCCACCAGCGCCCAGCCCCAGAGGGTCTCACCCAGAAACAGCCAGGCCATCACGGCCGAGAAGAGCGCATGCGTGGCGAACAACACCCCCGAGCGCCGTGGGCCCAGCCGGTTCATGCAGGCAAACAGCGCGGTGTCGCCGATGAAGATCCCGATCACGCCAGAGACCGCGAGCAGCCCGAAAGCCGAAGCGTCAAGGGTGCGCCAGCCGCCGGTGGCCAGCGCGATGGTCCAGAGAATGAGGCTGGCAAACAGCATGCGCCAGCGGCTGAAGGTGAACGCCCCCAGGCGCTGGGAAGCGGGAGCCGAGAACAGCGCTGCCACGGCCCAGCAGGCGGCGGCGAGCAGTGCCAGGGCTTCGGGGCGCATCGAAATCTACGCCGGTGAGAATCGGGCCAACGCCGGGCGAAACCCCAGGCGGCCCAGTCCCCACGGGGCGCAGCGGTGGAGCGTGGGAGCCGTCAACTTCCTGCGATCTTCATGCGATTCACGAGGATCGATCCTGTGGTCTTGGCACCATAGTTGTAGGCATCCGCGCCCACGGCCTCGATGCCCAGCAGCATGTCCTTCAGGTTGCCGGCAATGGTGATCTCGTGGACGGGATACGCGATCTCGCCGTTTTCCACCCAGAAGCCCGAGGCGCCGCGCGAGTAGTCACCCGTCACGTAGTTGACGCCCTGCCCCATGAGCTCGGTGACGAACAGGCCGCGCCCGAGCTTCCTGAACATCTCGCGCAGGTCGTCTCCGGGCTGTGTGAGGCGGCTGGTGAGCGTGAGGTTGTGCGAGCCGCCTGCGTTGCCGGTGGTGCGCATGCCAAGCTTGCGCGCCGAGTAGGTGGACAGGAAGTAGCCCTGCACTCGACCTGCCGACACCACTTTGCGACGGGCGGTGCGCACGCCTTCGTCGTCGAACGGCGAGCTGCCCTTGCCATTGCGAATGTGCGGGTCTTCGGCGATGTCGAGGTGCCTGGCCAGCACGCGCTTGCCCAGGCTGTCGTGCAGGAAGGTGGTGTTGCGGTAGAGCGCGCCGCCGCTGGTGGCCTGCACGTAGCTGCCCAGCAGGCCCGCGGCCAGTGGCGATTCGAACAGCACCGGGCATTCGGTGGTGGCGATCTTGCGGCCGTTCAGGCGCGCCAGCGTGCGCTCGGCCGCATAACGGCCCACGGCTTCGGGCGTGGCCAGGTCTTGCGGGGCCCGCTGCGAGCTGTACCAGTAGTCGCGCTGCATGTTGGCGCCCTTGCCTGCAATGGGCGCCACCGAAAGGCTGTGGCGCGAACTGGCGTAGCCACCACTGAAGATGCCGGGCTTGCCGCGCTCGCCGCCGCGCAGATGCGCCGCGAAGAAGTGCGACTGCTGCGCCGACACGCCTGCACCTTCGCTGTTGTTGATCTTGCGGCTGGTGGCGAAGGCCGCCGCCTCGCAGGCCAGCGCCACGCGCGCGGCTTCTTCCGAATTGATGGACCAGGGATGGAAGAGGTCGAGGTCGCTGTACGTGTCCGCCACGTCCTGCGCATCGGGCAGGCCAGCCATCGGGTCTTCCGCCGTGAAGCGCGCGATGTCGTAGGCGGCCTGCACCGTCTGGCGGATCGCGGCAGCAGAGAAATCCGACGTGGAGGCGTTGCCGCGCTTCTGGCCCAAGTAGACCGTGACGCCCAGAGACTTGTCGCGGTTGCGCTCGACGTTTTCCAGCTCACCCTTGCGAACCGACACACTCAGCCCGGCGCCTTCCGAGATCTCGGCAGCGGCGTCGACCGCACCCAGGTGCTTCGCGTGGGTCAGGGCCAGATCGATGAGCTCCTCGAACTGGCTGCGCGCGTACTGGAAACCCGTGAGGGGACTGCGGGGGTCGGCGACGGGGCCGGAACCGGGGGCTTGGGAGGGGTTTTTCATGTCGACGGCTATGATACTTGCCGCTCCTCCATGGCCGCGCCTTCGGCGCAGATGCCCACTTCACCCTGATCATGTCCCGCAAACCCACCAAAGGCTATTTCGTCCGTGGCCAGTTCGTCGCCCTCGGCAGCGAACTGGACCAGGAGCTCAAGCGCGAGCTCAAGGGTTCGGCGGAGATGAGCAAGACCGACCTCAAGAAATACAGCGACCGCCTGCAGCAGCTCGGTGAGAGCCTGCTCACGCTGCGCGCGGACCTCATGAACAAGCTGGAGCTGTCCGAGAAACTGGTGGATGCGGTGGACGAGGCGCGGCGCATCACCAACTTCGAGGGCCGCCGCCGCCAGATGCAGTACATCGGCAAGCTCATGCGTGGCGTGGACGAGGACACCCTTGCCGCCGTGGAAGCCGCGCTGGACGAACAGAACAAGGGCTCGGCCAAGGGCACGCTCTCGCTGCACCAGGCCGAGCAATGGCGCGACCGCCTCATCGCCGACGACGAGGCGCTCACGCACTGGCTGGAACTGGACTCGGGCGCCGATGTGCAGCAATTGCGAGCGTTGATCCGCCAGGCCCGCAAGGACGCCCAGGCCACGCAAGCCCAGGAGCGTCCCGGCGAAGCCGTGCGACACGGCAAGGCCTACCGCGAGATCTTCCAGACCGTGAAGGCCGCGTTGAACCAGGGCGACGCCGACGAGAGTGACGCCGCCACCGAAGACGACCAGCCATGAGCGAACTTCACCGCAGCCCCGCCGATGCCGTGCGCATCGGCATCGTCTCCATCAGCGATCGCGCCAGCAGCGGCGTCTACGAAGACAAGGGACTGCCCGCCTTGCAGGATTGGCTCACGCGCGCTCTCCAGAACCCCATCACGTTCGAGCCACGCCTGATTCCCGACGAGGTGGATCGCATCAGCGCCACGCTGGTGGAACTGGTGGAAGCCGGCTGCTCGCTGGTGCTCACCACCGGTGGAACCGGTCCGGCCCTGCGCGACGTGACGCCCGAAGCCACGCTGGCCGTGGCGCACAAGGAGATGCCTGGCTTCGGCGAGCAGATGCGCCAGATCAGCCTGGCCTTCGTGCCCACTGCCATCCTCTCGCGCCAGGTCGCGGTGGTGCGGGGCCAGAGCCTGATCATCAATCTGCCAGGCCAGCCCAAGGCGATTGCCGAGACCCTCGAAGGCCTGAAAAACGCCGATGGCACGCAGAAGATCAATGGCATCTTTGCCGCTGTGCCCTACTGCATCGACCTCATCGGGGGCCCCTACCTCGAGACGAACAACGACATCTGCCAAGCCTTCCGCCCCAAATCTGCCGTGCGCCCCGGGCGCTGAACCCCTCCATCAAGAGAACGCCATGAAGATTGCCAAGGACACCATCGTCACCCTCACCTTCCGCGCCACCGATGCCAAAGGCAAGGTGCTTGAAGACGGGAAAACCCCCCGCGCCTACCTGCACGGTGGCTACGGCAATACGCTGCCAGGCGTGGAGCTGGCGCTGGAAGGGCAGGAGCCGGGTTTCGAAACCACGGTGAAGCTGCTGCCCTCGCTCGCCTTCGGCGATCGCGACGAGACGCTCGTGACCACCATCTCGAAGAAGAACTTTCCCCCCGGCGTGAAGGTGGGTGGTCAGCTGGAAGGCAGCGACGACCAGGGCCAGCGCCAGGTGTTCACCGTGACCAAGATCAAGGGCGACACGGTGTACCTCGATGGCAACCACCCGCTGGCAGGCCAGGAGCTCACCTTCTCGCTGAAGGTGGTCGATGTGAAAGCGGCCTCAGCCGAGGAGATCGCGCATGGCCACGCGCACGGCGACCACGGCCATCACCACTGACCAACGCCCCTGTTCGCCCTGAGCCTGTCGAAGGGCTCGTGCGTTGCATCGTGTGAAGGCTTCGACAAGCTCAGCCCGAACGGGGACGTGTTCAGCCCAGCGCGTGAAACAGGCTGGGACTACTTGCCGACGAGTTGATTCAGTTTTTCGGCTTCAAAGCACTCTTCGCGCGCCGCATCGCTTGGGACGCAATCGCCGTCTCTCGCCTCCGCCAGTTTTTCGATCGCCTGCCACAGCAGCGCAATCTGGTGTTCCTGGCTGGCGGTGCTGTCGATCAGGCCGCGCATGGCCTGCGACAGCGGGTCGTCTTCCTGCGTGATGCCATAGGCCTGGAACTTCTGGCCCTGCTCGGTCACGTCGGCGCTCTCGCCGGTCTTGCTGTGGATGATGCGCGCCGGAATGCCCACCGCCGTGGCACCAGCGGGAACCGGCTTGATCACCACCGCGTTGCTGCCGATCTTGGCGCCGTCGCCCACCAGGAAGCCGCCGAGCACCTTGGCGCCGGCACTCACCACCACGTCCCGGCCCAGCGTCGGGTGGCGCTTGGTGCCTTTGTAGAGTGAGGTGCCGCCCAGTGTGACGCCCTGGTAGATGGTGCATCCGTCACCGATCTCGGCCGTTTCACCCACCACCACGCCCATGGCGTGGTCGAAGAACACGCGCTCACCCAGCTTGGCGCCGGGATGGATCTCGATGCCGGTGAACCAGCGCGAAAGGTGCGAGATGAAACGCCCCGCCCACTTGAAGCCATGCGTCCAGCACCAGTGCGCCGGCCGGTGCAGCCAGACCGCGTGCAACCCGGGATAGCAGGTGATCACCTCCCACGTTCCGCGTGCAGCGGGGTCGCGGTCGAGGATGCACTGAATGTCGGATCGGAGGCGGGCGAACATGGCGCAGAGTCTAGCCCTTGGCGCGCGCGGCGGCTTGCAGCATGGCCTTGGCAACACCTCGAAGAATGTGGATTTCCTCGTCGCTCGGTGCGGCGCGGTTGAAAAGCTGGTTCAGCCGCGGCATGAGCTTCCTGGGTGCGGCGGGGTCGAGGAAATCCACGGCCACCAGGGCCTGTTCCAGATGTTCCAGCATGCCGGCGAGTGCCTTGGCATCGGCCTGCGCGCGCTCGGGCACGGTCACCGGTGCATCGAATCCCCCCAGTGCCTGACGCCAGTCGTAGGCAATCAGTTGCACCGCCGCCGCCAGGTTGAGCGAGCCAAAGTCAGGGGCGGTAGGAATGGAGAGCGCCGCGTGACAGCGGTAGACATCTTCGTTGCGCATGCCGAAGCGCTCGGAGCCGAACAGGAACGCCACGCCATCGGGAGGCTCGTTTGCGCCGAGCAGACCGGTGAAGTGCTCACGCGGCGACCGGGTGGGTGGACCGAAGTCGCGCGGGGTCATGGCCGTGGCGCAGAGGTGGCTCATGCCATCCAGCGCCTCGTCCAGCGTGTCGACGATGCGCGCCCTGGCCAGCACGTCGTTGGCGCCGCTCGCGCGCTGGATGGTCTCCTCTCGGCGCAGCACGTTGGCCCAGCGTGGCTGCACCAGCACGAGGTCGTCGAAGCCCATCACCTTCATGGCGCGGGCCACGCCGCCCACGTTGCCGGCATGGCTGGTCTGGATGAGGACAAATCGGGTGCGCATGCGTCAGGGGCCTGTAACGGTAAAATCCCGGCTATTGTCGCCGCCCGCATCGCCGGGCCCACCCTCCTGCTCATCCCCTGTTGCGCCCGCTCTGGCGGCGCGCCGAGGTACACAATTCATGTCGTCCACACTCCATCCCATGCTCAACGTGGCCATCAAGGCCGCACGCACCGCTGGCACCCTCATCAACCGCGCCGCGCTGGACGTGGAGTCGGTCCGGGTCTCCGTCAAGCAGACCAACGATTTCGTGACCGAGGTCGACCAGGCCGCCGAAGCCGCCATCATCGACACGCTGCTCACCGCCTACCCCGACCACGCCATCTGGGCCGAGGAATCGGGCAAACGCCCCGGCAAGCACGGCGGCGCAGACCATGTCTGGATCATCGACCCGCTGGACGGCACCACCAACTTCATTCACGGCTTCCCGGTCTACTGCGTGAGCATCGCGCTCATGGTGGGCAACCGGATCGAACAGGCCGTGGTCTACGACCCTTCGCGCAACGACCTCTTCTGCGCCACGCGCGGGCGCGGCGCCTACATGAACGACCGCCGCGTCCGCGTGGCCAAGCGCACCACGCTGCGCGACTGCCTGCTCTCCACCGGCTTTCCCTTCCGCCCGGGCGACTCCTTCCAGACCTACCTGCAGATGTTCGGCGACGTGATGCCCCGCGTGGCCGGCCTGCGCCGCCCCGGTTCGGCCGCACTCGACCTGGCCTATGTGGCGGCAGGTTTCACCGACGGCTTCTTCGAAATGGGACTCTCTCCCTGGGACGTGGCTGCGGGCGCCCTGCTGGTGACCGAGGCTGGCGGCCTGGTGGGCAACTTCACCGGTGAATCCGATTTCCTGGAGCAGAAGGAATGCCTGGCCGCCAACCCCAAGATCTATGGCCAGCTGGTTGGCCTGACGGGCAAGTACAGCAAGTTCGCGAGTGCGGGTGACAAGGCCGCGGTGCGCCAGGCCCGCAAGGACGCCGCGCGCGAAGCTGCCGCCAGCGACCCTGCCGAAGGCGACGTCGAGCCTCAGGCCTGAGGCAGACGAAAGAAGAAGGTGGCGCCCTTGCCGGGTGCCGACTCGGCCCAGATGCGGCCGCCGTGCCGCTCAATGATGCGCGCCACGATCGCCAGCCCCACGCCCATGCCGGGCACGTCGCTGCCCGGGTGCAGGCGCTGGAACAGGCCGAAGAGTTTCTCGGCATGCGCCATGTCGAAGCCCATGCCGTTGTCCCGCACGACATATGCCCGCTGGTTGGCATCGAAGCCCGCGACCACATGCGGGATCGGCTGGTGGCGCGAATATTTCAGTGCGTTGTCCATCAGGTTGGAGAACACCTGGCGCAGCAATGTCGCATCGCCCAGCGCGTGCGGCAGCACGCCCACATCGATGCGGGCGTGAGGCATTGGGGACGACAAGGCGTCGGCCACGGAATGCGCCAGTTCCCGCATGTCCACCGGCACAGCGTCCAGCTCCACGCGCACCACACGCAGGAGTTCGAGCATGTCGGTGAGCATCTGTCCCATGTTGCGCGCGGAACGGACGATGCGCTCGAACATCTCGCGCCCGCTCGCGCTCAGCCGCTCCGCCTCTTCCTCTCGCACGATGGCAGCAAAGCCATTGACCGAGCGCAGCGGCGCGCGCAGGTCGTGCGCAATCGAATACGAGATGGCCTCCATGTCGCGCATCGATCGCTCCAGCTCGGCCGTGCGTTCGCTCACCCGCTGCTCCAGGCTCGCGTTGAGCGCGCGCACCTGCTCCTGCGCGGCCACGCGTTCGGAAATGTCGATGTGCGTGCCGGACATGAACAGCGCGCGGTCCTGGTCATCGCGCTGGTGCACGCGGCCTCGCGTGTTGATCCACACCCAGTGGCCGAGCTTGTGGCGCATGCGGATGTCGCATTCATAGAAAGGCAGACTTCCCCGCAGGTGCCGGTCACGAATCGCGTCCGCCCGACGCAGATCCTCCGGGTGGACCAGCGCTTCCCAGGTCTCGTACCGGATGGGCTGCAGCTCGCTCAGCGTGTAGCCCAGCATGTCGGCCCAGCGTTCGTTGACCGTCAGGGTGTTCTCCGCCAGGTTGGTCTCCCAGATGCCGGGGCGCGTGGCGTCCAGCACCCAGGCCAGCCGCTGACGCTGCTCGCGCAGGGCTTCCTGCGCCTCGAAATAGGAACTCACGTCGGTGAAGGTGCGCACCAGCCCGCCGTCGGGCAAAGGACGCGAGCGGATGTCGAGCGTTCGACCCTGGTGCGTCTTGCGCCAGTACTGCCCGGGCGACTCCACCCCGCCGGGCTGGGCCAGGTAGCTGTGCGCCTCTGGCTCGACCAGCCGCATGCCGTCACCAAAGTCACCGCGCTCCCGCTGGAACTTCACGATGTCTTCGTTGGACGGCCGCCCGCGCAGCAATTCCTCGGGCAGGTCCAGCAACTCGAGCACGCGCTGGTTGTAGATCAGGATGCGGCCGCTGGCGTCCACCTTGGTCAGGCCCTGGCTGATGCTGTCGAGCGTGGCTTGAAGCGCGGCGCTTTTTTCGGCCAGCAGCCGGCTGGTGGCCTCCAGGTCCTGGCGGGTGCGACGGCGCTCCGCGTGCCCGCGCCAGGCCAGCACAAGCTGGCGCACAGCGCCCAGCAGGGGTTGCAGGAAATCAATGTCCTCTCGCGTGTAGCCGTCGGGCTGGTTGGCCAGACCCACCATGGCGACCAGTCGGTCGCCCACCGCAAGCGGAATGCCCAGGAAAGCGTCCATGGCCGGGTGGCCTTCAGGCAGCCCCGCAGCGCGCGCGTCGTGGCGGGGATCGTTGGCAATCACCGGTTCGCCGGTGACCAGGGCGTGGCCAAACAGCGACCGCAGGTTGCGAAACGCCATGCCGGCGTCCATCTGGGATTCGTACATGCGACGCGACGCTTCGTCCCATGCGATGTTCGTGATGGCGTGTGTGCGCAGGTAGGGCTTGTCGTGCCCGTCGTAAAGCACCTCGCCCACGAAGCCGTAGGTGCTGCCGGTCACGCTCAGGAAAGCCGCAAGCAGGCCTTCAAAGGCACGCCGCTTGTCATCGGCCTCGATGTAGACCGCCTGCGCCAGGCGCACCGCCTCGAGCATGCGGTGCTGGCGTTCGAGCTTCTGAGCGCCCAGGCGCGCCTGGGTCACGTCGGTGGTAAAGCCGTGCCAGATGACCGCTCCGTCGGGTTCGGCCTGCGGCACGGATTCCACGCTGTACCAGCGGGTGATGCCACTGGGCAGGTGCACGCGGTACGTTTGCCGCCAGGTGCTGAGCTGGCGCGCCGACACTTGCAGCGATTCAATGACGGCAGGCCGGTCGTCCGGGTGCACCCGATCGAAGAGGATGCGCGCGTCGCTCTGCAGGGCCTGGGGCTCCACTTCCAGCATGTCGCGCGCAGCGTCGTTCACGTAGGTGATGACACTGCGGCCGTCGCGCAGCAGACGGGCCTGGTACATCATGCCGGGCACCCGGGCCGCGATGTTCTGCAGCAGCTTGAGCTGCTCGGCCAGGCGCAGGGTGGCCTCGCGCTCGGCGGTGATGTCCTGCACCACGCCGAAGTCGGTTTGCGGGTTGCCCGCCACGGTGGTCTGGCCGATGCGGGTACGGAACCAGCGCAATTGACCATCGGGCCGTGTCCATCGGAACTCCACTTCGCGCCCGTCCATCGCCTGGCGCGCGGCCAGCCAGGCGGGCTTGTCGTCCGGGTGGATCCCGCCCCGGCCGTCCTGGCGGCGGATACGGTCTTTCGGCTCCAGCCCGGCCATGCCGTACAGGCCCAGCGACCAGACCACTTCGTCCTCGTTCTCGGCATTGGTCCAGTGCCCCACCCCCGCCATCTTTTCGATCACCGCATGCAACTCGACCTGCTGCTGCAACTTCACGTTGGCCTGGCGCAGTGCCGCTTCGCTCTGGGCACGGGCTTCCTCCGCCTCGAACTCGCGCGTGGCCTCGGTGAGGTAGACGAGCGCCAGCGGCTCCGGCTCGCCCGCCAGCACCGTGGTGTGCAGTCGAACCCGGTGCTTCACACCATCGCGAAGGCGCAGAAAGTGCAGCGGACGGGCTTCAGGAAGTTGACTCACGTAGCGATCGCGCTCGTCCACGCTGGGCCAATGGCCGATTTCCACGGTCGTGCGACCCAGGGCAGCTTCACGGGGCGTCCCGGTGAGCGCCTCCCACGCATCGTTGACGGCCAGCAGGCGGCCGTCGCTCAAGCGGGAAACCGATGCCGCAATCGGCGAGGCCATGAACAGGGCCTCGAAAGGCAGGGCGGCATCGGGCAGCATGGATATCTGGGCACCTGCCGGGGTCGGCGGGGTGGCGGAAACAGCTTCGGCCATGCGCGCTCGTGGTTGGAGTGGAGGAATGTCGAACGCACAAATTGTGCCGGACAGTTCCTACAGAAAGCGGCCGATATGGCTGCTAAAGTGCCCGCTTGTCCCCGTTCCTCCTCTTCACCTCGGGCCCGCAGCGGCCCGGACCAGTCCGCTGGCATGCTTTTGGTCTACATCCTTGAACGACCACTCGACCCGGGAGACATTGAACATGTGGCTGGCACGGCGTTTGCCCTCTCTTGCCCGACCCGCGCGGCGGTGGGTCGGATCCCTTCTCCTGGCCCTGAGCGCGATGGCATTGGCCACGCAGCCGGCCCGTGCGGGGGATCTCCTCGTCGAGGAGCAGGAGGCACTTCATTTGCAACGGTTCATCGGCTACATCGAGTGGCCTGCAGGCGCTTTTGCCTTGCCGGCTTCCGCCATCGTGGTGGGCATTGCCGGCGCAGAGCAGACGCTGGAGCTGCTGTCGCGTGCCGTCGCTGGCAAGGTCGTGCAGGGACGTCCCGTGCAGGTTCGCCCGTTGCAGCGGCCCGAACAGATCGACGGCGCCCATCTGGCCTACATCGGCCGGGAAGCCTGGGATCGCCTGTCGGAGTGGGTCGCCGCGTCCAGAACACATGACGTCGTGCTGGCCACCAATGCGCCCGACGGCGTGGCGCGGGGCGCCACGCTGGGCTTGATCCAGGTCGACCAGCGCACACGGTTCGAAGCCTCCGTTCCGGCCGCCGCCCAAGTCGGCGTCAAGCTCAGCGCGCGCTTGCTCGAGGTGGCTGAACGCGTCGTCGGGCACCAGCCATGAGACCCACGTCGCTGCGTCAGCAGCTCACGCGGGCCGCCATGTTCACCACGCTGTTCGCCATCGTGCTCAGCGCGGGCGCCCTCATCACCTACGAGCTATCGGTCTACCGCAGCGCCGGCGTGGCCAATCTTCGGGCGCAGGCCGACCTGATCGCGCGCTCAACGGCCGCTGCGGTGGAGTTCCGGGATGCCAGGGTGGCGCGCGACAACCTCTCGTTGCTGCAGAAGCAGCCGCGCATCCAGTCCGCGGCGGTCTATGGGCTCGACGGCACCCTGATCGCGTCCTACACCCCGGCGGGCGGCCCCCTGCTCGCGCGGGTGCCACTGAACGCCGAGACCTGGGGACCGCGTTACAGCGGCTCGACGCTGGAGATGACGCAAGCCATCGAACGCAACGGCGAACGCCTGGGCATGCTCTACCTCAAGGCGGAGCACGACGTGTGGCACCGCCTGGCGGTGTTTGCCCTAATTGTTCTGGCGGTCGGTGCCATCAGCCTGACGGCTGCGTTCTACCTGTTCGTGCACCTGCAGCGCCGCATCACCGCTCCGCTGGAGAAGATGACCGACGTTGCCCGCGACGTGATCGACAGTCACAACTGGTCGTTGCGTGCCCCGGCCACGGACTACCAGGACGTGGGCCTGCTGGTGGAAGCGTTCAACCGCATGTTGTCGGAATGCGAGACCCGCACCAACGAGCTCGAACGCGAGATGGTCACCCGACAGGGCGTCGAGCAGGAACTGCGACACGCCGACCGCCAGAAGGACGAGTTCCTGGCCACGCTGGCGCACGAATTGCGCAATCCGCTCTCGCCCATGACGAGTGCGGTGGCACTGCTGCAGATGCCGGAGGCTTCGGCGCAGACGCGGGACAAGGCGCTGGTGGTGCTCGAACGCCAGTTGCGTCACATCGTGCGGCTCGTCAACGACCTGCTGGATGCCTCTCGCGTGACCACGGGCAAACTGTCGCTCGACAACGCACCCGTGGACATGGGCGATCTGCTCAAGACCATTGTGGAAGGTGCACAGCCCCTGGCGACGCAGCAGGGTCTGAAGCTCACCCTGAATGTGCCCTCAAGAGCCCTGCACGTGCATGGCGATGCCATTCGCCTCACGCAGGTGTTCTCCAACCTGCTGAGCAACGCCTGCCGCTACACGCTGCGTGATGGGCGAGTGGACGTTGCACTCACCGAACAGGGTTCCTGGGTGGAGGTGTCCATTGCCGACACCGGGATCGGCGTCGAGCCGGAAATGCAGGAGCGCATCTTCGACCTGTTCGAGCAGGCCGACAAGACCCTGCAACGCGGCAACGCGGGACTGGGCGTGGGCCTCACGCTGGCCCGCCAGATCATCCAGTTGCACAACGGTGTGCTCACCATGAGCAGCGGGGGGCTCAACCAGGGCTCGTGTTTCACGGTGAGCCTGCCCCTGCTGGAGCGAGAGGCCAGCCGCCCCCCATCGGTGGTCAGCGCGCCGCCTGGCGAACGTGCGCCGGCGCTGCGGCCATTGCACATCCTGATCGCCGACGACAACGTCGACCTGACGGAAAGCTTTGCCGAAATCCTGACGTCGAGCGGCCACAGTGTCGATGTGGTTCACGACGGCGCAGCCGCTGTCGAGCGGGCCCGCGAGAACCTCCCCGACATCGCGCTGCTCGACATCGGCATGCCCAAACTCGACGGCTATGAGGTAGCCCGGCAGCTTCGCGCGGGCTTGACCACACAAGGCATCCACCTGATCGCCATCACGGGTTGGGGACAGGCGTCCGACCGGGAAGCGGCCGATGCCGCTGGCTTTGACCACCACCTGCTCAAACCGGTCGAGCCGCAGGACCTGGTGCGGCTCATCAGCGATTCCTACGACGAGTTCCAGGCCTCGCGGCCTGGAGACTTGCGCTGAGACGCTTCAGTCGTGCCGACGGCGGCGGTCCACTGCCTCGATGCGCAGCATCTGACGGTACTTGGTCACCGTGCGCCGTGCCACGGTCAGGCCCTGCTGGGCGAGCTGCCGTGTGATCTGTGCGTCGGACAAAGGCTTGTCCGCCGACTCGGCTTCGATGATGTCCTGGATCAGCCCGCGGATGGCGGTGCCGGAGCAGGCCTTGCCATTGGCACTGACCATGGCCCGTGAAAAGAAGTGCTTGAGTTCGTACACGCCGCTGGGTGTGGCCATGTACTTGTTGTTGGTGACGCGCGAGACGGTCGACTCGTGCACGCCCACCTCGTCGGCAATCTCCTTGAGGCCCAGCGGCTTCATGGCCATGGCGCCGTACTCAAAAAAGTGGCGCTGGCGCCGCACGATGGCCTGGGCCACCTCCAGGATGGTGGAGAAACGCTGCTCGACATTGCGCATGGTCCAGCGCGCTTCCTGAAGATGGGCACCCATCTCGGCGTGTTCGGCGCAGCGATGCTGCTGGAACAACCGCGCGTAGTCCTCGTTGATGCGCACCTTGGGAACCACGGTGGCATTGAGCCTGGCGCTCCAGGCGCCCCGCTCCTTCTTCACGATGATGTCCGGCACGATGTAGCTCACCCGCGAAGGCGAAAGACGCCAGCCGGGTCGAGGGTCGAGCCGGCGGATCCGGTCGCACACGGCCTCCACATCGCTCACCGATGCGCCCAGCGAGCGCGACAGCGCGGGAATGTCGCGCGCGGCCAGGCTGTCGAGGTGGTCGGACACGATCGTGCCGGCCATCGCGCGTTGCAGCGGGCAGGCAATGCTCGCCAGTTGAAGGGTCAGGCATTCGGCCACATCGCGCGCGCCGACGCCGGCGGGCTCGAGCGACTGCACGAGCGCCAGGGCAATCTGCATTTCATCCAGTGAAGCCGCAGGCTCCAGGCCGGCCCAGTCGAGCAGCTCATCCAGCGGCGTGCGCAGATAGCCGTCGTCGTCGAGCGATTCGACCACCGCCCGCGCCAGCGCCAGGTCGCGCGGTGACAGGGGCATGGTGCTGAGCTGCACATGAAGGTGAGCGTTCAGCGAGGTTTCAGCCACCATGAAGTCCAGGGCCGAGACGTCTCCATCGTGCGATGACCGCGAAGGCGTGAACCCATCACCCAGCCACAACTCGCGATCGGCTTCGTGATCGCGTTCCATGCTGTCGGCGTCGCTCTCATCCCCGTCGTTGCCTTCGGCTCCGTCGTGCCTGTGCTCGTCCATTTCGTCGCTGTCCAGGGCTACGTCGATGCCGTCCTCGAGGCCGTCTTCGGTTTCCAGGAAAGGGTTGCGCCCCAGGACATCGCGGACCACGGTGCCGAAGTCCAGCGACGACATCTGCAGCAAACGCACGGCGTGCTGCAAACGCGGTGAAAGGGTCTGGTTCTGGCGCTGTTCTGCGCGCGCTTCCAACTGCATCATGACGGTCTCCTCCGGTGTCGTTGAAGAGGTCGGACCGCGGCTCGCGGGCGCCTCAACGGCTCTTCAATGCACAGGTCGTGCCGTCATGAAGCTGCGGACACAAATTCACACACTTGCCCTCTCTTCAGAGGGAAAAGCGGGTCGCCTGCCTTTGCAGGGACAGGTGCGGCGCACCTTTTCACCGACCGGGAGCGTGGCAAAACGCCGCAACGGGCAGAACTTGCTGCAAATACTGCCGAAAGTCAGCGTCCGTGGGCGGCGCTGAGGCTCATTTGAGCAACGTCGTAACCCTGCGCATGGGCCAGATTCAGCAAGGCCTGCAACCGCGCTGGTTCCATCGCCGGATACCGCGACAACACCCGCAGCCGTCGCCGGCCCGCGTCGCCGACCACGGCTTCCGTGTAGTCGGCATCCACATGGAGTACCCAGTGGTCGTCCCAGGCGCCGGGCCACCAGCGCGTCCAGGCGGGCAGAAAGCTCTCTTTCCAACGTGCAGCGCCGCTGCCCGGCACGATCCGGGCCACGCCGCGCGACTCGCGCACGCGGCCCCCGGGAACTGGCACATGGTGGCGCACGGTGATGCTGGGCTCGTCACCGGCCGCATTGACCATGGCAAAGTGCGTGGTCGCCTGCACCAGGTCGGGGGCGGCGTGGCGGTGCGACAGGCAAGCCACCTCGTTCCATTGACCCATGTAGCGAGCCAGGTCCAGATCCGGCACGGTGGCCGGACCGGCCGGGTGGCTGGTCAGCAGCCGCTTCACCGTGGGCAAGCCCATGCTGAACACCGTGATGGCAGAAGCCGGGCTCAGGCGCGGACGCAGGAAGCGCGGCAGCAAGGGCCACAGGACCATCAATGCGCCCGCCCAGGGCACCATCGATCGCCTCGGCCGCATGGCGGAACGGGCCGTGTGCCGGATGGCCTCCACCCGCTGCTGCAGGCCGAGTTCGCGGGCGATCAGGCGGCGCTCCACGCGAGCAATCTCGTGCGCCAGCGCGTCCATGCCGCTCGGCAGGCCGCTCGGTGGCTGTGCTTGGGAAGTATCAGTGTGCGGTTTGGGGGACATGTCGGTCTTCATCAAGGGCTTCATCGGGTGGCGTGGGCGCCCTGAACGTCAGCTGTCGACGTGTGGCCGGCAAGCCGAGGGTGGGCAACAGGCGACGGATGCGGTTCACCGCCCACCAACCCAGCAACACGTGCACCAGCAGCGCGACGGCCAGGGCAACAGCCCATGAAAGGCCTGCAGCCACCAGGCCGACCAGAACGAGGGCCCACACAAGGAGCCACCCGGCCATGCCCAGCACGGTCAGCGCCAGGCCCAGGCAGGCGATGTGCAGCAAGGCCAGGCCAGCCCGCTGCAATTCCAGTGACAACAACTCCACCCGGTCACTGACCAGCCCGGGCAACTCGCTGAACAAGCCGCCCAGCAGGGCGCCCAGGGACGCCAGGCGACCGGCCCCATGAGGCTCAGCCGCGTGTGCATGGTTGAACCGGCTCATCGCGCGGGGCCCGGGCGAAACACGTTGTAGACCGACAGCAGCACGATCGCGCCGACCATCGCGACCAGCAGACCACCCATGCTGAATGCCGTCTCACTCACCGTGCCCAGGCCCACCATGGGGGAAAGGAACCAGCCTCCCAACGCCGCGCCGCAGACGCCCACGATCAGGTTCATGAAAGTGCCCTGTGGCGAGTCGTTGAGCATCACCACGCTGGCGACCCATCCCAGCACACCACCGGCCACCAGCCACAAGAGGAAATTGATCATGGTTTTGCTCCGAGTAGGTTGAACGGTCGCCCCCTGGCGGCCCGGACTCTCTTGGCAATCCACATGCCCGACCGCATTGGCAGGCGGTATCCCGTCGCCAGGCGGGCACATCGCATGCCCAGCAGAAGCCCCGCATCCACGAACCAGCACCCGAACGGAGGAAAATCCCGCCCATGAACCGCGCCTTCACTTGCGTCTGCCAACAACCCATCTTTTTCCGCAACAGCGTCTGTCTCGCCTGCATGAAGCCCCTGGGCTACGACGCGCTTCGGGGCAAGCTCCTGGCGCTGGAGCCCGTTGAAGAGCCAGAGCTCTGGCGCAGCGCGGAAGGCGAAGGGCGCGCACGCCTGTACCGCCGCTGCGTGAACCTGGGCACCGCCGCTTCATGCAACTGGTTGATTCCGGTGGACTCGGCCGATGAGCCGGCGCCCGAGCTGTGCCTGTGCTGCCGGTTGACGCGCACGCTGCCCGATCTCGGCACGCCTGAACACGCCGAATGGTGGGGCCGCATCGAGCTGGCCAAGCGACGCCTCGCCTCGTCCCTGCTCGCCTTGCGGCTGCCGCTGGTGCCGAAGGCAGAAGACCCGGCACGCGGTCTGGCGTTCGACATCCTGGTCAGCCTGCCCGGCGGTCCTCCGGTGATGACGGGACACGAAGATGGCGTCATCACCCTGGACGCGCAGGAAGCGGACGACGCCACGCGCGAACAGCGCCGAACCCAGCTTCGCGAACCCTACCGCACCCTGCTCGGGCACCTGCGCCACGAGTCGGGGCACTACTTCTGGCAGCGGCTCGTCGAGAACTCCCCCTGGCTGGACGACTACCGCCGCGTGTTCGGCGACGAGCGCGCCGACTACCAGCTGGCGCTGCAGACGCACTACAACCAGGGTGCACCTGCCGACTGGAGTTCGCGCTACGTCAGCGCCTACGCCAGTTGCCATCCCTGGGAGGACTGGGCCGAAACCTGGGCGCACTACCTGCACATGCGCGATACCCTGGGAACAGCGCGCGGCTTCGGCATCCGGGGCAACCGGGTCGAACTGGCGGCCGAGCCTTTCGACCTCTCCGTGCTGGAAGCGGGCGCGGGCGACGATCACACCAATTCACGCTTCCTCGCCTGGCTCAACCACTGGATGAAACTCACGGTGGCGCTCAACGAGATTTCACGCAGCATGGGGGTGATGGACATCTATCCCTTTGTGCTGTCCCAACCCGCGGTGCGAAAGCTGCACCTGGTGCACCGCATCATTGCCCACAAGGCGCCGCGCGGAGCCCGCCGGCGCAATGCGGTACCGGCACCCATGGAAGAGACCGCATGACCAGGCACGCACGCATCGCATGGGCCGCCGGGCTCGTCATGGTCACGACCTGCGGCCTGGGCTCGGCGCAAGGCACCGTGCCGCTTTCGGACGAGGCCAGGCAGACCGTGATGTGGGTGAAAAGCCAGCAACACATGGCCGGCCAGCCCTTCATCGTGCTCGACAAGCGCGTGGCGCATGCGTGGGTGTTTGACGCCCAGGCGCGACTGGCCGGCGCAACGCCCGTGCTGCTGGGCGCAGCCCGCGGCGACGATTCCGTGCCAGGGATTGGAGAGAAACCGATCGCGTCCATCCTGCCGAACGAGCGCACCACGCCGGCCGGGCGCTTCGCCATGGAACCGGGCAAGAACGCGCGTGGGGAAACGATCTACTGGGTGGACTACGACGCTGCGGTGTCTTTGCACCGCGTCCGCTCGGCCAACAAGAGCGAGCGGCGGCTCGAACGGCTGGCCACCAGCGATCCTGGCGACAACCGGATCTCGTATGGCTGCATCAATGTGCCCGAGCGCTTCTACAACGAAGTCATCGATGCGCATTTCGCGCCTGGCAAGGGTTCCATCTACATCCTGCCGGAAACGCGCAACCTCTCTACCTTGCTGAAATGACGAAGCGGGGCCGAAGCCCCGCCCCGTGATCACAACAACTTAATTGCGGTCAGCGCGCGGCTCGCGCATCGTGCCAGTCGAGTTGCTGCCTGCCGCCGGCATGGTGGACGATCCCGTGGAAGGCGTGGTCATCGTGGAACCGGTGGACGGCGTGGTCGTGCTGGAGCCGGTGCCGGTGCCGGTCGCTGGCATCGCTGGCGTGGTGGTCGAAGTCGACGGCTGCGCGGTCGAGCCGGGGCCAGTACCCGGGCCGGTGGTGCCGGAGCCGGTGGTGCCTGAAGGGCCGGTGCCGGTGCCCGTGCCGGTGCCGCCGGGCGACGTGCCCTGTGCAAAGGCCAGGCCGCTGGCAAGGACGAGTGCCAGGCCGCAGGCGGTGGAGGTGGCTGTGCGAATGAAGGAATGGGACATGTTGGCTCCTGATGTCAGTGAATGTTCAACGCCCGTTGCGCTTGCCGAAAATGCGGCTTGCGGCTGACGCCAACCTTCATTGGCAAGGGGTGTGCCCAGTCCGCCCTTTATTCGTAATGGCGCGGCAAAAGGATCTCGAAACGCGTGCCCGAGCTGTCGGAGTCCACCTGCACCGTGGCGTCGAGCAGTTCACACAGGCGCTTGACGATGGACAGGCCGATGCCTTCACCATGCCGGTCGACGTGAGGTGCCGAGCCGGGTTCCGGCACTCCCGCATCCTCTTCTTCGATATGGGTGATCTTGTCCTCCCTGGAGTCGAAGGCGACCTGGTCCGCGTGCTGCGTGGCCACTTCGAGCGCGTTCTTCAGTTCGGATGAACCATCGTTGCCGATCCCCGGACCGGTGTCGGCAATCGACAGCATCCACCGGTCGGGATCCTCGGGACCGGCGTCGCCCCAGGAGAGTTCCAGGCCGCCGCGGTGCGTGTAGCGGATCGCGTTGAGCACCAGGTTCTGCGCGATGCGGTGCAACTTCACCGCGTCCGAGCGCACCTCGAACGGCTCGGGTCCCTGCAGCTTGAAGCTCAGGCCCTTCTGTTGTGCGTGAGCTTCCAGCGATTCCCACAACTCGCGAAACAGCGGCGCGACGTCCACCCGATCGACATTGCGCTCCTCTTGCCCACTTTGCAGCCGGGCGAGGATGGTCACATCGTCGAGCAGCCGGTGCAGCGCCTGGACGTTCTTGCCCAGCAATCGCAGGAAGGTTTCCTGCACCACCGGGTCTGTGTGGCGCGCGCCCAGTCCGGCGGTGGCATTGCTCACCACGCCCAGATTGCCCCGCAGATCGTGAGCGGCTTCCTGCCAGAGCTGCGCCCTTTGCTGCTCCATCTTGCGCAAGGTGGCCAGGCCCTGCTCCAGGCTGCGCGTGTAGGCCGTGGCTTCGATTTGCTGCAGCTTGAAGTACTGCGTGGTGCTGGCGCCCACCGCCACGCTGTAGATCTGCGCCCAGAGCAGGCGCGCACGCGCCATCACCTGGGGCGACCGGATGGGAGGACCGGCGGCCAGGGATTCGAGTTCACTCACCACACACTCGTTGAGGCGCCCCAGTTCCCGCACCACCTCGGCCAGGCCAAACCCCTGCTGCCAGCGGTGCAGGCCGTGCGAGGCGGCGTCGCCCAGGCGTTCGGCTTCGGACGATTCCGAACGCAGGTGTTCCTCGAACCCTTCGAGCACGGCGGGGATGTGGTCGTTGAGCTGGGCATACGGCAGGGAATCACCGGTGGTGAGCGCGTCGTCGGCGGTCACCGAGGCGCGCCAGGCCTGGAGGATGGCATCGCGCCGGTTGGCCAGCTGGTCGGCGAGTTCAGCGTACGGATTACCAGAAACGGGCATGGGGCTTATTTTTTGGCGAACAAGGCGCCAATTCTGACCTGATTTGGCGCCTTCGACCTCACGGGTCGCGCTTTACACCCTGCTCGGCGTCCTGATCGCGGCGGATGTTTCGGCCGATGCGGCGCAGCCACCCCAGCACCAGCAGAATGAACAGCGATGCCAGGATGGCAATGCCGGTGTGGCCCATGCCGGCGGCCATGCCCACGGCCGCAGTGGCCCAGATGCCGGCGGCGGTGGTGAGCCCATGGATGCGGCCCTCCTCCTGGTCCTTGAGCACGGCACCGGCACCCAGGAACCCGATGCCAGAGACCAGCCCCTGCACCACGCGGCTGAGCTGGTCGTCGTCCATACCGGTTTCCAGGCAGATCATCACGAACAACGCCGCGCCCAGCGAGACCAGCATGTGGGTGCGCAGCCCCGCTTCTGCATCTCGGCGCTCGCGGTCCCAGCCGATGAGGGCACCGAGCAGCAGCGCCTCGGCCATGCGCCAGGTCGCCCGGGTGATGCGCTCGACCTCGGTGAGGTCCGAAAACTCTGCTTGCAGCGTGGTGAGGATGGTCTGCAGTACCGACATGGTGCTCAGGCTTTCGTGGCGAGTCCGGGATCCACCTCCCGATTGCGCCAATGCGCAATGCAGCGGTGAAGTTCGCTCAGCACGACGGGTTTGATGAAATGGTGATCGAAGCCCGACGCGGACGAACGCAGTCGGTCCTCGGTTCGCTCGCGACCGGTCAGCGCCACGATCAGCATGGGCGTATGCGGCAGCGAGTCCCGAAGGCGGCGAGCCACCGAGTGGCCGTCCAGGGCCGGCATGCCGATATCGAGAATGGACACCTGGGGCTGCACGCGCAAGGCCACGGCCAGGGCCTCCTCGCCGTCGAGCGCCAGGTGCACGGAATGGCCCGCAAGCTCCATGAGCAGCACCAGCGATTCGGCGCTGTCGCGGTCGTCATCGGCAATGAGCATGCGCAGGCCGGAGCCCGTCGATGGAGGCGAAGCGTCGTTCATGGGGATTCCAGGCTTGCAGGCAACACGGCGCCCCATTCTCCATGCCGCAGCGCCCGCCAGCAACGGGAGGCAAAAAAAAGGATGCTGAAGTTTCAACATCCTTTTTCCCTTCATCAGGAAGGCCTTAGAAGCGGTGCACGTAGCCCAGGCTGGTGGTGGTGACTTCCTGCTTGCCCACGCCGGCGAATCGCATGTCGTAGCGGTTCCACTCCAGCACGATGGACGAGCGCGGGGTCAGGTCGAAGCCGACGCCAGCACCGTAGGTCGGCGCCCAACCGCTTTCCCTGCCGGTGGCAATGCCCGAAAGCGCGCTGGCCGAGACTTCGGTGCGGCTGTAGGTGGTGCCCAACTTGCCGAACACGTTGAACGCGCCCAGCGGCACGCGGCCGACCAGGCTCACGTTGAGGCCGTGCGCCTTGGTGCTGCCACCGCCGCGGCGCATCTTGCCCAGGTTCACGTAGCCGAATTCAGCGCCCAGGTACTGGGTGAACATGCCGCCGGTGTACAGGTTGAACGAGGTGGAGCTGTCCGAGCAGCTGAAGCCGCCGGCGCCGCAACCCAGGTCGTAGTCGGGCCGACCGACATTCAGACCCACATATCCCTGCGTGGAATACGGAATGATCGAGTAGCCGCCTTCACCGGGCATGCGCGGTCCCGTGGTGCGCACGGCGCCCGAGGTGGACCCGCCCGCTGCCTGGGCGAGCACAGTGGTCGATCCGTCGTTGCCCGGCGCCTGGGTCTGGGCAGACACGGAGCACGCGACAGCCATGGCGACTGCGGCCAGCGGCCACGTCTTGAAGGAAGAAATTGAGCGGTTCATGGGCAAGTCCTGGTTGAAGTTGAGAAAAACTGCGCCAGAAATGGAATGCAGCACCGCCTGTAGGCAATCGGGATGCCCGGCCCTGGGAACACCCAGGGGGTGCCAGATCGCGCTCGCAAAGGGCTTGCGGCAAATATTGCCGCACCCGTATGCCGCTGACCCCTGACCTTCCCGTCTGAGGAAGCCATCACCGGGTACGCCATGTGCCATGCAAAGACGTCGGGAGCGGCGAATGCATTTCCAGCCGGGACCGGCGTCCCATCCACTTTCAAGAAGGAACGCCATGAAAGACAAAGACACCATCAACACGCTCAACAACCTCATCGAAACCTGCAAGGACGGTGAGTACGGGTTCAAGACCAGCGCTGAACACGCTGTCGATCCCCAGATCAAGGACCTGTTTCTCACGCGTTCGCAGGACTGCCGCGCCGCAGCAGCTGAATTGCAGACGCTCGTCGTGCGCCTGGGCGGCAAGCCGGAAGACAGCGGAACCGCCAGCGGCACGGTGCACCGGGGCTGGGTCGCTGTGAAGGGCACGCTCTCGGGCTACACCGACCTGGCAATGCTCGAGGAGACCGAGCGCGGCGAAGATGCTGCGCTGGATCGCTACCGCGAAGCGCTGAAGGAAGACCTGCCCGTCGAAGTGCGCACCATGGTCGAAGCCCAATTGGCCGGCGTGAAGCGCAACCACGACCAGATCCGCAGCCTGCGCAACCAGCACCGCGCCACGGCAGACTGATCCAACTGGCGATGCCAGTGAAAAGGCCCGCTGCAAGCGGGCCTTTTTTTCGTCTGCCTCAGTCGGGATCAGGCGGAGGCTGCTGCGCAGGGCGGTTCTGGCGCTCGGCCAGATCCGCATCGCTGTGACCATCGCCCACGGGGTCGGCGCTCTCGTCCTCGGGGGGCGCAGGCCTGGGTCCCGGCGCTCGCGGCACCTGCGCCGCCCGCCCAAGGTCAGGCGTTGCACACAGCAAGGCAGCGGAGCTCATGTCGTTCATGTCGAACCTCCGGGGCGAGACGCCGATGCGAACCCAACTCAGCGCGTCAGGCGCGCGAAGATCATGCCCACGGCGAGCGCCACACCCACCGAGGTCAGCGGATGCTCGCGCACGGTGCCGCGCAGGTTGTCGGTCCATTCGTCGCCCAACTGGCGAGCCTTGGCGGCCTGCTGGTGCAGGACCTCATTGGCATGGGCAACGGTCGATTCCAGCTTCTGAACCGCAGGCGCGGCTTTCTCGGCCAGGCGATCCACGGTTTCATGGGCGCCTTGTGCGACGCGTGAGACGACTTCGTTGCCGTCAGGCATGCGATTACCCATTGCGTCGATGGATGAAGGTGTGATGCTGGGATTGGCCATGGGGAAATCTCCTGAAGGGTTGAGCGATGGGCCGCATCGCGTCGAGAACGCGATGCAGACCCGCCGTCCTTCAGGGGCAAGCGGCGTGCCAGCCCGGCCCCCATCAATCCTTGTCGTCGGCGGCGTACTGCTTGAGCCGGTTGTACAAGGTCTTGAGGCTGATTCCCAAGGCCGCAGCGGTGCGCTCTTTCTGCCGGCCGTAGTGCTCCAGCGTGGCCAGGATGAGCTTCTGTTCAGCCTCTGCCAGCGAAATGCCCAGGGGCAGCACCACGGCATCGCGTGGGGCCTCGGCCCGGGTCTGCACTTCAGCAGCAACCGCCGGCTCCGCCACGCGGGTCAAGGGAGCCGGCGCGGAATCCGGTGCGTCCACGGGCCGCTGCTGGGGCCAACCCGTGGGGTGAGGCAGCCACTGGGTGTCGATGGAGCCCCCCGTGGCCATGACGTAGGCACGTTGCACGGCATTGCGAAGCTCGCGCACGTTGCCGGGCCAGTGGTAGGCGCTGAGCTGCTCCAGCGCCTCGGGCGTGAAGCTTTTTTCCTTGCCTTCCTGCTCGCCAATGAGGCGCAGGAAACGGCCGGCCAGCAGGGGCACGTCCGAGAGCCGTTCGCGCAGTGGCGGCATCTCGATCGGAAAGACATTGAGCCGGTACATCAGGTCCACGCGCAGGTGCCCATCGGCGACCGCCTGCATGGGCGAGCGGTTGGTGGCCGCAATGATGCGCACGTCGGTTTCCTGGCTCTGCGCCGCACCCACGCGCATGAACCGGCCCGTCTCGAGCACACGCAGCAGCTTGACCTGCAGGTCCAGCGGCATCTCGGTGATTTCGTCCAGGAACAGCGTGCCACCAGCGGCCCGCTCGAAAAAGCCCTGGTGCTGGCGGTCTGCGCCAGTGAAGCTGCCCTTCTCGTGGCCGAAGATTTCGCTCTCGATCAGGTTCGGCGAAATGGCACCGCAGTTCACGCCGAGGAACGGCATCTTGCGCCGGCGGCTGAGTTCGTGGATGGTCTGGGCCACCACCTCCTTGCCGGTTCCGCTCTCACCGGTGATGAAGACGGTCACGCCTGAACCCGCCACCCGGCTGATCTGCTCGTACACGCGCTGCATGCACGGAGAGCGTCCCCAGAGTTGTCCGAAATTGCCGGTGCTGGCGAGGTTGGCGGTAAGTCCGGCCACTTCGGCCTTGAGCACGGCAGGCTTGGTGACGCGTGAGAGCACGCCCTGCAGATGCTTTAGCGTGACGGGCTTGACCAGGTAATCGACCGCCCCCAGGCGCAACGCGAGGATGGAGGTTTCCAGGCTGGCGTGCCCGGTCATCAGCACCACCTCGGAGTCGGCCACCAGTTCGGGGTCGGAAAACAGGTCCATGCCGCTGCCGTCCGGCAGGCGCAGGTCGAGCAGCACCAGGTCGGGCGTCTGAAGGGCAAGTTGTTTGCGCGCATCGCGCAGGGAATTCGCTGTGGCAACAGTCAATCCCTGCAACGCAATCAGCTCGCTGAGCATCGCTGCGGAATCGACGTCGTCGTCCACGATCAAGGCATGGGTCATCGATGAATTGTTCCTGTGGGCGCGCGTGATCCGGGGCTTTGCGCGGCGGCGCCCATGATGCCATTGTTCTGAAAGCCGACGAGCCCTCCAGCTACCAAGTCGAGGCGATGGCGCCTCGCGGTCTGTCAATGCAGGACGACGATCGGATTGGGCTTGCCGGGCGGATCGCCTTCGGGGGGGGTGTCTGGGCCGGGGATGCCGGGCTCCTGGATGTCGGGGGGGACTTCCATGGGGCGCCCCGGTGGTGAATCAGGGTACGGCGAGGGAATGGGGGGCGCGGGCTGGGGCACTTCTGGCTGGTGGGCATGCGGATTCATGAGCAACTCCTGACTCCAGCGAGGTTCGCTGTATGCGCTTTTCGGGCAAGGCACGTGCCCGGCGCCGCGCGCGGGGGGCAGGCACGCGCCTTGCCCTGTCATGGCAAAGCCATCTCCAGGAGACATCATGACGAAGCAACGCCCCGATGGGGCAGACCACCGCGCGCCGCGCGATCCTGTGGACCGCTCGCCCCGTGCGCCCGGCTCCACGCCCCCTCAACCGGAAGACGAAGACATGGAGCTGCCGCACGAGCGCGACCAGTCGACGCAGAACACCGCAGAGGAACCCGACGCCGCCATGAAGCAGGCCAGCAAGGACCTGGAAGCGGGCATGGTGGACACCGACATGCGCGCTTCACCCGGCCTGGATGCGGCGCAACGCAAGCGCTATGTCCCCGGAGAGGGTGGGGAGCGCCCACGCAAGTGAGCGCTCCGTGCGGAAACACATCATGGACCACACAGGCATGAAAAAACGAACCCTTCAACAAGCCTCGATCGTCGTGGGATTGCTGCTCGGTGGACACTCCCTGGCCGACACGCTCGCCCAGCAGGACCAGGCCTTTCTGGAGCAGGCCGCGCAGAACGGCCACGCCGAGCTTTCCGCGGGTCGTCTGGCCCTCACCAAGGCGCGCAATCCGCAGGTGCAGGCGTTCGCGCAACGCATGATTGAGGACCACACCCGCATCGGCGAAGAACTGGTCGCGCTGGCCACCGCCCGCAACTACAAGCCGCCCACCGAACCCTCCATGCTGCAAAAGGGCAAGGAGATGGTGATCGGCGGCATGGCCGACGAGACTTTCGACCGCCGTTACGTGCACCAGATGGGCGTGGAAGCGCACCAGGACACGATCCGCCTGTTCGAGAAAGCGGCGAGCGAAGCGCGGGATCCGGAGGTGAAAGCGTTCGCCGCGAAGCACCTGCCCCACCTGCGCCAGCATCTGGAAGTGGCGCGGGAACTGAAGGTCAAGGTCGAGCCCACCACCCCACCGCCGCGTCGCTGAATGGCGCGCTCACGCCATCCGCAGAGCCATCACGCCGGCCACGATCACCGCCGTGCCGGCGGCGCGCTGCATGCCGAATTTTTCCTTGAGCAGCAGCGTGCCCATGACCGCTGCAAAGAGCACCGAGGTCTCGCGCAGCGCGGCCACGCTGGCCACCGGTGCGCGTGTCATGGCCCACAACGCGATGGCGTACGACGCGATCGAGGCGGCGGCGCCCAGGGTGGCGACCGGCCAGCGGCGTCGGGCATAGGCGAGCATGGCGGTCCGCCCCGCTGCGGGTCGACGGCACCAGACCAGCAGCGGATAGCACACACCATTGAGCACGAACAGCAGCAGCACGTAGCGCAGGGCATTGCCGCCGTTGGCCACCTCCGCACGCACGCCCAGCCCATCGACCACCGTGTACAGGGCGATGATGCCGGCGTTGGCCAAGGCGTAGAGCAACGCCTTGCGGTGGTGAAGCGCTTCGCCCGGATGGGCCAGGCCGACCAGCGCCACGCCGGTGGTGATGCCGATCACGCCCACCCAGGCCGTCAGGCTGGGCATTTCCCCCAGCAGGCTGCCGCTGGCCAGCGCCACCAGCAACGGGGCGAGGCCGCGCATGATGGGGTAGGTCAGCCCCAGATCTCCGTGCTGGTAGGCGCCCACCAGTGCCACGTAGTAGCCAATGTGGATCACCACCGACGCCGCAATGAACGGCAAGCTCGCGGGCTCGGGCAGTCCCGAGAGCCAGAGCACCGGCAGCGCCACCGCCGAACCCACCAGATGAAGCAGCGCCGTGTCCAGGGCCTTGTCGCCACTGCTCTTGACCAGCGCGTTCCAGGCGGCATGCAGAAACGCCCCCACCAGCACAGCAGCCACCACGGGCCAGGTGAGGGTCAGCACAGACAGATTTCCAGCACGATGAAAGACGGCATGGCGGTGGTTCAGAAAAGCCGATGAGCGCCGATTGTCATCCACCCGACTCCCGGCCCTGCGCCAGCCAGAAAGGCCGGCAACGGGTATTCTTCCAGCCTTCGCACCCCACACCCCCGCCCCACCATGGCCTCTTCCGCGCAACCCGACTCCCTGGACCAACTGCGCGCCGCGCTTCAGGAGGCCGGCATCGACGGCGGCCTCAGGTTCCTGAACCAGCGCATCGACCACCGGTACACGGCCGTCTACCGGCTTCACGAAGCCCGGCTGAAGAACCTGGGCCTCTTCGACAAGGCGGGTGAAATGAAGCCCGAGTACCTGGCCGAGGTGCCGCTGGACGTGAGCTTCTGCCAGTTCGTCCTGCGCGATGGACAGTTCCTCACCAGCAACACCAGCGAAGACAGACGCGTCGATGGGCATCCTTATCAGGGCGTGATGGTGGCCTACCACGGCGTTCCGATGAGCGATGCACGCGGAAAGCTCGTGGGCACCCTGTGTCACTTCGATCTGGTCGAGCGCGACCTGTCGCCCGAGAACTACCTGTTGATGCAGCAGGCGGCGGGCGTGCTGCGGGAGTTCCTCGACCCCGGCGAGCGCTGAAGTCCGGTTCGAGTCCACCGTTGCCGAATGAAGGAACGCAAGCAAGGTCAACCGCTGGTCACGGCGTTGTTGCGGGGCCTTGCGGTGCTCCGCTGTTTCGACCACGGGCGAGAGCGGCTGGGCAGCAGTGAAATCGCGCGAATGATCGACCTGCCACAGCCGACGGTGTGGCGCCTGTGCAAGACACTCGAACACGGGGGATACCTCACTTCCGATTCGGACGGATCACGATTTCGCCCCGGCCTCTCCATCCTCACTCTGGGGTATTCGGCGCTCGACACGCTGGAACTGGCGGAGCTGGCGCGGCCCCTTCTCAAGGACATTGCCGAGCGGTTCAAGGGAGCCTCGAGCCTCTCCACGCGGGAGGGCACCACGATGCTCTACATTCAACGCGCGGAATCGCCCCACGCATTCCTCAAGCTCAACGTGCGCGCAGGCTCACAGGTGCCGATCATCAGTTCAGGCACCGGCTGGGGGTATCTGGCGGGTCTACCTCCTGAAGCGCGCAAGGAGGTCATCCAGGCTTGCCGCAAGGCAGACCCGGCGCAGCACAAGCGCGTGGAAAAACACCTTCTCGCCGCGCTGGCCGAGTTCCCGAATCAGGGCTATGTGGTGAATGTCGACGTGTTCTTCCAGGGCCTCACCACAGTGTCCATTCCGCTGTCCTCTCCCGCGAGCAGCACGCCCTACGTCCTCATCTGCACGGCGGCCACTTCCGACATGGCCAGCCCGGCCGTGCGGGCCGAGGCCGGGCAGGCGCTCAAGCAGGCCGCTGCTCAGTTGCGCCCCGTGGTGGATCGCCTCGAACACGAGTGATCGGGTCACCGGCGGGTGGCCGGTGGCTATTCATTCCGTTTCCGTACATGCCCTGATTTCGAGTGCCTCGAGTCGCGACAGAATCGCCTTCATTGAATGAATACGTAATTCATTCAATGAATAAAGGAGTTCTGCATGATCAGCTATCCGATGGCCGTCGGGGCCATCACCACCCGGGTGCTCGAAGCGGGCCACGGGGACAACGTCATCATCCTCGTTCACGGTACCGGTGGCCGGGCGGACCGGTGGGTCCGCAATGTGGACGCACTGGCAGGGACGGGCTATCACGTTTACGCCATGGACCTCCCTGGCCATGGCTTTGCCTCCAAGGGCCCCGGCGTCGCTTGCTCGGTGCCCGCCTACCGCGCGTTCCTGGGGGAATTCGTGGCAGCCATCGGCGCCAGTCAACCCGTCATCGTGGGCACGTCGCTCGGCGGTCATGTGGTGGCGTCCTATGCGTGCGAACAAGCTGGCCGGGTCAGGGCCATTGCCCTCGTGGGCAGCATGGGTCTGGTGCCCATTGGCGACGAAGCGCGAGGGCGCATCCAGGCCGGTGCTAACAACCAGACGCGCGAAGGCGTGGCCGGGAAGATGCAGCGCGTGATCTTTGACCCCGCTCTGGTCACGCCCGAGATGCTCGAAGAGGAATGGCGCATCAACAACTCTCCCGGGGCAAAAGAGTCGTTTGCTGCACTGGGCAGCTACATTGCCTCGGATCTCGACAAGGAGGTGGTGGGCGAGCAACTGGCCCGCGCGGACTTCCCCACCTTGCTGGTCTGGGGCGACCAGGACAAGACGGTAGCGCCAGCCATCGGCGAAAAGGTTCGGGCTCTCGTCCCTGACAGCCGGCTCGTCATGCTGGCTGGCGCTGCGCACACCGCCTACTACGAACGTGCGGACGACTTCAACGCCGTCCTGGTCGATTTCCTCGCCGGCCGCGATGGGCAGACACCGCGCGCCGGCGTGACCTGGAGCTGAACGTGGGCAAACACTACCTCGTGGGTGGCAACCTCATCGACGGCACGGGCGCGCCAGCGCGGCCCCTGCACTGGCTGGAGATGGACGGCGAACGCATCACCCGCATCGAAGCGGGTGAAGGACCAGGCGCGCCACTGCCGCCCGACGCGACGAGCACGGAGGACGCTAGGGGCAAGACCGTGATGCCCGGCCTCATCGACGCCCATTGCCACATCAGCTACGGCGTGGCGCGAGGCATCGAGGAGCAAGACCTCTTTGCCTCGGCCGAATACCGCTCGATCCGCGGCGTCTACCATGCGCGCACAGTCCTCCTGTCGGGCGTGACGTCGTTCAGCGATCCCGGCGGCAGCTGGTTTGTGGCGGTCGCGGTGCGCAACGCCATCAAGGCCGGCCTTTTCCCGGGGCCGCGCATATCGGCCGCCGCGCGGTATCTCAGCACGCACGCGGCGCTGACCGACTACTTTCCATCATGGGTGGGCTCACCGCGCTCGGGGGTGGGCGCCTTGACCGAGGGCGAAAGCCAGATGGTCAACGAAGTGCGCGATCAGGTGAAGAACGGCGTGGACTTCATCAAGATCGCAGCCAGCGGCGAATCGTCCGTGCTCACCCCCGGTGGCGGCAGCGTGCCCGCGTTCAATGCCGCCGAACTCAAGGTGATCGTGCAGGAGGCACACCGCCTGGGCCGCCGCGTGACGGCCCACGCGCGAAGTGGGCAGTCGGTCATGGATTGCGTCGATGCCGGCATCGACTGGATCATGCACGCCGACTTCATGGACACCCAGCAGGCCGATCGCCTGGCCGCAAGTGGCATTCCCTGCTGCCCTGCGCTCACCTTCACGGCCAACGTGGCCGACTGGGGCCACATCGCCGGTTGCTCACAGGCGCGCATCGACCGCTTCAGGCGCGATCTCGACAAGGCCATCGTCAACCTGAGCTATGCCTGGCGCAATGGCGTCACCATGATGTGCGGCACCGACTCCGGCTTTGCCGTTACACCGTATGGCGAATGGCATGCACGGGAGCTCGAATTGTTCGTGAGCCTGCTGGGCATGAGTCCGCTTCAAGCCATTACCTGCGCCACGCGGCATTCGTCGATCACAGTGGACGCTCAGAACACCGGAACCCTTCAAGTGGGAAAGCTGGCTGACATGCTGGTGGTGGATGGCGATCCACTCGCCGACATCCGCATCCTGCAGGACCGCACGCGGCTCACCACCATTTACCTGGGTGGACAGGCCATCGACCGCACGCCCCAACCCCCCATGCAGCGCTGGCCTTGGGAGCGCAGCCTGCAGATCTCGGAGCGCGAGCTTTACCAGACCACGGTGGCCAGCGCCCTCTGCGCCGCCTGATCTCCCCCCACCTGCCCCCACCAGACCAACAGGAGACAACGATGAAACTGCCTATGTCCCGCCGCCTCTTCGTGGCCCTTGCCGCCACTGCATTGACCGCCACCGCCCAGGCGGCAGACCCGATCACCATCATCGTGCCCTATCCACCGGGTGGCCTGTCGGACACGCTCGCCCGGCTGACCGGCAAGGTGATGTCGCAGAACATGAACGTGCCGGTGATCGTTGAGAACCGCCCCGGAGCCAATGGGGTGCTGGGGCTGCAGGGCATTGCGCGCGCCAAGCCCGACGGCACGGTCATTGGCATGGTGCCGGCGAGTGTGATGACGGTGAATCCTTCGCTCTACAAGAACATGAACGTCGACACGCTGCGCGACATCACGCCCCTTACGCTGGCCATCACCCTGCCCAACGTGCTGGTGGTGAACCCCTCGGTGCCTGCGAAGAACATGGACGAACTGCTCGCCTACCTGCGCCAGTCCGGCAACAAGGTGTCGTATGGTTCGATGGGCACAGGCTCTAGCGCGCACCTCAATGGCGAACTGCTTTCACGCTCCGCGCAGTTGCAGATCACCCACGTGCCCTACAAAGGCAGCGGGCCGGCCATGCAGGATCTGGTCGCAGGCAACATCCAGATGGCTTTCGAGAATCTTCCCGTGGCGCTGCCCATGATCCAGTCCGGCAAGCTGCGCGCCATTGGCGTGACCAGCACCAACAGTTCGGCGCAGGCGCCCGATATTCCGCCCATCGGCAAGTCCGTGCCTGGCTTCGTCGACAACATCTGGTTCGGATTCATTGCCCCAGCCGGTTTGCCGCCGGCGGTGGAGAAAAAACTCAACGAGGAACTGATCCGGGCCATCCGCTCCGAGGAGGTCAGCAGCGTGATGCTGGCCCGTGGAGCCTCCATCACCACCAGCACACCCGAACAGATGCGCCAGGTCGTGACCGCAGATCGCGAGAAATGGGCCAACCTGGTGCGCGAGCGCAACATCTCGGTTGAGTGATTCAGCCCTGGCGCCCGGCCCGCACCTCGCTCGCCCGCGCCTGGATCGCGCTTCGCTCTGTCGGGGCCAAGCGCGCCAGGTTCTTCACCTGAAGGGCCAGCCGGGGGTGGCTGGCGAAGCGGACTTCGTGACGAATGAGGAAATCCCAATACAGGGTGGTGAACGGGCACGCGCGCTCACCGGTGCGCTCGCCGGGGTCGAAGCGGCAGCCCCGGCAGTGGTCGCTCATGCGGTCGATGTACCGTCCGCTGGCAATGTAGGGCTTGCTCGCCAGCAGGCCACCGTCGGCGTACTGGCTCATGCCCAGGGTGTTGGGCAGCTCCACCCACTCCACCGCATCCACGTACACGCTCAGGTACCACCCGTGCACCTGGCGCGGCTCGACGCCGAACAGCAAGGCGAAGAGCCCGGTCACCATGAGGCGCTGGATGTGGTGCGCGTAGCCATGCTGCAAGGTCTGGCCGATGGCGTCTGCCAGGCACTGCATGGGCGTGTCGCCGGTCCAGTACCACGCCGGCAGGTTCTCGTGGGCATCCAGCGCGTTCATGTCCGCGTAGTCGGGCATCTTCAACCAGTAGATGCCGCGCACGTATTCGCGCCAGCCCAGGATCTGCCGGATGAAGCCCTCGGCTGAGGCGAGCGGCACCCGCCCCTCGCGCCAGGCGGATTCGGCGGCGGCGATCACCTCGCGCGGATCGAGCAGCTTCAGGTTGAGCGCGGCGGCCAGGTGCGCGTGGTAGAGCCAGGGCTCGCCGGTCCACATGGCGTCCTGCCAGCGGCCGAAGTGTTCCAGGCGCTCGTCGATGAAAACCTGCATTGCCGCCAGGGCCTGTTCGCGGGTGACTGGCCAGCCAAAGGGTGCTGCCTGGCCGGGATGGTCCGTGAATCGGGTCCGCACCAGTTCGATCACTTCCTGCGTGATGCCGTCGGGTTCGAAGCGTGACGGCGGAGGGAGGAAACCCGGCCCGTTCGGCCCGAACGCCTCGCGGTTGTCGGCGTCGAAGTTCCAATCCCCGCCACAGGGCTGCCGGCCCTCCATCAGGATGCCGTGCTCGCGCCGCATCTCGCGGTAGAAAAACTCCATGCGCAGCGATCGTTTTCCGCGCACGTGGGCCGCGAAGCGCGCGTTGCTGCAAAGGAAGTGGCGGTCCTCCAGCACGTCCAGCGGAGTGGCACCCACCGCAACGCGCAAAGCCTGGAGCACGCGCCAGTCGCCAGGCTGCGTGAGCCGCACGCGCTGCGGCCGCCATGTCGCGATGGCTTCGACCAGGGCATCGCCAAGCCCTCCCTCGCGCAGGTGCTGGTAATCGAGCGGCAGGCCAGCGGCGCGCAAGGCCGCGGCGAAATGGCGCATGGCAGAAAGGAACTGCACGATGCGCTGCTGACTGCTCCACACGTGGGTGCTTTCCTCGGTGGTCTCGCACATCCACACCCGGTCCTGCGTGGGATCGAAGCCGTCGAACGCGCTGGCGTCGCGGTTGAGCTGATCGCCCAGCACCACCACCAGATGGCGGCACGGCCGGGTCATGGCCGGCGAGGCAGCATCCGCATGCTGCCCTTGATTCCACTGTCATCGGTCACCGGAACGTCCTTCACCTAAGATATCGCGCTTCACCCAAGTCCTTGATGAAACACGATTTTCCAGACAGCGCCGCCGCCGCCAGCCTGTCCGCACACACCCCCATGATGCAGCAGTACCTGGCCCTGAAGGCCGGGCACCCGGACACGCTGCTGTTCTACCGCATGGGCGATTTCTACGAGCTGTTCTTTGCCGATGCCGAGAAAGCTGCCCGGTTGCTCGACATCACGCTCACGCAGCGCGGCCAGTCCGCGGGCCAGCCGGTGGTCATGGCCGGCGTGCCGTTTCATTCGGTCGACACCTACCTCGCGCGCCTGATCAAATTGGGCGAATCGGTGGCCATCTGCGAGCAGGTGGGCGACGTGGCCACCGCCAAGGGCCCGGTGGAGCGCAAGGTGGTGCGGGTGGTCACGCCCGGCACCCTGACCGACAGCGAGCTGCTCTCCGACAAGACCGAGGCGCTGCTGATGGCGGTGCACCCGGGCGCACGCACCGGCTGCGGCCTGGCCTGGATGTCGGTGACGCAGGGCATCGTGTTCCTGGCGCAGTGCGCGAGCGATGAACTGGCCGACTGGGTGGCGCGCGTCGCTCCAGGCGAGCTGCTCTACAGCGCCGAGGCCACGCCCGCTTTCGAACGTTCAATACAGACCCTGGCCAGCCACAGCGGCGGCAACGGCACCCGGCTGGTGGCGGTGCTGCGGCCCGCCTGGGCCTTCGACGCCGGGCTGGGCCAGCGCAAGCTGCTGGAGCAGTTGCAGGCCGCCAGCCTGGCCGGCTGGGACGCGCAGGACCTGCCCGATGCCCACGCCGCCGCCGCAGCCCTGCTGCAATACGCCGAGCACACCCAGGGCCGCGCCCTCACCCACGTGCGCAGCCTGCAGGTGGCGCGCAGCGACGAGCGCATCGACCTGCCGGCCAACACTCGGCGCAATCTGGAACTCACGCAGACGCTGCGCGGCGAGACCAGCCCCACCCTCTTCTCGCTGCTGGACGTGTGCTGCACCGGCATGGGCAGCCGGGCGCTGCGGCAATGGCTGCTGGAACCCCGGCGCGACCGCACCGAGGCACGCGAACGCCTGGCTGCCATCGGCGTGTTGCGCAGCGGCCTTTGGCAGGAGCTGCGCCAGTCGCTCAAGGGCGCGAGCGACGTGGAGCGCATCACCGCGCGCACCGCGCTGCGCCAGGTCAAGCCGCGCGAACTCGTGGGCCTGGGCCAGACACTGGAGCGCGCCCAGCAGCTTGCGCGCCAGCTCGGCCCTCAACCCGCCAGCGCGCTGCTGCACGGCATGGGCCAGCACCTGATGCCGCCACCGGGCTGCGCAGACCTGTTGCGCCACGCGCTGCTGGCAGAACCCGCCGCCCTGGTGCGCGATGGTGGCGTGATCGCCGATGGTTTTGATGCCCAGCTGGACGAGTTGCGCGGCATCCAGAACAACTGCGACGGTTTCCTGGTGGAACTGGAGCAGCGCGAGCGCGCGCGCACCGGCATCGCCAACCTGCGCGTGCAGTTCAACAAGGTGCATGGCTTCTACATCGAGGTGACCCAGGGACAGGCGGCGAAGGTGCCCGACGACTACCGCCGGCGTCAGACGCTCAAGAACGCCGAGCGCTTCATCACGCCCGAACTCAAGGCCTTCGAAGACAAGGCGCTCTCGGCGCAGGACCGCGCGCTGGCGCGCGAGAAGTGGCTGTACGAACAATTGCTCGACCAGCTTCAGGCATTCGTGGCGCCCCTCACGCAACTGGCCCGCGCCATGGCCGCGCTGGACGCGCTGTGCGCCCTCACCGAACGCGCCCTCACCCTGAACTGGTGCGAGCCCCGATTTGTCCCCGAGCCCTGCATCCACATCCGCGGTGGACGCCACCCGGTGGTGGAAGCCCGGCTGAACGAGACCAGCGGCGGCAGCTTCATCGCGAACGACACGGTGCTGGGCCCGAAGCAGCGCATGCAGGTGATCACCGGCCCGAACATGGGCGGCAAGAGCACCTACATGCGGCAGGTGGCGGTGATCGTGCTGCTGGCCAGCATCGGCAGCTGCGTGCCGGCCACTGAATGCCACCTGGGCCCGATCGACGCCATCCACACCCGCATCGGCGCGGCCGACGACCTGGCCAACGCGCAGTCCACCTTCATGGTGGAGATGACCGAGGCTGCGCAGATCCTGCACGCCGCCACGGCCGAGAGCCTGGTGCTCATGGACGAGATCGGCCGCGGCACGTCCACCTTCGACGGTCTGGCGCTCGCCGGCGGCATCGCCACGCACCTCCACGACAAATCGCGCGCTTTCACCCTGTTCGCCACGCACTACTTCGAACTCACCGAGTTTCCCGCCCGCCATCACGCGGCGGTGAACGTGCACGTGAGTGCGGCCGAAGCGGGTGGCAAGTCCGGCGGCATCGTGTTCCTGCACCAGATCGAACCCGGGCCCGCGAGCCGCAGCTACGGCATCCAGGTGGCGCGGCTGGCCGGCGTACCGCCTGGTGTGGTGCAGCATGCACGCCACGCCCTGGCTGCGCTGGAAGCCCAAAGCGAGGAAAGCCGCAGCCAGGTGGACCTGTTCGCGCCACCACCTGCCACACTCGAGCCCGAGACACACCCCCTGCAGGCTGCCCTGCAGGTGATCGACCCCGATTCCCTGACCCCGCGCGAGGCGCTGGAACAGCTCTACACACTCAAGAAACTGAGCAAGCCATCATGACCTACTGCGTCGCCGTGAAACTCAATGCCGGCATGGTCTTCCTGTCGGACTCCCGCACCAATGCGGGCCTCGACCAGATCAGCACCTTCCGCAAGATGATCGTCTACGAAAAGCCGGGCGACCGCTTCATGTGCCTCCTGTCGGCGGGAAACCTGAGCGTGTCGCAATCGGTGCGCGAGATTCTGCAGATCGAACAACTGGAGGATGCCGACGGCGGCGAACCCATCACCATCTGGAACGCCAGGAGCATGTTCGATGCGGCTCGTGTGCTGGGTTCGGCCGTGCGGCATGTCTATGAGCGCGACGGTGACTCCCTGCAGCGCGCCGGCGTGGAGTTCAATGTGTCCATGATCTTCGGCGGCCAGGTGCAAGGCGAAGGCATGCGCCTGTTCCAGGTCTACTCGGCCGGCAACTTCATCGAGGCCACCTCGGAAACGCCGTTCTTCCAGATCGGCGAATCCAAATACGGCAAGCCCGTGCTCGACCGCGTGATCACTCCCGACACGCCGCTGGACGAGGCCGCCAAGTGCGTGCTGGTCTCCATGGATTCCACGCTCAAGTCCAACCTGTCGGTCGGCCTCCCGCTGGACATGGCGGTCTACGAGGCCGACCGCCTGCAGTCCGACAAGATCACCTGCATCGACGACAACAATCCCTATTTCCGCATGGTGCACAACACCTGGGGCCAGAAGCTGCGCGAGGTGTTCGACAGCATCGAGGACCCGACCTGGGACGGCGCCCACACCGAGGTGCCCCTGCTGTGCAGCACGCCGCGCAGCCAGCCGCTGAAGAAGATCACCAACGCGCGCGAAAAGCTCATCTGAGGCCTCGCGTTGTCGCTCATCGTCTTCTCCCACGCCAACAGTTTTCCTGCCAGCACCTACGGCGTGCTGTTCAAGTCACTTCGGGCGCGCGGCCATGCGGTTCGCGCGGTGGACCGCTTCGGCCACGACCCCCGTTACCCTGTCACCAGCAACTGGCCTTTCCTGGTGCAGCAGCTCGCCGACTTCGCTGCGCCCGAAGTGCAGCGCCATGGCCAGGGCGCCTGGCTCGTGGGCCATTCGCTGGGCGGCTTTCTCAGCCTGATGTGCGCCGCGCGCCATCCGCGCCTGGGTGGCGAGGCGGTGCGCGGCGTGGTGCTGATCGATTCACCCATCCTGGGTGGCTGGCGTGCCCGTGCGCTGGAGGTGGTCAAGCGCACTCAGCTGGTGGGCTCCATCACGCCGGGCAAGGTGAGCCGGCGTAGGCGCAACGCCTGGCCCGACAGTGCCACGGCGCATGACTACTTCGTTTCCAAGCGGGCCTTTGCCGACTGGGACCCGCAGGTGCTTCGCGACTACATCCACCATGGCACGCAGGATCAGGTCGATGCCGAAGGCCGGGCGCAGCGCGTGCTGGCCTTCGACCGCGATATCGAGACGTCGATCTACAACACCCTGCCGCACAACCTGGACCGCCTGCTGCGCCGCCATCCGCTGGGCTGCCCGGTGGGCTTCATCGGCGGCACGCGCTCGCTGGAGATGAAGCAGGTGGGCATGGCCATGACCCAGCGGCTCGTCGGCCTGAAACACCCCGAACGGCTGATGATGGTGGAAGGCAGCCATCTGTTTCCGATGGAAAAGCCACAGGAAACGGCCAACGCGATCGAATCCGTGCTGCAGGCACTGGCACGCCCCCAAGCTCATCCGGTATAACGCTAACAAACCCCACACGCCTCTCTACCCAGCCCACGCCCTCCATGACCACCACCGCCCCCACGGGGTCCCTGGCGCAAAGGTACTGGCAGAAGCTGGTGGACTGGCAACCCGAGCGGCGCAGCGCCTGGAACCGCTACAGCGTCGCGTTGGTGGTGACGCTCCTGGCGGCCTGGCTGCGCATGGAGCTCGCGCCTGCCGAGTCGGGCGGCCGATTCATCACCCTCTCGCTCGCAGCCGCCATCTCGGCGCTGTACGGCGGTTTCCGCGTCGGCATGTTCAGCACCGTGATCGGCATGCTGCTGATCAACTTCCTGCTGGTCCAGCCGTACTTCAGCTTTGCGATCGACAACCGGGTGGAGGCCTTCTGGCTCAACCTGTGGCACTTCATCACGCAGATCGTGGTGGTGGGCTCCATCGCGCTGATGCAGCGCCGCAACCACGACCTGCGTGCCGCCACCGCGCAGCTCGAGGAAAGCAAGCGAAAGCTCGAAGACACCTTCGAGCAGGGTGCCACCGGCATGGCCCACAGCCACATCGATGGCCGCTGGATCCGCGTCAACCAGACCTATTGCGACATCGTGGGCTACACGAAGGCAGAAATGCTGGGCATGCACTTCCGTGATTTCACGCATCCGCAAGACCTGGCGCTGGACATGAAACAACTCCAGCGCACACTGGACGGCGAAATCACGCACTACAGCTTCGAAAAGCGCTACATCCACAAGCAGGGCCACAGCGTGTGGGTGTACCTGACGTTGTCCCTGGTGCGCACCGAGGCTGGCGAGCCCGACTACCTCATTGCGGTGGTGCAGGACATCAGCGCGCGCAAGGCCACCGAGGAAGCGCTGCGCACCAGCGAGCAACTGCTTCGCCAGGCGCACAAGATGGCCGGCCTGGCCAGCTGGCAGGCCGACGTGGCCACGCGCCGCTTCAGCACGCTGGCGCAATCCCACGGCGTGCTGCACCTGCCAGCACCGGAATTCAGCGACGAGGAACTGCTCGACCGCACACACCCTGAAGACCGGCCGCTGGTGCTGCAGCGCTGGTCTGAGGCGGTCAAGGGCGCGCTGAAGTACGACATCGAGTACCGCATGAATTTCGACGGAGAAGACCGCTGGTTTTCGGTGCAGGCGGAGTTCGAGCGAAACGCGCAGGGTCGCGCCGTGCGAGCGCTGGGCGTGACGCAGGATGTGACCGAACGCAAACGCAGCGAGATGGAAATCCAGCGACTCAACGCGTCGCTGGAACAACGCATCCGGCTTCGCACCCAGGCGCTGGAAGCTGCCTACGAGGAACTGGAGAGCTATTCGTATGCGGTTGCGCACGATCTGCGCTCGCCGCTGCGCATCATCAATGGCTTCGCGCAAGCGCTGCAGGAAGACAACCCATCCATGGACGCCGACAGCCAGGCGCACCTGGAACGCATCATGGCGGCGAGCAAGAAGATGGGCGAGCTCATCGACGGCCTGCTCACGCTCTCGCAATTCGCCCGGGGCGAACTGCGGCGCGAGCGGGTGGACATCAGTGCCATTGCCACGCGGCTGCTGGACGAGTTCGCCACCACCGAACCCGAGCGCCACGTGCAATGGCGGGTGGATCCCGGCCTGCAGGCCATGGGCGATCCGCCGCTGGTGGAAGCGTTGCTGCAGAACCTGCTGCACAACGCGTGGAAGTACACCGCCCAGACGCCGGCGGCCTCGGTGCGGGTGTACGCCCAGCGCCGCGACGGCAAGAACTGGTTCTGCGTCACCGACAACGGCGCCGGTTTCGACATGGCGCGCTCGGCCAAGCTCTTCCAGCCGTTCCAGCGCCTGCACATGCCCAATGAATTCAGCGGCCTGGGCATCGGGCTGGCCACGGCCCGGCGCATCGTGCAGCGCCACAGCGGCGAGCTGCAGGCCGAAGCAGCACCGGGTGAAGGCGCCACCTTCCGCTTCACGCTGGCCTGAAGCGACCCTCGGCTACTCGTGGCGCAGCGCCTGGATGGGCAGCAGTTGCGAGGCCCGCCGCGCGGGATAGAAGCCGAAGAACACGCCCACGAAGGCGGAGAACCCCGCCGCCAGCACGATGGAGTTCAGCGTCATGCTGACCTGCCAGCCGGCAAACTGGCCCACCGCCCAGGTGGCGATGGCCCCGAGCACCACACCGATGGCACCCCCGATCAGCGACAGCGTCACCGCCTCGATGAGGAACTGGCTCAGGATGTCGCGGCCGCGCGCACCCACGGCCATGCGAAGCCCGATCTCGCGTGTTCGTTCGGTCACGCTGACCAGCATGATGTTCATGATGCCGATCCCACCAACCACCAGGCTCACGCCCGCCACCGCCGAGAGCAACAAGGTCATCACCTGGCTGGAGGCCTCCTGGGCCTGCAGGATTTCGGTGAGGTTGCGCACCGTGAACGGGTCGTCGCTGCCCGGCTGCACGCGCTTGCGCTGCCGCAGCAATTCCTTGATGGCGTCTTCGGCCACCTGCATGCTCTGGCCCTCATACACCTTCACGTTGATCGAGCCCACGCGTTTGAGGCGGCCGCCGCCACCGCCCTGGATGCGGTTGCGGTAGGTGGAGATGGGGATCACGATCACGTCGTCCTGGTCCTGCCCCATGGAATTCTGGCCCTTGCGTTCGAGCAGCCCGATCACCGTGACGGGCACGCCCTTGATGCGCAGCACCTGGTCGATCGGGTCCTGGTCGCCGAAGAGCTCGCGCGCCACGGTGAGCCCAACGATGGCGACCTTCGCCGACCCCTGCAGCTCGGCGTCTTCGAACAGGCGCCCGGTGGCCAGTGGCCAGTCGCGCGCTTCGAGGTAGTCGTTGGTGGTGCCAAACACGGAGGTGGCCCAGTTGGTGTTGCCCGCGACCACTTGCGCGCTGGTGCGCGAGCTCGGCGCGGCCACCTGGACCTCAGGCACTTCGAGCGCGATCGCCTGCGCGTCGTCTTCCGTCAGGCCCTGCGCCGTCTGCGCCCCCAGCCTCACCCCCCCCGAGGTGACCCCGCCCGGGATCACCAGCATGATGTTCGAGCCCAGGCTCTTCATCTGGTCCTGCACCCGCGCGGTGGCGCCCGCGCCCACCGCGATCATGGTGATGACCGCCGCCACGCCGATGATGATGCCCAGCATGGTGAGGATCGATCGCAGCGCGTTGGAGGCGAGCGCGCGCCATGCACTGCGCAGTGCGGCCACGAAGTTCATGGCAGCACCTCGGCCGTTCCGTGGCGAACGGGTTGCTGCACCACGTCCTCGACGATGCGGCCATCGCGGAACACCAGCCGTCGACGTGCCCAGGCAGCGATGTCGGGCTCGTGCGTGACGAGCACGACGGTGATGCCCTGGTCGTTGAGATCGGTGAGCAGCCGCATGATGTCCTCGCTGGTGCGTGTGTCCAGCGCGCCGGTGGGTTCGTCGGCCAGGATCAGCTGCGGCTGGTTGACGAGCGCTCGCGCAATCGCCACACGTTGCTGCTGCCCGCCGGAGAGTTCGGCCGGCGTGTGGCCCGCTCGCTCGCCCAGTCCCACGCGCTGCAGGGCCTCCAGTGCACGGCGGTGGCGCTCGGCGGTGGGCACGCCGGCGTACACCATGGGCAACTCCACGTTCTCCTGCGCGCTCGTGCGCGGCAAAAGGTTGAACTGCTGGAACACGAAGCCGATGCGGCGGTTGCGCACGCTGGCCAGCGCATCGCCATCCAGCGATTCCACCGCCTCGCCGGCCAGGCTGTAGTGGCCGCTGGTGGGCCGGTCCAGGCACCCCAGGATGTTCATCAGCGTGGACTTGCCCGAACCCGATGCGCCCATGATGGCGACGAAGCCCCCCGTCTCGATCTGCAGCGAGACGCCGTCCAGGGCGCGAACCTCCTGGTCGCCCATGGCATAGGTCTTGACGAGGTCGCGCGCGTCGATGAGGGCGGGGGTGGCGGGGGTCATCGAATTCAGAACGGCATGCGGGGACCGGCCGGGGCGCGGGCGCCCGGTGCGCTGGTGGCCGCGCCACCGGTCACGCCGGTGACCACGGTGGCCCCTGCCGTGAGCACCGAGGCATCGGCCGATTCGGGCTGCACCAGCAACTCGGTGCTGGTGCCATCGGTCACACCCAGGCGCACGTCGTGGGCGGTGGGCTTACCATCGGCACCCAGCAGGAAGATGCGTCCGCGCGAACTTGCGCCACGGCCGCCTGCGCCCCCGGCGCCCATGCCGCGCGGTGGCTGGCCGTTCGCCCGCGACGCGGTGCCGCTGCCGCCGGGTGCGGAGGCGGCGCCCTGGGGCGCGTCCACCGGGCCCGCCGGTGCGGCGCGCGCGGCGGGCTCCACGCCGGCCAGCCGAACGCGCAGTGCCGCATTGGGCACCTTGAGCGCGTCCTCGCGCGCCGAGGTCACCACGCGCACGTTGGCGGTCATGCCCGGCAGGAGACGGCCGCTGTGGTTGGCGAACCCGACCACCGCCACGTAGGTCACCACGTTGGAGACATTGGTGGCGGCCTTGCGCACCTGTCGCACTTCGCCTTCGAAGGTCTGGCCAGGAAACGCATCCACCGTGAAGGTGGTCTTCTGCCCTGGCCGGATGCGGCCGACGTCGGCCTCGTCGATGCTGGCGTCGACCTGCATGTCAGAGAGGTTCTGGGCAATCACGAACAGCTCGGGCGCCTGCAGGCTGGCGGCCACCGTCTGGCCCTTTTCCACGGTGCGCTTGATCACGATGCCGTCCACCGGCGACGTGATGCGGGTGCGCGAGAGATCGATGCGCGCCTGCGCCAGCGCAGCTTCGCGCTGGGCCACATTGGCCTGGGCGCTCTGGATCTGAGCCTGGCTCACGCTCACCAGCGCCTGCACGGCGTTGACCGACTCCTGTGCCGAGTTCACCGCTGCCCGGGTGCGGTCGGCCTCGCTCTGCGCAATGAATCCCTGGGCCACGAGGCTGACGTTGCGGTCGTGGGCGCGCCTGGCCTCGGCCAGGTCGGTCTGCGCGCGCGACACGTTGGCCCGCGACGAGGCCGCATTCGCCACGGCAATGCCCACGGCAGCGCGGGCGGCATCCACATCGGCCTGGGCCGATCGGACGCGGTATTCGAAGGTCTGCGGATCGATCTCCGCGATGAGCTGGCCGGCCTTGACCTCGGTGTTGAAGTCGGCGTAGACGCCGCGCAACTGGCCGGAGACCTGGGTGCCGACCGAGACCTGCGTCACCGGATTGACCGTGCCGCTGGCCGACACGCTGGCCTGCAGCGGCCCGCGTTCCAGGGTGGCGGTGCGGTACTGCACGGCGGACTGCGCGTTGCGCTGCGTCCACCACCAACCCCCTCCCGCGAGCAAGGCCAGCACCACCACGCCAGAGATCCACGAGGACTTTTTCATGAGGCCCATTGTAGGAACGGGCCCCTGATTCACATCTCTGCAGGGTAACCACGCGGTTTCTCGCCGGTAAAGAGTCTTTGCCGACTGCACTTCACGCCGCCAGAACGCGTTTCGCGAACGCGGCCGGCATGTCCGTCGCAAACGCATGGCGAACCCAGAGGCGCCTGGGCACAGTCCGCGTCACCCATCCACTCCCAGGAGTTCGCCATGCAGCTCACCCCCGTCATCGCCATCCACCTGGCCGCCGCCCTGGCCGCCGTGCTCATTGGCCCGCTCGCCCTGTGGGCGCGCCGCCAGCCCACTGGCCAGCGCCCCCGCCTGCACCGCGCGGCCGGCTACGCCTGGGTCACGCTGATGCTGGTCACCGCGATCTCGGCCATCTTCATCAGCGACCCGCACATGCCCAACATCGCCGGCTTCTCGCCGGTGCACCTGCTGGTGCCGGTGGTGCTGGGCGCCCTGTTCTTCGCCTTCCGGTTTCTGCTGCACGGCAACGTGCGCGGCCACCGCATCACGATGCTCTCGCTCTACTTGGCCGGCTGCGTGGGCGCGGGGGCCTTCACGCTCCTGCCCCACCGCACCCTGGGCCAGCTGGTCTGGGGCCAGTGGCTGGGCCTCGCCTGAACCTGCTTTTCCCAACCCTCTGGAGATGTCCATGTATCCCACTTCCCGCCCCCTGGTCGACGACGAACTCGAAAGCCGTGCGCGCCGCCGCGCCGGTGCCCGCATGGGCTGGTACGTGCACGCGCTGGTGTTTCTGGCCGTCAACACCGCGCTGGCCTTCCTGTCTTTCAGCAGCGGCCGCCACTGGGCCATCTACCCCGCGCTGGGCTGGGGCCTTGGCCTGCTCATGCACGGCGTGGGTGTGTGGATCGCGCTGGGTGGCGGCGGACTGCACGACCGCCTGGTGGCGCAGGAGCGCGAGCGCCTGACCCGCGATCGAAACGGTCTGTGACCGCGGCGCCCGGCGTGCGGGATACTGCGTCCATGCCGCCGTTCAAGCCCGCCACCATCGCCCGCCGTGCCCTGGCGGCGGTGGTGTTCAACACCGTGATTGCGCTGGCCATCACCGTGGTCAGCGGCGAAAGCTTTGCCGTGAACATGCTCTATTCGCAGTTCATCGGCCTGTGCATCTGGGTGCTGATCGACGGCGGGCGCTACGTGCTCAACCCGGGCGGCTGGCCCGGCGCCCCGGCCATGGCAGCGCTGGTGGTGGCTTCGGTGCTGGCTTCGTACCTGGTGGGCAGCGTGTCGGCCAACCTGCTGCTGGGACGCGAGCTTTTGATGGGTCTGAACAACTTCCCGCGCGCCACGCTGGGCTTCGTGCTCATGTCGCTTTCTGCCGGCGGCTTTGGCGCCTATTTCTTCACCAGCCGCGAAATGCTGGCGCGTGCGCGCCTGGCCCAGGAAGAAGCGCAGCGCCAGGCCAGCGAAGCGCGGCTCAAGCTGCTGGAATCGCAGCTTGAACCGCACATGCTGTTCAACACGCTGGCCAACCTGCGCGCGCTCATCGGTACCGACCCCGACCGTGCCACCGCCATGCTGGACCGGCTCAACGGCTACCTGCGCGCCACGCTCACCGCGTCGCGCACCGAGGCCACCGCGGGTCGCCACACGCTCGCCGACGAGTTCGCGCGGCTGCGGGACTACCTGGAACTCATGGCCGTGCGCATGGGCCCGCGCCTGCGCTACACGCTGGAACTCCCTGAAAGCCTCGCGGGCCAGAGCGTGCCGCCGCTGCTGCTGCAGCCTTTGGTGGAGAACAGCATTCGCCACGGTCTCGAGCCCAGCCGCGAAGGGGGCGACGTGCAGGTGACTGCGCGCGCGGGCGCCAGCGGCCTCGAACTGGAGGTGAGCGACACCGGCGTGGGTTGCGATGCCGAACCGCAAGCCGGGTTCGGGCTGGCGCAAGTGCGCGAGCGCCTGGACACCGCCTACCCCGGCCAGGCCCGGCTGGACTGGGACAGCCGCCCCGGCGCCGGCACACGCGCCGTGCTCACCCTGCCCTTGAAAGGGGCCTGACGTGAACCCCACCGCGCTGATCGCCGAAGACGAGCCGCTGCTGGCGCAGGCACTGCAGGCCGAGCTGGCGCTCGCGTGGCCCACGCTTCGCATCAGCGCCGTGGTGGGCGATGGCGAATCGGCCGTGGCCCTGGCGCTGGCGCAGGCGCCAGACGTGCTGTTCCTCGATATCAGGATGCCCGGCCTGAGCGGACTGGAGGCCGCCGCCGAGCTGGCGGACGAGTGGCCGGAAGGCTCGCCCTTTCCTGCGATCGTGTTCGTCACGGCCTACGACGCCTACGCGGTGCAGGCCTTCGAGGCCCAGGCGGTCGACTACCTGCTCAAGCCCGTGCAACCCGAGCGGCTGGCGCGAGCGGTGCAGCGCGTTCAGGCCCAGCTGGCGGCCCGGCGCACCGCGCCAGCGGGGCTGGACGAGTCCATGGCCCAGCTGCGCGCCCTGCTGGCGGGTGGCGCCCAGCCGCCAGCTCCGCGACTGCAGGTGATTCCCGCCAGCGTGGGCCAGGGCATCCGCATGGTGCCCATTCGCGAGGTGCTGGTGTTCGAGGCCGCCGACAAGTACGTGCGCGTGCTGACCCGGGACAGCGAAGTGCTGATCCGCACACCGCTCAAAGAACTGCTGCCCCAACTGGACCCCGCCGTGTTCTGGCAGATCCACCGCGGCACCGTGGTGCGCGCCGATGCCATCGACAGCGTCACACGCAACGAAGCCGGGCGAATGAGTCTGCGGCTGCGCGGGCGGCCGGAACCGCTGGCCGTGAGCCGCCTTTATGCGGACCGGTTCAAAGCGATGTGAACGTATCCATTCACGTTTCCACCGTGTCCCGGTTGTGGCTTCTGACTCGATCAACGATGCCCGTGACGGTGACCGCGATGGCCGCGGTGGCCGTGACCGTGGCGGCGGTCATCGAAACGGGGACCGTGGCCCCAATGCGAACGGTAGACCGGACGCGGGGCGTAGTAGGCCGGTGGCGGCACGTAATACACCGGGGGCGGTGCGTAGTAGATGGGGCGCGGCGCGTGGTAGACCGGGCGCGGCGCGTAATACACCGGCGGCGCGTTGGACACGCCCACGGCAACGCCGGGGGTGTTCACGCCGATGGAGAAGTACACGTCATTGCCGCGGGCCTGGGCCTGCGTGGCGATGCCGGACAGTGCCCAGGCGCCGGCGGCCAGGGTGGCGATGGTGAGACCGCGTGCCCAGCCCGAGCTGCGGCTCCAGGCGGTGGTGAACGACAAGGCTTTCATGTGGGGCTCCTTAGGCAGGGCTGGATGGCACCCTGTGAACGTATTACAGAATTTTCCGCGCTACGCTGTTCCACATGCACGGTCAAAGTCGTAGCCAGACGTAACGACACCGGTAAAGGTATCCACTTCCTAGGGAAAACCATGAATACACCCGCCCCATCCCACCCGCCCAGTGCGCAGGACGTCATCGATTTCTGGCTCGGCGACGGCCTGGAACGCGGCTGGTGCTCGGACGACCGCGACGATCTCTGGTTCGCGGGCGGTCCGAAGCTGGACGCCACCATCCGGGATCGCTTCGGCGCGCGGGTGGAACAAGCCCTGGATGGCGGCCTGGGCGCGTGGGAGGCGCAGGTGGAAACCCGCCTGGCGCTGGTGCTGCTGCTCGACCAGTTCCCGCGCAACATCCACCGCGGCCAGCCGCGAGCGTTCGCCGGCGATGCGCGTGCCCAGCAACTGGTGCAAGCGGCGCTGGCCAGCGGGATGGACCGTGACATGGCGCCCGTGGGCCGCGTGTTTCTCTACATGCCACTCGTGCACGCTGAAAACCTCGCCCTGCAGGACGAGGCGGTGGCGCGCTTCCAGCAACTGCACGACAGCAGCGAGGCGGCGCTGCGCGAGAAGCTGGCGCGCAACCTTCACTTCGCCCGGCTGCACCGGGACATCGTGCTGCGCTTTGGCCGCTTCCCGCACCGCAATGCGGCCCTGGGGCGCGAGAGCACGGACGAGGAACGGACGTTCCTGAAAGACGGCCCGCGCTTCGGCCAGTAGCTGCGGGTGGCGACGCACGCCGACACCGTTTCGTCACACCACCGTCACGGCGGGTCCATACAACCGGGGGTTTCCACCCCGACTGTCACGACCCACCATGAGACCCACTTCCCTCCGCTTGTTCAGCTCCACCCTCGTCATGACCGCCGTCCTCGCCGCCTGCGGTGGCGGCGGCGACAACCCGCCCGCGCCAGCCCCCGGCACGCCCGTGCCCGAAGCCACGCCGGTCAGACTCACGCTGGAGAAAATCGGCGGCTACAGCACCGGCCAGTTCGGCGTGAGCGCGGCCGAGATTCCGGCCTTTGATGCCGCCAGCAAGCGCCTCTTCGTGGTGAACGCCCAGCTCGGCGCCGTCGACGTGCTCGACCTGAGCAATCCGGCTGCGCCGGTAAAGATCAACGTGCTCGACGCCACCGCCGTGCTGGCCGGCGCCGAAATCAACAGCGTGGCGGTGCACAACGGCATCGTGGCCGTGGCCATCCAGGCGCCCGTGAAAACCGACAACGGCCGCATGGCGCTCTACCGCGCGAGCGACCTCGCCCTGCTCGGCTCGGTGGCCGTGGGCGCCCTGCCCGACATGGTGACTTTCACGCCCGACGGCAACACCGTGCTCGTGGCCAACGAGGGCGAGCCCAGCGACGACTACCAGATCGACCCCGAAGGCAGCGTGAGCGTGATCGACGTGCGCAACCCGGCCACGCCGGTGGAACGCAAGGCCACGTTCGCCGCCTTCAACGGGCAGGAAGCCACGCTGCGCGCGCAGGGCGTGCGCATCTACGGCCCCGGCGCCACCGCCGCCCAAGACCTGGAGCCGGAATACATCGCCGTCTCGGCCGACGGCACCACGGCCTGGGTGACGCTGCAGGAGAACAACGCCCTGGCGCGCGTGAACATCGCCACCGCCACCGTCACCAACGTCCTGCCGCTGGGCTTCAAGGACCACGGCGTGGCCGGCAACGAACTCGACGCCTCCGACACCGACGGCTCCATCATCAACATCCGCACCTGGCCGGGCGTGCGCGGCATGTACCTGCCCGACGCGATGGCCTCCTACACCGTGGGCGGCCAGACCTACCTGGTGACCGCCAACGAAGGCGATGCGCGCGCCTGGGGCGAAGGCAATGCCGCCTACTGGGCCGGCGACGCCACCCAGGGCTTCGTCGAAGAATTCCGCGTGAAGCACCTGGTGAACCGCAACGGCTGGGCCGGTCGCGCGGGCGACGACCTGCCGCCGCAACTGAACGCCCTGGCCGCGGGCGGCCTGCTCGACCCCGCCACCTTCAGCTACTGCGGCGCCATCGCCGGCGACCCGGCCGGCTGCCGTGCCGACGCCGCGCTGGGCCGCCTGAACATCAGCTGGACCATGGGCTACCGCACCAACCCAGACGGTTCGCCCATGATGTTTTCCGCCGCTGGCGTGGCCGACCCCGCCGGCAACCGCCTCATGTACGACCAGCTCTACAGCTACGGCGCGCGCTCGTTCAGCATCTGGAACGCCAATGGCACGCTGGTGTGGGACTCGGGCTCGGCGATCGAGAAATTTTTGGAGAGCCCGGACTGCCGGCTCGGCCGCAGCCGCAGCATTCCCTGCGCCACGTACTTCAACTCCGGCCACGACGAAGGCAACGCCATGGACAGCCGCAGCGACGCCAAGGGCCCCGAACCCGAAGGCCTGGCGCTGGGCAAGATCGGCAACAAGACCTTTGCCTTCATCGGTCTGGAGCGCATGGGCGGGGTGCTGGTGTACGACATCACCAACCCGATGGCGCCCACCCGCGTGGACTACCTGAACACCCGCGACGAATGGCTGACCGACCCACCCGACCTGGCCACCGCTGGTGATCTGGGCCCCGAAGGCCTGGTGTTCATCGCCGCGAAGGATTCACCCAACGGCAAGCCGCTGCTGGTGGTGGGCAACGAGGTGAGCGGCACCACCGCCGTGCTGCAGCTGAACCTGACGTATTGAGCGAACTCAGCCGGACGCCAGCGGCTTCAGTGCCGCTGGCAGCCAGCTCGCCAGGCGGGCATGGATGGCGGCTTCATTGCGCTGCCACCAGATGCCCAGCGCCACCACCGCCAGGCCGAGCAGCGTGAGCGCAAACGGGAACAGCAGGCTGTTTTCGAACACGCGGTGCGCCAGGTAGCCCAGGTAACCTGCCACGCCAAACCCGCCCAGCACGGTGAACACGCGCCGGCCGATGGCAGCGCCCAGGAACACCAGGAACACGTTGATCAGTCCGTAGAGGAACTTGTTGAGCTCGGACTCGCTTTCGCGCAGGCTCAGGCCACACCAGAACATGACCGCGCCAAACAGGTAGAGCCAGAAGGCGAAGTCCTGGCGGTCTTCGGCCTCGGTGGCGGTGCGGGTGCGCAGGTCCACCCACACCGCAATGGCGCAGGTGACCAGGCCGAACACCATCGACACGTCGCGCGTGAACTCCCAGTCGAAGCCTTCTTTCTGCATCAGCATGTGCGCCACGTCCATGTTCATGTACCAGAGCGTCACGGCCACCGGCATCACCATGAAGGGCAGCTTGTAGCGCCACAGCAGCACCACGGCGGCGGCCAGGGTGGCCAGTTCCAGCGTGAGCCAGCGCCAGTCGATGAAGCGGTGGTAATCGCGGTAGCTGTCGGGTCCACCTTCTGGCCACAAACCGACGCCAACCTGGAAGGACCACACCACCAGCGACACCAGGCACACCGCCAGCGTGGCGAGGATGCCGGCTGGCGTGCGCAGGCCCTTTTTCAGGAGGTTGCCCGCCACCGCCAGCGCGCCCACGAGGTAGCCCAGCGCGAGCGCAAATACGCCCCAGGCGCCAAACAGCTCCCAGCCCAGCGTCATGAAGAGCGTCATGGCGCCAATGGCCAGCATGCCGCCGAAGTAATAGAGCGTGTTGGTGAAGGAGAACACCGGGCTGGCATGCACCCGCGCGGGCTGCGGAAGTGCTTCGAGCGGCTGGGGATGCGTGTCGATATCGGGCGCGGCCTTCACGCGCAGCGGGCTGCCCGGCGTGGCCCACGACGCCCAGAGCGCATGTGCCTCGGTGGGCACGATGGCGCCCTGCTCCACGGCGTTCTGCACGTCGCGCCACGAGATCTGCACCCGCACGCTGGGCAGAAACACATCTTCGGCCTGGGTGATCTCCCAGCGCGAGGGCTCTTCGCCGGGCATGGTGTCGGGATTGTCTTTGTTCATATGTGTTTCCTCTTCCTGTGGGCAGGACGATAGCGGAAACCCGTGCCGCGGCAAACCACATCAATAGAATGCGGCATGAGCTCCACCACCCCCGCCAGCAAGCCCCACACCCCCGCCGAAGACGGCGAACACAAGGTCAGCAACTTCCTGCGCCAGATCATTGAACACGACCTGGCCGCCGGCACCTATGCCAGCCGGCAATGGGCCGGCAGCCCCGGGGACGCGGCCCACCACGCCGCCGGGCAACCCGACCCGGCAAAAATCCGCACCCGGTTCCCGCCCGAGCCCAACGGCTACCTGCACGTGGGACACGCCAAGAGCATCTGCCTGAACTTCGGCCTGGCGCGCGACTACGGCGGCGTTTGCCACCTGCGCTTTGACGACACCAACCCCGAGAAGGAAGACACCGAGTACGTCAACAGCATCATCGATGCCGTGAAGTGGCTCGGCTTCGATTGGCAGGCCCAAGGCGAGACCCACCTCTACCAGGCCAGCGATTACTTCGACTTCATGTACCGCGCCGCCGAGTACCTGGTGGAGGCCGGCCACGCCTACGTGGACGAACAGACCGTGGAGCAGATGCGCGTGAACCGCGGCGATTTCGGCAAGCCTGGCGTGGACAGCCCCTTCCGCAGCCGCACACCGGCCGAGAACCTGGCGCGCTTCCGCGAAATGCGCGACGGCCAGCACGAAGACGGCAGCATGGTGCTGCGCGCGAAGATCGACATGGCCAGCCCCAACATCAATCTCCGCGACCCGGCCATCTACCGCATTCGCCGCGCCACGCACCACCACACCGGTGACAAGTGGTGCATCTACCCCATGTACACCTACGCGCACCCCATCGAGGACGCGCTGGAGCAGATCACCCATTCCTTCTGCACGCTGGAATTCGAAGACCAGCGCCCGTTTTACGACTGGCTGCTGGAACGCCTGTGCGAAGGCGGCTTGCTGAAAAGCCCGCCGCCACGGCAATACGAATTTGCGCGGCTGAACCTCACGTACGTGATCACCAGCAAACGCAAGCTCGCGCAACTGGTGTACGACCACAAGGTCAACGGCTGGGACGACCCGCGCATGCCCACCATCGTCGGCCTGCGTCGGCGCGGCTACACGCCCGAGAGCATCCAGCTGTTCGCCGACCGCATCGGCGTGACCAAAAGCGATTCCTGGATCGACTATGGAACGCTGGAGGGCTGCCTGCGCGAAGACCTGGAGAACAAGGCCCACCGAGGGATGGCCGTGCTCGACCCGGTCAAGCTGGTGCTCACCAACTGGGGTGAGGTGTTCGGCTCCGACGACCACACCGAAGACTGCACCCAGCCCGCCCTGCCCCACAGCGCCGTGCCCGAAGGCCAGCCCGCGCCGCCCGATCGCACCTTCAAGATCGGCAGAGAGGTGTGGATCGAACGCGAAGACTTTGAAGAAGTGCCGCCCAAGGGCTACAAGCGCCTGTTCCCCGGCAATGTGGTGCGCTTGAAAGGCGGCTACATCATCGAGTGCACCGGGGTGGGCGCCAAGGACGCAGCCGGCACAGTGACCGAAGTGCACGCCAAAGTGATCCCCGACACCAAGAGCGGCACCCCCGGCGCCGACAGCGTGAAAGCCAAAGCCGCCATCACCTGGGTGAGCGTGGCCGACGGCGTGCAAGCCGAAGTGCGCCTCTACGACCGCCTGTTCAGCGACCCGCACCCGGATGCGGGGGGCAAGGACTTCATCGAGGCGCTGAACCCGGACAGTTTGAAAGTCGTCACCGCTTATGTGGAGCCTTCACTGGCGGCGGCGAAACCAGACGAGAAGTTCCAGTTCGAGCGGCACGGGTACTTTGTGGCAGATCGGGTGGATCATGAGATTGGGGAGCCGGTATTCAACCGGGTCACGGGGTTGAAGGACTCCTGGGCCAAATGACCTCCAGGACCTCTGCATGCTCACCAACCTGACCCCCTTCCTCCTCCATTGGGCCATCACCGCCCTCTCCCTCTGGGTGGCGAGCCATCTGTTCAAGGGCATCCGATTCGGCAGCACCTCGGCGCTGGTGGTGTCGGCCCTGTTGCTGGGCCTGGCCAATGCCATCGTGCGGCCGCTGCTGGTCTTCCTCACCCTGCCGTTGACCGTGCTCACCTTCGGCCTGTTCCTGCTGGTCATCAACGCGCTGATGCTGTTGCTGGTGGCGAAGATCGTGGACGGCTTCAAGGTGGATGGGTTCTGGACGGCGTTCTGGGCCAGCCTGTTCATCGCGGTGCTGAGCTTCGTGCTGGGCGCCTTCGTGCTGGGTGGCTCGCCGGAATTCACGATCGATACCGGGCCTGGGGATGGGCGGGTCTGGCTCTAGTCACTCATGAGCGTGAGGTTGACTCACTGCCCGCCGCCGTGACTCCAGCGACAGCCAGCTCCAGCCCCTCCCACTGCGTCAACACCTTCACCTGCCGCTGCAGATAGTCCAGCGGCATGGCCTGCGAGCCCCACACAGGCACGCGCCCGGCGTATTCGCCCAGCAGCCAGAACTGGCGCACCGCCACGAACATGGGCAGGGCGGCCAGGTCGGTTTCGGTCAAGGGGCGCACCGCCTGATAGGCGGAGATGAAGTGGTTCCACCGCACCAGCGCCTTCTCGCTCCACACGCCGTCCACGTTGCGCGGGTGCAGCCACCACGGGTACACGGCGAGTTCGTAGGCGAGGTAGCCTGGGCCTGTGTCGTCGAAATCGAAAAACACGGCCTGGCGTTCACCTGCGCCGTTCTCGCCCTCGTTCACGGTGATGAAGTTGTTGTCGCTGTGCGCGTCGCCGTGGCAGAGCACCTGGGTGAGTTCGCCAAGCGCGGCGACTCGGTCGTGCAGGCGCAAGCCGAGGGCTTCGAATTGGGGGCGGAGTTCGGCCGTCATGGTGGGCGCGCGCAACAGGTGTTGCAGCGGACGCAGCAGCAGGTGATCCAGATTCAGGGTGTAGTGGGGCGCGTCGCTCTGCCATCCTTCACCCGCCGTGTGCAGTTGCGCCAGGCCGCGGCCAAAGGCCTCGATGTTGGCAGGCAGGTCGGTGGTGGCTTCGCCGTCCAGGTGTTCGAACAGCATCACCTCGCGTTCGCCTTCGGGCAGCGTGATGCGCACCGCCACGTCGCCGTTGGTGGTGGGCAGGCTCGCGGCCACGGGGCAGCCACGCGCGCGCAGGTGCTGCAACACGTCGGCCTCGAACCGCAGCCGGGGCTCGCCGCGCGGGCGCGCCGCGCACAGCCGGGCCACCACGCGGCGGCCGTCCGCCAGCGTCAGGCCATACACCTGGTTGAAGCTGCGCCGCAGGAATTCAGCGGCCACCACATCGCCCAGCGGGTAGTGGGCCTGGACCACGCGCGCCATGGCGGCGGCCGTGGGTGTGGACTGCGCAATCTCAAGCTGCATGGCCGGGCCCCGTTGGGAAAAAGGGCGCGATTATAGAGAGCGACCCATAATGGCCGCCGCCCCGCACCCCGCCATGAGCCGTCGCCCCCACCACCACGTCTACGTCATCGAGCTGCACAAAGACGTGCTGCTCGAGCACAAGTTCCGCCAGTGCAACCCGGACTACGTGGACGGCAAGCCCTGCGTGTACGTGGGCATGACCGGCCTGGACCCGGACGTGCGCTTCGACAAGCACAAGGCAGGCATCCAGTCGAACTCGTACGTCTTCAAGTACGGCCTGCGCCTGCTGCCGGACTTGTACGAGGGCTTCAACCCGATGCGCTACGACGACGCGGTGGACAAGGAGATCGAGGTGGGGATCGACCTGCGGTCGGCGGGGTTCGGGGTCTGGCAGGCTTGAGGCGCGGCAGCTGGCTACGTCACCGTCCAAAAGACCCGTTGCAGAGCTGCTGCTCACAGGGAACCCCATCGCCGTCCCCGTCCATCTGGGTGCCTGGGCAGTTCTTCAGGAAATAGGTCGCCTCTGCGCAGGAAGACATCTGCGAACAGTGCTGGCGGCCATCGCACTGGAACGATGCGCGCTGGGCAGGCGCCTGGGCGGTCAACGGACGGGAAACCACGGGTGGCGGTCGCGGCGACTCGGGAACCGCAGTCGTCGGGGCAACGAGCGATTCCACGGGTGGTGCCACCGAAAGCCGGGCCGCGCGTTCGCGCGCACCGGTGAACTGGTTGTAGACGAACCCCACGAGGCTGGCGATCAGCAGGAGCGCGATGAGGCCCGTTCGAAACGACCACGATGTCCGCGAGTTGGATCGAGCCGTTCGGCGATGGCGATCGATTCGGGTGTGGGGCTTGGGCATCGCTCGCGCCACGCCAGGCCTTTGCACCCGCACAGCCCGCTTGCGCCCATCACGATCTCGGTCGATCTCGAAGGTGAGTGGCTCACCCACGATGGGCTGGTGGCCGTCGCGGGGAAATGACGAGACGTGAACGAACACGTCCTGTCCACCCTGTTCGGCCGCGAGGAAGCCAAAGCCTCGATCGATGTCCCATTTTTTCAGCGTGCCGTTGAAGCGGGTCCCTGTGTTGCTCATTGACATTCCTCCCGAGCCGGTCACAGATCGTACGGGATTCAATCCGTCGCGCCAGCCCCCAACGCCTGATCTGTCTGCACCTGCAACGCACACCGCACCGCCGCCCGCAAGCCGCGAACGATGTCCTCGAGCGACATGTGGGGTGCGCCCTGCTCTGGCAACCACGGCACGTGCACGAAGCCGCCGCGGGTCTGCCGCAGGGCTTGGTGGGTGGCCAGCGTTCGCATGAGCCCGTAGAACACGTGGTTGCAGACGAAGGTGCCGGCGGTTTGGGACACTTCGGCTCGCACGCCCTCCTTCTGCAGCGCGGCGAGCATGGCCTTGATGGGCAGGGTGGTGAAGTAGGCCACGGGCGCGCGGGGCACCACGGGCGTGTCGATGGGCTGGGCACCGGCGTTGTCGGCGATAGGGGCATCGTTCACGTTGATGGCCACGCGCTCGAGCGACATGGCATGGCGGCCGCCGGCCTGGCCCACGCACACCACGAGTTCGGGCTGGTGCTCGCGCAGCAGCGCGTTCAACACGCGCAGCGAATCGTCGAACACGGTGGGCAGTTGCGCAGCCACCACCGTGCGGCCGAGCATCTTGCGGCCGTGCAGCGCCTTCACGGCGAGCCAGCTCGGGTTGATGGTTTCTCCACCGAAGGGCTCGAAGCCCGTGAGCAGCACCTTGTGGGTGTGCAGCGCCATGTCAGCGCCGGGCCACGCGGGCGCGGATGTCGACGAGCTTGGCGCGCAAGCGCTGGTGGTGGTCGGCACCGGTGCGGATCAGCATTTTCTGCCCGGCCGACAGGGACTGCAGCGCGGGATCAGAAAACTCGTAGCGCACCCACGGGCGGGTGGACGGCACCTCGCCCTTGACTTCGACGAGCGTCACCGCCAGCGGCCCGGTCTGCACGGGCGTGGCGATGAGGTGATCGAGCACCTGCACCAGGCGGTCGTTGAAATAGCGGCCCGGAAAACCGAGCTCTTCATAAGCCTGCTGGAACAGCGGGTAGAGCCGGCGGTAAACCGCCACGGCCTTGGCGGTGTCCACCGATTCAACCAGTTGCACGAAGGGCGCGTAGCGCTGGCTGTTGTCGGGGTGGATGCTTTCCACACCGGTGTCGCTGCGCTGCGTGGTGAAGCGCTGGAGTGTGGGATACACGGGCCACACCATCAGCGGCGCCTGCTCACGCGGCAGGTTGTCCACCGTGGCCACCACCCGGCGGATGAAGCCGTCCATCTGCAGGAAAGTCGTCACGTCCTTGCTGGTGATGACGTCCGTGATCAGCTCGCGCACCAGCGCGTCGGCGCTGGCCAGTGCAGGCAGCGGCGTGGGTGCCACGGCGGTCTCGGTGCCGGGCGGGTCTACCGGGTGCTGGATGGCCGGCTCTGCCGCCGGTGCGGACGCTGCCGGCGTGGGCGCGTCGGCCGGCGCCGTGACGGCCACGGGCTCGGGCGGCTCGACGCGTGAACGCTGCTCGAAATGGCGCCAGGCGAACCACGCGGCCACAGCGAGCGCCACCACCACGACGGGAATGACAACGGGGAGTCGGGAAGTGGGTCGGTCTTGCATGCCTCTTCACCTGTCAAGGGGTTGGGGGCCTCCCATGCTACGCGGCTGCGTTTGTCGCACCCGCGGGCAAGGCTATTCTGCGGCCTTGTCGAAACAGGTCCCTGTGCTTCGTCGTGAGGCTGTGGACCGTTCCACCCTTCCAGACCATCCAGGAGTGCAGCATGAGCAATTCCCCCGCCACGGGCACCGTGACCCTTCACCGCGTGCTGCCCGCACCGCCCGAGCGCGTCTACCGCGCCTTCATCGATCCGGACGCCATGCCCAAGTGGTTGCCGCCGCACGGATTCACTGGGCGCGTGCTTCACATGGACGCGCGCGTGGGCGGCAGCTACCGCATGCAGTTCACCAACTTCAGCAATGGCCAGTCGCACGCCTTCGGTGGTGATTACCTCGAGCTCGTGCCCAACGAGCGCATCGTGCACACCGACAAGTTCGACGACCCGAACCTGCCGGGGGAGATGCGCGTGACGCTGACTTTCAAGGCCGTGTCGGTGGGCACCGAGCTGCACGTGGAGCAGACCGGCATCCCCGCGGTGATTCCCGTGGAAGCCTGCTACCTCGGCTGGCAGGAATCGCTGCAGTTGCTCACGCTGCTGGTCTCGGCAGAGATTCCAGCGGAGTGAAGCCCCGCGCACCCGCCGCCAGGGTATGCAGGCGCAGGTGCGCTTCGCTCCCCGGGTTCAGCGGCGCACTCAGTCGCAGACTGAGATAGCGCTCGCTGAACACATCGAACCACGCAGCCAGGGTGTTCGCGGCATGGTCTTCACCCGCCAGCGCCATGCACAACGCCGCCACCTCGGCGGTGCAGAAATGGCTTTCGCAAGAGGACCTTCGCAACCGGTACTGAGAGACCACCTGATCCGGTTGCAGGCTCAGCACGGGCAGGCCGTCCAGGTACGGGCTCTTGCGAAACATCTTGCGCGCCTCCGACCAGGTGCCGTCGAGCAGGACGAACAAGGGCTTGCGCGAATGCGCCGCCCCCAGCGCCATGCCCTGCGCGGGCGGCAGCTTTGTCACCACCCGCTGGGCTGCCGCGAATTCGCCTGGAAACACCACATAGGGTTGCCATTGCGGATCGGCCAGCAACGCGAGCAGGCCGGGGTCCACCGCGGTTCGTGACCAGCCGAATGCCCACGTGTCGCGCACCACGTCGGCCACCAGCCAGCCGGTGTTGGTGGGCTTGAGGGCTTCGATGTCACCCATGACCAGGCACATGCCGGCGCGGGTGGGCACCTGCGGGCGCAACGCACACACGCAATGGCTCGCGATCAGCCGGCAGCCCGCACAACGCACCAGGCCCGATCCACGCGCCAGATAGGGTTTTGCACTGGCGGCCAGCCGCGTGGCGCGAAGCCGGAAAACGGCGTGTTCGGGTGACGGGGACGGCGCAATGGGCATGCGGCAAATATAGGCGCTTTGCGCAGGCCTTTTACTTACTTGTCAGGCGCCCGTTCACACCAAGGCATCACCGCCGGTTGCGGCCAGCCGGTCAATCGCCCGCTTCGTCGGTCCGCACGGTGCCGCTCGTCGGCCGTGCCGCATGATGCCTGCCATCACACACGCACACAACGATTTCCGCGCGACATGAGCAAGACGAAGAAGCCGGCCCGCCGACGGTCCAGCCGACGCAGGACCCCACCGCTGCTGGCCAATGGGGTGGGCGCCACCGCCGCCGGCATGGCACTGTGGCTGCTGTCTCTGATGATGGAGGCGCGTGGCCTGCCCCCGGTGGCCTCCAAGGCCCTGCTGGCACCCGCCTGGATGGCCATCGGAATCGGCATCGCCCTGCTGGTGCTGCACCTGCTGGAAAAGCGCCGCACCCAGGCCGAAGCCGACATGCTGTTGCGCCAGCACTCCACCTTCCTGGAACCCATGCCCAGACTCAAGCCCCGGGGCAAGCATGGCGAAAGCCGAAATCGATCTGCGAACCTTTCCACGCGGTGAAGGCGTGCTCCACTGAGCGCTGGCACTAACCCCGTCAAAGTGTGCAATAGGTCCAGGGAAGGCCGTCTGGCGGCCACCATAATTCGCGCATGTCCATTTCCGAGATCGCCGTCTGGTCGGCCATGCTGGGGGGGCTGCTGACCCTTGCAGCGCTGGCGTTGGCCGACGTGCTGGACAGCCGCACCCACGGCTCTGTGCGCAACCTGTTGTTCGTCCTGTTCACCGGCACGAGTTGTGTGGTGATCACCGGTTTGCCGGAGGCTTTTTTCCCCAACCTGCCCGAGCGGCTGATGATGGTGCTCAAGGCCAGCCTGGGGCCCACGGCGGGCGCCGTGGCATTGCACTTCCTTGGCAACTGGCTCGGTGGCGTGCGCGAAGACGCGCTGATGCACCGTCTCACCAACTGGGGCGCGGTCGTGCTGCTGCTGGCCTCGCTCGCTCTGGCTGTGGTGGCCGCGCTCGCGCCGCTGGATCATTTCCGCCCCTTGCTGCTGGCGGCCGCCCTGGTCAACCTGGTGCCCGTGCTTCTGGCCTTTTTCGCGGTCGTGCGCGCCACCAAGCTGGGGGATCCCCTGGCGCGCTGGATGCTGCTGGCCATTGGCTGCCTGGGGTTGATGACCACCGGTCTCTACATGCGGGGTCTGGAAGTGCAGGGCCTGGGTCTGGGTGCCTGGATCTTCACGGCCACCGTGACGCTCGTCTACTTCCTCATGGCCTCCGTGCTGGGCCTGCTGCGCAACCGCCACAACCGGGAACTCTCGCGGCTCTCACGCCTGCAGCAGGGTGCGGACTCCGCCACCGGCCTGCCCACCGGCTCTGCCTTGCTCGCCCAGGTGGAACACGCCTTCTGGCGCACGGCTCGCCGCCATGGCGAATGCACGGTGATCTGCGTCTACGTGAGCAACCTCTACGAACTGGCGGAAACCGCGGGCCCCGGGGTGGAAGGCCAGATCCTCATCACCCTCGCCGCGCGCATCCGCCGGGCCGCGGGTTTCCGTTGCGTGGTGGGCCTGTACCACCCGCGCTGCTTCGTGGTGGTGACCACCGCCGACAAGCACCAGACCCCGATGTCGGAGATGCTGACCCATCTGCGCGGCGCGGTGTCGCACCCGCTGACCGTGATCGACGAGAAGAAGGCGCGTCAGCTGTTCCGACCCCGACTGGGCCTGGGTGTGGTCACGCTGGATCCCGAAGGCGTGAACCCCATGGACGTGCTCAACGATGCCGAGCGCCATGCCCTGGCCAAGGTGCTGATGCCCAGCCGTCTGATGGAAAACGACATCGAGACGGTCCCGATGCAACTGAGCTGAGTCAGGCTGCCGGTCCTTTCTGCACCGGGTTGGCCGTCAGCGCGCTGGCAGCGTAGGCGCGCATGAATTCGCCGGCTTTGGCGGGATGCGCCCCCAGCCAGGCATCAAAAGACCCGTCGTTCAGGATCACCACCATGCGCTTCTCGGCGCCCGGCTGCTGGTAACGGTGCAGGAGGGCATGGCTGTTGGCGTTCACCGTGAGCAGGCAACAGCTCACGATCACCTCACCGTCGGCGCCGCGCCAGCTCTCCCACAGCCCCGCCACGCCCATGGGCCTGCCGTCCACGCGGGCAATGCGCGTGGGCACGGCCTTGCCGCTGCGATGGTCGTCCTCGCGAAACGCCATCATCGGAACGATGCAGCGCTGAGCCCCCAGCCAGGCCCCGCGGAAGTTGTTCGAGGTGGTCACGATTTCCGAGCGTGCGTTGACCAGTTTGGTCGAGCGCAGCTTCGCATCGGACGCGGACTTGACCCAGGGTGGCACCAGACCGAACTGTCCGCCCACCAGCTCGCGTTGCAGCGCACCTGCGGGGCCTTCGCCATCGACGTGCGGTGCCTCGGCCTTGCGGCGGATGAAGACAACGGGGCGGCGCGGCCAGACATCGCGGCCTGGCGGGTCGAGCGGCGGGTCCACGTCGAAAGCATCGCGGTACAGTGTGTCGGGGCGCAGGCTCTCGAAGTGGGTGGTCATGCGGCCATGCTAGCTGACCGCGGCCGGGAACCCCGGGCACCTGCCAAGGCTCCACCCTTATCCGGCCACCAACCCAAGCCACCATGCTCTCCACCCTCAAGGACCTGTTCGACAACCTCACCGCCAGCCTGACGGCGCCGCCCGGCGCGCAGGGTCCCGCCGAGCAGGCACACACCCTGCAACTCTCCACCGCAGTGCTGCTGGTGGAAGTGATGCGCGCCGACCCGACCCTGCAGGACAGCGAGCGGGACGCCGTGCTGACGGCTCTGCGCCGCAAGTTCGATCTGGGTGATGACGAACTCGAGCGTCTGCTGGAGCTCGCGCACGAGACGGCCCGCACGGCCTACGACTACCAGCGTTTCACGGCGCTCATGAACGAGCGATTCACCCAGGAACAGAAGATCAACGTGGTCGAAGCCATGTGGGAAGTGGCCTTTGCAGACCACCACCTCGACGCCAACGAGCACCACGTCATCAGCAAGGTGGCAGGCCTGCTGCATGTGACGCACGGTGAGTACATCGCGGCCAAGCTGCACGCGCAGGACACCTTGAAGCGGCGCAGCGGCGCTGCCTGATCCGGGCGCCACACACTGCTACGCAACTTTGCGCAGCGGGTGCCGGGCGTTTACGCCGGCGATACAGGCGGGGAACACGATGGAGGCTCACCAACCCCCAGGAGTCACCTCCATGAAATCCCGAAACCTTGTTGTCCTTGCTGTTGCAGCCGCCACCCTCGGCATGAGCACCATGTCGTTCGCGCAGGGTCCTTTCCAGGGTCCGCGCCACGAGGCCCCCAGAATCATCAAGGTCGATGATCGGCGCGATGACCGACGCGACTTCCGGCAGGACCGCCGCGATGACCGCCGGGACTTCCGCGAGGAGCGCCGGGAAGACCGCCGCGATTTCCGCCACTCGCAGAACATGCGCCACTACAACGCACGCGGCCCCGAGTTCCGCCGCGGCCACTACATCCCGCGCGAATACCGCAGCCGTCAGTATGTGGTGACGGACTACCGCGCGCACCGCCTGTCTGCACCTCCGCGCGGCCAGCAGTGGGTGCAGGTGGGTGGCGACTACGTGCTGGTGGCCATTGCCACCGGGCTGATCGCCCACCTCATCCTCAACCGTTGAACGTGCCCGGGGACAGGGCGAGTCTGCGATGATTCCACTCAGCGCAACTCCCTGTTCCCGCCCACCATGCAACGCCGTCTCTTCTCCCTCTCCCTGGTCGCCTCCCTCACCGCTGCGCTGACCGCCTGTTCGAAGCAGGACAGTGCCAGCGCGCCAGCAGCGGCTGCCACCCCCATTCCCCCCGCCCAGGCCCTGGAGGTGCTGGCCAAGGAAGGCAAGGGCTTCACGGTGGGTGCGCTCATGAGCGCCAACACCGTGTATGTGCTTTTCGATCCCCAGTGCCCACACTGCGCGCACCTCTGGCAGTCGTCCATCCCGCTGCAGGGCAAGGTCAAGTTCACCTGGTTGCCGGTGTCGCTGCTGAACGCCAAGAGCCTGCCCCAGGGCGCTGCCATCCTGACTTCGGCCAACCCGGCAGACACCATGAACACCCACGAACGCGAGCTGCTGGCCAACGGCGGTGGCATCGCGGCATCGGCCAGCATCGCGCCCGACGTGGAGGCCGCGATCAAGAACAACACCGCGCTGCTCGACCGCCTGGGCGCCACCTCGGTGCCGTTCATGGTGGCCAAACACCAGGGCAGTGGGCAGGTCGTGACCCAGGCCGGAGCCATGGGAACCGAGGCGCTGGCCGCGTTCCTCGGCATGGCGCAGTGAGCCGCCTGAGACGCCGATGAAACACGCCTTTTGTCGCTTACCATCGCCGCATCGAGCCGCGCGTCGCGGCTGTCATTGGAGGTCTCATGGGCAAGGAACAGCGCAACGAAAAGATGAGCAAGAAACCCAAGAAGGACACGTCCGCGCCCAAGGGCCCGGTCAGCTCCGACCGTCCCGTGCCGCCGGTCACTTCCGTGCTGCCGCGGGGCAAGGAAAAGAACAAATGAGCGCCGTCGCATGAAGGCCACCTGGAACGGCGTCGTGGTCGCCGAGAGCGACGACACGGTGGTGGTGGAAGGCAACCACTACTTTCCCGACAGCGCGCTCAAGCGCGAGTTCGTGACCTTCAGCAACCACCGCACCAGTTGCCCCTGGAAAGGCCAGGCCAGCTACTACTCGCTGCTGGTCAACGGCGAGCTCAACGCCGACGCCGCCTGGTACTACCCGGACCCCAAGCCCGAGGCAGACATGGTTCGTGGGCGGGTGGCATTCTGGAAGGGTGTGAAGGTCGAGGCCTGAGCCCGAGCCGGGCCCGGCCTCACTCGCCCTTCTCCCCCAGCTTTCGCAAGCAGGCCCTCCATCGGGTCACCCCGGCTTCGCCGAGCTGGTCGACCGTGCCGATGAGCGTCTCGTGGATCGGTGCAAATCCGACAAATCCCAGTATGTTGCGCTCCAGGGACTTCAGGCTGTGCGCCCGGAAGTACCAGCGGTACGCGAGTGCGGGCATGCCCATGGTCACCACCACACGGGCAGAGCGGCCGGATAGCGGCTTGTGGCCAAAGGGCTTGGCGCCCTCGGGACCCACGGCAAATCCAGGCCTCGCCACCTGTTCGAGGTAGCCCTTGAGGAGCGCTGGCATGTCGCCCAGCCACAAGGGAAAGAAGATCACCACGTGCTCGGCCCAGACAATTTCTGCCTGAGAGGCTTTGAGCATCGGTGGGACTTCGCCATGCAGCCAGTCGGCTGCGCGCATGAGCAGGGGAAAGTCGATGGCGCCCACCACCACACGGCGCACCCCGTGTCCGCCTGCCATCGCGCCTTCGGCATAGGCGTCGGCCAGGGTGCGGTTGAGGTGCGGCCCCTGAGCATCGGGATGGCCTTCAATGAGGAGGATGCGGCGAGCGGCAAGAGACGTCATGGCGGGCTCCGGAGGTGCAGGCCCGCATGCTCTCACCGCGGACCGCGCCCCGCCTTGACGCGGATCAAAGCGGCATCGTCAGCGCCGGTCGGGCTTGCGCGCTTTCGGCGCGCGCTCCTTCTTGCGTTCCTGCCGGGCCGCGTCGGCCTTCTGCCCTGCGTTCAGCCAGCGGCTGAATTCCTCAGGTGTCTCCAGCGTGATGCGGCCCAGCGCGCCGCTTCGGAAATCGGCAATCAACAGCTCGGCGGCCTTCTGCAGGTTCACGGCACCGCCACCCGCGAGCGCACCACGTTTGCGGCCGATGGCGTCCAGGAGTTCGTCGTCGTGCAGCGCGGCGATGGCGTCTTCGCTCAAGCCCAGCCGGTAGCGCGCTTCGAGCAACGCGCCGTAGGCGTGCTTGAGTCTGGCCAGCAGCTCCAGCGCCACTTCCTGGTCGTCGTAGGCGTTGCGTCCCACGGCGCCACTGGCGGCCAGGTTGAAGCCGCTTTCGGGCACCACGATGCGCGGCCAGAGCATGCCGGGCGTGTCGAACAGGTAGAAATCGTCGGCCAGGGCAATGCGCTGCTCATTGCGGGTGATGCCGGCCTCGTCGCCGGTCCTGGCCGCGCGCTTGCCCATGAGGGTGTTGATGAGGGTGGACTTGCCGACGTTGGGAATGCCGCAGATGAGCACCCGCATGGGCTTGACCATGCCGCCGCGCAAGGGCGCGAGTTCATGACAGGCGTCGATGATGGCGCGCGCGGGTGCGGTGACGCTGGCATCGAGCGCAATGGCGCGGGTGCGGGGCTGCGCGTTGTAGTGGGCCAGCCACAGCGCAGTGCGTGCGGCATCGGCCATGTCCTGCTTGTTCACCACCTTCAGCGTGGGCCTGCCTGCGGTGAGCTCGCCCAGCAGCGGGTTGGCGCTGGAGCCGGGCAGGCGTGCATCGAGCATTTCGATGACGACGTCGATGTCTTTCACGCGCTCGGTGATGGCCTTGCGCGTGAGGTGCATGTGCCCGGGGAACCACTGGATGCTCATGGCGGCGATTGTGCCTTGGTCCTTGGTGTAACCCCCGGGTCCGGCGGCTGGAGCCATCCCTACAATCGTCCCCACTTCCACACCCGCAGAGGCGCCTCATGAGCATCACCGTCAAGATCGATCTGGGTTACGAATTCGACGTCAAGGCCAAGGCGGCCGAGGTGTTCGAGGTGCTTTCCAACGTGCCCGAGTCGGTCAGCCATTTTCCCAAGGTCGAGAAGCTCACGGATCTGGGCGGTGGTGTCTACCAGTGGGAAATGGAGAAAGTGGGCACGGCGCAGGTCAACATCCAGACCATCTACGCCAGCAAGTACGTGAGTGACAAGGCGCGCGGCACGGTGAAATGGACGCCGGTCAAGGGTGTGGGCAACGCCCAGGTGGGCGGCAACTGGAAGATCGTGGACAACAAGAAATCCACCGGTCTCACCCTGGCCATTCAGGGCGAGATCGAAGTGCCGCTGCCCGGCCTCATGAAGATGGTGGTGGCGCCGGTGGTGGAAGGCGAGTTCGAGAAGCTCGTCGAGAAATACATCGCCAACCTGATCAAGCGCTTCGGCGGCGAGGCCTGAGCACGCGCGCGCCTTCAGGCGCGTACGTGCTCACGGAAGAATGCCAGCGTGCGGTCCCACGACAGTTTCGCAGCAGCGGCATCGAATCGCGGCGTGGTGTCGTTGTTGAATCCGTGTTGCGTGCCCGGGTACAGGTGGGCCGTGTAGCGCGCGCCGGCGGCCTTGAGAGCCGCCTCGTAAGCCGGCCAGGCGGCGTTGATGCGCTCGTCCACCGCGGCAAAGTGAATCAGCAGGGGCGCCTTCACTTTGGCTGCCGCCTCCACCGGAGGGTGGTTGCCGTAATACGGCACGGCCGCGGCCAGGTCGGGCAGCTCGGTGGACAGCATGTGCGCGATGCCGCCGCCGTAGCAGAAACCCATCGCGCCGATGCGTCCGATGCCGTCGGGCCGGGCCTTGAGCGCCGCGGCGGTGGCCAGGAAGTCCTGACGCGTTTTCGTCTGGTCGAGCTGGGCGAACAGCGCGCGGGCCTTGTCTTCATTGCCGGGGTAGCCGCCCAGTGGCGTCAGCGCATCGGGCGCGAAGGCGAGGTAGCCCTCCAGCGCGAGGCGGCGCGCGATGTCTTCGATGTGCGGGTTCAGTCCCCGGTTCTCGTGCACCACCAGCACGCCGGGAAGACGCCCACCGGGTGGAGGCACCGACGGTTGCGCCACGTAGACCTTGATGGTGCCGTGGCCCTGTGGCGATGCGACGCTGATGGTTTCGGTCTTCAGGCGGGGATCGCCGGCCGGAATCACCTGGGCGTGGGCAAAGTCGGGGCTGAGTGCCGCCAGCAGGCCGACCGCTGTCATGCCACCCACGGCGAACTTCGAAGCCCGGTCCAGGAACGCCCGGCGGTCGATGTCGCCATGCACGTAGGCGTCAAACAGGATCAGCAGTTCCTGGTCGAAATCGGCGGCGGTGAGTCGGGTCATGGGCGTCTCCGGCAGAAAGCCGCAGGATAGCCCTGCGGACCGCGCCGGCCCCATTCACCGTGCGGCCGTGAGGGCTTCTGCCGCGACCGGGGTGGCGGCGGTCTGGGGCCGACCCAGGCGGGCCGGTGAGGTGTATTCCTGTCGGTAGATCTCGAACGGCATGGAATCGGCGGCTTCGATGGTACGCTGGTCCTCGACCGATTTGGCCGCCATGGCCTCGAAGCGGGCTTGCTGCTTGGCGCTCCAGTCCAGCGACAGGAGGTGCTGGTGCGTGGCGAGCGACTGCGCACGGGCGAAGCCCAGGAACGCGTCCCCGTGGTCCTCGTGCATGGCCTGCAGTACGCGTGCCGAGGGCAGGCGTTGCGGGTCCTGCAGCGCGGTGCGGGCCTGAGCCACGGCATCGGCATGATCGGCGCCGCCGTGCGCGCGGTCCAGAGCCGCGGCAATGGGCACCAGCTGGTCGATGATCTCCAGCCCCCACTGCACCAGCGGCACAGCCTGGCCTTCGCGCATCAGGTCCAGCCCGGGCTCGCGGCCGCGCGCGGCGGTGAGGTGCTGGTTGTGTGCGAGTTCGCGGATTTCGGCCGGCGTGTCCGGCGGGCTGTCCGACAACAGGCAATGCAGCAGGAACACGTCGAGAAATCGCAACGTGGCTGCGCCAATGCCGATCGGTTCGAAGGGGTTGAGGTCCATCAGCCGCACTTCGATGTACTCCACGCCGCGCTCGCGCAGCGCGTGCAGCGGCCGCTCGCCGGGGTAGATCACACGCTTGGGGCGGATGGTGCCGTAGAACTCGTTCTCGATCTGCAGCAAGGTGGTGGCGAGCTGGTTGTAGTCGCCTCCCGGATTGCGGATGCCTACCGCTTCGTAGGCCGGCCAGGGCCGGGTGAGCGCATCGTGCAGCGAAGCCGCATAGCCTTCGAGCCCGTTGTAGCTCACCGCCAGCGTGGCTTGCGCCTCGCTCTGGTAACCCAGGCGGCCCATGCGCAGCGACGTGCCATGGGGCATGTAGAGCGTGCCGCCACTGCCCAGTTTCTGGAGTTCGTGCTGCCGCCCTTCGACGAAACTGGAACACACCGCCGGGGAAGCACCAAACAGCGTGAGCAGCAAAAAGGCGTGGCGGCGGAAGTTGCGGATGAGGGAGAAGTAGCCGTCGTTGTCCACGCCCGGCAATGACCAGTTGTAGTGGATGCCCGAGATGGTCTGCATGCGCCGGCCATAACGGTGGCCCAGGCCCATTCGGTAGACGCTCTTGGCCCGGCCCACGTTGGATGAGCCATAACGGCCCAGTGGAATGGTCTCGTCGGTGGGCAGCCCGCAGGGCATGCTGGAGGCCCAGAGCATTTCGTCGCCCGCGGCGCGCAGGCTGCGCACGGTGAACTGGTGCACCTCGGTGAGTTCGGTCAGGCACGCATCGACACTGGCGTGCACCCCAGTGATGAGTTCGAGCTGAGACTCGCTGTAGTCCGTGGTGATGTGCGGATGGGTCAGCGCGCTGCCCAGCGCCGCCGGATGCGGCGTGAGGGCCAGGCGTCCATCGGGTTGCGCGCGCAGGCTTTCCTTTTCAAGGCCTCGCCGCATGCCACGCAATTGCTCAGCCGTGAGCGTGTCCAGCCGTTGTTGGAGAGGGGTCATACAGGCGTCTTGAATCGGGTCCGGGGCCGGAAGTTAACACGGCTGGCCCAATTCTGCTGGCAGCGCCCGCATCGGCTCTGTGGTAGTGGGCGCTTCGCCGCGCGAGCGCAGCAACCAGGCATCGATGGCCGCCGGATCGTTCAGCAGCCTCAGTTCATCGAACGCGGCCTGCGCCTCGGGATGCCGCCGGCGCAACAGATTGAGCCACTGCTTCAGGCGCCCGGCGCGGTGCCGGCGCTCCACCCTTGCGCTCACGCGTTCCCAGAAGACGGTGAGCAAAGGCTCGATCTGCCACCAGCCCACGCCGCCCTGCCCGCGGATGGCCAGAGCGAGCCCGGGATCGGCGACCATGCCGCGGCCGATCATGAGCGAATCGCAGCCACTCACTTCGCGGCAGCGCATCGCATCGGCCACGCTCCAGATCTCGCCGTTGGCGATCACCGGAATGCGGTGCGCAGCAGGCAAGGCATCGCGCACCTGTGCGATGCGCTCCCAGTAAGCCGGCGGTCGGTAGCCGTGGGCCTTGGTGCGCGCGTGGATCACCAGTTCGTCGGCACCTGCCTCGGCAATCGCCTGGGCGCAGGCTTCGGCCACGAGATCGTCGTTGAACCCCAGTCGCATCTTGGCCGACACCGGCACGCTGGCGGGCACGGCGCGCCGCACCGCTGCCACGATGCGGCCCACCAGCTCGGGTTCGTCCAGCAGCACGGCGCCGCCGCGGCTCTGGTTCACGGTCTTGGCCGGGCAGCCAAAGTTGAGATCGATGCCTGGCGGATCCAGCCCGGCCAGCCGCGCCGCATTCTCGGCCAGGCAGGTGGGATCCGAGCCCAGCAGTTGCGGGCGCACCGGCACACCGGCAAGGGTGCGGCCACCGTTCAGCAGTTCGGGCACCACGCGCACGAAAGCGCGCTCCGGCAGCAGGGTGTTGGTCACGCGGATGAACTCGCTCACGCAGCGATCGACCCCGCCCGTGCGCGTGAGCACATCGCGCAGGGTCGCATCCAGCAGACCTTCCATGGGCGCGAGCAGCAACATGTCGGGTATTTCACCACGCCGGTGCTTCCACAGCCGGGCCGCGCCGCGCTAACATGGCCCTTCCATGCCTCACCAACCTCGCCTGACCCAGGCCCTGCGTGAACTGCTGGCAAGCCAGCGGGTGGGGTCGCTTGGCACGCTCGGGATGGACGGCGCGCCCTGGGTCTCTCTGGTGCCGTTCGCGGTCGACAGCGCCTTGCGCGTGATCGTGATTCATGTCAGCGCCCTCGCCTCGCACAGCGCCAACCTTCGGCGCGAGCCACGCGCCTCGTTGCTGGTGGCGCAGGCCGAGGTGGCCGGCGAGCCGGTGCATGCGCTCTCGCGGGTGATGCTGGTCATGCAGGCGCAGACCCTGGAGGCCGGTGGCAATGCCGAGAAGAGCGCCTGCGCGGCCTACCTGCTGCGCTTTCCCGAAGCCACGCACATGACCACGCTGGGCGACTTCAGCTTTGTCGCCCTCACGCCGTTGGGCGCGCGCCAGGTGGCGGGTTTCGGCGCGGCGCGCAGCCTGGAAGCCGACGAGGTGGTTCGCGCGCTCGGGCCGGCTTCGTGACCCTGCAGGTCGTCCACGAGGACGACGCCCTGATCGTGCTGGACAAGCCGGCCGGACTGCTCGCCGTGCCCGGGCGCGGCCCCGACAAGCAGGATTGCCTCAGCGCCCGAGCCCAGGCGCGCTGGCCCGATGCCCTGGTGGTGCACCGGCTCGACATGGCCACTTCAGGTCTGGTGGTGATGGCCCGCGGGCTGGCGCATCAGCGCACCCTGTCCCGCGCATTTGAGACACGCCAGGTCCACAAGCGCTACACCGCTGTGGTGGCGGGGGCGCTGAAGAATCTGTTGCCCGGCAACGGCTGGAACCTCATCGACCTGCCGCTCACCGTGGACTGGCCCAACCGCCCCCGCAGCATCGTCAGCCATGAACTGGGCAAACCCAGCCTGTCGCGCTGGCGCCTGTCGCCAGACCAAAGCCCGGCGACGCACGCAGGAATCACAACCCGGTTAGAACTGGAGCCGGTCACGGGTCGCACGCACCAGTTGCGCGTGCACCTGCAGGCCCTCGGCCACCCCATCGTGGGTGACGCGTTGTATGCGAACGCGCAGCAACAGGCCATGGCCGGGCGACTGTTGCTGCACGCGCACTGGTTGCAGTTGCCTCATCCGCTCGATGGCCAGGCCATCGATTTCCACAGCCCCTGCCCTTTCTGAAGCGTTCACATGACGAAGACTCCGCACCTCACCATCCTCACCGGCGCCTCGCGCGGCATGGGCCTGGCCATGGCCCAGCAGTTGCTCTCACCCGAGCGGCACTTGCTGTGCATCTCGCGCCGCGCCAGCGATGAGCTCGCAGAACAGGCCAGGCACAAGGGCGCACTGCTGACGCAATGGACGCAGGACCTCGCCGACACCACCGGGTCGCGCCAGCGTCTGCAGGCGTGGCTGGAGTCGATGGACACCAGCGGAATGAAAAGCGCCACGCTGATCAACAATGCCGGCGTGATTCCGCGCATCGGCCCGCTGGACGACTGCCCTCCTGACGAACTGGCCAACGCGCTTCGCGTGGGACTGGAGGCGCCCATGCAGCTCACGGCGGCCTTCCTGGCCGCCACCGGTGCCTGGGTGCAAGCGGGCTGGCGCGGGCCGCGCAAGGTGCTCAATATTTCTTCGGGCCTGGGCCGCAGCGCCATGGCCGCGCAGGCGCCCTACTGCGCCGCCAAGGCCGGCATGGACCACTTCACCCGCTGCAGCGCGCTCGACGAAGCCCAGCGCGAGCACGGTGCGCGCCTGGTCTCGCTGGCGCCGGGCGTGATCGACACCGACATGCAGTCGCAACTGCGCGCCGGGGACCCCGCGGCATTCCCCGACCGCAACCGCTTTGTCGAACTTCAGCGACAGGGTCAGCTCACGTCGCCGCAGGACGCGGCGGCGCGCCTGCTCGTGTGGCTGGAACGCGCCGATTTCGGCGACAAGCCCGTGGCCGACGTGCGCGACTGAAGGAGCTGTTCCATGACCGAAAGCCTGATCACCCGGCGCCAGTTCACCGCCGGCACCGCGCTGGCGCTGTCCACCGGCCTCGCAACGGGCCAAGGCGCCACCGAGGGTTTCTGGACACTGCTGCGCGAAGGGGGCTGTGTGCTGCTGATGCGCCACGCCCAGACCGATCCTGGCGTGGGCGACCCACCGAACTTCAGGCTCGGCGAATGCAGCACCCAGCGCAACCTGAGCGAGGCCGGCCGCGAGCAGGCGCGCCGGGTGGGCGCTGCCTTTGTGCGCGAGCGCGTGCAGCTGGCCCAGGTGCGCTCCAGTGCCTGGTGCCGTTGTGTCGACACCGCCATGCTGGCCTTCAAGCAGAACACCGTCTGGCCCCCGATCAATTCGTTCTTTGGTGGCGAGGGGCGCGACAGCCAGACCCGCGAGGTGCTGGCCGCTGCGCAGGCCTGGTCGCCGCCGCGCAACCTGATGCTGGTGACGCATCAGGTCAACATCACGGCGCTGACGGGTGAGTACCTCGCCATGGGCGAGGTGTTCGCAACCCGGCCCGAAGCCGGCCGGCTGCGCCTGCTGGCGCGCCAGACCTTCTGACGCACGTCAAATCCACGGCCGGCCCCAGGGGTAGGATGGCTGGCGAACCGATTCAACAACAGGAGAACACCTCATGAGCAGAGAAGTCGTGGTCGTCAGCGCCGTGCGCACCGCCATCGGCACCTTCGGCGGCAGACTGAAGGACCAGCCTCCCACCGAACTGGGCGCGCTGGTGGTGCGCGAATCGCTCTCACGCGCCGGCGTGGAGGGCAAGGACGTGGGCCATGTGGTCTTCGGCCATGTGGTCAATACCGAGCCGAAGGACATGTACCTTTCGCGCGTGGCCGCCATCAACGGCGGTTGCGCCGAAGGCACGCCAGCGTTCAACGTGAACCGCCTCTGCGGCTCGGGCCTGCAGGCCATCGTCTCGGCCTCGCAGAGCATCCTGCTGGGCGACACCGACATCGCCATTGGTGCGGGCGCCGAGAACATGAGCCGCGCGCCGTTTGCCAGCCTGAACATGCGATGGGGCGCGCGCATGGGCGACACCAGGATGGTGGACATGATGACGGGCGCACTGCACGACCCTTTCCACACCATCCACATGGGCGTGACGGCCGAGAACATTGCCGCCAAATGGGGCATCACCCGCGAAGAGCAGGACCAGCTCGCGGTGGAGAGCCACAACCGCGCCCAGCGCGCCACCGAGGCGGGCCTTTTCAAGGACCAGATCGTGCCGGTGATGATCAAGAGCAAGAAAGGCGAAGTGGCCTACGCCACCGACGAGCACTTCCGCCCGAATGCCACGCTGGAAGACCTGGGCAAGCTCAAGCCCGTGTTCCTGAAGGAGAACGGCACCGTGACCGCCGGCAACGCCTCGGGCATCAACGACGCGGCCGCCGCCGTGGTGCTGATGGAAGCGGGTGCCGCGAAGGCGCGGGGGGCGAAACCGCTGGCGCGGCTGGTGGCGTATGCCCACGCGGGCGTTGATCCCAAGTACATGGGCATCGGCCCCGTGCCGGCCACGAAGGTCGCGCTGCAGAAGGCCGGACTCACCGTGGACGACCTGGACGTCATCGAGGCCAACGAAGCCTTTGCCGCCCAGGCCTGCGCCGTCACGCGCGACCTCGGCCTGGACCCGGCCAAGGTCAACCCCAACGGCTCAGGCATTTCGCTCGGCCATCCCATCGGCGCCACCGGCGCGCTGATCACCGTCAAGGCCCTGCACGAACTGCACCGCATCGGTGGCAAGTACGCGCTGGTGACCATGTGCATCGGTGGTGGACAGGGCATCGCCGCGATCTTCGAGCGCGTCTGAACGCCCTGGCTCGGCCGCGCGCTGCTCGCTGAACTGCGCGCGCAAGCCTGCGGCATCGTGAACCACGATGCCGCAGGCGGTGACGGCGATCAGTCCGCGGCGTTCCAGCCGCTTGAGCGAGGCGTTGACGTGCTGGCGTGAGTAGCCAATGAGCTCGCCAAGCTCGGATTGCGCCATGGCGAGCTTGATGCGATTGGCGGGACCCCCGGGATGCAGGGCCTGGCCGTGCTGCGACCACAGGCACGCGAGGCGTTTGGCCATGAGGGCGTCCAGCGGCAGGTACCTGGCGTCACAGACCTCCTCGCCGAGGTGCCTCACCTGTTGGGCGAGCACCGAAAGCAGCGCCTGCGAGAGCTGCGGCCACTGGTTCAGCCTGCGCTGCAGTTCGGTTCGACCCAGGAACAGCAGCGTGGCGTCCCGGTGCACATCGGCATCGCATTCCTGCGCGTTGAGGAAGAAGCCGGGGGCGCCCACGACATCGCCCTCGTGGGCATACGCCAGCGTGCGCCGCCGGCCGCTGGATTCCCTGCTCAGACGAACAAAACCACTGGCGCAGAGCCAGAGGCCTTCGGCCCGGTCGCCCGAAGCAAAAAGCCGGTGGCCGGCCTGGAGCCGGATGGCCACGGCGTCGCGCAGGAGTTCGTCGCACAACGTCGGCGACAGGCCCGACAACCAGCCGCGGCTTCGCACGGCCACGCGGGTCGCGTAGTCCAGCAGATTGACCGCGCCTTTCACTCCGCCACCAGTCGGGCCGTTTGCCGATCGGCATCAAAGACCATTCGCCCGGGCCAGGCCGGCCAGCGGGTACCGAGAATGGCGGTGTTGGGATCTCCCGCGCGGGCGAACGCGCCGAGGCTGTGCATCATGCGCTGCGACAACGCCAGCCGGCCGGGCTCGTTGGCGCGGCTGAAGGAGATGTTGGCGTAGAGCGATGGGCCGAAGTTGCCGAAGATGAAAGGCAGATCGAAACTGTGTGCCGCGCCATAGACCACGTCAAAGGGCGGCGGCAGTTCGTCCCAGTCGAAACGGTAGTGCCAGACGTCGGGCTGGCGGGCCTTCAGGGCGTTCATCACGTCGTCGCGAAAGGCAAAGAACCAGATGCGATCGAGCTCCGCGATGCGCGCGTTGAGGCCCGTGGTCGGCGCATCCACCGGCAGGTAGGCCGGTGGAATCCATTGCTCGATCCGGCTGGCCGGCGGCGCGTCGGGCTGGTAGCTGTGAACCAGCTCGAACACCGCCGCGTCATCCAGCAGGCGCCCGCTGGTACCCCCCAGTGCGGGTCGCAGTGCCAGCAGGCTCGGGAACAGCTTGCTTTCGTCGCGCGTGTTGCCCGAGAGCACCGGCACCTTCACATACTGCCCGGCGCGAATGGCGGCGATGGGATCGGCCGGCACCACATGGCCATCGGGAATCGGGTTGGCGGCGGCCAGCCCCAGCGGGGTCAGGCGCGTCTTCACCGTGGTCAGCAGCGCATCGGCCGACTGGCTGCGCAGGTACGCCGCGAGTTGCTGCGGCGTGCGCGAGGCCATGTGCGCTTCGGCGGCCGCGCGGTCGGCCACCGTGCCGTCTGCAATGAGTGAATGGATCAGCAAACCATTGCCGCGCGTGGCCCAGACGCTGCGGGGCAGGATGGTGGCGAACGAGCCGGGCGGCAGCGTGGCGGCCGATGAAATGCCGCCGCTGAGCGCCACCAGGCGCTGGAACAGGGGCGCGGGCCTGGCCACCACCATGGGAGACGTGAGCAGCGCGTACACATTGACCGCTCCGGCGGATTCGCCCATCAGCGTGACCCGGCTCGGGTCGCCGCCGAAACGCGCGATGTTGCCCTGAACGAACTCCAGCGACTTGACGATGTCCAGCAGCGCGAAGTTGCCCGAGTCGGCCGCCGGGGCGCCCGTCTTCAGCGCCGCGAGATCCAGGAAGCCGAAGATGCCCAGGCGGTAGGCCACCGACACCACCACCGAGCCAGTGGCGCGGGCCAGCGCGGCGCCGTCGTACACCGGGTCGGCGGTGTAGCCGGTGATGTTGCTGCCCCCGTGCACCCACACGATGACGGGCCTGGGGGAAGACGATGCCGCGGACGGCGCCCAGATGTTGAGGTAGAGGCAGTCTTCCGACCCCAGTGTCTGGCCCAGGGTGCTGCCAATGGTGGCGTCGTAGCGGTTGTTCAGGCCGGGGCCATAGAGGCGGCCGGTCTGCACGCAGGCCGGCGCGAACGCGGTGGTCGCGCGAGGCGCCGTCCACGCCGGCGGATCCACCGGTGCCTGCCAGCGGCGTTCGCCCACCGGCGCGGCGGCGAACGGAACGCCCTTCCAGGCGTGGGTGCCGTTGGCGGCCGAATCGTCGGCACCGACCACCGGGCCGAACGTGGTCTGGCGCTGCAGGCCGGATTGCCCGTGGGGAGCGTGCGTGCAGGCGTTGAACATCAGCAGCGCGCCGATGAGGAGGACAAGGCGAGTGGCAGCGGTGTTCATGGCGGGCCTACTCGATCTGGATGTTGGCCTTGCGGATCACGTCCGTCCACTTGCGGGTTTCGCCGTCGATGAACCGGGCGAATTCCGGTCCCGGCGCGCCGCTGGCTTCCAGCCCGATGTCGAGCAGCTTCTGCTTGATGGCGGGATCGTCGAGCGCGCGCAGCAGGGCAGGCTGCAGGCGCGCCACCACCTCGGGCGGCGTGGCGGCGGGCACCATGAAGCCGTACCAGCCGGACGCCACCACGCTGGGGAAGCCCTGCTCGCGGATGGTGGGGGCCGACGGGTACAGCGGGCTGCGCGCCTCGGAGGCCACGCCGATCACGCGCAGCTTGCCGGCCTCGATGTGCGGCAACGCCGAGCTGATGGCCGTCAGCGTCGCGTCGATGCGCCCGCCCAGCAACTCGGAATAGGCCATGGCGTCGCCCCGCATGTGCACATTCACCCCCTGCATGCCGCCCTCGCGCAACAGCAGTTCGGCCGCCAGATGCGGCTGCGAACCGGCGCCGGGCGAGCCAAAGTTGAGGCCGCCCGGGCGCGTCTTCGAAAACGCCACGAGGTCGCGCACGGTCTTCACCAGGCTTTGGGCATTGACGATCAGGAACAGCGGCGCGTGCATGGCCATGGCAATCGGTCGCAGCTGGTCACGCTGGTAGCTCAGGCCCTTGCCGTACAGCGCCTCGGCCGTGGCGTAGGGCGCGGCCACGTAAAGCACGGTGTAGCCATCGGCGGGCGCGCGCGCCACCATCTCGATGGCCACGCGCGTGCCGGCGCCGGGCTTGTTTTCCACCACGATCTGCTGGCCCAGTTCCTTGGCGAGGTACTCGCCCAGCACGCGGGCCGAGAGGTCGCTCGCACCCCCGGCACCGTAGGGCGAGATCAGCTTCACCGGCCGCGCGGGCCAGTCGGCCTGGGCGTGGGCCAGCACGCCCGAACCGGCGGCGACGCCCGCCGCCAGCGAGACGAGCACCGTGCGGCGCTGGAGCCCGGTCGGGCGGAGGGTCGGCGAAGGTCTGCGGTGCAAGCTCATGTCTGTCTCCTGATTTGAAGTGTCGCTGAGACGCGCCCGGGGTCAGCTGCGGCGCAAGGGGGGATACGGAAACTGAAACTCCAGGTGCCTGCGCCGGGGCTGGTAGAGGCGAAGCACCACGTAAAAGTCTTCGCCCGGCGGAGCCGGCAGCCAGTTGTGGCCCGCTCCCGGGTCGTGCGCCTGGACGCGGATCGACAGACCCCCGTCTGCCTGGGTCAGCAGGCCAGGCAGGCGATCGCCCACCGAGTAGCGGTGAATGGGATTGGCCACCAGCAGGCAGTCGCTGCGGCGGTACAGGGTGAGCGACCAGAACGCGTCCACCTCGGGCGTGGCGCCGGGCGGGAACCGAAGTTCGTAGGCGTGCGAGCCGTTCAGCACCTCGCCGTGGGCATCCACTTCCGCGGTGGGGTACATGGCCTCCTCGATCCCGAGGGCGCCGATGAAATTGCGCGCCACGCGGGCGCGCATCTCCAGGTCTGCTCCCCAGTGGGTGCGCACGGCCACCGGCAGCGCCCACCCACCGCCAAGTTCGTGCGGTTGGGCCTTGTGGCGCAGCTCGTCGAACACGGCCGCCAGTTCGGCCGCCAGAGCCTCTTCATCCGGGGGCCAGCGCAGGGTCTCGCCCTGCGGCACCGGGTTGCGCGCCAGCGCGTCTTCCACCGTCGCGCGGTACAGCGCTGCCGTGGGCGTGTCCACCAGGCGGCCGTCCAGCCGCGTGTCCACGCGCATCGCGGCGTCGCTGCCATCCAGGCGGTGTGCGGAAATGCCGCGTTGCAGCGCCGCGACCTCTTCCAGGTTGCCCGGACGCTCGTCCACCAGGATGCGGCCGATGACCCAGACATCGTCTCCCGGCGCTGCGATCACGTGGTCCACACCCGCGGGCACGTCGCCAGCCCACCCGGGACCGTGCACCAGCGTGCGCTGGCGGCGGTTGCCGGTGGTTCGTCGCCCCACGTAGGCAAACGGGTTGGTCCAGGCGTCGAGCAGGCCCAGGGTCCAGTAGCGCTCGCCCATGTCGGGCGTGTCGATGAGCACCGGACCTGCGGAGAGGTCCAGCCAGGCGTTGCTGAACACCGTGTCGTTGTTGGGGCTGACCACCTCGCGGTCGTCCGGACCGATCCGGCGATGTGTGTGGGTGAACTGGTTCACCCAGCGCAGCCGGGACGCGCGGTCTTCGCTGGCAAAGCCCAACACGGGATGGCGCCGGGCCGTGGTGGCGGCGCGCATGCGCATCATCTCGAACAGCGGCAAGGTCTGGATCACGGCCTCGCGGGCACAGCGGGCGTTGCTCATGGTCAGAGCAGCACGCGCGCATGGCGCAGTGCGGTGATGTCTTCTGCCGAGTAGCCGAACTCGGCCAGCAGTTGAGCGCCATCGGCGCCGCAGGCGGGGGCGGCAGCAGGCTCGGGTCTCGGCCCATCGCCCATGCGGTAGGGCAGTCCGAGCGCACGGTATGGATCTCCCGCAGAGGACGCAGCCTCCACCAGGATCCCGCTGGCGATGACGTCTTCGCTGGTCAGCACATCGCGGTAGCGGCGCACCGCGCCCACCACGATCTGGTGCCGGCTCAGCATGGCCACGCAGGCCTCGCTGGTGTAGCCCGAGAGGCACTGGTCCAGCACCTGGCGCAGTTCGGTGCGGTGGGCGACGCGCCGCTCGTTGCTCGAGAAACGGGGGTCATCCACCAGCTCTTCGCGACCGATCGCACCGCAGAAGCGCTTCCAGTGGTCTTCGGCATAGGCGGAGAGCACGATGTGCCCATCGAGCGTGGCCACCACCTCGGCGGCGGGCGCGTTGTGAGGCTGACCATGGCCGATGCGGGTGGGCTCGGGCCCGCCGCCCAGGTATTCGCACCAGGTCGCGGCCTGCAGGTGCAGCGCAGTCTCCAGCAGCGACACCTCCAGCGTTTCGCCCACGCCGCTGCGCTCGCGCCCGTACAGCGCCGCCAGCACGGCTTGCGCGCCCAGGTCGGCCGCGGCCGCATCGACGATGGGCACGCCCACTTTCTGCGGCGGTCGATCCGCTTCGCCCGTGACGGCCATCAGGCCGCTCTCGGCCTGCGCTGCAATGTCGTAACCGGGGCGCTCGCTCGAAGGACCGTTTCCCCCGAAGCCCGAAATGGACAGGTAGATCACGCGCGGATGCCGTGCCCGCACCTCGGCCGGGCCCAGGCCGAGTTTCTCCACCGCGCCAGGGCGCAGGTTCTGGATCACCACGTCGCTGCCCGCCATGAGGCGCCAGGCGATCTCGCGGCCGGCCTCACTCTTGAGGTCCAGCGCAATGGACCGCTTGCCCCGGTTGTAGGCCCGCACCATCGATTCGCCGTAGCGCCCCACATGGCGCGCCTGGTCGCCCGCCAGGGGTTCCACCTTGATCACCGTGGCGCCCAGTTCGGCCAGCGTCATGGCCGCGCCCGGGCCCGCAATGTACTGGCCGAAATCGATGACCCTGACGCCGGCGAGCGGCGTGGCCGCGGGCCGTGGACTGTGCGAAGAAGATGAAGACATGGGACGCGACGATAGGCGCGATATCGATTCCTGAAAAATCCATAATCCTGATGTCCTGATCACTCATGGTGATCACCCGGCCTCACGCTGTCGACCTGGAACCACCCGATGCATCCCCCATCCGACTACCTCGTCAGGCGACTGCGCCTGCGCCATCTCGAGCTGCTGGTCGCCCTGGCCGACGCGGGCACCATGCGCGCCGCCGCCACCCGGCTCAATCTGAGTCAGCCGGCCCTGAGCAAGATGCTGGGCGAGATCGAGTCCGGTTTCGATGTGCGCCTTTTCGAGCGCACGCCGCAGGGGCTGGGGGCCAATGCAGCGGGGCTTGCCGCGGTGTACAGGGCCCGGGTGATCCTGGGCGAGCTCTCGCGCGGCAAGGACGAGGTGGATGCGCTTCGCACCGGCGCCTTTGGCCTGCTTCGGCTGGGCACGCTGTCGGTCACCGCCACGGTGCCGCAGGCGATCGTGCAACTGCGCATGCGCCTGCCAGGCGCCCGCGTGCAGGTGCACGAAGGTCGCGTGCGGGAGATGATCCAGCGCCTGCTGGACGGTGAACTCGACGGCGTGTTCGGCGCCGTCACACCCGAGTTGCTGACCAGCGACCAGCTCTCGCTGCTGCAACCCGAGGTGCTGCTCAAGGATGAACTCTGTGTGCTCTGCGCCGAAGGGCACACCCTGTCCCGCAGCCGCCGACTGGCCTGGGCCGACCTGCGCGCGCAGCCCTGGGTGGCTCCCCCGAAGGACACGCTGGTGCGCCAGGCCCTGATGACCGCGTTCCTCAACGCCGGCCTGGAGCCGCCGGAACCCGCCATCGAGGTGCTGTCATCCGTGACGGTGGGCAGCGTGCTGCGCCTGGACCAGACCCTGCTCGGGGCGGTGCGTTTCGAGCAGGCGCGCGACGAACTCGCACGCGGTGGTGTGATGCGGCTGCGCATCGAACCCTCCGTCGCCCTGCCTTCGCTCGGCCTCTACACCCGACGCGCCGCCGAGGGCCCGCCGCCGGTGGTACCGGCGTTCGCCGACGCGATCAGGCGCGTGAGCGCGCGTTCGCGGATCCAGGTGCTGGACGGCGCTCAGTCACCCTGAAAACCACCCCGTCGACACGTCACCACCAGCGTGTCGCGCCAGCCCAGTGCCTCGCCATCCATCGGCTGGATCGGCGTGCTCTCGTGGATCACGCGCGAATCGTCCAGCAGCAACAGCGACCAGGGTTCGCGCAGCGTGAAGCGCTGGCCGGCCGGGCCGTTGGCTTCGAAAACGCGGCTCTCGCCACCCTTGATGCCATGGCGCTGCACCATGAACACGGCCACGAGGTCGACACCGTCGCGGTGCGCGCCTTCGGGCGTGGGCCGGCCGATGCCGTCGGTGGTGTCGATGCGGAAGACGTGCGCCTCGGTGTACCAGGGTTGGGGACCTCGCAGGGCGCTGGCCGCTTCGCCCAGGCGCTGCAGCAGGCGGCTCCAGACCGGCAGGGCCACGGTGTCCGTGGCCATGGGTTCGAACCAGCGCTGCATGCCGCCGTGCAAGGCGTTGTATTCCAGGGGCTGCCAGTGCGCACGGTGGGGCACCTGCCGGACCTGCGCTCCATCCACCATGAAGCAACTGTGCCGGCGACTGCGGTAGCGCCCGCCGTCCTTCAGGTAGGCGTCAGGCGGCAGCGCGTCCCAGCCCTGGTGCAGGGCCCGCAGGTCGGCGGGTGAGGCCGACAGCCAGGTGGCGACATCCGCTGCACTGAGCAGCGCGAAGCCGGCGGCCTTCAAGGATGCCCCCAGGGCGGGCAACGAAACGTAGGGTGGCTGGAATTCGCTGGTCATGGACGGGCAGTTTAGCCACACGATCCACCGTTTTCCGCCGCTTTCCTGCGCTGGATCAAATGCACGCGCACCAACCCCTGCGAAGCTGCAAACCAGAACACGGAGGATCCACCATGGAGACAGCGAGACTGGACACAGCGACATGGAGCCCTGCGCTCCTGTTGGGCTTCGAGCCGATGGACGCCGCCCACCAGGCATTTGCAGAGCTCCTGGCCAGGGCCCAGGCCGCTTCGGACAGCACCTTGACCGACGCATGGGGCGAGATGGTGACCCACACCGAACGCCACTTCACCCAGGAAGACGACTGGATGCGGTTGACCGCGTATCCGTCGGCCACGCAACACACGCTGGAGCACCGCGTGGTGCTCAACCTGATGCGCGAGGGACTGGGCCAGGCACAGGACGGGCAGCTCGCCCCGGTGCGCCAGATGGCCAGTGAGCTGTGGGCCTGGTTCCTGCGGCACACACAGTCGCTGGATGCGGCGCTGGCGCTGCACATGCGCCGCGCCGAGCCGATGGCTGCGCCGGAAAAACCATGAAGCTGGCCGCCCTGCAGGCCGGCGATCCCCTGCAATGGTTGCGCAGGGGGTGGGCCGATTTCGTGCGCTGTCCGCGCATCGGGCTCTTCTATGGCCTGTGCTTCTTCGCGATGGGCCACGCCCTGCTGGCGGTGTTTCGCGCCGCACCGGCGTACGTGCTGGCACTGAGCGCAGGCTTCCTCCTGATGGGGCCGTTCCTTTGCCTGGGTCTGTACGACGCCAGCCGCACGCTTGAGCAGGGGCAGCGGCCCACGCTGCGCAGTTCACTCGTCGCTTGGCGTCCCACGCTGCGCACCATGGCCATCTTTGCCGGCGTCTTGCTGATCCTGGAGATGCTCTGGGGGCGCGCGTCGCTGGTGGTGTTTGCCGTCAGTTTCAACACCATGCCCTCCACCGAGAAACTGCTGGCGCAACTGTTCAACCCGGAGAACATCGAATTCCTCATCACCTACACGGTGGTGGGCGGGTTCTTCGCCGGGCTCATCTTTGTCACCAGCGCCATTTCCATCCCCATGATCCTGGACCGCCAGACCGACGCGATCTCTGCGGGGCTCACGAGCATCCGGGCCTGCCTGGAGAACCCGGGCGTGATGCTTTGGTGGGGAGCGTTGATCACGCTGCTGGTGGTGCTGGCCATGTTGCCCCTGTTGGTGGGCCTGTTCGTGATCGGCCCGGTCCTGGGCCACGCCAGCTGGCATGCGTACAGGCAGATCGTGCCGCCTGCTGCCTGATCCGTCAGGCGTTCACGTTCACCACCAGCCGCCCTCGCACCCGTCCGGCCAGGATGTCGCTGGCCGCCCCGATCGCTTCGCCCAGTCCGATTTCCTTCGTCATGGCGACCAGTTGCTGCCGATCGAGCGTTCTGGCCAGCGCCTCCCACGCCGCCACGCGGCGCGGCATCGGCGCCACCACGCTGTCGATGCCATACAGGGTGACGCCGCGCAGGATGAACGGGGCCACGCTGGCCGGCAGGTCCATGCCTTGCGCGAGGCCACAGGCGGCCACGGCGCCGCCGTAGCGCACGCTGGCGCAGGCATTGGCCAGCGTGTGGCTGCCCACGGAATCGACCACGCCGATCCAGCGTTCCTTCTGCAATGGCTTGCCGGGCGCCCCCAGTTCGCTGCGGTCGATCACGCCCGCTGCGCCGAGCGACTTGAGGTAGTCGGCTTCCTGCAACCGACCGGTAGAGGCCACCACCGTGTGCCCCAGCCCGGCCAGCAGCGAAATGGCGACGCTGCCCACGCCGCCGTTGGCACCGGTCACCAGCACCTCGCCGCTGCCCGGCTGCACGCCAGCATCCGCCCAGTGGCGCTGCAGGGCCTGCACGCACAGCATGGCGGTGTAGCCTGCGGTGCCGAGCGCCATGGCCTCGCGCTCGCTCAGGGATTCGGGCAGTGCCACCAGCCAGTCGCCCTTGACGCGGGCCATCTGCGCCAGGCCACCCCAATGCGATTCACCCACGCCGTAGCCATTGAGCAGCACGCGGTCACCGGTTTTCCAGCGCGGGTGGTCGCTTTGCACCACGGTGCCCGCGAAATCAATGCCGGGCACCATCGGAAAACTGCGCACCACAGGCGACTTGCCGGTGATGGCCAGGCCATCCTTGTAATTGAGGGTGGACCAGGCCACGCGCACGGTGACGTCGCCCGCTGCGGGCAACTGGGCTTCGTCGATGCCGGAGAGCTCGCAGCGGTAGCCGGACTCGGGCTTCGTGATGACGAGGGCGTTGAACATGGGACGTTTCCTAAGGCAGGGGTCTGGGGTCGCCGTCGCGCCAGAGGCGCACGGTCAACCACCAGCCGATGAGGGAGTTGGTCAGAGCAAACAGGCTCACCACCAGGCGAATGCCGTCGGGCGGATCGTTGAGGTGGATGAACCCGACCATGAAGGACGAGAGGGCATTGAACCCGAGCGCGAGCCAGAACAGGCCCTTGCGCGGTTGCCAGAGGCGGCGGACGGCTTCTTGAAGGGATGGCATGGCGTCATTGTGACGCCGTGCCTGCGCGCGCCTCTTCCTGCTCCTGCAGCAGCCGCCACATCACCTTGCCGCTGCCGCTCTTGGGCAAGGCGGTCACGAACTCGACCGTGCGCGGGCACTTGTAGACGGCCATGTGCTCGCGGCACCAGTCCACGATGTCCTGCTCGGTCGTGGTGCCCCGGGCCGATTCGCGCAGCACCACCACGGCCTTCACGCTCTCGCCCCGGTAGGCATCGCGCGTGGCGATCACGCAGGCTTCGGCAATCGCCGGGTGCTTGAACATCAGCACCTCCACCTCGGCCGGCCAGACCTTGAAGCCGCTCGCGTTGATCATGCGCTTGAGCCGATCGGTGATGAAGAAATAGCCGTCTTCATCGACGCGCCCCAGGTCGCCAGAGCGGAAGAAGCGTTTGCCCTCCAGGGTGATGAACGCCGCTTCGGTGGCCTCGGGCCGTTTCCAGTAGCCGTCGAACACCTCGGGACCGTGGATGACGATTTCACCCGCCTCGCCCTGCGGCATCTCCTGCAGCGTGAGGGGGTCGACCACGCGCGCCTCGGTGCTCAGGAACGGAATGCCCAGGCACTGCTGCTTGGGGTGGTCCGGCGGGTTGTTGTGCGAAGGCGCGGCGGTTTCGGTGAGGCCGTAGCCTTCCGAATACCGCAGGCCGAACTGGTCCAGCAGCCGCTGCGCCACCGCCTGCGGCATCGCCGCGCCGCCACCGCCCACCAGCACCAGGCTGGAGAGGTCGTACTGCTCGAAACTGGGGCTGGCCAGCAGGTCGATGACCATGGTGGGGATGTTGGTCCAGTGCGTCACGCGCCAGCGCGAGATGAGCCGGCCCGCCAGTTCGCGGTCCCAGCGCGGCATGAGCACCATGGTCGCGCCCATGTAGACACCTGCGTTCAGTCCGGCCGCCAGGCCGGTGATGTGGAACATCGGCACCACGAGCAGGCCGATGTTTTCCGGGGTGCTGTTGGTCCACAGGCCCACGGCCACCGCGTTGTGCATGATCGTGCGGTGCGGGTGGATGCAGCCCTTGGGCAGGCCGGTGGTGCCGCTCGTGTAGGGCAGCACGGCCAGGTCATCCGGGCCCCGGTTGTGGGCCGGGGCAGTGCCGGTGCAGGACAGCGCGGCGGTCCAGTCGCTCACCGTGGCGTGGCTGAACGCGGGCGCGGCGTGACGCGCGCCCAGCCACTGAGACCACGCTGGCGGAATTTCAGCCGCCGGGCCGTAGCCATCGCTGTAGTGGGAGACCACCACATGGCGCAGGCGCGAGCCTTCGGCGACCGCCTGGTCGGCCTTGTGCAGTTCGCCGGCCAGGTCTGCCGCGCAGACCGCCACGCGCGCATCCGGGTCGGTGATGTAGTGCGTCAGCTCATCGGCGCGGTTCATGGGATTGACGGGCACCACCACGGCATTGGCCCGAAGGATCGCGAAGTGCGCCACCACCCATTGCGGGCAGTTCTGCATCAGCAGGATCACGCGGTCACCGTCCTGCACGCCCTGTTCGCGCAAGTGGGCAGCGAGGCGCTCCACCTGTTCGTTCAGCTCGCGGTAGGTGACGCTGCGGTCGAAGAAGACGAGGGCGGCCTTGTCCGGGTAGCGCAGCGCGCTCACGGCGAGGTTGTGCCAGAGCGAGGTGGCCGGCGGCGTGATCCGGTGGGGCAGCCGGGTCGGCCAGAAGCGGTGGTGGGGGAAAACGGCGGGCGCGATCGGTGCGTCCACGGCATGGGTGCTGCTGCTCATCGCTTGTCTCCGGTGTTGTCCGGCACAGCATACGGGCCGCATCCCGACAGGGGAACCCACTTTGTCGCGCGAGGGACCTCCGCGTTTTCCTTGATGGCACGGAACCTGCGAGTTGTCGGACTCGATGCCCTGCCGGGGGCTTTCACGATGGCGTCATAAGAATATTGCATGGCTTTCCCACGTAAACCCCGATCCCCCGTGCAAAAGGGCGGCGATACATTCAGTTGCGGTCACGGTCCTGCACCCAAACGGTGCGGGTCCAGCCCGGCGGATTTCTTTCCAACCACAAACACGGAGTAAACCGATGAAGATGACTTCCCTGAAACTGGCGGCCCTGGGCCTGAGCGCGGCGGCTGCCACCCTGGTGGCCCTGCCCGCCCATGCCGGCAAGGACCTCGATGCGATCAAGAAGCGCGGCGAGCTGATCTGTGGCGTCAATACCGGCCTGGCGGGATTCTCTGCCGCCGACAGCCAGGGCAAGTGGAGCGGCATGGACGTGGATGTGTGCCGCGCAGTGGCCGCCGCGATCCTTTCCAACCCCGACAAGGTCCGCTATGTCCCCCTGACCGCCCAGCAGCGCTTCACCGCCCTGCAGTCCGGCGAGATCGACATGCTGGCCCGCAACACCACCTGGACGCTGACCCGCGACACCTCGCTGGGCCTGCACTTTGTGGGCGTGAACTTCTACGACGGCCAGGCCTTCATGGTGCCGAAGAAGCTCAATGTGAAGAGCGCCAAATCCCTCAAGGGCGCCACGGTGTGCGTGCAGTCCGGCACCACCACCGAACTGAACCTCACCGATTTCTCCCGCACCAACAACCTGGCCTTGAAGCCCGTGGTGTTCGAAAAGGTGGAAGCCGCCACCGCCGCCTACGTGGCCGGCCGTTGCCAGGCTTACACCACCGACGCTTCCGGCCTGGCCTCGATCCGCGCCAAGGAAACGCCGAATCCGGACGACCACGTGATCCTGCCCGAGCTGATTTCCAAGGAGCCCCTCGGCCCGGCCGTGCGCCGCGGCGACGACGAGTTCTTCGGCATCGTGAAGTGGGTCGGCTACGCCATCATCGAAGCCGAGGAATACGGCATCACGCAGGCCAATGCCGACTCCATGAAGAGCAGCACCAACCCGAACATCATGCGTCTGGTGGGTGCGGGCACGGAAGACACCGGCAAGCTGATCGGCCTGGACAAGGAATGGGCCCTGCGCGCCATCAAGGCCGTGGGCAACTACGGTGAGCAGTTCGAACGCCATGTCGGTCCCAAGACCTCCATCGGCCTGCCGCGCGGCACCAACAACCTGTGGACCAAGGGCGGCCTGATGTACGCCCCGCCGGTTCGCTGATCTCCGACCTGTCCCGCCGTCGTTCCCCTCGGGGGGATGACGGCCCTGACTTCACCGTTCCACAGGCCCTGGGTCCAGAAAACCCAGGGCCTGTGGCGCAAAAGCTTCTCCCTGACAGGATTGCGAGGCCGCATTGAAACCGCAACTCCCCCCGAAAAAACGAAACTGGTCGCTCAACAGCCGCGCCACGCGCGGGCTCATCTTTCAAGCCATCGCCCTCGTGCTCATCGCCGCCGGCATCTGGTTCCTCGCGCACAACACGCAGGAAAACATGCGCATCCGGGGCATCCAGAGCGGCTTTGACTTCCTCGGCGCCGCCGCAGGCTTCGACATCGGCGAGACGCTGATCCCCTACAACCCGAGCGAGAGCTACGGCAAGGCCATCTGGGTCGGCGTGCTCAACACGCTCAAGGTCGCCGTCATCGGCATCGTGCTCACCACCATCCTGGGTGTGCTCATCGGCGTGGGCCGCTTCTCGCGCAACGCGCTGGTGCGCGGCCTGTGCTACGGCTATGTGGAGACCTTCCGCAACGTGCCCATCCTCCTTCAGTTGCTGATGTGGTACCTGATCTTCATCGAAGTGCTCCCACCATCGAACGAAGCCTGGAACGTGGCCGACCTGTTCTACCTGAGCAAGGGCGGTTTCTCTTTCCCCTTCCCTTCCGTGGGCGTGGGCCAGGTGCTGGCCGGCATGGGCGTGGGTCTCATCGGCGCCTGGCTCTGGCGTCGCCGCGCGCAGAAGAAGTTCGAGCTGACCGGCCAGGACGGCGACCGCATCTGGGGGCCCATTGCGCTGATTGTCGTGTTCGCGCTCGTCGGCTGGGTCGTGGCCGGCATGCCCACGCAATGGAACATTCCCGAGCAACTGGCCTTCATGGTCGATGGCGGCGTGTCCGCCACGCCCGAGTTCATGGCCATCCTCATCGGCCTGGTCATCTACACCGCAGCGTTCATCGCTGAAGTGGTTCGCGGCGGCATCCAGTCGGTGAGCCGGGGTCAGGACGAGGCCGCTGCGGCGCTGGGCCTGAATCCCAAGCAGAAGATGAACCAGGTGATTCTGCCGCAGGCCATGCGCGTCATCATTCCGCCGCTGACCAACCAGTACCTCAACCTCACCAAGAACTCTTCCCTGGCCGTGGCCGTGGGCTACCCGGACGTGGTCTCGATCGCCAACACCACCATCAACCAGAGCGGGCGCGCGGTGGAGTGCATCGCCATCATCATGCTGGTGTACCTCACCACGTCCCTGTCCACGTCGGCCTTCATGAACTGGTACAACCAGCGCATGGCCATCAAGGAGCGATGACCATGTCCGACACCTTCGTTCCGATCCCGCCGCGCTCCTCTCCCGTGAAGACCACCGGTTTCGTGCCGTGGGCGCGGCAGAACCTGTTTGCCGACTGGCGCAGCACGATCACGACCGTGTTTGTGGGCGGGCTGCTGGTCTACGCGATCCCCGGCCTGCTCAACTGGGCGTTCTTTCAGTCCGTCTTCCGCGCCGATGCAGACGCCTGCCAGGCCGCGCGCGGAGTGGGCGCCTGCTGGGGAGTGGTCACCGAGAAGTACCGCATCATCCTGTTTGGCCGCTATCCGTATGAAGAGCAGTGGCGCCCACTCATTGCCACCTCGGTCATGCTGCTCGGCCTGGTGCTCAGCTGCATCCGCTTCTTCTGGAAGCCCTGGCTGGTGCTCATGTGGATCGGCGTGCTGGCGGTGTTCTTCACGCTCATGGGCGGCGGCGTGCTCGGCCTGAGCGAAGTGCGCACGGACCTCTGGGGCGGTCTGCCGCTCACGGTGATGCTCGCCACGTTGTCCATCTTCATGGCGTTCCCGCTCGCCATCGTGGTGGCGCTGGGGCGTCGAAGTCACCTGCCGGCGATCCGTTCGGCGTGCATCGTCTACATCGAACTCATCCGCGGCGTGCCACTGATCTCGGTGCTGTTCATGGCCTCGTTCATGTTCCCGCTGTTCATGCCGCAGGGTGTCACGCTCGATGTGCTGGTCCGGGTCATCGTCGGCATCACGCTGTTCGCCGCGGCCTACATGGCCGAGATCATCCGCGGGGGCCTGCAGGCGATTCCGAAGGGACAGCTGGAAGCGGCCGACACACTGGGCCTTTCCTACTGGCAGACCCAGCGCAAGATCGTTCTGCCACAGGCCCTGGCCATGGTGGTGCCGAGCATGATGAACAACTTCATCTCCGTGTTCAAGGACACCTCGCTCGTCACCATCGTCTCGCTCTACGAGCTCACCGGTGCGCTCGCGCTCGCACTGAACTCCGACGTCGACTGGCGCCCGTTCAAGATCGAGGCCTACATCTTCATCACCCTCGTGTATTTCACTTTCTGTTTCTCGATGTCGCGCTACAGCCTGTGGGTCGAAAAACAACTGAGCGCCAGCAAGGCGCGTTGAAGGAAAAGAACATGACCGAACCCATCATCCGATTCGACAAAGTCAACAAGTGGTATGGCAACGACTTCCATGTCCTGCGCGACATCGACCTGGACGTGGCCAAGGGCGAACGCATCGTGGTCTGCGGCCCTTCGGGTTCCGGCAAGTCCACGCTCATCCGCTGCATCAACCGGCTCGAAGAGCACCAGCAGGGCCACCTGATCGTCGACGGCATCGAGCTGACCGACGACATCAAGGCGATCGACCGCGTCCGCAAGGAAGTGGGCATGGTGTTCCAGCAGTTCAACCTGTTCCCGCACCTCACGGTGCTGGAGAACCTCACGCTATCGCCCATGTGGGTGGGCAAGCTGCCCAAGAAGGAGGCTGAGGAAAAGGCCATGATCCAGCTCAATCGGGTGCGCATCGCCGAGCAGGCCGGCAAGTACCCGCTGCAGCTCTCGGGGGGACAGCAGCAGCGCGTGGCCATCGCGCGCGCGCTGTGCCTCACACCCAAGATCATGCTGTTCGATGAGCCCACCTCGGCCCTCGATCCCGAGATGATCAAGGAGGTGCTCGACGTGATGATCGAACTGGCCAACCAGGGCATCACCATGATCTGCGTGACGCACGAGATGGGGTTTGCCAAGGCGGTGGCCGACCGCGTGATCTTCATGGACCAGGGTCAGATCGTCGAGCAGAACACCCCGGAAGCATTCTTCAACAATCCGCAGAACGAACGCAGCAAGGATTTCCTGTCCAAGATCCTGGGACATTGACCTGTCTTGCATCGGTCATGGGGCGCTGTCACACTGCGCCCCATGACCGATACCTCACCGCCGGGCGTTCAGCGCCTGACCTGGATCCGCTGGAGCTGTACCACCGCGCTCGGCCTCTCGCTGTGGTGTGCCGGCGCCGCACTGGCCTTTGACGCACAGGGTCACCGCGGCGCGCGCGGCCTGGCCCCCGAGAACACCATCGCCGGTTTCGAACGCGCACTCGCCGTGGGTGTCTCCACGCTGGAGCTCGACGTGGTCCTCAGCGCCGACGGCGTGCCGGTGATCTCGCACGACACGACCGCCAACCCCGACCTCACGCGCGATGCTCGAGGGCTCTGGCTGCAAGCCCGCGGCCAGCCGTTCAACCGCGTGCCGCTGGCAGAAATCGCCACCTGGGACGTGGGGCGCATCAATCCCGCCAGCCGCTACGCGCGTGACTTTCCCCAGCAGGTGGCGCAGGACGGCCAGGGCATTCCCACGCTGGCCGCGCTGTTCGACCGGGTGCGCGGGCTCGGCGCGCGGCATGTGCGGTTCAACATCGAGCTCAAGATCCACCCCGGGCGTGCTGCGGAGTCGCCCGACCCCAAGGCCTTTGTGCGAGCCGTGCTCGACGTGGTGGCCGCCCACGGCATGACCCACCGGGTCGGCCTTCAGAGCTTTGACTGGCGCATCCAGAAAGTGGCGCGGCAGCTCGCACCCGAGATGCCGCTGTCGTACCTCTCGGCCCAGTTGCCGCGCTTCAACACCCTGGAGAGCGGCGAATGGACCGCCGGCCTGCGACTGGCTGATTTCGAGGATGCGCCCGCCATGGTGGCGGCAACAGGCGGCAAGCTGTGGTCGCCCCATTTCGGCGATCTGGACCAGCGGCAACTGCAGCGCGCACGCGAACTCGGGCTGCGCGTGGTGCCGTGGACCGTGAACGAGCTCCAGGACATGGCGCGCCTGATCGACTGGGGGGTGGACGGCATCATCACCGACTACCCGGATCGCTTGCGCACCGCCATGGAACGGCGCGGGATGGCGCTGCCACCGCGCATTGCGCTGCAAGTGTCGGTTGTTCCGGCTCGACCGCGTGCGTTGGCTCCCGCGTCCGAGCCGGTGCCTTTCGGCGTCGCACCTGACCTGCGCTGAGGAGCACCGGCGCCTGGCGCAGCGATCATTGGCGGGCCTCTGTAAGAACCGCCTCGGCACAGCGACTGACCCACTCCACCGTTGCCTGGAGCCAGCATGCGCCTGACCCTTCGCCCAACGAGCCGCGCCTTCTGGGGCGGCTGCGTCTTTCTGGCTCTGCCAGCCGCCGCGCTGGCGCAGACCTGTGAAGCCACCTCGGGACCCCACCCGCCCGCCGTGATCGAGCTCTACACCTCCGAAGGCTGCAGTTCCTGCCCACCGGCCGACCGATGGCTCTCCACCCTGAAACCTGGCGACGGCGTGCTCGCCCTGTCGTTCCATGTGACCTACTGGAACCATCTGGGCTGGCGCGATCCTTTTGCCACCTCGGAGACCACCTCGCGGCAATACCGCTTGAAGGAAGCACTGGGTGGCAAATACGTGTACACGCCGCAAGTGGTGCTGAACGGCCGCGACCACCGGTCCTGGCCAGGGCAGTCGCCAGGGCAGCTCACGCGGTTGAGCGCGGAAGGCGCGCCCGGCCTGCGCCTGAGGCGCGAGGGCAACCAGATCAGCGCGCATTTGAGCGCCAGCGCCGCCCATCCGAAGCTGGCGGGCTACTGGGCCGTTCTGCAGGACGGCATCGTCAGCCAGGTCACGCGCGGTGAAAACGCCGGCGAAGCGCTGCGGCACGATCATGTGGTGGGCCTCTACCAGCCGGTCGAGCCCTGGGCGGGCAACGCGCCTCACCGCACGCAACTGAACCTGGCGGGCGCACGCAACCCACGTGTGGCCTTCGTCGTGACCACGCCCGACCACATGCGGCCCTTGCAGGCGCTGGTGCTGCAATGTCCATCCTGAGGCGTGGGACAAGCGGACACCAGCCCGGCGCGCCGTATCATTCCAGACCATGCGCCATCTGTTGCTCGCCCTGATCATCGCCTTGCTGCCCTTGCGGGCGTGGGTGGGCGACGCCATGGCCATCACCATGGTGGCGCCTTCATCGGATCACGGATCCATGGTGATGACCTCTACGGCGTCTGCACCCTGCCCCGACCACGCGATGGACACGTCCTCCGGGACCGCCGATCACGAGCACCGGACTTGCGATGTGTGCAACGGTCCGGCCATGGCCCTGTCCGCGCCACTCTCGCCAAAGGCCTCCATGGCCCACGGCGTGGTGCCGTCCTCAACCGAGCGTTTCGTCAGTTCGGTGCCGCCCCCGGGCAGCAAACCACCCATTTCCTGAGAACCACGCCACAGGTGCGTCCGGCGTCGACCCTTGGGGGTCGCTAGCCGGCCGCGTTGCCGTGTTCTCAGGAGAATTTCATGCCTTCTTTTCAATGGATTGCGGCCGGACTGGCCTGGATGGTCATGAGCGCCGCCCAGGCAGTGGAGCCCGCCCCGTCGGGGCTTCGCGCCGCCGACCCCGATCAACCCTCATCCGCGCAGCCACTGGCGTTGCCGCCGATGGGCCCCATCGCCCCGGCGGAGCTGCCGGCCGATATCGAGCAGGCGCGCGCGATCTGGCAACGTGCCAACCAGCGGGTGGCAGAGTTCCCGCGCGGGCACATCGATCTGCTGCAGTGGGAAGCGCGCCAACCTGCGCCCGCTGACGCCGGCACGCCCGCCAGCCCCCGCAGCACATCCATGACGCTGGCTGAGGCGTTGCGCGAATCGCTGCGGCACCGGCCGGAGCTCTTCGTTCGCGCGGGCATGAACGCACCCGAAATCGCCAAGGTCCGGGTGGACTTCGCCATGCACGTTCGCGCGTTGCAAGGCGCGTGGATCGATGCGGTGTCGGCGCGCCAGCGCTTGCGCCTTCGGAGTGAACTGCTGGAGGCCACGCGCGCTGGCAGCGAACTGGGCCTGCGCATGGTGACCGCCGGCAACTGGAGCCAGGCGCGCCTGAACCGCGAGCGCCTGCTGCAAGCCAGTGCCTGGCAAAACGCCGTCCAGGCGCAGGCCGCTGCGATGAACGCCCAGGAACAACTGGCGCGCCTGCTCGGGGTCTGGCAGGCAGACGCGGTGGTGCAGCTCGCGGCCCGACTGCCGGACAGCCTGCCTGCGACGCCTCCCCGCCTCTCGCCCGACGCAGGCCTGGACGCCGGTGCGCTCGAAGCCGCCGTGCTGCGCAGCCACCCGACGATCGCCCGGGAGCGGCTGGAGGCCCAGCGCGAGTCCAGCGCACTGAACCAGGAACGGCGGCAAGCCTGGCATCAGGCCCTGGACGCCGCGCTCGCCGCCATGCCCGAACCCGATCTGGCCGGCGCGCTCGAGCCACCCCGCATCGATGACCTCAGCCTGCTTCGCGATCACGGGCTGGAGCGAGCGACCAGGACCGAGTCCGCCCTGCTGAAACGCGTGGCCGAACGCCGATCCAGCACCCGCGAAGCCAGAGCCCGGCTGCAAGTGAGCCACGCCATGGCGCTCCACGCGCAGGACGTGGTGGTTGAACTCCAGAGCGCCCAGGCGCAGGACAGCCTGCTCCGCTACAACGGCATGCTGCAAAGCACCTGGGAGCTGCTGGCCAGCGCACGCGACCGCCTGGCTGCCCTGGACGAGGCCGTGCAGGCGCGACGCGATTTCTGGCGTGCCCAGGCCGACTGGCAGGCCCTGCTGGCAGGTGCCGACTACCTCGGCACCGAAGCGCCCTCTTCCACCGGTGCCGCCACGGCCGCTCCCGCAGGACACTGACATGACACACCCCTTGAACCGCAGACACTTCTTCGCCGGCGCCGCCGCTTCTGCCATGGCCGCCGCCAGCGTGAACCGCGTGGTGCTCGCCGCCATTCCCGAACCCGCGCAGCAGAACTCGGCCGACACCGCAGGGCCCTGGACGCCGCCGGGCGTGACCGGGGCCGGGCGCCCCTACAACCCGGTGGTGACCCTCAACGGCTGGACCGCGCCGTGGCGCATGAAAGACGGCGCGAAGGAATTCCACCTGGTGGCCGAGCCCGTGGTGCGCGAGGTGGCGCCGGGCTTCCTGGTGAACATGTGGGGCTACAACGGTCAGAGTCCGGGGCCCACGATCGAGGTGGTGGAAGGCGACCGCGTGCGCATCTTCGTGACCAACCGGCTGCCCGAACACACCACCATCCACTGGCACGGGCAGCGCCTGCCCAACGGCATGGACGGCGTGGGCGGCCTGAACCAGCCGCAGATTCCCCCGGGCAAGACCTTTGTCTACGAATTCGTCGCACGCCGACCCGGCACGTTCATGTACCACCCTCACGCCGACGAGATGGTGCAGATGGCCATGGGCATGATGGGGCTGTGGATCACGCACCCGCGGAACCGGCACCCACTCATCGAGGATGTGCAGCGCGATTACGCCTTCCTTCTCGCCGCATTCGATGTCGAGCCCGGCAGCATGACGCCCCAGGTGAACACCATGCTGGAGCAGAACATCTGGACCTTCAACAGCCGCGTGTTCCCGGCCATCTCGCCCCTGGTAGCACGGCTGGGCGAGCGCGTGCGCGTGCGCGTGGGCAACCTCACCATGACCAACCACCCGGTGCACATCCACGGTATCGAGTTCGAGGTGACCGGCACCGACGGCGGTCCCACGCCCAAGGGCTCCCGATGGCCCGAGGTCACCACGGACATCGCCGTGGGGCAGATGCGTCAGCTTGAATTCCTGGCCGACGAACCGGGCGACTGGGCCATGCACTGCCACAAGAGCCACCACACCATGGGCGCCATGGGTCATGGTGTGCCGACCATGATCGGCGTCGATCACCGCGGCCTGGTGAAGCCCCTGCAACGCGTCGCGCCCGACTACATGGTGATGGGGGAACGCGGCATGGCCGACATGGGCGAGATGCAGATGGAGCTGCCCGCCAACACCTTCCCCATGATGACCGGCACCGGTCCTTACGGTCCGATCGAGATGGGCGGCATGTTCACGCTGCTCAAGGTGCGCGCAGGCCAGAAGCCGGGCGACTACGGTGATCCCGGCTGGTACGACATGCCCGCGGGCACGCAAGCACGTCTGGTGGAAAACGCGACCGCGCCAGAGCCCACCCGATCCACCGCTCCCTCGCAGCCCGCCACGGGCAGCGTTCGCAAACCTTCGGGCCACGCCCACTGACCAGGAACCTCTCATGACCTACCCGACAACCACACGTCGCCATTTCCAGTTCAGCCTGCTGGCCCTGCCATGGACCTTCGCCATCTCCAGCGCGGGTGCCCACGGCGAACAGCACGGCCAGCCCAACGCCCCCGTGGTGAAAGAGCAGAAGCCATGGGGCATCGCCGGTGAACCACGCCAAGCATCGCGAACCGTGCAGATCCGCATGACCGATGACATGAAGCTCTCTCCCAACCACCTCGAGGTGCGCGAAGGCGAGACGCTGCGCCTGCGCGCGATCAACCAGGGCCGGCTCATGCACGAGATCGTCATCGGCACGACCGACGAGCTGAAAGCCCACGCGGAGATGATGAAGAAGCACCCCGGCATGGAGCACGACGAACCCTACATGGCGCACGTGCCACCGGGCCGCCGCGGCGACATCGTCTGGACTTTCAACCGCGCCGGCGATTTCGAGTTCGCCTGCCTGATCGCAGGTCATTTCGAGGCCGGCATGCGCGGCACCATCCGCGTCAAACCCAAGGTCTGATCCCCTCAGGAGCACCATCATGCAAAGACGACATCTTCTTCAGGCGGCTCTCGGCCTCTCCCTGTGGGCGCCTGCCGCGTTCGCAGAACCTGCGCTGCCTCCCCTTCAGGTCTGGAAAGACCCCAACTGCGGTTGCTGCAACGACTGGGTCGAGCTGTTGCGGGCGGACGGTTTCCGGGTGCAGGTCTTCGACACCGGCAACACCGCCGTGCGCCAGCGCCTGGGCATGCCGGCCCGTTTCGGCTCCTGCCACACCGCGCTCGTGGGCGGATACGTGGTGGAAGGCCACGTGGCGGCCAGCGAAATACGGCGGCTCCTGGCCGAGAAGCCGGACGCCATAGGCCTTGCAGTGCCCGGCATGCCAGTGGGCAGCCCGGGCATGGACGGTCCTGTCTACGGCGATCGCCGCGACGCCTACGATGTGCTGCTCGTCCAACGCAATGGCGGGTCGCGCGTTTTTCAGCACCATGCCGGAGGCTCGGCCGGCCGACTCAAACCCACCTCGAGCGAGACGCCGGGTGCACTGCCCAGCGCCGAGGCCGAAGTCCGCAAGGTGGATGCACGTGCCGGCAAGATCACCCTCAAGCATGGCGAGATCCCGAACCTGGACATGCCGCCGATGACCATGGTGTTCCAGGTCAGTGATCCGGCGCTGCTGGGTCAGGTGAAAGCAGGCGACAAGGTGCGCTTCACCGCCGACAAGATCAAGGGCGCCTACACCGTGATGAGCATCGCACCGGCACCCTGAAAAGCGACACAGTCTGAAACAACCGGCCACTGCCAGCGGCCGCCGTGGCGGCCGGTTGGCGCAGGACGGCATGCTAATGTCGCGCCATGCCCAAGACACTGCGCTACACCCTGCTGTCCCTGCGCGAAATGCTGTTGTCCGCCGGGCCTTTCGCGCTGCTCACCATCGCCCTGCTGGCGCTCACCTACTGGTGGCTGGATCCCAACCCGCCCAAACGCGTGATTCTGGCCACCGGCCCGGCGCAAAGCGCGTACGAGGAGTTCGGCAAACGTTACAAGGAATCGCTCGCGCGCTACGGCATCGAAGTGCAGCTGCTGTCGACCGAAGGTTCCTCGGACAACCTGGAGAAACTGCGCACCGGACAGGCCGACCTGGGCTTCGTGCAGGGCGGCACGGCCGACATCGGCTACGACGAGGAAGACACGCTCACGTCGCTGGGCAGCCTGTTCGTGGAACCGCTCTGGCTGTTCTACCGCGAGGACGCAGCGCGTCGCCTGCGCAAGGAACCGGTGGTGCGCAGCCTGTCGGAACTCAAGGGCTGGCGCGTGAACGTGGGCACTCCCGGCAGCGGCGTGCCGCGCCTGTTCAACACCTTGCTCGATGTCAACCGCATCGAGCCGGGCCAGATGCAGTTGAGCCGGCTGGAGCAGACTCCCGCCACCGTGGCATTCCTCGACGGTGAGCTGGACGCGGTGGTGTTCGCCTCGGCGCCCGAATCGCTGATGGTGCAGATGCTGCTGCAGACGCCCGGCATCAAGCTGCTGGACTTTGCCCAGAGCGAAGCCTATTCACGCCGTTTCGGCTACCTCACGCCGGTGCTGATGCCGCAGGGCGTGGTGGACCTTGCCAAGAACATCCCGGCGCGCAACGTGCGTCTGGTGGCGTCCACCACCAGCCTGCTCGCGCACAGCAACACGCACCCGGCCATCCTGCAGCTCTTCGCGCAGACGGCCACGCAGCTGCACGGCGGCGCCAGCTGGTTCAGCCGCGCGCGGGAGTACCCCAGCCTGGAACACAGCGAAGTGCCGATCTCGTCAGAGGCGCAACGCGCCATCCGCAACGGCCCGCCATTCCTGCAACGCTACCTGCCCTTCTGGCTGGCCAACCTGATCGAGCGCGTGTGGCTGGCGATGGGCCTGATCATCGTGCTGGCCCTGCCCCTTTCGCGCATCGTGCCTCCGCTCTACGCCTTTCGCATCCGTTCGCGCGTGTTCCGCTGGTACGCCGAGTTGCGGGACGTGGAGCAGCGAGCAGAAACCGCCGGCGCGAGCCCGGCCGAGTTGCTCGAGCAACTCGACGCCATGGAGGCCAAGGTGGAAAAGATCGTGGTGCCGCTGTCGTACACCGATGAGCTCTATGCGCTGCGCAACAACATCCACCTGGTGCGCAAGAAACTTTTGCGGAAGGCCTGAACCAGGCGGTAGACGTTTTGCCGCCGGGCCGCCCCAAGGCAAAACAACCCCCCTGGGGGGCAGCGACCCGCGCAGCGGCGGAGCGCGGGGGCTACGGAAGGCCTAGAGTCCGTCGGCCTTGGCGGAGTTCAGCCAGGCCTGGCGAGCGACTTCGTCCAGTGCCTCGTCGACCACCCCATGGTCGGCCACCACGCGAAGCCGGTTCTGCTCCTGCAGCCGGTCCAGACCTCGCTTGGTCATCGACAGCGAACGACCGTTGGCGCCGGTGAACAGGAACAGCGTGCCGTGCGGGCTGGCCCAGGTGATCTGCCAACGCACCGCCTGGCCGTCCTGCGAAATGTCGACCCACGTACCGACCGGCAGATTGGCGGCGTGTTGACCCGCCAGCTCGGCCTTGAGGTCGGCCCAGTCGCGTTGCAAGGGTCGCGTGTCGAGAAACGCGGGCTGGGTGGACGTCAGCGGTGAATCCAGGAAGACATCGTCCATCAGACAGGAGTTCTTTGCCTCGGTGCGCTGCATCCAGGGTTCATCGTCCATCTCGGGTGGCACGCTGGGCGGATCGTCCAACACAGGCGGCTCGTTGCGCTGCGTCTTGTAGGCTGCCTCGTGCAACCCCATGAGGGCCTGAAAGAACGACTCGGTCTGCTCGCGTGGGTACTCGATGGAATCCAGTCCCTCGCGAAGCGTGCGCAACACCTTGGGGATGATCTTCACCAGGCGCGGCCGGTTCAGGCTGGCCAGAGCCAACTGGCTCGACCACAGCAGATCGCCCAACAGCTCGGTGTAGCGAAAGGCGGGCGAATCCGCGGGCTTGATCGAGGGTGTCTCCGACACCTCAAGCCGCGCCTGCGCTATCACCTGGGACCATGCGCTGGTGAGGAAGCGGCGCACCACGCCAGGCGATTTCTCGAAATCGTTGCGGCTGCGGATCTCGGCGGCCACCCGCTCGGCCAGCAGGTTGCGCTGCTCCACGCGCACCAGCGTCTGCACCGCAAGACCGCGCGCCTGCACCTGAGCGGGCGGCACCGCTTCCGCCTGGGACCGGTTCAGGTCTTCCAGCAACTGCTCGAGGCGCTCGGAGATGTCCGGCCCGGGCGTCTTCAACGCCTTGAGGATGTTGCGCACCTGGCCGGAGAACGGGCCGTAGCCCCGATCCTGCTCGCTGGTGAAAGCGAGGCTGCGCTCGGTGATCGCGTCCAGCATTCGACGCGCAGGGTTGTGACGGTCGGCAAAGAACCGGGGTTCGGTGCGCGCCAGTTGCAACAGTGCGGGCTTCATCTCCTGAAGCATCTCGCGAACCGGTGGCAACAGGCGTTCATCGGCGGCAATGCGCTTGAGCATGAGCGAAACCACCTCGCTGGCCAGCGTGCGCACCATGGCGTTGCCTGAGCCCGAAGCCCCCTGGTCGCTGGGCGCATCACCACTCTGGTCGAGGTTGCCCACCAGCAACTGGTGAAGGTGATCGAGCGTGAGCAGTGCGTCGCTGCCGAGCACCTCCTGGGCGGGCTGGCCTTCGCCGCGCCCGGGTGCCACGCTGGTGCTGGCGGCCGCTCCCGCCCCGGCATTCGGCATGGGCCGGCTCTCGGGCGCCTGGATCACCGCGTAGGCGGCCGGTTCGAAGCCCGACTGGCTGAGCATCATGCCGAGCTGGAGGTACATGTCCCTCAGTTCGCTGCCCAGCGACAGGGCTCCCACCTGCAGCCAGCGGGCGCGCACCGTGGGCTCCACCGGAAGACCCTTGAGCGTTTTCATGAGGGCGGAGACGATCACCTCGGCGCGCAACGGATTGGCGTCGGCGTTGACCACCTCGTGGCCCTGCGCGGTGGACAGCAGGGCGGTGAGCGCCAGCTGTTCCTCGTCCACCGACATCTGCACGACCTGCTGGACCCGAGCCAGTTCCACCGTCTCCTGGACCTGGTCATCGCCCATGAGTTCAAGTTCATCGAAACTCACCGAGCGCGGGCGGCGCGGACCGCTGCCCGATCGCGGCAGGGCCTGCTCGACCGATTCGGCCATCGAGGCCAGAAAGCCGGTGGCAATGGCGTCGCGGTGGACCTCCAGCGCATTTCGCGCCTGGATGAGACCCTGCTTCTCGCCCATCTGGGTGGTCGTGGACTCCTTGTCCTTGAGCGCGGTCTGCAATTGCGTGAGCCAACGCGGCATCCACTCACGGGTGAGTGTCAGGGCTTCTTTCAGGCAACTGTCAAAGGCCTGTGTGTCGCGGGCGTCCATGCAGACGGTGTCTTTCAGTCAAGGGAACGGGTCTTGCACGTCATTGTGCCCAACAGGGTACAACGGCAAACCCGGAAAAGAAACCGGTAAACCCTGACAGTTCAGGCTTTTGCCCACAACGCCTGCCAGCCGGCCAGACCGAGCTGACGCAAGGTGACCAGGTTGCGCTCCACGATGGCCTCGGCATCGCCGCCCTCTGTGGCCACGGCACGCTCCACACTCGCTTCGCGCAACAGATGCAAGGTGGGATAAGGCGATCGGTTGGTGCAGTTGGTCACATCGTCGGGCTCGGTGCCCTCGAACTGGAACCGGGGATGGAACGGCGCGACCTGCATCACCCCTTCCAGTTCGTGCTCGGCCACCACATCGTCGACGACGTTGAGGAAGTCGTTGAACACCTCGAAATCGGGAAATAGCGTGGGGTGGACCAGCAGCGTGGTGTCCACCTCCTCGGCCGGCGTGCGGACCAGCAGGTCGAGCTCCCGATCCAGGTCGTCCAGGAAGGCATCGAGGTGCCGCGCCTGACTGACCACGACGCGCACCTGGTTCTTCACGTAGACCGCCCGCGCGAAAGGACACAGGTTCAGGCCGATCACGGCCTTTTCGATCCACGCTCGCGTGGCGGTCTCGACGTCCGTCATCACTTCAAGGCTTTGAAGCGCATGCGCTTGGGTTTGGCACCTTCCTCACCCAGGCGCTTCTTCTTGTCGGCCTCGTACTCCTGGTAGTTGCCGTTGAAGAACACCCACTGGCTATCGCCCTCGGCCGCGAGGATGTGGGTGGCGATCCGATCAAGGAACCATCGGTCGTGGCTGATGACGAGCGCGCAACCGGCGAACTCGAGCAGCGCGTCTTCCAGTGCACGCAGGGTCTCCACGTCCAGATCGTTCGACGGTTCGTCCAGCAGCAGCACGTTGCCGCCCTCGGCCAGCGTCTTGGCCAGGTGCAGACGGCCTCGCTCACCGCCGGAGAGGCTGCCCACGCGCTTTTGCTGGTCGCCACCCGAGAAATTGAAGCGGCCGCAATACGCGCGGCTGGGCATCTGGAACTTGCCCACGGTGATCATGTCCAGCCCGCCGGAGATGTCTTCCCACACGGTCTTTTCGTTCTGCAGATCGTCGCGGCTCTGGTCCACCACAGCCATGCGCACCGTCTGCCCGATCTTCACTTCGCCACTGTCGGGCTGCTCCTTGCCGGAGATCAGCTTGAACAACGTCGATTTGCCGGCACCGTTGGGGCCGATGATGCCGACGATGGCCCCCGCCGGAATCTGGAAGCTCAGGTTGTCGATCAGGAGACGGTCGCCGAAACTTTTGCTGACGTTCTTGAATTCGAACACCTCGTTGCCCAGGCGCTCGGCCACGGGAATGAAGATTTCGTTGGTCTCGTTGCGCTTCTGGTAGTCGACGTCGCTCAGCTCTTCGAACCTCGCCAGACGCGCCTTGCTCTTGGCCTGGCGGCCCTTGGGGTTCTGGCGCACCCACTCCAGTTCCTTCTTCATGGCCTTGGTGCGCGCGTCTTCCGTGCGCTGCTCCTGCTCCAGCCGGGCTTCCTTCTGTTCCAGCCAAGTGGAGTAATTGCCCTTGTACGGGATGCCGTGGCCGCGGTCCAGTTCGAGGATCCACTCGGCAGCGTTGTCCAGGAAGTAGCGGTCGTGGGTAATGGCCACCACGGTGCCCGGGAATCGTTTGAGGAACTGCTCCAGCCAGTCCACGGATTCGGCATCCAGGTGGTTGGTGGGTTCGTCGAGCAACAGCATGTCGGGTTTGGACAGCAACATGCAGCAGAGCGCCACACGGCGCTTCTCGCCACCGGAGAGCACCCCGACCTTGGCGTCCCACGGCGGTAGACGCAGCGCGTCGGCAGCGATCTCCAGCTGGTGTTCACCGTCGGTGCCCGAAGTCGAAATCACGGCCTCCAGTTGCGCCTGCTCGGCCGCCAGCGCATCGAAGTCGGCGTCTTCCTCGGCATAGGCCGCGTAGACCTCTTCGAGACGCTTTTGCGCGGCGCGCACGCCGCTCATGCTGTTTTCGACCGCTTCACGAACGGTCTGCTCCGCGTCGAGCTGAGGTTCCTGCGGCAGGTAGCCGATGCGGATGCCCGGCATGGGGATCGCTTCGCCCTCGATCTCCTTGTCGATGCCGGCCATGATCTTGAGCAGCGTGGACTTGCCCGAACCGTTGGTGCCGAGCACGCCGATCTTGGCGCCTGGGAAAAAGGAAAGCGAGATGTCCTTGAGGATCTGGCGCTTGGGCGGCACGATCTTGCCAACCCGGTTCATGGAAAAGACGTATTGAGCCATGTGATGCTTTACCTGCGGAAATTCGCGCCTGAAGGCGGCGCCAAACGACCGATTATCGGCGCATGCGACAATACGGCCTGTCGGGCACTTCAGTTGGTCCGGCACCAGCGCTTGGCTGGGGTGTGCGCAAAACGCTTGCGGCCACCAACTTCCTGAATCCATCTGCCCCAGACTGACCGGGCGCTGTTGCCAGACCGGCGACGGCAACCGGAGTGGCCGATGCCCCCAGCGCCCTGGACGGGCGCCTCATCACAACATGACCTTTGACGATCTGAACCTGGCCCCGGCCATCGTGCAAGCAGTGCGCGAACACGGTTACGAAACCCCCACCCCCATCCAGGTCGAAGCCATTCCGGCGGTCCTGGCCGGACGCGACCTCCTCGGCGGCGCCCAGACCGGCACCGGCAAGACCGCCGCCTTCACGCTGCCCATGCTGCAGCGCCTCTCCAGCACCGAGCGCGCCAAGAGCCGCTTTGGCGGCGTCGGCATCCGCGCCCTGGTGCTCACCCCGACTCGCGAACTCGCTGCCCAGGTGGAAGAGTCGGTGCGCGTCTATGGCAAGCACCTCTCGCTGACTTCCACCGTGGTCTTCGGGGGGGTCGGCATGAACCCGCAGATCAATGCCATGAAGCGTGGCATCGACATCCTGGTGGCCACGCCGGGCCGATTGCTCGACCTGCAGCAGCAAGGTTTCCTGGACCTGTCCACCGTGCAGATGCTGGTGCTTGACGAAGCCGACCGCATGCTCGACATGGGCTTCATCCACGACGTGAAGAAGATCCTGGCGCTGGTGCCGCGTGACAAGCAGAGCCTGCTGTTCTCGGCCACCTTCAGCGACGAGATCCGTGACCTCGCCAGCGCCCTGCTCAAGGACCCGCTGCACATCCAGGTGACCCCACGCAACACGACGGTGCAGCGCATCACCCAGGTGATCCACCCCGTGGGTCGCGGCAAGAAGAAGGCCCTGCTCGCCCACATCATCAACCAGCACAACTGGAGCCAGGTGCTGGTGTTCACGCGAACCAAGTTCGGCGCCAACAACGTCGCCGAGTACCTCACCAAGAACGGCATCCACGCCATGGCGCTGCACGGGAACAAGAGCCAGGGTGCCCGCACCCAGGCCCTGGCCGGCTTCAAGAGCGGCGAGATCCGTGCGCTGGTGGCCACCGACATCGCCGCGCGCGGCATCGACATCGACGAACTGCCGCACGTGGTGAACTACGAGATTCCCAACGTCTGCGAAGACTACGTGCACCGCATCGGTCGCACCGGCCGCGCCGGCAACAGCGGCGAAGCCGTCAACCTCGTGAGCCTGGACGAGGAAGGTTTCATGATGGACATCGAGCGCTTCACCAAGCAGCAGATTCCGGTGCAGATGTTCCCTGAATTCATGCCCGAACCCGGCGAGAAGGCCGAGCCCATCGCCATGGGCCGCCAGACCATCTGGGGCGGCGCCGGCAAGCCGCCGAGCCGCGAGGTGATGGCCGCTGCCGCCAAGGCTGCGCGCACCGAAATGCTGCAACGCGTTCGCGAGAAGAAGGCCGGCGAGCCCGGCCAGGGCCGTGGCAACGGCGGTGGGCAGCAACGGCAGCGCCCGGCAGGTGACGGCCCCCAGGCCGATGGCCCGCGCGGTGAAGGCCGGCGTGGCAACGGCGGCGGCAATGGCAATGGGCAGCCACGCCATGGCGGCAACCGCAACGGCGCGCAGGGCCAGCGCCCGCCGCGCCAGCATGCCGACCGTCCCCCCCGCGAAGACCGCGGACCGCGTGAAGACCGCGGCCCACGCGAGGACCGCGAGCCCGGTGCCGAGCGCCAGCCCGGTCCCAACGCCCACCTGGGCAGCCTGCGCATCAAGGAGCCGCGCCCACGCGCCGCCAACCCGGGCGGTCAGCCCGATCCGCTGCGCACCAGCATCGATGCCATGCGCACCGGCAACCGCGGCGGCAAGGGCAAAGGCGGCGGTGGCGGCGGACAACGCGGCAATGCCGGTGGCCCGGCCGATCCGCTGCGCACGAACTACGGCAGGATTCGCTGACCCTGCGGCGCTGCGGGGGACCGGCGCGGTGAACTCAGTGCTCTGAGGCGACCGGCTGCGCCTCGCCTTCTCGGATGCGCGAAGCCAGGTGGGCCAGCGCTTCCTCCACCTGATCGACGAGGATCAGGCACAGGTCGCCCGGGCCCAGGCGCTCCAGCGCCGTGTCGATGGCAACGAACTCGCCGCGGATCTCCAGCACCTCGCTGGTTCGACTCGCTCCCTGCAGGCCCTGCCGCAGCAGGGTGAGCACCTCGCCGTCTTCGCGCCCGCGCTGGCAGGCATCCTGGAACAGCAGCACGTCATCGAAGGCGGTGCCCAGGATCGCGGTCTGCTCGCGAATGTCCTCGTCGCGGCGGTCGCCGGCACCGCTGATGACCACACTGCGCCGGCGCGCCGGCATGGCCTTGACGGCATCCACCAGCGCCCGCATGGCGTCGGGGTTGTGGCCGTAGTCGGCGATCACGGTGGCGCCCTTGTAGTCCATGACGTTGAAACGGCCGGGCGCGTTGTCGGCGTCGTTGGAGAAGGTCGCCAGCCCCCGGGCGATGGTGTCCCAGTCGAGCCCCGTGCACCAGGCCGCGCCGATGGCGGCCATGACGTTGTCTTTCTGGAAACCGATGGAGCCGCCGCGCGTGATCGGCACGCCCTGCAGCGGAATCTGCACGCGCCAGCTGCCTTCGCTCACCACGATCCGGTCGCCTTCAATGCAGATCGTGCGGCGGCCCTGCACGCGGTGCGCGGCCAGGACAGGGTGGTCGTGGTCCTGCGCGAAGAACACCACGCCGCCGGTGCACTTGGCGGCCATGGCGGCGACGATGGGGTCGGCCGCGTTGAGCACCGCATAGCCCGTGGGCGCCACGTTCATGACGATGACGCGCTTGAGCACCGCCAGGTCTTCCACGGTGGTGATGTAGTTCAGGCCAAGGTGGTCGCCCGCGCCCACGTTGGTCACCACCGCCACGCTGCACTGGTCGAAGCCCAGACCTTCTCGCAGCATGCCGCCGCGCGCGGTCTCCAGCACCGCGGCGTCCACGTCAGGGTGCAGCAGCACGTTGCGTGCGCTCTTGGGGCCGGAGCAGTCTCCGCTGTCGATCTGGCGGCCATCGACGTACACGCCATCGGTGTTGGTCATGCCCACACGCTTGCCGCTGGTGGCCATCAGGTGCGCGATCAGTCGCGTGGTGGTGGTCTTGCCGTTGGTGCCGGTGACCGCAATCACCGGAATGCGGCCGTCGTCGCCCGGTTCGAACATGTGCGACACCACGGCCTCTCCCACGGGCCGACCCTTGCCATAGGACGGTGAGAGGTGCATGCGAAGACCCGGCGCTGCATTCACCTCGACCACGCCGCCGCTCTGCTTCTCCAGCGGCACGTGCACGCTCTCGCACACCACATCGACACCACAGATGTCGAGCCCGACCGTCTGCGCAGCCGCCACCGATCGCGCGGCCACATCCGGGTGCAGATCGTCGGTGACGTCGGTGGCGGTGCCGCCGGTGCTGAGGTTGGCGTTGTTGCGCAGCACGACGCGCCGCCCCATGGCAGGCACCGAGTCGGGCGTGAGGCCCTGCACGCCCAGGCGCGCTCGCGCAATGTCATCGAACCGGATCTTCGTCAGCGACGTGGCATGGCCTTCGCCGCGCCGGGGGTCGGCGTTGACGATGTCAACGAGCTCGCTCACCGTGTGTTCGCCGTCGCCAATGACATGCGGCGGATCGCGGCGGGAAGCAGCGACGACACGGTCGCCCACCACCAGCATGCGGAAATCGCTGCCGGGCAGGTACTTCTCCACCATCACTTCGCCGAACTCGGCGGCGGCGCGGAAGGCCACTTCCAGGTGATCGCGCGAGACGATGTTGACCGTGACACCCTTGCCCTGGTTGCCGTCCTGCGGCTTGACGACCACCGGCAGGCCGATCTCCTGCGCCGCCGCCCACGCGTCGTTCACGTCGTTCACCGGTCGACCTTCGGGCACGGGCACGCCGGCGGCGGCCAGCAGTTTCTTGGTCAGGTCCTTGTCCTGCGCGATCGATTCCGACACCGCGCTGGTGCTGTCGACCTCGGCCGCCCAGATGCGCCGCTGGCGCGAGCCCCAGCCCAGTTGCACCAGGCTGCCCGACGTGAGGCGCCGGTAGGGAATGTTGCGGGCCACGGCCGCGTCCACGATGCAGCCCGTGCTCGGGCCCAGGCGCACGTCTTCGTCGAGCACGCGCAAGCGGATGATGGCGGCGTCCACATCGAAGCCGTGCGGCTCACCAGCGCCCACGGCCGCGAGCAGTTCCTGCGCCAGGTCGAAGGCCAGCCGCCCCACCACTTCCTCGCTGTACTGCGCCACCACCTGGAAGACCCCGGGTTCGATCGTGCTCGCCACGCGGCGAAAGGTCACCGGGCAGCCCGCCTGGGCCTGCAACGCCAGCGCCACATCGGCCAGCACATGCGCCAGCGAGAGGTGCTCCTGCGGATTGCTGGGCTGCAGCGCGCCCACGGCGGGGAACAGCTCGCGCAGGCGCCGTTCGAAACCGGGCAGGCCGTTCAGATCGAGTTCGCGCGCTTCGCAGGCCACGATGGCCTCGATGCAGGTGTGGCGGCTCCAGAGGTTGGGGCCGCGCAGGGTCCGGATGCGGGAAACGTCCATGAAGGCTGATGGGTGGGTTGAAACAGGGTCGGTTCAGGACACCAGGACGGGCACCGCGGCATCGGCAGGTTCAGGGGCCGCCGCCGCGCCATAGCCACAGGTCTCCATGCCGGCGGCGATCAATTCGGGCGACACCGCCAGCGCCCAGGCGGCAGCGGCCACGGCCAGCAGCGTGTGCAGCCCGAGTTCTTCGGCCAGGCGCTGGACGACGGGCGCGTCCAGCTTCACCCGATGAGTCCTGCGCGTACCTTCGGACAGCACCAGCGTGCCGTCGGACACCGACACCGTGCGCAGGCCCAGGGCCCGGTGCTTCTCCAGCAGCGAGGAGTCCCCGTCGAGGCCGTAGAACATCACGTCGCCATCGCACAGGCTGGCCATCTGCGCCACACGGGCGTCGTCGGCATTGAGCACGGCCACGCCATCGGGCAGGACCACATCGACCTGCGTGCGAAGCACGCGGTAGAGCTGGTCGACATCGCGGACGTCGTAGCGCTCCAGCCCCTGCACGTCGTCGAGATCGGTAACCACGCCCACCGCGCAGCGGTCGTAAGCGAGGCCATCCTCCAGGATGGCGGCGGCATCGTTCTCCAGCACCACGGCGTCCACATCCCGGTTCATGAGCAGGCGCTGGCCTGCGTCCCAGTGGGCGCTGGGCCGGGGATCGACCTTGCGCGTGCCGAGGAAGAGGCCGTCGCGGCAGGCCAGGCCCACCTGGTGCCCGCTCAGGTGCAGCAGCCAGGCCACCAGGCGGGCGATGGCACCGCCGTGCCGGGAGCCGGCCACACCCACAATCGGCACCCGGCCGTTGCCGCCCTCGTCGAACAGGTGATCCACGATGGCACGACCCACGGGGCGCGACATGCCGGTGGCGGGCTTGAGGTGCATCAGCAAACCGGGGCCGGCGTTCACTTCCACCACCGCGCCGCCTTGCGCCTGCAGGGGACGCCCGATGTCCTGCGCCACCACGTCGACACCCGCGACGTCCAGCCCCACCACGCGCGCGGCCAGCGACACGGCGTGCGCCACCTCCGGGTGCACGTCGTCGGTGCAGTCGATCGCCACATTGCCGTTGCGCTGCACCAGCACCCGGCGCCCGGCCACCGGGACCGCTTCGCCCGCCAGGCCCTGGCGCTCCAGCAGCAGGCGCATCACGGGCTCGCGCTCCAGGCGAATGGTCTCGAGCGGGAATTCCTCGGCCTCGCCGCGGCGCGGATCGTTGTTGAGCTGGCTGTCGATGAGCTGCGCCACGGTGGAACGACCATCGCCCACCACCGACAGGCTCTCGCCACGCGCAGCCGCAACGACGCGCCCGCCCACCACCAGCAGACGGTGTTCGTCGCCGCGCACATAACGCTCCACCATCACCTCGCTGCCTTCGGCGTCGGCGACGGAAAAAGCCTTCTCCACGTCGGCGCGTTCGGAGAGGTCCAGGCTCACGCCGCGGCCATGGTTGGCGTCCGAAGGTTTGACGACCACTGGCAGGCCAATGTCCTGTGCAGCTTCCCAGGCGGCGGCCGGGCTGTCCACCACCTGGCCCTCGGGCACCGGCACGCCGCACGACGCCAGCAAGCTCTTGGTGAGGTCCTTGTCATGGGCGATGTTCCCGGCAATCGCGCTCGTGCGGTCGGTCTCGGCGGTCCAGATGCGGCGCTGGCGTTTGCCGTGGCCGAGTTGCACCAGGTTGCCGTCGTTCAGGCGCAGGTGCGGGATGCCGCGGTCGGTGGCAGCGGCGACGATGGCAGCGGTGCTGGGCCCGAGGTAGCTGCGGTCGATCTGCTCGACGATGCGCGCCACGGCGCCCGGTACGTCGAAAGCGGTCGCGCCGTCTTGCGGGTGGATGGCGGCCAGCAGCAGGGCATGGGCCTCGGCCAGCGCCGTGCGCGCCACCGCTTCGTCCCGCGCCCGGAACACCATGCGGTACACGCCGCGTTGGGTTGTCTCGCGGGTCTGGCCGAACCCCGTGGGCATGCCCGCCAGGTTGAGCAGCTCAATGACCACGTGTTCAAGGATGTGGCCTGCCCAGGTGCCTTCGCGCAGACGTTCAATGAAACCACCGCGCTCGCCCACGCCACAGTGGTGCTCCTCCAGCGCCGGCAGCCATGCGAGCAGGCGATCGGTAAGACCCGGCAGCTTGTTGGACGGCAGGTCCTCCAGATCGCCGAGGTCCAGCCAGACCTCGAGCACCGATCGGTACGTCCAGATGTTGGGGCCGCGCAGGTAGTTGATGCGCAGCAGCGTGATGTCGTGTCGAGAGCTCATGTCTCCAGCGGGACTCTTGTTTTCGGCAACCGGTTGGGGCACCGGCCTGAGGACAGGGAAGTTCGGTGCTTCAAGGCTGGTGGTGCCGACATCGGTGAAAATGCCATGTTCCCAAGTGGGAGCATGCCCGTTCTCGCGGTCGACGCCACGCAGCCATCTTCACCATGCTTTCACAAAATCCAGCTGAATCCTCAGCTCGAGGCGCCGAATCTGTGCGAAATGCCCAGCGGCCCGCGATGACCCGGCTGGGGGGCGATGATAGCGCCGTCGCCTCTTTGGCGCTGGACCTGGACGAGCATTTACATTTCCGCACACGCACCCTGTTGTTAAGCCGCCAACGCCTCGTGCTGGAAGACGAGTCGTGGGTGCTGACGCCGGACATGGAATTGCGTCTGGGTGACCACGCAGGCGTCGGCGTGCTGGAGCTCATGGGCGCCGAGGGCCGCCTGGCCGTGTGGCGTTTCACGCTGGCCGCACAACCCAGGGCGGCGCGGCTGGTCGATCAGTTCCAGCGCGTGATCGCCCAGCTCGACCAGACCGCAGACACGGCGCTCGACCACGACGTGCGAACCTGCCCGCAGTGCCAGGCCAGCCTGCCAACGGACAGCGACGAATGCCCCGACTGCGCTCAGGAGGCGCCGCAGGCCCCGCCGTCGACATGGGTATTGCTGCGCCTGTGGCGCTTCGCCCGCCCCTACCGCTGGACCCTGTTCTCCGGTTTCGCACTGACGCTGGCGTCCACCGCAGCCACGCTGGTGCCACCCTATCTCACCATCCCCTTGATGGACCGGGTGTTGATTCCGTTCCAGAACGGACAGGACATCGACACCGCCCTGGTGCTGCTGCTGCTGTCGGGCCTGCTTGGCTCGGCGTTGCTGGCCTGGGGCCTGGGCTGGGCGCGCACGTGGTTGCTGGCCGTGGTGTCCGAGCGCATCAGCTCCGACCTGCGCACCACCACGTTCGACCACCTGCTCGAACTCTCGCTGGACTACTTCGGCAGCAAGCGCACCGGCGATCTCATGGCCCGCATCGGCAGCGAGACCGACCGCATCAGCGTGTTCCTCTCGCTGCACGCGCTCGACTTCGTCACCGACGTGCTGATGATCAGCATGACCGCCGTGATCCTGTTCTCCATCAACCCCTGGCTGGCGCTGGTCACCCTGCTGCCGCTGCCCTTCATCGGCTGGATGATCCATCTGGTTCGCGACCGCCTGCGCACCGGCTTCGAGAAGATCGACCGTGTGTGGGGCGAGGTGACCAACGTGCTGGCCGACACCATTCCCGGCATCCGCGTGGTCAAGGCTTTCGCGCAGGAAGCCCGCGAAGCACGCCGCTTCAAGCGCGCGAACGAGCACAACCTGGCCGTCAACGACCGCATCAACAAGACCTGGTCGCTGTTCACGCCCACCGTCACGCTGCTCACCGAAATCGGCCTGCTCGTGGTGTGGGCATTCGGCATCTGGCTGGTCAGCCAGAGCGAGATCACGGTCGGTGTCCTCACCGCCTTCATCGCCTACATCGGGCGCTTCTACGGCAGGCTCGATTCCATGAGCCGCATCGTCTCCGTCACGCAGAAGGCGGCCTCGGGTGCCAAGCGCATCTTCGACATCCTCGATCACGTCTCCAATGTGCCCGACCCTGTCCAGCCAGTGCCGCTGGCGCAGGTCAAGGGCGGGCTGGAAATGCAGGACGTGAGCTTTCGCTACGGCAGCCGCACCGTGATCCGCAACCTGAGCCTGGAGATCCACCCCGGCGAAATGATCGGGCTGGTCGGTCACAGCGGCTCGGGCAAGAGCACGCTGGTGAACCTGCTTTGCCGCTTCTACGACGTCAGCGAGGGCGCCATCCGCATCGACGGCGTGGACATCCGCCGTGTCGCGGTGGCCGATTTCCGTCGCCACATCGGCCTGGTGCTGCAGGAGCCTTTCCTGTTCTTCGGCACCATCGCCGAGAACATCGCCTACGGCAAACCGGGCGCCACGCGCGCCGAGATCGTGGCCGCGGCACGCGCTGCGCACGCGCACGAGTTCATCCTGCGCCTGCCGCAGGGGTACGACTCGCTGGTGGGCGAGCGCGGCCAGGGCCTCTCGGGTGGCGAGCGCCAGCGCATCAGCATTGCGCGGGCCTTGCTGATCGACCCGCGCATCCTGATCCTGGACGAGGCCACCTCATCGGTCGACACCGAGACCGAGAAGGAAATCCAGAAAGCGCTGGACAACCTGGTGCAGGGGCGCACCACGATTGCCATCGCGCACCGCCTCTCCACGCTGCGCAAGGCCGACCGCCTGGTGGTGATGGACCGCGGCCAGGTGGTGGAGATCGGGCCACACGACGAGCTCATGGCCTTGCGGGGGCACTACTGGCGGCTCTACGAAGCACAGGCTCGCAAGGAGCAGGAGGCCGCCGCGCTGCTGGACGGGGAAACGGCCGAGGACAACCCATGAACGAGAACACCCCCCCCGCGGCCTGGCAACTGCACCGCAACGCCTTCGGGCGGCTGGTGCTCACGCTCGGCAGCGGTGAGACGCACACCGGCGTGGTGCCCGTGCGTGCCTTTCCCATCGGCGCTCCAGACGAAGGCCTGTCCCTTCTGGGCAGCGATGGCCATGAATTGCTCTGGGTGGACCACTTCTCTGCGATGCCACCGCCAGCGCGTGAACTGATCCAGGAAGAACTGGCGCAGCGCGAGTTCACACCCGTGATCCAGCGGCTGGAGTCGGTGTCGACGTTCTCCACGCCCAGCACCTGGCAGGTGAAGACCGATCGGGGCGCCACGAGCTTCGTGCTGCGCAGTGAAGACGACATCCGGCGACTGGACGGCCAGGCCCTGCTGATCCAGGCGAGCCACGGCGTGAGCTTCGCGGTGCGCGACCGGCTTGCGCTGGATGCGCACTCCCGGCGGCTTCTCGACCGGTTTCTCTGACCCGGATCAGCCGCGCACAAAGACGGTGACCAGCGGCTCGCTCCCCGCCTGGCGGCTGCGGTGGCCGTGCACGGTGGGGTCGAAGGTGGCGCCTTCAGGCAGGGTGTCGGCGGAATAGAAATGCTGGCCGGGGCCGAAGGCGCGCCAGCTGCCGTCCTGCAGGCCGATTTCCATGCAGCCCTGCAGCACGAACAGCCATTGCTGCGCTTCGGTGCAATGGAAATCGCTGCGAAAGCCCACCGGACTCTGGCGCAGCTGGCAGCCGGTCGCGGGCAACACGCTCGAGAGCCGCGCCGCAGCCGAGCCCTCAGAGAGCGGGATCGGCGCCTCGCGAAAACGCGCCAGCCCATCGGTGTCGGTGTAGAGAATCACCTGGGTGAATGTGTTCAAGGAAATCTCCGGAATCGGTCCGCCGTTGTACCAGAGCATCGCGGGTTTTCGCTCACACTACGCCCCATGAACGTTTTGCTTGCCGAGGACGACACCATGCTGGGCGCCAGCATGGAACGGGGCCTGCGCATGGCCGGGTTTTCCGTGGCGTGGGTGAAGGACGGCCTTCGGGCGCAGGCGGCGCTGCAAGCGCAGACCTACGACCTGCTGCTGCTCGACATCGGGCTGCCGGGCCAGGATGGTCTGCAGCTCCTGCACTGGCTGCGCGCCGAGCACCTGTCGCTCCCCGTGCTGGTGGTGTCGGCGCGCGACGCGGTGGGCGATCGGGTGGCCGGCCTGAACCTGGGCGCCGACGACTACCTCACCAAGCCGTTCGACCTCGACGAACTGGTGGCGCGCATGCACGCGCTGGCGCGGCGTGTGGCCGGCCGCGCGCCATCGGAACTGCAACTCGGGCGGCTGGTCATCCGCCCCATGCGCCGCGAGACCCTGCTCGACAACCAGCCCGTCGCCCTTGCCACGCGCGAATTCGACCTGCTGCACGCGCTGATGGAGCGCCCGGGCCATGTGTTCTCGCGTGAACAGCTGGAGAACCGGCTCTATGGCGAGCACGAGGAACTCTCGAGCAATGCCATCGAAGTGCATGTGCACCACCTGCGCCGCAAACTGGGCAGCGCCTGGATCCGGAACGTGCGCGGGGTGGGCTACAAGCTGGTCGAGGCGGGATGAACTCGATCCGCCAGCGCCTGCTGTTCTGGCAGATCACCGCGCTGGTCATCACCTGCGTCCTCGTCAGCGCCCTCACCTACCAGCTGGCCTGGCAGGCGTTCAACCGCGAGCGGGATTTCGCCATGGAGCAGATCGCGCACTCGGTGGTGCGCCATGGCGTGCGACCCGGTTCGTGGGCCTCGAATCCACCGGCGGCACCGGCCACGGCCGACGACCTCGGCCGCTTCATCAGCCAGATCTGGTCCCCCGACGGCGAGATCCTGTACAGCTCGGTCAATGGCACCGGACCTCCCTTGCAGCAGGCCGGCTTTCATGAAGTGGCGTGGTCGGGCGAGTCCTGGCATGTGTACACCCTCGTGGATCCACAGCAGATCGTGCAGGTGGCCAAGACCTCCAGCGACCGCGCCAGCAGCTTTGCCCGGCTCGCGCCCTGGGTGCTGGTGCCCAGCGTGCTGCTGGTGCTGGTCCTCAGCACCCTGATCCACGCCGCTGTGAGCCGTGCCCTCAGGCCGCTGGACTCGCTCGGGCGGGACATCCAGCGGCGCGACGGCAACGACCTGCATCCGCTGCCCGTACAACGCCTGCCACGGGAACTGGCGCCCCTGGCGATGGCGCTCAACCAGTTGCTGGGGCGCGTCGGTGAGCTGCTCACGCGCCAGCGGCAGGTGCTGGCCGACGCCGCGCACGAACTCAACACCCCGCTGGCCGCCGTCAAGCTGCAGGCCCAGCTGGCGCGACGGTCCGAAGATGGCCAACGCGACGCCGCGCTGGACGACCTCGACAAGGGGATTGAACGCAGCACCCACCTGGTGGCGCAACTGCTGCAGATGGCCCGGCTGGAACCCGATGTGCAACAGCGACACCCCCGGCCGCTGCGCTGCGACCAGATGGCGGCCGATGTGGTGGGCGCGTTTTCCGCACGGGCCGATGCGCGCCAGATCGATCTGGGACTGGAATCGAGCGATGCGGCCACCGTGTGGATGGACGCGGAGGACTTTCGCGTGCTGCTCGACAACCTGGTGGACAACGCACTGCGGCACACGCCCGTGGGCAGCCGCGTCGACATCCGGGTGCGCCTGGCCGGCGAACGCGTCACGGTCACCGTCAACGACAACGGCCCGGGCATCGCCCAGGCCGAGAGAGAACGCGTGCTCCAGCGCTTTGTGCGACTCAACCCGCAGGACACCTCCGGCAGCGGGCTGGGACTGGCGATCGCCAGGCGCATCGCCGAACGCAACGGCGGCGGCATTGAACTGGCCGACAGCCCGTGCGGCGGGCTGTCGGTGTCGGTGCACCTGCCGGCGCACCGCGGTGCGAGCGCCGGGGACGGTCAGTTCACCGGGTAGTCGTTGCCGATCGGGTGCAGGCTGCCATTGCGCAGGGCTTCGCGCACTTCGGCACGCACTTCCTCGCGCGTCTTGCGCTGCGCCACATAGCGCTGGGGCGCGAGTTCACGTGCCGTCGCGCCGGTCTGGCCATCGGCAATCAGGGTGCCGTTGTCGCGGGCCTCGTCCAGCTCGCCCTGCACTTGCGAGCGGCTCTTGGAAACCACCACCGGCGATGCGTATTGCTGCGGGTAGAGCTGGTTGAAGCGCAGGCCGGATTCGCCGTTGGCGATCAGGTCGCCAGCGCGCTGGGCCTGGGCCAGTTCGGCGCGCACCTGCTCGCGGGTCTTGCCTGCGGCGGGATCGGCAGCCAGGGCATGGCCTGCAACCAGGGTGGAAAGAGCGAGGGCCACAACGGAGAGACGGGTGCTTTTCATGACATTTTTCCTTGAGTTGGTTGGAACCTGCGAGGCGCTCACTTCTGGTGAACCGCCTGGCTTCGATGCCACTGAACCGGGTTGGCTTTGCATCGATGGATGGACTTTAAAGTTTCTGATTCCGGAGAAAAACAACCCTATTGCTATTACTACGTTTCTGTTTCAGCAACAATGGCGCGTTGCCCCCTACCAGAAAGCCTCCATGGACCGCCTTGCCTCAATGCGCGCCTTTCAGAAAGTGATCGACGAGGGCGGCTTTGCGGCCGCAGCCCGGGCGCTGGACATGTCACCGGCGGTGGTCACGCGCCTGGTGGCCGATCTGGAGGAGCACCTGGGCACGCGCCTGCTCCATCGCACCACGCGGCGCGTCTCGCTCACCGAAGCGGGCGACGCGTACCTGGACCGCGTGCGCCTGATCCTGCTGGAACTGGACGAGGCCCACGCGCTCGTGAGTTCCCACACCAGCGAACTGGCTGGTGTGCTTCACCTGCTGGCGCCGCCGGTGCTCGCCACGCACGTGCTCGCGCCGCTGGTCAGCGGCTTCCGGCAGGCCTACCCCAAGATCCTGCTCGACATCGATGTCGAGTCCCACCGCGAGCCTCCCATCGAGGACTACGACATCACCCTCATGGGAGCGAGCGACAGCTTCGACGCCAACGTGATTGCGCGCAAGGTGATCTCCACCGAGGCCATCCTGCTGGCCTCACCCGACTACCTCAAGCGCAGGGGCGTGCCGCACTCACCCGAGGAACTGGGCCAGCACGACTGCCTGCGCCTCAAGCCCGCCACCGGCCGCAGCCGCAGCTGGCGCCTGCTGCACGCCCTGGACGTGGACCGGCACATCGACATCGATGTGCAGCCCGTGCTCTGGGCGAACCACAACGACACCCTGATGCACGCAGCGCTGGATGGCGCAGGCATCACCTCCTCGACGGTCGAACTGGCGGCCCCGCTGCTGCAGAACGGCGACCTCGTGCGCGTGCTCAATCCCTGGATCACGGGCCGGCTCACGATGTACGCCGCCCTGCCCAGCCGCAAGTTCATGCCACGGCGCACCCAGGTGTTCCTGGACTACCTCACCGAGCAGACCCGCATGCGGGTCGGCAGCGCGCTGGCCACCTGCGAGAGCTGCTGAACGCGGCCAGGCACAGGTCGTTACAACCTGGCCCCGCGCGGTCAACCCCGCGGCGCGCCCTGGTTCGTTTCAACAGGCTCCATCCACTTCACACGGAGCCCGCATGCCATCCCGTCCCGCCGTTAGCGCCACCTTCTCACTGGTGGTCGCGCTCGTCTTCATGAGCGCCCTGCCCGCCCACGCCGTGGGCGGCCTCACCGATGTGCAGCTGATCGACCGCGACAGCGGCGAGACACTGAGCGTCTACCGTCACCAGGGCGAGCACTGGGTTGCCGGGCGCCCGGGTGCGCGCTATGCGGTCTCGGTGCGCAACGCCACGCCCGGCCGTGTGCTGAGCGTGGTGTCGGTCGATGGGGTGAACGTGGTCTCGGGCGAGACCGCGAACTGGCGGCAGACCGGCTACGTGCTATCGGCCTGGCAGCAGCACGCCATCAATGGCTGGCGCAAGAGCGACACCGAGGTGGCGGCGTTTCACTTCACCGCCTCCAGCGAGTCCTACGCCGAGCGCACAGGCCGGCCGGCGCACGTGGGTGTGATCGGCGTGGCTGTGTTCCGTGAAAAGCCGGTGCCACCGCCCCCGCCAGCCATGGCGCCTTCGCCGATGTTGCGCGAACAGGGGGCGGCGCAGGAGAGTCGCTCGTCCGCACCGGCCAGTGCCGCCGACGCGGCCGCCCGGCCCAGACTGGGCACGGGCCACGGTGAGCGCGAGACCTCGCTGGTCGGCCACACCACCTTCGAGCGCCGCAGCCAGCGACCCGACGAACTCATTCGCATCCGCTACGACAGCCGGGAGAACCTGGTGGCGATGGGTGTGATTCCAACGCAAGCCATGCCGTCGAGGCCGAATCCATTCCCGGGAAGCGTGTCGCCTGGCTACACGCCGGACCCGAACTGAAAGGACCCGGCAACCATAATCTTGGGCATGACCGAGCCCGCCGACGAAGCGCTGATGCTGGCCTATGCCAGCGGCGACGCGCTCGCGTTCGAAGCGCTTTACGACCGCCACGCCCTGCCGGTGTGGCGCTTCGTACAGCGCAGCGTGCGCGACAGCGCGCTGGCGGACGATCTGGTGCAGGACGTGTGGTTTTCATTGCTGCGCCACGCACCGCAGTACGAGCCGCGCGCGAAGTTCAGAACCTGGCTCTTCACGCTGGCGCACCACCGAGTGGTGGACCACTGGCGCACGCACAAGCGCCACAGCAGCCTGGACGCCGACACCGTGGAAGGGGCGGCCCTGGTGGACACGCTGGCTGCGGATTCGGGCTTCGGGCCGGTGCGCCAACTGCAATCGCGCGAGCAGGCGCAGGCCCTGCTCGATGCACTGGGCGCGTTGCCTGCCGCACAGCGCGAGGCCTTCCTGTTGCAGGCGGAAGGCGGTCTGAGCGTCGCCGAGATTGCCCAGGCCACCGGTGTGGCCCACGAGACGGCCAAGAGCCGCCTGCGTTATGCGCGCGAGCGCCTGCGCCAAACGCTGGAGAACCTGGCATGACACGCGAAGATCCCCTTCTTGAACGCTACCGCGAAGCCAGCGCGCTGGACCCGGCGCGGCCCTCGATCGACGTGCGGGAAAACGTCCTGGCGCGCGCCCGTGCCGCAGCGAAAGCGCCCCCCACCGAGCCCCGCCCTGTGGCGGCCAACGATGCCTTCTGGCGCTGGCGCGCGTTCGGCGGCCTGGCGGTGATCGGCCTGGCCACACTGGTGGTTCTACAGTTCGATCGCGGCACACCCGAGGAACGCGACGCGGTGATGTCACCGGCTCCACCCCGCGCCAGCGCACCATCCAGCACGCCTGCACCCGTCGCTCCACCGGCGTCCTCCACTCGGCCCATCCAGCCCATCCAGCCAACCCGGCCTGCGCCACCCGCCGCCAAGGCTGTCACACCAGCGGCCCCAGAGGCACGCACCCGGTCTGCCGAACCGGTGAAGCCCTCACCCCCTCCAGCTCCAGCCTCACCCGCCCTGCGCGCGCCCGGTGCCCCTGCCCCGGCAGCGGTTCAGGACCACAACGCCGACGCCATGGCGGAACGCGCGCCGCTCCCCAGGGCGCAGGCCCGATCCGAAGCCCAAGGCACGTTGGCGCGCGAGGTCGATGTCAACGCGATCGACGCCCAAGGGCGCACGGCGCTCATGCGCGCCGCCCTGCGGGGCGACGCTGCCCGGGTGCGCCGCCTGCTGGAAGCGGGTGCCGACCCCGCGCGCCGCGACGCGGCGGGTCGCAACGCCGCCGAGCTGGCGCGCGAGGCCGGTCATGCCGAGGTGCAGGCCATCCTGGAAGCAGCCAGCGCGCCGCCGAGATGAACCACCGCTACCATGCGGCACATGAACGCCTCTCCCGTTTCCCCCGTGCACTTCGGCCACCACGGCCGGGTGGTTCTTGTCACCGGTGGCGCGCAAGGCATCGGGGAAGCCTGTGCGCGCCGCTTTGCGCGTGAAGGCGCGAAGGTGGTGCTGGTGGACCTGGCGGACCGGCCCGGACAGGCGCTGGCGGCCGAACTGCAGGCGCTCTACGTGCATGGCGACGTGGGGCACAAGTCGGACGTGGACGCTGCCGTGGCCATGGCGCTCCAGACCCATGGCCGCATCGACGTGCTGGTCAACAACGCCGGCATCTTCAAGGCGGCGGATTTCCTCGACATCACCGAGGCGGACTTCGATGCGGTGCTGCGCGTGAACCTCAAGGGCGCCTTCCTCATGGGCCAGGCGGTGGCGCGCGCGATGGTGGCCACCGGGGGCGGCAGCATCGTGAACATGAGTTCGGTCAACGGCGTGCTCGCTATCCCCAGCATCGCCAGCTACAACGTGAGCAAGGGCGGCATCAACCAGCTCACTCGCGTGATGGCGCTGGCGCTGGCCGACCAGGGCATCCGGGTCAACGCGGTGGCCCCGGGCACCATCGCCACCGAACTGGCCGCCAGGGCGGTGCTCACCAGCGATGAGGCGAAGCACCGCATCCTCAGCCGCACGCCCATGAAGCGCCTGGGTGAACCGGCCGAGATCGCCGACGTGGTGGCCTGGCTCGCCAGCGACGCCGCCAGTTACGTGACCGGCGAGATCGTCACGGTGGACGGCGGGCGCATGACGCTGAACTACACCGTGCCGGTCTGAAGCGGCGGCTTTACACCTGCTTACCTTGCCCACGGGAATGCGCGGCACGTCTGCCGCGTTGTCGGGTCAGGCTCTGGTGCCCGCCCCAACGGCGTGCGCCGGAATGTTCCTAACCAACCTGCAAAGAGGATTCCCATGAAACAACAACTGGGTGTGATCGTGACGGCCGTGGCCGGCCTCGTCGGCAGTGGCGCTGCGCAGGCGCAAGGCCTGGGCTCGGCCAAAGATTTCGCGGCTCTGGCACAGGAGGTGCTCGAAAGTGTGAACCCGCTGCAGGTCACGGCCGGCAACAGCAGTTCGAACAGCAGCTCCAACGGCAGCTCGGGGGGATCGCGCGGCAACGGCGCTTCGTCCGCCGGCTCGCGCGGCAGCGGCAGCATGGGGCGCAGTTCGAATTCGTCGAGCAATTCCTCGTCGAACTCGTCCTCAAATTCCTCCAGCAATTCGTCCTCCAACTCCTCTTCCAATTCCTCCTCGAATTCATCCAGCATCTCGTCCAACAATTCGTCGAGCAACAGCAGCTCCAACTCGTCGAACAACAGCAGCTCGAACAGCAGCCGCAACGGCGCACGCGCCGACTCCGCCGTGCATGGCTTCTTTCGAGGCTGGGAAAACGGCGTGAACAGCGCAGCGCGCGCCATCGGCATCGCGCCCAGCCAGCCAGCGCGCCGTGCCTCCAACAGCAGCAGCAACAGTTCGTCCAACTCCAGTTCGAACAGCAGCAACAACAGCAGCCGCTGAGGCGCGCTATCCTGCGCCATCTGCATTCAGTTCCGCACCGCATGACTGGCGAACCCGAGCCGAAGATCGAATTCCTCTGCGCCCCGGAAGACCTGGGCGTGATCGCTGCCCCGGTGCCGGCGCGCGAGGCGCTGCCCGATTGGTTCAAGCGGCTGGCGCCGGTGGACAAGCAGCACCTGTCCACCACCGACAACGCACTCACCGTCAAGCGTTGCATGCCGTTCCTCGATGCGCTGATGACCGGCTGGATCCTGCCGCTCGCGGCCACGGTGCGCATCGAGATCACCGACAACGGCCAGACCGTGAACACCGGTTGGGATTTCGATCGCCCCATGGTGAGCAACCACCACCCCTACCAGGTGGCTGGTCACCCCATGCAGCCTCGTCCGCCCTGCAAGTTCCACAACCACTGGACCATCCGCACGCCCAAAGGCTGGAGCTGCCTGTTCATTCCGCCGATGAACCAGCCCAACGGCGTGGTGGAGATCGCCGCCGGCGTGGTCGACACCGACGAGTACACCTCGCTCATCCACTTTCCGTTCTTCGCCATCGCGGCCGATGGCCTGTATTCACTGGAGAAGGGAACGCCGTTGGTGCAGGTGATTCCGTTTCGCCGCGCCGACCTTCAGCTTTCCGGCGAGGTGCGTGCCGAAACCGAGGCGGAGGCCCTGGAACGCATCCGCATCCAGCGCGCCACGGGTGCCGGTGACGGCTGGTACCGGCAGCAGGCGCGCGAGAAGCGCTGAGGCCTGAACGACATGTGTCTGCCTTCCCTGCGCTTGCTGCTGGCTTCACTGGCCCTGGTCATGAGCGGATGCGCGCAACTGCCGGCTGGCGGCCTGCAGGACGCGCTGGATGCGATCACGCCCACGCCGCGCGCGCAGACGGTCCCCATCGATCTGCCACCCGCGCCGCGTCCTGCGGCGCGAACGGGCGACACCTACGTGTTCGGTGCTTCATCGGTGCGCCGCGTGGCGGCGATCACGCCCACCGCGTTGACCTGGACCACCACCGATGGTGAACGCTACCGCTCCAGTCGCGAGTTCTTCGCGCCGCTGCTCGAACAGGCACGCCCCCAGCAGCGCCACCGCAGCACGCTCAGCGGCCAGCCAGGCGCGCTCTGGCCCCTGAGTGTGGGCAGGAAGGTGAGCTTCGAGGAAACGCGCGTGACGTGGCTGGCCACCGTGGACCGCGAGATCACCACCCGCTTGCGCTGGGACTGCGAAGTGCAGGACGCCCGCCTGAGTTCGGTGCCAGCAGGCGATTTCGACACCTTTCATGTGGTCTGCAAGGCCTACCGGCCGGGCTTCTTCCTGCCGCTGCAGACCGTGACCTGGGACTACGCGCCTTCGCTCGGGCACTACGTGCGCCGCACCTGGTTCGAAGGGGGGCGCGCGCGGGAAGCCACCCTGGCCGCCGCGCTGCCCGCATCGTTGGCCACGCCGCCGCGCATCGCCGCCACGCTGCAGCGGCTGGCGGCGTCGGCCACGCCCTGAATCCCTCAGCCGCAGCGCAGCGGCACCAGCGGAAGGCCCCAGCCAAACACCGCGTCGCGACCGGGCGTGCCCAGGTCCGCCACCGGCACCGCGCCGCCTGACAACCAGTCCGCGCGCGAGAGCCGGCCTTCGTGCATGGACTGCGACAACTTGGCCACCAGGAAAGGCACGGCGAAGGAAGTGCCGCTGCGGGGGCGCACGCCACCCTCGGCGTCGGCCGTGGGCAGGTCAACCCCCGGCAGCGCGAAGTCCACGGTGTCGCCTTGCTGGGCGCGCCAGTAGATGCGGCGGTCGGCGGACACCGCCGTGGCGCCCAGCACCCCCGACAACGCAGCGGGGTGGGCAGGTTCCGCGTTGCGCCCTCCGTTGCCCACGGCCGCCACCACCACCACGCCGCGCGCCTGGGCCCGCGCGATCGCGCCGGCCAGCACGAGGTTGGGCGGGCCTGTCAGGCTCATGCCGATCACTTGCGCGCGCTCCGCCACCAGCCAGTCGAGACTGCGCACCAGGCCCAGCGCATCGGCAGCGACATCACCCGATGGCCGCCGGAAGAACGGCACGGCCGCCAGCAGGCGTGCGCGCGGCACGAGCCCAGGCAGGCCCCCACCGGGCTGACCCACCAGCAGCGTGGCCACCGCCGTGCCATGGGCCGCGTCTGCAGCCGCCCGCCCGGGTTCGACGAAGTGGCGCGTGCGCAGGTCGGCGCCGCGCAAGGCGGGCAAGTCGATCGCCACCTCGGCGTCGACCATGCCGATGACCTGTTCGCGGCCGCATCGCGCCGCATCCGGTGGCCAGTCCAGACCGGCCATGGCGGCGCAGCTGGGTCCTTCGCAAGCCTTCCCGGCATCCTGGGCAGACTGCGCGAGCCGGTACTGGTGGTGCAGGTCGAACACCCCGGGGTCGCGTTCGCTGGCGATGTCGCGCGCGGTGCGTGCGTCGATGCCCGGTGGCAACTTCAGGCGCACCACCCGCAGGCCCAGGCTGCTCTGCTCGCTGCTCTGCACCACGCGGGCGCCCCACTGCCGCACACGCTGCAGCGCGGCCGCGCTCGGGTTGAGCGCGATCAGTTCGTCCACCACAAACTGACCGGCCATCACCGGCAGCGCTGGCGCGCGCGGTCCGGGGTCGAGTTCCTGGCCGCCGGCGTCTACGCCGCCGCCGTCGGCGCTGGCACCCCCACTGGAGCCGCCTCCGTCATCCCCGTCGTCGCCGTCGTCGCCGTCATCCCCATCGTCACCGCCATCCGATTGCGCCCAGGCCACCCCCGAGCCATGGTCCGTCCACGGCAAGGTCCCCAGCGCGAACGCGTGCAGGAACACCAGCAGGATCAGCGCGCGGCGCCAGGCAGAGGGAGAAGGCATGCGAGTGATCGGACCTTTAGGGCAACATCGGCATAGCGTACAACGCGGCCTGGGTGTCGGGTATTCCGCAGCCCGCGGAATAAACCCGTGCGCGAAACGTTGTCTGCCGAAACACCATGCCTGAAGAAGATCCACGCGCCCAGATCATCAGCCTGCTGCCACGCCTGCGCCGCTTTGCCCACGGGCTCACGCGCGACGGCCAGCAGGCCGACGACCTGGTGCAGTCGGCCTGCCTGAAGGCGCTGGAGCGCTGGCACCAGTACCAGGCCGACACCAGTCTGGCGAGCTGGATGTTCCGGATCGTGCAGACGAACTGGCTGGACGACTACCGCGCGCGCCAGCGGCACAAGACCGATGCCGACAGCGACGCGATCCCGGAGCAGATGGGCGAGGACGGCCGGCAGGTGGTGGAACGGCGCAGCGAACTGCGCGCCGTGCGCGGTGCGCTGCTTCGCCTGCCGCAGGACCAGCGCGAGGTGCTCATGCTGGTCACCGTGGACGGCCTCACCTACCAGGAAGCCGCGCAGGCGCTCGGCATCCCGGCGGGCACGGTCATGAGCCGGCTGGCCCGTGCGCGCATCAAGCTGGCCGACGCACTCTCCGGGAAAGGAGACTGACATGCACATCGATGACGACATCCTGATGGCCTACCTCGACGGACAACTCCCCGAGTCGGACTACGCCAAGGTGGAGCAGGCGCTGGCCGACAGCGAAGCGCTGCGTGAGCGCCTGCAGGCGCTGGTGGACAGCGGTGAACTGGCGCGACGCAGCTTCGATGCGGTGCTGCTGGAGCCGGTGCCGCCGTCGCTGATCGCTTCGATCTGGCGCGCGCCCGACCCGCGGGTGCAGCGGCCCCCCACGGGCGGCGCGGGGCACCCCGGCACGCCGTGGCTGTGGCGATTCTTTGGCATGGCACCCGGGCGGCGCAGCTGGACCGCGCTGGCCTCGGTGATGCTGCTGTTGGTCGGCGGTGTGCTCGGCTGGCAGCTGCTTCAACCTTCGGAAGAGGTGCGCTGGAGCCTGCGCGAGGGCCAGCGGGTGGAAGACCCCTCGCTCGCCCTGGCGCTCGAGGTTTCGCCCAGCGGGCGCGTGTTGCGCACGGCCAGTGGCGCGGTGGAGGTGCTGGCCAGCTTCGAGCGGAGTGGGGGCGGCCACTGTCGCGAGTTCAACCGCAGCACGCCGCGCGGCACGCGCGATGAACTGGGCATCGCCTGCCGCACTCCAGGGGGCGACTGGCAGCTGGAATTCCTGCTCGCCGAAGATCGCCAGGCCGATGGAGGGCCCTCGACCTACCAGACCGCCAGCGAGCGGCAGCACGAAGCCGCCGATGCCTTCTTGCGCAAGCGCGTGAGCGGCCCGGCGCTGGACGACGGTGAAGAAAATGCGTTGATCGCGCGCGGCTGGCAGCCATGAGCCGCGATCACGCCGGTTGCGCCCGCACCACGCGCGCCTCCCGGATGGGCAGGTGGATGAGCGCCGCGCCCACGGCGAGCACGATGTCGATGTACCAGACCCAGTCGTAGCTGCCGGTGGCCTCGAACACCTGGCCACCCAGCCAGGCACCCAGGAAACCGCCCACCTGATGCGACAGCATCACGATGCCGAACAGCATGGCCATGTTGCCGGTGCCGAAGAACTTGGCCACGAGGCCGACGGTGGGTGGCACGGTGGACAGGAACGTCAGGCCCATCACGGCGGCAAAGATCAGCATGACCGCCTCGGTCTTGGGGGCGAGCAGGAACACCAGCACAGCAATGGCGCGCGTGGCGTACACCAGCGAGAGCAACGACTTCATGCGCCAGCGCCCCACGGCCCAGCCCATGGCCAGGCTGCCGATGATGTTGAAAAGGCCGATGATGCCCAGCGCCCACGCACCCACGGGCGCGGGCAGCCCGCAGGCCGCGACCACGCCGGGCAGGTGCGTGGCCAGAAACGCGACGTGAAAGCCGCAGACGAAGAACCCGGCCGACAGCAACAGGTAGCTGGGGTTCTTCAGGGCCATGGCGATGGCCTGGCGCGCGGGCAGGGCCACGGGCGCAGGGGCAGCGCCGGCTCTGGCGGCCGGGCCTGGCCCGCGCAGCACCCAGGCCGCCGGCAGCGCCAGCAGCACGATGAGCCCGAGCACCTGCAGGGCGCTGGCCCAGCCCAGACCGAGCGTCAGTGCAGCAGCCACGGGGGCCATGACGAACTGCCCGAACGAACCTCCCGCGTTGACGATGCCGGTGGCCATGCCCCGGCGCTCGGCTGGTATCAGCCGCGCGGTGGCCGCCATCAGCACCGAGGGCCCGGCCATGCCGGCGCCGCCCGCTGCGAGCACGCCGATGGCCAGAATCAAGCCCCAGGTGGTCGTCATGAACGGGGTGATGAACGTGCCCAGCGCCACCAGCGCGATGCCCACCAGCAGCACGCGTCCGGCGCCCACGCGATCGGCCACGGCACCTGCGAACGGTTGCGTGAGCCCCCACCAGAGCTGCCCCGAACGCGAACGCCAGGCTGATGCTGCCCACGCCCAGGCCTGTGGACGTGTTCAGCGGCGAGAGGAAGAAGCCCATGGTCTGGCGCGTGCCCATGGTGAGCGCAAAGGCACCCGCAGCCGCCAGCAGCACGAGCCACCAGACCATGGGCCGGACCGGGGAGTGGGTGTCAGTCTTCATGCGTGTCCTCTTCGTGGAAAGCCGCCAGGCCCTGGTCCAGCAGATCGTGAAGGGCGGCCACCGTGGCCGGGCCCAGCTTGTCGTTGAGCGAGAGTTGCGCGGCCTTCCAGCGGCGCTGCGCCTGCCGGCGCATCTCGAGCCCGGCTTCGGTGATGTGCACGAGGCGGCTGCGCGCGTCATGGCCCGCGCCCATTTCCAGCCACCCGGCGGCCACCATCGGTTGCAGGTTGCGGGTGAGCGTGGAGGCACCCATGTCCATGCGCCGGGCCAGCTCGCCAGGCGCCAGCGGACCGAGCCGGTCCACATGGGTGAGCAGCGAGTACTGCGTGATCTTCAGGCCTGCTGCCGAGAGGTGCTGGTCGTAGTGCTGTGTCACGCGCCGCGTGAGCTGGCGCAACTTGAAATTGGTACAGCCCGAGGGCTTGGTGGTTGTCGCCTGGGTGTCGGATGTCATTTCATGATTGTATCTACAATGATTGCACCTGCAAACAGAAGGACAAGCACCATGACGACCGAAGAAACCCTGGCGCTCTGGAACCGCGAGTACGACGCCACCGTGCAGCGCATGAAGGCTGGGGCCGGCCCCGGCCTGGCGAGCCGGGAGGCCTTTGCCGGCCTGACCGGGATGCAACAGATGCAGGCGATGCTCGAGGGCAAGGCGCCCTATCCGCACATCGCCGACACCATGGACTTCTCGCTGGTGGAGATTGGCGAGGGTCGCGCGGTGTTCCAGGGCACACCCCAGCTCAAGCACTACAACCCGCTGGGCTCGGTGCACGGCGGCTGGTACGCCACGCTGCTGGACTCCGCCGTGGGCTGCGCGGTGCACACGGTGATGCCGGCGGGTCGCGGCTACACCACGGCCGAGCTGAGCGTGAACATCGTGCGCGCGGCCTCGTTGAAGAGTGGACCGCTGCGGGCCATCGGCACCGTGGTGCACGCCGGACGGCAGCTGGCCACTGCAGAGGGCCGCATTGTCGGGGCGGACGGCAAGCTCTACGCGCATGCCACGACGACATGCCTGGTTTTCGAGATGCCCGCACAATAGCGCGCATGCGAATCCTCCACACCATGCTGCGCGTGGGCAACCTCCAGCGCTCCATCGACTTCTACACCCAGGTGCTGGGCATGCAATTGCTGCGCACGTCCGAGAATCCCGAGTACAAATACTCGCTGGCGTTCGTGGGCTACGAAGGCAACCCGGCGCAGGCCGAGATCGAACTCACCTTCAACTGGGGCACCGAAAGCTACGACATGGGCACGGCGTATGGCCACATTGCACTGGGTGTGCCCGATGCCTACGCGGCCTGCGAGAAGATCAAGGCCGCCGGTGGCAACGTGACGCGAGAGGCCGGCCCTGTAAAGGGCGGCAGCACCGTGATCGCCTTCGTGACCGATCCCGATGGCTACAAGATCGAGTTGATCCAGCGCACGGAGAACGCCGGCGGCGCAGGCCTGCGTTGATGCAGGAGAAACCGGCAGCGCCACGCGCTGCGGAGTTGCATCCTCCACACCGTAAACTCGGGCGGCGATGACCCTGCCCCTGTTCACCCTCGTTCTTCTCCCATTCCTGGGCAGCCTGATCGCTGCCCTGCTGCCTTCAAACGCGCGCAACACCGAGTCCACGCTGGCCGGCGCCATTGCGCTGTTCTGCGCGGTGCAGGCCGCCATGCTGTTTCCCGAGGTGTCCACGGGTGTGGTGATCCGGCAGGAGATCACCTGGCTGCCCTCGCTGGGACTCAACCTCGTGCTGCGCATGGACGGCTTCGCGTGGATGTTCTCCATGCTGGTGCTGGGCATCGGCGCGCTGGTGGTGCTGTACGCGCGCTACTACATGTCGCCGGCCGATCCGGTGCCGCGTTTCTTCTCGCTGCTGCTGGCCTTCATGGGCGCCATGAGCGGCGTGGTGCTCTCGGGCAACCTCATCCAGCTGGTGGTGTTCTGGGAACTTACCAGCGTGTTCTCTTTCCTGCTCATCGGCTACTGGCACCACCGCAAGGACGCGCGGCGCGGCGCGCGCATGGCACTCACGGTGACCGGCACCGGCGGGCTGTGCCTGCTAGCCGGGGTGCTGGTGCTCGGGCACATCGTGGGCAGCTACGACCTGGACGTCGTGCTCGGTGCGGGTGCAGTGATTCGCGACCACCCGCTCTACAGCACGGCGCTGGTGCTGGTGCTGCTGGGCGCGCTCACCAAGAGCGCGCAGTTCCCGTTTCACTTCTGGCTGCCCAACGCCATGGCCGCGCCCACCCCCGTGTCGGCCTACCTGCATTCGGCCACCATGGTCAAGGCGGGTGTGTTCCTGCTCGCCCGCCTGTGGCCTGCGCTCGCGGGCACGGACGAATGGTTCTGGATCGTCACGTGCTCGGGGCTCATCACGCTGCTCATCGGCGGCTTCGCGGCCACGTTCCAGCGTGACCTCAAGAGCCTGCTCGCGTATTCCACGATCTCCCACCTGGGACTCATCACCACGCTGCTCGGGCTCAACAGCCCGCTGGCCGCCGTGGCCGCCGTGTTCCACATCATCAACCACGCCACCTTCAAGGCCTCGCTGTTCATGGCGGTGGGCATCATCGACCACGAGACCGGCACCCGCGACATCCGCCGCCTCAGCGGCCTGCGGCGGTACATGCCCATCACCGCCACGCTCACCATGGTGGCCGGCGCGGCCATGGCGGGCGTGCCGCTGCTCAATGGCTTCATCTCCAAGGAAATGTTCTTCACCGAAGCCGTGTTCGTGAACGCCGCGCCGTGGTTCCAGCAACTCATGCCCGTGGCCGCTGTGATCGCGGGCGCGCTCAGCGTGGCTTACTCGCTGCGCTTCATCGTCGACGTGTTCTTCGGCCCCGACACCTGCGCGCAACTGCCGCGCATGCCGCACGAACCGCCGCACTGGATGCGCGTGCCCATCGAACTGCTGGTGCTGGTGTGCCTGGTGGTGGGCGTGCTGCCGCAGTGGTCCATCCAGTCCATCCTCACGACCGCGGCCACACCCGTGGTGGGCGGCATGCTGCCGGAGTTCGATCTGGCGGTCTGGCACGGCTTCAACCTTCCGCTGTGGATGAGCCTGCTGGCCATGGCGGGCGGCATCGCGCTCTACCTGCTGTTGCGCGCGCGCCTGGCCGACGGGCGCATCACCCGCACGCCGCTGCTCAGCCTGGTCAGTGGCCAGCGCGTCTTCGAAGGCCTGCTGGCCCTCCTCACCGCCACCAGCCGCAAGGCCCTGCGCCTTCTGGGCACGCGCCGCCTGCAGATGCAGGTGCTGCTGCTGATGGGCGTCACGGTGATCGCAGCGTTCGTCAGCGTGCGGGTGGTGCATGTCACCGAATGGCTGGCGGTCGGCGACCGGCCCTCGCTGCCGTTCTCACCCATGTTCGCGCTGTTGTGGATGGTCGGCATCGGCGCGGCGGTGGGCGCCTCGTGGCAGGCCAAGTACCACCGGCTCACCGCACTGGCGCTCATGAGCGTGGCGGGCCTTGTCACCGTGGTCACGTTCGCCTGGTTCTCTGCGCCCGATCTCGCGCTCACGCAACTGTCGGTGGAAGCCGTGACCACGGTGCTGATCCTGCTGGGCCTGCGCTGGCTGCCCAAGCGCTCGGAAGCGGTGGACCGCCTGTTGCCGCTGCGCACGCGCGTGCGCACCCGCCTGCGGCGCAGCCGCGACCTGCTGCTCGCGCTCACCGCGGGCTGCGGCATGGCGGCCCTCTCGTATGCGGTCATGACGCGCAGCTTCCCGCAAAGCATCTCGCCGTTCTTCCTCGATCGGGCCGTTCCCGAGGGCGGCGGCACCAACGTCGTCAACGTCATGCTGGTGGACTTCCGGGGCTTCGACACCTTGGGCGAGATCGCGGTGCTGGGCATCGTCGCGCTCACGGTCTATGCCTTGCTGCGGCGATTCCGCCCAGCGCCTGAAAGCATGGACTTGCCGGCCCAGCAGCGCGCCCTGCCGGCCGACCTGGCCACCGACCTGGTGAACGCACAGACCGTGGCCGACACGGCGCGTGGCTACCTGCTGGTGCCCGCCGTGCTGGTCCGCCTGATCCTGCCGATTGCCGGCGTGATCGGCGTCTACCTGTTCATGCGCGGCCACAACGAACCCGGCGGCGGTTTCGTGGCCGGCCTGGTGGTGTCCACCGCGTTCATCCTGCAGTACATCGTCTCGGGCACGCAGTGGGTCGAAGCCAACATGCGCCTGCTGCCGGTGCGCTGGATCTCCGCCGGCCTGCTGATCGCCACCGCCACCGGCCTGGGAGCCATCGGGCTCGGCTATCCCTTCCTCACGACGCACACCGCCCACCTGCACCTGCCCGTGCTGGGAGAAATCCACGTGGCCAGCGCCCTTTTCTACGACATCGGCGTCTTCACCCTGGTGGTGGGCGCCACCCTGCTCATCCTCACGGCGCTCGGGCACCAGTCGGTGCGCGGACACCGCCGCGTCAGTTCCGACGTGCGCGGCGCCGGCGGTCAGATTCCAGGAGAGCGCTGATGGAAATCGTTCTGGCGCTCGCCATCGGCGTGCTCACCACCTGCGGCGTGTGGCTCATGCTGCGGCCCCGCACCTACCAGGTGATCATCGGCCTGTGCCTGCTGGGGTACGGGGTCAACCTGTTCATCTTCAGCATGGGCCGCCTGGCCGTGGACAGCGAACCCGTGCTGCTGCCGGGCATCGCCCCCAATCTGCTGAACTACGCCGACCCCATGCCGCAGGCGCTGGTGCTCACCGCCATCGTCATCGGCTTTGCCATGACCGCGCTGTTCCTGGTGGTGATGCTGGCGCAGCGGGGCTTCTCGGGCAACGACCATGTGGACGGTCGTGACGACGATGAGGACGGCCGCCCATGATCGATCTGGCCGACGCCCTCATGCCGCACCTGATCGCGGTGCCCATCCTGCTGCCGCTGGTGGCCGCCTGCGTGCTCATGCTGCTGAGCGAACGACGGCACCGCATCAAGGCCACGTTCGGGCTGCTCGCGACCATCGCCAACCTGGTGGTGGCGGTGCTCCTGCTGTTCTGGGCCAAGGACGATGTGCAGACCAGCGACTATGGGGTCTACCTGCCCGGCAACTGGGATGTGCCCTTCGGCATCGTGCTGGTGCTCGACCGCCTTTCGGCGCTGATGATCTTCGTGGCCGCCCTGGTGGTGCTGATGGCGTTCCTGTTTGCGCTGGCACGCTGGCACAAGGCCGGTGCGCAGTTTCATCCGCTGTTCCAGATCCAGATCATGGGCCTGAACGGCGCCTTCCTGACCGGCGACCTGTTCAACCTGTTCGTGTTCTTCGAGGTCATGCTGGCCGCGTCCTACGGCCTGCTGCTGCACGGTTCGGGGCCGGCTCGCGTCAAGGCCGGGCTCCACTACATCACGATCAACCTCGCCGCGTCCTCGCTGTTTCTCGTGGGCGCTGCCCTCCTCTACGGCGTCACCGGCACGCTCAACATGGCCGACCTCGCCACCCGCATTCCGGAAGTGGCCGCGAGCGACCGCGTGCTGCTGCACGCCGGCTGCGCCATCCTGGCCGTGGCCTTCCTCGCCAAGGCGGCCATGTGGCCGCTCAACTTCTGGCTGGTGCCCGCCTACGCCAGCGCGAGCGCGCCATCGGCGGCCGTGTTCGCCCTGCTGACCAAGGTGGGCATCTATGTGCTGCTGCGGCTCTCCACCCTGCTCTTCTCGGAAGACGCCGGTGACTCAGCCGGCTTCGGCAGCGAATGGCTGCTCTGGGGCGGCATGGCCACGCTCGCCTTCGGTGCCATCGGCATGATGGCCACCCAGCGCCCGGCCCGCCTCGGCGGCTTCGCTGTCATCGTGTCGTCCGGCACGATCATGGCCGTGCTGGGACTCGCCCGGCCGGAGGTCACCGCCACCGCGCTCTACTACCTGCCGGTGTCCACGTTTGCCGTGGCCGCGTTCTTCCTGCTGATCGAACTGCTGGACCGCTCGCGCCAGAGTGATCCCGAGCGGGAACGCGCGCCCGAGGACGAGGAAGACAACCTGCCGTTTTCGATGGCCGAACTCGAACTGCACGGCGCCAACCTGGACGAGGACGAGGAACCTCTGGTGGGCCGAGCCATTCCGGCGTCCACCGCCCTGCTCGGCATGGCGTTCGTGGTGTGCACCCTGCTGCTCGCCGGCCTGCCGCCGCTCTCGGGCTTCGTCGGCAAGTTCGCCATGCTCTCCACGCTGCTGGCGTCTCCGGCGAGCACGGTGACCACCGCGAGCTGGATCTTCATGGGGCTGCTGATCCTCTCGGGCCTGCTCGCGCTGGTGGCGCTCTCGCGCGCCGGCATCCGGTTCTTCTGGACGCCGGTAGACCGGCCCGCACCCGTGCTGCGCGTGGTCGAATTCCTGCCGATCGCCCTGCTCGTGGCGCTGTGCGTGATCTTCACCGTGCGCGCCGAAGCCGTGATGCGCTACACCAGCGCCACCGCCGCTGCGCTCTACCACCCGCGCGGCTACATTGACGCCGTGTTCGCCGCGCGCCCCCTGGTCACGCCCACGAACGCCGAGCGCCTGGGCGTGCCGCCACCGGGAATCAGCCGATGATCCGACGCATCTTTCCTTCACCCATCCTCTCGCTCGCGCTGCTGGCGATGTGGATGTTGCTCAACGGCAGCTTCGGGCCAGGCCAGTGGCTCATGGGCATCCTGCTGGCCTGGCTGGTGCCCTACCTCACGCATTCGCTGCGCCCCACACCCGTGCGCTTCAGCCACCCCATGACCGCGCTGCGCCTGCTGATGCACGTGGGCTCGGACGTGATTGCCTCGAACCTGCGCGTGCTGCGCGGCACCCTGGCCCCCACCAGCCGGGTGCCTGAGGGCGGATTCATCGTGATCCCGCTGGACATGCGCGATCCCAATGGCCTGGCCGTGCTAGCGGCCATCATGTGCGTAATCCCAGGAACCATCTGGTCCGAACTGGCGCTGGACCGCAGCGCGCTGATGGTTCACCTGTTCGACCTGCAGAACGGCGAGGCAGAGATCGAGTTGATCAAGCAGCGCTACGAGCGACCCTTGATGGAGATCTTCGAATGAGCACGGTGCTGTTCTCCGCCATCGTCTTCACGCTGACGTGTTACTCGCTGGCCATGGGGCTCACGCTGGTGCGACTGTTTCGCGGTCCGTCGGCGCAAGACCGCGTGCTGGCCATGGACCTCATCTGCACCATCGTCATGTTGATGCTGATGGTGCTGGCCATCCGCTACCGCAGCGCGGTGTACTTCGAGGCCGCGCTGCTGATTGCCATCTTTGGCTTCGTGAGCTCGGCGGCCATGGCCAAGTTCCTGCTGCGTGGCGAGGTGATCGAATGAGCGCCCAACTTCCGGTCTGGGTGGAATGGTCGGTGGCGCTGCTGCTGGCGCTGAGCGGTGTGTTCACGCTCTCGGCGGCCATTGGCGTGGCGCGCTTCAAGAGCTTCTTTCAGCGCATGCACCCGCCGGCACTGGCCTTCAGCATCTCGGCCTGGTGCGTCACGCTGGCCACCATCATCTATTTCTCCGTGCAGGGAGAGAAGCTGGCGCTGAACGCCTGGCTGATCATCATCTTCCTGTCGCTGACGGTGCCCGTGACCACCATCCTGCTGGCGCGCACCGAGCTGTTCCGGCGGCGGACTTCGCGCGACAGCGGCCTCGACGTGATCCCGCCTTCGTTGATTCACGACGTCGCCGCGCCGCCTGACGCCCAGCAGGCGCAGAAGGCCCGGACGCCCTGAGCCCCTGGGCTCAAGGGGCGATCATCACCTCGACGCGGCGCGCTTCGGCATTGGCCCCCGTGCCCGTGGTCTGCTCGGGCTTGCGCAGCTCCATGGCGTTTTCCGCCACACCCGCACCCACCAGCGCGTCGCGCACGACGATGGCGCGCTGCTTGGCCAGTTCGGCGTTGAATGCCGGGTCGCCGGTGGCGTCGTGGAAACCGGACAGTGTCAGGCGCATGCCCGACTTGGCCGCGCGGATCGCGTCGGCCAGCGCATCGAGAGCGCCTGGGGCCAGATCGGCCTTGCCGGAGGCGAAGTAGAACTTGACCACGCCGTTTTCCACCACCACGCTGGCGTCGTCACCCATGGGTGCGGCCACGGCGGCAGCGGCCGGGGCGGCGGCCGCCATGCCGGGGGAACCGGTGCCGCGCGCCTTCTGGATGCCGAAGGCCACGGCCAGCCCGATGGCGATCACGACGGCAATCATCAAAACGAAGGCCAGTACGCGGAACTCGGGTTCGTCGTCCTGAGAAGACATGGGGCAACTCCGTGAAGAATAATGGTCAAAAACAGCGCACGATTGTAAATGCCCCCTCGCGACAGATTGAAGACACCGCCACGCGATCCCGCGCTGCGAGACGGTGCGCGCATGTTGGCCGACACCCTGGCGCAATGGCGGGCGCAGGGGCCGCGTCCGGACCTCTGGGTGTTTGCCTATGCGTCGCTCGTGTGGCGACCGGAATTCGAAGCTGCCGAACAGCGCCCCGCGCGCGTGCAGGGCTACCACCGCTGTCTGGAGATGTGGAGCCGCGTGAACCGCGGTACCTACGAATGTCCGGGACTCGTGTTCGCCCTCATGGCGGGCGGCAGCTGTGCCGGGCTGGCGCTGCGCGTCCCTCACGAACAGGTGGAAGCACTCATGCCCGTGTTGTGGGCGCGCGAGATGCCCAACCCGGTGTACGACCCGCGCTGGCTGAAATGCCACACACCCCAGGGGCCGGTCAGTGCGTTGGCGTTCACGCTTTCGCGCCACAGCCCGAGCCACACCGGCACGCTCAGCGACGAGCGCTACCGCGAGATCTTTTCCACGTCCTGCGGGCGCTACGGCACCACGCTGGACTACGCCCGCCAGACCTTCGAAGGCCTGCTGCGCCACGGCATCCACGACCACGCCCTGGAGAAGCTGCTCAAGCTGGCCGAACCCGAGGCGCCTCCTATACTGAGCCAATGACCCCGTCCACGAACATCGCCGACCTGCGCAAGAGCTACGAGAAAGCCGAACTCAGCGAGTCGGCTTCGCACCCCGACCCGCTGAAGCAGTTCGACCAATGGCTGCAGGAAGCCATCCGCAGCGAAGTGCCCGAACCCAATGCCATGACGCTGGCCACCGTGGGCCACGACCTGCGCCCGAGCACGCGCGTGGTGCTGATCAAGGGTCTCGATGAGCGCGGCATCGTCTGGTACACCAACTACCAGAGCCGCAAGGGACAGGATCTGGCCGGCAACCCGTTTGCCGCCTTGCAGTTCCACTGGGTCGAGCTCGAGCGCGTGGTGCGCATCGAAGGCGTGGTGGAAAAGGTCAGCGACGAGGAAAGCGACGCCTACTTCCACAGCCGGCCGCTGGACAGCCGCATCGGCGCGTGGGCCAGCCCGCAGAGCGAGGTGATCGAGGGCCGCTCCGTGCTGGTGGCCAACGCCGCGAAGTACGGCGCCCAGTTCCTGTTGCGCCCGCCGCGACCGCCACACTGGGGCGGCTACCGGCTCAAGCCGGAGCAATGGCAGTTCTGGCAGGGTCGCAAGAGCCGGTTGCACGACCGTCTGCGCTACACCGCGCAGGCCGATGGCGGCTGGTTGCGCGAACGGCTCGCGCCCTAGGAAAGATGCCACTGCTTGCGAGCGGTGTCTCGCAGAAAGTCCACGACGGCCCGTACCCGCGCAGCGCCGCGCCGGCCGGGCAGCGAAACGGCGTACATCGTGTGCGAAACGGCTGAAGCATAGGGCGCCAGAACCTCCACCAGCCGCCCCTGAGCCACGTCAGCCGCTGCCAGCGGACACGACAGCATGCCCACGCCGGCGCCCGCCACCAGGGCGTGGTGCACCAGGGCCGACGTGCTTGCTGCCAGGTCCGGCCTCAAGGTGACGTCCACCTTTCGCCCGCCTTTGCGAAACGCCCAGGTGACGGCAGGGCCCTGCGCGGTATGTGCCACTACATGGTGCTGGTGCAGGTCATGGGGCACCTCGGGGACGCCGTGATGCTGCAGGTACGCGGGCGCGGCGTACAGGCGGCGCTCGAACGACCCGAGCGCCCGTGCCACCACCGCTTCGCTGTTGCCCACGGTGGTGCGAAGCGCCACATCGATGCCATCTGTCACCAGATCGGCGACGCGGTCCTCTGCCACCAGTTCGATGCGCAACGCGGGGTGCAGGGCGCGCAGTCGTCCCATCTGAGGAACGATCAACTGTTCGCAGATTTCCTGGCTCGAAGCGAGCCGTACAGCCCCCGCAACACGGTTGTGCTGTCGGGACAGCGCCGATGCGATGTCATCGAAGCGTTCCAGCAGGTCGCGCGCTTCCTGCGCCAGTTCAGCGCCCTCGGGCGTGGCCGACAAGCCATGCGTGGACCGGCGCAGCAACGTGACGCCATAGCCCGCCTCCAGGCGATCCACGCCCCGCGTCACGACCGAAACCGCGACGTCCAGCTCTCGAGCGGCCGCAGAGAACGATCCCAGGTCCATTGAACGGACCAGCCAGCGCAGATCGGCAGGGTCGGGCAAGAAATTCTTCATGGCATTGCCTTTGCGTCTGGAGCAAAACCAATTATGGCGCGGCGGCATTTCCGCATCGCGCCGCTTTTCCTAAAGTGGCGGCACTCCACCACGAAAGGAAATCAGCCATGCCCATCCTCAACGTCAAGGTGTCGGCCAAGCGCACACCGGAACTGTCGGCGCGCATCACCGACACACTGCTCGAACTCACCAGCCGCGTGCTGGGCAAACGCCGCGACCTTACGGCGGTGACGATCGACTATGTCGATCCCCGGGACTGGTTCGTCGGTGGGCAGTCGCTGGACGAACTGAAGATGTCCAGCTTCTACTTCGACGTCAAGGTGGTGGACGAGACCAACACCAAGGCCGAGAAGGCAGCCTACGTGTCAGCGGCGTTCCAGGCATTCGCCCACCTGTTGGGTGACCTGCACCACGAGAGCTACGTCTACGTGCAGGACGTGCGGGCCACCGCCTACGGCTTCGGCGGCAGGACGCAGGAGTGCCGCCACCAGCATCCAGACCAATGAAAGGCGTCACCATGAGACACGCTGATCTCACCGTGGCCGCGGCAATGCACAGGGCCGGCCTGGACACCTGGATCCCCGAGGGAGAAGGCAAGTGGTCGCTGCCCGTGCATTTCCTCCCTGAAGGTGCGGGCTGGGTCGAGTTGATGCGGTTGCTGCCCGGCGTGCGGCTGGGGCTGCACCGTCACACCGGCGAAGTGCATGCCCTGAACCTGGCCGGAGAGCGTCGACTCAACGACGGACGCGTGGTGCGCGCCGGGGAATACATCCACGAACCCGCTGGCAACGTGGACTGGTGGGAAGCCACCGGCACCGAAGAGCTGATCGTGCACGTCGTCGTCAAGGGTGAAGTCGAATACCTCGGCGCGCACCACAGCGTGCTGCAACGCATCAGTTCGGCAGACCGCCTTCGCGACTACCACCGGCATTGCGCCCGGGTGGGTGCGCCGCCTAGGGATCTGCGGTGACCACCACCTGGTCCGCCACGGCCTGCCGTTGCACCGCACTCACCAGCGCCGGCGCGATCTCCGCCAGCGGTACCAACACGAAGGCTCGTTCCCACATGCGGGGATGCGGTACGGTCAGGCGGGGTGAAGCGATACGGCCTGCGCCATACAACAGCAAGTCAAGATCCAGCGTGCGCGGCGCATGGCGGTAGGGCCGCTCGCGGCCCGCGCCCTGCTCGATGGCCTGCATGGCATCCAGCAGCGCGGGCGCGCAGAGTGCGGTGGCGATTTCGGCGACCGCATTGATGTAGTCGGGGCCGCTGGAGTCCAGGGGTGCCGTGCGATAAAGACGGGAGGCCTTCACCACCCGTACGCCGGGCGTGGTGCCGAGCGATGCCAGGGCGTCGCGCAACGCCTGCGCAGGCTCACCCAGGTTGGCGCCGAGCGCGACAAAGGCCGTGACTTCGGCGCGCGGCACGGGGCTTCAGTCGATGGGGCCAGGCTCGCCGGCACCGCCTTCGGCACGTCCAGCGCCAGACGGCTTGCGGCGGCGACGGCGGCGTTTCTTCGCCGGTGCCGAGCCGTCCGCGGGCACGACTTCTGCGCTGTCTTCCGACGGCCCGTCGTCGTCGCCCTCTTCGTCCGTGGCCCGAAAGCGTGGATCGGCCGCGGGCTCGCTGGAGGGATGGTCGGCTTCGGTGCGCTTGACGCGCCGGGCCTTGCCGGCACCGGGTTTGGCCAGGTTCTCGCGTCGCTGCGCATCGACCATGTCCTCGCGCATGGCATCGCTGGCGGTGCTGAAGGTTTCCCACCAGTGGGAGAGCTCTTCCTCCACCTCGCCCACCTGCGCGCGCAGGCGCAGGAAGTCGAAACCCGCGCGAAAACGCGGCTGGTCGACCAGGCTGAACGGCGAGGTGCCCACGCGTTTGTCGAAGCGCGGCTGCATCATCCAGATCTCGCGCATGTCGGCGCCGAGCTTGCCGCGGCCCGACACGTCGCCCACGCGGGCGTCGAACGCGTCGTCCACCGCCTCCTGCAGGGCCGCAATGGGCGCGGGTGCGCGCTGGCCCGGGCGCGGCTGCAGGCGCTGCATCCAGCCCTTGCGCACGTCGGCCCAGAGCACGCAGGCCAGCAGGAAACTGGGCGCCACCGGCTTGTTCTCGCCCACGCGTCGGTCGGTGTCCTGCAGCGCAAGTTTCACGAACTCGTCGTCGGCACGTTCCACCACCACATCGAGCAGGGGGTAGATGCCCTTGCCCAGGCCCACGGCCTTGAGCTGTTCGATGCTCGCCAGCGCGTGCCCGGTCTGCAGCAGCTTGAGCATTTCGTCGAACAGGCGGCTCTGTGGCACATCGGCCAGCAACGTGTGCGAAGACGCCAGCGGCCCCAGTGTCTTGGGGTCGAATGTGAAGCCCAGCGGACTGAGCTTGGCGCCGAAGCGCACGGCGCGGATGATGCGCACCGGGTCCTCGCGGTAGCGCGTGGCAGCGTCGCCGATCATGCGCAGGGTGCGCTTCTTGGCATCGCGGATGCCGTGGTGGAAATCCACCACGGTCTGCGTTTCCGGGTCGTAGTACATGGCGTTGATGCTGAAGTCGCGCCGGGCCGCGTCCTGCTCGATCGGACCCCAGACGTTGTCTCGCAGCACCCGCCCGCTGGCGTCCACGGCGTGCTTCATGCCAGCCAGTTCGCCCTTGCTGGTGCGCTCGTTGCCGGCCACCTGTTCGGCGGCGGCGTTGTCCATGTAGGCGCGGAAGGTGGAGACCTCGATCACTTCATGTTCACGTCCACGCCCGTAGACCACGTGCACGATTCGAAAACGCCGACCGATGATGAAGGCACGGCGAAACAGACCCTTCACCTGCTCGGGCGTGGCGCTGGTGGCCACGTCGAAGTCCTTGGGCCGCAGGCCCAGCAGCAGGTCTCGCACCGCGCCGCCGACGAGGTAGGCGTCGAAACCGGCCTGCTTGAGCGTGTGCACCACGTCCAGCGCGCGCTGGTCAACCAGGGAGCGGTCGATGCCGTGCACGCTGGCCGGCACGTCTTCGCGCTTGCCGAAGGGGTTCGCGCGGCTGGTGCTGCTGGCATCGCCCTTGCCCAGCAGCCTGTTGATGAATTTCTTGATCATTCGAATAGGTTCAATATGCGCCAGCCCCGTTCAAGGGCCAAGGCGCGCAGCCGGGCATCCGGATTGGTGGCCACGGGCTCGTGCACGCGTTCCAGCAGCGGTAGGTCGTTCATGGAATCGCTGTAGAAGGTGCTGTGCTGCACGTTCGACCAGTCCAGCCCGCGCGCAGCCAGCCATTGTTCCACACGCGCGACCTTGCCCTCGCGAAACGAGGGCACGCCCCGGATGTCGCCCGTGGGCTCACCGCGTTCGTCGGTCTGCAGTTCGATGGCGATGAGCTCGTCCACACCGAAAGCCTGGGCAATCGGCCGGGTGACGAATTCGTTGGTCGCGGTCACGATCACCACCTGATCCCCCGCCGTCTGGTGCGCGCGCACGAGGTCGATGGCTGCCTCGGTCATGGCGGGGCGGATCACGTCGCGCATGAAGCGCTGGTGCGCCAGCGCCGCCTCGGCCCGGCCCTGCTCGCGCACCGCATCAATGGCAAACCGGACATAGCGGTGGACATCGAGCGTGCCGGCCTTGTAGTCGGCGTAGAAACCGTCATTGGCCCTGGAGAAGGCTTCGGCGTCGCGCCAGCCGAGCTCCACGGTGAACTGGCCCCAGGCGTGGTCGGAATCGAGTGGAATCAGCGTGTGGTCCAGATCGAAAAGGGCCAGTCTCATGGGGACTCGTTTTCCAGCATCGACTTGATCAAGGGAATGGTGATGGTGCGCTGGGTGCGCAGGGCGTAGGCGTCGAGCCGCTCGAGCAACTGCATGAGGCTGGATAGATCGCGCGAGAAACGGCTGAGCATGAAATCCATCACCTCGTCGCCCAGGAACACGCCGCGCTCGTCGGCCGACCTGCGCAACACGGCCCGGCGCTCCGCCTCGCCCAGCGGCTGCACCTGGAACACGTGTCCCCAGCCCAGGCGGGTGCGGAGGTCTTCACGCAGCCGAAGGTCGGCGGGTGGGCAGGTGGCCGCCGCCAGCACCCAGCGTGAGGGCCCGTGGGCCGGGTTCTGGGCATTCACGAACCAGTTGAACGCGGCGGCCTGCTGGGTGGCGGTGTAGAGATGGCAATCGTCGAGCAGGATCGCATCCCACTGGTCATCGAACTCACCCGGGTCGAGCGTGCCGGCGTCCATCCAGCCCACGCGTCCGCCCTGCTCGCGAAGGGCTTCGCGCGTGGCGCGCAACAGATGCGTCTTGCCGCACCCGCTCGCACCCCAGAGAAACGTGGGTACGGGCGAACGGGTGAGGTTGCTGGTCCAGAGCTGGAGATGTTCCAGGGCTGCCTCGTTGCCCACGGGCACGAAGTTCGCCAGGGAAGGCACCGACGCCAGGCCGATGTCCAGCGCCATCTGCTTCATGGGTGCGGGCCCGGTGCTCATGGGCAGACCAGGGCAGACGCTGCCCGTGGCAAGGGAAAGATCGTTGAAAAGATGCGTGACATGGGCTGGGTGGTGCATCGGCACGGCGAATGCACATCGGCGGTGCCAGCCCTGGATTCTATCGGCGCCACCCCCCAGGGTAGTCCAAAGCCCCAGGCGATCAGAGCAGCGCTTCCGAAGGCAGGACGTGCACGCCCGGTGCGCCCGCCAGCGCCGCCTGCAGCAAGTGGTGCGCGATGCGTTCTGCGGGCACCACCCGGTAGCGCCGTGGCAGCAGGGGCTGCAGCCACCCGGAAAGGCGCACCGCGACCTGTTCGGCAGGCCGGCTTTCCTGGCGAGCTCCGCCGATCAGGCCCGGGCGCACCAGCGTCAGCGAGGCGTAGCCCACGGCCTGCAGGTCGCGCTCGATCTCGCCTTTGGTGCGCGAATAGAACACCCGGGAGCCGGTGTCGGCTCCGAGTGCGGAGTTCAGGGCGAAGGCGCGCGCGCCATGGCGGTGCGCCAGGTAGGCGACCTCCAGCGGGTGGTCGTGGTCCACCTTGTAGAAAGCGGCCTGCGAGCCGGCCGCACGGATGGTGGTGCCCAGCGTGCACACCACCGCGTCCACCCGCCACCATTCCGCGTCCTGTGGCAACTGGCCGAAGTCGACCACCGGATTGAGCAGCTTCGGGTGCGGGACGAGCGACTTGCGCGTTGGCGCCACGACCTGCTCCACCGACAGATCGGCCAGCGCAAGCCGCAGCACATGGCTGCCCACCAGCCCGGTGGCTCCCACCAGCATCAGCCGCTTCATGTTGGAGTCCCGCTCAGCGTGGACACGTCAGTTCATGGCCCTTCGCAGTTCCTGCAGGCGCTGGGCGGTGGCCTCACGGTCCAGCGTGTCGTCGGCGTGCGCCACATAGGTTTCGAGGTCCGTCACCGCGAGGCGCAGGTCGCCCATCTCGGCCCAGGCGAGGCCCCGGTCGCGGTACTCCGACCAGGCCTCTGGCAGGAGGATGACCAGGCGATCGAGCACCGCGATCAGCCGCAACCAGTCTTCCTGCGTCCGGTGGATTTCCTTGAGATTGCGCAGCAGCCGCGCCAGGATCTCGCGCGGCGTGGCGGCCTGAAGGTAGAGGCCCACGGGCACGTCGAAGTCGTCCACAAGGCCGTTGCGGCGCTTGTAGGGCTCGAGCCGTTCAGACAGGTCTTCGCGGCTGAGCGACTGACCGGTGAACGGGTCGATCACCACCTGCCCGTTGGGCAGGTTGATTTTCACCATGAAGTGTCCGGGGAAGTTGACGCCGCGCGCCTTCAGGCCCAGACCGTGCGCCAGCTCGAGCCACAGCACCGCCAGCGAGATGGGAATGCCCCGGCGCGTGCGCAGCACCGCGTTGAGGTAGCTGTTGTCGGGGTCGTAGTAGTTGTTGACGTTGCCGCCAAAACCCATGTCCCGGAAGAAGAACTGGTTGAGTGTGCGCAGCCGCTGCAGTGGGCCCGCGTCGGCAGCGCAGCGGCGACGAATGCGCGCGAGCATCTGGTCCACGTCGCCCAGCACTTGCTGCACGTCCAGGTCCGGGTACTCGTCCTGCGCAATGGGCGTGGCCGCCTCGAACAGCGGCAAGGCCTCATCGTCCCCCACCAGGGCGGCGAAATAGCCGAGCGGACTGGCCTCGGGGATGTCGTAGGGGTAGGACATGGTGGGCGTTCGCGCGAAAGCCGCAGATTACGTCATTTTCTGAGGAACTGGCGCAAGTTCAATCCCGCCAGCAGGAGGGTGACGAAATACACCAACACACCCCCGAAGACGCACAGCGTCAGCAGGCTCACGCGGCGCAGCGCCTGGCCGTCGAAGGCCAGCCAGTTCACGCTGGTGGCCACCCACATCAGGAACACGGCCAGCAGGGCACTGGCGGCCACCACCTGCAGGGCAAAGCGCGGCCAGCCGGGTGACGGCTTGTAAGCGCCACGGCGCAGCAAGCCCACAAGCAGCAGCAGGGCATTGACCAGTGCGCCGATGCCGATGGCCAGGGCCAGCCCGGCGTGCCCCAGCCGGGGCACCAGCACCAAATTCAGGCACTGGGTGAGCACCAGCACACCGATGGCGATCATCACCGGCGTGCGAATGTCCTGGCGCGCATAGAAGCCAGGCGCCAGAACCTTGATGGCGATCAGCCCGATGAGGCCGGCGCCGTAGCCCATGAGTGCCGTGGCGGTGCGCTGCACGTCGGCCTCGGTGAAGGCGCCGTAGTGGTAGAGCACGGCCACCAGCGGCTGGGCGAAGGTGAGCAGCGCCACCGCGCAGGGCACGGCCAGCAGCACCACCAGGCGTAGCCCCCAATCCAGCAGGCCGCTGTAGCGTGCGGAGTCGTCCGCCGCCTTGGCCGCCGCCAGCTGCGGCAGCAGCACCACGCCCAGCGCCACGCCCAGCAGCGCGGTCGGGAATTCCATGAGGCGGTCGGCGTAGGTCAGCCAGCTCACGCTGCCCACCGCCAGGTGCGATGCAATCTGCGTGTTGATCAGCAGCGATATCTGCGCCACGCTCACGCCCAGCAGCGCGGGCAGCATGAGCGTGGTGACTCGGCGCGTGCCAGGGTGGTTCCAGGCCGCCTTCACGCCCGACCACCGGAGGCTGATGCGCGGCAGCAGGCCCAGGCGGCGCAGCGCGGGAATCTGCGCACCCAGCTGCAGGGCGCCGCCGAGCAGCACCCCGCCGGCCATGGCGTAGATGGGTTCGATGCCCATCGAGCCGAACCAGGGCGCACCCCAGGCTGCCGCAGCGATCATGGCCACGTTGAGAAGCACCGGGGTGACGGCGGGAACGGCAAAACGCTTCCAGGTGTTCAGGATGCCGGCCGACAGCGCCACGAACGACATGAAGGCGATGTACGGAAACATCCAGCGCGTCATGACCACGGCCGAGTCGAAACCTTGGTCGTTGAGGCCGCTGGCCATGGCCCACACCAGCCAAGGAGCGCCCAGCACACCCAGCACCGTGGTGATCGTGAGCGCCCAGGCCAGCACCGTGGAGATCTGGTTGACCATATGGCGCGTGGCGTCGTCGCCGTCTTTTTCGCGCGCGCCGGCCAGCACCGGCACAAAAGCCTGGCTGAACGCCCCTTCGGCGAACAGGCGGCGCAGCAGGTTGGGGATGCGGAAGGCGACGTTGAAAGCGTCGGTGAGCGCGCTGGCGCCGAATGTGGCCGCCATGAGCAGTTCGCGCACCAGCCCCGTGATGCGCGAGGCCAGGGTCAGCAGGGAAACCAGGGAGGCGGACTTGAACAGGGTCACGGCGCGAGTGTAACGACCCGGCCTCCACGCCCGGGCGGCCTGGGTTGCCTGAATGCCTGCCCGTGCTAAAATCGCGGGCTTTGCTGGCATCATCCCAAACACCTGAAGGAACTTCACCATGGCAACCAAGCCGAAGAAAAAGAACCCCCGCCTGGCCTCCGGCCGCAAACGCGCCCGCCAGGACGTCAAGCTCAATGCAGCCAACACCTCGCTGCGCTCCAAATACCGCACCGCCGTCAAGAACGTTGAAAAAGCCGTTCTGACCGGTGACAAGGCCAAGGCCACCGAACTGTTCGCCAAGATGCAGCAGGTCGTGGACATCGTTGCCGACAAGGGCATCTTCCACAAGAACAAGGCCGCACGCGACAAGAGCCGCCTGTCGGCCAAGGTCAAGGGCATTGCAGCACCCGCTGCCACCTGACACCCCCCGGCCTGACTTGTTCAGGCCACCAGCCCGGACCTCACGGTCCGCCGTTTGAAACGGTGCGCTGCCAGCAAAAGCAAAAAAGCCGTCGCAAGACGGCTTTTCTGTTTTCTGAGTTCCCCCCGCGCCGCGCTGCGCGCGTCACCCGCTGGGGGCGACACCAGCGGCCTGGCAAAGCCAGTTTCGCGGTGTCCTTGAGCGGGATGGGCTATTTTTCTGGAATCAGGCAGGCCTCGGCCACCTGCAGGCGGTTGTCGCGGGCGAAGTGCATGACGAAATCCCAGGCCATGGGTTCGGCTTCCTTCAGGTCCACATGCACCACCACGCACTTGACGCCGTTGATGGTGTTGGGCACGCACCAGGGGGAATAGCTCAGGTGGCTGCCCGGGCTGGCGCCGCCGGGGCGAAAAGGGCTCATCACACCAGCCAGGCGCTCGGCCCAGTCGCTCGGGCGAAACGTGCGTCCATCCTGGGTGATGCCTTGAATGAAGACTTGTTTGGCTGTGGGTGAAACCATCGGGGGAGAAGCCTTCGGATGGAGGGCCTGCTGGGAGAAGGACCCCGGCGCACGAGGATCGCTCGCACGTCGGTGGCCGGCAGGTATTCTATCTTATATAAGACTCAAGCTCAGGGATTACCCGCGCCCTGGACCACGGGCCACCGGGCATGGCAGCGATGCCCAACAAGCAATGATGATGCCCGGCACTGCCCCTAAAATCGCCCTTCGACGGCTCAACCTGCGTTGAGCCGCTTCTTTTTCTGGCGAATTCGCCGTTTTCCCACCGGAGCCTCCGCATGAACGCCGCCCTGAATCCCGTTGCCTCGCCCCACGTGATGAACACCTACGGCCGCCTGCCGATCGCGATGTCGCATGGCCGTGGCTGCCGTCTGTGGGACACGAATGGCAAGGAATACCTGGACGCACTGGGCGGCATTGCGGTCAACACCCTGGGACACGCCCACCCCAAACTGGTGCCCGCCCTGCAGGACCAGATTGCCAAACTGATCCATTCCAGCAACTATTACCACGTGCCCAACCAGGAAGTGCTGGCCCAGATGCTGGTGGAGCGCTCGGGCATGACCAATGTGTTTTTCTGCAGCACCGGCCTGGAAGCCAATGAAGCCGCTCTGAAGCTGGCGCGCAAGTACGGGCACGACAAGGGCATCGAGCGTCCGGAAATCGTGGTCTACGAAAAGGCCTTCCACGGCCGCTCCATCGCCACCCTGTCGGCCACGGGCAACCCCAAGGTGCAGGCCGGTTTCGGCCCGCTGGTGGAAGGCTTCATCCGCGTGCCGCAGAACGACGTGGAAGCGCTCAGGAAGGCCACCGCCGGCAACCCCAACGTGGTGGCGGTGTTCTTCGAGACCATCCAGGGCGAAGGCGGCATCAACCCCATGCGCGCCCAGTACCTGAAGGACGTTCGCGCCCTGTGCGACGCCAACGACTGGCTGCTCATGATCGACGAGGTGCAGTGCGGCATGGGCCGCACCGGCAAGTGGTTCGCGCACCAGTGGGCCGGCATCGTGCCCGATGTGATGCCCCTGGCCAAGGGCCTGGGCTCGGGCGTGCCGATCGGCGCGGTGGTGGCCGGTCCCAAGGCCGCCCACATCTTCCAGCCCGGGAACCACGGCACCACCTTCGGCGGCAACCCGCTGGCCATGCGCGCGGGGGTGGAGACCATCCGCATCATGGAAGAAGACGGCCTGATGGAGAACGCCGCGCGTGTGGGCGAACACCTGCGCGCCGCGCTGGAAAAAGGCCTGGCCGGCAAGCCCGGCCTGAAGGAAATTCGCGGCCAGGGCCTGATGATCGGCGTCGAACTCACCAAGCCTTGCGGCGTGCTCACGCAGCGCGCGGCCGACGCTGGCCTGCTGCTCTCCGTCACGGCCGACAGCGTGATCCGGCTGGTGCCGCCGCTCATCATGACCACGGCCGAGGCCGACGAGGTGGCGGCGATCCTGCTGCCGCTGATCCACGCCTTCCTCGCCGAATGACGCCCTCGCCATGACTTCGATCAAGCACTACCTGCAGTTCAAGGACCTCGACGCCAGCGAATGCGCCTACGTGTTCGAGCGCGCCGCGTTCATCAAGCGCAAATTCAAGGCAGTGGAGAAATACCAGCCCTTCGCCGATCCCGACCGAACCCTGGCGATGATCTTCGAGAAGGCGAGCACGCGCACCCGCGTGAGCTTTGAAGCCGGCATGTACCAGATGGGCGGCTCGGTGGTGCACCTGACCACTGGCGACAGCCAGCTGGGCCGCGCCGAACCCATTGAGGACAGCGCCCGCGTGATCAGCCGCATGGTCGACCTGGTGATGATCCGCACCTACGAGCAGAGCAAGATCGAAGCCTTTGCCGCGCACTCGCGCGTGCCGGTCATCAACGGCCTCACCAACGAATTCCACCCCTGCCAGATCCTGGCCGACATCTTCACCTTCATCGAGCACAGAGGTTCGATCAAGGGCAAGGTGGTGGCCTGGGTGGGCGACGGCAACAACATGGCCAACACCTGGCTGCAGGCCGCCGAGATGCTGGGCTTCACCGTGCACGTGAGCACGCCGGGCGGCTACGAGGTGGACCCGGTGCTCGCGGGCATTCAGGACCGCGGCTGCTACAAGGTCTTCAAGGACCCGCGTGAAGCATGCGCCGGCGCCGACCTGGTGACCACCGACGTGTGGACCAGCATGGGCTTCGAGGCCGAGAACGAAGCGCGTCGCAAGGCCTTTGCGCAGTGGTGTGTGGACGAAGCCATGATGCGCGCGGCCAGGCCCGATGCCCTCTTCATGCACTGCCTGCCCGCCCACCGGGGCGAAGAAGTGAGCGCCGAGGTGATCGACGGGCCGCAGTCGGTCGTGTGGGACGAAGCCGAGAACCGCATGCACGCGCAGAAGGCGCTGATGGAATACCTGCTGCTCGGCCGCCTGGCCTGATGCAGGCCCTGCTCGACGCCATCGCGCGCATCGAGCCGTCGAGCGATGCGCGGCGCATCTTCCACGGCCGGGGCGGGCTGCACCCGGGCTGCGAAGCCTGGGCGCTCGATGCGTTCCCGCCGGCGTTTCTGTTCACCAGTTTCCAGCCGGTGGCTGATGCAGCACTCGCCACCATCCACGACGCATTGACGGCGCGCTGCGCGCAGATCGCGCCCGGTGAGCCGCTGAACTGGGTGTTCCAGTGCCGGCACGACAGCCAGCCCACGACGCGCCTGATGGCCGGCAGCGTGCCCGAGCCGCACGTGGTGACCGAGCGCGGCGCGCGCTACCTGGTGCACCTGCAGAAAGGCCAGAACCATGGCCTGTTTCTCGACATGGCCGAAGGCCGGCAGTGGGTGCGCGAACACGCGCAAGGCCACAAGGTGCTGAACCTGTTTGCCTACACCTGCGCGTTCTCGGTGGTGGCGCTGCTGGGCGGTGCCAAGCAGGTGGTGAACGTGGACATGAGCAGCGGCGCCATGGCCCTGGGCCAGCAGAACCATCCGCTCAACGGCCTCACGGCCGGCGCCAGTTTTCTGAACCACGACATCTTCAAGACCTGGGGCCGCATCACGCGCGGCGGGCCTTATGGCCTGGTCATCGTCGACCCGCCGAGCTTTCAGAAGGGCAGCTTCGTCGCCACCAAGGACTACGCCCGCCTCATGCGTCGCCTGCCCGAGTTGCTGCGGCCCGACGGCCAGGTGCTGCTGTGCCTGAACGCGCCCGAGCTGAGCACCGCCTTCCTGATGGAGCAGATGCGCGAGTGCGCGCCGGAACTGATCTTCGAGCAGCGACTGCCCAACCCTGTGTCGTTTGCCGACGCGTCCCCCGCACGCGCGTTGAAGGTGCTGGTGTACCGCGCACCGCCCTTGAGCAAGGCCGACGCATGAGCGCCTGCACCACCTGCGGCGCCTGCTGCGCGTGCTTCCGCGTCGACTTCTCCGTGCACGAAACACAGGCCATGGGCGGCAGCGTGCCCGAAGGCCTGGCGGTGGAAGTCAACGACACCCTGACACGGATGCGCGGCACCGACCATTCGCCACCCCGCTGCGCCGCGCTCACTGGAAAAGTCGGGCACCAGGCCACCTGCGGCATCTACGAATGGCGCCCCTCGCCCTGCCGCGAATTCGAGGAAGGCAGCGACGCCTGCGCCCGCGCGCGCCAGCGCCACGGCCTGCCGCCGGTGGTCAGCGCGTTCTGAAGTTTTTCCCGCCTGTTGGGATTAACCGACACCACGCTTTTTTTCGCGGTGCTACCTTCACCGCTCCATGAAAAAACTCTGGGACATCTCTCCTGCCGTGCACGCCGGCGCACCGGTCTTTCCGGGCGACACGGCCTATTCACAAGCCTGGGCCGCCACCATCGGGCCCGGTTGCCCGGTCAACGTGAGTGCCATCACGCTTTCGCCCCACGTGGGCGCGCACGCCGACGCGCCGCTGCACTACGACCCCGAAGGCGCCGCCATCGGCGACGTGTCGCTGGACGCGTTCATCGGCCCCTGCCGCGTGATCCACGCCATCGGCTGCGGCCCGCTGGTGAGGCCTGAGCACATCGCGCATGCGTTGAAAGACCTGCCACCGCGCGTTTTGCTCCGTGTGTACCAACAACAACCGCAAGACCGCTTCGACGATGCCCTGCCCGCCTTCGCCGCCGACACCGTGGAGCAACTCGCGGACATGGGCGTGCTGCTCATCGGTATCGACAGCGCCAGCATCGACCCCGCCGACAGCAAAGCCCTGCCCAGCCACCAGACCATCCGCCGTCGCGGCCTGCGCGTGCTGGAGAACCTGCTGCTCGACGACGTGCCCGAAGGCGACTACGAGCTGATCGCCCTCCCCCTGAAACTCACCACCGCCGACGCCAGCCCCGTGCGCGCCGTGCTGCGAGAACTCTGAAGATGACCACCACCCAACAAGACTGCCAGGCCCTCGACGAACAAGACCCGCTGCGCCCCTTGCGGGACCTGTTCCTGATTCCCGAAGGCACCCTGTACCTCGACGGCAATTCGCTCGGTGCCATGCCGCGCAGCGCGCCTGCCCGCGTGGCCGACGTGGTGACGCGCGAATGGGGCGCCGACCTCATCCAGAGCTGGAACAAGAACGGCTGGTTCATGCAACCGCGCAAGGTGGGCGACAAGATCGCGCGGTTGATCGGCGCCGATCCCGGCACCGTGGTCGCCACCGACAGCACGTCGGTGAACCTCTTCAAGGTGCTCTCGGCCGCGATGACCCTGGCCGCCGCCGACCGACCGAATGCCAAACGCATCTTGAGCGAGCGCAGCAACTTCCCCACCGACCTCTACATCGCCGAAGCGCTCTGCAAGGAACGCGGTTTTGAACTGGTGCTGGTGGAGCCCCACGGCATCGTTGAGGCACTGACCGCCGACGTGGCCGTGCTCATGCTCACGCACGTGAACTACCGCACCGGCGCCATGCACGACATGCCCGCCGTGACCGCCGCCGCGCACGCAGCGGGCGCGCTGATGCTCTGGGACCTGGCGCACAGCGCCGGCGCGGTGCCAGTGGACCTGACCGGCGCGGGCGCCGACTACGCCGTGGGCTGCGGCTACAAATACCTGAACGGCGGCCCTGGCGCGCCCGCCTTCGTGTGGGTGAACCCGCGCCACGCCGAACGTTTCTGGCAACCCCTGGCCGGCTGGTGGGGTCACGCCACGCCGTTCGACTTCACACCCGACTACCGGCCCGCCCCCGGCATCGCGCGCTACCAGTGCGGCACCCAACCCATGATCAGCCTCGCCGCGCTCGAATGCGGTGTGGACACGCTGCTGGCGTCTGAAGAACTCGGCGGCATGGCCGCACTGCGAAAGAAATCGCTCGCGCTCACCGACCTGTTCATCGGCCTGGTGGACGAACGCTGCCAGGGCCACGGCCTGGGTCTGGCCACGCCGTTGGGGCACGCGCAACGCGGCTCCCAGGTCTGCCTCACGCGCGACGAAGGCGCCTACGCCATCGTGCAGGCGCTCATCGCTCGCGGCGTGGTGGGCGACTACCGCGCAGGCGATCCTTCGTCAGGCTCAGGACGAACGGGCTCGAAAGACATCCTGCGCTTCGGCTTCACCCCGCTCTACATCGGCTTCGAAGACGTGTGGACCGCCGTGGAGCACCTGCGCCAGGTGCTGGAAAGCGGCGAATGGCAACGCCCCGAATTCAACACCAAACACGCAGTCACCTGATGCCGCTCGGACTGAGCCCAAATACCGCTCGGACTGAGCCCAAATACCGTTCGGGCTGAGCCTGTCGAAGCCCTCACCCACTCAACCCCTTCGACAAGCTCACGGCGAACGGAGACCACATCCAGCCAACGTCAACAGAATCAACCATGTGCCCCCACAACAAATCCGAAGACATCGTCCACCAGGAGGGCGCGCAGCTCGATTTCAGCCGCGACATGAGTTACGGCGACTACCTGAACCTCGACGCCATCCTCAACGCGCAGAAGCCGCTCTCGCCCGCGCACGATGAGCTGCTGTTCATCGTGCAGCACCAGACCAGCGAACTCTGGATGAAGCTCATGCTGCACGAGCTCAAGGCGGCCATCGCGCACATCGCAGGCGACGAACTGCAACCCGCCTTCAAGATGCTCGCGCGCGTCTCCAAGATCATGGAACAGCTGGTGCACGCCTGGGACGTGCTTGCCACCATGACGCCTCCCGAATACAGCGCCATCCGCCCCTACCTGGCGCAAAGCAGCGGCTTCCAGAGCCACCAGTACCGCTGCATTGAATTTGCCATGGGCAACAAGAACGCCGCCATGCTCAAGCCCCACCAGCACAACGCCGAACGGCTGGCCGTGGTGAAGGCCGCGTATGAAGCGCCATCCCTTTACGACGAAGCCCTGCGCCTGCTTGCCCGCCGTGGCCTGCCTGTGCCGCAGAGCCACACCCAGCGCGACTGGACCCAACCGTATGAAGCCAGCGACGATGTGGAACAAGCCTGGCTGCAGGTGTACCGGCACCCCAAGGATCACTGGGACCTGTACCAGTTGGGCGAAGAACTCACCGACCTGGAAGACGCCTTCCGCCTCTGGCGCTTCCGCCACGTCACCACCGTGGAACGCGTCATCGGCTTCAAGCGCGGCACGGGCGGCACGGGTGGCGTGAGCTACCTGCGCAAGATGCTGGACGTGGTGCTGTTTCCGGAGATCTGGCGGTTGCGGACGGAGCTTTGAGAACCACTCAAGTCGAATCCTTTTCCATTCACGGCTACCTGCAACTGGAGAGTTTCCACCCGAAGAAGCGGATGGCAACCATCAGGCAGACGCTGTTGGATGAACTCAAGCGGGCAGCCGGCGGAAAGGGCGTGCCGAAGTCTGTGCACGGCCTGCCCGCCTTCCAGCAGATCGGCAAGCTGTCCGCCATGGTGAAAGTGCCCGATCTGCACGAAGCCCTGGTGACGCCTGCGCTCATCGAGACGATCACGCGACTGGGCGCCTTGCCTTCACCACCTCAGCTTCAACCCACGCAACTCCTGCTCTCGCCCCCTCGCCAGGGCGAATGGACGCTGAAGGGACTGAACTGGCATGTGGACATTTCGGCCGATCCACCACACCGGCTGCCGGGCATTCAGGCCTTTTTCCTGCTGGACGACGTGGCGCCGCGCGGTGGCGCCACGCTGGCGCTGGCTGGCTCGCATCGCCCACAAGATCACCCACCCGGGACATCGGCCGTGCATGCCCCTTCACTTCGCGCGCTGCTCAGAAACACGCCCGACCCACTGGAACCACAGCTCCTCGATCGCGGCATCTCTCTGGTGGAAATGTGCGGGCGGGCGGGAGATGTGTTCCTGATGGACATGCGTGTGCTTCACACGCCCTCCATCAACTCAACGAATCGCCTGCGAATGATGGCGACTGCGCGGGCCGTGTTCGGGCATTGAGGTCCAGACCGTCCCCGAAGACCCGGCGATCGTCGTCAAACACGCCCCGCGACGCGACGCCGAAAGGCTTCTTCATCGATCAAGGCACTCAAGCTGCCGGGGTCTGCCGGCTTGACGAAGTGGCTGTCGAACCCTGCGATGCGGGCCGCTTCTCCAGCCTCCTGCTGTCCCCAACCCGTCAGCGCGATCAACAGCAGGTCGTCACTCGCAGGCATGGCCCGCAAGCGCTGGGCCAGTTCCAGGCCCGACATGTCCGGCATGCCCAGATCCAGGATGGCCACCTGAGGCAGCTTGCCGCCAATGGCCTTCAGTGCACCCGCGCCACTGAACGCCACCACTGTCTGATAGCCGTAGAACTGCATGGCTCCCGCCAGCATGTTGGCTGCGTCTTCGTTGTCGTCCACGATGAGGACCTTGGTGCGGCCTCTTTCCGTGCTGCTCATGTTCCCTCCCATACCAAGCTGCTTGCCCTGACGATCGGCGTACAAAAGGTCGATGCTCGGGCGCTCATCGGTGCGGGCCCGCTTTAACTCCATGTCGAATAGTTGAGTGAGGTTCACTTTGGACTGCCTGCCGTTGCGTGTTGCCTTTGAAGCCCCGGCGACTCGGTGCCGCCAGAGGCCGCATGTGGCGGCAAATGGCGTGCCTGAGTGAACGCTCGATGGCTTAGAACTTTAGTCAACGAATGGAACAAGCGGTGGAAACTTCGTGCAGTAGGAAACGGCTTCCCTGATGCCCATGCGACCGACGCAACCGGCAAGGCACTCACGACGCCGAACCTGGCTGCAGGTGTAAACCCGCCAGGACGATCGGCCTCACCAGAATCGACACGCGTGGCGCAGGGAAGCATTGGGCCCCTGCCAGCCCGCGGAGGCCTGCCTGTGCCGCAGAACCATCCGCAATGCGAAGGGAAGGACCCGTCTATCTCGTGCCGGTCACTTCCACCTCGACGCGCCGATCTGGCTGGAGACAAGCCACCAGCGCTGCGGTGCGCTGATTGCCTTTGCAGTCTCCGGGCGCGGTCACCGGCTGGCTTTCGCCCCGGCCTACCGCGGTGATCCTGGAGCCATCGAGTGAGCCCGAAGTGACCAGGTGATTCTTCACCGCCGCGGCACGTTGTTCCGAAAGGCGCTGGTTGTAGCTGTCCGAGCCAAGTCGGTCGGTGTGGCCTTCCACACTGATCGACCCGTAGGTGGTACCGGCCAGATCGCGGGCGAAACGGTCGAGCGCCTGGCGCCCTTCGGGCTTGACGGCATCGGCGTCGAAGCCGAACAGCGACTCGGCGGAGAGGGTGACACGCGTGGGTGGCGCCACCGGCGCCGGGGTGGGCGGTGGCGCCTGCACGACCACAGGCGGTGCGGGCGCAGGCGCTGCCACCACCATGGGCTCGGGCGCGGCGGCACGAGTTCCCGGCGGGGGCGCAGAGCCACCGAAGCGGTACACCAGCCCCACCGACACCATGTCGACATCGCCCTTGTTGCCAACGGCGTCGTTCACGCGGTAGCGTTCCACCTCCAGCCGCATGGCCAGCGTCTCGCTGAACGCATAGTTCAAGCCAATGCCGTACTTCACGTTGGTATCGCTCTGACGGGCCGTCGGGTTGCTCACGCCGACCGCACCGGTTCCAGAAAAGCGGTCATTGACCCGGGCGTGGTTCACACCGACGCGACCCAGCGCCGAGAGCTTGCCGGTGATGGGCAATGTGCCCACAAGGTCCAGGTTCAGGCCTTTGACGCGCATGTCGCCATTCAAGGTACCCGAGGGAACCGTGTTGGCGATGTAGCCGAACTTGCCCAGATCGAAGTAGCCGCCTTCCAGCGCCATGTAAGGATTGAACTGGTAGCCGCCATAGAGCTTGAAGCCGGTGCTGCGATCCCGATCCTGGATCGAGGTGGTGGCGAAGCCCTGCGCGGCCAGGCCGCTGGTGATGCGCGGATCGTCGATTTCCGCACCCGTGCGACCGGCGTTGGCGCCGGCATACCAGCCCGAGGACTGCGCCATCGCTGGCGTGTGGACCATCAGGGCCAGGGTCAGCAGGCTCAAGGCACCTGCGGCTTTGTTGAGTGAGGTGTTCATGTGATCTCCAGTGGGCTGTGGGTTCGCGCGCTGTCTCAAGGAGCCGGCACGTTGATCACCGTGTTCACCATGGTCACGGAGGCGGTCAGCGAGAGGGCTCGGCCCTCCAGCGTGGTGAGGATGACGCTGCCTGCGGTGGAGAACACCACGCCGGCCTGGGAAATGATGGTGCCCACCACGGTGCCGCCGCCGCCGGCGTTGATGATGGCTGCGCTCCCGACCTGCCAGTACACGTTCTTGGCCTGTGCGCCGTTGGTCAACAGCACGCTTTGCGGAAAGGCCGCGCCCGGTCCACCCACCGTGAGGGTCTGGGCCATCTGGAACACCCAGACCGCATCCGGATTGCCTTGGGCGTCCAGCGTCAGATTGCCGCCCTGGATCATGAAGGTGCCCCCTGCCGCCTTGTAGATCCCCGGTGCAAGCACCAGGTTGGCCAGGTTGCCTGCGCTGGGATCGGTTCCACCGGGCAGTGCGGCGAGCGTGTTGTAGGCCGTCAATGCATCTGCGCGCGCCGCGATGGCGATGGCCCGCGTGTCTTCGGTGCCTTCGGACACGCACGGACCCGTGGGCGGAGGCGGAGCGGTGTTGATGTTGCCCGAGACCACGCCTTCGTCCACACCAGGCACCACCGTATAGGTACAGCCTGGCTTGTTGTTGCGAAAGCCCGTGACGGTCGTCGAGACTGCGGTGGTGCCGATGTCGCCCGAAATGAGGGTCAGGTTGCCCTGGTTGGTCATGCCGGCTGCGCCGCCGAACACGCCGAACGTGCTGGCCACACCCAGAGGAACAAACGCCCCCCCGGGCGGCGCAACGGGAACAACGGGAACAACCGTACCGCCTGGCGTTGTGCCCCCGGACCCGTCAAAACCCAGCACAGGATCGCCACCTCCGCAGGCGGCGACCAGCGAGCTCAGCAACAGGGGGACTAGCCACTTCCAGGGACGGGGGCTGATGAGCGTAGCTTTCATGGAAATTCTCTCGCTGAGGAGGGATGGTTGGGACTACGGCCACTTGCCCCTCCCCGGCAGTCGACAGCGTGCGCAAAGCAGGCGCGACGTCAGTCGGCGCGGACTTCCACAGCAGACGAGTATTCGGGGGACGAGGAGGCGCGTCTGTTGGCCAGCCCACTTAGGCGGATGTGAATTTGATGAACCACGCCTTGCTGTCCATCAATCCGTGGTCAAGAGCGTCGACCGCTTGTGGGCATCTGTGACACGGCCAGACTGGCGCGATCGGCCAAGTAGGATCGTCGGTGACTGGCAGCACGACGCCGAAACCACCCTGCATCGAAGGCTGCAGGCGATTGAGCGGCTTGAAGGGGCTACCCTCCCGGGCCGGCCTTGAACTCGGTCAGTTCACGCCCTTCCACACGAAACAACTGCCCATTGCGCAGCCGCGTGCGGATCTCATGCTTGACCTCGCGCCTGACCGCTGGCGCAAGCCAGATGACCCGCTCGTGCCCGCTGACGGTGTTGTTGGTGTCGTTGGTGGCAAAGCCTTCGGCTTCCAGGCGCAGCGTGTCGAAACGCCCGGCGGGCGTTTCGACGTTCACTGCCGCCACCACACTGAACTTCAGCTCGTAGCGCAGCTTCCAGCCATTGGGAAATGTCACCCCCTCGGTACATGCCCACCTGCTGCCGACCTTGAGGGGCCAGGGGTAGACGCAGCCGGCGTCGTTGGTGGCGATCGTCTTGCCCCGCTTGTTCGGTGCGGCCTCGTCGAACAGGAACTGCTCGCGGTGCACGAGCCTGGCACTGTCGCCGCGCCAGATCGTGTGCGATCCCCGCTGCGAGTCCATCCAATATTCCGCAGCATCGGCCGCAGTGACGAACTCGGTCAGGCGACCGGTCTCTTTCTTGGTCAGCAGGTCGGTTTCGCGGTAGGTCCAACGGTCGCCGAGGGCGTAGGTGGGCGCCGCCATTTCCTGCGCGAGCGCAGCGGTGGACAGCGCAAGAGTCATCAGCAAGGCAAGCGCAGCGCGGTGGTTCACGGTTTGTCCTTTAAAGGAAGGAAGGCGGGTCCCGCAGACATTGACGCCGAGCAAGCGCCGCTCAACGGCTTGGGCCGGCAGGTCCAACCATATCGCCCGTCGATGGTACGTTGAAGCCGATTGCGCGGCAACGTCCGCAGAAACCTGGGCGCAGGCACACGCTGACGGACAATCGCGCCATGCAGTTCCAACCCATCCTCGACGACATCGTGGCCACCCTGCGTCCCCATCTGGGTGAGCAAGGCCAGGTGGCCGACTACATCCCCGCGCTGGCGCGTGTACCGGCGGCACAGTTCGGCATCGCGCTTCGCACGTGTGAGGGCGAAGAAGCGCACGCGGGCGATAGCACCAAAGCCTTTTCCATTCAGAGCATCTCCAAGCTTTTTGCCCTGACGATGGGCATGCGGGCGATGGGTGAGCAACTTTGGGAACGCATTGGGCGCGAGCCCTCCGGCAACCCGTTCAACTCGCTGGTCCAGCTCGAGTCCGAGCAAGGCACACCGCGCAATCCTTTCATCAACGCGGGCGCGATCGCCGTCACCGACCGGTTGGTCAGCCAGGGCGATGCCAAAGGGGCCATGCTGGATCTGGTGTCCAGCCTGTGCGGCGAGCCGGTGCATTTCGACGAGGAAGTGGCGGCATCGGAAGCCGCAACAGGATTTCGCAACTTCGCGCTGGGCAACTTCATGAAGAGCTTCGGCAAGATCGACAACAGCGTCGACGCGGTGCTGGATGCGTATTTCCACCACTGCGCCGTGCGCATGAGCTGCCTCCAACTGGCCCGCGCCACGGGGTATCTCTGCCGAGATGGTCGGCACCCGTTCAACGGAGAGGCTTTGCTGACCGAACGCCAGACCCGGCGAATCAACTCGTTGATGTTGACGTGCGGCACTTACGACGCGGCCGGTGAGTTCGCCTTCCGGATCGGCCTGCCTTGCAAGAGTGGCGTGGGCGGCGGCATCGTGGCGGTGGTGCCCGATCGTCTGAGTCTGTGCGTGTGGTCTCCGGCGCTGGATGCCACCGGCAACTCCTTGCTGGGCATGCACGCGCTGGAACTGTTCGCGGCGCGCACCGGGCTTTCGGTGTTCTGATGTCGGCCCATCTTCTGCGCGGGCGATCTGAACGCGCCCCTGCGAACCTCCCAAAAAGGTGGTGGGAGTATCCGGTCAGACCGTTTATCATCCCGTTCGTCGGTCGCATTTCCGCATCGGGTGAGCCCTGTGCTTGGAGATTTCGGGCGATGCCGCCCCTCCCTCCACCTGCCCCGAGCCCCCAGCATGACGCCCACTCTGATCCCGCGAGTCCGTTCCGTTTCGCTGGCGGCGATGGCCCTGGGCATGGCGCTGGCGTTGGGGTCGGGCCTGGCCACCGCCCAGGACAAGGCGCCCGTGGGCTACGTGAAGAACGTGAAGGGCACGGCCACGGTGACCACCGATGGCCAGGTGGTGCAGGCGCAGGCTGGTACGCCACTGCACCAGGGCAGCGCGCTCAAGACCGCGGCCGAATCGAGCATGGGCGTGATCTTCAAGGACAACACGCTCATGTCGTTCGGGCCGAGCACCGAGCTCACCGTGGACGAGTACCTGTACGAGCCGGGCGAAGGCAAGCTCAAGCTGGGTGCGCGCATGGGCAAGGGCACGCTGAACTACGTCTCGGGCGTCATCGCCAAGCTGCAACCCGAGGCCGTGACCGTGAAGACGCCCACGGGAATGATCGGCGTGCGCGGCACGCAGTTCATGCTGAAGGTCGTCGAAGAGTGACGGCGCTCACTTGGAGCTGAGCACGATCCGGTCGCCCGGTTCGTTCTGCGCGAGCCTCGCGCAATACAGGTTCACCAGCGGGTCCATGGGGTAGCGCTCGCACAGGCTTTCGAATTGGGCCTGTGCGTTTGCATCGCCATCGCGAACCGCTTCATAGGCCGCCTGGTAGAGGTCGGTGGGCGCATAGCCCGATGGCAGTTCTCCGGGCAAGGGCTCGAACACCTTCAACGCCTCTCGCTTGCCCTTGAGCACCAGTTGCCCCACGGGACGCGCGGACACGTTGGCGCAGGCCGACAGCGTGGCCTGCGACACACAGATGCGCGTGCCCAGGTGCTTGTTCACACTCTCCAGCCGCGCGGCGGTGTTCACCGGGTCGCCGAGCGCGCGGTAGTCGAAGATGGCCTTGCCGCCGAAGTTGCCGACGATCACCTCGCCCGTGTGCACGCCAAAGCGGGTGTGCCCGAACGCGATGCCCTTGTCCTGCAGGTCCTGCGCGTAGGCGGTGGCGAAGGCGTGCATCTCCATGGCGCAGTCCAGCGCGCGCTGCGCGTGGTCGGGCTGCACGACGGGCGCAGAGAACATGATCGCCAGCGCGTCGCCGACGATGCGGTCCAGCGTGCCGAGGTGTCGGAAGGCGATGGAGATCATGTCTTCGAGGTAGCGGTTGAGCAGCGTGACGGCCTCGGCCGGATCGATCGATTCCATGAGGCCGGTGAACCCGGCGAGGTCGGTGAAGACGAAACTGCACTGCTGGCGCTTGCCACCCAACTCCAGTTGTCCCGGGTTCTTCATGAGGTGGTCCACCCGGTTGGGCGACACGTAGCGCGAGAACGCTTCCTTCACCCAGCGCTGGCGGCGCTCGCTCCAGAAATGCCGGCACAGGCTGGCCAGCACGAAGGCCGTCGCCCAGGCCAGCGCGGGCGTGAAGCTGTCCAGCAGCAGGCGGTGGTTCGCAAACGCCGACCAGCCACCCCACAGCACGCTGCCCACCAGCGCCAGCGCGAGGGCCGCCGCCCACAGCGAAGGCACGAAGGCGCCGATCCAGACCACCGCCACGCACCCGGCCACCACCGCCAGTGCCTCGGCCGCCACGGCCCAGTTCGGGCGGTTCAGGTACCGACCGGAGAGCACCTGCTCCAGCGCCTGCGCATGCGCTTCCACCCCCGGCATCACACGGCCCAGGGGGTTGAAGCGCAGGTCCATCAGGCCTTGCGCCGAACTGCCCACCAGCACGATGTGCCCTTCGAGCAAGGCGGGGTCCACCTCGCCCGCCAGCACCTTCCACGCCGGCACATAACGCTGCGGTTGTTCGGTGGTGTAGTGCAGCCACATCTCGCCCTGGGCGTTGGTAGGCACGCTCGCCCGGCCGATGCGCACCTCGGCGAGTGCCGGCGCTTCGCCCTGCGCGCGCCGCAGGATGTAGTTGTCCGCGCCTTGCGCCACGCGCAGCAGTTCGGCGCTCAGGCTGGGCACGGGTGTGTTGCCCAGCGCCAGCACCAGGGGCACGCGTCGCACCACGCCGTCGCCATCGGGCACGAAGGTGAGCACACCTGCGCCGCTGGCCGCTGCGTCCAGCACCGGCATGGGCGTCACCGCGTTGGGAAACGCGTAGAGCGCTTGCGGGCTCGGTTCGCCGAGCCACACATAGCGGTAGGGCGCTTTCAGGGCAGGCTGCTGCGCAGACGCTGGCGCGGGCTCGCTGCGCAGCGCGAAGCCCAGCACCACGTCGTGCCGTGCGATGGCTTCGGCAAAGGTGGCGTCGTGGTCGGGCAGCCCTTCCAGCGCGCGGGCCTGGGCGGCTGACAGAGCCCATTCGGTCGCAGCGCGGCGGGGTGAGGTGCGGTCCGGCTCGGCGAACACCACGTCGAAGCCGACAACGGCCGCGCCCCTGGCACCGAGCTGCTCGACCAGTTGCGCCAGCCGTGTCCGCGGCCAGGGCCATTGGCCGATCTTCTCCAGGCTGGCTTCGTCGATGTCGACGATCCTCACCGGCACGGTCTCGAACGCGCGGGGCTGCCAGCGCTGGTACTCGTCAAACCCCTGGTGCCGCAGCGCCTGCAGGGCCAGCGGATCGGTCAGCACCAGGAGCAAGCCGAGCGCGGCGGTGGCCACGCTGAGCAACGCGGCCACCGAACGCAGGGACAGCATGCTTCTCATGCGCCAGTCCCGCGTGCGCGACCACCGCGCCGAGGGCTCACGCCTTTTCGCGGACGCCCCACGCCTGCTTCTCGGGGTGGCTGAGCGCGCCGATCACCTCGCGCGCATGCGCGTCGCCCTGGGTGACGATGGACGAGAAGCGCGACCATTGCAGAAACCCGAACTTGTAGAGCTCGGGGTTGAAGTACAGGTCCGTCTGCCTGCGCGACTCCGACTGCCGCGACACGCTGTAGAGCACCGACACGTTGAGCAGGTACGACACCAGCGAAGGAACGCGATAACGCTGCCGCGCGCGCGGCTTGAGCCGGTCGAAGAAGACCTGCCAGCCGCTGGGCATCTCGTCGAATTCGAGGCGGCGGGCACGCCGCGCGCTCAGGTCCACGCCGATGACCTTGCCCACACCGCGCATGTTGCGCATGACATCGGCGGGGAAGTTGTTGAAGGTGCCGCCATCGCAGAAGAGTTCACCATCCATCACCACGGGTGGCAGTGCGCCGGGTATGGCGATGCTGGCGCGCAGCGCGCGCCCCAGGTCGCCCTTGTGCCATTGCATCTCGCAGCCCCTGGAGTAGTTGCTGCCGATGCAGAAGTAGCCTTTCCACAGGTCGACGATGTCCACCGGACCGCCCATCAGCGAAGCGATGGATCGCTCGATGATGGCGCGCACGCGCCGGCCCTTGATGAGCGAGATCAGGGGCAGCATGTTGTAGTCGCCGGTGGGGTTGATCTTGAACGCCTGCTGGATCACCTCCATGGTGGTGGGGATGCCCCGGTCTGCCGCGATCGCGGCGGCCATCACGGCGCCCATGCTGGTGCCGCCCACGCAGTCGATCTCGATGCCCAGTTCGTCCAGCGCCTTCCACACGCCCAGGTGGGCAAAGCCCCGCGCACCGCCCCCGGCCAGCACCAGGCCGACCGCGTTGCGGCTGATCAGGCGGGCCAAGCGGGCCATGTCGCCCACCAGCGCGGGACGCAGGTTGACGTGACCGGCGACAGGCCGGCGCTCCAGCCACTGGCGCATGCCCCGTGGCGATTGGACGTTGGCCGGGTGCAGCAGCACCAGCGTTTCTGCCACCTCGCTGCGCTGCGGGGGGTTGACCATGCAGATTTCTTCCACCGGTTGCACCGCGGCCGGCTGGGTCGCGTCGGCCAGCAGCAGCACCTCGTCGCTCTGGCTGATGCACAGCCTGGTCCAGTCGCTCGGCTCGGCGTCGGCCACCATCAGCACGAAGTCGTGTTCGGCCTCGAGTTCTTCCAGCCTGGCCAGCGGCTGGCTGGCCTCCACCCAGCAGACGCGGCCAAACGGGCTCAGTGCCCCGGCGAGGTGCTGCGCAAAGGCGGTGGCCTCCACACCGGTGGTGATGGGCAGCAGCGTCACCGTGACCGGTGGCGGCAGAGGCCGCCGATCGTGCTGGGTCTGGAGCCGCTCGATGATCTTGCGGGTGAGCGCCATCGACACCTGCGGGTTGCGCGCCACCAGAGCGGTGAAGCTCGCCTTGTCCAGCCGCACCACCACGGTCCGGCGAATGGCCACCAGCGTGGCAGAGCGTCGGGCGTGGGTGTAGAGGCTGATTTCCCCGGTGATCTCGCCGCGCCCCAGTTCGCGCACCATGCGGGGCACGCCGTCGTCGGTGTCGACGTACACGCGCAGGCGGCCGCTGATGGTGAGGTAGGCCGCGTCGCCCGCATCCCCTTGCGCCATCAACACTTCGCCCGCGTTCAATTCAATCCATTGAACGCTGTCCTGAATGGATTGCAGCGTGTCCGGGTCAATGCCGGGAAAGTTCTCGCCGAGATAGATGGCCAATGCGTCGCGCCGACGCTGGAATTCGGTGTCGTCTAATGTCATGCCGCTCTCATTGGATGGAAGCCACACACAAAGACATGCGGCGTCTCGAATTCGACCAGCCCCGATTTCCCCCCGGGGTATATGCCAGCGGCGATACTAGTTCATCTGGAAGAGAGAGGGATCGTCCGCCATGTCTGAATTGCAGAACCTCCATCGCCGGTGCCTGTGGCCGGTCCTGCTGGCTTCGCTGTGGTTGCTGGCCGCCTGTGCGCCCACCATTCCGCGTTCCTACGTGGTGCTGGTCCCCGATCCCGATGGGGCGGTGGGCCAGGTGATCGTGAGCGGACCGCAGGGCAACCAGGTGCTCACGCGCGCCGGCCAGGTGGCCGGTATCGATGGGAAGGAAGTGAAGGCCGATCTGGCCAACGCGCAATTGGACGCCGATTTCTCCGCGGCCAAGGCGGCCCAACCCGCCGCACCCGAGCATTTCATGCTGTATTTCATCAGCGGTGGAACGCGATTGACCGAGGAATCGGAAATCCAGTTTTCCGAACTGTTGAATCGATGGAGAACCCGGGGCGCCCAGACCGTGGTCGAAGTGGTGGTGATCGGGCACACCGATACCGTGGGTGGAGCCGACAACAACCTGGTTCTTTCGACCCAGCGCGCCCGGGCGGTGGCCGACAGGCTGCAGGCATCGGGAATGAAATTCTCGGCCTTGACGCTGGAATCCCATGGCGAGAAGAATCCGCTGGTTCCCACCAAGGACGGGGTGTCGGAACCCCGAAACCGGCGGGTGCAGGTCACGATCCGCTGACCCGTCGCCCGCCCAGGGCCTACAACCAGTCCGCCGAGGCCTGGCGTGCACCCGCCCGCGGCGCGGGTGAGTCCGCCGGCACGCCGTCCATGCGCAGCCGCGTGAGCCGCATGAAGGCAAAGCGCCACTGCCCATCGTCGCCCAGGCGGTAGGCCTCTTCGTAGTGGCCGCAGGCGCGAAAGCCCTTGAAACCGGCCCAGTCGGGCGACACATGTTCCACTCCCTGCCATTCCACGAAATCTTCCATGGCCCAGATGCCGCGGGCTTCGCCGCTCGAGAGGAAACGGAACTCCGGGGTGTGGCAATGGTGCGCCGTGATGGTGTGGGCGTGGCGCCTGGACACATGGTTCACGAAGGTGTCCACGCTGGCGCTCACCGGCAGGTTGCCCATGCCTTCGAACACACAGTCCTCGGCGAACAGCGCGCGGAAGTCCTGCCAGCGCTTGGTGTCGAGCAGGCGGCAATAGCGGGCCTTCAACTGGCGGAGGTCCTCGATGGCGAGCAGGCGATCGATCGCAGTGGGTGTCGTCATGGCAGCAGTCAGTAAACATTGAAATGGTCAGACCACATTCTGCAACAGTCCGCCCCAGCAATACCCAGGCAGACGCCGCGCTGAAGGCCTGGTTCACGCAGCGCGGCTGGTCGCCAGCGCCGTTCCAGCGCGCCGTGTGGCGGCACTGGCTGCAGGGTGAATCGGGCCTGCTCGTCACGCCCACCGGCAGCGGGAAGACCCTGGCGGCGTTCGGGGGCGCCTTGCTGGAAGGCTTGCGTGGCCTGGCACCTGAACCGATCGACCCGGCCCATCCCCGCGTCAAGCCCTCGCGCCTGCGCCTGCTGTGGGTCACGCCGTTGCGCGCGCTGGCCACCGACACCACGCACGCGCTGCAGCAGCCCATCGATGCGCTGGGACTGGGCTGGACCGTGGCCAAGCGAACCGGGGACGCGAGTTCGCGCGACCGCCGCCTGGCGCGCCAGGGCCAGGCCGAGGTGCTGGTGATCACGCCGGAGTCGCTCGCGCTGCTGCTCTCCTACCCCGAGACCGCCGGGTTGCTCAAGGGACTGCGCGGTGTGATCGTGGACGAGTGGCACGAGCTGCTGGGCAACAAGCGCGGCGTGCTGTTGCAGCTGGGCCTGGCGCGCATCCGCGCCATCGCGCCCGCGGCCGTCACCTGGGGGCTCTCGGCCACGCTGGGCAATCTGGACGAAGCGCGCGACGTGCTGCTGCCGCACCGCCCGAACGCGCCCGTGGTGCGCCACGCGCGCAAGCGCGACACCACGCTCAAGACCTTGTTGCCCGCCAGGCCGGAGCGCTTTGCGTGGGCGGGGCACCTCGGGCTCTCGCAACTCGAAGGCGTGATGAAACTGATCGCCGGCACGCGCAGCGCGATCCTGTTCACCAACACGCGCGCACAGGCCGAGCTGTGGCACCGCGCGCTCTCCTCCATCTGGCTGGAGCCGCCCGAAGCCCTGGCCCTTCACCACGGCTCGCTCGATGTGGGCCTGCGCATGGCCGCCGAACAGGGCCTGCGCGACGGCAGCGTGCGCTGCGTGGTGGCCACCTCCAGCCTGGACCTGGGCGTGGACTTTCCCACCGTCGACCTCGTGCTCCAGGTGGGCAGCCCGAAAGGCATTGCGCGGCTGCTGCAGCGCGCCGGGCGTGCCAGCCACCGGCCCGGCGCGTCCAGCGTGATCCATTGCGTGCCCACGCACGCCCTGGAACTGGCCGAGTTCGCCGCCGCGCGCCAGGCCATCGAAGCAGGACAGATCGAATCGCGCCGACCACCGCGCCTGTCGCTGGACGTGCTGTCGCAGCACTGCGTCACGCTCGCGCTGGGTGGCGGCTTCCAGCCCGATGCCTTGCTCGCGGAAGTGCGCGGCACGCACGCGTTTGCCGCCTTGAGCGACGTGCAGTGGCAAGGCGTGCTGCGTTTCATCGAACGCGGTGGCCAGGCGCTGGAGAACTACCCCGATTTCCAGCGCGTGCAGCAGGACGAAGACGGCGTCTACCGCGTGAGCGACCGGCGCGTGGCGCTGAACCACCGGCTCTCCATCGGCACCATCACGGCCGACGGTGCGGTGGAGGTGCGCTATCTGCGCGGTGCGTCGCTCGGATCGGTGGAGGAGAGTTTCATCAGCCGCCTGAAGCCGCGCGACCGTTTCCAGTTTGCGGGGCGCACGCTGGAGCTGGTGACCATGGACCAGATGACGGCCTACGTGCGCATGGCGCGCGGCGCATCGGCCACCGTGCCGCGCTGGCAGGGCGGGCGCCTGCCGCTGTCCACCGAGCTGGGGGCGGCGGTGGAAGCCACGCTGAACGGCCCGCGCGAGACGCCCGAGCTGCGCGCGCTCGCGCCGCTGCTGGATCTGCAGGCGCGGGTGTCGGCCCTGCCCACGCCGCAGACTTTGCTGGTGGAGGTGGTGAAGATGCGCCGGGGCAGTTCGCTCTTTGTGTACCCGTTTGCAGGCCGGTCGGTGCACGAGGGCATGGCCGCGCTGTTCGCCCTGCGTCTGGGCCGCCTGGCGCCCCACACCGTGGTGTTCGCCGTGAACGACTACGGCTTCGTGCTGAGTTCGCAGCAGACCATCGCCATTGATGCATCCCAGCTGGCCGGCATCCTCTCGCCGGAGGGCCTGATGGACGATCTTCGCGAGGGCATGAACCTGACCGAGATGGCGCGCCGGCAGTTCCGCGACATCGCGCGCGTGGCCGGCATGCTCACGCCGTCGATGCCCGGCGCCACGCGGCGCAGCCAGCGGCAGCTGCAGGCGTCCAGCGGCCTGCTGTTCGATGTATTGAAGCGCTACGACCCCGACCACCTGCTGCTGGCGCAGGCCGAGCGCGAGGTGTTCGAGGCACAGATGGATGTGCAGGCGCTCGCTGCCGCGCTCGCGCGTTGCGCCACACGCCGCATCGAGCTGCGGCAGCCGCGCACGCTCACGCCACTCTCTTTTCCGTTGTGGGCCGAGACCGTGCGTGGCGAACTCAGCACCGAAGACTGGCGCACCCGCGTGCAGCGCGCAGCCGAGCAGTTGCAGGAACGCCATGGCTGACGGCGGCGATTCGATGGACGTGGTGCTGGCCGGCACGGCACTGCGCCTGTACGCCGACCGCGCGCTGTACTGGCCTGCCAGACGCCGGCTGCTGGTGGCCGACCTGCACCTGGGCAAGGACGACACCTTCCGTGCCGCCGGCATCGCGCTGCCCACGGGCGGTACGCGGCACGACCTGGACCGGTTGAGCGCGCTCATTGAACAGAGCGGCGCGCAGGCGGTGTGGTTCCTGGGCGATCTGCTGCACGGGCCTCTGCTGGACACCCACTGGCGGGAGGACTGGACGCGCTTTCGCGCGCGCCACGCCGGGCTGGAGATGCTGCTGGTGGAAGGCAACCACGACCGCGCCGCCGCTCGCGCCGGCCTTGGCATCGAACACCGACGTCACTCGGTGGAAGAAACCGGGAGCGAGCTGGTGTTCGCGCACGCGCCACAGCCCACGCCAGGCGACGAGCGCGTGGTGGTGTGTGGGCACCTGCATCCGGTGGTTCGCGTGCCGGGATTTCGGGGCCGATTTCCGGCATTCACGCAGATCGATCGCCACTTCGTGCTGCCGGCTTTTTCCACGTTCACCGGCGGCTGGCTGGTGCGCGACGCCCTCTCGCGCCACGCCTGCATGCACGGGCATCTGCTGGACATGGGGCCCACGCGCTGATGGCGGTGTCGGCAATCCTTGCCGCAACGTGGGTGACATGGGGCCCAGAACAAGCTGAACCCTGGCTCTTTCCGGGAACGCCATTTGCCCTTTGGGGCGTTTCGACCTTCCAACCAAGAAAGCACGCTTCGCATGGGAAAGAACCGCCTCACCACCAGCATCGCCATCATCCTGGGTTTGATGGCCCTGGGACTTCTGGGTGGAGGTGCGTGGCTGGTGACGCTGGGCGGTTCGCCTTTCTACGCCGTGGCCGGCGCGGTGCTGGCGGCGGTGGCGGTGCTGCTGTACCGCGCGAGCACCCTGGCCTGGTGGGTGTATGCGGCGCTGCTGCTGACCACCCTGGTGTGGTCGCTGTGGGAAGTGGGCCTGGACTGGTGGGGACTGGCGGCTCGCGGTGACGTGTTCTTTGTCGTTGCCGTGGTGCTGCTCACGCCGTGGGTGGCGCGCCGGCTGGTGGAGGCGCGGCCGCTCGCCCCCGTGCGCGACGGAGATCTGGGGTCCCGGCGCCGCTTTGGCTGGCGGGGCGGGCGCGGCGCGCTGGCGGCCGTGACCGTGCTGTACCTCGGTGTGGGTGTGGTGACCGCGGTGGTGGACCCGCATTCGACCCAGGGCTCGCTGCCCGAAAATCGCGGCACCGCCACCGCGCCAGACCCGGAGCGCATCCCGCCTGGTGAATGGCACGCGTACGGCCGCACCGGTCATGGCCAGCGCTACGCGCCGCTGGCCGAGATCAATGTCGACAACGTGGATCGGCTCGAAGAGGCCTGGCACTTCCACACCGGCGACCAACGCGGCCAGCCCGGCGACCCCGAGGAAACCACTTTCCAGGTCACGCCCCTGAAGGTGGGCGACATGCTCTACCTCTGCACGCCGCACCAGTTCGTGATCGCGCTGGACGCCACCACGGGTGAGGAACGGTGGCGCTTCGATCCGAAGATCCGCTCGGGCCTGGCCCTGCAACACCTGACATGCCGCGGGCTCTCGTACTGGTCGAGCGACGGCACGCCGCCGCCCGCCAGCGGGCCGGCCGCCGAGCGCCCAACGGCCACCCAGGCCGCCCTGCCGGCCCCGCCACTGCCGGTGGCGGCCGATGAAAGCCCCGCGACCGACAACTGCCTGCGCATGCTCTACATGCCCACGGCGGACGGCCGCATCATCGCGCTGGATCCAGAGACGGGTGCCGTGTGCCGCAACTTCGGCGCGGGCAGCGGTCAGATCAACCTCTGGCACGGCATGCCCAACGTGCGGCTGGGCGGCTACTACTCCACCTCGCCGGTGATCGCATCGCAGAAGGTGCTGGTGGTGGGCGGCACCGTGCTCGACAACGTCTCCACCAGCGAGCCTTCGGGCGTGATCCGCGGCTTCGATGTGCAGACTGGCGAACTGCTGTGGCACTGGGACCCCGCTCGCCCGGATGACAACACGCCGCTGCAGGCCGGGCAGACTTATTCGGAGAGCTCGCCCAACGTGTGGTCGATCATGAGCGTGGACGAAGCGCTGGGCCTGGTGTACCTGCCCATGGGCAACCCGCCGCCCGACCAGTGGGGCGGCAACCGCAGCGAGGCCATCGAACGCGTGGGCTCTTCGGTGGTGGCGCTCGATCTCGCCACCGGCCGCCTGCGCTGGGTGTTCCAGACCGTGCACCACGACCTGTGGGACTACGACGTGCCCTCACAGCCCACGCTGGTGGACCTCACGTTGAACGGCGCCACGGTGCCTGCCTTGGTGCAGCCCACCAAACAGGGCGAACTCTTCGTGCTGGACCGGCGCACCGGCCGACCGGTGCACGCCGTGCAGGAAGTGCCGGTGCCCCAGGGCGCGGCCGAAGGCGACCGCACGGCGCCCACGCAGCCGGTCTCGGCCATCTCGTTCGGGCCACCGCCCTTGACGGGAGCGTCCATGTGGGGCGCCACGCTGTTCGACCAACTCGCCTGCCGCATCGCCTTCGACAAGCTGCGCTACGAAGGCCGCTACACGCCGCCGTCGACGCAGGGCACGCTGGTGCATCCCGGCAACTTCGGCGTCTTCAACTGGGGCGGCATTGCGGTCGACCCGGTTCGCCAGGTGGCGTTCACCACCCCGACGTACCTGGCCTTCACATCGCAACTGGTGCCTCGCCCGGACGACACGTCGCTGATCGTGCAGGACGGCGGCCCGCCGGAGGGCGCCTTGCCCGCCCTCAACGAGAACCTGGGTGCGCCCTTCGCCGTGAAGATGGCGCCCTTCACCTCGGCGCTCGGCCTGCCGTGCCAGGCGCCGCCCTGGGGCTTCGTGGCCGGTGTGGACCTGGTGAGCGGGGAAGTGGTCTGGCAACACCGCAACGGCACGGTGCGCGACGTGGCCCCGATTCCCCTGCCCTTCCGCATGGGCGTGCCCAACCTCGGTGGTCCGCTCATCACGGCGGGCGGCGTGGCCTTTCTCTCCGGCACGCTGGACAACTACATTCGCGCCTACGACCTCACCACCGGCGACCAGCTCTGGCAGGGCCGCCTGCCGGCCGGCGGCCAGGCCACGCCGATGAGCTACACCGGGCGGGACGGCCGGCAGTACATCGTCGTCGCCGCGGGTGGCCACGGTTCCCTCGGCACGAAGGCTGGGGATTCGGTGATCGCGTACGCCCTGCCCAGCGTGGCCCCGGCGCGCTGAGCGTTCAGCGCGCTGTCGGCTGCGCGAGGCGGACGACCACGAACTCGGCGGGCTTGAGGAACGCCACCCCCACCTGGCAGACGAGGCGGCCGTTGTCGATGTCGTCCTGCGTCATGGTGCTGCGGTCGCACTTCACGAAAAAGGCCTCTTCGGGCTGGGCGCCCTGCAACGCGCGCTTGCGCCATTCGTTGTAGAGGAAGCTGCCGATCGACTCGCGCAGCCGGTCCCAGAGCGCCGGGCCATTCGGTTCGAACGCCACCCACTGCGTGCCACGCTCCAGCGAGGCCTGCAGGTAGTTGAAGTAGCGCCGCTGGTTGACGTACTTCCATTCGGGATCGCCCGAGAGCGTGCGCGCACCCCACACGCGCATTCCCCTTCCCTCGAAGAAGCGCAGGCAGTTGATGCCTTGCGGGTTGAGCACGTCCTGCTCGGCCTGGTTGATCTCGCGCTCGAAGCGCAAGGCCCCCAGCACCGCCACGTTGGCAGGCGCCTTGTGCGCACCCTGCTCGAAGTCATGGCGGGCGTAGATGCCGCAGACAAAGGGCGATGCGGGCATCACCACTTCACGGCCTTCCACCAGGCTCACCACCCACGGGTGGTACAAGGCTGCGTGGCTGGAATCCAAAGCGCGTCGGTACGCCTGCACATTCGCCATCGTGCTGCCCGCTGGTGCATCGAGCACGGCGATGCGGTGTGCGCCGGGGCGCTCGGCATGAGCGATCAGGGCCTGGGCCATCTCGGCGCTGGTGTGGCCCGGTGCGGCCACGATGGACACCTCCGCCAGCGCTTCGACGGCCTCCAGGGTCGCTGCCACGTACAGCCGCTGGCCGCCTTCATTGAAGAACGCCCGCACGGCCTGCGCCATGCCCGGATCGGCCTCGCCCTGCTGGAATCGATCGAACTCGCTGGAACTGGTCAGCAGCGGTGAGACAGCGTGCGAACCGATGGCGCCGACAAACGCCGTGATGCGCGTGGCCACCGGCTCGATGTGCTTCGAGCGCAAGCTCGCCTCTTCCACGTACGCACCGGGAGCGAGGTACTTCGGCATGTGCGTGCTCCCGATGTCGCCCTAGTTGTTGATCACCAGCACGGGTGGCTCATCGGGCGGCGGCTGGTCGGCGTCCAGCCTCACCACGCGCGCCGTGTACGCGGCCGAGAGCCGGTAGGGTGCGCCCAGCGTGGCCCAGATGCGCAGGATGTCTTCGGCCGGCAGGTCGGCGGGCACGATCTGGATCACTTCATCGGCCGCCCAGGCGGCTTCGGCGGTGAGCAGGGCGAAGTCGAGCATGGGGTGCAGGTGCAGTTGCCGCTGCGTCCACGCCAGGGTCACCTGTTCGTCGTGCGCGCTGCGGCTCCAGGAAGCCACCAGGAAATGGAGGTCCAGGTGCAGGGGTGCGGGCCGCGCGTCGGTGATGCGGCCCGGCCGCTGCGCGCGGCTGTGCTCGCTGACGCTGGTGCGGTGGAGGTACAGGCCGACGCGGCTTGCATCGTCGAGCGGGCCGGCCATCTGGCTGGAGGAAAGCACCTCGAAGTTGCAGGGCGGCATGGGGAGCTCGGCCACCGAGGCCGGGTAGCTGCCCTGCAAGAACGCAGCGATCGAGCGGCAGACGGAATGGACCGCGAAGACGTTGGCCATGCCGGTCCTCCTCCGGTCAGCCCGGACGGATGTTGTTGCGCTGGATGACCTCGGTCATGGCCGCCGTGTCGCTCTTGATGCGGCGTGCCAGGCCTTCAGGGCCGGTGCCGGCCACCTGCCAGCCCTGGGCAAAGATCTTCTGGCGAATGTCCTCGCGGCGCACGATCTCCGTGAGCAGCGTGGCGAGCTTGTTCACGTGGGCCTTGGGCAGGCTGTTGGGCGCGGCCACGGCGTTCCAGATCTCGAGCTGGAAATCACGCACGCCGGCGTCGGCCAGGCTCGGCACGTCAGGGACCAGGCTGCTGCGGCCGAGCGAGGTGACGCCGATGGCCTTGAGCTTGCCGCCCCGCACCTGCGCCATGGCCAGGCCCGGTGGTAGCAGCGACATCTGGATCTGCCCGCCGATGATGGCGGCGATCACCTGCGGGTTGCCCGGATACGGCACGTGCACCGGCGCAATGCCGGCGCGGCTCTTGAGCAACTCCATGCCCAGGTGACCCACGGTGCCCACGCCGGGCGTGCCGTAGTTCCACTTGTCCCCCGCGGCCTTGGCAGCGGCGAGGTAGGCCGCGCCGCTCTCAGTCACGGTGGCGGGCACGCTGAGCACCAGCGGCGCGGTGGCAATCAGGGAGACGGGCGTGAGGTCCTTGATGGGGTCGTAGGTGGTATCGGGGTTGAGGATCTTCGCGATCGTCATGTTGCCGTTGATCATCAGCCCGATGGTGTGGTCGTCGTCCGCGCGGGCCACCTGCGCGGCGGCGATGTTGCCGCCGGCACCAGGCCGGTTCTCCACCACCACCGGTTGCCCCAGCGCCTGCGCCAGAGGCTCGGCCAGCAGGCGCGCCGTGAGGTCGGGCGACGAGCCGCCGGGGAAGCCCACCACCATCTTCAGCGGCCGGCTGGGCCAGGCGGCCTGCGCGTGCGCAGCGGGCAGCACCGAAGCGGCCGCCAGCGCAGCGGCGGTGGCCAGCGCGTGGCGGCGGGTGATGGGGTGGCGTGCTTGCGTCATGTTGTCTTCCTTTTTCGAATGGAGGGCGTGTCAGGAACGGGGGCCGGTGGCTCGGGCGGCCCGCCATAGAGCCACGTATTGTCCAGCAAGCGTTCGCCCAGCAGCGCCATGGCCCTGTTGCGCGCCCAGCGCAACGGCCCGCTGGCATGGAAGATGGTGCCATTGCGCCGCGAGCGCGCCTGCACCTGCGCGTTGCGCGCCCAGCGCAGTTCGGCGTACTGCGCAAACACCTCGGGCCAGTCGGGCGTGCCGCGCTGGGCACTCACCAGGCGGCCGAGCGTCCACGCATCCTCCAGCGCCATCGCCGCACCCTGCGCCAGATAGGGGCGCATGGGATGCGCGGCATCGCCCAGCAGCGCCACGCGGCCGTGTGCCTGCTCTTGCGGCCCCTGCAGAGGCGAGCGGTCGTTCAGCGCCCAGAGCTTCCAGTCGGGCACGGTCTCCAGCAGGGTCATCAACTCACCGCACGCGGGGCCGAGGGCGCGTTTCAGATCCGCCATGTGCGCTTCGTGCGTCCAGCCCTGTGCGTCGTCGGTGGGCTGGAGCGATCCCTGCACCACCGCCACCACGTTGAACCACTCTCCCTGTTTCACCGGGTAATGCACCACATGCAGCCGCGGGCCGAGCCAGGCGGTGACCACATGGGCTTGCGACGCGCGAGGCAGATCGGCCGCGCGCACCATGCCGCGGTAGGCCAGATGCCCGGTGGCGCTCGGCGGCGCATCGCCCAGCAGTTGCGCGCGCACCGCGCTCCAGAGTCCGTCGCAGCCCACCAGGGCCTGGCCCTGCAGCGTCTCGCCGTTCTCCAGCGTGGCGTTGACGCCATGGGCGAGCGATTCGAACGACGCCAGCCGAGAGCCTGCACGCACGCTGACCTCGTCGGCGTGGCGCTGCACCGCCTGCAGCAACAGGGCATGCAGGTCGGCGCGGTGCAGCGTGGCGTACACCTGCCCGTGACGCGCCAGCGCCATGGCGCCCAGGCGAAGGTGGCCCAGCTGCTGGCCGCCATGGGCATCGCGCACCTGAAGCGCTTCAGGAAACGCCGCACATTCGTTCAGCGCGTCCATCAGGCCCCAGTCGGCCAGCACGCGCACGGCATTGGGCCCGAGCTGCAGCCCCGCGCCCACCTCGCCGAACACCGGTGCCTGCTCCAGCACCTCGGTGTGCACACCGGCGCGCGCCAGCGCCAGCGCGCACGCCATGCCGCCGATGCCGCCGCCGGCAATGAGGGTAGTGGGGGTCATGGCGCGATTGTGCCGGGTGTGTGTGAGGCAACGCACCGTCGCGTCCGCATGCAGCTTCTAAGCTGCCGTTTCGTCAACCAAGGAGTGTTTGATGTCCGCACTGAAACCCGCCACTGCACTCGCTGCCGAAGCCAGCAAGCCTTACCCCAACGACAGCGACGACTACCGCCGCGCGCGCACTGCCCTGCTGGCCGAAGAGATCGAACTGCGGCGCCACATCGAACGGGTGGCCGAACTGCGCCGCGCCTTGCCGCCCGGTGGCGTGGCCGCCGACTACGAGTTCCGCGACGAAAACGGCAAGACGGTGGGGTGGGACGCGCTGTTCGGCGCGCACGACACGCTGGTCACCTACTTCTGGATGTACGGCCCGCAGCGCGAACGGCCCTGCCCGATGTGCACCGCCTTCCTCGGATCGCTGGACGTGCCCTCGCGCGACATCCAGCAGCGCGTCGCCGTGGCCGTGATCGGCCGTTCACCCGTGGAGCGGCAGCTGGCCGTGGCGCGCGAGCGCGGCTGGAAGCACCTGAAGTTCTTCGCCACGGTGGGCGACCGCTTTGCGCGTGACTACCGGGGCCTGGCGCCCAACGGCGACGAATGGCCCGCGCTCGATGTGTGGGTCAAGCGCGATGGGCGGGTGCTGCACTTCTGGGGATCGGAACTCGGCGGCACCGCCGACCCGGGCCAGGACCCCCGCGGTGCGCCCGACCCCACGCCGCTGTGGAACATCCTGGACCTCACACCCGGTGGACGCGGGACCGACTGGTACCCCAAGCTCGACTACGACGACCGCTGAACGTGCAGCTGCACCACGTGCCGACGCGTGCCCTCGCGACCGGTCTGGGTGAAGCCCGCTTCCTTGAACAGCGAAACGAAGCCCATGTGCCGATAGCTGGGTGAGGAAGGATCCACGGGATAGCCCTCCACCAGTCTGGCGCCGTGCCGGCGGGCGTGCGCCACGGCAGCATCGAGCAACTGGCGCGTGAGGCCGTGGCCACGGTGCTGCCGACGCACAAAGAAGCAGGTGACGGACCAGATCTTGTCAGTGGACTCGTCGCCCGTCTTGCGCAGACCGCGAAAGGTGTCGAACGGTGCCAGCGAACACCAGGCCACCGGCTCCTTGCCGAGGTAGCCCAGCAGGCCGACCGGTACCCCCATGTCGATGCCGCGTTTCAGCATGGCCTTGCGACCCGGCCCATGAGCGCTGCCCGGGTCCTTGCTGCTGGCCCGCCAGGCCATGCACCAGCAATGCTTCGGGCTTCCACGGGCTTCGAAGAGCTGCTCGAGATCGCCCCAAAGAGCGGCCGTGACCGCCCTGACCCTCAGTTTCGCAGTCGCATCGGTGGGCGCCACCATCCTGTAGGCGGGGTCTACAGAATCCGGTTGAACCACAAGACCGACAGTCCCGCCGACAACAGCGCGAGCAAGGACGCCGCGAGCGCCAGAAGCCCCGAGATCTCGGTCTCCTTCTTCTCCACCGTCAGGCGTGAACTCAGCGTCTCGTAGACCTTCTTGAGGTTCTCTGCGGTGCCCGCGTAGTAGTACTCGGCCTGGGTGGCTCGCGCCACGTCCTTCAGGCTCTCTTCGTCCAGCCGCACACGCATGGACCAGCCTTCGAAGCCGATGATCTCGCCGTCGACCGTGCCCACGCCGACGGTGTACACGCGCACGCCGCGCTCGGCCGCCATCTTGGCGGCTTCGGCGGTGTCCACGCCGGTGGTGCGCTGGCCATCGGTGAGCAGGATGATGGCCGCCGAGGAGTAGGAACCCGGTGCCACAGGCGTGAAGGGCTTGTCGTCGGGCCGGGGCTGGTCGAGCGCGCGGCCCTTGGGCGCGAACGGGTCGGTGTTGCGGCTGTAGGTCATGTCGCCCAGGTTGATGCGCTGCTCGGGAAATAACTCCGAGAGCGACACCACGATGGCGCTGCCGATGGCGGTGGCGCGCTGCAGCTGGAACTTGTCGATGGCGGCGACCAGATCCTCGCGGCTGAGAGTGACGGGCTGCACCACCTGGGCCGAGCCGGCAAAGGCCACGATGCCAACCTTCACGTGGCGCGGCAACTCGGCCAGGAAGGCCTTGGCCGCGTTCTGCGAAGCGACCAGCCGGTTGGGCTGCACGTCTTCGGCCCGCATGCTGCCGGAGACGTCCATGGCCAGGATGATGGTCTGTTGGGTGGAGGGCAGCGAGATCTTCGCCACCGGCCGACTCGAGGCCAGCAACATGATGGCAATCGACAGCAGCAACAGGATGGGTGGCACATGGCGCCGCCAGCCGATGCCCTTGCCCATGGCTTCGCGCACGATGGACAGGCTGGCGTACTGCAGCGTCACCTGCTTGCGGCGGCGCATCAGCCAGAGGTAGAGCAGCACCAGCAGGGGCAAGGCCAGCAGCAGCCAGAGCAACTGCGGCCACAGGAAGGTCACGGGCCAGTTGTTCATGGGCTAGCTCCTTGAGATCGGGGACCCAGGCCCTGGCGGGTGCGGGTCGGCAATTGGGTGGGTACCGGCCGGCCGGCCAGGCCCTCTCGGCCCAGGCGCTGGCGGCGCTTGCGCAGTTCGATGAAGCGCATCACGGCTTCGGCCAGGTCGTCGTCGGTGGAGAGCTCCAGCGTGTCCACGCCGGCGCGCCCCAGGCTCTCGAGAAGTTGCGCTTCGCGCTGAGCCGCGATACGGGCAAAGCGCTGGCGAAAACCCGGGTCGTGCGTGTCCACCAGCAGTTGCTGGCCGGTCTCGACATCGCGGATCGGAATGAGCCCGAGGTCGGGCAGGTCGAGCTCCAGCGGGTCAACCAGGCGCACGGCCACCACGTCGTGCCGGCGAGCCAGTTCACCCAGCGGCTTTTCCCAGCCGGGTTCACTGATGAAGTCGGACACCACGAACACGGTGCCACGCTGGCGCACGGTGTGCACCGCCGCGCGCAACAGGTCGGCCAGCTGGGTCACGCCGTTCTTCTGCGGTGTGCCGGCCGGCTTCGCGGGCGGCTGCAACACCATCTGCATGAGCCTGAGGACCTGCGTGCGGCCACCGCGCGCGGGCAGCACGGCATCCACCACCGGCTGGCCGCGCGAGCCGTAGAGCACGGCGCCCACGCGGTTGCCATGGCGGCCGATCAGGCGCGCCAGCACGGCCGTGAAATCGAGCAGCACCTGGCTCTTGCGCTGCTGCCCGGAGCCAAAGTCCACCGACGGACTGAGGTCGAGCAGGAACCAGGCGGCCATCTCGCGGTCTTCGGTGAACACGCGCACGTGCGGCGTCTGCAGGCGCGCGGTCACGTTCCAGTCGATGTGGCGCACATCGTCGTGGTGCTGGTATTCGCGCAGGTCGGCCAGGTCCAGGCCCGAGCCGCGCATGAGCGTGCGGTGGTCGCCCTGCAGCAAGCCATCGAGGCGCTTGAGCACGGTCCACTCCAGGCGGCGCAGCAGCGCATCGGCACGGCGCGCCACCGGCGTGGCCGTGGCCATCGCCGCCGCTTGCGCGTCGTTCTTTCTGCCGAAGAGCCGACCGAGCATGTTCAAGCTGCTTTCTTCTCGTGCTCCAGCGGACGCGCGGGAGGCGGGATGTGTTTCATGATGCGCGCGACCAGCGCTTCGCTGGTGAGGCCTTCCGACAGGCCTTCATAGGACAGCACCACGCGGTGGCGCAGCACATCGGGCACGAGATCGCTCATGTCCTCGGGCAGTGCGTAGGTGCGGCCGCGCAGCATGGCCAGGGCGCGCGCGCCTTCCACCAGGCCGATGGTGGCGCGCGGGCTGGCGCCGAAGGTGATGAGGTTCGCCATGTCCTTGATGCCGTGCTTCTCGGGCGTGCGGGTGGCGGACACGAGCTTGACGGCGTACTGCACCAGCGAGGGATCGACGTAGACCTGGCGGCACTGCGCCTGCAGCGCGGCGAGCTGGTCGGTGGTGGCCACGGCGTTGACGTCCACCTGGGGGCCGGTGACGCGTTCGACGATGACGAACTCTTCCTCGTCGGTGGGGTAGTCGACCAGCACCTTCATCATGAAACGGTCCACCTGGGCCTCGGGCAGGGGGTAGGTGCCTTCGGTCTCGATCGGGTTCTGCGTGGCCATGACCAGGAAGGGGTTGGGCACCTTGTGCGTCTCGCCGGCAATGGTCACCTGGCGTTCCTGCATCACTTCCAGCAGCGCGCTCTGCACCTTGGCGGGCGCGCGGTTGATTTCGTCGGCCAGCAGGAGGTTGGCGAACACCGGGCCCAGCGCGGTGCTGAAGTCGCCGGTCTTCTGGTTGTAGATGCGCGTGCCCACGAGGTCGGCGGGGACCAGGTCGGGCGTGAACTGGATGCGCTTGAAGCGGCCCTGCACGACGTTGGCCAGGGTCTTGACCGTGAGCGTCTTCGCCAGGCCGGGCACGCCTTCGACCAGCAGGTGGCCCTGCGCCAGCATGGCGACCATGACGCGTTCGAGGAACCGGTCCTGGCCCACCACCACCCTTTTCACCTCATACAGGATCTGCTCCATGAGCTGGGCGGTGTCGGGGGCGTTGCTTTGGTCCATGGAGCGCTCCTGTGGTGGTGACGTGACTAGAACGGGGGCAGACCGGCGGCGCTGGCGGCGCTCTCGATCGGTACAGCAAAACCGATGCCAACGAAGGTGCGGTGGCTCGTGGGGTTGAGGATGCCGGTGACGACACCGACCACCTCGCCATCCATGGTGACCAGCGGCCCGCCGGAATTGCCCGGGTTGGCCGCGGCGTCGAACTGGATCAGGTTGCTGATTTCCTGCTCACCCTCGGGCGACTTGAAGGCGCGGCCGAATCCGGAAATGACGCCATGCGACACCGAGGGGCCGATGCCGAAGGGGAAACCGACCGCGACCACGTGGTCGCCGGGCACGAGGTCGCCGGTGGAGCGCATGGTGGCGGCAATCAGGTCGTCGGGGATGGTGTGGGCCTGCAGCACGGCCAGGTCGTTCTGGGCCTGCACCCCGGTCACCGTGGCGCCGGACTCCGAACCGTCGGAGAACACCAGCTTGATGGTCTGCGCACCCTGAACCACATGCAGGTTGGTCAGGATGATGCCCTTGTCGACGATGACGACTCCGGTGCCCACGCCCTGTTCCTGCTCTTCGCCCTTCTTGTCCTTGCCGTAGGACATGACACGCACCACAGCGGGGCGGATTTTCTCGGCCGCTCGGGCGGCCTGGGAGGGCAGGTTCTGGGTGGTAAGGGTGCGCAGCACGGCCGCGTCGATGTCTTTCTGGGTGAGTGCCTTGGGGCCCGTCTGCTGCCAGACACTGGCCGCCAGCAACGCGGCCAGCAGCGCCATGCCGGCCCAAAGGGTGCGTGGGCTCCCGGCCGCGCGCGTGGCGCCCTGGCGCCAGCGCCGCAGGCGCCCGGGCGGAGCAACCGCGGCCGCCGGAGCAGGCGTCACAGCCTGAGGTGCATCCCCCTGCGCACCCGGGCCGCGGCGGGAGGGGCTGTACAAGGCAGGTTTTCGCATGGCGGCTCCTGGTGACAGGGTGGACGACACATCATGCCGCGTTGCGGCATCCGGCTCAAGCGCTCAACAATTGTCGGAGCACGTAGGGGAGGATTCCGCCCTCCCGGTAATAGTTCACCTCCACCGGCGTATCGATTCGCAGAATCACCGACAACTGGCGGCGCTCGCCGTCTGGACGGGTGATCACCAGCTGCGCTTCGCTCTGCGGCAGCAGTTCCGAATGCGGCATCACGTCGATGGTCTCCTCCCCGGTCAGGCCCAGGCTTTCCCAGGAATCGCCGGGCTTGAACTGCAGGGGCAGCACGCCCATGCCGACCAGGTTGGAGCGGTGGATGCGCTCGAAGCTGCGTGCCACCACGGCCTTGATGCCCAGCAGCTGTGTGCCCTTGGCAGCCCAGTCCCGGCTGGAACCGGTGCCGTATTCCTCGCCGGCGAACACCACCGTGCCCACGCCAGCGCTCTGGTAGCGCATGGCAGCGTCGTAAATGCTGAGCTTCTGGCCCTTCTGCGGGCCTTCCTGCTGGTAGAGCGTCCAGCCACCCTCCTCGCGGGAACCGTCGGCCCTGGCCGGCAGCATCAGGTTCTTGATGCGCACGTTGGCGAAGGTGCCGCGCATCATCACCTCGTGGTGGCCCCGGCGCGCGCCATAGCTGTTGAAGTCGGCCTTGAGCACGCCCTGCGCCAGCAGCCACTGGCCGGCCGGTGACTTCTCGGCAATGTTGCCGGCCGGAGAGATGTGGTCGGTGGTGATGGAGTCGCCGAACAGCGCCATGATCCGTGCGCCCTGAACACCGGGTGCCTGGGTGGCCTGCGGCATGGCCAGCTGGAACGACTCGAAGAACGGCGGTTCAGCGATGTAGGAGCTCTTGGGCCAGGTGTAGGCGTTGCCGGTCACGCCCTTGATGCGTTCCCAGAGCTTGCCGGGCTCGCTGGCCACGCGCGCGTAGTTCTCGCGGTAGGCCTTGCCGTTCATGGCGAACTTCATGAGCTTGTGGATTTCCTCGCTGGTGGGCCACACATCGCCCAGGTACACCGGCTTGCCGCCCTTGCCCTTGCCCAGCGGCTCGGTCATGAGGTCCTTCATGACGTTGCCGGCAATGGCATAGGCCACCACCAGCGGCGGGCTGGCCAGGAAGTTGGCCTTGAGGTTGGGGTGGATGCGGGCCTCGAAGTTGCGGTTGCCCGAGAGCACCGCCGCGCAGATCAGGTCGTTCTGCGTGATCACGGCGTTGAGTTCGGGCGTGAGGTCACCGGCGTTGCCGATGCAGGTGGTGCAGCCGTAGCCCGCGAGCGAGAAGCCGAGCTTCTCCAGGTAGGGCAGCAGGCCGGTCTGGGTGAGGTATTCGGTGACGATGCGCGAGCCAGGAGCGAGCGAGGTCTTGATGTGCGGCTTGACCTTGAGGCCCGCTTCCACCGCCTTTTTCGCCAGCAGGCCGGCGGCCAGCAGCACGCCGGGATTGCTCGTGTTGGTGCAGCTGGTGATGGCGGCGATCAGCACGTCGCCATTGCCGATGGTGAGCTTCTTCTGCGTTTCGTGCGACAGCTCGGCATCCACCTTGGCCGTATCGGGCGCCGGCTTGTTGGCCTCCATCTCCACCAGGAAACGAGGCGCGCCCTCGGGCGTGGGCCGAACCTTCTCTGACGGAAGCGGCTCGGCGCTCTGTCCCATCTCGGCCTGGTGCCGGGTGTGCAGCAGGGCGGCGGGCTGGTTGAAGCCGTTCTGCGATGCCGGTTTGCTGAAGAGCTCGGCAAACTGGCGCGCCACCTGGCCCAGCTCGATCCGGTCCTGCGGACGCTTGGGACCAGCCAGGCTGGGCGTGACCTGGCCCAGGTCGAGACGGACCACCTGCGAATATTCGATGTCGCCGGCCTTCTGCGACGCACCCGGTGCACCCGGCACGCCGAACAGCCCCTGGGCGCGGAAATAGGCCTCGAAGGCCTCGATCTCGGCCTGGCTGCGGCCGGTGCCCTTGAAGTAGTCCAGCGTCTTGCCGTCCACCGGGAAGAATCCCATGGTGGCGCCGTACTCGGGCGCCATGTTGGCGATGGTGGCGCGGTCGGGCAGCGAGAGCGAGGCTGTGCCCTCGCCAAAGAACTCCACGAACTTGCCCACCACCTTGTGCTGTCGCAGGATCTCGGTGACGGTGAGCACCAGGTCGGTGGCGGTGCAACCTTCGCGCAGCCGGCCCGTGAGCTCAAAGCCCACCACATCAGGCGTGAGGAAGTACACCGGCTGGCCCAGCATGGCCGCTTCGGCTTCGATGCCGCCCACACCCCAGGCCACCACGCCGATGCCGTTGATCATGGTGGTGTGGCTGTCGGTGCCCACCAGCGTGTCGGGGTAGTAAAGGCCGCCCTTGAGGTGCACGCCGCGCGCCAGGTACTCCAGGTTCACCTGGTGCACGATGCCGAAGCCAGGCGGCACCACGCCAAAGGTGTCGAACGCCTGCATGCCCCATTTCATGAACTGGTAGCGCTCGTTGTTGCGCTGGAATTCCAGCTTCATGTTCAGGTCGAGCGCGTTCTTGGTGCCGTAGTAGTCCACCATCACCGAATGGTCGACCACCAGGTCCACCGGCACCAGTGGTTCGATCTTCTTCGGGTCCTGGCCCAGGCGCTCGGCCACGCTGCGCATGGCGGCCAGGTCGGCCAGCAAGGGAACACCGGTGAAGTCCTGCAGCACCACGCGCGCCACCGTGAAAGGGATTTCCTGGGTGCGCTCGGCCTGTGGTTGCCAGTTGGCCAGTTCGGCCACGTGCTCGGGCAGCACGCGCTCGCCGTCGCAATGGCGCAGCACGCTCTCCAGAACGATGCGCAGGGACACCGGAAGGCGCGAGACACCGGGAAACTCCCGGGCCAGGGCGGGAAGCGAGTAAAAACGTCCGGACTTGCCGGAGGCGGTCCTGAACGTCTTGACGGTGGATGCGAAGGGGTGAGCGAACTTCGTGGGGACTTCGATGGGGGATGGCTGGGCCATGGTCAACTCCTGACGGGATCGGTGAAACACCGGTCCATTCTGTCAGCAGCGAGCCCAGGCGTGCATGGGGCACCGAAATGCCCCATGCATCGGCGCAGGGTCAGATTCTTCCCATCAGCAGCAGGATCAGCACGATCACCAGCACCACGCCCAGCAATCCACTGGGTCCGTAGCCCCAAGATCTGCTGTGCGGCCAGCTGGGAATGACGCCGACCAGCAACAGCACCAGAACGATCAACAGAATGGTTCCCAGGGTCATGGCTTTTTCCTTTTTGGTTTGTGAACGGGGGCTGCAGGCTTGCTGCCCCCGCGGAAAAGCAGATTAGGTGTTGTCAGGCAATCGATCTGTTCGCTGTCGCACACGCCATCTGGCGGGGCGCACCTGTGCCCGCAAAACAACCCCGCGCGGCTATGTCCGGCAACGTACAGACCGGCTGCAGGGCCCCCTCAAGAATCGATCGGTGACACCTCCTCTTCGCCTCCGCGAAGTTCATTCCGCTCTCGAAAGACCCCCATGAAATCCCCCCACCTGCTGCGCGTGCTGACACTCGCCGGCCTTGGTTCGCTCGCGGCTGCGCCTGCGCTGGCGCAGGAACCCGGCTTCTTCTACGGTGGCGTCTCGGCGGGCACCGCCCGCTCCAGCGTGGACGAAGCCGCCGTCGCTGCGGGCGTGCTGGGCGGCGCGGCCCTCACCGGCATCACGAGCGACGAGACCGACACGGGCTACAAGCTGTTCGGTGGCTACCAGTTCAACCGCAACTTCGGCATGGAGGCGGGCTATTTCGACCTGGGCAAGTCCACGTTCTCGGGCACCGCGCCGGGCGGCACGTTCAACAACGACACGCGCATGCGCGGCCTGAACCTGGACCTGGTGGGCACGCTGCCGCTGAGCGAGAGGTTCTCGCTGCTGGGCCGCGTGGGCGTGGCGATGGGCCGCACGCGCGCCTCGTTCACAGGCGCGGGTGCTGCGGGCGTGGCCGATCGCAACGACAACAAGGCCAATGCCAAGGTGGGCCTGGGGGTGCAGTACGAATTGACACGGGCCATGTGGATTCGCGGCGAGGTCGAGCGCTACCGCGTGAACAACGGCGTGAACGGCCGCACCAATGTGAGCCTGTACACCGTCGGTCTGGTGTTCCCGTTCGGCCGAGCACCCGAGCCGGTTCCCTACGTGGCCCAGGCCCCGGTCTATGTGGCACCCGCCCCCGCGCCGGCACCCTTGGTACAGGCACCGCCGCCCGCACCCATGCCGATGCCGGCGCCCGCCCCGGCTCCGCAGCGCGTGAGCATGTCGGCCGAATCGCTGTTCGGCTTCGACGCTTCTGCCGTGCGCCCCGAAGGCCGCGCCGCTCTGGACGGTTTCTCGCGCGACATCGCCAACACCAACTACCAGACCATCACCGTGGAGGGCCACACGGACCGCCTGGGCTCGGCCGAATACAACCAGAAGCTGTCTGAAGAGCGCGCCGCCGCGGTGAAGAACTACCTGGTCACAGCGGGCCGTCTGGATGCGTCGAGGATCTCTGCCGTGGGCAAGGGCGAGACCATGCCCGTGACCAAGCCGGGCGACTGCAGGGGCACGCAGCGCACCGCTGCGCTGGTGGCCTGCCTGCAGCCGGATCGCCGCGTCGATGTGGAAGTGAACGGCACCCGCTGATCGGCTGAAGGATCGCCATGAAAAAGCGGCCCACGGGCCGCCTTTTCATTTTGGCAGGGCAGGGTTCAGGCCATCATGGCCACGCGCTGGCGCCGCAAACCCATCCATTGCAGTTCGGCCAGGACCAGCACCACCACCGCCTGGAACAGCAGATAGGCCACGCCCAGCGCCGTGACACCGGGCGCACCCCCGAAGGCCAGCGCGATGCAACCGATCACCCAGGCGAAGTTGCAGACCACGATGGTGGCCAGTGCGGCGCGTCGGGGCTCGGACTGCAGTGCGAGCCAGCCCGCCAGCGCAACGAAGGCGAAGATCGCCATTCCTGAACCCTGCAGCAGCGGTGCGGACAAACCGAGCCACTGCGACAGCAGACCGGTGAGCCCCAGCTGCAGGGCGCCGGTGCCAGCACCGGAGATGGCGTCAAAGGCGAGCACGCGCCGCAGGCCGGCAGGGGACGTGAGAGAGGCGATGAGGGACATGGTGGACTCCTGGAGGGGTTGACGAGTGAGAACGGTGCCCATCGTCCGGCCAGTTGCGCCGCACGTCCATGACCTGGGAGGTCATGGCCTGTTGCCGTTGCGGTGCCCTACCATGCCGGCCATGAACGCCCTCACCTCCCCAGCCCGCACCGCTGCCATTCCCTCGCCGTTCGGTGAACGCCTGCGCCACTGGCGCCAGCGCCGCCGGCTGAGCCAGCTCGACCTGGCCCACGTGGCCGATGTCTCCACGCGGCATCTGAGCTACGTGGAGACCGGGCGCGCCAGCCCCAGCCGCGACATGGTGCTGCGCCTGGTCGACCGGCTCGAAGTGCCGCTGCGCGAGCGCAACGCCCTGCTGGAAGCAGCCGGCTACGCGCCCATGTACCGCGAACGGCCCCTGGAAGCGCCCGACATGGCGCCGGCACGCGCGGCGGTGCAGCGCATCCTGGAATGCCACGAACCCTGGCCCGCGCTGGCCATGGACCGCCACTGGAACCTGGTGATGGCCAACCGCATGGTGGCGCCGCTCATGGCGGGTGCTTCGCCAGCGCTGCTGCAAGGACCCATCAACGTGCTGCGCCTGAGCCTGCACCCCGAAGGCCTGGCGCCACGCATCGCCAACCTGCGCCAGTGGCGCGAACACCTGTTCGAGCGCCTGCGCCAGCAGATCCACACCACCGGCGACGAGACGTTGGCGGCGCTGCTGGCCGAGCTCAAGGGATATCCGGAGTCGTTCGGCGGCGAAGCCGTGTCGCTGCCCGGCGAGCACCACGGTGTGCTCATGCCGTTCCAGTTCGACACCGGCCACGGCGTGCTGAACCTCGTGAGCACCACCACGGTGTTCGGCTCGCCGGTGGACATCACGTTGCAGGAACTGGCGCTGGAGACGTTCTTTCCGGCGGATGAGGCCAGCGCCGACATGCTGCGCGCGCTAGCCACCCAGACATGAAAAAGCCGCTGCACAGCAGCGGCTTTTTCTAGACCCGGGCGCCGAGGGCAGGCGGCGCGGCGGGGATCTGTCAGGCCGTCACGCCCTTGGCCGCGTCCGCATACTCTTCGATCTGGTCGAAGTTCAGGTACTTGTAGATCGCGGCGCCATCCTTGTTCACCACGCCCATGGCCTCGTGGTATTCGGCCACGGTAGGGATGTGGCCGAGCTTGGAGGCGATGGCCGCGAGTTCGGCCGAGGCGAGGTACACGTTGGTGTTCTTGCCCAGGCGGTTCGGGAAATTGCGGGTCGAGGTGGACACCACTGTCGCACCTTCGCGCACCTGCGCCTGGTTCCCCATGCACAGCGAGCAGCCGGGCATTTCGGTGCGCGCGCCGGCCGTCCCGAAGGCCGAGTAATGGCCTTCCTTGATGAGCTCGCTCTCGTCCATCTTGGTGGGGGGCGCCACCCACAGCTTGACCGGGATGTCGCGCTGGCCGCCCAGCAGCTTGGCCGCAGCGCGGAAGTGGCCGATGTTCGTCATGCACGAACCGATGAAGGCTTCATCGATCTTGGTGCCAGCGACTTCGGAGAGGGTCTTGGCGTCGTCCGGATCGTTCGGGCAGCACAGGATGGGTTCCTTGATGTCGGCCAGATCGATCTCGATCACGGCGGCGTACTCGGCATTGGCATCGGCTTCGAGCAGGCTGGGGTTGGCCAGCCAGGCTTCCACCTTCTGGATGCGGCGCTCCAGCGTGCGCTTGTCCTGGTAACCGTCGGCGATCATGTTCTTCATCAGCACCACGTTGCTGGTGAGGTATTCCTTCACCGGCTCGGGATTGAGCTTGATGGTGCAGCCTGCGGCCGAACGCTCGGCCGAAGCGTCGCTGAGCTCGAACGCCTGTTCCACCTTCAGGTCGGGCAGGCCCTCGATTTCCAGGATGCGGCCCGAGAAGATGTTGATCTTGCCGGCCTTGGCCACCGTGAGCAGGCCCGCCTTGATGGCGTACAGCGGGATCGCGTGCACCAGATCGCGCAGTGTCACGCCAGGCTGCATCTGCCCCTTGAAGCGCACCAGAACGGATTCGGGCATGTCCAGCGGCATCACGCCGGTGGCCGCGCCAAACGCCACCAGGCCGGAGCCGGCGGGGAAACTGATGCCGATGGGGAACCGGGTGTGCGAGTCGCCACCGGTGCCCACCGTGTCCGGCAGCAGCAGGCGGTTGAGCCACGAATGGATCACGCCGTCGCCAGGGCGCAGGGACACACCGCCGCGGTTGCTGATGAAAGCCGGCAGCTCGCGGTGGGTCTTCACGTCCACGGGCTTGGGATAGGCCGCGGTGTGGCAGAAGCTCTGCATCACCAGATCGGCCGAGAAGCCCAGGCAGGCCAGGTCTTTCAGTTCGTCGCGGGTCATGGGGCCGGTGGTGTCCTGCGAACCCACGGTGGTCATGCGCGGTTCGCAGTAGGTGCCGGGCCGCACGCCGAAGCCTTCTGGCAAGCCCACCGCGCGGCCCACCATCTTCTGCGCCAGCGTGAAGCCGGCGTTGGTGGCGGCAGGCGGCTGCGGCAGTCGGAAGGCGGTGCTGGCGGCGAGGCCGAGGAACTCGCGAGCCTTGGCGGTGAGCGAGCGACCGATGATGAGGTTGATGCGGCCGCCAGCGCGCACTTCGTCGAACAGCACGTCGCTGCGCAACTGGAATTCCACCAGCGTCTTGCCGTCCTTGGTGATCTTGCCGTCGTAGGGGTGGATGTCGATCACGTCGCCCATCTCGAGCTTGCTCACGTCCACCTCGATCGGCAGCGCGCCCGAGTCTTCCTGCGTGTTGAAGAAGATGGGGGCGATCTTGCCGCCCAGCGTCACGCCGCCAAAGCGCTTGTTGGGCACAAAGGGAATGTCCTGGCCGGTGGCCCAGATCACGCTGTTGGTGGCGCTCTTTCGGCTGGAGCCGGTGCCCACCACGTCGCCCACGTAGGCGACCAGATGGCCCTTCTTCTTCAGGTCGTCGATGAACTGCATCGGGCCACGCTTGCCGTCTTCCTCGGGCTTGAAGGCCGCGCCGTCGCGGGTGTTCTTCAGCATCGCCAGGTAGTGCAGCGGAATGTCCGGGCGGCTCCAGGCGTCGGGTGCGGGGGACAGGTCGTCGGTGTTGGTTTCACCGGGCACCTTGAACACGGTCACGGTGATGGTCTTGTCCACTTCCGGGCGGCTGGTGAACCACTCGGCGTCGGCCCAGCTCTGGATGACCTGGCGCGCCTTGAGGTTGCCGGCCTTGGCTTTCTCGGCCACGTCGTTGAAGAAGTCGAACATCAGCAGCGTCTTCTTCAGGCCTTCGGCGGCCACGCTCGACACCTCCTCGTCGTCCAGAAGCTCGATCAGCGGGTGCACGTTGTAGCCACCCACCATGGTGCCCAGCAGCTCGGTGGCCTTGGCCTTGGAGATCAGGCTCACGGCCACATCGCCATGCGCCACCGCCGCCAGGAAACTGGCCTTGACCTGCGCAGCGTCGTCCACGCCGGGGGGCACGCGGTGCGTCAGCAGGTCCAGCAGGAACGCGTCTTCACCGGCCGGCGGCGACTTGATCAGTTCGATCAGCGCGGCCACCTGCTTCGCGTCCAGCGGCAGGGGCGGAATGCCGAGCGCGGCGCGCTCGGCGGTGTGGGCGCGGTAGTCGGCGAGGAAGGTGGTGGACATGTCGTACTCCAGATGGGAAGGAAAGCGTGGGGTAGGAAAAATGGGTGGGGTCGAAAGCAAGCTCAATGCCCGAGCAGGGCCGGTTCGGCAAAGTGAGGCTGCACCGCATCGGGCAAGGGCAGACCGGTCTGGTGCGCGCGTTCCAGGACCTGCCAGAAGTAGCGGTAGCTGGCGCGGTCGTGAAGCCGGCCTTCGAACTGCACGGGCGCCCAGTCAGCGCTCATCGCACGTTCGATCAGGGCGGCGGCGGCCTCGACCTCGCCGGGCGAGGGCGCGAACGCCGCCAGGATGGGGCGGATCTGATCGGGATGGATGCTCCACATGCGGGTGTAGCCCAGTTCGCCAGCGGCCTTGCGCGCAGCGGCACCGAGCGCCGAGACGTCCTTGAACTCGGTCACCACGCAATGCGAAGGCACCTTGCCGTGCGCGTGGCAGGCCGATGCCATGGCCAGCTTGGCGCGCAGCACCAGCGGGTGGGAGAACTGGCCGGCCACGCTCATGGCATCGGCAGGAATGGCGCCGCCGTGCGCGGACACAAAATCCATGAGGCCAAAGCTCAGGCTCTGCACGCGCGGATGGGCGGCGATGTCGAAGGCGCGGTGGATGGCGGCGGGCGACTCGATCAGCACATGCAGCGGCAACGCGGTGGCGCCGGCGGCATCGAGCGCGGCCACGGCGCGCTGCACGTCGGCCACCGACTCCACCTTGGGCACCATGAGATGGCACAAGCGGTGCCCCGCGCGGCTCGCGATGGTGGCCACATCGGCGTCGAACGCCGGGTGGTCCACCGGGTGAACTCGTGCGGCCACCCGCGCCTGGGGCGCTGCGGCCAGCGCGAGCTCCACCACCAGTCGGGCGTGCTCGGCCTCGCCACCCACGGGCGCACCGTCTTCGCAGTCCAGCGTCACGTCGAACACGCAGGTGCCGAACTCCGCCGCCATCTCGGCCTGCAGCGCCAGGCTCTTGCGCATCCGCGCCTCCACCCCGCTGTAGTGATCACAGACCGGCAGCGAGCACGCTCCGGCCTGGGCCCCCAGAAGGATGGATCGCGGATGGGTCACTGCCAGGTTACCAACCGGTTACAGCAGGTGCTTGACGCCGTCCTGCTCGCCTTGCAACTCGGCCAGGGTCTTGTCGATGCACTCTTGCGAGAAGGCGTCGATCTCCAGGCCCTCGACGACCTTGTACTGGCCGTTTTCGCAGGTGACGGGGAAGCCGAACATGACGTCCTTCGGAATGCCGTACCAGCCCTGCGAGGGAATGCCCATGGTCACCCACTCGCCCTGGGTGCCCAGCGCCCAGTCGCGCATGTGGTCGATGGCGGCGTTGGCGGCCGAAGCGGCGGACGACAGGCCACGCGCTTCGATGATGGCGGCGCCGCGCTTGCCCACGGTAGGCAGGAACACGTCCTTGTTCCAGGCTTGGTCGTTGATCATGTCCTTGACCGAGGCGCCATCGATGGTGGCGAAACGGTAGTCGGCGTACATGGTCGGCGAGTGATTGCCCCACACGGCCAGCTTCTTGATGCTGGCGACCGGCTTGCCGGTCTTGGTGGCGATCTGCGAGGCGGCGCGGTTGTGGTCAAGGCGCAGCATGGCGGTGAAGTTGCCCGGCTTCAGATCGGGCGCGCTCTTCATGGCGATGTACGCATTGGTGTTGGCCGGGTTGCCCACCACCAGCACCTTGACGTCGCGCGAGGCCACGGCGTTCAGGGCCTTGCCCTGGGCGATGAAGATGGCGCCGTTGATGGCCAGCAACTCGGCACGTTCCATGCCGGGGCCGCGGGGACGCGAGCCCACCAGCAGGGCGTAGTCGGTGTCCTTGAAGGCGGTCATGGGGTCGCTGTGGGCTTCCATTCCGACCAGCAGCGGGAAGGCGCAATCGTCGAGTTCCATCATCACGCCCTTGAGCGCCTTCTGGGCCTTTTCGTCGGGAATTTCCAGCAGTTGCAGGATGACCGGCTGGTCCTTGCCGAGCATTTCGCCGGAGGCAATGCGAAACAGCAGGGCGTAACCGATCTGGCCAGCGGCGCCAGTGACGGCAACGCGAACGGGCTTCTTGTTCATGGTGAAAAACTCCGGAAAAGGACGGTGGAAATGGAACGAATGCAGCCCGCGAGTGTACTCTCGCAAACCCTGATACGTCAATTTGTCTTATGTCTTATATAAGATATGATTGCGTGTCACCAGTGCCTCTGTGGCACCTGAAAAGCATGGCCACTCCGTCCCACATTTCCACGACATCCGCTGACGTTTCGCCGCCCGATGCGCCGGACAGCACTGCGCCGGCCTTCAGCCCGCTGTACCAGCAGATCAAGACACTGATCCTGCGCAGCCTGCAGGCCGGGGAGTGGAAGCCGGGCGACATGATCCCGAGCGAATTCGATCTGGCCGCGCGCTTTCGTGTGAGTCAGGGCACGGTGCGCAAGGCCATCGACGAGCTGGCCACCGAGAATCTGCTGGTGCGCCGCCAGGGCAAGGGCACGTTCGTGGCCACCCACGCCGAGCAGCACACGCAGTACCGTTTCCTGCGCCTGCTGCCCGACACCGGCACGCTGCAGGACCAGGGCCCGGCCGAGCGCCGCATCATCGAATGCAGGCGCCTTCGCGCACCGGCCGAAGTGGCGCGCCAACTCGCCCTGCGCACAGGCGACGCGGTGCTGCAGGTCAAGCGGGTGCTTGCTTTCGATGGCGTGCCGGCCATCCTGGAGGAACTCTGGTTGCCCGGCACGCCCTTCAAGGGTCTCACCGTGGAAACACTCTCAGAAGACAAGGGTCCCATGTACGCGCTGTTCGAGGCCCAGTTCGGTGTGCGCATGGTGCGGGCAGTGGAGAAAATCAAGGCCGTCGGCGCCGAAGCGGACGCTGCGGCCCTGCTGGGCGTGGCGGCCGGCACCCCGTTGCTGAGCGTCGAGCGGCTGGCTTTCACCTACAACGACGAGCCCATGGAGCTGCGTCGCGGTCTCTACCGCACCGATGCGCGCCACTACCGCAACGAATTGAGCTGATGGCGGTACCGGCCGCCGCCTGCGAGCGCCGCAACAGACCCTCGTCAGCCAGCGGTATGGTGCGTTGCAATAGAATTTGCGGGCTCTGGTAAAACCGTTGACGGAAGTTACCAACGCGTTACAGCCCCCTTTTCCCCACCGATCTTCCCGTTCCCTTTCCCCGGATGAAAGCCCCACCATGACCGAGTTGACCAAGAAGCGGCCCGAGTACCGCAACATCAACGCATTCACGGACCTCACCACCTACCGTCTGCCTCCCGCCGGCTGGGTGTCGATCCTGCACCGCGTGAGCGGCGCCCTGATGTTCCTGCTGCTGCCGCTGATCGTCTGGCTGTTCGACACCTCGGTGTCCTCCGAGATCTCCTTTGAGGCATTCAGCGCGGCGTTTGCTGGCGGCATCGGCTTCCTGCCGGGCTGGTTCTTCAAGCTCGTGGTGCTGGCGCTGATCTGGGCCTACCTCCACCACCTCATCGCCGGCGTGCGCCACCTCTACATGGACGCCTTCCATGCCGTCAGCAAGGAATTCGGCAGGACCTCCGCCCTGGTAACCCTGGTGTCGAGCATCGGCCTCACCCTGGTGCTGGGCGCCAAGCTGTTCGGCCTCTACTGAGCCACGAGGAAGCACCCATCATGTCTGTCAACTACGGTTCCAAACGCGTCGTCACTGGCGCCCACTACGGCCTTCGCGACTGGCTGGCGCAGCGCATCACCGCCGCCCTCATGGCGATCTTCACGCTGATCGTGCTCGCCCAGGTGGTGTTCACGCGTGGCCCGATCGGCTACGAAAGCTGGGCTGCCATCTTCTCCACCCAGTGGATGAAGGCACTGACATTCGCCGTCTTCCTGGCCCTGGCCTACCACGTGTGGGTGGGCATGCGCGACATCTGGATGGACTACGTCAAGCCCGCCGGCATCCGCCTCGTGCTGCACGTCTTCACCATCGTCTGGCTCCTGTCCTGCCTGGGCTGGGCTGTTCAAGTTCTCTGGAGGCTCTGAAGCCATGTCCGCATCCGCATCCCTTCCCAAGCGTCAGTTCGACGTCGTCATCGTCGGAGCCGGTGGCTCCGGCATGCGCGCCTCGCTGCAACTGGCGCGCGCCGGCCTCAAGGTGGCCGTGCTCTCCAAGGTGTTCCCCACCCGCTCGCACACGGTGGCCGCACAGGGCGGCATTGGGGCCTCGCTCGGCAACATGAACGAGGACAACTGGCACTACCACTTCTACGACACCATCAAGGGCTCCGACTGGCTGGGCGACCAGGACGCCATCGAGTTCATGTGCCGTGAAGCACCCAAGGTGGTGTACGAGCTGGAACACTTCGGCATGCCGTTCGACCGCAACCCCGACGGCACCATCTACCAGCGCCCGTTCGGCGGCCACACCGCCAACTACGGCGAGAAGCCCGTGCAGCGCGCCTGCGCGGCGGCCGACCGCACCGGCCATGCCATGCTGCACACGCTCTACCAGCAGAACGTGCAGGCCCGCACCACCTTCTTCGTGGAATGGATGGCGCTGGACCTGATCCGCGACGCCAGCGGCGACGTGGTGGGCGTGACCGCGCTGGAAATGGAAACGGGCGAGACCTACATCCTGGAAGCCAAGACCACGCTGCTGGCCACCGGTGGCGCCGGCCGCATCTTCGCGGCGTCCACCAATGCCTTCATCAACACGGGTGACGGCCTGGGCATGGCGGCTCGCGCCGGCATCCCGCTGCAGGACATGGAGTTCTGGCAGTTCCACCCCACCGGCGTGGCCGGCGCCGGCGTGCTGCTCACCGAAGGCTGCCGTGGCGAAGGTGCGATCCTGCTCAACAGCGAAGGCGAGCGCTTCATGGAGCGTTATGCCCCCACGCTCAAGGACCTGGCGCCGCGCGACTTCGTCAGCCGCTGCATGGACCAGGAAATCAAGGAAGGCCGTGGCTGTGGTCCCAACAAGGACTACGTGCTGCTCAAGCTCGATCACCTGGGCGCAGAGACCATCCACAAGCGCCTGCCCTCGGTTTACGAAATCGGTGTGAACTTCGCCAACGTCGACATCACGCGCGAGCCGATTCCCGTGGTGCCGACCATCCACTACCAGATGGGCGGCATCCCGACCAACATCCACGGTCAGGTCGTCACGCCCGACGGCCAGGGCGCCCAGAAGGTGGTGAACGGGCTTTACGCGGTGGGCGAATGCTCCTGCGTGAGCGTGCACGGTGCCAACCGCCTGGGCACCAACTCGCTGCTGGACCTGCTGGTGTTCGGCCGCGCGGCGGGCAACCACATCGTTCAGTTCAACGACAAGAACAAGACCCACAAGCCGCTGCCGGCGGACGCTGCCGACAGGACGCTGGCGCGGCTGGCGCGGCTGGACGCCACCACCAGCGGTGAGTACGCGCAGGACGTGGCCAACGACCTGCGCGCCGCGATGCAGCAGCACGCCGGCGTGTTCCGCACACAGGCCAGCATGGACGAAGGCGTGGCCAAGATCAACGCCATGCGCGCGCGCGTCAACGCGATCGAGCTCAAGGACAAGTCCAAGGTGTTCAACACCGCACGCATCGAAGCGCTGGAAGTGGAGAACCTGATCGAGTGCGCACAGGCCACCATGACCTCGGCCGCCGCGCGACGCGAATGCCGGGGCGCACACACCGTGAGCGACTACGAGCGGCCCGCCGACGACGCGCAGTTCCCGCTGGGCCGCAACGATGCCGAATGGATGAAGCACACGCTGTGGGACAGCGCGAGCAACAGCCTGTCGTACAAACCCGTCAACCTGAAGCCCCTGACCGTGGAGTCGGTGCCGCCGAAAGTGCGCACCTTCTGACACCACCGTTCCCACGACGCTCGGAGAAAAAACACCATGGCCAAACGCACATTCAAGATCTACCGCTACGACCCGGAGAAGGACGCCAAGCCCTACATGCAGACCATCGAGGTGGAACTCGACGGCCACGAGCGCATGCTGCTGGACGCGCTGATGAAACTCAAGGCGGTGGACCCGTCCATTTCCTTCCGCCGCTCCTGCCGCGAAGGCGTGTGCGGCTCGGACGCCATGAACATCAACGGCAAGAACGGATTGGCGTGCCTGACCAACATGAACACGCTGCCGGGTGTGATCACCCTGAAGCCCCTGCCCGGCCTGCCCGTGGTTCGCGACCTGATCGTGGACATGACGCTGTTCTTCAAGCAGTACAACAGCATCAAGCCCTACCTGATCAACGAGACCGTGGCGCCTGAAAAGGAGCGCCTGCAGAGCCCCGAAGAGCGCGACGAGCTCAATGGCCTGTACGAGTGCATCCTGTGCGCGAGCTGCTCCACCAGCTGCCCGAGCTTCTGGTGGAACCCCGACAAGTTCGTTGGCCCAGCCGGCTTGCTGCAGGCCTACCGCTTCATCGCCGACAGCCGCGACCAGGCCACCAGCGAACGTCTGGACAACCTCGAAGATCCCTACCGCCTGTTCCGCTGCCACACGATCATGAACTGCGTGGATGTGTGCCCCAAGGGCCTGAACCCCACGAAGGCGATCGGCAAGATCAAGGAAATGATGGTGATGCGCTCGGTCTGAGCGCCCACCTCCCACACCCATGGACGCCACCACCACCGAAGCCCTGCTTGGCGAACGCGCCTTGAGCAAACTGCGCTGGAGGTGCCGCCGCGGGCTGCTCGAGAACGATCTGTTCATCGAGCGCTTTTTTGCCAGGCACGAATCTGGCTTGACCGTGGGTCAGGCCGATGCCCTGGAGGTCTTGATGGATCTGGCCGACAACGATCTGCTGGATCTGTTGCTGGGCCGCAAGCCGCCAGAGGGTGATCTGGTCCGTGACGATGTCACGCAAGTGCTGGGCATGCTTCGTGCCACCCGGCAACCCGTTTAAGTCAGCCTTAAAAGGAAACCGCATGAAACTCGTAGACAACAAAGCCACCCTGTCGTTCTCCAACGGCAGCCCCAGCGTGGATCTGCCGGTGTACGCCGGCAGCATCGGGCCGGACGTGATCGACATCCGCAAGCTCTACGCGCAGACCGGCATGTTCACCTACGACCCGGGCTTCCTCTCCACGGCCGCCTGCCAGTCGGCCATCACCTACATCGACGGTGACAAGGGCGAGTTGCTGTACCGCGGCTACCCCATCGAGCAGCTCGCCACGCAGTGCGACTACCTCGACACCTGCTACCTGCTGCTCAACGGCGAACTGCCGGACGAAAAGCAGCGCGGCGACTTCCACAAGCTCGTGATCAACCACACCATGGTCAACGAGCAGATGCAGTTCTTCCTGCGCGGCTTCCGCCGCGACGCCCACCCCATGGCGGTGCTCACCGGCCTGGTCGGCGGGCTGTCGGCCTTCTACCACGACAGCACGGACATCAACAATCCGAAGCACCGCGAGATCGCCGCCATCCGCCTGATCGCCAAGATGCCCACCCTGGTGGCCATGGCCTACAAGTACGGCATCGGCCAGCCCTACATGTACCCGAAGAACGACCTGAGCTACTCGGGCAACTTCCTGCGCATGATGTTCGGCACCCCTTGCGAGGAATACCAGGTCAACCCGGTGCTCGAACGCGCGCTGGACCGCATCTTCATCCTGCACGCCGACCACGAGCAGAACGCCTCCACGTCCACCGTGCGCCTGTGCGGTTCGTCCGGCACCAATCCGTTCGCAGCCATCGCTGCGGGCGTGGCCTGCCTGTGGGGCCCCGCCCACGGTGGCGCCAACGAAGCCTGCCTGAACATGCTGGAAGACATCCAGCGCCAGGGCGGCGTCTCCAAGGTCGGCGAGTTCATGGAGAAGGTCAAGGACAAGAACTCCGGCGTCAAGCTGATGGGCTTCGGGCACCGCGTCTACAAGAACTACGACCCCCGTGCCAAGCTCATGCAGGAAACCTGCAATGAAGTGCTGCAGGAACTGGGTCTGGAAAACGACCCCCTGTTCAAGCTGGCCAAGGAACTCGAGAAGATCGCCCTCGAAGACGAGTACTTCGTCTCGCGCAAGCTCTACCCGAACGTCGACTTCTACTCCGGCATCGTGCAGCGCGCCATCGGCATCCCGGTCAACCTGTTCACCGGCATCTTCGCGCTGGCTCGCACCGTGGGCTGGATCGCCCAACTCAACGAGATGATCAGCGACCCCGAATACAAGATCGGTCGGCCGCGCCAGCTCTTCACTGGCTCGATGCGCCGCGACATCAAGCCCATCGCCAGCCGCTGATCGGGCCCGCGCCCTCTGTAAGCCCGCCTCGTGCGGGCTTTCTTTCGTCTGCGGTCTGCGCAGGGGAGCAGGTCAGGCATCACCGTTGGAGATGTCATGCCAAGCCATTCTGAGAGAAAATCCAAAACTGACCTCGCATTACGAGAGGTCACCACCACCCATGCTCTCCGAACGCAACTTCGCCCGCCAGATCGACCTCACCTCCCTGCAGCTGTTCGTTGCCGTGTGCGAGCTGGGCAGCATCGGGCGCGCGGCGGAGCGCGAATTCATCGCGGCGTCGGCGATCAGCAAGCGCCTGTCGGATCTGGAAGCCGCGCTGGGCGCCACGCTGTTGCACCGCCACGCGCGCGGCGTGCGCCTCACACCGGCGGGCGAGAGCCTGCTGCACCACGCGCGCTCGGTCCTTTTCGGGCTGGAGAAGATGCAGGCCGAACTGACCGAGTACGCCGATGGTGTGCGGGGCCACGTGCGCGTGCACGCCAGCATCTCGGCCATCGTGCAGTTCCTGCCGGAGGACCTGGGGGCGTTCGCCCGACTGCACCCGCAGGTCAAGATCGACCTGGAAGAACACCTCAGCCCCGAGGTCTTGCGCGCCGTGCAGGAGGGTGCGGCCGATCTCGGACTCTGCAACGGCGCCGTGGGTGCCAGTGGCTTGCAGACCCTCCCCTACCGGCGCGATCGGCTCGTGCTGGTGGTACCGAAAGACCACGCGCTCGCGAACACCGGGCCGCTCCCGTTCGAAGCCTCGCTGCCCTTCGACCATGTGGGCCTGCACGCGAACAGTTCCATCCACCTGGCCACGCACCAGGCCGCCACACGTGCCGGCGCCGCCGTGCGCGTGCGCATCCGGGTCACCGGCCTGGACGCCATATGTCGCATGATCGCCAATGGCCTGGGCGTGGGCGTGATGCCCGAGCGTGCCTTCGGTTTGCTGCACACCGGCGATGCCCTGCAGGCTTTACCCCTCACCGACGTCTGGGCCCAGCGCCAGCTGGTGCTGGTGGCCCGCGACTTCTCCAGCCTGCCTGCCACCGCGCGCCTGCTGGTCGATCACCTGCGGGCCGACGAACTGCGACAGGCCGCCTAGAATCATTCCTCCACGAGACACACCCACGACATGCCACGCACGCTCTACGACAAGATCTGGGACGAACACGTCGTCCACACCGAGGAAGACGGCACTTCCGTCCTCTACATCGATCGTCATCTGGTGCACGAAGTCACCAGCCCGCAGGCCTACGAAGGCCTGCGCCAGGCGGGTCGCAAGGTGTGGCGCGTGAGTTCGGTGGTGGCCACCGCCGACCACAACACGCCCACCACCGGCTGGGAGCTGGGCTACGACGGCATCACCGATCCGATCAGCAAGGAACAGATCACCACACTGGACAGCAACATCGCCGAGTTCGGCGCCGCGGCCTTCTTTCCTTTCATGTCCAAACGCCAGGGCATCGTGCACGTGATCGGTCCGGAAAACGGCGCCACCCTGCCCGGCATGACGGTGGTCTGCGGCGACAGCCACACCTCCACGCACGGCGCGTTTGGCGCGCTGGCCCACGGTATCGGCACCAGTGAAGTGGAGCATGTGCTGGCCACGCAGACCCTGCTGGCAAAAAAGGCAAAGAACATGCTGGTGCGCGTCGAAGGGCAACTGGCCAGAGGCTGCACCGCCAAAGACATCGTGCTGGCCATCATCGGCAAGATCGGCACGGCCGGCGGCACTGGCTACACCATCGAGTTCGGCGGCGCCGCCATCCGTGCGCTGAGCATCGAAGGCCGCATGACCGTCTGCAACATGGCCATCGAGGCGGGCGCACGCGCTGGCCTGGTGGCGGTGGACGAGAAGACCATCGAGTACGTCAAGGGTCGCCCGCTCTCGCCCACCGGCGTTGAATGGGACCTGGCCGTGTCTTACTGGAAGACGCTGCACTCCGACGCAGATGCGAAATTCGACACGCTGGTGGAGCTCGACGCCGCGAATATCGTGCCGCAGGTCACCTGGGGCACATCGCCTGAAATGGTTCTCGGCATCGATGGCCACGTGCCCGACCCCGATCGCGAAAAGGACGCCAGCAAGCGCGGCGCCATTGAACGCGCCTTGACCTACATGAACCTGCAACCCGGCAAGGCCCTCAACGACATCTTCATCGACAAGGTCTTCATCGGGTCGTGCACCAACAGCCGCATCGAGGACATGCGCGAGGCCGCCGCCGTGGTGAAGAAGCTCGGCTTGAAAGTGGCGAGAAACGTCAAGCTGGCCATGGTGGTTCCGGGCTCGGGCCTCGTGAAGGCGCAGGCCGAGCGCGAAGGCCTGCACGAGATCTTCAAGGCCGCAGGCTTCGAATGGCGCGAGCCGGGCTGCTCGATGTGCCTGGCCATGAACGCCGACCGCCTGGAGCCCGGCGAACGTTGTGCCTCCACCAGCAACCGCAACTTCGAAGGCCGTCAGGGCGCTGGTGGCCGCACGCATCTCGTTTCACCCGCCATGGCCGCCGCGGCCGCCGTGCACGGCCACTTCGTGGACGTGCGCACCTTTGCCTGATCACCCACCCCCGCAACCCACCAATGGAGACCACCATGAAAACCATCGCATGCACCTTCGCTGCCCTGATCCTCTCGCTGTCCCTGGGCGGCTGCAACACCTGGAGCGGCGTCAAGCAGGACGCCCGGCAAGCTGGACAGGCGGCCGGCAAGGGCGTCGAGAAGGCGGGCGAGAAGATTCAGGACGTGGCGAAATAACGCGCGCATCACCATGCAGAAATTCACCCTTCACAAGGGTCTCGTGGCCCCGATGGACCGCGAGAACGTCGACACCGATGCCATCATCCCCAAGCAGTTCCTGAAATCGATCCGCAAGACCGGCTTCGGCCAGAACCTGTTCGACGAATGGCGCTACCTCGACAAGGGTGAACCCGGGCAGGACCCGGCGAGCCGCAAGCCCAATCCCGACTTCGTGCTCAACCAGGCGCGCTATGCCGGCGCGTCGGTGCTGCTGGCGAGGAAGAACTTCGGCTGCGGCTCGTCGCGCGAACACGCGCCCTGGGCTATTGACCAATACGGCTTTCGCGCACTGATTGCCCCGAGCTACGCCGACATCTTCTTCAACAACTGCTTCAAGAACGGCCTGCTGCCCATCGTTCTGCCCGAGGGCCAGGTGGCGCAACTGTTCGATGAGGTGGCCGCCTTCCCCGGCTTCGAACTCACCATCGACCTGGAGCGCCAGGTGGTGATCAAACCCCGGGGAGAAGAGCTTCCTTTCGAGGTCCAGGCCTTCCGCAAGTACTGCCTCATGAACGGGCTCGACGACATCGGCCTGACGCTGCGCTACAAGGACAAGATCGCTGCGTTCGAAACCGAGCGCCTTGCGAAAAAGCCCTGGCTCGCTCACACCATGCCGGTGGCCTGAACTTCACTTCCAACTCCAACGCATTCATGAAAATCGCAGTTCTTCCGGGTGACGGTATCGGCACCGAAATCGTGGCCGAAGCGGTCCGCGTCCTCCACGCCTTGGACCTGCCCTTTGAGATGGAGTCGGCGCTGGTCGGAGGCGCGGCCTACGAAGCGCACGGCCACCCGCTGCCCGAGTCCACCCTGAAGCTCGCCATGGAAGCCGACGCGGTGCTGTTCGGCGCGGTGGGCGACTGGAAGTACGACAAACTCGACCGGCCCCTGCGGCCCGAGCAGGCCATCCTGGGACTGCGCAAGCACATGGGCCTGTTTGCCAACTTCCGGCCGGCCATCTGCTACCCCGAGCTGGTGGGCGCATCCAGCCTCAAGCCCGAGATCATTGCAGGGCTTGACATCCTCATCATCCGCGAGCTCACCGGCGACATCTACTTCGGCCAGCCTCGCGGCCGACGCACCGCCACCGACGGCCATTTCCCCGGTGCCGAGGAAGCGTTTGACACCATGCGCTACAGCAAGCCGGAGATCGAGCGCATCGCCCATGTGGCGTTCCAGGCGGCGCGCAAGCGCAACAAGAAGGTCACGAGTGTGGACAAGGCCAACGTGCTGGAGACTTTCCAGTTCTGGAAGGACGTGGTCACCGAAGTGCACCAGCAATATCCCGACGTGGAACTGGACCACATGTACGTGGACAACGCGGCCATGCAACTGGTGCGAGCGCCGAAGAAATTCGACGTGGTCGTCACCGGCAACATGTTCGGCGACATCCTCTCGGACGAAGCTTCCATGCTCACCGGCTCCATCGGCATGCTGCCCTCGGCTTCGCTCAACACGAAGAACCAGGGCCTGTATGAGCCGAGCCACGGCAGCGCGCCGGACATCGCGGGCAAAGGCATTGCCAACCCACTGGCGACCATCATGAGCGCCGCCATGATGCTGCGCTTCAGTCTGAACCAGGAGGCCGCCGCGCAACGCATCGAGGCGGCCGTGCAGAAAGTGCTGGCCCAGGGCCTGCGCACGCCCGACATCCACAGCGAAGGCACCACCAAGGTGGGCACCATCGAAATGGGCGACGCGGTGCTTCGCGCGCTGGTGAGCTAGAATCTGCACCCATGTTTGCCGCCCGCCTGTTCAACCTGAACCTCGCATCCACCGCCATGGTGGGTGTGGCCGCGCGCGCAATCTCCATCAAAACCACGACCATTAAGGGCTGATCCAGCTCCGGAATCGTCGTGCGCCCTCCCTGGCCAGACGAGCCGGGGCAAACAGTCTGGTCTGCACTGTTTTTAACTGAAAGGGCGTTCAAATGAGCAAGTTGGTAGGCCTCGTAGGCTGGCGCGGCATGGTCGGGTCCGTGTTGATGGACCGCATGGTTGCAGAGAATGATTTCGAACTGATCGAACCGCTGTTCTTCTCCACCTCCAATGCCGGCGGCAAGGCCCCGGTTGTGGCGAAAAACGAAACCAAGCTCCAGGACGCGCACGACATCGCTGCGCTGCGGCGCTGCGACATCGTCATCACCGCCCAGGGCGGCGACTACACCAACGAGGTGTACCCGAAGCTGCGCGCTGCCGGCTGGCGGGGTCACTGGATCGACGCCGCTTCCGCACTGCGGATGGAAAAGGACGCGGTCATCATCCTCGACCCGGTCAACCTGCCCGTGATCCAGAAGGCGCTGGCCAGCGGCGGCAAGGACTGGATCGGTGGCAACTGCACCGTGAGCTGCATGCTCATGGGCGTGGGAGCGCTGTACAAGGCAGGTCTGGTGGAGTGGATGAGCACGCAGACCTACCAGGCAGCGTCCGGTGGTGGTGCCCAGCACATGCGCGAGCTGCTCACCCAGTACGGCACGCTCAATGCCGAGGTGAAGGCTCTGCTCGACGACCCCAAGAGCGCCATCCTGGAAATCGATCGCAAGGTCATCGCAAAGCAGCGTGCGCTCAGCGACGCCGAGACCGCGAACTTCGGCGTTCCCCTGGGCGGCTCCCTGATCCCCTGGATCGACAAGGACCTGGGCAACGGCATGTCGAAGGAAGAATGGAAGGGCATGGCCGAGACCAACAAGATCCTGGGCATGGGCGACGGTTTCGATTCGGCGGCCATCCCGGTGGATGGCTTTTGCGTTCGCGTGGGCGCCATGCGCTGCCACAGCCAGGCGTTGACCTTCAAGCTCAAGAAGGACGTGCCGGTGGCCGATATTGAAGCCATGATCGCTGCCGACAACGACTGGGTGAAGGTGGTGCCGAACACCAAGGAAGCCACGCTGCGGGATCTGACACCGGTGGCAGTCACCGGCACCATGACGATTCCCGTGGGACGCGTGCGCAAGCTGGCCATGGGTCCCGAGTACGTGGGGGCCTTCACCATCGGTGACCAGTTGCTGTGGGGCGCTGCCGAACCGCTGCGTCGCATGCTGCGCATCCTGCTGGAGGCGTGAGGCGCGCGTGGAAGGCACAGGCCTTATGTATCGGGCGGCTTGCGATCACGTTGCGCCTCTGCAACGCAAACGCGACGGCTCATCGCAGGAGATGACCGGCTGAGAAACTCAAGCGGATTCTCAGCTTGTCACCGTAATCTGTTGATGTTAAGGTCAATTCTCGGTTTTTTACGTCGAGGTCCATGTGCCATCCACCCCCCGCCAAACCCCATCTCCAGAGACCCGCTCCTTGCAACAAAGCGTAGGAGTTCGAGGTCTTGCCAGGTTGCATGCGGTCGCTGCGGCGGCACTGCTTTGCACTTCGTTGCTCCACCCTTCCGATGCCCACGCGCTTGCGCTGGGCCGAGTCGTTGTTCAGTCCGCACTCGGCGAGCCGCTGCGTGCAGAGATCGACGTCCCCGAGATCAATTCCGAAGAAGCCTCGAGCCTGCGCGTGGGTCTGGCCTCACCTGATGCCTTTCGTGCGGCCGGCGTTGACTACGGCGGCGCGTTGGCCAGCGTGCAGGTCAGCCTGCAGCGCCGTGCCGATGGACGTGCGTACCTGCGCCTGACCAGCACCCGCCCCATCACAGAGCCTTTCGTCGACCTGATCCTGGAGGCCAACTGGTCGTCGGGACGGGTCGTGCGCGACTACACCCTGCTTTTCGATCCGCCCAACCTGCGTCCCGCACCGCAGCCCGTGCCCGTGGCTCCCGGGGTCTCCGCCCCCGCGCCGTCCACCGCGCAGGCCCCGCGCCCGATTCCGCCAGCAGCGCCCGCGCCCGCCGTCCGCCCACCTCAGCCCGCGCTTCCAGCCGCCAGTGCGCCACCGCCCGCGGCCAGCCCGGCTCCAGCGCCTGCACCTGCCCCTGCAGCCGCCGCAGCGAGCAGTGGCGGCGGTCAGGTCCGGGTGCAAGCTGGCGACACGGCCGGTGCCATTGCAGCCGCGAACCGCCCAGCCAATGTCTCGCTCGACCAGATGCTGGTCGCCATGCTGCAGTCCAACCCGAATGCCTTCATCGGCGGCAACGTGAACCGCGTTAAGGCGGGCGCGGTCCTGGATCTCCCGGCGCAGCAGGAAGCCGCTGCCATCAATCCGACCGAAGCGCGTCAGACGATTGCCGCCCAGAGTCGCGATTTCAACGAATTCCGGCGCCGTCTGGCGGGCAACGTGCCCGACGCGGGCGTTGCCGCCGCCGACCGCCAGGCCGCCGGCCAGATCCAGACGGAAGTCAGGGAAGCCAGGCCCGCTGCACCATCGGCCGACAAGCTCACCCTGTCCAAGGAAGCCGCTGCAGCAGCTGCCAGCCGCGAAGAGCAGATCGCCAAGGAGCGCCAGGCCAAGGACGCCTCGAACCGCGTGGCAGAGCTCTCGCGCAACATCGAGGAGCTGTCCAAACTCGGCGCCGGGTCTTCGCCCGCGCCCGCTGCACCTGCGCCCGCTGCACCTGCGCCCGCTGCCACGGCCCCGGCCGCTCCGCCTGCTCCTGCCACGCCTGCTGCCACCCCCCCGGCAGCCGCACCGGCCGCCGAAGCACCGCCCGCGCCAGCCGTGACCCTGCCCACCACGCCGCCCCCCGTCACCGCGGCGTCGGAACCTGCTGCCGCGCCGCCGGTGGCGGCGCCAGCAGATTCCGCAGCCTCCGCGCCGTCGACCACCCCCGCTCCTGTGGCAGCACCCCGTCCGGTGCCCGTGCCGCTTCCCGATGAACCCTCGTTCATTGACCAGCTGCGGGACAACCCGCTCGTGCTGCCGCTGGCCGGCGGCCTCTTGGCGCTCCTGGCCGCTTTCGGCATCTACCGCATGCGCCAGCGCAAGCACGGCTCCAGCGTGGACAGCTCGTTCCTGGAAAGCCGCCTCCAGCCGGACTCGTTCTTCGGCTCCAGTGGCGGCCAGCGCATCGACACCGCCGAGTCGGTGGCGTCCGGCTCGTCCATGGTGTATTCGCCCAGCCAGCTCGACGCGGCTGGCGATGTCGACCCGGTGGCGGAGGCCGATGTGTACCTGGCCTATGGCCGCGACCTGCAGGCCGAGGAAATCCTCAAGGAAGCCATGCGCAGCACGCCCACGCGCGTGGCCATTCACAACAAACTGCTGGAAATCTACGCCAAGCGCCGCGATGCGCGCGCCTTCGAAGTGGTCGCAACCGAAGCCTACGGTCTGACGCAGGGTCAGGGCCCCGAGTGGGAGCACGCCTGCGAGATCGGCAAGCAACTCGATCCCTCCAACCCCTTGTACCAACCTGGCGGTGTCCCTGCCGTGAAGGTGGGTGCGGTCGCAGGCCTTGCGGGCGCCGGCATGAACACCATGCCCTTTGCCAGCAGCACGCTGGCCGAAACCGCCAATGCCGGCACGCCCTCGGACATGGCCAACCTCGACCTTGATCTGGACTTCTCGCTGGACGAACCTTCCGCTCCCGCGCCGCTGGACATGCCGGGCAAGGGGCGGGCTGCCCCGGCGGACGCAGCGCTGTCCGGCATGGACGACCTGAATGCCACCGAAGCCCTGACGAGCCCGCGCGTGGAAGACAAGGACGCCTCGCCTTCCATGTCGATGGACTTCGATCTCGACTTCCCCTCCGCTCCCGCTCCGCTGGGGCCCAACAGCGATGCGGCAGCGGCAAGTGAGACCACGTCACTGCGCGGATCGCTCGAACAGCCCTCCGACATCGCCTTCGATCTCGACGTCGCGCCACCGGTGGCAGCGCCGAGTCAACCGGCCGCCATGCCGGAGATGATGTCGTTCAACCTCAACGACATCAACCTCGATCTGGACGCCACGCCTTCCAGAATGCCGCAAGAGGACAACACCAGTTCGGGTCGCCTCACCGAAGAGAACCCGCTGGAGACCAAGCTCTCGCTGGCCGAGGAGTTCCGCGCCATTGGTGATTTCGAAGGCGCCCGATCCCTGGCCGAGGAAGTGCTGGCGGAAGCATCCGGCACGCTCAAGACCAAGGCTGGCACGTTCCTCGCCGATCTGGCCTGACGCACCGGCTTGATTCCCCCCTTGCAGAGTCCCGCGGTGGCAGCCGTTGAAAGGCGCCAGCGCGTGGCGTTGGGGCTGAGCTACAACGGACGCGCTTACGACGGGTGGCAGAGCCAACCGGGCGGCCGCACGGTTCAAGACCATCTGGAACAGGCGCTGGCGCGGTTCACTGCGCAAGCGCCCGTCAAAACCCTTTGCGCGGGTCGCACCGATGCCGGCGTGCACGGCCTGATGCAGGTGGTTCACTTCGATACCACGCTGGAGCGCGCCGAGAACGCCTGGGTGCGAGGCACCAACAGCTTCCTGCCCGACGACATCGCCATGCAGTGGGCGCGTCACGTGCCCGACACCTTCCATGCCAGAGCCAGCGCGAAAGCCCGGCGCTATGCCTACGTGCTGCTGGAATCACCGGTTCGGCCCAGTGTCGACAACGGTCAGGTGGGCTGGGTTTTCCGCCCGCTGGCGCTCGAACCCATGGCGCAGGCGGCGCAGGCGCTGGTGGGTGAGCACGACTTCACGTCGTTTCGGGCCGCGCAATGCCAGGCCCATTCGCCCGTCAAGCACCTGATGCGGGTGGACATCTCACGGCGTGGCAGCTACTGGCGCTTTGAATTCGAAGCCAGCGCCTTCCTGCATCACATGATCCGCAACATCATGGGCTGCCTCATGGCCATTGGCAGCGGCAGCCGCCCGCCCGAATGGATGACCGAGGTGCTGCAGGCCCGAAGCCGCGACGCAGCCGCCCCTACCTTTTCCCCCGATGGCCTGTACTTTCTGGGACCGGTCTACGATGAGGCTCTGGGACTGCCTGAACGCACGCCCGTCTTCGACTGGTTGCCATGAACACGCCACACCGCACACGCATCAAGATCTGTGGCCTCACGCGCGAGGCCGACGTGGACGCGGCGGTGAGGGCTGGCGCAGACGCGGTGGGCTTCGTGCTGTACGAGAAGAGCCCACGCCACGTCACGCCCGAGCGCGCGGGCGAGTTGGCGCGTCGCCTGCCGTCTTTCGTCATGCCGGTGCTGCTGTTCGTGAATGCGAGTGCAGAACTCCTGGCGAACGGTTGTCAGGCGGTGCCGCAGGCCCTGCTGCAATTCCACGGGGATGAATCGCCTGCCGAGTGCGCGGCGGCCCAGAGGCCCTACCTGCGTGCAGCGCGCATTCCCACCGGCGCACACGGCCGGGACTTCGATCTCCTAAAATACGCCGAAGATCACCGGGCCGCCCAGGCCATCCTGCTCGACGCGCTGGTCGAGGGCTATGGCGGCGGTGGTCAATCCTTCGACTGGACGGCATTCCCTTGGTCACATCCGCTTCTAAACGCCAGCTCTCGCCTCGTTTTGTCTGGTGGACTCACGCCTGCAAACGTGACCGATGGCATCTTGCGCGTACGGCCCTGGGCCGTTGACGTGAGCTCCGGGGTCGAGGTGTCCAAGGGCATCAAGGATCCCGAAAAAATGCTCGCTTTCGTGGCCGCCGTTCGCGCGGCCGATGCGCAGATTTCCCGCCAGCCTTGAAGATCCCGTGGGGTCCGGGGCAGCGGCCGAACCGGAAACACCCCATGCAGACCTACCAGCAACCCGACGCCCGAGGCCATTTCGGCATCTACGGCGGCAGCTTCGTGAGTGAAACGCTCACTCACGCCATCAACGAACTCAAGGCCGCGTACGCGAGGTACCAGCACGACCCAGAGTTCCTCGCGGAATTCAAGAGCGAGCTGGCCCATTTCGTGGGCCGGCCCAGCCCGGTCTACCACGCCGCGCGCATGAGCCGGGAATCCGGTGGCGCGCAGATCTTTCTCAAACGCGAGGACCTCAACCACACGGGCGCCCACAAGGTCAACAACACCATCGGGCAGGCCATGCTCGCCCGGCGCATGGGCAAGCCGCGCATCATCGCGGAGACCGGTGCCGGGCAGCACGGCGTGGCCACCGCCACCATCTGCGCGCGCTACGGGCTGGAGTGCGTGGTGTACATGGGCAGCGAAGACGTGAAGCGGCAGAGTCCCAACGTCTACCGCATGAAGCTGCTCGGGGCCACCGTGGTGCCGGTGGAATCGGGCAGCAAGACGCTGAAGGATGCCCTCAACGAAGCGATGCGCGACTGGGTGGCCAACGTGGACAACACCTTCTACATCATCGGCACGGTGGCAGGTCCGCACCCCTATCCCATGATGGTGCGGGACTTCCAGAGCGTGATCGGCGAAGAATGCCTGGTCCAGATGCCCGAGATGCTGGCTGCGGCCGGCTGCCAGGGTGACCAGCCCGACGCGGTGGTGGCCTGCGTGGGGGGCGGCAGCAACGCCATGGGCATCTTTCATCCCTACATCGGGCACCAGAACACGCGCCTGATCGGCGTGGAGGCGGCGGGCGAAGGGCTCGAGAGCGGGAAGCATTCGGCGTCCCTGCAGAAGGGCAGCCCCGGCGTGCTGCACGGCAATCGCACCTATGTCCTGCAGGACGACAACGGCCAGGTGACCGAGACCCACAGCGTGAGCGCGGGCCTGGACTACCCCGGCGTGGGTCCCGAGCACGCATTCCTCAAGGACATCGGTCGCGCCGAGTACGTGGGCATCACCGACACCGAAGCGCTCGAAGCCTTCCATTACCTCTGCCGCACCGAAGGCATCATTCCCGCACTGGAGTCCAGCCACGCCGTGGCTTACGCCATGAAGCTGGCCAAGACCATGAAGCCGGATCGATCGGTCCTGGTCAACCTGTCGGGACGCGGAGACAAGGACATCGGCACCGTGGCCGATCTGTCGGGCGTGGATTTCTACGATCGCCCGTCCATGCGTGGACTCTCCGTCAAAGGGAGCCAGCACCCATGAGCCGCATCGAAAATACTTTCGCCCAGCTCAAGGCCCGGAACCGCAAGGCCTTGATTCCCTACGTCACGGCCGGCTTTCCGTTCGCCGACATCACCCCCGACCTGATGCACGGCATGGCCGATGCCGGTGCCGACGTCATCGAGCTCGGCGTGCCGTTCTCCGACCCCGCGGCGGACGGCCCGGTGATCCAGAAGGCGGGCGACCGAGCGCTGGCACTGGGCATCGGCATGACCCAGGTTCTGGCCATGGTGCGCAGCTTCCGTGAGCGCAACACCTCCACGCCGGTCGTCCTGATGGGCTATGCCAACCCTGTCGAGCGCTACGACCAGCGACACGGCCAGGGCAGCTTCGTGCGAGATGCGGGCGCGGCCGGCGTGGACGGGGTGCTGGTGGTGGACTATCCGCCCGAAGAGTGCGAGGAGTTCGCCACCTCACTGCGAGCCCACGGCATGGACCTCATCTTCCTGCTCGCGCCGACCTCGACCGACGAGCGCATGGCCCAGGTCGCGCGAGTGGCCAGCGGCTACGTGTACTACGTTTCACTCAAGGGCGTGACCGGCGCCGGCACGCTGGATGTGGCACAGGTGGAGGCCATGCTGCCGCGCATCCGCCAGCATGTGAGCATCCCGGTGGGCGTGGGCTTCGGCATTCGCGATGCGGAAACCGCACGCGCCATCGGCCAGACGGCTGACGCGGTCGTGATTGGCAGCAAGATCATTCAGTTGATCGAGAACGAGCCGCATGAAAAGGTGGTCGGTGTGGCTTCTCAATTCCTTCGCACCATCCGAAAAGCCCTCGACGCATAACATGAAGCCCCCACGCTCCGCCGCTGCGCGGGTCGCTGCCCCCAAGGGGGGCTGGGCCTGCCTTGGGGCGGCCCGGCGGCTGGCCCGTTTCCGCCCCCATGCATGGTTTAATTCCGCTTCGCCTGCCTTCCGCAAGGAGAGAACATGTCCTGGCTTGAAAAACTTCTGCCCCCCAAGATCACGCCCACCGACCCCACCGAGCGCCGCAGCGTGCCCGAAGGCCTGTGGATCAAGTGCCCGAGCTGCGAGGCCGTGCTCTACAAGAACGATCTGGAAAAGAACCAGAACGTCTGTCCGCATTGCAGCCACCACCACCGGATTGGCGCGCGGGCGCGGCTCAACGCGTTCCTGGACGCGGAAGGCCGCTACGAGATTGCGCAGGAAGTGCTGCCCGTGGATGCACTGAAGTTCAAGGACAGCCGCAAGTACCCCGAGCGCCTCAAGGACGCACTGGAGACCACCGGCGAAACCGACGCACTGGTGGTGATGGGCGGCTCGGTGCTGGGCATCAGCCTCGTCACCGCGTGCTTCGAGTTCGATTTCATGGGTGGTTCGATGGGCTCGGTGGTCGGCGAACGCTTCGTGCGCGGCGTGGAAGAAGCCATTGCACAGAAAGTGCCCTTCGTTTGTTTCACCGCCACCGGCGGTGCGCGCATGCAGGAAGGTCTGCTCTCACTGATGCAGATGGCCAAGACCAACGCTTCGCTCACGCGCCTGGCCAAGAAGGGCTTGCCCTACATCAGCGTGCTGACCGATCCCACCATGGGCGGCGTGAGCGCGGGCTTTGCCTTTGTGGGTGATGTGGTGATTGCTGAGCCCAAGGCGCTGATCGGCTTTGCCGGCCCGCGCGTGATCGAGAACACCGTGCGGGTGAAACTGCCCGAAGGCTTCCAGCGTGCCGAGTTCCTGCAGACCAAGGGCGCGGTGGATTTCATCAGCGACCGGCGCGAACTGCGCGCCCACATCGCCAACCTGCTGGCGATGATGCAGCGCCAGAGCGCCGACGCGGTGGTCAACGATTGAGCGCCGAGCCCGCGAACGGGCCCCTGACGCTCCAGCAGCTTCCCCTGTTCCCGCTGCAGACCGTCCTGTTTCCGGGCGGATGGTTGCCTTTGCGCATTTTCGAGGTGCGCTACCTGGACATGATCGGGCGCTGCCACAAGGCGGGTGCGCCGTTCGGCGTGGTCTGCCTGAGTGAAGGCTCGGAGGTCCGGCGCATCGATCCGGCAGCGCCGCCGACTGGAGACGCTTTTGCCAGGGAAGTGTTTCATGCGGTGGGAACACTCGCCCGCATCGAGTCCCTGGAGCGGCCGCAGCCGGGCCTGATGGTGATCCAGTGCCGGGGCCAGCAGCGGTTTCAGATCACGCGCCGCAGCCAGCTGGCACATGGGCTCTGGGTGGCCGACGTGCAGCTCGACGAACCCGAAGCCGCTGTGCGCGTGCCCGAACACCTGCTCAGCACCCGCAACGCCTTGCAACGCCTGCTGCAGAACCTGCAGGAGCGCGATCCGCAAAGCCTGGAGCAACTGCCGCTGCGCCCGCCTTTCCACTGGGATGACAGCGGCTGGGTCGCCAACCGCTGGGCCGAGCTGCTGCCGACCCCCGCCGAACTCAAGCAGCGCCTGATGGCGCTCGACAACCCGCTGCTGCGCCTGGAGCTGGTGTCCGACCTCCTGGATCGGCTGGGCCTGGAACACTGACGCAGGCCGTGCGCCTCAGCTTGGCAACAGCGAGAGCGCCTGCATGTAGCGCGCGCTGATCATCAGCGAATCCCACGGGAGCGCCGGCGACAGGGGGAGCAGTGCGAGGCGACGTTCCTCGCTGGCGGGATCCGGCTGCCACTGCCCTTCCAGGACGGACCGCGAGAGCGCATCGATGGCCTCGTCGATCGGCGCGCCAGCCTCCACCACCGACTGGTTGCACAGCAGCACGAGATCGCAGCCCGCTTGCAGCGCCGCCAGCGCCGCCGTGGTGAAGCTCACGGCGTGGCCATCGATCTGGCGCGCTGCGGCCATGCTCAGGTCATCGCTGAAGATGGCGCCGGTGAATCCCAGCCGGCGCCGCAGCACCTCCTGCAACCAGCGTGCCGAGAAACCCGCCGGGCGCGCATCCACACGGGGGTAGATGACGTGTGCGGGCATCACGGCTTGCAGACTGGCGGACAACCACCCGTAGGGTGCTGCATCTTCGGACAGGATGGCGCCCAGGCTGCGGCGGTCGACCGGAATCGCCAGGTGCGAGTCGGCCTGCACGAAACCGTGCCCCGGAAAATGCTTGCCGCAGTGGCCCAGGCCGCTCTGCTGCAACCCGTGCATGAGGCTCTGTGCGAGCACGGAGACCATGCGCGGATCGCGCCCGAAGGAACGGTCGCCGATCACCGAGCTCTCGCTGTAATCGAGGTCGAGCACGGGCGCGAAGCTCAGGTCCACCCCGCACGCGCGCAGTTCGGCACCCAGCACATAGCCCGTGGCGGTGGCCGCGTTCATGGCCGTCAGCGCCGATGCGCCCTCACGCCGGTCGGGACGCATCCACAGCTCACCGAGCGCGGCCATGGGTGGGAGGTGGGTGAAGCCATCGGTGCGAAACCGCTGGACGCGACCGCCTTCGTGGTCCACCGCAATCAGAAGATCGGGCCGCACGGCTTTGATTTGGCGGCACAAGGCGGTGAGCTGGGCGCGGTCTTGCCAGTTGCGGCCAAACAGGATGACGCCCCCCACCAGCGGATGGGCCAACCGCTGGCGGTCGGTGGTGGTCAGGCTGTGGCCAGCGACGTCGATGACGAGAGGAGCGTGCAAGTTCATGGAGGGTGTCGGTGAATGCTCAATCTCGCTCCACCACCACGAAGCTGGCGGCGTAATCGGTCTCGTCGGTCACGGTGACGTGAGCGCGCAAGCCCTGTGCTTCAAACCAGGTCTTGAGGTCGCCATGCAGCACGATGACGGGCTTGCCGGAAGGCAGGTTGGTGATTTCGCACCGCCGCCAAGCCATGGGCATTCGCATGCCCAGGCCAATGGCTTTGGAAAACGCTTCTTTGGCGGAAAAGCGGGTGGCCAGGAAACGCAGGCCCCTTTGCGCGTTGCGTTCGCTGCGTCGGCGCCACACCAGCATCTCGGCTTCAGACAACACCTTCTGGGCGAAACGTTCTCCCTGACGCCCGAGGGTCGCTTCGAGTCGGCGGATGTCGCAGATGTCGGTGCCGATCCCGTAGTTCATCTGGCGAACGCTTCGTCAATGCAGCGGTTGTAGGAAGCGACGGTCGCGGCATAGCCCATCTCCAGGGCATCCGCTATCAGCGCGTGGCCAATGGAGACCTCGCTCACGCCTGGCACTGTGCGAAGAAAGGCCGTGAGGTTGTCTCGGTTGAGATCGTGTCCGGCGTTGACGCCCAGACCTGCATCCAGCGCGGCCTGCGCGGCTGCGCGGAAGCGCTCCAGTTGCGTGACACGCTGCGGGGTGCCCCAGGCCGCGGCATACGGCTCCGTGTAGAGCTCCACGCGGTCGGCGCCCGCCGCCTTCGCACCGGCCATCTGGCCGGGTTCTGCGTCCATGAACAGGCTCACTCGGGCACCCAGAGACCTGGCTTCGTCGATCAGGGGGCGCAGGCGCTCTGCATCCGCTGGAAAGTTCCAGCCATGGTCGCTGGTGAACTGGCCCTCGCTGTCGGGCACGAAGGTCACCTGGTGGGGTCGCACCGCGCTCACAAAACCCATGAGGTTGTGAAAGGGGTTGCCTTCAATGTTGAATTCGCGATCCGGCCAATCCTTGAGCAGGGCGGCCAGGTCGTGGACATCGTGCGCACGAATGTGGCGCTCATCGGGGCGCGGATGCACGGTGATGCCGCGGGCGCCCGCCCGGAGGCACTGCGCGGCTGCAAGCGTGACCGAAGGAATGCCCAGGTGCCGCGTATTGCGCACGAGCGCCACCTTGTTGAGGTTCACCGACAAGGCGGTGGGGCGAGGCAGGGAGTTGGGAGCCACGGTCATGGGACGGTCACGCTGGAGTTCGGATCGGAAGAGAGATCGCCATCCAGGTCGTCTGGCTGCGGCCGTCGGGTCATGGCCTGCACATCGAGCAGGAGCTGGCGGGTCTTGAAAACGCGCACACCGCAATGGTAGTGCAGCAGGTTGCGCAGAGGCAGACGGATCGCCTGCAGGCAGGAAGCACAGGCGCGCAGCGTGGGCACGAACGGCGCCGGCTCGTCCATGGCCGATTGCAGTTCCAGCCACTGAACGCCGGTGAGCGCCTGTTCGTCATCGTCCTGTGCGGCGCTCAGCCCGCTCTCAGGCAGCAACACGTAGCGGCGTTGCGGATCGATTCCGACCAGCGTGCTGCCTTCCTGCGAGAGATCGGGCAGCAGCCCCACATCTCGCAACAGCAAGCATTCGAACGCTCGCAGGATGAGCTGCTGGGCATCGCTTTTCTCGGCCAGCAACTGCACGGCGATGGTGAAATGATCGAACAGGCGCTCATGGGCATCGTCGCGCGCGAGCAGGCGCATCAGCAATTCATTGAGATAGCTGCCCGAGACCAATGCCTCGCCCGTGGGCATGACGTGCCCGCCCTGCCACTGCGCGGCCTTGAGGGTACGCACCTCGGCGTCCCCGGTCCAGGACACATGCAGTGGCTGCAAAGGCAGCAACACCGGTCGGAACTGCGAACTGGGGCGTTTCACGCCCTTGGCCACCAGCGCAATGCGCCCGTGGTGGCGGGTGAAGACCTCGAGCACCAGGCTGGTTTCGCTCCAGTCGTAGCGATGCAGCACGAAAGCGGGTTCGTCGGTGAAACGTTTCAGGGCCATGCGGCCTGACCTCGTGCGTCCAAGGGACCGGCGTTATTCGTATCCGAACGACCGCACCCGCGCGTCGTCGTCCGCCCAACCGGACCGCACTTTCACCCACAACTCCAGGAACACCTTGCAATCCCAGAGTTTCTCGAGCTCCTGCCGGGCCTCGGTGCCAATGCGCTTGAGCTTCTCGCCCCCTTCGCCAATGACCATTCCCTTGTGCCCCTCGCGCTCCACCACGATGGTGGCAGCGATGCGCTTGAGTGCGCCTTCCTCCTCGAACTTGTCGATCACCACAGTGGAGGTGTAGGGCAGTTCATCGCCCGTTAGGCGGAAAAGCTTCTCGCGCACCATCTCGCTGGCCATGAATCGCTCGCTGCGGTCGGTCAGCTCGTCGGGGTCGTGCATCCACGGCTGCTGCGGCAGGTATTTTTCGCAGATGGTGAACAGGCGCTGGATGTCCTTCACCGTCTTGGCCGACATGGGCACGAACTCGGCGAAAGGATGGCGTTCCTGCATGGACCTCAGCCAGGGTGCCAGATCCGCGCGGCGATGCACCAGGTCGAACTTGTTGGCCAGCAACACCACCGGCACATTGGCCGGCAGCAGCGACAGCACCTTGGCATCGGCCAGATTGAAGTGCCCCGCCTCCACGACAAACAGGATCAGGTCCACATCGCTCACCGCACCCAGCACGGTCTTGTTCAAGGCGCGATTGAGCGCATTGCCATGGCGGGTCTGGAAGCCCGGCGTGTCCACGAACACAAATTGCGTGGGCCCGACCGTGCGCATGCCCGTGATGCGGTGCCGTGTGGTCTGGGCCTTGCGCGACGTGATGCTGACCTTCTGCCCCACGAGCGCGTTCAGCAACGTCGATTTGCCGACGTTGGGCTTGCCGACGATGGCCACGTAACCGCAGCGCTGCTCGGCCGGATCCACGGGTTCCGGGGCCTCCTCGGCCACGGGCGGGTCTGTGGGGACCAGGGAAGACTCCTTGCCCAGCGCCCGTGCCAGCATGGCATCGAGCTCGGGGTTGGAGGGCGGTTGGGCAGGAGCAGCGGTCATGGAATCAGGAAGACTGGGCAGCGCGGGTGACCACGGGGGCCTCGGAGGCAATGGCCGAGGCCGGTGCCGCCGCAGCGAGGAGGTGTTGCAGCATGGCGGCCGCGGCCGCCTGCTCGCCGGCGCGCCTGGAAGCTCCGATGCCGCGCTCGCAATGACCGGTCTCGGTCACCGTGCACTCCACATCAAAGGTTTGCTGGTGCGCCTCGCCCAGCGTGGCGACCACGCGATAGACAGGCAACTTCATTCTGCGCGCCTGCAGCCACTCCTGCAATTCGGTCTTGGGGTCCTTGCCCATCGCGCTCATCTGGGCATTGAGTTCGATGCCGCCGTAGAGCCGTTGCACCACCGCAGCAGCGGCTTCGAAACCGGCGTCCAGGTAGACCGCGCCGATCACTGCCTCCAGCGCATCCGCCAGGATGGATGGCCGCTTGTGCCCACCCGAGCGCTTTTCGCCGTCGCCCAGTCGCAAACCTGCGGAAATCCCGAGCCCCGTGGCGATCTGAGCCAGCGTGTCCTGCTTGACCAGGTTGGCCCGCACGCGGGAGAGATCGCCCTCGGGCAGCTGATTGAGCTTCTCGAACAGCAGCCCGGAGACAGCCAGGCTGAGCACGGAATCGCCCAGGAATTCCAGCCGTTCGTTGTGATCGGCGGTGAAGCTGCGGTGGGTGAGTGCGCGCTCGAGCAGGCGCGGGTTGGCGAACTGGTGTTGCAGGCGCTTTTGCAGCGCCACAAGCTCCGGGCTCAAGGAGCGGAGCGCCCGCCAGGACGCTTCCAGTCCGCAGCAACCGTCATTTGGAACGACCCTCGTACTTCATCACGAGGTGTGCCGGACCCGCGAGGTGAATCTCGCGCAGGTAGGCAAAGGACACCACCACCCGATCACCTTCCTTGCCGACCGTGAGGTCCTTGCCGGTGATCGTCCGGATGTCGTCGATCTGGGCAGCGCGGTCGAACGTGCTGCGCACTTCGGCCACTGTGGTGCCGGCAGCGGCCTTGTCTACCGCCTTCTGAACTGCCATGTATTCAATATAGGTAGGCGCCACCTGAGCCAGGATGACGCCGGTGTAGGCCAGCAGCACACCCACGATGAGCAGGCCGACGAAGGTCAGTCCCTGTTGTTGACGTTTCAATGCCATGACTTCATTCTCCTGAGGCTTGCTGTCACTCGAACGACCCGATGCGGCCGAGATCCCCGAAGTTCATCCAGACGAAAAAGGCCTTGCCTACGATATTCGCTTCGGGCACAAACCCCCAATACCGTGAGTCGAGTGAATTGTCCCGATTGTCGCCCATCATGAAATAGTGGCCTGCCGGAACCTTGCAGGTAACACCTTCCACGGAGTAGCGGCACTGGTCCAGGAATGGAAAGTCGGTGGACCGGTTGATGAACGCGGCGCGGTCCTCGTCGTTGAGCGTGTTGTACTGCCGTTGTCCCAGTGTCTCGCGGAACTGGCGCGAGTAGCGCATGCTGTCGCTGTCGAAGAACTCGGGCTGGGCTGCGCGCGGCACGGGCTGGCCGTTCACGCTGAGCTGCTTGTTGATGTAGGCCACCTCGTCACCAGGCACTCCAATCACCCGCTTGATGTAGTCCAGGCTCGGTTGCGGGGGATAGCGGAACACCATCACGTCGCCGCGCTGAGGCTCGTTGTTGGCCAGCAACTTCGTGTTGAACACCGGGAGACGCAAGCCATAGTGGAATTTGTTCACCAGGATCAGGTCGCCCACGCGCAGGGTCGGGATCATGGAACCCGAAGGAATCTTGAAGGGTTCGAACAGGAAGGATCGCAGCACGAAGACGGCCAGGATCACCGGGAAAAGACCGGCGGTCCAGTCCAGCCACCAGGGCTGCATCAGCAGCTTCTGGCGCGCGCCGTCCACGTCGCCCTCGATCTGGCTGAAACCCTGCTTGAGCAAGGCTTCCTTCCGGGTGTTGTGCTCGTCCTGCAACCGCTTGGCGGCGCGGCGGCGCTGCGGCAGAAAGATGGCCCGCTCGGCAAGCCAGTACACGCCGGTCACCACCGTGGCCATCATCAGCAGCACGGCAAAGTTGCCCTCCACCACGCCGGAATACCAGGCCACCGCATAGGCGCCAAAGGCCGCCAGGATCACCGCGGTGATCGTCCCCATGAGCGCCTGCATCAGTCTTGCACCTGCAATATGGCGAGGAAAGCCTCCTGGGGCACCTCGACCGAGCCGATCTGTTTCATGCGCTTCTTGCCTGCTTTCTGTTTTTCGAGGAGTTTGCGTTTTCGGGTGATGTCGCCGCCGTAGCATTTTGCCAGCACGTTCTTGCGCAGCGCCTTGATGGTTTCGCGCGCGATCACGTTGCCGCCGATGGCCGCCTGGATGGCCACGTCGAACATCTGCCGGCTGATGATCTCACGCATCTTCGCGGCCACCGCCCGGCCCCGGTACTGCGACTGGGTGCGGTGCACGATGATGGACAACGCATCCACTTTTTCCCCGTTGAGCAGGATGTCGACCTTCACGACGTCGGAGGCGCGGTATTCCTTGAACTCATAGTCCATCGAGGCGTAGCCGCGACTGACCGACTTGAGCTTGTCGAAGAAGTCGAGCACGATTTCTCCCAGCGGCATGTCGTAGGTCAGCATGACCTGCTTGCCGTGGTAGGCCATGTTCAGTTGCATGCCGCGTTTCTGGTTGGCCAACGTCATGACCGCGCCCACGTACTCCTGCGGCATGTACAGGTGCACGGTGACGATCGGCTCGCGGATCTCTTCGATGCGGCCCTGGTCGGGCATCTTGGATGGGTTCTCCACCATGATCACCTCGCCATCGGGCTTGACCACCTGGTAGACCACGCTGGGCGCGGTGGTGATCAGGTCCTGATCGAACTCGCGCTCCAGGCGTTCCTGCACGATCTCCATGTGCAGGAGACCGAGGAAGCCGCAGCGAAAGCCAAAACCCAGTGCCTGAGACACCTCGGGTTCGTAGTGCAATGAGGCGTCGTTGAGCTTGAGCTTTTCCAGCGCGTCACGCAGTGCGTCGTACTGGTTTGCCTCGGTCGGATACAGGCCGGCGAACACTTGCGGCTGCACCTCTTTGAAACCTGGCAGGGCCTCGGTGGCGGGCCCCGCATTGTTGGGCAGCTTTTTCTCCAGCGTGATGGTGTCACCCACCTTGGCAGCCTGGAGCTCCTTGATGCCGGCAATGATGTAGCCCACCTCACCCGCGTTCAGGGCTTCCCGGGGTTCGTTGGCGGGCGTGAACACGCCCAGGCTGTCGGCGTTGTAGACGGTGTTGGTGGCCATCATCTTGAAACGCTCGCCCTTGAGCAGACGTCCGTCGACCACGCGCACCAGCATCACCACGCCCACATAGGCGTCGTACCAGCTGTCCACGATCATCGCGCGCAACGGGGCGTCGGGTTTGCCTTTGGGCGCGGGGATGCGGGCCACCACGGCCTCCAGGATCTCCTCGACCCCCATACCGGTCTTGGCCGAACAAGGAATTGCCTCGCTGGCGTCAATGCCGATGACGTCCTCGATCTCGCTCTTGGCGTTCTCAGGGTCGGCGTTGGGCAGGTCCATCTTGTTCAGCACGGGGACCACCTCCACGCCGAGGTCGAGCGCGGTGTAGCAGTTCGCCACGGTCTGGGCTTCGACGCCCTGGCTGGCGTCCACCACGAGCAGCGCGCCTTCGCAAGCGGAGAGGGAGCGCGAGACCTCGTAGGAGAAGTCGACATGCCCGGGCGTGTCGATGAGATTGAGGTTGTAGACCTGACCGTCACGCGCCTTGTATTTGAGCGCAGCGGTCTGTGCCTTGATGGTGATGCCGCGCTCTTTTTCGATGTCCATCGAGTCGAGCACCTGCTCGCTCATCTCTCGATCGGAGAGGCCGCCGCACAGGGAGATGATCCGATCGGCCAGCGTCGACTTGCCATGATCGATGTGGGCGATGATCGAGAAATTGCGGATGTGATTCATCAGGAAAAACGGCTCGGACACGACAGAAACCGCGGGCTCCGGCAGGAACAAGCGGCCATAAAAAACGGGCGCGTCAGCTGCTGACGCGCCCGTAACCAACAATCAATGGCAACTGCGATAGTTGGGGTTTCATTGTAGGCAAAAAGCCCGGAAAGCAAACCACCGACCCCGCACGAAAGCCTTGTTGCAGCGCAGCAACAGCCAAGTTATACACAGATCATCCACATCAAAAGTGGAAGCCTTGTGGGGCGGCTGTGGATGACCTGGGGGCTTCCTGAGACACTCCCACATCGTGGATCGACGCGGCACATGGGCACAGGAATACGTTCAGAACAAGCGGCATTTTAGCGAAATCGGTCAAGAGCGGCTTGAGGTTTGTTAGTGATCACAAACTTGCTTGGTTCAGCCCGCGCAAAAGGCTGAGGAAAACCCCGTGTGGCAAAACGACCAACGCCAAAAAAAACCCCCCAAATCCCAATCGGGTCCGGGGGTTATTGGCGCCTCTGCACGAGACGTTCAACGCTGAGGACGGATCACCGCGTACTGCGCCCACTCGCCGCGACGGAACAGCACGTTGATGGGCTTGGTCTTGTCGGTCTTGCCCATGGCAGCTTCCAGATCCTTGACCGTCGCCGTCTCCGTGTTCGCGATGGCGATGATCACGTCGCCCTCGCGAAGTCCAGCGCGTGCGGCAGCGCCTTCGGCCGAGGCAATCCGAACGCCGCCCTTGAGATTGAGTTCTTTCTTCTCGGCCGCGGTGAGATCGGCCAGGCTGAGGCCCAGTGCCTGGAGTGCATTGCTCGACTGCGGCTTGCTGGGCTCGGGCGCGGCGGCTCGCACTTCCGGCTTCTCGGGCTCGAGTTCGGCCACGGTGATGGACAACTCGCGCTGACTGCCGCGGCGAAAGACCGTCATGGCGCTCTTGCTGCCGGGTTTGGTGTTGCCCACCAGACGCGGCAGATCGACCGATTTGTCGATCTCCTTGCCATCGAACTTCAGAATGATGTCCCCAGGCTCGACCCCTGCCTTGGCGGCGGGTGAATTGGGCTCGACACCTCGCACCAGCGCCCCCTTGGGTTGACCCAAACCGATCGATTCCGCCACTTCCTTGCTGACCTGGTCGATCTGCACGCCAATGCGCCCACGCGTCACGCGGCCGGTGGCCCTGAGCTGGTCGGAAACGCGCACCGCCTCGTCGATCGGGATGGCGAACGAAATGCCCTGGAAGCCGCCGGAGCGCGAGTAGATCTGGCTGTTGATGCCGACCACTTCGCCACGCATGTTGATCAGCGGCCCGCCCGAATTGCCGGGGTTGATGGCAACGTCGGTCTGGATGAAAGGCAGGAAATCACCGGTGTCCCGCTGCTTTGCACTGACGATGCCCGCGGTGACGGTGTTCTCCAGGCCGAACGGCGAGCCGATGGCCATCACCCACTCTCCCACGCGCAGCCGGTTCAGATCGCCGATCTTCACGGCGGTCAGACCGGTTGTCTCGATCTTGACCACCGCCACATCGGTGCGCTTGTCAGCGCCCACGATCTTGGCCTTGAATTCGCGCTTGTCGGGCAAGGTGACGATCACCTCATCGGCGCCATCCACCACGTGGGCGTTGGTCATGATCAGGCCGTCGGCGCTCAGGATGAAGCCAGAGCCCACGCCGCGCGGCTGCGCTTCTTCAGGAGGACCGCCCCGATCGGGGCGAGGCGTGCGCGGCGTCATGCCGGGCGGAATCGGGATGCCGAAGCGCCGAAAGAACTCGAGCATCTGCTCATCGGGCCCCGTGCCAGAGCCGCTGTTCGCGCTGGCCCGCTCCAGTGTGCGGATGTTGACCACCGACGGGCCAACCTGGTCGACGAGGTCGGTGAAGTCGGGGAGGCCCCGCACGCTGCCAGCAGGTGGAACCGTGGGCACGACCGCGGCCTGAGCCGCCGCCGGCAGGGGTGTGGCCAGCAGCGTGGCACCTCCGACGGCCAGCACCGCTGCGGCCACCAGAGAAAGCACCGTGGGTTGAGGGGCAAATCGCGTCATGTGGATCCTTTGATGCTCAAACATTGAATGAATGGGACGAAGCCGGAACACTGGGATTTGCTCAAATGGCGGCACCGGTGCGCCCTGCAAGTGCAGCGACGCCGGTCAGCGGGTTCGCTCGAGCGCCAGGGCAAATCGGCGCAGCGTCTGTTCGGGCACCTCACCCAGCACGGTGAGCCAGTGCTCGCCCATCCGCCTGCTGACGGAGTGGGTCGCACCCACGACGGCCGAGGATTCCTGGACGTGACGCTGGGGATCAAACGGCTCGACAAACAGGGAGACGGAAGCGAGGCCATCGGAAAACACCCATTGCATGGGCGCCGTTCCCGGCGCCTGGGTACTTCCGGTGTCCCGGGTATGGCAACTCATCGCGCTGAAGCCCGGCACCGCTTCCTTGAGGCGCCAGCCCTCGGCCTCGGGCGTTGTCTTCTTCAGCGCAGGCTTGTGCACCTCATAGCCGCGCGTGTCCTTCATCAGCTTCTTGAGCTTGTCCATGCTGACCGGCGCATCCAGCTGCAGTTCCGAAAACGCCATCTGCTCAAGCACGCCGCCTTGCTGGCCGAGGGTCTGGAGCTTGACGACCAGTCCGGACTGTTGCTCAGACCAGATGCGGTAGCCAAACCGCAATTCGTCGCGCGGCAGGATCTCGACCATGTCGGCCAGATGTCCGGCGACACGCTGCACGCCGACTTCCCGGGCCTGGTAGAACTGCGGAATCAGGTTCTGGGGCGTGCGCAGCAACTCGGGAAACATGCCCAGGGAATCCCGTTTCTCCACGAGCGCGGTCTTGGCCTCCGGCACAAAGGTGATCACATCGTTGTTGCGCCGGATGGTGGTGCGAGGCGTGCCTGTGAGCGTGTCGATCCGCTCCATCTGCTGGTTGCCGTCGCACACATGCCAGATCTTGGAAGCCGACATGGAAGAACCGGCCGAAACCACCAGCGTGCCGATGTAGGCGCGCTGACGAGAACCTTCGTGCATGCGCGTGAGCCACTCATTGACGCTGCGCGTAGCGGCCTGGCTCGTTGTAGACCCCTGCGCGTATGCGGGCACCGCCAGACCGGAGGTGAGCGCCAGCAATGCAACTGCACCCCAACGGCGTAGGCCTGGCCACACCGGCTCTTGCGAAGCAAGAGAGTGAGCGGTCTCACAGGTATGCACGGGCGACAAGGGCAAGGCAAACGTCATGGTGGTTCAACGATCTGAGGCTTCGTAAGTGGCGCCCCGGATGAAGCCGGTGGGCATCTGCAGCGCCGACATCCCGCCATGCTGCCGGTGCTCCGCCAGCAACTCCTCGAGTCGTGCATCGCGGATCACGACACCTTGCCCCGTGTTCACCACCACTTCGGTGGATGTGGGGGCACGCGGCGCCACACCGGCCACAGGTACCACGGCCGAAGAGCCGGCCGGCGCAGGGGTGGCGACCGCCAGTTGCGGCCCGGTAGAACCACCCGCATCCTGAGGCGCGCCGCCAATGAGATTCCAGCTCACGGCCATGACGGCAGCAAGAGAGGCGAAACCAGCCACCATCTTCCAGCGAAAGACGGCATCGTTGGCCGCCGCAGCTGGGCCCGCCTCGAGGCGGGTCACGACGGGATGGACAGGCCTCGACGCGCTCTCGACCTTCAACCGCTCACGCACGCCGGCCAGAAAATCACCCGGCGCCTGAGCCGCCACCACCGTGCCAGCGCCACGCAGCACGTCCCCAATCGTCTGGTAGGCATGCCAGTCCCGCATGTTCTGCGGGTCCGACGCCAGCTGCGCCAACACGCCATCCAGGGCGGTCGCGTCCAGCTCGCCATCCGCCAGCGCGGACAGCGATTCCTGCGGGTTCGAGGGGTTCGAATTCATTTCTGCGGCATTCATGATGGACATCCCAATTTCGCGGGGCAAAAGCCATTGCCCTACCAGCGCTTACCTGTCTGGCGCTCCAGCATCGGCTTGATGCGCCCTGAAATCGCCTCGCGGGCCCTGAAGATCCGGGAACGCACGGTTCCAATCGGACACTCCAGCGCTGTGGCGATTTCTTCGTAGCTCAGGCCCTCGATCTCTCGCAGGGTGATCGCCATGCGCAGCTCTTCGGGCAGCGCCTCCATGGCGGCATTGACCGCCTGGGCGATTTCCTTGCTGGCCAGCACCGCCTCGGGCGTCTCGGTATCGGCCACACCTGAATTTAGTTCGCGTTCCGGCGCGGAAGTTTCATCGTCATCCGCCGATTTCATCTGAGACTGGAAGACCAGCGGGTCGCGCTTGAGTTCCATCAGTTGTTTCTTGGCCGTATTGACCGCAATGCGGTAGAGCCAGGTATAGAACTGTGCGTCACCCCTGAACTGGGCCAGGGCGCGATAGGCGCGGATGAAGGTTTCCTGCGCGATGTCCTGGACCAGATCGCTGTCGCGCACCATGCGACCAATGAGGCGTTCGACACGGCGCTGGTACTTGACGACCAGCATCTCGAAGGCCTTCTGCTCTCCGGCCAGCGTGCGCTGCACCAGCATGACATCGCTGTCCGGCGGCGGTGGAGCGGTGTGGTCTTCGAGTGTCATGGGCGCGAAAATATAACCCAAGCGCCCTGCGCCAACGGGCTTGCGGGGCAAGCCTTCAGGCGCCGGACGAATGAAGTGCGCGCCGAAGATCGTCCCAGCGCGCAGGATCGCGCCACCTTTCGACCCAGATCCAGCGACCCTGGCGCCAGGTGCCCGGAAGCCGCAGCAGGACCTGTGTCTGCAGATCCAGTGCCACTTCGACAGAGTTCAGGCGGGTCGCGTCCGTGCTCGCCACATCCCACCAACGCCAGGCACCACGTGCATCGTCGGGCAGCAGCGTCGCAGAGGATGCCTGCGCGTCCCACTCCAGCCGTCCTTCGGGCGATTGGCGCCAATACCGCACCGACCAGAAGCCCCAGACCAACCAGAATGCCGATCCCAGCCCTGACCAGAAGCGCTGGATCGAGGGCGGGTCGTTCGCCGCTACCGCCCACCACCAGGAGATCAACCCAAGCGCGGTGCACGCCTGGAACCACAGCAGGACGGCAAAAAAGCGGCAACGCCCCACCGGGTAGTTCACCGATGGGGCGCTGTGCATGCGGGGAGCGAAAAATAGGAGCGATCGTTGGGTTCAGGCGCGACGAAAGACCAGCGTGCCGTTCGTACCACCAAAGCCGAAATTGTTCTTCACGGCCACATCGATCTTCATGTCACGCGCTGTGTTGGCGCAGTAGTCCAGATCGCATTCCGGATCCTGGTTGAAGATGTTGATGGTGGGCGGGCTCTTCTGGTGGTGCAGCGCCAGCACGGTGAACACGCTCTCGATCCCCCCTGCGCCGCCCAGCAGGTGGCCCGTCATGGACTTGGTGGAATTGACGACGACCTGGCGCGCATGATCGCCAAAGGCGGCCTTGATCGCATTGGTCTCGTTGATGTCGCCCAACGGGGTGGATGTGCCATGCGCGTTGAGGTACTGGACTTCATCAGGGTTCACACCCGCGTTGCGCAGGGCAGAAACCATGGATCGGCGAGGTCCGTCGACGTTCGGTGCCGTCATGTGGTAAGCGTCACCGCTCATGCCGAATCCGGCGATTTCCGCATAGATGCGCGCGCCGCGCGCTTTGGCGTGCTCGTATTCCTCGATCACCAGCACGCCAGCGCCCTCGCCCAGCACAAAGCCGTCGCGGTCCTTGTCCCAGGGACGCGACGCTGTCTTCGGGTCGTCGTTGCGGGTGGAGAGCGCCCGCGCAGATGCAAAGCCGCCCAGTCCCAGTGGAGAAACGGTCGCTTCCGCCCCGCCCGCGACCATGACATCGGCATCGCCCGACTCGATCATGCGGGCGGCCAGACCGATGGCATGCAGGCCGGTGGTACAGGCCGTGACCACCGCCATGTTCGGTCCCTTGAATCCAAACTTGATCGACACGTGACCAGAAATCATGTTGATGATCGATGCCGGCACGAAAAACGGCGAAATCCGCCGCGGCCCACGGGCCGTGAGTTCGGCGTGGGTCTGTTCGATCATGGGCAGACCACCGATACCGGATCCGATGTTCACGCCGATGCGCGTGGCCTCTTCCTCGCCCAGTTCGCCACCGGTCAACAGCCCCGAATCGGCCACCGCCTCGATGGCAGCAGCGAGTCCGAGATGGATGAAACGGTCCATGTGGCGCGCTTCCTTCTCGGGGATGTAGTCCGAGATGTTGAAACCCTTGACCTCGCCCGCAAACTTGCACGCAAACGGATTCGCGTCGAACTGGGTGATGAGATCAATGCCAGACTGGCCAGCGAGAAGGTTGGCCCAGGCATCCTGCACCGTGTTTCCCACGGGCGAGATGCACCCCAGACCGGTCACGACAACGCGACGGCGGCTCATGGGCAAATCAGGCTTTCTGGTGCGCGACCGCGTAATCGATGGCGTTTTGAACGGTGGTGATCTTCTCGGCGTCTTCGTCAGGGATCTCGATGCCGAATTCGTCTTCCAGAGCCATCACGAGTTCAACCGTGTCCAGCGAGTCGGCACCCAGGTCGGCCACAAAGGCCTTCTCGTTGGTGACCTGTCCCTCTTCCACGCCGAGTTGCTCGGCAATGATTTTCTTAACACGTGCTTCGATATCGCTCATAAGTCCCTCTGAGGGTGGTTGAAATACAAGGCCGTCATTTTAGCCATCCCGGGGAAGTCTCCCCAGATGGCCCGCCGGGCGGCTCAAGCGGCGCAGGAACGCGGGTTGCCCTGTGTGTTCAGGCCATGAACATGCCGCCGTTCACGTGCAGTTCCTGACCGGTGACGTAAGCAGCCTGTGGACTGGCCAGGTAAGCGACCGCATGAGCGATGTCGGCGGGTTTGCCAAGGTGCCCCAGTGGAATCTGGCCCAGAAGCGCTTTCTGCTGCTCTTCCGGCAATGCTGCCGTCATGTCGGTTTCGATGAATCCGGGCGCCACGCAATTCACGGTGATGTTGCGGCTGCCGAGTTCGCGCGCCAGGGCGCGCGTCATGCCCGCCACGCCCGCCTTGGCGGCGGCGTAATTGGCCTGTCCGGCATTGCCCGAAGCGCCCACCACGCTGGTGATGCTGATGATGCGCCCGTAGCGCTGCTTCATCATGGGGCGGATCACGGCGCGACTCATGCGGAACACGGCCTTCAGGTTGGTGTCCAGCACCGCGTCCCAGTCGTCGTCCTTCAGACGCATGGCCAGCATGTCCCGCGTGATGCCCGCGTTGTTCACCAGCACCTGCAGGCCGCCATGGCTCTTGACGATTTCATCGATGAGCGCATCGACCGATGCGGCATCGTTGACGTCCAGCTTCGCGCCTCGGCAGCCGCTGGCTGCGCCAGGCAATGCAGACAGCGTCGCGCCAACGCGAGACGCCCCTTCATCGCTGGTCGCAGTGCCGATCACGGTCAGGCCCCGCAACACCAGCTCGTGTGCGATGGCCGCACCAATGCCGCGAGAAGCGCCAGTGACCAGGGCCACCTGGCCAGCAAATTTGATGTCGGACATGAGGGTCTCCGGGTGTCAGGCGAGCAAGGCCTTGACCTCTGCCAGTGTCGCAGGGTCGAACAAGGCCGCACTGTTCAGTTGGGGGTCGACCCGCTTGACCATGGCAGCCAGCACCTTGCGCGGACCACACTCGACCACGGTGTCCACGCCGCGTGCCTGGATGGCTTGAATGCACTCGACCCAACGCACGGGGCCAAAAGCCTGACGGTACAAGGCATCGCGAATGCGATCGGGATCGGACTCGACCGCGACGTCGATGTTGTTGATGACGGGAATCTGCGGTGGCAGCAGTTCGGTGGCGGCCAGCTTTTCCCGCAGTTTCTCAGCGGCGGGTTTCATCAGGCTGGAATGAAACGGCGCAGACACCGGCAAAGGCAGCGTGCGCTTGGCTCCCAGCGCCTTGAGCACTTCACAGGCTTTCTCCACCGCGGCCTTGCTGCCCGCGATCACGGTCTGAGCCGGGTCGTTGTAATTGACGGCTTCCACCACCTCCGGGCTGCCAACGCCGAAGCTGGCCTGGGCTTGCGCGCAGCCCGCGTGAACACTGTCGGCGCCCAGTCCCAGCACCGCTGCCATGGCTCCCGTGCCTGAGGGCACCGCGTCCTGCATGGCCTGAGCCCGAAACCTCACCAGCGGAGCCGCTTGCGCCAGGGTCAGCGAGCCGGCCGCCACCAGCGCGGAGTACTCGCCCAGGGAATGTCCTGCAACCGCTGCCGGCGCCTGGCCACCTTCTGCGCACCAGACGCGCCAGGCGGCCACACCAGCCACCAGCATCACGGGCTGGGTGTTCACGGTCAACGCCAGCAACTCGGCCGGACCTTCATGGATCAGTTTGCCGACGTCCTCGCCCATGGCGTCGGAAGCCTCTTTCAAGGTCTCCCGCACGGCAGGATGGTCGGCCCAGGCGTCGAGCATGCCAACGGCCTGAGAACCCTGGCCAGGAAACACGAATGCGAAATTCTTCTTCATGGATCTCTTTGACAGAGGAGGATGGAATCGGGCGCCGGATCAGAAATCCAGCACCACCGAACCCCAGGTGAACCCGCCGCCGACCCCTTCCAGCAGCAGCGTGTCACCCTTCTTGATCTGACCCTGCCGCACGGCGTGGTCCAGGGCCAGGGGTATCGACGCGGCCGACGTGTTGCCGTGCTCATCCACCGTGACGACCACCCTTTCCATGGGAAGCTTGAGCTTGCGCGCGGTGCTCTGCATGATGCGGATGTTCGCCTGGTGCGGAATCAGCCAGTCCACGTCGGCAGTGGTGCGCCCCGCCTTTTCGAGCACGGTTCGGGCGGTGTCTTCGAGCACGCCGACCGCCAGCTTGAACACCGCCTGCCCATCCATCTTGAGCAGAGGGTCGCCGAGGATTTGCCCACCAGAGACGTGCCCCGGCACACAAAGAATGCCGGTGTGCTTGCCGTCGGCGTGAATGTCGGTGGCGAGGATGCCGGGTGTGTCCGAAGCCTGCAACACGACCGCGCCAGCGCCGTCGCCGAACAGCACGCACGTCGTGCGGTCGTTGAAATCCAGCAGCCGGCTGAACACCTCCGAGCCCACCACCAGCGCATTGCGCGCTCCACCCGTGCGAATCATGGCGTCTGCCACCGTGAGCGCGTAGATGAAGCCACTGCACACCGCCTGCACGTCGAAGGCCGGGCAACCCGCCACGCCCAGCTTGTGCTGCAGGATCGCCGCTGTCGAGGGAAACACCATGTCGGGCGTGGAGGTGGCCACGATGATCAGGTCGATATCGGACGCTGACAAGGCACTGGCCTCCAGCGCCTGACGGCAGGCCTGCAACGCCATGTCGCTGGCGTAAACACCGTCGGCCACGAAATGGCGCGCCCGAATCCCGGTGCGCTCGACGATCCACTCGTCGCTGGTCTCCACGCCACGCGCCGCCAGCATTGCCACGATGTCGACGTTGCTCAGTCGTTGGGGAGGCAGGCAACTCCCGGTGCCGGCGATACGGGCGTAACGTGTCATGCGGAAAAATTCGAGAGATTCAAAGGGTCGGGATGCTTTTGAGCTCGCTGGGCATGGATTCCGGCGAGATCAATGGCCGGGCGTGTGCGATCCGCTCCCGGACGTTGTCCAACAGTCTGTTGTGAGCTGCATCATAAGCCCGCGTGAGCGCCATCTCGAAGGCGAAGGCATCGGCCGAGCCGTGACTCTTGAAGACCAGTCCTTGCAGGCCCAAAAGGGCTGCGCCATTGTAACGGCGGTGGTCAACCCGATTTTTGAACGATCTAAGCACCGGATAAGCGACGATCGCGGCTATTTTCCGGAAGATATTGCGCGAAAACTCTTCCCGGATGAAGCCACTGATCATCGACGCCAAGCCTTCGCTGGCCTTGAGCGCCACATTGCCGACGAAGCCATCGCACACCACGATATCGGTCGTGCCCTTGAAGATGTCGTCACCTTCAATGTTGCCGAAAAAGTTCAGATCGCCGGTGTTGGCAGCATTTCTGAGCAGAACACCTGCTTTTTTAATCACTTCGCTGCCTTTGATGACTTCCTCGCCCACGTTGAGGAGGCCGACAGTGGGCTCCTTGTGTCCAGTGGCCGCCGCCACGAGCGCGGAGCCCATCACCGCAAACTGCAACAGGTGCTCTGCCGTGCAGTCCACATTCGCCCCGAGGTCGAGCACCGTGGTGGCACCGCCCCTGGCATTGGGCATCTGGGTGGCGATCGCCGGGCGATCGATGCCCTCCATGGTCTTGAGCACATAGCGGGCGATTGCCATGAGAGCACCCGTATTGCCCGCGGACACGGCTGCCTGTGCCGCGCCTTCCTTGATCTGGTTGATGGCCACGCGCATGGACGAGTCCTTCTTGCGGCGCAGAGCCACCTCCACCGGATCGTCCATGCTCACCACCTCCGTGGCCGGCACCACACGGCACCGCACGTTATTGAGCACCTGGGGCCAGGCCCGGAACACCTCGGGCTTGCCCACCAGCAGCAGCTGGGCCTGCGGGTGGCTGGTCAGAAAGGCGTGGCAGGCCGGCAAAGTCACCGCCGGGCCGACGTCCCCTCCCATGCAATCGACGGCAATGGTGATCATGAAGACATCCTGGAAGCGTAAAAAAAGCCCGCATGGGACATGCGGGCTCTTGCCTCAATCGCCATCTGGTCCCCGATCGCGATGTCGCGGCGAGGCCAGTGGCGGCCCGTCATTCAGGCTTCGGACTTGTTTTTCAACACCTGGCGGCCACGGTAGAAGCCGTTGGGGCTGATGTGGTGGCGCAGGTGGGTTTCGCCGGTGGTGGGCTCCACGGCAATGCCCGGCACATTCAACGCGTTGTGCGAACGGTGCATGCCGCGCTTGGAAGGGGACTTTTTGTTTTGCTGGACGGCCATGGTGGGCTCCTGAATTCGGGTGGGTTGGCGCCTGACCGTTGCACCTGTGCTTGACTCGGGTGCCTCTGGATGCCAGCGCAAAGCCAAGCATTATAGCGTGAAGCTGCACTCCACGCCACTTCATGTCTTCTTGAGGCGCTCCAGAGCTGCAAACGGATTTTTCCGGGTTGGCACTTCGTCCTCTTCTACGCCCGGGTCCCCCGCCTTGAACACCACGGACACCGGGCAACTTTCGTGCAGGGGAACCAGCGGCAAGGCCATGATCAACTCGTCCTCCAGCACATCAAAGAGGCTGGGTCGCGGCTCCAGGGCCAGCAGGTCTTCCTCGGCGTCGTCGTCCTGCGCTTCGGCGGTGGCCTCGTCGGCCACGAAACGGAACCATCGGTCCACCTCGAGCGGTGTGTCTACCGGTCCCAGGCATCGCTGGCAGGTCAGGGGCAGGCAGGTGCGGGCCTCGAGGTGCAACCAGGGCGAGGGGCTGCCGCCGCTGGCACCCGGTCGAAGTTCACCACGCGCTTCCCATCGAACGTCTCCGGGCAGGGCCTCTTCACCGTCGGCCTCTGCGCGCAACCGGGGCAAATGGGTAAGCGGTGTGTCGATCTGCAGATGACCGCGCGCTTCGGCAAAGGCACGGGCGTCCAGCCGATCGGGATTCCACGCGGATTTCGAAGGCGGTTTCATGCGGGCAGTGTAAAAGAATGCAGGGAGAATACCGCCCATGACATCCTCCCCGATCGCCACTCGCCCCTTGATCCTGGGCTCCACCTCGCGCTATCGCCACGAACTGCTGTCGCGCCTGAGGCTGCCTTTCGAGGCCGTCGCACCGCGGGTCGACGAGACGCCGAACCCGGGCGAGAACCCCGCCGATCTGGCCCTTCGCCTGGCGCTCGCCAAGGCGCGGGACGTGGCGCAGCGATTTCCGCAGGCCGTGGTGATCGGCAGCGATCAGGTGGCCGACCTGCACGGTGAGCCCCTGGGCAAGCCTGGTACCCACGAACGCGCCGTGGCGCAATTGAGGCGGATGAGCGGCAAGACCGTGGTGTTCCAGACCGCCCTGGCTGTGGTGTGCATGGAAACCGGCTTTGAACAATGCGAGATTGCGCCCGTTCGGGTGGTGTTCCGCCATCTGGGAGAGGACGAAATCGAGGAATACCTGTTGGCCGAGCAGCCTTATGACTGCGCAGGCAGCGCAAAAAGCGAAGGTTTGGGCATCGCACTGCTGGAACGCATCGACAACGACGACCCCACCGCCTTGGTCGGCCTTCCGCTGATTCGCACCTGCCATCTCCTGCGGACGGCGGGAGTCAAAGTATTGTGAGCACACACTCCGGAAAGCAGGGGGCGCTTTATCTGGTGCCCACGCCGCTGGATTTCGGCATGGGCCTGGACACACCCGCGGACATCGGCCTCTGGCTGCCCGGCGAAACGCTGTCCGTTGCCAGCCGTCTGACCCACTGGATCACCGAGAACGCCAAGAGCACGCGGGCCTTCCTGAAACGCGTGGAATCGGCCAAAGGGTTGGCTGCGCCGCTGCAGGAGCAGCACATTGCGGAACTGCCTCGCGCAGCCCACAAGAAGGGTGACCATTCACCTCAGGCAGACGGGGAGCCGGCGGCGCGAGATCTGCTCGCGCCTGCGCTCGCCGGTCACGACGTGGGCCTGGTGAGTGAAGCGGGCATGCCCGCCATTGCCGACCCCGGCAGTTCCATCGTGCGCGCGGCCCACGCCCTGCGTTTGCGGGTGGTGCCGCTGACGGGGCCCATTTCGCTGATGCTGGCGCTCGCGGCCAGTGGGCTCAATGGGCAACAGTTCGCCTTCGTGGGCTATGTGCCTCAGGAAACGGCCGAACGCGCCGGGCGCCTTCGCGATCTGGAGGCACTTGCCTTGAAGACAGGGCAGACGCAGATCCTCATTGAAACGCCCTACCGCAATGCCGCCCTGTGGCGTGCGCTGGTGCAGAACCTGCACCCGCACACGCGGCTGGCGATCTGCGGTGCAATGTCGCTGGACCAGCAGGTGAGCCGCAGCGCCCTGGTCAGCGAATGGCGCCAGACAAAGACTTTGCAGGACGGCCTGCCGCTGGAGGCGCCCTGCGTGTTCCTGCTGGGGCGATGAGCCTCAGGCCTTGATGCGCTGAAGATGCGCGCGCACTGCGCCGCTGAGTTCCTGGTTGGCCAACGCGAGGTCGATCGTGGCTTCCAGGAAGCCTTCCTTGCTGCCGCAGTCGTAACGCTGGCCGTCGTACCGGAAGGACTGCACTTTCTCCACGCCGATCAGGGCCGCGATGCCATCGGTGAGCTGGATCTCGCCGCCGGCGCCGCGCGGCTGCCGGCGAATGCTCTCGAAGACCGCCGGGGTCAGGATGTAACGCCCTGCCACCGCCAGCGTGGAGGGCGCCACGTCAGGCGCGGGCTTCTCGACCATGGCGAACACCTCCGCCAGCTGCTGTTCGGCGCCATGCACATCCACCACGCCGTAGCGTCTGGTGTCAGACCGCGGCACATCCTGCACCGCCAGAACGGTGCCGGGACTGGACTCGTAGGCCTCGACCATCTGCTGGAGCACCGTCGGGCCACCTTGCGCCTGGTTGCGGCCCATCATCAGGTCGTCCGCGAGCAAGACTGCGAACGGCTCCTGCCCCACCAACCGTTCTGCGCACAGCACGGCATGACCCAGGCCGAGGGCGCGTGGCTGGCGCACGTACACGCAGTCCATGTCGTCGGGCTTGATGGAGTGCACCAGGGCCAGCAAGGCACCCTTGCCGGCGGCCTCAAGCTCCACCTCGAGCTCGTACGCGGTGTCGAAATGGTCCTCGATGGCCCTCTTGTGGCGGCCAGTGACAAAGATCATTTCGCGGATGCCCGCGGCGTAGGCCTCCTCCACCGCATATTGCATGAGGGGCTTGTCCACCACGGGCAGCATTTCCTTGGGGATGGCTTTGGTGGCGGGCAGGAAACGGGTACCGAGGCCACCCACGGGGAAAACGGCTTTACGGATGGTCATGAGGGCGAGCCTTTTTCGCTGGTTCGTGAAGAATGGCTCACCATGGTAACGGTGTGCGCGCCGGCGAGAGTCGAAGGACTACACTGCCACGGTTCGACGGTCGGGCATTGCCATCTGAGGCCCGCGTCCGCCCCAACCGCACCTCCAAGCGCCCATGAGCATCACCCCCGTCATTCTTTGTGGAGGCTCAGGCACCCGCCTGTGGCCCCTGAGCCGACAGAGTTTTCCAAAGCAGTTCGTGCCGCTCCTGGGCGACCGGAATCTGCTGCAACTCACGCTGGAACGTCTGGCGTGGTGTGGTGAGCCTGCCATTTGCGTCGCCAGCGAAGACCACCGTTTTCTCGTGGCCGACGCCCTGGAATCCCGGAATGCCTCGGGCCAGGTCATCCTGGAGCCCGCTGCACGCAACACCGCCGCCGCCATGGCGCTGGCCGCGCTGCTCGCACGTTCGCAAGGCGGGGCAGACCCCCTGCTGCTCTTCTGCCCCTCCGATCACCACATTCCTGACGCTGTGGCTTTCGGCAAGACGGTCGAACAAGGCGTGGCGGCAGCCGAAGGCGGGGCCATCGTCACCTTTGGCGTGGTGCCCAGTTTCCCCAGCAGCGCCTACGGCTACATCCAGCAGGGCGACGTGCGCGCCGATGGCAGCCGCAGCGTGGCACGCTTCATCGAAAAGCCAGCGCCCGCCGCTGCGCAGAGCCTGCTGCTTCAAGGCCATGTGCTGTGGAACGCAGGCATCTTCCTGGTCCGCGCCAGCGTTCTCATCGAGGCACTGGCACGGCATGCGCCTGACATCCTGCAGTCCTGCGAGCAAGCCATGGCCGCGCCGCGCCGTGAGTCGGTGGGCCAAGTGAGCTTCGTGCGGCCCGAGGCGGCGCCGTTCCTGGCTTGCCGTTCGCAGAGCATCGACTATGCGGTGATGGAGCCGCACGACAACGTGGCGGTCGTGCCATTCCAGGGCCAGTGGAGCGATGTGGGCAGCTGGAATGCGGTGGCCGATCTCAGTCCCGCCGATGGCGACGGCAACCGCGTCACCGGTCAGGGCCATGCCCTGCAATCGCGGAACACCTTCATTCACGCCCCGGGTCGCACGGTGGTGGCACTGGGCACCCAGGACCTGCTCATCATCGACACGCCCGACGCGCTGCTGGTGGCACAGCGCGACCACGCCGAGCAGGTCAAGGACGTGGTGGCGCACCTGAGCCAGCGCAACATCTCGCAGGCCGCGACACACCGCCGCGTCGCCCGCCCCTGGGGCTGGTACGACAGCGTGGACGTGGGCGAGCGTTTCCAGGTCAAGCGCATCGGGGTGAAACCGGGCGCGTCTCTGAGCCTGCAGAAACACCACCACCGGGCGGAGCACTGGATCATCGTCAAGGGCACGGCCGAGGTCACGCGCGGACAGGAGGTCTACCTGCTGTCGGAGAACCAGTCGACCTACATCCCCATCGGCGAGGTGCACCGCCTGCACAACCCCGGCAAGATGGTGCTGGAGATGATTGAGGTCCAGTCCGGCAGCTACCTGGGCGAGGACGACATCGTTCGCCTGGAGGACATCTACGGCCGCCAGCCAGACCCCACCCGGACAGGCCGGTGACGCCATGAAGATCCTGCTGACCGGCGGTGCCGGCTACATCGGAAGCCACACCGCGGTGGCGCTGGTCGAAGCGGGCTTCGAACCCGTGGTGCTGGACAACTTCGCCAACAGCCACCCGCTCGTGCTCGAGCGCCTGGCGGACATCGTCGGCCAGCAGATCCCGCTGGAACGGGGCAACGTGCTCGACACGCCGTGGCTGGAGGACGTGCTGCGTCGTCACCAGCCTGCGGGCGTGGTGCACTTTGCGGGCGACAAGGCGGTGGGTGAAAGCGTGGCGAATCCGTTGAAGTATTTCCACAACAACATCGGCGGTGCCGTGAGCCTGATGCGCGCCATGGAGACGGTGGCCGCTGAGACCCCTGACGCCTCGCCCACGCTGGTGTTCTCCAGCAGTGCCACGGTGTACGGAGACCCTGCCAGCGTGCCGATCACCGAAGACTTTCCGCGCAGCCACACCAATCCGTACGGTCACACCAAGTTGGTGATCGAGGACATGCTGTACGCGCTTCATGCCGCTCGTCCGGCCTGGCGCGTCGGGGTGCTGCGGTACTTCAACCCCGTGGGAGCGCATGTCAGCGGACTCATGGGCGAGGACCCAGCCGGCATTCCGAACAACCTCATGCCCTATGTGGCGCAGGTGGCGGTGGGCCAGCGGGATCACCTCAACGTGTTCGGCAACGACTACCCGACGCCCGACGGCACGGGTGTGCGCGATTACATCCATGTGCAGGACCTGGCCGACGGGCACGTCGCCGCCATCAAGCGCCTGCTCGGTGGAAGCACCAGCTTCACCGTCAACCTGGGCGCGGGGCGCGGACACAGCGTGCTTGAACTGGTGAGCGCGTTCGAGAGGGCCAGTGGCCGCAAGGTGCCCTACCGCATCGCGCCTCGCCGTGCGGGCGACGTGGCGCAATGCTGGGCAGATCCCGGACTTGCCCAGCGCCTGCTGGGCTGGCGCGCCACCCGTTCGCTCGACGACATGTGCGCCGACACCTGGCGCTGGCAGAGCGGCAACCCCAACGGCTACCGCAGCAGCTGATTTACTTCAGTTGCACACCGGCTGCGCGCGCAGCCATGAACACGCCCTCGCCCACGCTTGCTCCAAAGCGCTTGGCCAGGCGCAGGCCCACGTTCTCACGCTGGGTGTAGTCAACGATCTCTTCGGCCTTGACGACCTCACGGGCCACGAAGTCGAGGCTGCCCAGGCCGTCGGCCAGGCCTTCGTTCACCGCCTGCTGGCCACTCCAGACCAGGCCGCTGAAGGTGTTCGCGTTTTCCTTCAAACGGGTTCCGCGGCCCTTTTTCACCACTTCGATGAATTGCGCATGGATCTCGTCGAGCATGCGCTGGATGTAGGCGCGCTGTTCTTCATCTTGCGGGCTGAACGGGTCCAGCAGGGCCTTGTTGGCGCCTGCCGTCATGAGACGGCGCTCGATGCCAAGCTTGTCCATGAGGCCGGTGAAACCGAAACCATCCATGAGCACGCCGATGCTCCCCACCAGACTGGCCTTGTCGACATAGATGTCGTCGGCGGCGGCGGCAATGTAATAGGCGGCCGACGCGCAGGTCTCCTCGACCACCGCATACACCTTCTTCTTGTGCAAGCCCTTGAGACGGTTCAGCTCGTCGTTGATGATGCCGGCCTGCACCGGGCTGCCACCGGGTGAGTTGATCAGCAACACCACCGCCTGCGCACCCGCGTCCTCAAAGGCCGATCGCAGGGCCGGGATGACGTTTTCGGCGCTGGCCTCGGCGCCTGCGCCAATCTCACCCTTGATCTCCACCACCGCCGTGTGCGGCGTGCTCACCGACGTGCTGCTGGCGTTGGCGCTGTAGATCATCCAGATCACGGCACCGAACAGCACCAGCCAGAGCAGGCGGAAGAAGATCTTCCAGCGCCTGGCGGCCTGTTGTTCGCGGATGGTGGCCAGCACGAGTTTCTCGATCGTCTCGCGCTCCCAGCCGCCTCCGGCCGGGCGGCTCACGCCCTGGTTCAAGGGATCTTCATTCATGGTCGATGGCTCTCAGAATTCAAGGGGTTTGAGATGGTATTGTGACCGCCAGTGGACGACGCCGTCCTGCTCCACCAGTTCGATCTTGAACAGGCCGCCGCGGCAGGGCCCGCCCTGGCAGGCGCCGGTATCCGGCTGGTAGACGGCACCGTGTGAGGCGCAGAGCAACCAGCGGCCCGTGTCGTCGAAGAACTGGTCGCGCTGCCAGTCCATTTCCATCGCCACGTGCGAGCAACGGTTGAGGTAGGCGTGCGCCTGGCCTTCGAAGCGCACCGCGAACGCGCGGCAGGTCTGGCCCGCGTAGATCACGTCAAACGGCACAGCGCGCCCGCCCTCGACCAGATCGTGGCTGTTGCACAGCGGATGGATCGGGTCTGGGGCGTTGACCATGGCGTCTTCAGGCGTGGGCGGCGAGCCAGTCGTGCAGCTCGCGCACGGAGTGCGCCACATGCAGAGGCTTCAGTACTTCAAAGGCGGCCGGCTCATGCGCACCGTAGCTCACGCCCAGGCTCGCGCAGCCCGCATTCAGCGCCATCTGCAGGTCGTGCGTGGTGTCCCCGATCATCAGGGTGCGTTCAGGCTTCACACCGAACTCGCCCATGAGCTCCAGCAGCATGCGGGGGTGCGGCTTGCCAGCGGTTTCATCGGCCGTGCGCGATCCGTCGAACACGCCATGAAGTTCCTGCGTGTGCAACACCTCGTCCAGCCCTGCACGGTTCTTGCCGGTGGCCACGGCCAGCAGATGTTGGCGACCCTTGAGCTCGGCGAGCAACGGCAGCACCCCCTGGAAAAGGCTGAGGTCGTTCTGGTGCGACATGTAATGAAAGCGGAACCGCTCACCCAACTGGGCATAGCGCTCCCGCGGCACGTCGGGCGCGGCATGCGCCAGCGCCTGCATCAGGCCCATGCCGATGACGTAGCTGGCGGCCTCCTGCGTGGGCGGCGTGTAGCCGAGGTCGGTCACCGCACTCTGGATGCAGCGGGCGATGACGGCCGTGGAATCAAAGAGGGTACCGTCCCAGTCGAATGCAATGAGGTCGAATTGACGCGGTCGCATGGGATCAGATGGTGAGCGCGTGGTGGCGCAGGTGGTCTTCGATGAAGCTCGCTATGAACCAGTAGCCGTGGTCGTAGCCATCGTGCCGACGCAGCGTGAGCGGTTGGCCCGCCTGTGCGCAAGCGGCTTCGAAAAGGTGCGGATGCAATTGCTCGGCCAGGAATTTGTCGGCCAGGCCCTGGTCGATCAGCAGGGGTGGCACCTTTTGGCCTGCGGCCACCAAGGCAGTGGCGTCGTGTGCCTCCCAGGCGCGACGGTCAGGACCGAGATAACCCGTGAAGGCCTTTTCGCCCCAGGGGCAGCGGCTCGGCGCCGCAATGGGCGCCAGTGCCGAAACGCTGCGGTAGAGGCCAGGATGGCGCAGGGCCAGCGTGAGCGCACCGTGACCACCCATGGAATGACCGAACACGCCCGCTCGCTGTGCGTGCGCGGGAAAATGGCGTGGCACCAGCGCATGCAGCTCCTGAGTGATCCAGGTCTCCATGCGAAAGCAGTTGGACCAGGGTGACTCGGTGGCGTCCAGGTAGAAGCCGGCACCATGGCCGAAATCCCATGCCTCGCTCGCACCGTCGATGCCGGTGTCGCGCGGGCTGGTGTCTGGCGTGACCAGCATCAGCCCCAGTTCAGCCGCCACCCGCTGGGCGCCGGCCTTGATGGCAAAGGTCTCTTCGTTGCAAGTGAGCCCCGCCAGAAAATACAACACGGGCACCGGACCGCTGGCAGCCTGCGGCGGCACGAAGACCCCGAACTTCATCGGCAGGCCGATGGCGCTGGAAGCGTGCTGGTAGAAGCCCTGAACGCCGCCAAAGCAGCGGTGAGTGGACAAGATCGTGATGTCGGTGTTCATGTCATGAGGTCAAGGGAAACGAGTTCGAGCACCGCATCGGCGAAGACCTTGGGCGCTTCTTGCGGCAGATTGTGGCCAACGCCGGGCACCAGACGGTGAGAACGCGGGCCAGTGAACCTGGGTGCATGGACAGATGGATCAGCGGGTGGCCGCACGCCGTCATCGATACCGTCGAACGTGATCGCGGGCACGGAGATCGGCGGCTGCGCAGCCAGCCGCGCTTCCATGTCCGCGTACGCGGGATCGCCTGGAACGAGCCCGAAGCGGTGACGGTAGGAATGGATCACCACGTCGACAAAGTCCGGATGGTCGAAGGCCCGGGCACTGCGTTCGAACGTCGCATCGTCAAACCGCCAGGTGGGCGACCACTGATTCCACAACAGGCGGCAGAGATCACGCCGGTCGCGCACGAGCGCAGCTCGACCGCGATCGCTGTGAAAGAAATACTGGTACCACAGCATGTGCTCGCGTTGGGCGGTCTCAGGCTCCATCGCGCGCGCAATGTCCTGGATGTTGTAGCCGTTCAGGGACACCAGGCCCCTGCAACGGTTCGGCCAGAGCGCCGCCACCACACAGGCGGCGCGGCCACCCCAGTCGTATCCAGCCAGCACGGCCTGGGGAATCCCCAGCGCATCGAGCAGGGCCAGCAGGTCGGCACCGAGCGCCGCCTGCTCACCCGAACGCGGCGTGGTCGAACTCCGGAAATGCGTGTGGCCATAACCGCGAAGGTAGGGGACGACCACTCGACAGCCCTGCTCGGCCAGACGCGGCCACACATCGGCATAGGCATGAATGTCGTAGGGAAAGCCATGCAGCAGGACCACCGGTGGGCCATTCGGGGGACCGGCATCGACATAGGCGACATCGAGCACTCCCGCCTGGACGCGCTGCAGCGTGGGTGCTTCGCTCATGGCAGCCGTCAGAAGAGCACGACGCCGCGGATCGATTCGCCCCGCTTCATCAGATCAAAGCCCTTGTTGATGTCGGCCAGCGGCATGGTGTGGGTGATCAGGTCGTCGATGTTGATCTTGCCCTCCATGTACCAGTCGACGATCTTCGGCACGTCGGTTCGGCCGCGCGCGCCGCCGAACGCCGAGCCTTCCCACTTGCGGCCGGTCACGAGCTGGAACGGCCGCGTGCTGATCTCCGCCCCGGCCTCGGCCACGCCGATGATGATGCTGCGGCCCCAACCCTTGTGGGTGCATTCCAGCGCCTGGCGCATCACTTGCGTGTTGCCGATGCACTCGAAGCTGTAGTCGGCGCCACCATCGGTGAGTTGCACGATGGCATCCACCACGTTCTCCACTTCCTTCGGGTTGATGAAGTGCGTCATGCCGAATTTGCGGGCCATCTCCTGGCGCGCAGGGTTGATGTCCACACCGATGATCTTGTCGGCGCCCACCATTTTTGCGCCCTGGATCACGTTGAGACCGATGCCGCCGAGACCGAACACCACCACGTTGGCGCCGGCCTCCACCTTGGCAGTGAAGATCACGGCACCGATGCCGGTGGTGACGCCGCAGCCGATGTAGCAGACCTTGTCGAACGGCGCGTCATCGCGGATCTTCGCCAGCGAAATCTCCGGGGCCACGGTGTAGTTGCTGAAGGTGCTGGTGCCCATGTAGTGAAAAATGGGCTTGCCGTCGATGCTGAAACGGCTGGTGGCGTCGGGCATCAGGCCCTTGCCCTGCGTGCCGCGAATCAGCTGGCACAGGTTGGTCTTGCGGCTCAGGCAGAACTTGCATTGGCGGCACTCCGGCGTGTAGAGCGGAATGACGTGGTCACCCTTCTTGAGCGTGGTCACGCCCGGCCCCACATCCACCACAATGCCCGCGCCCTCGTGCCCGAGGATGGCGGGAAAGATGCCCTCAGGATCGGCGCCGGAGAGCGTGTAGTAATCGGTGTGGCAGATCCCCGTGGCCTTGATCTCCACCAGGACCTCACCGAACTTCGGACCCTCGAGGTCCGCGGTTTCGATGGTGAGTGGCTGGCCTGCTTTCCAGGCGACGGCGGCTTGCGTTTTCATGGGTGGCTCGATGGGTTGGTGGAATCGCCGTTGAGGTTACCGCAGATCAGGTGGCGCCGTCCTCACGCCCGATGGATGCCACCACGCCGGCGTATTCGGCGAGCGCGCCCAACAGCAAGGCCGCCGGCGCTTCGCCCAGTTCGTCGACCAGTTCGCGCTCTGCCCTTTTCAGCGCCCGCGCGAAGGCTGCCAGCCAGGCTTCGCCTTCTTCGGTGAAATGAACGATGCGGGCGCGCCGGTCCAGCGGATCGGCCACACGGATCACGAGACCGAGCTCTTCACACTGGTCGATCAGTTCCGTCATGGCCGCGTTGGTCATGTTGGCGCGACGCGCCAGCACGGTGATGCGGGTGCCTTCTCGATCAAGATGCCGGGTCAGGTTGACGTGGGGCAGGCGGGTCTGGGCATGACCAGCCTGGACCATGAGCTCCATCACACGGGCCTCGAAGCGCATCAGGGCGTTGCCCAGGATGCGCCCCGCGTTGTGCATGCGCCAGGCGTCCGTCGATCGTCGGCGCCTGGACGGTGGGGGGTTTTTCGCTACACTCAAAGTATTTAGGTCACCTAAGTAAATTCCGACATGTCTGACGAATTATCCGGCCGCACGGCTTCGCACCAAAACGGTTTCCAGACCGATGTGCTGATTGCCGGAGGTGGTCCATGTGGACTCATGCTGGCCAACGAGCTGGGGCGCCGCGGCGTGCGCGCGCTGCTGGTGGAACCCAAGCCGGGAACCGCTTTCAATCCGCAGGCCAATGCTACCCAGGCGCGCACCATGGAGCACTTTCGCCGCCTGGGTTTTGCCCATGAGATCCGTCAACAGGGATTGCCGCCAGACCACCCGACCGACATCGCCTATTTCACGCGCTTCAGCCAGCACGAGCTGGCCCGGTTGCGCCTGCCCACGGCCGGCCAGGCGGCCGCTGCGGTCAAGCGCCTGGGAGGCTCCTGGAGCGCCGCAGAACTGCCCCACCGGGTGTCGCAGAAGTTCGTCGAGGCCACTTTGCTCAAGCACGCCCGGGCGTGGCCCGGCATCGTCATGCAGCATGGCTGGCGCCTGCGGGGCTTCACCGATCGCGGCCACGATGTGCAGGCACAGATCGAATCCCTCGATGGTGCATCCACAGCCAGCGTGTCGGCGCGCTACCTGGTCGGCGCCGACGGCGCGCGCAGCTTCGTTCGACGGCAACTGGGCATCGAGTACGGTGGTGCCACGGGTTTCAAGCGCGACTTCATGGGCGGGAAGATGTTCGCCATCTACCTTCGTGCGCCCACCTTTCACGACACACTTCCGCACGACAAGGCGTGGATGTACGTGTCGGTGAACGCCGAGCGCAGGGCCTTCATGGCGTCGGTCGACGGGCAGAGCGAATTTGCGTTCCACGCCGCCATCCACGAAGGCGAAGACGCCGAAGGCTGGACCGAGGCGGATGCCCGAAGGATCTTTGCGCAGGCGATGGGGCGCGAGGTGCCCATCGACATCCTCTCCATGCTCACCTGGACCGCCGGCCATGCCCTGGTGGCCGAGCGGTTCCAGAGTGGCCGCGTGTTTCTCGCGGGCGATGCAGCCCACCTGTTCACCCCCACCGGTGGCCTGGGCTACAACACGGCGGTGGAAGACGCGGTCAACCTGGGCTGGAAGCTCGCGCATGTGGTGCAGGGGCGCGCACCTGAAGCCTTGCTGTCCACCTACGAGGTCGAACGCAAGCCGCTGGCCGAACGCAACACGGGCTACGCGAAGCGGTTTGCCGACTCGGTGGGCCTCTTTCAGGTGACGCCGGAACTGGAGCTCGATACACCCGAAGGCGAGCACGCACGCCAGCTTGCCGGCGCACACCTCGATGCGCACGTGCGGCTGGAGTTCAACATTCCGGGCGTGACCTTTGGAGGTCGCTACGACGGGTCACCGATCGTCGTGGCCGACGGCACGGTACCCCCGCAGGACCAGCCGAACGAATACGTGCCCACCGCCTGTCCCGGCGGCCGTCCGCCGCACGCGTGGCTGCCGAATGGACGATCGCTCTTCGACAGTTTCGACGCCGAATGGACGCTGCTGTCGCTGGGCCCTGATGCACCGGATGCTTCGGCGTTCGAACTTGCAGCGCGACGCGCTGGCCTGGATCTGAAAGTGGTGCGCCATGCAGACCCGGCACTGCGCACTCTGTACGAAGCGCCGCTGGTGCTGATCAGGCCCGATCAGATCGTGGCCTGGCGCGGGCTGGATGCGAGCCTCGCGGCGCGCATCCTCGCCACCTGCACGGGCCATGCGGCGGCGAACGGCTGACGTTCAGTCCACCCTGGCGCCGGCCTTGAACCACTGCGCCACCATGGCACGTTCTTCCTCGGTGATGCCGGTGGCGTTGTTCATGGGCATGAGGCGCGTGACCACCACCTGCTGGTAGACCGTCTGTGCGTGTGTCTTCAACGAGTCGGCGGTGTCCAGCCGCACGTTCTTCGATTGCAGTGCCTCGCCATGGCACATCACGCAGCGCTGCTCCAGCACCGGTCTGAGTTCGGCGTAACTCACGGTCTGTGGCACCGACACAGCGGCCGTGGGCGCAGGCTTGAGCCACACGATGAGCCCCACCAGCACCACCACGCCAGCCGCCGCGTATTTCCAGGGGTGCGGATTGCGGCCCAGTTTGTAGCCGTGGCGCATCACGAAGAACTGCCGGATCGCCGCACCGGCGAACATCATGCCGATCAGGATCAGCCAGTTGTACTCGTGTGTGTAGGTGAAGCTGTAGTGGTTGCTCAGCATGGCGAACAACACTGGCAGCGTGAAGTAGGTGTTGTGCACGCTGCGCTGCTTGCCGCGCTGGCCATGGATCGGGTCCACCGGCCGGCCGGCCTTGAGGTCGGCCACCACGGTGCGTTGCCCTGGAATGATCCAGAAGAACACGTTCGCGCTCATGGCGGTGGCGATCATGGCGCCCACCAGCAGGAAGGCCGCGCGGCCCGCAAAGAGCTGGGTGGCCAGCCACGCCGCCACGCACACCAGCACCAGCACCAGTGCGCCGACCTTGGCGTCGCCGTTCTCCTTCTGCCCCAGCGTGCGGCAGATGGCGTCGTAGAGCAACCAGAACACCACCAGGAAAGCCAGCGCCGCGGCGATGGCGGCGGCGGGACTCCAGTCCATCACCTTCGGGTCGATCAGGTAGACGCTGGGACTCCAGAGGTAGGAGATGAGGAACAGCGCAAAACCCGAAAGCCAGGTGGAATAGCTCTCCCAGTAGAACCAGTGCAGGTGGTCGGGAAGCTTCGGGGGTGACACGGCGAACTTCACCGGGTGGTAGAACCCGCCGCCGTGCACCGCCCAGAGTTCGCCACTCACGCCGTCCTTCTTCAGTTGTTCGTCTTCAGGAGGCGTGAGGCTGCTGTCGAGAAAGACAAAGTAGAAAGAGGAGCCGATCCAGGCGATGGCGACGATCACATGCAGCCATCGCAACAGCAGGTTGGCCCAATCGAGCAGATAAGTTTCCATGGCACCTCAAGGCAAGGTCAATGCTTGCGACTCACCACCGCGGGCGCTCTGAGTCGGCTGAGGGCCGCGCATGCATGTGGAGGAATCCACACCCAGCTCCGCTGCGACCGGACGCCAAAGTGTATACAGTTTTTGAGAACATTCAAGCGGTCAAACACCGTTGGGTGGGGCCGCCATGTCTAGCAACAACTGCGCCACGACAGACGCCGCAATCACCGACGGCTCCTTGCCGGTGATGCCGGGCAGCCCGATGGGACAGGTGATGCGGGCCAGTTCGTCGGCGTTGAAGCCACGTTCTTCCAGCCGATGGCGAAACGTCGCCCACTTCGTGCGGCTGCCGATCAGGCCGATGAAGCCGAGGTCGCGCCGTTCGCGCAGCCGCTGCAGGCAGGCGGCCACGATGTCGAGGTCTTCCGCGTGCGAGAAGCTCATGATCAGCACGGCGCTCCGGGGCACCAGATCGTGCACTGCTCGATGCACGGGATCGGAATGCTCGACATGCACATGGGCGGGCAGGTCGGCGGGAAACACCTCGTCACGGCTGTCGATCCACGTCACATCGAATGGCAGCGGCGAAAGGGCATGAACGATGGCGCGCCCCACGTGCCCGCCACCGAACAAAGCAAGGGCTTGATGACCCTCGCGCAGCCGCTCTCGCAATGCCGGGATGTGGGCAGCCTGCACCTGCTCGAACTGCACCACCAGCGCCCCCCCGCAGCACTGCCCGAGGCTGGGCCCGAGCACGACGGCCTGCTCCCACACCTGCGCTGCAGGCCCCGGCCGCGCTAGCGATTCGCGCGCCTGCCGCATCGCGTCCCACTCCAGGTGACCACCGCCGATCGTGCCGATCGCACCGCCTGTCGCGCCTGAAAAAACCGCCATCCATGCACCGGCTTCGCGAGGCACTGAACCGCGTGTCTTGCCCACTGTCACCAGCACGGCTGGTTCGCGTTGAAGACGCAGTAGAAAGGCTTCAAGCTCCGCGGACATTGTGGCTTCGGCGTCAAAAAAGATGTATGGATACGTAATGGCAATCAAGGCTGCCCAGTATCCGCCGTACTGTACGCAAGCCCTGTTGAAAACACCCATACACTTCATCCGCCCGGCGATATGGTCCAGCCGAAGTCCAGCGCGAGGCACCCGATCCGACTTACAGGTCCGTGAACATGAGAGACATCGATCCCGCACCCCGACCCGCCGCAACCGCAGACCAGCATCGGCAGCCCCGCCTTGCCTGGCGCTGGCTCGGCATCGGTACCGCCGCCCTGCTGGCCGCCTGCGCCGCACCTCTGCCACCACCGCCTCCGCCGCCTCCCCCACCGCCACCCGCTCCGGTGCCTGCTCCACCGCCGCCCGTGAGCGTGCGGCCCACGCCGCAACACGTGTCGCATGCCGCGTCGCCCCACGACTACCGCAAGGACGGTGCGCGCCACATCTACGAGCGCAACAGCCACCGCATCTACAAGGGCCAGCTGCCGCCGCTCATGCACGCGGTGGGCGTGCTGCAGGTGGAGGTGGACGACCAGGGGCATGTGCGCAACGTGAGCTGGATGCGCGCCCCCAGCCATGTGCCGGATGTGATGCGCGAGATCGAACGCACGGTCCGTGCTGCGTCGCCGTTCCCCGCGCCGGTTCGCATGGGCCGCGTGACCTACACCGACATCTGGTTGTGGGACAAGAGCGGCAACTTCCAGCTGGACACGCTGACCGAAGGTCAGAGAAGCAAATAGATTCGCCGCGACAAGAAACCCGCCTCAGGCGGGTTTTTTCTTACCGCTTCGATGCTCAGCTGCCTCGGTATGTGGCGTAGCTCCAGGGGCTCACCAGCAGCGGCACGTGGTAGTGCTGGTCGGTGTGCGCCACGCCAAAATCGAGCGACACGCGGTGCAGGAAGTTCGGCTCGGGCAAGGCGACACCGCGCGCCGCAAAGTACCCCTTCACATCGAACACCAGACGGTACGTGCCTGCCTTGAGGCTGCTGTTGTCGTAGAGGGGGCCATCGGGATTGCGACCGTCCTGGTTGAGCTGGAAGCGCTTGACCAGCGTGGCCTGGTCTCCGTCGGTGGTGTAAAGCTCCACCGTCATGCCCGCTGCGGGGCAGCCGTGCATGGTGTCCAGAACGTGCGTGCTCATTCCCATGGTGCGTCCTTCGATTGAATATGGTCGACTGAAAGTGTATACACTTTTTGTTTTTCTGGATATGATGACCGAATGGAAACCTCCAGCACCCTTCACATCGTCGAGTCGCTCACGCGGGCCATTGTGGAGCACCGGTTGCACCCGGGCACCAAGCTGGCCGAGCAGAAACTGGCGGACCATTTCGGTGTTTCCCGCACGCTGGTCCGCCAGGCCTTGTTCCAGCTTTCGCAGAACCGCCTGATCCGGCTCGAACCCGCTCGCGGTGCCTTCGTGGCGGCGCCTTCGGTCGAGGAAGCGCAGCAGGTGTTTGCCGTGCGCCGCATGCTGGAAGTGGAGATGACGCGCGCCTTCGTGAAGAACGTGACCAACGCCAAGATCAAGGCCCTGCGCGAACACGTGGCGCAGGAGAAGCTGGCCGTCAACAACGAAGACGTGGCAGGGCGCACCGAACTGCTGGGCGACTTCCACGTGCGGATGGCCGAGCTCATGGGCAACCAGGTGCTGGCCGAATTGCTGCGCGATCTCATCTCGCGCTGCGCCTTGATCACGCTCATGTACCAGAGCAACCAGGCCGCAGAACACTCGAACGACGAGCATGCCGACATCGTCAAGGCCCTGGCCGCACGCGACGAGGAGCTGGCTGTGCGGCTGATGGACGAGCACCTTCGCCACGTCGAAGAAAACCTGACCTTCGACCGCAAGGTCCCGACGAACGACATCTCCATGGCGCTTTCATGACTCCCCCCCTTTGCTTGCTCACTGCGTGTAGCCGCATCCCCCCTCAGGGGGCAATGCCTGCGGCCCGGCGAAGCCGGTTCCGCGGCATTCCTGACTAAGACCTCCGCTCGCGAACTCCCATGGCTCTCTACGACACCACATCCTCCTATCCTCGCGATCTTGCCGGGTACGGCCCCGACGTCCCGCATGCCCGCTGGCCCAACGGTGCGCGCATCGCGGTGCAATTCGTGCTGAACTACGAAGAAGGCGGCGAGAACAGCGTGCTGCATGGGGACGACGCCTCCGAGCAGTTTCTTTCCGAGATGTTCAACCCGGCGGCGTACCCGGCGCGGCACATCAGCATGGAGGGCATCTACGAATACGGTTCACGCGCCGGTGTCTGGCGCATCCTGCGCGAGTTCGAGCGCCGGGGCCTGCCGCTCACCGTGTTCGGCGTGGCCACGGCGCTGCAACGCAGCCCGGAGGTGACCGCGGCGTTCCAGGAACTCGGCCACGACATCGCCTGCCATGGGTTGAAGTGGATCCATTACCAGAACGTCGACGAGGCCACCGAGCGTGCGCACATGGCACAGGCCATGCAGCTCATCGAGAAGCTCACGGGCAGCCGGCCCCTGGGCTGGTACACCGGGCGCGACAGCCCCCACACGCGCAGACTGGTGGCCGACTTCGGTGGCTTCGAATACGACAGCGACTACTACGGCGACGATCTGCCCTTCTGGATGAAGGTTCGGAAGACCGATGGCAACGACGCGCACCAGCTCATCGTGCCCTACACCTTGGACTGCAACGACATGCGCTTCGCCCTGCCCCAGGGCTACTCGCACGCAGACCCGTTCTTCCTGTACATGAGGGACACCTTCGACGCACTCTATGCCGAAGGCGATCCCGAGGGTCTGGACCAGCCGAAGATGATGAGCATCGGCATTCACTGCCGCCTGCTCGGCCGCCCAGGCCGCATCACGGCGCTGCAGCGTTTCCTGGATCACGTCCAGGCGCACGACAAGGTCTGGGTGGCGCGGCGTCTGGACATCGCACGCCACTGGACAACCACTCACCCCCTTTCCGCCGCTTGAGGCCGCAGCCATGCCCATCACCCTGGAACAACTCAACCGAGCGCCACTGGCCGAAGCCACGCAGATGCTCGATGGCCTCTACGAACACTCGCCGTGGATCGCGGAGCAGGCCCTCGCGCAACGCCCATTCGCTTCGCTGGCGGCGCTGAAACACGCCATGGTCACCGTGCTCGCCAACGCGGGCGTCCAGGCGGAACTGGCGCTCATCCGCGCGCACCCTGAGCTCGCAGGCAAGGCGATGGTGAGCCAGTCGCTCACCGCCGAATCCACCAACGAACAGACCCGGGCTGGCCTCACGAACTGCACGCCCGAGGAACTCGCGCACATCCAGCACCTCAACGCGCAATACAACGCCAGGTTCGGCTTCCCCTTCATCCTGGCGGTGCGCGGGCCACGTGGCACGGGTCTGGCCAAGCGCGAGATCATCGCCACCTTCGAGCGGCGCCTGAACCACCCTGTGGATTTCGAGCGGGCCGAGTGCATCCGCCACATCCACCGCATCGCCGAGATCAGGCTCAACGACAAGTTCGGCTTCGAACCTGTGGTGGGCCAGCGCGTGTGGGACTGGCACGAAGACCTCTCGCGCCACAGTGACCCGGGCTTCAAGGAGCAGGGCCAGCTCACCGTGACCTACCTGACCGATGCCCACCGCGCCTGCGCGGCCGACATCGCTGCGCGCATGCGCGAGTGCGGGTTCGATGAAGTGGGTATCGATGCGGTGGGGAATGTGGTGGGCCGCTACCAGGGCAGCCGTCCGGATGCCCCCACCCTCCTGACGGGAAGCCACTACGACACCGTGCGCAACGGCGGCAAGTACGACGGCCGCCTCGGCATCTTCGTGCCGATGGCCTGCGTGCAGCAGCTCCATGCCGCGGGTCGGCGCCTGCCGTTTGCCTTCGAGGTGGTTGCCTTCTCCGAAGAAGAAGGCCAGCGCTACAAGGCGACCTTCCTGGGCTCCGGCGCGCTCACCGGCGATTTCAACCCGGCCTGGCTCGATCAGCAGGATGCCGATGGCATCACGCTGCGCGCTGCCATGCGTCACGCCGGCCTGCCCGCCACGCTGGAGGCGATCAACGCCTTGAAGCGCGACGCTTCAAAGTACCTGGGCTTCGTTGAGGTGCACATCGAGCAAGGCCCCGTGCTCAATGAAATGGACCTCCCGCTGGGCGTGGTCACCTCCATCAACGCGGGCGTGCGCTACCAGTGCGAAGCCATCGGCATGGCCAGCCACGCCGGCACCACGCCCATGGACCGTCGACGCGATGCCGCGAGTGCCGTGGCCGAACTCGCGCTCTACATGGAACAACGCGCGCAGGTGGATGGCGACTCCGTGGCCACCATCGGCATGTTGCAGGTGCCCGGTGGCTCGATCAACGTGGTGCCTGGCCGCTGCCTGTTTTCGCTGGACATGCGCGCACCCAACGACGCGCAGCGCGACGCGCTCGAACGCGACGTGCTGGCGCAGCTGCGCTCCATCTGCGAGCGACGTGGCATCGGGCTGAAGGTGGAAGAGACGATGCGCGCCGCCGCCGCGCCGAGCAACCCCGAATGGCAGGAACGCTGGGAGTGCGCTGTGCACGCACTGGGCGTGCCACTGCACCGCATGCCCAGCGGCGCCGGCCACGACGCCATGAAGCTGCACGAAATCATGCCGCAGGCCATGCTGTTCGTGCGCGGCCTCAACAGCGGCATCAGCCACAACCCGCTGGAATCCAGCACCTGCGACGACATCGAACTGAGCGTGAACGCCTTCTCGCACCTGCTCGAACAGCTCGCCAACGAACACGCTCCACAGCAACACCCATGACGACCGAACAACAACTGGATGCCTGGATCGATGCCCACTTCGACGAGGAAGTGCGCTTCCTCCAGGAACTGGTGCGCGTGCCCACCGACACGCCGCCAGGCAACAATGCCCCGCACGCCGAACGCACGGCGGAGCTGCTTGCGGCCATGGGTCTGAACGCCGAGAAGCACGCGGTGCCGGCCGACGAGGTGCAGGCCGCCGGACTGCAAAGCATCACCAACCTCATCGTGCGGCGCCCCTACGGCCCCGGTAAGACCATCGCGCTGAACGCGCACGGCGACGTGGTGCCCCCGGGCGAAGGCTGGACGCACGACCCCTACGGCGGCGAGATCGCAGAAGGCCGGATGTATGGGCGCGCCACCGCGGTGAGCAAGTGCGACATCGCCAGCTTCACGTTCGCCATCCGGGCTCTTGAATCCCTGAACGCCAGCTTGCAGGGTGGCGTGGAACTGCATGTGACCTACGACGAGGAGTACGGCGGGGAGGTCGGGCCCGACTGGCTGCTGAGGAAGGGCTTGACGAAACCCGACCTGATGATTGCCGCCGGCTTCAGCTACCAGGTGGTGGTGGCGCACAACGGCTGCCTGCAGCTGGAAGTGACGGTGCATGGCGACATGGCGCATGCCGCCATTCCCGACAGCGGGACCGATGCGCTGCAGGGCGCCACGCACATCCTCAACGCACTCTACGCGCTCAACGCCGACTACCTTCAGGTGTCCTCCAGCGTGGAAGGCATCACCCACCCTTACCTCAATGTGGGCCAGATCAACGGGGGCACCAACACCAATGTGATCCCGGGCAAGGTGGTGCTTCGCATCGACCGCCGCATGATCCCGGAAGAAGACCCCACCGAGGTGGAAGCCTCCCTGCGCCGCACCATCGAACGCGCGGCCGCCAGCTTCGAGCCTCCTCGCGGCGGGCGGGAACTGAAGGTCGACGTGCGCCGCATCCTGCTGGCGCGCGCCATGAAACCGCTGCCTGGCAACCAGCCGCTCGTGCAAGCGATCCAGAAGCACGGCCTGGCCGTATTCGGCGAGAACATCCCCGCTGTGGGCACACCGCTCTACACCGACGTGCGCCTTTATGTGGAGCGTGGCATTCCCGGAGTCATTTACGGCGCCGGCCCGCGCACGGTTCGCGAATCGAACGCCAAGCGCGCCGACGAGCGCCTGGTGCTGGAAGATCTGCGCCGCGCCACCAAGGTGATCGCGCGCACGCTGCACGACCTGCTGTCACGCCCTGCGTGACACAATGGTTTGGCAGACCCCGGACCCAGGAGACAACATGACCCCCGCTGAAGAAGCCCTGCGCGAAGCCGCGTTCGAGTACCACCGCACGCCCTCGCGCGGCAAGATCGCCGTCACCCCCACCAAACCCCTGTCGAACCAGCGAGACCTCTCGCTCGCCTACTCCCCCGGCGTGGCGTATCCGTGCCTCGCGATCGAGGCCGACCCGGCGAAGGCAGCCGACTACACCTCGCGCGGCAACCTGGTGGGCGTCATCACCAATGGCACCGCGGTGCTCGGCCTGGGCGATATCGGACCGCTGGCAGCCAAGCCAGTGATGGAGGGCAAGGGTTGCCTGTTCAAGAAGTTCGCCGGCATCGACGTGTTCGACATCGAGCTCGACGAGAAAGACCCGGACAAGCTGGTCGACATCATTGCGGCGCTCGAACCCACGCTCGGCGGCATCAACCTCGAAGACATCAAGGCGCCCGAGTGCTTCTACATCGAAAAGAAGCTGCGCGAGCGCATGGGCATTCCGGTGTTCCACGACGACCAGCACGGCACGGCCATCATCTCGGCGGCTGCCTTGCTCAATGGACTGGAGCTGGTGGGCAAGGAGATCGGCTCGGTCAAGCTCGCGGTGAGCGGTGCCGGCGCTGCGGCCATTGCCTGCCTGGACGTGATGGTGGGCCTGGGCGTCAAGCGCGAGAACATCTACGTGTGCGACTCCAAGGGGGTGGTGCATGAAGGCCGCGCGGGTGGCTACGACGAATCCAAAGCCCGTTACGCCCAGAAGACCGACAAACGCACCCTGGCCGACGCGGTGGATGGCGCCGACGTGTTCCTGGGCTGCTCCGCCGCTGGCGTGCTCACGGCCGAGATGATGAAGACGATGGGCACCCAGCCCATCGTGCTCGCACTGGCCAACCCTGAACCCGAGATCCGGCCCGAACTGGCCAAGGCCGTGAGGCCCGACTGCATCATCGCCACCGGCCGCAGCGACTACCCCAACCAGGTCAACAACGTCCTGTGCTTTCCCTATATCTTCCGGGGCGCACTGGACTGCGGTGCCACGCGTATCACCGAAGAAATGAAGCTGGCCTGCGTGCGCCAGATCGCCGATCTGGTGAAGAGCGAGACCAGCGAGGAAGTGGCGAACGCGTACGCCGGGCAGGACCTGAGCTTCGGGCCGGACTACATCATCCCCAAGCCCTTCGACTCGCGCCTGATCCTGCGAATTGCGCCGGCCGTGGCCCAGGCCGCGGCGGATTCGGGTGTGGCCACGCGGCCCATCACCGACATGGACGCCTACCGCCAGCAGCTCGGGCGCTTCGTGTACCAGACTGGCATCCTCATGCAGCCGATCTTCAACGCGGCCAAGGGCATGGCGGAAAAGCAGCGCGTGGCCTATGCCGACGGCGAGGATGAGCGCGCGTTGCGCGCGGCGCAGCTCGCCATCGACGACCAGCTCGCCGTGCCGATCCTGATCGGTCGCCCCGCGGTCATCGAGGCGCGCATCGCCAAGGCCGGCCTGCGCATGAAACTGGGCCAGGACGTGCAGAACGTGAATCCGGAGGACGATCCGCGCTTTCGCCAGTACTGGGAGCACTACCACCAGATCATGGGCCGGCAGGGGGCGACGCCCGAAGTGGCGAAAGCCGCTGTGCGCCGGTCCAACACCATCATCGGCTCGCTGATGCTGGCGCTGGGCGATGCGGATGCGCTCATCTGCGGTCTGGTGGGCGGTTTCATGACACACCTGGAGCGCATCGACCATGTGCTGGGGCGGCGCGAAGGCGCGGGGCTGTACGCCTCGGTGAACGCGCTGATGACGGACCGGGGACCGGTGTTCATCGCCGACACCTATGTCAACGAGTTGCCGAGCGCCGAAGAACTGGCCGAGATCGCCTGGATGGCGGCACAGGAAGTGCAACGCTTCGGACTGCCGCCGAAGGTGGCGTTCCTCTCTCACTCCAGCTATGGCTCCAGCAAGCGCGCATCGGCGCGCAAGATGGCGCACGCGCGCGACCTCTTTGTGGCCGCGCATCCGGACATCGAGTGCGATGGTGAACTGCATGGCGACGCAGCGCTGCAGCCTGAGATCCGCAGCGCCTACCTCGCGGAGACCACCCTCACGGGTTCGGCGAACCTGCTGATCTGCCCGAACCTCGACGCGGCGAACATCCTTTACAACGTGATGAAGACCACCACCAGCGGCGGTGTGACGGTCGGGCCGATCCTGATGGGGTCTGCAAAGACGGTGCACATCCTCACGCCGGCTGCCACGGTGCGGCGGGTGTTGAACATGACGGCTCTGGCTGCGGCGAGTGGGGCTGTGCGGAACTGAGATTCCTTCGCTCTGCTTGAAGGGACGCTTAGGCGTCCCTTTTTCTTTCTGGCTTCTGCCTCGCGGGCTTGTGAGGGGTTGGCGCTCTGCTCCGCGAATGTCCCGCGGCGGCCGAAGGACGCTGGGGGACATTCGCGGAGCCGGGCGCCCCGGTCGCCGATCACCGGACCCACAAAACCACCGGTCAGAACCCGGGTTTCCCCTAGCTGACCCTCAACACTTCGTACACATAAACTGTATACACATTTTGCACGCACCACAGGAGCAAGCCATGTCCACGACAGTCCACCCGGTTGACGAAGTCCTCCCCACCGGCAAGCTCACCGCCCTCGGGCTGCAGCACGTGCTGGTGATGTACGCCGGTGCGGTCGCGGTGCCTCTGATCGTGGGTCGCGCACTCAAGCTCAGCCCCGAACAGGTCGCCATACTCATCTCCGCCGACCTCTTCTGCTGCGGCCTGGTCACGCTCATCCAGTCGCTCGGCGCCACACAGTGGTTCGGCATCAAGCTGCCCGTCATGATGGGCGTGACGTTCGCATCCGTAGCGCCGATGGTGGCCATGGCCAACAGCAATCCCGGTGTGCAGGGCGCCGGCCTGATCTTCGGCTCCATCATCGGCGCCGGCGTGGTCTCCATCCTCATCGCGCCCATCGTCAGCCGCATGCTGCGATTTTTCCCGCCCGTGGTCACCGGCACCATCATCGCGGTCATCGGCATCAGCCTCATGCGCATCGGCATCAACTGGATCTTCGGGAATCCCTTCGGCCCCACTGCGCCCAGCGTGCCCAGCCCCGAACACGTGCAATGGCTTGACTCGGTGAAGCAGGCCGCGGCCACCGGCGCCGTACCCGCCGTGCCACCCGGGATCGCCATTGTCGGCAGCACACCCAACCCGTCCTACGCCCAGATGCCGCACATCGCCATTGCCGCGGTGGTCCTGACCGCCATCCTGTTGATTGCGAAGTACGCGCGAGGCTTCATCGCCAACATCTCGGTGCTGCTGGGCATCGTCATCGGCGGCGCCATCGCCACCGCCGCCGGCCTCATGAGCTTTGAAAAGGTCGGAAAGGCCCACTGGTTCGACCTCGTGCTGCCGTTCGAAATCGCCGCGCCCATTTTCGACCCCATCCTCATCCTCACGATGAGCCTGGTCATGATCGTGGTGATGATCGAATCGACCGGCATGTTCCTCGCGCTGGGGGACATGACCGACCGCAAGATCGACCAGAAGGCGCTGACCGCCGGCCTGCGCACCGATGGCCTGGGCACGCTCATTGGCGGCATCTTCAACACCTTTCCCTACACCAGCTTCTCGCAGAACGTGGGCCTCGTCGGCGTCACCGGCGTCAAGAGCCGTTTCGTTTGTGTGGCCGGCGGCGTGATCCTGATCGTGCTCGGCCTGCTGCCCAAGATGGCCGCGCTGGTGGAGTCGCTTCCCACGTTCGTGCTGGGCGGCGCCGGGCTGGTCATGTTCGGCATGGTGGCAGCCACCGGCATCCGCATCCTGGCCAGCGTGGACTACAAGGGCAACCGCAACAACCTTTTCATCGTGGCGGTGTCCATCGGCTTCGGCATGATTCCCCTGGTGGCACCCAACTTCAAGCAGTGGATGCCGCACGCCATCCATCCGCTCATCGAGTCCGGCATCCTGCTCGCGTCGATCAGTGCGGTGGCACTCAACCTGTTCTTCAACGGCAGTCGCGGAGATACCGCCGCCGCGGTCCATGCCGCCAGGCAGGCCGAGGCCCACTGACTGCGCTCATCGACCCGTTTTTTTGAGGCATCATCCCCAAGCCGGTGCAAGCACCGACTTGGGGCGCACCATTCAGGGTTGGCCCCGATGACGCGCCCGGCATGCAGCACAAGAATCTGTATACACATTCTGTGCTCAAACGGCCCCTGGTCGGCCATTTCCACGCAGGTGTGCCGCTGGCACCTTTATTGCTGATGAATCGGCATGCGCGGGCGATGGCAGTGCCGGGAACCGCAAACCGAACCACCCTGGAGAAAACATGAACAAACGCCACTTCGTCAAGACCACCGCCGCCCTGGCCCTGGCCGCCGCCTTCGGTGGCGCGCACGCGCAGACGCCCGTGAAGTTCCAACTCGACTGGCGCTTCGAGGGCCCCGCCGCCCTCTTCCTGCAACCCGCCGCCAAGGGCTACTTCAAGGCCGCCGGCCTGGACGTGACGATCGACTCGGGCAACGGCTCGGGCGGCACGGTCACCCGCGTGGCTTCGGGTTCCTACGACATGGGCTTTGCCGACCTGGCCGCGCTGATGGAGTTCCACGCCAACAACCCGGACGCGCCCAACAAGCCCGTGGCCGTGATGATGGTCTACAACAACACGCCCGCTGCGGTGCTCGCGCTCAAGAAGAGCGGCATCGCCAAACCCGCCGACCTCAATGGCAAGAAACTCGGCGCACCGGTGTTCGACGCGGGCCGCAAGGCCTACCCGATCTTCCAGAAGGCCAACAACATCAGCAGCGTGAACTGGACCTCGATGGACCCGCCGCTGCGTGAAACCATGCTGGTGCGCGGTGACATCGACGCCATCACCGGTTTCTCGTTCACCTCGCTGCTCAACCTGGAAGCGCGCGGCGTGAAGCCCGAGGACGTGGTGATCATGCCGTACGGCGACTACGGGGTGAAGCTGTACGGCAACGTGATCATCGCCAGCCCGAAAATGATCAAGGAGAACCCGGCCGCCGTGAAAGCTTTCCTGACCGCGTTCGCCAAGGGCGCCAAGGAAGTCATGGCCAACCCCGCCGCCAGCATCGAGACCGTGAAGGCACGCGACGGCATCATCAATGTGCCGCTGGAAACCCGTCGCCTGGCCATGGCCATCGACTCGGTGGTGGCCAGCCCGGATGCGCGCAAGGAAGGTTTCGGCCAGGTCAACCCGGGTCGCCTCGCCCTGATGGCGTCGCAGGTCTCGGACGCCTACAGCACCAAGACCCGGATCGACCCCGCTGCGGTGTGGAACGGTTCCATGCTGCCGACGGCCGCCGAACTGAACGTGCTGCCGCCCGCCAAAAAGTAAGCAGGGTCGGACGCGAATCTGGCCCAGGCCAGCCACCCTGCGGCGGCTGGCCTTTTTTTCAGGAAGACCCCATGCAAGAAGCCTCCAGCGACAAACCGTTTGTCGATTTCGACCAGGTCTGGCTGGCCTACAACGAAGACCTGCTGGCGAAGAACATCTTCGCGGTGGAGGACATCAACCTCAAGGTCAAGCGCGGCGAGTTCATCGCCATCGTCGGTCCTTCGGGCTGCGGCAAGTCCACGTTCATGAAGCTCACCACGGGCCTGCGCATGCCCAGCATGGGCAAGATCCGCATCGACGGTGAACCCGTCACGGGACCGCTGAAGATCTCCGGCATGGCGTTCCAGGCGCCCTCGCTGCTGCCCTGGCGAACGACGCTCGATAACGTGTTGCTGCCGCTGGAGATCGTGGAACCGTTTCGCAGCGAATTCAAGGATCGCAAGAAGGAGTTCGTGGAGCGCGCGAGCCGGCTGTTGACCAGCGTGGGCCTGGGCGGCATGGAGAAGAAGTTTCCCTGGGAGCTCTCGGGCGGCATGCAGCAGCGCGCCAGCATCTGCCGTGCCCTGATCCACGAACCGAAGATGCTGCTGCTCGACGAGCCCTTTGGTGCGCTCGATGCGTTCACGCGCGAAGAACTCTGGTGCACGCTGCGCGATCTCTGGGAGGCTCAGCGCTTCAACGTCATCCTCGTCACGCACGACCTGCGCGAGTCCGTGTTCCTGGCAGACACGGTGTACTGCATGAGCAAGAGCCCGGGCCGCTTCGTGGTGCAGCGCGAGATTCCGATCCCGCGCACGCGCGACCTGGAGGTGACCTACACCAAGGAGTTCTCCGACATCGTCCTGGAACTGCGCGGCCACATCGGCGCCATGCGCACGCCGGTGAACCAGTGAACGGAAACACAGCATGAACAAGAAACACATCGAACGCTGGTCGCCCTTCCTGCTGCTGCTGGCGATCATCGTGGTCTGGGAAGTGATCACCAGTGGCTTTGGCGTATCGGAATTCATCTTCCCCAGCCCGTCGCGCATCTGGGAACAGACGCTTGAACACAAGACCACCATCCTGGGGCACGCCTGGCGCACCTACTGGGTGACCATGGCGGGCTTCGGCATCGCCATCGTGGTGGGCGTGCTGCTGGGTTTTCTGATCGGCAGTTCGCGCCTGGCGTACGCCGCCGTCTACCCGCTCATGACCGCGTTCAATGCGCTGCCCAAGGCGGCCTTCGTGCCGATCCTGGTGGTGTGGTTCGGCATTGGCGTCGGCCCGGCCATCCTCACCGCCTTTCTCATCAGCTTCTTCCCCATCATGGTGAACATTGCCACCGGCCTGGCCACGCTGGAGCCGGAACTGGAGGACGTGCTGCGCGTGCTGGGCGCCAAGCGCTGGGACGTGCTGACCAAGGTGGGTCTGCCGCGCTCCATGCCGTATTTCTTCGGTTCGCTGAAGGTGGCGATCACGCTGGCCTTCGTGGGCACCACGGTGTCGGAGATGACGGCATCGAACGAGGGCATTGGCTACCTGCTGATCTCGGCAGGGTCGTCGATGCAGATGGGCCTGGCATTCAGCGGCCTGCTGGTGGTGGGCATCATGGCGATGGTGATGTACGAGCTCTTCAGCTTCATCGAGAAGCACACGACGGGCTGGGCGCACCGGGGTTCGCAGAACACGTGACCGACGATCAGGTGACACGGCACCTGCACCGTGCAAACCAGGTAGCGCAGCGTGCGGCCAGCATGGGGCGTCATCCCTTTGGCGCTTTGCTGGTGGCACCCGACCATGAAACGGTGCTGGCCGAGCAGGGGAACATCGACACGGTGAACCACGCCGAATCCACGCTCGCTCGAACGGCTGCAGACAACTGGCCGGGCGAGTACCTGGCACGCTGCACGCTGGTGACCACGTTCGAGCCGTGTGCCATGTGCACGGGCACGCTTTACTGGGCGAACATCGGGCGTGTGGTGTATGGGGCGAGCGAAGAGGCCTTGCTGGCGCTCACGGGCAGCCACGAAGAAAACCAGACGCTGTCGTTGCCTTGCCGAGAGGTGCTGGCGCGGGGGCAGAAGGCTATTGAGGTGATCGGTCCGGTGCCCTCGCTTGAAGCCGAGATGCTGGAGCTTCATCGGGGTTTCTGGTCTTCTCGCTGAGTTTTCTCTCGCCGGTTGCTCCGGTCTGCGGTGGCCATGGGGCACGGCTCCGCGAATGTCCTCCGAGTCGGCTTCGCCGCCTCTCCCCCTTTATTTCGCTGCGCCGTACCCCATGGCCACCGCAGACCTCGTGGGCACTCGGTCATCCAACGCACGCACACGTCACTTCAGCAGGTGAGTGAATGGCGCTCTGCGCAGCGAAATAAAGGGGGAGGCGGACTCCCGCCGCCGGAGGACATTCGCGGAGCAGAGCGCCGTTCACTCACCAGCCAGCGAGGTGCAGGCAAGAAGCATCACCGATGCACTTCCACTTCCCCGGCACTAGACAACAACCCCATCAACTTCCGACGAATCAAAATCCCTGGCCGATCCGAATCCATCGAATACTCAACCCCACGTCGCCGCAGATCCACCACCGCATCCGGGTCTGTCGACTCCAGGATGTCCTTGTCCTCCCGCGTGATCTCGTCATCGAAATCGATCAGCATCTGCGCCGGGCAATCGGCCTCCGTGTCGTTTCGGAACAGCCACTGGCACAACTGCATGCGCCCATCGTCGATGGGCGTGAACGCGTTGATGATGATGTGGCGGATGCCGCTCGGGTACTCGATGTCCAACCGACGCGAGAAAGGCTGGAAGTAAGCGTTGCGCATGTGACGCTGCGTGATGGCGTCTTTCACACCACTGATGCGCTGGAATTTTTCCGGGTTCACCGCGTCGATCACCGTTTCGGCATAAAAGCCCGCATCGTTCTCGACCAGCTCGTACTTGCTCGGCGCAGGCGATGCAGCCACACCGAACGTGGCCCGGTGCACGAAGCTGAAGTGCGAGTTGTCGAAGGAGTTTTCCAGTGCGCGCACCGGGCTCGTGTTCCAGGTCTCGTAGAACTGGAAGATGGTGCGCCAGCCGTCGGCGCCGAACTCCGGCATCTCCGGGATATCCGCCACCGGGTCTTCCAGCGCCACCCAGGCGTAGCCGTAGCGCGACACGCAGTGGTAGGCCGTGGTGCCGTAGTCCTTCGGGATCTCGCGCTCCGCCGGGTACTGGGGAATCTCGATCACCCGACCGCTGCGGTTGTAGACCCAGCCGTGGTAACCGCACTGGATGTTGCCGTTCTTGCACCAGCCCTTGCTCAGGCGCGCCGTGCGGTGGCAGCAACGGTCCTTCAAGGCGGCCGGCTCGCCGCGCTCGTCCAGGAAAAGAACGATGTTCTCGCCGAGCAGGGTGAAGGGTTGGGGACCTTCGGCCAGCATCGTCAGCGGCATGACGGCGTGCCAGTGACGGCGGAAGACGGGCTGTTGTGTGACCAGCATGGAAGCGCTCCTGAAAAGAAATGGCTTGAGGAATCTCAAGAGCAATTTCCCGCTTCGCATGGCGCGAAGTTGAACGCTTCTACTCTGGGGGTGGATGCTAGCAAAAGACAGGCCATCGTGGCGCACCAGCGTGGTGACTTTTTGCTGGCACGCCTTGTGCATGAGGGACGCTCGCAGAGTAGAAGCGTTCAGCAGGTGCCACGCCACCCGCCCGGAAATTGCTCTTGTACGTCCCCTGCGGCCATGCGGTTCGCCGGGGTTGAAACAAGTCCATTCCGGAGCACGCCATGCAACGCCGCCTCTTTCTCTCCACCTCCGCCGCCGCCGTGTCGGCGCTCGCCGCGCCCGCCGTCTGGAGCCAGTCCGCGCCCAGGCTCACCCCGATCAAGTTCACGCTGGACTTCCGCATCACCGGCCAGACCTCGCCCTTCTTCCTCGCACAGCAGCGGGGCTACTACAAGGACGAAGGCCTGGACGTGAGCATCGACGTGGGTTCCGGTTCTGTGGCTTCCATCACCCGCATCGCCAGCGGCGTCTACCAGATGGGCCTGGGCGACATCAGCTCGCTGGTGGAATTCCAGGCCAGCCAGAGCGGCACGCCGCTGGTGCAGGCGGTCTACCAGTACTACAACCGCGCACCGTTCGCGATCATCGGCCGCAAGGACCGCGGCATCACCAGCGACTTTCGCAGCCTGGAAGGCAAGAAGATCGCCGCCGCTGCGGTGGAGTCCACGCGCCGCGCGTGGCCCATGGTGGCGCGCAAGCTGCGCGTGAAGGACGACTACTTCCAGTGGTCCACCACCGATTTCGCCTCGCGCGACAACGTCGTGGTGCGTGGGGATGTGGACGGCGCCACCTATTTCCACGACTCGGCCGTGTCGCTCTTCGCGCGCATGAAGCTCGACGACCTCTCCGTCCTGCAGTACACGCAGGCCGGTGTGAACCTGTATGGCAACGCGATCCTGGCGAGCAACGCCATGGTGACGCAGAACCCCGCCGCCGTGGCCGGCTTTCTGCGCGCCAGCAACCGCGCCATTCGCGAGAGCATGGCCGATCCGGCTGCGGCCATTGCCGCCACCAAGCTGCGCGAACCCATCCTCAATGAAGCGGTGGAGCTGGAGCGCTGGCGCATCACGCGCCAGTACATCGCTGCGGCCGACACCCGCAGCCACGGCGTGGGCGATGTGCTCAAGCGCACGCTGGAACAGCAGGTGGACGAGGTGGTGGACGTCTTCGGCCTCAAGACGCGCCCGGGCGTGGAGGGCATCTTCAACCGCGCCATGCTGCCGCCGATGAGCGAACGCATGTACACAGCATGAGCAAACTTCCCGACCTGAGCGAGCGCGACGGCCGCTACCTGCGCCAGGCGATTGCGTGGTCGCAGGTGGCGCGCGACCGGGGCAACCGGCCCTTTGGCGCCGTGGTGGTTTCAGACGATGACCGCGTGCTGGCCGAAGCCTGGTGCAACACCAGCGAAACCGGCGACTGCACGGGCCATGCCGAGACCAACGCGGTGCGCCAGCTCAGCCCGGTGGTCGACCGCGACACCCTCGCGCGCGCGACGTTGTATTCATCGGCCGAGCCCTGCGTCATGTGCGCGGGTGCCATCTTCTGGAGCAACATCGGGCGCGTGGTGTTCGGCATTGACGCCGTGAGTCTGCGCGTGTTCCGTGGCGAGCGCGCCGAGCAGCGCGATGCCGAGTTGTCCTGCCGCGATGTGTTTGCCAGTTCGCCCCATGCCATCGAATGCATCGGCCCGGTGCTCATCGACGAAGCGAGCGAACCGCACCGAGCTTTCTGGAAAACCTGAAGGCCTCGCCCCCGTAAACTCCCTGCATGCCCTGGCACGCCCGACTCGACCTGAACTACCGCCGCGAAGGTGCCAGCACGGTGCTGCGGCATGAGCACACCGGACCCCTGCGCATCTTGAAGAGCCTGTACCCCGAGGGCGAGCACATCTGCCACAACGTGGTCATCCACCCGCCTGGCGGGCTGGTCGGCGGCGACACACTGGATGTGCAAGTGCATGCCGGCGCCGGCACGCATGCGCTGATCTCCACGCCGGGCGCCACGCGCTTCTACCGGTCCGATGGCCCCACCGCCACCCAGCAGGTGGCCGTGTCGCTGGAAGAAGGCTCGCGGCTGGAGTGGTTGCCGCTGGAGACCATCGCGTATTCCGGCTGCAACGCGCACAACACCCTGACCGCCACCCTGGCACCGAGCGCCGAGTGGCTGGGCTGGGACGTGTGCGCACTCGGCCTCCCAACGGCCAACCAGCCCTTCGAGCGTGGGAGCCTGACGCAGCGGCTGGAGATTCCCGGCCTGTGGCTCGAGCACGTCCGCCTGGATGCGGCCGACACGCGCTTGCTGGCTTCCCCGCTCGGCCTCGGTGGTCAGCGCTGCCTGGGCACGCTGTGGCTGGCCAGCGGCTCGGCCTTCACGCGCGAGCGGCGCGAGCACCTGCTGGAGACCGTGCGCGGCGTGCTGGAAGCGGAACCGGACGGCGTTGACGCCGGTGCCACCTGCCCGAACCCGCAGATGCTGGTGCTGCGCGCCGTGGCGCCGCTGGTGGAACCCCTGATGGCGCTGTTCCAGCGCACCTGGGCCACCCTTCGCGCCGAAGCCTGGGGCCTGGCCAGCGTGCCGCCCCGCATCTGGAAGGTGTGACGCAAGGCAGAACTGGACGGCTTTTGCCCGGTTCATCGACCCATGGCGGGAAAGGTGCGACGCCCACAATCGGTGCAGAAGGCCTCTCTGCGTCTGTTTTCACCTGCTTCCCGCCATGCCCGCCGCTCCCAGCAGCCTTCACGACGCCAGCGCCCTCGTCATCGAAGGCAACCTGCAGTCACGCTCCATCCTGATCGCCCAGCTGCGAGAACTGGGCGTGGGCAACGTGGCCCAATGCTCGCGCCTGCTGGACGCCCGACGCAAGCTCGAAGCCACCAGTTTCGACGTCGTGATCTGCGAACAGCATTTCGAACGCGAGTCGGGATCGGGCCAGGATCTGCTGGACGACCTGCGGCGCAACCAGCTGCTGCCGTTCCACACCGTGTTCGTCATGATCACGGCCGAGGCCACCTACAGCAAGGTGGCCGAAGCGGCCGAATCGGCGCTGGACGCCTACTTGCTCAAACCCCACACCGCCGCGCGACTGGCCGACCGCATCTTCCAGGCGCGCGAGCGCAAGCAGGCCCTGCGCTCCATCTTCTCGGCCATCGATGCACAGGACTTCGAAAAAGCGGCGGCGCTGTGCCAGCAACGCTTTGAATCGCGCGACACCTACTGGCTCTACGCGGCACGCATCGGTGCCGAGTTGTTGCTGCGACTGGGCCGGATGGGCGAAGCGCAGACGCTTTTCGAAACGGTGATCGAGGCCAAGACCTTGCCCTGGGCCCGCCTGGGCGTGGCGCGCGCCCAACTGGAGAGTGGCCAGCCCGCCAAGGCCGCCACCACGCTGGAGAGCCTGATCCGCGACGACGACGCCTACGCCGATGCGTACGACGTGATGGGCCGCGCGCAGTTCGAGCTGGGCAATTTCCAGAACGCGCTGTCCACCTACCAGATGGCCACGCGCCTCACGCCCGGTTCCATCAGCCGGCTGCTCAAGCACGGCATGCTGGCTTACTACTCCGGGGAAAAAAGCGAGGGCATCGAAATGCTCGATCGCGCCACACGGCTGGGCCTGGACTCCAAGATGTTCGACCCGCAGGCCCTGCTGCTGCTCGCGTTCGCCCGGCTGGACAACAACGACCAGCGCGGCCTGCAGCGCACCGTGGAACAACTCACCCGCCTGCGAGACCGCAGCCCCGAGCCGGCGCGGCCACACCGGCTGTTGAACATGGCCGAGAGCCTGCTGGCGCTGCTGCAGCAGCAGACGGCACGCGCGCAGGACGACGTGCGCCGCCTGGCCAACGACGTGCTGCTCCCCGCCTTCGATTTCGAATCGGCCTGCAACCTGCTGGCGCTCATGAGCCGACTGGTTTCGCGGGGACTGCCGCTGTACGAGGCCGAAGCTGCCGTGGACGCGATGGCGCTGCGCTTCTGCACCAACCGCGCCATGACCGAGCTGCTCGCCTGCGCGGCCGCTGGCAACGGCGACCATGCAGAGCGCGTCCGCGCGGGGCATGGCGAGGTCCTGCGCATCACCCAGGAAGCCATGAAGCTCAGCCTGAAGGGCGATCCGCAAGGCACGGTGGAGCAACTGCTCGACGCCGGTGACCGCAGTGGCAATGCCAAGCTCATCGAATCCGCGCACCAGGTTCTGCAGCGCTACAGCGAACGCATGAGTGGATTCCCCTCGCTGCAGGAACGCGCTGACGCCTTGCGCCAGCGCTTCCACACCGATGCCCGCATGGCCCGCCTGGGCGAGCAGACCGCGGGTGCGGCAGAACCCGGCGCGGTGTCGCTGCCGGCAGGGTACAAACCGGTCAGTCGCCAAGGGCTTCTGGACGCCGCTCAGCCCGTGTGAGAAAGCCCCGCCGTCCGTTCAGATGGCCACCAGCTGCCGCACACCTTTCTCGGCCATCTCGCTGCCCGGCCCGGACGCAATGACTTCCCCGCGCTCCATCACCAGGTAGCGATCCGCCAGCGCCTCGGCAAAATCGTAGTACTGCTCCACCAGCACGATGGCCATGTTGCCGCGGTCGGCCAGCATCCGGATGACCTTGCCGATGTCCTTGATGATGTTGGGCTGGATGCCCTCGGTGGGTTCGTCCAGGATCAGCAGTTTCGGCCCGGCCGCGAGGGCACGCGCGATGGCAAGCTGTTGCTGCTGACCACCAGAAAGATCGCCACCGCGCCGTCCGAGCATCTGCTTGAGCACCGGGAACAATTCGTACAACTCGGCCGGAATCGGCGTGCCGCCCTTCTTGGTGGCCAGGCCCATCTGCAGGTTCTCGTGCACGGTGAGGCGGCCAAAGATCTCCCGCCCCTGCGGCACGAAACCCACGCCCTTGCGCGCCCGCTCATAGGGGGTGGCCGTCGCGATCGATTCGCCATCGAGCGTGATGCTGCCGCTCTTGATCGGCACCAGGCCCATGAGCGACTTGAGCAGCGTGGTCTTGCCCACGCCGTTGCGACCCAGCACCACGGTGACCTGGCCGAGCTCGGCGGTGAGGCTGACGTTGCGCAGGATGTGGCTGCCGCCGTAGTACTGGTTGATGTCCTTGACTTCGAGCATCACAAAACTCCATTCGGGCTGAGCTTGTCGAAGCCCTCGTGCCCAGGTTGTGGGGGGCCCTTCGACAAGCTCAGGGCGAACGGTGAGCTGCTAGCGTCCAAGGTACACCTCGATCACGCGCTCATCCGCCTGCACCTGGTCCAGCGTGCCCTCGGCCAGCACAGCGCCATCACAAAGCACCGTCACCTTCTCCGAAATCGTGCGGATGAAGCTCATGTCGTGCTCCACCACCATCAGCGAATGTTTGCCCTTGAGCGTGAGGAACAGTTGCGCCGTGCGCTCGGTTTCTTCATCGGTCATGCCCGCCACGGGTTCGTCGAGCAGCAGGAGCTTGGGGTCCTGCATGAGCAGCATGCCGATCTCCAGCCATTGCTTCTGCCCATGGCTGAGGTTGCCGGCCAGTCGCGCGGCGCTGTCGGCCAGGTGGATGGTCTGCAGCACTTCGCCCAGGCGGTCTTTCTCTTCGCCGGTGAGGCTGAACACCATGGAGCGCCGCACGCGCTTGTCGGTGGCCAGCGCGAGTTCAAGGTTCTCGAACACGCTGAGGTGCTCGAACACGGTCGGCTTCTGGAACTTGCGGCCAATGCCCATGGCAGCGATCTCCGCTTCGCGGTAGCGCAGCAGGTCGATGGTGCTGCCGAAGAAAACGTGACCCGAATCAGGTCGGGTCTTGCCGGTGATGATGTCCATCATCGTGGTCTTGCCCGCCCCGTTGGGACCGATGATGCAGCGCAGTTCACCGGGCGCGATGTCCAGCGAGAGGTTGTTGATGGCCTTGAAGCCATCGAAACTGACGTTCACGCCCTCCAGGTACAGGATGCGGCCGTGCGTCGTGTCCACTTCACCCGGCGTCACCAGGCGCGAGAAGCCTGCGGCACGGCCGCCCGATTCCGTGTGGCCGCCGGGTCCGGTCGCGCCCAGTTTCTCCAGGCGCTGCGCGCCCTCTTCCATCAGATCGGGCGTCATGCACGCTCTCCCTTGCCGCCACGGAGTTTCTTCACGAGCCCCACCACGCCTTGCGGCATGAAGAGCGTCACCACGATGAAAAGCGCCCCCAGGAAATACAGCCAGTACTCGGGGAAGCTCACCGTCAGCCAGCTCTTGGCGCCGTTGACGATGAAGGCGCCGATGATCGGGCCCACCAGCGTGGCGCGCCCGCCCACCGCCGCCCAGATGGCGATCTCGATGCTGTTGGCCGTGCTCATCTCGCCGGGGTTGATGATGCCCACCTGAGGCACATACAGCGCACCGGCCACGCCGCACATCACGGCCGAAATGGTCCAGATGGTGAGCTTGTAGGGCAGCGGGTTGTAGCCGCAGAACATGACCCGGCTCTCGGCGTCGCGCACCGCCTGCAGCACACGACCGAACTTGCTGTTGACCAGCCAGCGCGCAAACAGGAAGAAGCCCAGCAGCGTGAGGCCGGTCAGCACGAACAGCGTCATGCGCATGCCCGGCGTGGCCAGTGGCAGGCCGAGGATTCGCTTGAAGTCGGTGAAACCGTTGTTGCCGCCAAAGCCGGTCTCGTTGCGGAAGAACAGCAGCAACGCGGCGAACGTGAGCGCCTGCGTGATGATGGAGAAATACACGCCCTTGATGCGCGAACGGAAGGCGAAGTAGCCGAAGACGAACGCCACCAGGCCCGGCACCAGCACGATCAACAGCAGCGTGGCAATGAAGCTGTCGGAGAGCGCCCAGTGCCAGGGCAGTTCCTTCCAGTCCAGGAACACCATGAAGTCGGGCAGCTCGCTCTTGTAGTTGCCGTCGGTGCCGATCTGGCGCATGAGGTACATGCCCATCACGTAGCCACCGAGCGCGAAGAACAGGCCATGCCCCAGGCTCAGGATGCCCGTGTAGCCCCAGATCAAATCCATGGCGAGCGCGCAGATGGCGTAGCACATGATCTTGCCCAGCAGGCCAAGCATGTAGTCGCTCAGGTGGAAGGCGCTGCCGGCGGGCACGAACAGGTTGAGCAGCGGCGCGAGTGCGCACACCACCAGCAAGGCGACGACGAAGGCGCTCCAGCCGGCGCGGGTGAGCAGCGGGCCAGATGAAGGCAGCACCACAGGATTGACGGGGGTCGAGCTCATGCCTCCCTTCCTTTCATCGCAAAGATCCCCTGCGGCCGCTTCTGGATGAACACGATGATGAAGACCAGCACCGCGATCTTGGCCAGCACCGCACCGGCCCAGCCTTCGATGAACTTGTTGAGCATGCCCAGGCCCAGCGCGGCGTACACCGTGCCCGCGAGCTGCCCCACACCGCCCAGCACCACCACCATGAAGGAGTCGACGATGTAGTTCTGGCCCAGGTCGGGGCCCACGTTGCCGATCTGGCTCAGGGCGCAACCTGCCAGCCCTGCGATGCCCGAGCCCAGTGCGAACGCGTAGGTGTCGATGCGCGCGGTGTTCACCCCCATGCAGGACGCAATGGGCCGGTTCTGCGTGACGCCGCGAACGAACAGCCCCAGGCGCGTCTTGCCGATCAGCAGCGCCACGCCCAGCAGCACCGCGAGCGCGAAGCCGATGATGATGATGCGGTTCCAGGGCAGGTTGAGGTTGCCCAGCAGCGTGATGCCCCCGCTCATCCACGACGGGTTCTCCACGCCCACGTTCTGCGCGCCGAACAGGCTGCGCACGGCCTGCATCAGCACCAGGCTGATGCCCCACGTAGCGAGCAGTGTCTCCAGCGGCCGCCCGTAGAGGAAACGGATCACCGATCGCTCCATGGCCGCGCCCACGAGGCCAGAAGCCAGAAACGCCACCGGCATGGCCACCAGCAGGTACCAGTCGAAATACTCGGGCAGCGACTGGCGAAAGAAGGTCTGCACCAGCCAGGTGGCGTAGGCGCCGATCATGATCAGCTCGCCATGCGCCATGTTGATGACGCCCATGAGGCCGTAGGTGATGGCCAGGCCCAGCGCGGCCAGCAGCAGGATGGAGCCCAGGCTGATGCCGGTGAAGGCTTGGGCGAGCGCGCTGCCGATCGCCAGCGTGCGGTCGATGCCTTTGAGAGAAGCATCCAGCGCGGCCTTCACTTCGGCGCTGGTTTCCTTTTCCAGCTGCTGCAGCAACAGCGGCCGAACGATGGGTTGGCGGGCTTCGCCGAGTTTCTGCGCGGCCGCCAGGCGCTGCGCCGGGTCCTCGCTGGCGAGCAACACGGCCGCCTGCGCCAGCTCCAGGCTCTGGCGCGCACGCTCGTCCAGTTGACCCGCCAGGGCCTTCTCGATCAGCGGCAGCTGGCTCGAATCGGGTTCCTCAAAGGCCGTGCGCTGCAGCGTCCGCGCGGCTTCGCGCTGCCGCTCGGGCGGCGCGCCCACCAGTTCCATGCCGGCCAGCGCGGTTTCCATCGCGCTGCGCAGGCGGTTGTTGATCATGATGTCGCTGGCGTCTTCCGGCAGCGTGGCGAGCTTCTCACCGGTCACGGCATCCACGGCGCCGTCACCTTCCACCAGCAGCACGCGCTCGCCCTGCACGCGCACGGCTTCGGCCGCCATGGCCTTGATCAGGGCGGCAGCCTTCTCGTCCGGATCGGCGGCGAGACGATTCAGCGTATCGATGCGGGTGTCGGTGTCGCCATCGACCACCGCCAGCGCGTCGGCTGGGGTGAGCGCTTGGGCCGCGCCCAGCGACATCCACACGGCCAGCCCCAGCCCCAACATCCGGAGCCCATGAATCTTCATAACGTTCCCTAAAAACCAGACTCGGAGGCGCGCCAACACGCCACATCCAGGGGCAATGAGGGTCCGGCTCCGCCGGCCCAAGCTGCCGTCCCCCCTCCCAGCGCCGAAGGCGCGCCAGAGAGGGGGGAAGCCGCGTCAGCGGCGCAGGGGGGAGTTACTTCTTCTCCGGGACGTTCTTCTTGCCTTTGTTCTCGGCGATGTAATCGCTCCACGGATCGGCGACCACCGGGCCCGGCGTCTTCCACACCACGTTGAACTGGCCGTCGGCCTTGATCTCGCCGATGAACACCGGCTTGTGCAGGTGGTGGTTTTCCTTGTCCATGGTGCTGGTGAAGCCACCCGGTGCCTTGAAGGTCTGGCCGGCCATGGCGGCAATCACCTTGTCGGTGTCGGTCGACTTGGCCTTGGTCACGGCCTGCGCCCACATGTTGATGCCGATGTAGGTGGCTTCCATCGGGTCGTTGGTCAGGGGCTTGTCCTTGTGGCCGGCGATGTTCTTGGCCTTGGCGTAGTCGCTCCACTTCTTGACGAACTCGGTGTTGGCCGGGCTCTTAATGCTCATGAAGTAGTTCCAGGCGGCGAGGTGACCCACCAGCGGCTTGGTGTCCACGCCGCGCAGCTCTTCCTCACCCACGGAGAAGGCCACCACAGGCACATCCTTGGCAGACAGGCCGGCATTGCCCAGCTCTTTGTAGAACGGCACGTTGGAGTCGCCGTTGATGGTGGAGACCACGGCCGTCTTCTTGCCGGCGGACGCGAACTTCTTGATGTTGGCGATGATGGTCTGGTAATCGGAGTGACCAAAGGGGGTGTACTCCTCCATGATGTCGGCATCGGCCACACCCTTGCTCTTCAGGAAGGCGCGCAGGATCTTGTTGGTGGTGCGCGGGTACACGTAGTCGGTACCCAGGAGCACCCAGCGCTTGGCCGAGCCGCCGTCCTTGCTCATCAGGTATTCCACGGCGGGAATGGCCTGCTGGTTGGGCGCGGCACCGGTGTAGAACACGTTCTTGCTCAGCTCTTCGCCTTCGTACTGCACCGGATAGAACAGCAGGCCGTTGGCCTCTTCCACCACCGGCAGCACCGACTTGCGCGACACCGACGTCCAGCAGCCGAAGACCACCGCCACCTTGTCCTGCGTCAGCAGCTGCTTGGTCTTCTCGGCGAACAGCGGCCAGTTGGAGGCAGGGTCCACCACCACCGGCTCGAGCTTCTTGCCCAGCAGGCCACCCTTGGCGTTGATCTCGTCGATGGCCATCAGGGCCACGTCCTTGAGCACGGTCTCCGAAATGGCCATGGTGCCCGAGAGGCTGTGCAGCACGCCTACCTTGATGGTGCTCTGTGCGTGGGCCGGCAGGGCGGACAGGCCGCCCAGCGTGGCCACCATGGCAGCGGCCGAGAGGGTCTTGAGGGTGAAACGGCGGGTGTTTCGGGGGGTGTTCGACATGCGCTTCTCCAGTGTTCCTGTGGTCCCGTGAAGGGGGTGGGTGTTGGCGCCGCCGGCTGCCCTCTTCGGACGTGGCACAGCGGACAACTGGATGCTAGGGAGAGGCCCTGTTGGTGTATGTACGCCGGGTGGCGTACGCCGTGTGCTCAGCCTCCGTGCTGCGGCTGCAACAGAGGCACGCGGTTGATGGCCATGGCGGCAGCGGCGGTGCGCGTCTCCACACCTAGCTTGGCGTAGATGCGCTCCAGGTGCTTCTTCACGGTGGCGGGGCTGGCGCCCAGGATGTCGCCGATGTCGCGGTTGATCTTGCCCTTGACCACCCAGTACAGCACCTCGGCCTCGCGCGCGGTCAGGCCGAAGGAACCCGCCAGGCTGGAGAGCACGCTGGCGTCCGATGTCTCCTGCATCACGATGAGCCAGTCGCCGCCGGCTTCCGCGCCCTCCTCGCCCCCGTCCTGGTCGCCCACGCGCTGGTGCAGGCGGAAGGTGAGGCGCCTGGGGCCGTTCTCCAGCGTGAGGCGCGGTGGCTCGCGCTGGTCGAGCGCCTCGCCCAGGTGGCGGCGAAGCCATTGCAGTACGGCCGGCGGTGTGGTGGGCGCCTCGGTGCCACAGTAGTTGCGCAGCAGGTCGCGTGCCAGTGGCGTCTGCCACATCAGGCGGCCGTCGCGTTCGCGCACGGTGATGGTGGCGTAACCAAAGGCATCGAGCGCGTTGCGCGCCTGGCTGCGTTCCACCGCGCCCTGGCGCACGTGGCGCGCGGTGCGCAGGTGCACGCCCATGCGGGCCATCACCTCGCGCGGCTTGATGGGCTTGGTGACGTAGTCGGCACCCCCGGCGTCCAGCGCGGCGACCAGGTGTTCGGTGTCGGTGAGACCGGTCATGAAGATGATGGGAATGTGCGCCGTGGCCGGCTGCGCTTTCAGCTGGCGCGCCACTTCGAAGCCATCCAGTCCGGGCATCACCGCGTCGAGCAGCACCACGTCGGGCAGCGCTTGCGTGGCGCGACGGATGGCACTTTCGCCGTCGAGTGCCACCAGCACCGTGTAACCGGCCTCGTCCAGCGCGTCGTGCAGCGGCGCCACGTTGTCGGGCACGTCGTCCACGATCAGCACCACCAGCGAATCGGTGAGCTGCAGCGGCGCGGGCGCGAAACCCGCGGACGTGGCGTGGGGTTCAACCGGGTGCGGCATAGTGCTGAAGCAATTGCTGTTCGATGGTTTCGAAACGGAACTCGCGCGCCAGCGTGCGCAGGCTTTGCGCGAACGCCGCCTGCTCGGGGCGTCGCAGCACCCATTCATCGAGCCACTGCACGATGCCTTTGTAGTAGCCCAGGCGAACCAGTTCGAGCAGGGGTTCGAGCTCGGCGCGGCTGGCGGGCGCGGCAACCAGCTGGGTTTCCACAGGTGAATCCGGCAAGGCCTCCGAGATCCACGCCAGCGACAACCGCTGGCCCAGCCAGTGCAGCAGATCGTCGCGCCGCACCGGTTTGACGAAGAAGTCCTGTGGCTTGTGTCCGAGGTCGTTGTCGAGCCCCTTGTCGAACGCGTTGGCCGACACGATGGCCAGCGGCACCTCGCCCCAGCCACGCGCGCGCAGCCTGCGCAGGGTTTCCCAGCCGTCGATGCCCGGCATGGCCAGGTCCATGAAGATGGCGTGCGGCGCACCGGGCGCGCCGGGTTCAAGGCCGTCGAGCAGCGCCAGCGCATCGAGCCCGCTGGTGGCGAGCATCACGTCAAAGCCCAAGGGTGCCAGCCAACGCGAGAGCAGCTCGCGGTCGGCCTCTTCGTTGTCGACCACCAGCACGCGCCGCCGATCGCCGCTGTAGCCGGCAAATTGCGCCACCGCCTGCGGGCCGGGCAGCACCACGCCGTGCAGCTCGGGCAGGAACAGGCGCACCGTGAACACCGTGCCCTGCCCGGGTGTGCTGCGCACCGTCATCTCGCCGCCCATGAGGTCAGTCAGCATCTTCGCGATGGTCAGGCCAAGGCCGGTGCCGGGGCTCCCGGTGACCGAGCCCACGGCATCACCCTGACCACGCGCAAAAGGTTCGAAGACGCGCTCCAGGTCTTGCGCGCTCATGCCCGGCCCGGTGTCGTGCACCTCGAACTGCGCCATCTCGCGCGCGTGCGTCACGCGCAGGCGCACCTGCCCTGCGCGGGTGAACTTCACCGCGTTGCCCAGCAGGTTGATGAGGATCTGGCGCAGGCGCTTTTCATCGGCGCGCACCGCGTCGGGCAGGCGAGCGCCTGCTTCAAACACGAAGCGCAAGCCCTTGGCAGCGGCCTGCAGTTCGAACATGCTGGCGACTTCCTGCATGACGCCGGCAAATGCCATGGGCCGCACGTCCAGTGCAAGCTTGCCGGACTCGATGCGCGCGATGTCCAGCGTGCCTTCGATGAGCGAGAGCAGATGCTCGCCACCCCGGTGGATGACGCGGATGGCCTGCGCGCGGTGCGGCGCCATGCCGGTGTCTTCCTGCAGCAGCTGCGCGTAGCCCAGGATGCTGTTGAGCGGCGTGCGCAACTCATGGCTGATGGTGGAGATGTATCGCGTCTTGGCCTGGTTGGCCTGCTCGGCCGCGTGACGCGCCTGCTGCAGGGCCTCGTCGGTGCGCTGGTGCGATTCGATTTCCTGCATCAGCAGGCGCGTCTGCCGGTTCGACTCTTCCTGCGCCACCTCGCGGCTCTTGTGCGCCAGCACCAGCCACCAGGCCACCGTCGCCGCGATCAGCAGCAGCACCGCGTACACGCGCACGAAGCCCGAACGCAAGGCCGCGTCGAGCAGCGACACATTGGCCGCCACGCCCAGCCCCTGGCTCAGTCCCTCCACCTCCTGCCGGTAGAGCAGGCCCAGCACCGCCGCGAGCACCGGCGCGATCACCATCATGAGCAGCAGGTAGTGCGCCAGGCCCGCCTCCAGGTACGGCCAGACGCTGCGCGGCATCACGTGCCGCAGCGCACCGATCCATTGCTCCGACAGGCGCGCGTGCGGCTTGCAAAGATCACCGCAGCGCGCATCCAGCGTGCAGCACAGCGAGCAGATGTGGCCTTGATACGCAGGGCAATGCGCCATGTCGGGCGCTTCGTATTCCCGTTCACAGATGACGCACCGCTGCACGGTGTACCGTGGCAGTGATCCCTCCGCACAACTTCCGCACCCTTTCGCGGCGGCTCGAGCGATGTAGTACCGGCCTTTGGTCAGCCACGCAATCGCTGGTGCCGCGATCAGCGCCGTGGCCATCGCGATCACCGCAGAGAACGCCTCTGCCCCCGGACCCAGCAGACCCATGTGTGCCACGATGGACAGGGCCGAGGCCAGGCCCATCGCACCCACGCCCACCGGGTTGATGTCGTAGAGGTAGGCCCGCTTGAACTCGATGCCCTTGGGCGACCAGCCCAGCGGCTTGTTGATGACCAGGTCGGCCACCACCGCCATGATCCAGGCGATGGCGATGTTGGAGTACAGCCCCAGCACTTCCCCGAGCGCCTGGAACACGTTCATCTCCATGAGCATGAAGGCAATCAGCGTGTTGAACACCACCCACACCACGCGCCCCGGATGGCTGTGGGTGATGCGTGAGAAGAAGTTGCTCCAGGCCAGCGAGCCCGCGTAGGCGTTGGTCACGTTGATCTTCAGTTGCGAGACCACCACGAACAGCGCCGTGGCCGCCACCGCCCAGCCGTAGTCGGAGAACACGAATTCGTAGGCCGCCAGGTACATCTGGTTGGGATCCACCGCGCGTTCGGGCGGCACCATGTGGCTGATGGCCAGGTAGGCGAGCAAGGCGCCTCCCAGCATCTTGATGACACCGAGCACCACCCAGCCGGGCCCCCCGGCCAGCACCCCGAGCCACCAGCGCAGGGACTTGCCGGGCTCCTTGGCGGGCATGAAGCGAAGGTAATCGGCCTGCTCACCCATCTGCGTGATGAGCGCAATGCCCACCGTGAGGGCTGCACCAAACAGGTGCCAGTCGAACACCGCACCCGCACCAGATTCGCCGCCATAGCGCACCACATTGGTGAATGCTTCGGGGGCCATGACGGCCACAGCGACGAAGGGCACCACCATCATCACCAGCCACAGCGGCTGGGTCCAGACCTGGAAACGGCTGATGACGGAGACACCGTGGGTCACCAGCGGAATCACCACCAGCGCGCAGATGAGGTAGCCCCAGGCCGGCGGAATGTCGAGCGCGAGCTCGAGCGCGTAGGCCATGACGGCCGCCTCGAGCGCGAAGAAGATGAAGGTGAACGACGCGTAGATGAGCGAGGTGATCGTCGAGCCGATGTAGCCGAAGCCTGCGCCCCGGGTGAGCAGGTCCATGTCGATGCCATGGCGCGCGGCGTAGATGCTGATGGGCAGGCCGGCCAGGAAGATGATGAGGCCGGTGCACAGGATGGCCAGTGCCGCGTTGACAAAGCCGTACTGAACGAGCAAGGTGGCTCCCACGGCTTCGAGAATCAGGAACGACGCCGCCCCGAACGCGGTGTTGGCCACCCGCCATTCCGACCACTTGCGAAAGCGCTGCGGCGTGTAACGCAGCGCGTAGTCCTCCATGGTCTCGCTGCCGACCCAGCTGTTGTAGTCGCGACGCACCTTGATGATGCGTTGCGGCGCGGCTGGCTCGGCCGGGTCGGTCGCAAGGGAGTCGGGCAAGGCGTTGTTCACACCGGGTTTGTGCAGCTTTCATGCCACGCGCCGGGCCAGGGCATGGGAATTGCTGATCAGCCTTTCAAACAGGACCGCAGAGCAAGCGCACCACCATGGAACTCACGCCCCGGGAAAAAGACAAGCTGTTGATCTTCACCGCCGCCCTGCTCGCCGAAAGGCGCAAGGCGCGCGGACTCAAGCTCAACCACCCCGAAGCCATCGCCCTCATCACCGCGGCGGTGATGGAAGGCGCACGCGATGGCAAGAACGTCGCCCAGCTCATGAGCGAAGGGCGCAACGTGCTGACCCGCGCCGACGTGATGGAAGGCATCGCCGAAATGATTCCCGACATCCAGGTGGAAGCGACCTTTCCCGACGGCACGAAACTCGTGACCGTGCACCAACCGATTCCATGAAGCAGCCCGCCATGACACACCGACACCTCATCGCCATCACCCTCGCCGCCCTGTCGTTTTCGGCTGCCGCCCACGTGGGCGACGCCCACGACCACGGCGGCCTGCTCATGGGCTTCCTGCACCCCATCACCGGGCTGGACCACCTGGCCGCCATGCTGGCCGTGGGCGTGTGGAGCGCCATGACCACGCGCCGCCTGTGGGTCGCGCCCGTGTCGTTCGCGTCACTCCTGCTCGCGGGAGCGCTCATGGCGCAGGCCGGCGTCGCTTTCCCGGCCATCGAACCCATGATCGCCGCCTCCATGCTGGTGGTGGGACTGCTTCTGGCGGCTCAGGTAAAGCTGCCCGAGGCGGCCGGCGCGGTGCTGGTGGGCGCTTTCGCGCTGTTCCACGGCGCGGCGCATGGACAGGAGCTGGCGGATGGTGCTGCGCTGGCCGGCATGGTGCTGGGCACCGCCTTGTTGCATGCCGTTGGCATCGGGCTGGGTCTGGGCATGAAGCGCGCCAGCCAGTGGCTGCCGCGCGTGGTGGGTGCCATCGTGGCCCTGATGGGGCTGAACATGGCCTGGGGCCTGCTGACCAGCTGATGCAAGGACACCGCATGATCCCCGGCGAACTCTTCACCGACGCGGGCGAACACACGCTCAATCCCGGCCGTCGCACGCTCACCCTGGTGGTGAAGAACACGGCCGACCGGCCCATCCAGGTCGGCTCGCACTACCACTTTGCCGAGACCAACGGTGCGCTGGAATTCGACCGCGACGCAGCGCGCGGCATGCGCCTGAACATCGCCAGCGGCACCGCCGTGCGCTTCGAGCCCGGCCAGCAACGCACCGTGGAACTGGTGGACTACGCCGGCTCGCGCACCGTGTTCGGCTTTCGCGGCCTCACGCAGGGCGCGCTGGGCTGACGGGCATCGCCCGTCCGATCAGTAGGAGATCGTGGTGCGGGTCACCACTGGCTGACCCGGCGAAGCCAACACGAAGAAGCCCGGGAGCCCACTGGTGCCGAAGCGCGAGGCGGGGTTGCGCACGAAGACCGAGTCCGTCAGGTTCATGAAGCCGGACAGCCCCACGAAGAACACCGCGCTGCCCCCCTCGATGGCCGTGTTGTCGCTGACCACGCTGCCATTGATGGACAGGGTGTAGGTGCCGCCATCGTTGTAGATGGCACCGCCGCTGCCCCCACCCGGCGTACCCGGCTGCGCAGGGTTGGCGCCGTTGCCCACGGCCGTGTTGTGGGTGAACAGGCTGTTGTAGATGCTGTACGACACCCCGATGCTGCCGAGCCCACCGCCGTTGGAGCAACTGTTGCCCAGTCCCGCACTGCCGCCGAAGGTGCTCTGCACGACATAGACGGGCCGGTCCTGGTACATGTCGAGCACGCGAACGGCGCCGCCGCTCACGTCAGGCCCGGTGGGATCGCATCGGTTGTTGGTGAAGACGCTGTTGACGATCTTGAACTGGCCGCCGCGCACGAAGATGGCGCCGCCACCTCCGCCTTCGGCCGTTTCACCGGTGGAGTTGCCGTTGGCAAAGCGCATGTTCTGCACCGTGAGGCGAGGCGTCTCCTGGTCGTTGCAGTTCGGCGTGGTCCAGACCTGGGCCGGGTCACAGGTGTTCTGGTAGAGGATGCGACGCGAGCCACCCCCACTGAGCGTGACCAGACCCTGGCCGTCCAGGGTCACATCCGGGCGGTTGTTGAACACCTTGGCCGTGGCACCCAGGGTGATGGTCACCGGATCGGGGCCGCAGTTGAAACGGATCTTGCCGCCCTGCGCCACCGCACTGATGACCGCCTGCCCGGTGCAACTGGCTGGCGTGCCGGTGCCCACCACCTGGTCGGGCTGGCTGGTGTCCACAGGCTGCCCGGCTGCGGGGACGGCGACCTGGCCGCCCGATGTGCCAGGCGTTCCAGGGGCACCGGGTGTTACAACCGTTCCCCCGCCTCCGCCTCCACCCCCGCCGCTGCCACCACCTCCGCCTCCTCCCGAGCCCCCCGTGCCGCCCGCGGTGTCTCCACCACCACCACCACATGCCGCCAGGGCCGCGAGTGCAAGAACAAGGGCGCTGGTGCGCAGGGAAACAGGCAAGGAAATGGCGGAATCACGCATGGGTTCGGTCGGGGTGTGAAGGGATGGTTCAGGCGTCGCATCGGGCTGTCGATGGACGAAGGGGCTGGCACGATCTGTGCTGAATCTGATCGATCGACTGTAGGCCAAGTCAGCGCCGACAACCGTTAGGCATTGATGCAACGTGCAACCTTGTGTGTATGCCATTTACACGCCGAACCACGCCGCAACGCATGCCGACCACCTCGCAGGGCAAAGATTCATGAGCACCATTTCCCGCAACGCCTATGCCGACATGTTCGGCCCCACCGTCGGTGACCGCCTCCGGCTGGCCGACACCGGGCTGATGATCGAGATCGAGAAGGACTACACGCTCGCGGCAGGGGGCTACGGCGAAGAGGTCAAGTTCGGCGGTGGCAAGACCATCCGCGATGGCATGGCGCAATCGCAGCGAACCCGCGCCGAAGGCACCGTGGACACGGTGATGACCAACGCAGTGATCATCGACCACTGGGGCATCGTCAAGGCCGACATCGGTCTGAAGGGCGGGCGCATCGTGGCCATCGGCAAGGCCGGCAACCCCGACACCATGCCCGGCGTGGACATCGTCATCGGTCCGGGCACCGAGGTCATCAGTTGCGAAGGTCACATCGTCACGGCCGGCGGCATCGACAGCCACATCCACTTCATCTGCCCACAGCAGGTGGACGAAGCGCTGACGTCGGGCATCACCACCATGCTCGGCGGCGGCACCGGCCCCGCCACCGGCACCTTCGCCACCACCTGCACACCGGGCCCCTGGCACATCGAACGCATGTTGCAGGCCGCCGACGGCCTGCCGATGAACCTCGGCTTTCTCGGCAAGGGCAACGCCAGCCTGCCGGCCGCGCTCCACGAACAGATCAACGCGGGTGTGATCGGGCTGAAGCTGCACGAAGACTGGGGCACCACGCCGGCGGCCATCGACAACTGCCTGAGCGTGGCCGAGGCGGCGGATGTGCAGGTCGCCATCCACAGCGACACGCTCAATGAATCGGGTTTTGTGGAAAACACCATCGCTGCCACCAAGGGCCGCAGCCTGTGCGCCTTCCACACCGAAGGCGCCGGCGGCGGCCACGCGCCGGACATCCTCCGGGTGGTGGGCGAGGCGAACTTCCTGCCCTCCTCCACCAACCCCACCATGCCTTACACGGTGAACACGCTGGACGAGCACGTGGACATGCTGATGGTGTGCCACCACCTGGATGCGGGCATTGCCGAGGACCTGGCATTCGCCGAAAGCCGCATCCGCCGCGAGACGATTGCGGCCGAGGACATCCTGCACGACATGGGCGCCATCAGCATGATGAGCAGCGACAGCCAGGCCATGGGGCGGGTCGGCGAGGTGATCATCCGCACCTGGCAGGCGGCCGACAAGATGAAGAGCCAGCGCGGCACGCTGAGCGAAGACAGTTCACGCAACGACAACTTCCGAGTCAAGCGTTACATCGCCAAATACACCATCAATCCGGCCATCGCCCACGGCATCTCGCATGTGGTCGGCTCGCTCGAAGTGGGCAAGTGGGCCGACCTGGTGGTGTGGAAACCCGCCTTCTTCGGCGTCAAGCCCACGATCGTTCTCAAGGGCGGCAGCATCGCGCTGGCGGCCATGGGCGACCCGAACGCGTCCATTCCCACACCGCAGCCCGTGCACTACCGGCCCATGTTCGGCAGCTACGGTGGTGCCATGGCCAGAAGCAGCCTCACCTTTGTCTCGCAGGCAGGCCTGGCCGCGGGTGTGGGCGAGCGCTTCGGTCTGCACAAGCCGCTGGTGGCTGTGCAGCATTGCCGCGGGGTGACCAAGGCTCACATGGTCCACAACAGCCTGCTGCCGCGGATGGAGATCGACCCGCAGACCTATGCGGTGCGCGCCGATGGCCAGTTGCTCACCTGCGAACCCGCCAGCGTCCTGCCCATGGCGCAGCGGTATTTCCTGTTCTGAATCCATCGATGTTGCAAGTCTCCAAATTGATTCCCCAAGGCAAGGGCCTGGCGCCCAGCCTGGTGCAGCGCGCCGCCCAGCTCGTGCTCGACTGGGACGTGCGCCAGAAGAGCCGCTTTGACGCCACCGCATCCGACGAGCGCCATGTCGGCGTGTTTCTGCCCCGTGGCACCGTGGTGCGCGGCGGCGACGTGCTGCTCACCCAGGACGGTTCGTTGCTGCGCGTGGTGGCCGCGCCGCAGCCCGTGCTGCGCATCACCGCGTGCCCGGACCATCCTGCCCAGGACCAGGCCTTCGACCTGATGCGTGCTGCGTACCACCTGGGCAACCGGCATGTGCCGATCGAACTGCGGCCGGACCATCTCAAGATCGAGCCCGACCACGTGCTGGCCGACATGCTGCGGGCCATGCACCTCGATGTGGTCGAGGTGCGCGAGCCGTTCGAGCCCGAGGCTGGCGCGTACGGCGCACAGGGCTCCGCGCATGGCACCGGGCACACCCTCGGTCACGCGCACGACCACGGTCACGCCCACCACAAGCACGGGCATGACCACGCCTGAAGCGCAGGCCCCGGTTCGCTCGGCTGCGGGTCTGCTGCAGATCCTGTGGCTGGCTTCGCCCGCGTTGCCGGTGGGTGGATTCTCGTATTCGGAAGGGCTCGAAGCCGCGGTGGACGCCGGACTCGTGTCAGACGAAGCGAGCGCCGCGAACTGGCTCACCGATCAATTGCACCTGGGTCTTGCGCGCGCCGATCTGGCGGTCGTGGCGCAGGCGATTGCGGCCTGGCGTGGCGGCGACCTTGAGCGCATCGGCACGCTCAACCGCTGGGTGCTGCACACCCGTGAAACGCTGGAGTTCCGCCTGCAAAGCGAGCAGATGGGGCGCTCCCTGCTGGAGTGGGCGCGACAGCTCGGCGATCTGGGCGAGGGCGTGTTCGAACAGCTGCAGGCGGCTCGCCTGGACCCGCCCACCTACCCCGTGACATGCGCCTGCGCTGCGGCGCGCACCGACGCGAGCGTGCGCGACAGCCTGCTTGGCTACGCCTTCGGCTGGACAGAAAACATGGTGCAGGCCGCCATCAAATCCGTTCCACTGGGCCAGAGCGCCGGCCAGCGCATGCTGGCGCGCCTGGCCCGGCAGATTCCCGATGCGGTGGACCATGCCATGGCCCTGACCGACGACCGCCGCCAGGCCTTCACACCCCTGCTGGCCATTCTTTCCGCGCGACACGAAACGCAGTACTCTCGACTGTTCCGCTCGTGACAACGACAAGGAGACATCCATGAACGCCCTGCACCACATTCCCCACCGCACCAAAAGTCTGCCGCCGCTGCGCGTGGGCATCGGGGGCCCGGTCGGCTCGGGCAAGACCACGCTGCTGGAAATGCTGTGCAAGGCGATGCGCGAGCGTTACGACCTGGTCGCCATCACCAACGACATCTACACCAAGGAAGACCAGCGCCTGCTGACGGTGAGCGGCGCGTTGCCGGCCGAGCGCATCATGGGCGTGGAAACCGGCGGCTGCCCGCACACCGCCATTCGCGAAGACGCCTCGATCAACCTCGAAGCCATCGACCGCATGCTTGAACAGTTCCCCGACGCCGACGTGGTGTTCATCGAATCCGGCGGCGACAACCTGGCCGCCACCTTCAGCCCCGAACTCTCCGACCTCACCATCTATGTAATCGACGTCGCGGCGGGCGAGAAGATTCCACGCAAGGGCGGACCGGGGATCACCAAAAGCGATCTCTTCGTCATCAACAAGACCGACCTGGCGCCGCACGTCGGCGCCGACCTGGACGTGATGAAGGCCGACACCGCCCGCATGCGCCCGGACAGCGCGCGACGCCCCTGGGTGATGACCAACCTCAAGACGCGCTCGGGCGTGGAGGAAGTGGTGAAATTCATCGAGACGCGCGGCATGCTTCGCGAGGCCGAACCCGCACTCGCCTGAATCGCGCAGGCTAGAATCGCGGCCATTGCTTTCGCACCCGGAGACGTGGGTGAGTGGTTTAAACCAGCAGTCTTGAAAACTGCCGACGGGCAACCGTCCGTGAGTTCGAATCTCACCGTCTCCGCCACTCTCAGACCGATCTTTTTCCCGAGCGCATCGGGTCTATCGTTCGTAATCGCGGATGAACGCCGCAAGCGTGTGGGCCACCGTTGTGTGACCCGAAGAACCCCAATGCGTGTCGTTGGGCAGGTACACATCCTGCACACCTGCCTCAATCACTCTTTTCAGCGAATCGTCCAGCCGAGGAAACAGGTCCGGATAACTCTCCGCGATGGTCGCTAACGAACTCAGGCCGTTGATTCTTCTATCGGCAATCCAGGGACTGTAGGCGGTCAATTTGTCTGGAGCAATCAAAAGAATCAGTTTCGTGCGACCCGGCCCCTCGATCTGTCGCCAGAGGGTGTCGATCCTGCAACGCAGATCGTTCTGCGAAACGGGATCCCACTGGGCGATCTTCTGCAAATCTCCCTTGTAAATCAGAGTGGTATCGGAGAGCGCATTCGTGAAAAGATCCGGACGAGCCAGCTTCACAGTCAGCGCGTTCGTTCTTTCAATATTCCAATGGGAACGCATGGCGCCCAGATACAGATGGGTGGCACCTAGCGACGGCTTCACATCTCGCAGGTCCGGCCAATCGGTCGGACGCTTCGCGAGTTGAGATGCGGAACCAGCGGCCGTCTTCTGCACTTCGCCTGCCTTTTCCAACTGCGGCCGCGCCACGGACGTCGCGGCAAGTTCGGGCAGGCAATCAGCGGCGCCACGCATCTGGTTGGGAAAGTTCCTTTCGACAAAGCTCACGATGAGGTATCTGGGGGGATGCTGCTGGAACACCTGCTTTGCCAGGACATCCCGCAGGGGATTCTTTCCGACGTCCAGCGTCACCAGGGACATGCCAGTTGAAGCCACCAAATGGTTCTGCCACTGAGCCAGCGGACGCGAGAGCGAGAAGGAATCGCCAACCACCACCACATCGTGCGGATGCTCGTAAGTGCCCTGCGTGTAGAGAGGTCGCACAAACAGGGCCTGCTCGCCATTCCATCCGAAATCCTTCTCCGCGTACGATCCGATGCGGGTCAGATCGCCCTCCAGAGGCTGCATCCTGACCCCGATCGCGAAGAAAAACAACACGGCCAAGCCCGTCAGGATCAAGGTCCCGAGGACGTAGCCGCGGTCCGACTCAGAACTGGAAATAGAGAAACTCACTGACTTTATCCATCTGGGTCAAGGCGACGATCAAGGTGATGGAAGTGGCGATCGACCACACCCAAGTCGGTTTCCAGCGCAAACGACCATCGGACGCGACCTCTCCCAGGGCAGGCTCGTGATCCACCATGATCTGCTGAGAATTGGGGAAACTCCAGATCAGCCATGCACATGCAAGCAGCGAAAAAAGCATGGACAGGGAGACCAACTCGGCATGGGTGTAAGCGGGCAGGGCTCCGAAAAGGGCCAGCACCGTCGGCAGGATGCCTGGCTCCAGCTGGCTGTAAACAGGTAGCGTGCCCCACTGAGCATTTGCCGGGGCGAAGCCATGCAACCCGACCATTGACTGTGTCATAGACACTGCGGCGCCCAGATTGTCCGCCCTGAAAAATACCCACCCAACGACGACGGCCAGAAAGGTCAGGACGGTACTGAACAGCTTCCAGTGCCATCGCGGTGCGGATGCATCGTGTCCCGCTCGCCGCCAGAAGCCGCGCCACGCATGATTCACCATCAGGTAGAAGCCATGCAAGGCACCCCACACCACGAAAGTCCATCCTGCTCCGTGCCAAAGGCCCCCAATGACCATCGTGAGAAAGAGATTCACATAGCGCCTTGTCTTTCCGTGCCTGTTGCCGCCCAGATAGATGTAGAGGTAGTCGCGCAAGAAGCGCGACAACGTCATGTGCCACCGTCTCCAGAAGTCGATGATGCTGGTTGCTTTGTAAGGTGAATTGAAGTTGATGGGCAACCGGATGCCGAACATCCGGGACAGTCCGATGGCCATGTCGGAGTACGCGGAAAAATCGAAATAGAGTTGAAAGGTGTACGCGAAGGCACCTCCCCATGCTTCAAAGAAATTCAGGCTCTGACCTGCCGCCGCAGCTGCAAACGCTGGGCTCGCATAGGGAGCGATACCGTCGGCGATCACCACCTTCTTGAACAGACCTATGGCGAATATCGCGATGCCTTGGGCGAAACATCGCCACCTCGGTTCATAAGCTTTGGCATCGGCGAACTGCGGCATCATCTCCCTGTGATGCAGGATGGGGCCGGCGATCAGATGAGGGAAATAGGTGACGAACAAGCCGTAGTGAACGGGATTGACCTCACGAACCTGGCCTCGGTAGGCATCGACCAGAAAGGCGATCTGCGTGAACGTGTAAAAGGAAATGCCGATTGGAAGCGCGATCTTCTCGATCTGCCAATCCGCACCGGCAACGAGGGCTGCGCTGTCGAGAAAAAAGTTGGCGTACTTGAAATAGCCCAACGCGCAGAGATTGCCGATCACGCCCACCCGGATCAGCGTCGAAGCCCGACGCCTGGCCCCCTGCGACACCGACGTCGCCAGACTCGTGCCGATCACATAGTTGAACGTGATGGAGGTCAGCAGCAGCGCAACGTATCGGGCGTCCCACATGCCATAGAACACCACCGAGCTCCCGAACAACCAGGCGGCGGCGGCCAGCTTGTTGAGACGGCCGGCCACAAAATACCCGCACAGCACAATGGGCAGGTAGACCAGCAAGAAGGCGTATGAGTTGAAGAGCACGGTATCGGCGAGGCTTTGACGGCGTCAGCGAGCCTTCTTTCGCAGGCCCGTGGCAGTCTATCCGAAACGTTTCGCCGAGCGATTCCAAAAAAGCGCTGCGCTGAGCCGATCCTCGCACATGAAAAACGGGCCCCTAGAGCCCGTCATTCATGGATCGAAAGAACTGCATACATCAAGCCACTGGACGGCCTCCTGGCCGAGAACTTGCGCCGGCGAAAGCCAGGTACTGTGTGCGAACACCGCACACGCACCCGACCATGCCGGGCCGACTCACTTCGACGCAACCTGGTTGGCCTGCAGGCCTGCCGTGCGGATCTGCTCGGCCTGTGCCGGCGTCGCAAACTTCATTTCTTCACCGATCGACAGCAGGCCCAGACGGCGGGCTTCGGCGGTCTCGGCGGACACCTGTGCGCGGGTCTTGCCCATGGCTTCGGTCTTCTGCACCGGGGTGATCTCGCCGTTGGCGATCAGGCCAGCGTTGCGGGCGGCAATGGCCTGGCCGCGGACGTCGGCGTGGCTGGCTTGCGAGGTGAAGGAGAACACTTCGTTGCCCTGGATGGGGCCTTCGGCAAAGGAAGCGCCGGCGGCAACGGTCAGGGCGATGGGGAGAAGGATGCGGGTAGAGAGTTTCATGATGGTTCCTTGTGAGAGGGTGGTTGGATCGGGGTTTCGTGCCGCTTTGTGTTCGGCACAGGAGAGACTGTAGAAACCGGGTCTGTCGTTTTCCGAACGGGAGAATTACCAATTCGTAATCCAGAAAAACCGGGCCATCCCCGACAATTCAGGCTCGTGCGGCGCCCTCGCGGGTACCGATCCATCCACTCCCCAGAGGCCCGAACATGCGCGTGCTGGTCATCGAAGACGAATCCAAGCTGGCGGACTACGTCAAGCGCGGTCTGTCCGAGGCCGGCTACACCGTGGACGTGGCGCGCGACGGCATTGAGGGCCGCTACCTCGCGCTGGAGGGCGATTACCAGCTGCTGGTGCTCGACATCATGCTGCCCGGCATTGACGGCTTCGGTGTCCTGGCTGCGCTGCGTGAAAAGCGCAACACGCCGGTGTTGATGCTCACAGCGCGCGACCGGGTGGAGGACCGCGTGCAGGGCCTGCAGGCGGGTGCCGACGATTACCTCGTCAAACCTTTTGCGTTCTCTGAACTGCTCGCGCGCGTCGCTGCGCTGTTGCGTCGGGGCCCTTCTTCCACGGAGGCAGCCGCCAACACCAGGATGGCGGTGAGCGATCTGGAGATGGACCTGCTCAGCCGAAAGGCCTGGCGCTCGGGCCAGCGGCTGGATCTCACCGCCAAGGAATTCGCGCTGCTGGCGCTGCTCGCGCGTCGCAAGGGACAGATCCTTTCGCGCACCACCATTGCCGAGCAGGTGTGGGACATGAATTTCGACTCCGACACCAACGTGGTGGAGGTGGCCGTGCGCCGGCTGCGATCGAAGATGGACGACCCCTTCAAACCCAAGCTGCTTCACAACGTGCGTGGCATGGGCTACGTGCTGGAGGAACGGGCATGAGCGCAGTGGAAACGCTGGACACGGTGCCCGCAACACCAACCGAACCGACGCCGTGCGCCTATTCCATCGGCCGGCGCCTTTCGCTGTTGCTGGCCATTCAGACCGTGATCGGGCTGGGTGTGTTGCTGGCCATCATCTACGGCGCCACCACGATGCTGTTCGTGGCCAAGCACGAGGAAGAGCTGCGCAGCTACACGGCCGTGCTGGTCGACGTGGTGCGCGATGCCGAGGCGCAGGGCGGTGAAGCGGAGGTCAAGGCCAAGCTGGCCTGGCTGGCCGAGCGGCGGCCGGGCACGTTCGTGCAGATGCACCGTGCCGATGGCAGCGAGCTCTATCGCGACGCCGCACCCACCTTCGATGTGACCGCGCCGGCCTCCAGACCCATGGACTTCACCGTGCCGGTGACAGGCGGAACCGCGCTGGTGGGCAAGGTGGTGCTGGATTGCTCACAGGACGCCAAGACGGCGCGGCGCATGGCCTTGCTGCTGATCGGCTCGGTGCTCGCCGGCGCGGCCCTGGTCGGATGGGGCACTTTCTGGCGGGTTCGCTGCAGCCTGCGGCCCTTGCTCGATCTGGCCGGGCAGACCAAAGCCATCGACGCGCGTCGCCTGGGCCAGCGCCTTTCCCTGGCCGAGCCGGTGGAAGAGTTGCAGCCCCTGATCGACCAGTTCAACGGACTCATGACCCGCGTGGAGCGCACCTATGTGCAGCTTGAAGGCTTCAACGCGGACGTGGCGCACGAGTTGCGCACACCGCTGGCCAACCTGATCGGCCAGACCGAAGTGGCGCTCAGCCGCGAACGCAGTGCGGCCGACCTGGAGGAAACGCTTCATTCCAACCTGGAAGAACTGCACCGCATGGCCGCCATCGTGAACGACATGCTGTTCCTCGCGCAGGCCGACCGCGGCATCAAGGCGCGGCGGGGCAAACCGGTGAGCCTGGCGCAACTGGTGGAACAAGTGGTGGAATTCCACGAGGCCCCGCTGGAGGAAAAACAGCTGAGCGTGGCGGTCCAGGGCGATGCCGAGGTTTCACTGGATGAGCCATTGGTCAAGCGTGCGCTCTCCAACTTGCTGGGCAACGCCATTCGTTACGCGGACAACGGCACGAAGCTGGGCGTGCTCATCGTGAGGGAATCGGGTGATTCAGTGCGACTGTGGGTGGAGAACGTGGGACCGGCCATCGAGCCCGAGCACCTGCCCCGCCTGTTCGACCGCTTCTTCCGCGCCGACACGTCGCGCTGCGAACTGGAGAAACCACACCACGGGCTGGGCCTGTCCATCGTCGCGGCCATCGCGCGCATGCACGATGGATTCCCCGCCGCCGAGTCGAGCGGCGGCACTACCCGGGTGGGCTTCAGCGTCCAGACCCGCTAGGGCAGGAACAGCGCCTGCAGGTCGCTGAGGAAGTCGAAGCCACGCTCCGTCGGCCTCACGCGGCCGGCACTGCGCTCGATCAGGCCTTTGTCCAGCGCCTGCTTGAGTGCGGGTTCGATGCTGGAGAGCGGCAACCCCGTGCGCTCCATGAAACGCTGCAGCTCGAAGCCTTCCCGCAGCCGCAGCGCATTGAGCATGAACTCGAACGGCAGCTCCGAGCGCTTGACCTCTTCGGCACTGGCCACCGCATCGCCCGCCAGTGCGCGCTCCATGTACAGGCGCGGCTCGCGCACGCGCACGGGCCGGGCCACGCGATGGGCGAAACTGAGTTTGCCGTGGGCACCTGCGCCAATGCCCAGGTAGTCGCCGAACTGCCAGTAGTTCAGGTTGTGCGCGCACTGGTGTCCTTCGCGCGCGTAGGCCGACACCTCGTAGCGCTGCAGGCCGGACTCCGCGGTGAGTTCGGTGATGCGGTCCAGCATGGCCCAGGCTTCGTCCTCCGGTGGCAGCGCCGGCGGGTACTTGGCAAAGTAGGTATTCGGTTCCAGCGTGAGGTGGTAGACCGAGAGGTGTGGCGGTGAAAACGCCAGCGCGGTGCGCACGTCCGTCTCCAGGTCGGCGAGCGTCTGGCCCGGCAGCGCGTACATCAGGTCGAGGTTGAAGGTGTCGAACGCGCAAGACGCCTCCTCCACCGCCGCCAACGCCTGCGCGCGGTCGTGCACACGGCCCAGTGCCTTCAGGTGCGCATCGTTGAAGCTCTGCACGCCGATCGACAGGCGCGTGACACCGGCCTGGCGGAATGCGCGGAAACGGTCTCTCTCGAACGTGCCGGGATTGGCTTCCAGCGTGATCTCCGCGTCGACGCCCAGCCGCAATCGGGCTCGCACATCGGCCAGCAGGCGATCGATCGCCTCGGGGGAAAACAGGCTGGGAGTGCCGCCACCAATGAACACGCTGTGCACCGTGCGGCCCCAGATCAACGGCAGCGAGGCTTCCAGATCGGCGCGCAAGGCGTCGAGGTAACGCTGCTCCGGCATGCCCTCGCCTTCTGCGGCGGTGGCGCTCCACTCGTGCGAGTTGAAGTCGCAATACGGGCACTTCTTCAGGCACCAGGGCAAGTGGATGTAGAGCGAGAGCGGTGGCAGGCTCTGCAGTTGCAGCGTGCCTGGGCGCATCCAGTGGCGAACATCGTTCACTTGGTTCATGGCTTGGCGACCGGCGCAAACCATTGTTCGCGCATCAGTTCCAGCATGCGTTGTGCCGCGCGCCCCCGGTGGCTGTGGGCGTTCTTCACCTCGGTGGGCAACTGGGCGAAGGTCTTGCCGAAGGCAGGGATGAACATCACCGGATCGAAGCCAAAACCGCCATCGCCCACCGGTTCCCGAGTGATGAGCCCCGGCGCGCGGCCCGTGGCCACCAGCGGCTCGGGGTCGTCCGCGCTGCGAAGCGCGACCAGCGTACTCACCAGGGCTGCACGGCGATCAGACACGTCGGACATCTGCTCCAGCAAGGCACGCACGTTGTGATCATCGCCCTTGGGGTAGCCGAACTGCGTTGCGTAGTAGGCCGTGTCCACACCCGGCAGGCCGCCGAACGCTTCCACGCACAGACCCGCGTCGTCTGCGAGCGCGGGCAGCCCGCTCAGGCGCGAAGCATGCCGGGCCTTGGCGAGCGCATTTTCCACAAAGGTGCGGTGCGGCTCCGGTGCCTCTGGAATGTCCAGATCCGCCTGACGCACCAGTTGCACACCCAAGGCAGAAAACAGCGCCTGCAGCTCCGCGAGCTTGCCCGCGTTCTTCGACGCCAGAACCAGTTTCATGCCGCCTTCAAGCCCAGGCTGTCGCGCTGCAGTTGCACCAACTCCCCAATGCCCTTCTCCGCCAGCGCCAGCAGCGCGTCCATTTCCTTGCGGGTGAAAGCCACACCCTCGGCGGTGCCCTGCACCTCGACAAAATGGCCGGCTCCGGTCATCACCACGTTCATGTCGGTATCGCAGGTGGAGTCTTCCACGTACTCCAGGTCGAGCAAGGGCGTGCCCTGCAGGATGCCGACGGAGATCGCCGCCACGTGGTCCTTGATGGGAGAGGTGGCGATCTTGCCGCTGGCCATCAAGGTGGATATCGCATCGTGTGCGGCCACGAAGGCGCCGGTGATGCTGGCGGTGCGGGTGCCACCATCAGCCTGGATCACATCGCAGTCCAGCGAAATGGTGCGCTCACCCAATGCCTTCAGATCAAACACCGCGCGCATGGAACGGCCAATGAGCCGCTGGATTTCCTGCGTGCGTCCGCTTTGCTTGCCTTTGGCCGCCTCGCGGTCGCTGCGCGTGTGCGTGGCGCGCGGCAGCATGCCGTATTCGGCCGTGACCCAGCCTTCGCCGCTGCCGCGCTTGTGCGGCGGCACGCGCTCCTCCACCGAGGCGGTGCACAGCACGCGCGTGTGGCCGAACTCGATCAGCACCGACCCTTCGGCATGCATCGTGTACTGGCGTGTGATGCGCACAGGGCGCAAGGCATCAGCGGCCCGTTGGCCGGGTCGAATCAATTCGCTCATTCTTGAACCTTCGTGCAGCGCGCTGCGGTGCGAGCTCGCTTGAGGCGGCCCGGCGCAGCGCTGATGGGGAAACCTCAGGTGTTGCGCTCAGCCGTGCGGCGGATCGCGGCATTGATCTCGGCAATCGATTGTTCGATCGCCGCGTCGTCCATGTCCTCGATGGACGGATCGGCCACGCCCGACTGGATGGTGGAGGCAAAAACGCCGTCCTCGATGTCTTCGGTGGACACGCGCGTGGCCTGAAACTCGTCCGCCGTCTCCCATTCCATGGCCAGCACGGTCACGTTGTCGCAACGCGGCCCGCCGCGCTTGAGCGCCATTTCCACCAGTTCCGGCACCGCCTGCTCCAGCGGTCGCTTGGACAGTTCGGAAGTGATTTCCTCGTCGCTCACCGTCCCCCAAAGCCCGTCCGAACACAGCAGCACGCGGTCTCCCTGCTGGAGCAGCACGGGGCCGGAGAGATCGAACACCGGCTTCGCGGGCGAACCCAGGCAGGTGAACAGGATGTTGCGGTTGATGTGGTCGGTGGTGCGACCGAGATGGGCCTGTTGCTCCATGTAGGAATGGTCGCGCGTGCGGGTGAGCATCTGCCCATGGCGCACCACATACAGGCGCGAGTCACCGCAGTGCACCCAGTGCACGTGCCCGCGCTCCATCACACCCGCCACCAGCGTGGTGCGAGGTGTGTCGAGCATGCCTTTTTCGGCGGCGTACCGGATGATCTGGTGGTGCGCGGCCATGAGTGCGCTGGAGAGAAACTCCGGCACTTCCTTGACGGTGGGGTTGGCCGCCTTCTGGAAGTAGGCAGAAAAGGTCTGTAGCGCCAATTGAGCCGCCATGGCACCTTCGGGATGCCCACCCATGCCATCGGCCAGCACGAACAACCCGGACTCGCGGGTGTAGGCATAGCCCATGCGGTCTTCGTTGCGCTCCCGGCCCCCCTGGCGGCTGATCTGGTAGACCGAGAACTTCATCGAAACTTGGTACCCGCGGCGGTGGACTTTCGCATCGCCTTCTTGTTGTCGGAAACGATGTTGTCGAACTGCAGGCGCATCTTTTCGGCCACGGTCAGCTTGGTGTAGCTGCGTTCCGTTTCGCGGCTGAGTTCCTTCTGCAAGGCAAACACCGATTGCGGGCGCGACAAGGGGTCGAGCGACATGCACCACTCCACCACTTCGATGAGGTTGTCGGAGTACACGCCGCGCAGGCGGGAAAGCGCCAGGGAAAGTCGGTCTTTCTCCAGCCGCTGCGGTGCGTCGTTGGGCGGGTAGCCCTGCATGCTGGCGTAGATGCAGGCGCCGATGGCGTAGATGTCCGTCCAGGGACCCATGGAAGAGTCGCGGCGGTACATCTCGGGCGCGGCAAAGCCCGGTGTGTACATCGGGCGGATGAAGTTGCCTTCCTTGCTCAGGACTTCGCGCGCCGCCCCAAAGTCGATCAGCACCGACCGGTTGTCGTCCGTCACGAAGATGTTGGCCGGCTTGATGTCCAGGTGCAGCATCTTGTGCTGGTGGACGATGCGCAGGCCACGCAGCACTTCGTCGTACAGCGAGCGAATGGTCGACTCGCGGAACACCTTCTGTTTCTTGAGTTCGCGCGCCGTGATGATGAATTCCTGCAGGGACGCGCCCTCCAGGAAGTTCATGACCATGTAGACGGTTTCGTTCTCGCGAAAGAAGTTCAGAACGCTCACCACCGACTGGTGGGAGATCTGGGCGAGCGCGCGGCCCTCTTCGAAGAAGCTCTTGAGGCCAAGGCGGTAGAGCGACAGTTTTTCGGGCTGCACCTGCGGCAGCAATTCACCGGGACCGCGCGAGGCGAGCGAAGATGGGAGGTATTCCTTGACCGCCACCTGCTGCCCTTCGGTGTCCACCGCCAGGTACACCACCCCAAAACCACCCGCTGCGAGCTTGCGGACGATGCGGTAGCCACCGATGACGGTGTCAGGTGGCAGCGGTGCGGGTTTGACCTTTGACATAATTCGGATGGTTTCCGGAACGCCTCGTTTTGGACCACTCAACCCGATGGGGCACAGTTCCATGGCAGTTTACAGCATGACCGGCTACGCCACGGCCCATCTCGGAGGGGCTCAGACCCCTGGGTCCGCCGAGTCGGCACGCGATTCCAGACCCGGTCTAGGCATGGAAATCCGGTCGGTCAACAGCCGTTTCCTGGACCTCGTTTTCAAGCTGCCCGACGACCTGCGCGCCACCGAACCCGCCTTGCGAGACCTGCTGTCGGCTCGACTGAAACGGGGCAAGGTCGAGGTGCGTGCCTGGATCGAAGGCCGCGCCGACGCGTTGCCCCGCACACCCGGGGCGCCGGACCTGCAGAAGCTGGTGGGCTTGCAAGACGCCATTCGCACCTGGCTTCCCACCGCCGCCCCGCTCTCGGTGGCAGAGGTGCTGCAGCTCACCGCGCGCCAGCAGGGCAATCCCGGCGAGCTCAACGATGGCCTGGTCGGGCTGGCGCAGACCGCACTCGACGGCCTCATGGAAGCGCGGGAGCGAGAGGGCAAGCGGCTGGCAGCCATGCTGCTCGACCGTCTGGGCCAGTTGCGCAAGCTCGCCAGGGACGCCCAGCCGCTGATTCCCCAACTGGTGGCGCAGCAGCGCCAGCGTTTCATCGACCGATGGAACGAAGCCCTGGGTGCTGGCGCGACGGCCGCGCTGGGCAATGCCATCACCTCCGACATGGCGCAGGATCGTGCACTGACCGAAGCCACCGCGTTCGCCATCCGGATCGACGTGGCGGAAGAACTCACGCGGCTCGACTCGCATCTGGTCGAGATCGAGCGGCTGCTCAAGAAGGGCGCTGAAGTGGGCAAGCGGCTGGACTTCCTCATCCAGGAACTGCACCGCGAGGCCAACACCATGGGTTCGAAGTCGTCCAATCTGGAACTCACCCGCATTTCGGTGGACATGAAGGTGCTGATCGAACAGATGCGCGAGCAAGTCCAGAACATTGAGTAAGCATGGAATACCCCGGAAACCTGTTCGTCGTCGCGGCCCCCAGCGGGGCCGGCAAATCCAGCCTCGTCAAGGCCCTCATGGAACTCGATTCCCGGGTCGTGCCCTCGGTTTCGCACACCACACGCCCACCCCGCGGGCAGGAACTGCATGGGCGCGAGTACTACTTTGTCAGCAAGGAAACCTTCGACCAGATGGTCATCCAGGGCGCCTTCCTCGAATGGGCCATGGTGCATGGGAACCGCTACGGCACATCCAAGCAGGCCATCGAGCAGCGCATGAACCAGGGCGCGGACGTGGTGCTGGAGATCGATTTCCAGGGCGCCATTCAGGTCAAGCGCATCTTTCCCAACGCTGTTCTGATCTTCATCCTCCCGCCCAGTCTCGAAGAATTGCGCTCCCGCCTGGAACGCCGGGCAGAGGACAGCGCCGACGTGATCGAACTCCGGCTTGTCAACGCCGCCACCGAGATGGCACACGCCAGGGAATTCGACTTCGTTATAATCAACGAGTTGTTCGAGCGGGCTTTGTTTGATCTCAAGGCCATCGTCCATGCCCAGCGGCTCAAGTTTTCCGCCCAGCGTATCGCCCGCGGCGATACCTTCAAAGCGCTCAACATCCTCTGATTTCCCGCCCATTTCCCGGAGCACGTCCATGGCCCGCATCACCGTCGAAGATTGTCTGGAAAAGATCCCCAACCGCTTTCAGCTCGTGCTGGCCGCGACCTACCGGGCCCGCATGCTCAGCCAGGGCCATGCCCCCAAGATCGAAAGCAAGAACAAGCCGGGCGTGACCGCCCTGCGTGAGATTGCAGACGGCAAGATCGGTCTGGAGATGCTCAAGAAGGTCCCGCTCTGAAGCGTCCCGCGCCCTTCGGCCCCGAAAAACACCGCCTCGCGGTGTTTTTTTTCGCCCGGAATCCCTCTGCGGCGCGGGGTGGCGTCTCGCGCTAAAGTACCGGGATGATCTCCACGGCCGACAGCGGCACCCTTTCTCCTCCTGTTGATCAGGCGCATCCGGCCGCCAGCGCGGCCGCGGCGAGCTTTGCCGCGCTGCTGGGCAAGCTGGATTACCTGGGGCCGGCCGAGATCGAGAGCATCCGGCAGGCCTACCGTTTTGCCGACGAAGCCCATCTCGGCCAACTGCGCAAGAACGGCGACCCTTACATCACGCACCCCATCGCCGTCGCAGCGCAGTGTGCCGAGTGGAAGCTCGATGCGCAGGCGCTCATGGCGGCGCTGATGCACGACGCGATTGAAGACTGTGGCGTGACCAAGGAAGAGCTGGTGCAGCGCTTCGGCGCGCCAGTGGCTGAGCTGGTGGACGGCCTCACCAAGCTGGAAAAACTGGAGTTCGACACCCGCGAGCAGAACCAGGCAGAGTCGTTTCGCAAGATGTTGCTGGCCATGGCCAAGGACGTGCGGGTCATCCTGATCAAGCTCGCCGACCGCACCCACAACATGCGCACCATGGGCGACATGCCGCGCTCGAAGTGGCAACGCATCAGCAGCGAGACGCTGGAGATCTACGCGCCGATCGCCCACCGCCTGGGGCTGAACTTCACCTACCGCGAGCTCCAGGACCTCGCCTTCCGCTTCCTGCACCCGTGGCGCTACGAAGTGCTATCCAAGGCCTTGAACAAGTCGCGCAACCGTCGGCGCGACCTGATTGCGCGCGTTCAGCGCGAGGTGGAAACCGAGTTCGGACAGCACGGCATGACGGTGCGAATTCTGGGCCGGGAAAAGACGCTCTACTCCGTCTACCGCAAGATGGACACCAAGCACCTGTCGTTTTCGCAGGTGACGGACATCTACGGTTTCCGCATCGTGGTGCCGGAATTGACGGACTGCTACACCGGCCTCGGCGTCCTGCACCAGTTGTACAAGCCCCTGCCGGGCAAGTTCCGCGACTACGTGGCCATTCCGAAGGTGAACGGCTACCAGTCGCTGCACACGACATTGATCGGACCTTTCGGTACGAACATCGAGTTCCAGCTGCGCACGCACGCCATGGATGTGGTGGCCGAATCGGGCGTGGCGGCCCATTGGCTCTACAAGGCCAGCGAACCGGGCAGCGACATGTCCCAGCGGCTGGGTACGCAGTGGCTGCAATCGCTGCTGGACATCCAGCAGGAAACGCGCGACGCCTCGGAGTTCTGGGACCACATCAAGATCGACCTCTTCCCGGACGCGGTCTACGTCTTCACCCCCAAGAGCAAGATCATGGCGTTGCCGCGCGGTGCCACCGTGATGGACTTTGCCTATGCGATTCACAGCGATGTGGGCGACCACACGGTGTCGGCCCGCATCAATGGCGAGCAGCGTCCTCTTCGCACCGAACTCACGAACGGTGATGTGGTGGAGATCATCACCGCCGACAACGCCGAGCCCAATCCGTCGTGGCTGTCTTTCGTCAAGACCGGGCGGGCGCGTTCGAAGATCCGGCACTACCTCAAGACCATCGCGCAGGACAAGTCGCACGATCTGGGCGAGCGAATGCTCAGTCAGGCACTCCGCTCCGAGGGACTCGCCAGCCTGCCGGCTGAGGACGGCCCGCACAGTGCCACCTGGGACAAGCTGTTGCGCTTCACGGGAAGCAAATCGCGCAGCGAACTGCTCTCCGACATCGGCATGGGCAAGCGCATTGCTAGCATGGTGGCCAAGAAGCTGGCCGTCCTCCTCGCGGAAACAGGCCTCAAACCAGATGCGCTGCTCATCAGCACCGAGCGCTATGCCAGCGGACGTGACGAATCGGTGTCGCAAGGTGTCGTGACGCTCGATGGCAGCGAGGGCATGTCCGTGCAGTACGCGCCGTGCTGCAAACCCATTCCCGGCGACCGCATCGTGGGCTACCTGGGCCGGGGTGAAGGACTGGTGGTCCACGCCGAAGACTGTCCCACCGGCAAACGCCTGCTGTTGCGCGACAGCGAGCGGTTCCTGGAGGTGGAATGGGCCGATGAGCCGGTTCGCTCCTTCGAGACCGCGCTGGTGGTCACGGTGGCCAACGGAAAGGGTGTTCTGGCGCGGGTGGCCTCGGCGATTGCTGCGGCGGAGGCGGACATCACCCATGTGGACATGGGCGAAGAACCAGCCCAGACCGCCACAGACATCCGCTTCACGGTGGCCGTGCGAGACCGACAGCACCTGGCCGACGTGCTCCGCAGCCTCAAGCGCACCACTTCCGTCATCAAGGCGCAGCGCTTCAAGCCCTGACCACCCTGGCTCAGGACTGCAGCGCGGGAGCCGGGTATTCCACCGAGAGGATCTCGAGCTCCTGCTCCCCACCGGGCACCACGAGCCGCACCACGTCGCCCACGCGGGCCTTGAGCAACGCCCGGGCCACCGGCGACACCCAGCTGATCTGGCCCAGGGAGCTGTCAGCCTCATCCACGCCGAGGATGGTGACCGTTGTCTGCGCGCCCTCAGTGTCCGCGTAGGTCACCGTGGCGCCAAAGAACACCTGGTCGCTGCCGTGGTGAAGTGAGCTGTCCACGACCTCGGCGATCTCAAGGCGGCGGGTGAGAAACCGGATTCGCCGATCGATCTCGCGCAGGCGCTTCTTGCCGTACAGGTAGTCACCGTTCTCGGAACGGTCGCCGTTGCCGGCCGCCCAGTGGACCACGTCCACGATGCGGGGGCGCTCCTCGTCGATCAGCGTGAACAACTCGGCGCGCAGCCGGTCGTACCCGACCCGGGTGAGGTAGTTCTTGCCGCCCGGTGCCGGCGCCTCTGGAAGTTCGTCCTCGTCGTCACCGGCATCGGACTCGCGGGTGAATGCCTTGCTCATGGTGATGCATCTCCGCAGAAAAGAAAAAACCCGCAGCTTTTGGCTGCGGGTTTTTATTTGGTGCGGCTGGCAGGAATCGAACCCACGACCCCTTGGTTCGTAGCCAAGTACTCTATCCAGCTGAGCTACAGCCGCGAAGCCTCGCATTGTAGCAGGCTTTTCTGGTAGGCCGTGTTGGACTTGAACCAACGACCAAAGGATTATGAGTCCTCTGCTCTAACCAACTGAGCTAACGGCCCGAGACCGGCGATTGTAGGCGGCGGTCTTCGACCGATTCACTTGTGATGGCTGAGCGCGTTGCCCACCAGCTTGGCGGTCACGTCCACGATCTGGATCATGCGTTCGTAGGACATGCGCTGCGGCCCGATCACCCCCAGCGTTCCAACCACCTGGCCGTCGACTTCGTACGGCGCGGTCACGACCGAGAGGTCCTCATAGGGCACCACCTGGCTCTCGCCACCGATGTAGATCCGAACCCCATCGGCCTGGGCCGACACATCGAGCAGCCGGATGAGCTGGGTCTTCTGCTCGAACAGGTCGAACATGCGGCGCAGGTTGCCCATGTCGCTGGAGAATTCGCTGACCGAGAGCAGGTTGCGCTCGCCTGAAACCACCACCTCGTCCTGCGCCTGGTTCCCCTCGGTCCCGATCTCCACCGCTGTCTTCATCAACTCTGCGATCTCGCCGCGCAAGGCGTCGACCTCCGTGCGCAGGCGTTCGCGCACCGCTTCCATGGTGAGGCCGGCGTAGTGGGTGTTGAGAAAGTTCGACGCCTCCAGCAACTGGGGCTGGGTAAAGCTCACCTGTGTGTGGATGATGCGGTTCTGAACCTCACCATCGGGCGACACCAGGATGACCAGCACCCGCCGGTCCGACAGGCTGAGGAATTCGATGTGGCGAAACACCGAAGTGCGGCGAGGTGCCATGACGACGCCGACGAACTGGGACAGACTGGACAGCATCTGCGCGGCCTGGCTGATGACGCGGTGCGGCTGACCCGCCTCCAGCCCTGGCGCGGTCATTTCGCTCACAGGTGCGAGCGAGTCGCGCCGCACGGTCAGCATGGTGTCCACGAACAGCCGGTAGCCCCTGGCAGTGGGAATGCGCCCGGCCGAGGTGTGCGGGCTGGCAATCAGCCCCATCTCTTCCAGGTCACTCATCACGTTGCGGATGGTGGCGGGGGAGAGCTCCATGCCGGCGGCCTTGGCCAGCGTGCGCGAGCCCACGGGCTGACCGTCGGCGATGTATCGCTCGACGAGGGCCTTGAGGAGCAACTTGGCGCGGTCATCCAACATCGTTTCATTTTAAGGAAGGACTGCCCTGCGCGACCGGCGAGAGACGAGGGTTTTCGGGCAATCTCCCACAAACAAGCTATGTTGTAATTTGCCGCATGAGCCTGCCCCCCGAGACCCGGTCCGCGCCCACCCGCAAGGACAGCCCCCTGCGGTTTGCGCACGTTGTCGTGATCGGCAAATACCACGCGCCGGGCGCTCGCCACGCGGTCGAGGAGATCGCCAACTTCCTGCTGGAATCGGGGTGCGACGTCTCGCTGGAGCAGGAAACCGCGCTCAACACGGGCTTGCTGCAGTACCCGGCACTGGACGTGCCGGCAATGGGCGAACACTGCGACCTCGCCCTGGTCGTCGGCGGCGACGGCACCATGCTGGGCATCGGGCGGCGGCTGGCGCGCTACGGTGTTCCGCTCGTGGGCATCAACCAGGGTCGGCTGGGCTTCATCACCGACATTCCTTTCGACAGCTACCGCGAGAAACTGCGCCCGATCCTGCATGGCCATTTCGAGGAAGACCCGCGTGCGCTCATGGCAGCCACGGTCTGGCGCGACGGTCGCTGCGTGTTCGAGGCGACCGCGCTCAACGACGTGGTGGTGAACCGAGGCGGCGTGGCGAGCATGATCGAGCTGCGCGTGGAGGTCGACGGGCACTTCGTGGCGAACCAGCGCGCCGACGGCCTGATCATTGCGTCGCCCACGGGTTCCACCGCGTATGCGCTCTCGGCCGGCGGTCCCATGCTGCACCCATCCCTGGGTGGCTGGGTCATGGTGCCGATTGCGCCCCACACCCTGTCCAACCGGCCGGTCGTGCTTCCTTCCGATTGCGAGATCGCGGTCGAGATCGTCTCGGGGCGAGACGCCAGCGCCAATTTCGACATGCAGTCGCTCACCAGCCTTCTGCACGGCGACCGGATCGTCGTGCGCAGGTCCGAGCATGCGCTGCGGCTGCTGCACCCGGTGGGGTGGAGCTATTTCGACACCTTGCGCAAGAAGCTGCACTGGAACGAGGGAGCCTGACGATGAGCCTTCGACGCATCGTCCTGCGGGACTTCGTCATCGTGCAATCGCTCGATCTGGAACTGGCCGGCGGCTTCGGCGTTCTGACCGGCGAAACCGGCGCCGGCAAGTCCATCCTGATCGACGCGTTGCAGCTTGCGCTGGGCGCGCGCGCCGAGAGCGGGGTGGTCAGAGAAGGGGCGGCACGGTGCGACATCGCTGCCGAATTCGATACGCCGGCCGTGCTGGCTGCCTGGCTTGAAGAGCAAGGCTTTCCCCTGGAAGACAGTTTGCTGCTGCGCCGCACAGTCGATACCGATGGCCGCAGCCGCGCCTGGATCAACGGCAGCGCGGCCACCGTGTTGCAACTCAAGACGCTGGCCGACACACTGGTCGACATTCACGGCCAACATGCGTGGCAGAGCCTGACCCGGGCCGACTCGGTGCGCGATCTGCTCGATGCCTACGCGGGCATCGACACCGGACCTGCCGCCCGCGCCTGGGCTCTCTGGCGCCAGAGCCGCAATACGCTGGATGCCGCCATCGAGAAGCAAGCCACGCTGCAACAGGAAAGCGAACGCCTTTCGTGGCAGATCGCGGAACTGGACAAGCTCGCACCGCAGATCGGCGAATGGAACGAACTCAACGCGCAGCACGGCCGCCTGGCGAATTCGCAAGCCTTGATGGACGCCGCCCAGGCCACCCTCAACGCGCTGGACGACGACGACACCAACGCCGCCAGCCTGATCCATCGTGCGCTGGCGGCATTGCAGGCCCAGGTCCACATCGAGCCGCAGTTCGGCAGCGCCGTGGAGGCGCTCGAAGGTGCCCTTGCCCAGGTGCAGGACACCGTCCATGGGCTGCACCAGTACGTGCGCCACACCGATCAGGATCCGGCGCACCTTGAGGCCCTGGACGAGCGCCTGTCGCTCTGGGTTTCGCTGGCGCGACGCTACCGGCGTGCGCCGGAAGAACTGGCCGAGGTTCACGCGCAATGGAAGGACGAACTCGCGAAGGTGGACCAGGCACTGGACGTCGAAGCCCTGAAGAAAGCCGAGCGAGGCGCCTGGAAGGCGTTTTCCTCTGCACTGCAATCGGTCTCCCGAGATCGGCAGAAAGCGGCGCCCAGGCTGTCCAAGGCGGTCACGCAGACGATGCAGACGCTGGGCATGCAGGGCGGGGTGTTCGAAGTGGCCTTGCTGCCGCTGGACGAACCCCAGGCCCATGGCGCCGAGCAGGTGGAGTTTCGAGTGGCGGGTCATGCAGGGGCCACGCCCAAGCCGGTCGGCAAGGTCGCCTCCGGCGGCGAGCTCTCGCGCATCGCGCTCGCCATCTCGGTCGTCACCAGCCGCCTGGGCCAGGCGCCCACCCTGATTTTCGACGAGGTCGATTCGGGCATTGGTGGCGCTGTGGCCCACACGGTGGGCCAGTTGTTGCGCCAGCTCGGCAGGGATCGCCAGGTGCTGGCGGTGACCCACCTGCCGCAGGTGGCCGCATGCGCCGACCACCACCTGCTGGTCAGCAAACAGGCGGTGGGACGCCAGACCCAGAGCACGGTGGCGCCGATCGAACACGAAGCCCGGGTTCGGGAGCTCGCCCGCATGCTGGGCGGCGGCGAACAGTCGGAAATCTCGTTGGCGCATGCGCGCGAGATGCTGACCACCTGAGACCTGCCCGATGAATGCGCCACTCCCACCCGAGTCACCGACCGAGCTGGTCCTGATCACGGGCATGTCTGGCTCCGGGAAGTCGGTGGCACTCACTGCGCTGGAAGACGTGGGCTTCTATTGCGTGGACAACCTGCCGCCCGAACTGCTGGAGTCGTTCATTGAACTTGAACAGAACCAGCGTGCGCAAAAGGTGGCGATTGCGATGGATGTGCGCAGCGCGTCCTCTCTGCCCGGGCTGCCTCGGCGCCTGGCGCGCCTGCAGAACGATCCCGACCGCCCGGTGAACCTCACCACGGTGTTCCTCGATGCGACCACCGAGACCCTGGTGCGCCGTTTTTCCGAAACCCGCCGGCTGCACCCGCTCTCGCTCAAGGTCGTCAACGACCAGCACCGTGCCCTGGTGGACGCGATCGAGCACGAACGCGAGTTGCTGGCGGAGTTGCGCGAACAGGCGCTGGTGATCGACACCAGCCTGATCCGCCCCATGCGGCTGCGCAGCCAGGTCAAGGACATGCTGGGCACCACACAGGCGTCGCTCACGCTGGTCTTCGAGTCCTTCGCCTTCAAACGCGGTGTACCGATGGATGCGGATTTCGTCTTCGACGTGCGCATGCTGCCCAACCCTCACTACGAAGCCGAACTCAAGTCGCTGAGCGGGCTGGACCTGCCGGTGGCGGACTACCTGGCCGCGCAGCCGGAAGTGGTGCAGATGGAGCAACAGATCAGCGACTTTCTGCGTCACTGGATGCCGCAGATGCTGCGCGACCACCGCAGCTACGTCACGGTGGCCATTGGCTGCACGGGCGGGCAACACCGTTCGGTCTACCTGGTCGAGCGGCTGGCGCAAGCCTTCCGCGTGGAATGGTCGACGCGGGTGCGCCACCGCGAGCTCGACGCCTGGCTGCGCACCAGCGCGTAGTCAGACCAGACTGGCGAGCAGAAGGCGCACCGGCGTGGGCAGGCCATGCCCGCCCAACGCGTCGGCCGCCACCCATTGGGCATGATCCGCGCTCGGCTCGAACGATCCCGGCGGCACCTCCAGCAGCATCGGGTGCAGATGGAGTTCGCGGTGGGTGAGGCTGTGCGTCACGGTCGGCAGTGCATGCACGGCGGCGCGCAGCCCTTCAGGCAACACGCCCAGCAACGCGTCTTCGGCGGCGAACACGGGCGGGCAGTAAAGGCCAGCCCAGATGCCCGGCGCTGGCCGGCGCTCCAGCCAGACGCGGGCGCTTCCAGACGTCGGTGGTGTGCGCAGCACCAGCAGCCACCAGCGCTCGAACCTGCGCACGAGGCGCCGCGTCTTCACGGGAAAACGCTGTACCTCGCCCGCAGCGTGAGCGCGGCACAAGGACTGCACCGGACAGATCGCACAGGCTGGCCGGCTGCGTTGACACACCGTCGCGCCCAGGTCCATGAGGCCCTGCGTGTAGGCGGTCATGTCGTCGGGTGAGGGCGCCACGGGAAGTAGCGCCTGTGCGATGTTCCAGAGTTCGCGCTGGGGGCCTGCCTGAGCGAGGTCACCTTCAAAAGCGAGCAGGCGCGAAAGCACCCGGCGAACATTCCCGTCCAGAATCGAAACCCGCTCTCCGTGGCAAAAGGCTGCGATGGCCGCCGCCGTCGAAGCGCCGATGCCGGGCAGCGTCTGCAAGACCGCGGCGGTTTCGGGGAACACGCCCGCGTGTTCGCTCATCACCACTTGCGCACAACGGTGCAGGTTGCGCGCCCGGCTGTAGTAGCCAAGCCCGCTCCACATGGCCATCACGTCATCCGGCAAAGCCTGGGCGAGTGCCTTCACATCTGGAAAGCGCTCGAGAAACCGGGGAAAGTACGAAAGCACGGTGCCCACCTGCGTCTGCTGCAGCATGACTTCGGAGAGCCACACACGGTAGGGATCGCGGGTGTGCTGCCAAGGCAATCCGCTGCGACCGGCGCGCCGCTGCCATTCAATCAGACGTGGCGCAAATTCAAGCGGCAGGGACGCGCGCGTCATGCCGCCAGGGCTTCGGCGGGTTCATCCTCGGGAGCCGCGAGCAGGTGATCGGTGAGTTCGGCCAGCTTGGCCTCGAGTTGATTCAGGTTGTCCTGCAGCGACTGCAGCTCCCGAATGCGTTCATCCAGGCCGCCAGCGGCCTGCTGGATGCGCGCAACCGCCTCGATGCGGCGGCTGAAGTTCCGGCGCCGTTCGCGCAACTGCGCGTCCAGCTGCGCAGCGGCCGACTTGTTCCACAGCTCGACCTCGTTGACCGCCGTCTCGTAAACCACGCGCAGGCGGCTCATCAGCGCGCGCGCGAGGCGCTCGGCGAACTCGGGCTGCGCCAGGCGCAGCGCATTGCCCAGGCTCAGGTATTGCAGGTGGCTCTTCTCGATGAGGTCCAGATCCTTGACGTACTGCCCCAGGCGCGGGGGCGTGGGCGCCTGAAGCGAGAAGCTGTACTCGGCGTTGAGGTTCTTGAAGCTGCCTTCCAGCATGGACTGGATGTCCCCAGCCATGCGGTCGGCCTTGATGAGATCGGCGCGCAATCGATCGAAGGTCTGGTCGTAGGCCCTTCGCACGCCCAGCTTGATACCGGGTTGCTTGAGCGCCTTGCCCAGCACGCCCACTTCGGTCTTGAGGTGCGTGGAACTGAGCAGCGCAAACAGGTCCTTGAGCAGGCGCAGATGCACCGACCGGACGGCCTGGATCTTGGCACCGCTGGCATCGAAGTCGGCCTGCTCCTGCTCGATGCGAAGGCGCATCTGCTTGATGACACCGGTGTTCTTGCCGCGCAGGCCGTCGAGCTCCTGGATCTGCTCAACGAGGTCGCGGGCCCGCGTGTGCACCATGCGACCCGTTTCCACGCGCAGCGCCTGAATGCCCGAGGCCACCGCAGCGCCCAGGATCTTGCGCCGCTGGCCCAGCAGATCCACGCCCAGCGCGGTCTCCAGTTCCATGAGGTTGCTGGCCTGGAGCAGCTTCTTGTCGCGGCTCACCTTGGCCAGCAGGCCCTTCTGTGCCGAAACCGCCAGCACCTGGCGGGGCTCCAGTCCCAGAATTTCAGCGGAGTCGGTCCGCTGCGACGCAATCTGCAGTTGCACCTGCTCAGGCGAACTCAGTGCATCCCACATCGTGTCGATCTTGTTGAGCACCACCAGCCGCGACTCGCGGCCTTCGCCCAGCACGGAAAGGTGCTGGCGCCAGATGGTGAGGTCGGATTTGGTGACACCGGTGTCGGCGGCCAGGATGAACACCACGGCATGGGCCTGCGGCAGCAGGCTCACTGTGAGTTCTGGCTCGGCGCCGATCGCGTTCAGGCCCGGCGTGTCCAGGATCACCAGCCCCTGCTTGAGCAAGGGGTGCGCCATGTTGATGAGCGCATGGCGCCAGCGCGGCACCTCGATCAGGCCATCGGGCCCGGGGAGCGGGTTGTCCTCCGGAATCTCCTCGTGCCAGAACCCGAGTGCGGCGGCCTCGGCCTGCGTCACGCGGCGCACTTCGGCCACCTTCTGGATGGCGCGCGCCAGTTGCCTGGAATCGGTCACATCCAGATCGACGCGTTCCCACTTGTCCGGCGCATTGCGCCAGTCGAGCAGCGACTGCGGCTGCAGCCGGGTCTCGATGGGCAACAAGCGCAGGCAAGGGGGAATGTCGGCGTCGTAGCCCAGCTCGGTCGGGCACATGGTGGTGCGCCCCGCACTCGCGGGCATGATGCGACGCCCATACCCGGCGAAAAACACCGCGTTGATGAGCTCGGACTTCCCACGCGAGAACTCGGCGACGAAGGCCACCATGATCTTGTCGTTCTTGACCTGCGCGTGGAGTTGATCCAGGCGCTCGCGCACGCCGGATTCCATGAGATCGTGGTCAGTCAACCATTCGGACAACAGCTTCAGGCGCAAGGCAAATTGCTTGCGCCAGATACCGTGCTGCTCGAAATCCTGATTGAAACTCATCGCGCTGGGGTCCTTGAATCGGCCAATATAGCATCGCCACCCTGGAGAATGCCGGACGGTTCCCGAGCCCGACAGCCGGGCGCTCCCGTGGCTTCAACGGCGCTCAGAGCTTCTGGCAGACGGCACAGAAAAAGGTGGATCGCTGACCTTGGCGGATGGTCTTCACCGGTGTGCCACACACCCTGCAGGGCAGGCCGTGGCGACCGTAGACCATGGCATCGAGCTGGAAGTAGCCGCTCTGGCCCTCTGCACTCGAAAAATCCCGCAAGGTGCTGCCACCGAGCGCGACCGCGCGCTGCAGCACATCCACGATGGCACCGTGCAAACGGGTTGCGCGCGGACCGCTGAGTCGGTCGGCCGGCAGCGTCGGGCGGATGGCGGCCATAAACAAGGCCTCGGAAGCATAGATGTTGCCCACGCCCACCACGATGTCACCCGCCAGCAGCACCTGCTTGATCGGTGCGCGGCGCAGGCGCAGCGCGCGGTGAAAGGATTGGGGATCAAAGGCGCCCGCTTCCAGCGGCTCCACGCCAAGGCCCCCGAGCAGCTTGATCGCGCGCGGATCGTCGAGCGAGGGGGCATAGACCACCGCGCCAAAACGTCGGGGATCGTGCAGGCGAAGCACGCCCAGGTTGGTGCGCAGTTCGAAGTGGTCGTGAGCGCCCGGCGGCGGGAGAGCTGGCGCGAACTGCAGGCTGCCCGACATACCCAGGTGCAGCAGCAGCAGTCCCTGGTCGAGATGGATCAGCAAGTACTTGCCACGCCGCGCCACGCTGCGCACCTGCCGGCCCACCAGCTCCTGGGGCTCGCAGCCCAGTGGCCAGCGCAGTGGCTTTCCCATCTGCAGATGCTGCACCCTGGCGCCCGCAATGCGGTCGGCAAAGCTGCGTCTGGTTACTTCCACTTCAGGCAATTCGGGCATGGTCGCCGGGTCTATTCCAGATACTTTTCAAGGGGGCGGAACGGTGGTGAGGTCATCGGATCACACCCGGACGCTCAGGAACCCTTCCATTATCATGAACCGATGAAAAACGCGCCTTTTTACGTCAACGCCAGACCCTTGCTGGCTGCCGGCCTGATGGCCAGCGGGTTGTGGTGCCTCGCGGTCGGCGCCGCCGCACAGACGCCCCCTCCACCCCCTGCGCCCGGGGCCGCGGCGCCAGAGCCGGTGGTGAACTCCGGGCTCAACGCGCCCTTGTTCTACCAACTGCTGCTGGGTGAACTCAACGTTCGCGATGGGGAACCCGGAACCGGGTACTCCCTCATCCTGGATGCAGCGCGAAAGCAGCGCGACGCCAATCTGTACCGGCGCGCGGTGGACGTGGCCTTGCAGGCCCGTTCTGGTGAAGCGGCGTTGACCGCAGCGCGCGCGTGGTCCCAGGAACTGCCCGGCGGGACCGAATCCAGCCGCTATGTGCTGCAGATCCTGCTGGCGCTGGACCGCGCCAGCGAAACCTCGCCCGTGCTGCGCAACATCCTGCAGGCCACCAGTGTGGGCGAGCGCAACGACACCATCAATGCGATTCCCCAGACCTATGCACGGGTCGCCGACAAGGCTTTGGCGGCTTCGGTGGTGCGTGAAGCGCTCGATCCCTGGCTGAAACAGCCGGCGCATGCCGCCGTGGCATGGACCACGGTGGGTCGCATGGAGCTGGCGCAGGATCGCCTGCCGCAGGCGCTCGCTGCTGCGCGTCAAGGGCACGAAGCCGAGCCCGCCTCGCCTTACCCTGCCCTGCTCGCGCTGGAGCTGCTGGAACGCGGTCAGGCTGAAGCCGAGCCCATGGTGCGACGCCAGCTGCTGGTCAGCACCACGAACTCCCAGGGCGACACCGCGGTGGCTTTGGCCTACGCCCGCATCCTGCTCGACCTGCAGCGCAACAGCGACGCGCGTGCCCAACTCGAGACGCTCACGGCGCGCCAGCCGGATCAGGCAGAGCCGTGGTTGCTGCTGGGTTCGCTGCAAGTTCAGGAGAACGCCCTGGCAGCGGCAACGGATTCGCTGCAGAAATACATGGCGCTGGCGCGCCGCGCCGCCGATGAGCGTTCGGCTCGCGGCCTCACGCAGGCCTATCTGCTCATGGCCCAGGTGTCTGAAAAACAGCAGGACTTCGCGGCCGCCAACGCGTGGCTGGACCGGATCGAGAACGCCGACGACATCATGGCTGCCCAGATGCGCCGGGCTTCGCTGCTGGCGCGGCAGGGACAGTTGCCGCAGGCGCGCGCCCTGCTGCGCAACCAGCCCGAACGCCGGCCCGAGGACGCGCGCCTCAAGCTCGTGGCCGAGGCCCAGTTGCTGCGCGACTTCAAGGCTTACCAGCAGTCGTATGAGGTGTATGGCGAGGCGGTCCAGCGGTTTCCCGAAGACACCGACCTGCTGTATGACCAGGCCATGATGGCCGAGAAGGCGGGCAAAAGCGACGAGATGGAGAAGCTGCTTCGACAGCTGATGGCCGCCAGGCCCGATTTCCACCACGCCTACAACGCCCTGGGCTACTCCCTGGCCGATCGCAAGGTGCGACTGAACGAAGCCAAGCAACTGATCGAGAAGGCGGTGTCGCTTGCACCGGGTGACGCGTACATCCAGGACAGCCTGGGCTGGGTCGAGTTCCGCCTCGGCAATGCCGCCCGCGCGCTCAGCATCCTGCAGGCCGCCTATGCCAAGCGACCGGACGCCGAGATCGCGGCGCACCTGGGCGAGGTGCTGTGGACTCAGGGGCAACGTGACCAGGCCCTCAAGATCTGGCGCGAAGGCCTGCTGTTGTCGAACGACAACGAGACGCTGCAGGAAACCCTCAAGCGCCTGCAAGTCAAGCCATGACCTTCTCACGGCCCGGTGCGAGCGGCCTGTGGCGGGTGTGGGGCGCGCTGACGCTGGCCACGCTGCTCGCCGCCTGCGCCTCCACACCCAAACCCGTTCAGCCGGGCGAGTCTGCCTGGAGCGGACGGCTTGCCCTCACGGTCGACAGCAAGCCGCCGCAATCCTTTTCCGCCGGCTTTGACTTGCGAGGTTCGCCGTCGGCCGGTGAACTGCAACTCGTGTCGCCCCTGGGCAACACGCTGGCACTGGTGATCTGGAACCCCGGTGGGGCCGAACTTCGCCAGGGAGGCCAGATCACCCGGCGCGGCAGCCTGGACGAACTCACAACCGAACTCAGCGGCACGGCGGTGCCTGTGGCCGCCCTGTTCGGCTGGCTGAGCGGCCAGACCGGCGATGTGCCCGGCTGGCAGGCCGATCTCACCCGTCAGGCCGAAGGCCGACTCACCGCGCGGCGGACTCAACCGCTGCCCACCGCCGAACTGCGCGTCGTCTTCCAGCCATGACCGAGCGATCCCCGCTGCTGCGCCTGCTCGATGTGCCCGCGCCGGCCAAGCTCAACCTGTTTCTTCACATCACGGGCCGCCGCGACGATGGCTACCACCTGCTCCAGTCGGTGTTCATGATGGTCGACTGGTGCGACCGACTGCATTTCGAGTTGCGCGCGGACGGCGGCATCGACCGTGAAGACATCGGGCTTGCTCCGGCTTCGGGCGCGTTGCCTGCCGAAGATCTTACGGTGCGCGCCGCCCGCGCGCTGGGCGAAGCCACCGGCTGTCCGTTCGGCGTTCGCATCGGGCTGGAAAAACACATTCCCGCGGAAGCCGGCATGGGTGGTGGCTCATCGGACGCTGCCACGACGCTGCTGGCACTCAACCGGCTTTGGGGCCTGGGCCTGACGCGACGCGAACTCGCCGGCATCGGCTTGCGGCTGGGCGCCGACGTGCCCTTCTTCCTGGGAGGACGCAACGCGTGGGTGGAAGGCGTGGGGGAACGCATCACCCCATTGCACCTCACGCCGGCCCGATTCGTGGTCGTCAAGCCACCCGGCGGCGCTTCCACACAGCGCATTTTCGGCGCCCCGGAGCTCAAACGTGACAGCAAAACTGCTACAATCCAAGGCTTTGCTGCAAACGTCGCGGGAAACCAAACCGACGAATCCGATGCAACGGGCGGGGGGTTCCAGCTTGCTGGAGCGCTTGATATCCAGAGAATTCTGGCTTTCGGGCACAACGACCTTCAACCCGTGGCTCAGGCGATCTGCCCCGAAGTGGGTCACTGCATTCAATGGCTCGAAGGCCACGGATTGCAGGCGCGCATGACCGGATCCGGCACCGCGGTGTTTGCGCATCTGGCGCAGCCCCAGAACCTGACACCCGCCCCTGGCGGCTGGCTGATCCGGGAATGCGCCAACATGGATGCACATCCATTGCTCGACTGGTGCGCCGACTAGAATCGGCCAGCACAACAGCCCAGGCAGTGGTTGCGCAACCAGCGACGTTTTTTGGTGGGCCGTCCGGCATCGCGTCGAACAGCCTTCCTGCGTAGGGGAGTCGCCAAGTTGGTAAAGGCACTGGATTTTGATTCCAGCATGCGAGGGTTCGAGTCCTTCCTCCCCTGCCACCCATTTTTCGAGCCAATCAGGTAGGCACACGGCCACGCCGGACGCGGCCGTCGTTCAAACCGCTGGGAACACCATGCAAGTTCAGCCCCCGGATTTCATGATCTTCACCGGCAATGCCAACCCGGTGCTGGCATCCGAGATCGCCCAGCATCTGGGCACCCAACTCGGCGCGGCCAACGTGGGCCGCTTCTCCGACGGCGAAGTGACGGTCGAGATCACCCAGAACGTGCGCGCACGCCACGTGTTCGTGGTGCAGTCCACCTGTGCCCCGACCAACGAAAACCTGATGGAACTGCTCATCATGGTCGACGCGCTCAAGCGCGCCTCGGCCGAGCGCATTTCCGCGGTCATTCCCTACTACGGCTACGCCCGCCAGGATCGCCGCCCGCGTTCGGCACGCGTGCCGATCTCGGCCAAGGTGGTGGCCAACCTGTTGCAGACCGTGGGCGTGAACCGCGTGCTCACCATGGACCTGCACGCCGACCAGATCCAGGGCTTCTTCGACATTCCGGTCGACAACATCTACGCCTCACCGGTGCTGCTGGGCGACCTTCGCACCAAGAACTACGAAGACCTGCTGGTGGTCTCGCCCGACGTGGGTGGAGTGGTTCGCGCGCGCGCACTGGCCAAGCAGCTCAACTGCGACATGGCCATCATCGACAAGCGCCGCCCGAAGGCGAACGTGTCCGAAGTCATGCACGTGATCGGCGACATCGATGGTCGCAACTGCGTGATCATGGACGACATGATCGACACCGCCGGCACGCTGGTCAAAGCCGCCGAGGTGCTCAAGGAGCGCGGTGCCAAGAACGTCTATGCCTACTGCACGCACCCCATCTTCTCGGGTCCGGCCATCGAGCGCATCGCCAAGGGCAGCGCGCTCGATGAGGTTGTGGTGACCAACACCATTCCCCTTTCGCAGGCCGCGCAGGCCTGCTCCAAGATTCGCCAGCTCTCCGTGGCGCCGCTGATGGCTGAAACCATCGCGCGCATTGCTTCCGGAGAGTCGGTCATGAGTTTGTTCGCCGACCAAGACAACCTGTTCTAGGTTCCTGCAGGCGGCAAAAAGCGGGTGGCGTCCATGGTGGGCGCCGCTCTTTTGAAACAGAGGCGTTCTGGTCGCGGAACCCCTCCATTGGAGATTGACATGCAATTCGTCGCTTTTGAGCGCGCCAAGCAGGGTACGGGTGCGAGCCGCCGTCTGCGCAACACCGGTCGCGCGCCCGGTATCGTTTTCGGCGGTGAAACGCCGGCCGCCACGATCGAACTCGATCACAACGCCCTGTGGCACGCCCTGAAGAAGGAAGCGTTCCACTCGTCCATCCTGGAGATGGAACTCGCTGGCAAGGTGCAGAAAGTGCTGCTGCGCGACGTGCAATACCACCCGTACAAGCCGCAAGTGCTGCACGTGGACTTCCAGCGCGTGGACGACCGCACTCGCCTGCGCAAGAAGGTGCCGCTGCACTTCATCAACGCCGAGAACTCGCCTGCGGTCAAGACCGACAAGTGCGTGATCAGCCACGTGATGAACGACATCGAAATCGAGTGCCTGGCCAACAAGCTGCCCGAGCACATCGAGGTCGATCTCGGTGAAGTCACCAAGGGCGCCACCGTCCACACCGGCGACATCAAGCTGCCCAAGGGCATCAAGCTGGTGATGCACGGACGCAAGAACCTCACCGTGGCGACCGTGGTCGAACCGGTGGAAGAAGTGGTGGCCGCTCCCGTCGCCGCCCCGGTGGACGACAAGAAGGCCGCCGCCAAGGGCAAGGGCAAGAAGTAAGCCGCCCTTCTCCTGCCCTGAAGGCCCGCACACGCGGGCCTTTTTCATTTTTTCGCCTCGATAATCGCATCCCATGATCAAGCTCATCGCCGGCCTGGGCAACCCGGGACCGGAATACGAACCCACCCGCCACAACGCCGGTTTCTGGTGGGTGGACGAAGCCGCGCGGCTGCTCAGGACATCCCTTCAGATGGAACGAGGCCACTTCGGCCTGGTGGCGCGTGCCAACGTGGCGGGCCAGAGCGTGTGGCTGGTGGAGCCACAGACTTTCATGAACCTCTCGGGCAAGTCGGTGGCATCGGTGGCGCGCTTCTTCAAGATTGCACCGGAGGAGTTGCTGGTGGTGCACGACGAGCTGGACCTGCCGCCCGGCGAAGTCAAGCTCAAGAAGGGTGGAGGGCATGCGGGCCACAACGGCCTGCGCGACATCCATGCCCAGTTGGGCAGTCCCGATTACTGGCGTTTGCGCGTGGGCATCGGCCACCCCGGCAACAAGAACGAGGTGGCGAACTGGGTGCTGAAAAAGCCTTCACCGGACGACCGCATTGCCATTGCGCAGGCGCTGGACCGCAGCCTCAAGGCGCTGCCTGCGCTGATCGCCGGCGAGATGGACAAGGCCACGGCCCTCATTCACACCAGCAAGCCGCCTCGGCCCAAGCCACCGCGCCCGGCCGAAGCGTCTGTTCAGCCTGCAGCAGACGGCGGGGTCACTTCACCGGCCGCCGACAAGGGCTGACCGGCCTTCTGCAGACGCTGGTACTTCTGCCAGAGCGTCTCGCGGGATTCGATGTGTTCCGGATTGACCGGAATGCAACTCACCGGGCAGACCTGCACGCATTGCGGTTCGTCGAAGTGGCCCACGCATTCCGTGCACCGAGACGGGTCGATCTCATAGATCTCCTCGCCCATGTAGATGGCCTGGTTCGGGCATTCGGGCTCGCACACATCGCAGTTGATGCATTCGTCGGTGATCAGCAAGGCCATCCGTCGGCTCCTGTTCAGGCCTGAAGCGGCCTTGGCAACAGGCGCTGCGCCACCGGGGAGCTGACCATTTGCGACACGTCCCCGCCCAGTTGCGAGATCTCACGCACCAGGGTGCTGGAGATGCACTGCAGTTCGGCCTGAGGCAGAAGGAACACGGTTTCCACGGCCGGGTTCAGCTTGCGGTTCATCGCCGCCATCTGGGCTTCGTAGTCGAAGTCGGTGAGGTTGCGGATGCCGCGCACCACAGCGGTGGCGCCCTGCTGCCGGCAGAACTCCATGATCAGGCCATCAAAGGGCAGAACACGAACCCGGCCGGGCATGCGTGCAGCCACTTCGGCCACCATGTCCAGCCGTTCCTGCAGCGAGAAGCGGGTCTTCTTGTGGTGCGCCATCGCCACCGCGACGATCACCTCGTCGAACAGCAACGCCGCTCGGCGCGTCACGTCTTCGTGGCCCAGCGTGATGGGATCGAAGGTACCGCTGTAGACCGCCACTCGGGCGGGGCCGGCGTGGGAAACGAGGGCTGAACTCATCCTCGGGATTATGCGCGCGGGGTCTCTGGCGCGGCTTCACTGCGCCGGCAATGGCCGCAACAGGTGAAAGGCCACCGCCCCAGCCTTGCCGTGGCGGTGCAATTGCAGGCCCACGCGGGCGAGCTCGTCGTCGTTCCAGACACGGGGCGCTTCCAGGTAGACCAAACCGTCCTCGCGCACCGCCTGCCGCGCGGCTGCCAGCGCAGACAACACCAGTGCGTCGTTCTGCCCTTGGGCGAAGGGAGGGTCGAGAAACACCACGTCCAGCCCCTGGCCCGCGCGCTGGCGCAACGCAGCCACGCCGTCGCCTCGCTCGACGCGCACGGCATCGGCCTTGAGCCTGGTGACGGTGCGGCTCAGCTGGGCCAGCAGTGCCGCATCCTGCTCCACCAAAACCACCTCGGCCGCGCCACGCGAGGCCGACTCCATCCCGAGAGCGCCCGTGCCGGCGAAGGCATCAATGCAGCGCCAGCCTGTGAGGTCCTGGCCCAACCAGTTGAAAAGGGTTTCCCGCACGCGCGAGGGTGTGGGGCGCAGGCCCGGCCGATTGGTCACAGGCAGTTTCGTGCGCTTCCACTGGCCGCCGATGATGCGAACCTCTCGCGGTGCGTTGACGGGCGCACGTGACGTGCTGGCGGGAGATTTCTTCATCGATTCAGGGCTTGGCGCCCACCACCACGGTGACCATGCGATCGGGCTGGATCGCCCTGGCGAAAGCGCGCCGGATATCGGCCACGCTCACGCGCCTGACCTGCTCGGTCCAGGTGTCCAGGTAGTCAAGTGGCAGGCCGTTCCAGGCGATGTTGGCCACGTTGTCGAGCAGCTTGCGGTTGCTGTCGATGCGCAAGGCAAAACCATTGATGAGGAAGTCCTTGGCCGCCTGCAGTTCGGCTTCGGTCGGGCCTTGCGCCACGAAGTTGCGCACGACCTCACGCGACACTTCCACCGCCTGCGCCGCCTGGTCCGGGCGTGTGGTCAGGCCGATCTGGAATGCGCCGGCATGCCGGCCGGGCGAGAAATAACTGTAGACGCTGTAGCTCAGCCCGCGCTTTTCACGCACCTCGGTGGTGAGGCGCGAAACGAAGCCGCCGCCGCCCAGGATGTAGTTGCCGACAAACAGGGGAAAGAAGTCCGGATCGGTGCGCGCAATGCCGGGCTGACCGATCAACACCTGCGCCTGGGCCGCGTCGAACGGCAGGCGCTCTTCGACGGCACGCGGCAAGGCCGCCACCTCGGGCACGCTCGGCAGTGCGGCGCAGCCATGCGGCTGCACGGCTGCCATGAGCTGGTCCACGATGCGGTCGGCACGCGCGCGGTCGATTGAGCCCACCAGGGTCACCTGGGCGCGGCAAGCCACCACGTGGCGGCGGTAGAAGGCCTGCATGTCGGCGATGCCGATGGCTTGCAGGGTGGTGGCTTCGGTCTGCTGCCCGTAGGGATGCGTGCCGTAGACCGCACGCGCAAAGCTGCGCCCCGCGAGGGTGCCCGGCCGGTTCTCTGCTTCCTTGAGCGATGCGAGCATGCGTTCGCGATCGCGCTGCCACACACGCTCCGGCCACGCCGGCGCGGCGAGTTGCCGCGCTGCCAGGGCCACGGCGCGGTTCAGCAGATCGGGTTCGGTCAGGGTCCTCAGCGAGACGCTGAAGCGGTCGGTACCCGCCTGCGCACCGAACTGCGCGCCCAGGTCCACCCAGGCTTCGCTCAACTGGTTCTCATCCAGCGCCGGCAGCCCACCCTGCGCGGCCACCCCACCGGAGAGCAGGCCCGCCGTCACGCTGGCTAGGCCGGCCTGGCGCGCGGGCTCGCGCCGGCTGCCGCCGTCGAAATCGACCTGCACGTCGAGCATGGGAATGGAAGGGCTGGGCACCAGGTACACACGGGCACCGCTGGCGTGGGTCCAGTGCTCAATGGGGATGGCGGACTGGGCGGGGAATGCCACCAGCAAGGCGAGCATGCCGGCGACCAGTGTGGCCCATCGAGCGATGAGCAGGTGAAGGGTGGGGATTGGGAAAGTCATGTTCACTTCGGTGCGGGCGTCGTGGGCACCAGCACGGCGGTGGTGAGCTGATCGTCCGAGAAATAGCGCTGCGCCACCGACTTCACCTGCTCGGCGGAAACGTCTCGAAGCCGCGCCATGAGCCGCTCGCCGCTGTCGACGCCCATGCCGTTGATCCAGTAGCTGCCCAGCTCGCGGGCCTGGCTCACCACCGAGTCGAGCTTGTAGACCTCGCTCGCGGTCCACTGCGTCTTGACGCGGCGCAACTCGGCTTCGCTCACGCCCTCGCGTGCGATGCGCGCCACCTCCGCCTTGAGCGCAGCGGCGGCCATCTCGGCACTCACGCCACGGGCGGGCACGGCGCTGAGCGTGAACTCCTGCGGGCCACGTCCCATCAGGCCGAAGGAAGCGCCCGCGCCGTCGGCGATGCGCTTGCCACCGTTGCCCGATCCTTGCACCAGCGCACGATCGAGCCGCGCACCGCTGTAGCCGTCCAGCACGGCAGAGAGCACGGTGAGCGCCAGCGCGTCCTGGCTCGCGCTGCTGTCATCGGCCTGCCATCGCGGGGCCTTGTAGACCAGCGCCACCAGGGCCTGATCGGCCACGGCGCGGTACTCCATGCGGCGCGGGCCCACCTGTGGCGGCTCTTCGCGCGGTTTTCGGGCCGGCACTGCGCGCGCAGGAATCGATCCGTAGTGCTTCTGCGCCAATGCCAGCACCTGCTTCACGTCCACGTCGCCGGCCACCACCACGGCGGCATTGGATGGGCTGTACCACTGGCGGTAGAAGGCACGCGCATCGTCGGGCGTCATCGCATCGAGGTCGCTCATCCACCCAATGATGGGGCGGCGGTACGGACTGGCCTGGTACACCATGGCGTTGAGGGCCTCGAACATCCGCGAACGGGGGGACTCCTCCGTGCGTTGCCGGCGTTCTTCCTTGATCACCTCGATCTCTCGCCTGAACTCCGCGTCGTCCCACTGGTTGCGGGCGAACCGGTCGGCTTCGAGCTTCATCATGTCTTCCAGGCGCTCGGTGGGCACCTGCTGGTGGTAGGCGGTGGCATCGCGGCTGGTGAACGCGTTCTCGCGCCCGCCCAGCGCCGCCACCCGGCGCGAGAACTCACCGGGCGCCAGATCGGGCGTGCCCTTGAACATCATGTGCTCCAGCACGTGTGCCACGCCGGAGGTGCCATCGACCTCGTCCATCGAGCCCACCCGCACCCACAACATGTGCACCACCGTCGGCGCGCGGCGGTCCGGCCGCACGATCAGCGTCATGCCATTGGCCAGCGTGAACGACTGTGCAGCGGTGCTGCCCGCCGCAGCGGGTGGCGCAGCCGGTGCCGGCGGAACTTGCGCACCCGCACCGCCCGGCTGCGTGAGCGCCAGGGCGAGAACCAGAGGGGAAAAGGATGCACCCAGGCGGGCGAAGAGCAGGCGTGGGAAGCGTTTCATAGAATGCAATGGATTCTAGAGATTCGAAAATGTTCTCGTTCTTCCGCAAAAAATCCCCCCCGCCCTCACCCATTGCCGCCCCACCCGCCGAGTTGCCGCCCGCAGCCGTGGTGGCGGTGCAGGAGAAGGCCACCCCGCGCCAGGGATGGCTCGACAAGCTCAAGACCGGCCTGCGCAAGACGGGCAGCGGCATCGCCACGGTCTTCACCGGTACCCAGATCGACGACGCCCTGTACGAAGAACTGGAGTCAGCCCTTCTCATGGCCGACACCGGCGTGAAAGCCACCACGCACCTGCTGGCCGACCTCAAGCGCCGCGTGAAGGACAGCAAGACCACCGACCCCGCTGCGGTGAAAGGCCTGCTGGCAGAGGCCATTGCCGATCTGCTCAAGCCCTTGCAGAAGCCCCTGGTGATCGGCGAGCACAAGCCCACGGTGATCATGGTGGCGGGCGTCAATGGTGCCGGAAAGACCACGTCCATCGGCAAGCTCACGCGCCACCTGGCCGATGGCGGCGCGAGTGTGCTGCTGGCGGCAGCCGATACCTTTCGCGCGGCGGCGCGCGAGCAGCTGGCCGTCTGGGCCGACCGCAACACGGTGGAGATCATCACGCAGCAAGGCGGTGACCCCGCCGCCGTGAGCTTCGATGCCGTCACCGCCGGCAAGGCACGCGGGCGCGATGTCGTGCTGGTCGACACCGCCGGTCGTCTGCCCACGCAACTGCATCTGATGGAAGAGCTGCGCAAGATCAAGCGCGTCGTTCAGAAGGCCGATGCCACCGCCCCGCACGAGGTGCTGCTGGTGATCGACGGCAACACCGGGCAGAACGCCCTGCATCAGGTCAGGGCGTTCGACGAAGCGCTCACGCTCACGGGACTGATCATCACCAAGCTCGACGGCACGGCCAAGGGCGGCGTGCTGTGCGCCATTGCGCGCGAGAAACCGGTGCCGGTCTACTTCATTGGCGTGGGCGAGAAGCTCGAAGATCTGGAAACCTTCGACGCACGCGAGTTCGCCCAGGCTTTGCTGGCCTGAATTCGGGCCGCGTCAGTCTTCCGAATAGTGGCGCCACCGGCCCATGGCCTGGCGCATGGTGAGCAACTGCCGCTCGAACTTCGGGCAGGCCTCGCACACCGCCATGTGCAGCCTGAGTGCCATGCGCTCCACCAGAGGCAGGGCGCGGTCTTCCCTGGCGATCAGCAGGGCGCTGACCTCCTTGCAGGTGCGGCGAAGGGGGTACACGGGCTTCATGGGTTTTTGCGGGCGAACCAGTTGAGTTCCAGGCATTCGCGCAGGCGCAGGCGAGCGCGGTGCAGCTGGACGTAGAGATTGGTCGGGGTGAGCGACAGTTCCTTACAGATCTCCTCGCTGGAGAGTTCCAGCCACTCGCGCATGAGAAAGAGGCGGCCCTGCACGGCAGGCAACTTCTCGGTGCAGGCCTCCAGAATGGCGAAGAACTGCCGGCTGTTCAGGTCCTGCTCGGGGTCGCCCCAATCGGCGGGTTTCTCGGCATAGTGCCCGTCGGCACGGAAGGCCATGTCCTCCAGCGGATCGGCCTGTTCATCATCCGACGCGGCCGATGAACTCACCTCGCGACGGTGGTGGCGCAGCGCGTCGATGATCTTGTGCTTGAGGATCCCCACCAGCCACGTCTTGAGCTGGGAACGCTGCTCGAAGGCCTGGGGTCTGGCAATGGCGGCCAGCACGGTTTCTGACACGGCGTCCTCCGCCCACGCTTCGTTGCGCAGTTGCAGCCGGGCAAACTTGAGCAGGTACAGGCGCAGGTCGAAGACCTGTTGTTCGAAGCTGGGGTCCGCTGGAATCGGCATGGCCTGCAGTGTAAGGAAACGGTGGTCTGTCTGACTGATGAAGTGAAGCATGGACTAAGCTGACGCCCTGCCGCACCCCAAGGAGAGACACCGTGCCATCGATCACCCCCCGAATCACCCGCCGCCAACTGTTGCTGGCGGCGAGCGCCGGTGCACTGGCGCCCGCGCACGCCCAGACCGCCAGCAGCGGCTGGGCCGCCATCGAACAGGCCGCACGCGGGCAGACCGTCTACTGGAACGCCTGGGGCGGCAGCGCCCAGACCAACAACTACATCCAGTGGGTGGCGCAACAGGTGTCGTCGCTTCACGCCATCACGCTGCAGCACGTCAAGATCACCGACACCGCTGATGTCGTCAAGCGCGTGCGCGCGGAGAAGACCGCCGGGCGCGGCGCGGGCGAAGGCACGGTGGACCTGGTGTGGATCAACGGTGAGAACTTTGCCGCCATGAAACGCGAAGGCTTGCTGTTTGGGCCCTATGCCGAGGCCTTGCCCCACTTCCGCTGGGTCGATACCGAAGGCAAGCCCACCACGCAGAACGATTTTTCGGTGCCCACCGACGGCATGGAATCGCCGTGGGGCATGGCCCAGTTCACTCTGTTCGCGGACAGCAAGCGCCTGCCGCAATCGCCGCAGAGCATGCAGGCCCTGCTGGCACTCGCACGCAGTCAGCCGGGGCGCATCACGCACCCGCGCCTGCCGGATTTCCATGGCACCACGTTCATCAAGCAGGCGCTGGTGGAATTCGCGCCCGACCGCCAGGCGCTGGCCCGGCCGGTGACCGATGCCGCCCTGGCGGCGCAGACCACGGCGCTGTGGCCCTTTCTTGACGCCCTGCGCCCACACTTGTGGCGCGCGGGCAGGCAGTTTCCGCAGAACGCAGCCGCCGTGCGCCAGATGATGGCCGATGGCGAACTGCTGCTGGCCATCACCTTCAATCCCAACGAAGCGGCCAACGAGATCGCCGCCAAGCGCCTGCCTTCCAGCGTGGTGAGCTGGCAGTTCGAGAAAGGCACCATCGGCAACACGCACTTCGTGGCCATTCCCTACAACGCGCGCGCCAAGCCGGCCGCGCAGGTGGTGGCCAACTTCCTGCTCTCACCCGCTGCGCAGGCGCGCAAGGCCGACATCGCGCACTGGGGCGATCCCACGGTGCTCGACATCCCGCGCCTGCCTGCCGCCGATCGCGCGCTTTTCCAGACCGGCGCGCTGCCCGGCCTGGTGCGCAAGCCGGCGCCCACGCTGCCCGAGCCCCACGCCTCGTGGGTGGATCCGATCGAAAAGGAATGGACGCGGCGCTACGGTGTCTGAGACCGGCGTGATCCGCCGCTGGATGGCGGCAGCCCTGCTGGTGCTGGCCGCCGTGCCGATGCTGTGGACGGCGCTCGAGGCACTTCGCAGCGGCCTGCAACCGCAAGCCTGGCGATCCCTGCCGCCAGAGCCCGGCTTCTGGCACGCATGGGCCCTCACGCTGTGGACCGGGCTGGCCGCCACCTTGCTGGCGTGGTGGTGCACGGCCGCGCTGCTGGCGCAGGGATTCGTCCGGCACGGGCTCGCGCGCCTGCTGCGCGGCCTTCCGCTGATGCTGGCCACGCCGCATGCGGCGCTGGCCATCGGCTTGCTGTTCCTGCTTTCCCCCAGCGGCTGGCTGATGCGCGCACTCTCACCCTGGCTCACCGGCCTTGAGAGCCCTCCGCCCTGGGCCACCACCCAGGACCCGTGGGGGCTGGGCCTGATCCTGGCGCTGGTGGCCAAGGAAATCCCCTTTCTGCTCTGGACGGCTGCCACCCAGCTCCAGCGCGACGACGTGCGCCAGCGCTGGCGCGCCGAACATGCCATGGCGCAGACGCTGGGCTACACCACGCACCGCGCTTTCTGGCTGGTGCTGTGGCCGCAGCTGGCGGTGCGCTTGCGCTGGCCCCTGCTGGCGGTGCTGGCGTACAGCCTCACCGTGGTCGACATGGCACTGGTCATCGGGCCAGCCTCACCGCCCACGCTGGCGGTGCTGGCCTGGCAGTGGCTGCAGGATGTCGAGCCCACCACTTACGCGCGCGGTGCGGCAGCGGGCGTGTTGCTTGCGCTGTCGACGCTCGCCTGTGGCGTGGCCTGGCTCGCCGCCCAGCGGCTCTGGCGCGCCGCGCAGGCCCATGGCCGCGGTGTTCGGGGCCGCTCGACTGCCCACCACGCGCGGCCCGCCACCGGTGTGTGGCTGCTGGGCGTTCTCTATGCCGGCGTGCTGGTCGCGCTGGCGGTGGGCAGCTTCAGCGGCGTCTGGGCATTCCCTGCCCTCTGGCCACAGACCTGGACGCTCGAAGCCTGGGCGCAGGTGGTGCAGAGCAGCCAGACCGCCTGGACCACGCTGTGGCTGGCCGCGCTCAGCAGCGCCATTGCGCTGGCCTGGAGCGTGGCCTGGCTCGAACTCGCGCCGCGCCGGTGGGACCAGGCCCTGCGCCCCGTGCTCTACCTGCCGCTGGTGCTGCCCGCCGTGCTGTGGGTGGTGGGGCTGTATGGCGTGGGGCTGCGCTGGCAGCTCGAGGGCAGCGCCAGCGGCCTGCTGGTGGCCCACACGCTCATCGTGCTGCCGTATGTGCTGCTGGCGCTGAGCCCGGCCTACCTGGGGTTCGACCCTCGCTACGCGCAACTCAATGCCAGTCTCGGACACGGCACCTGGCGGTTGCTGTGGCGGGTGAAGTGGCCGCTTCTGCGCCGCTCGCTGGCATCGGCCGCCGCGGTCGGCTTTGCGGTGAGCGTGGCCCAGTACCTGCCCACGCTCTACGTCGGCGCCGGGCGTTTCGCCAGCGTCACCACCGAGGCCGTCACGCTCGCATCGGGCGGCCAGCGTTCGCTCACCAGCGCGTACGCCGGCCTGCAGATCCTGCTGCCAGTGCTGGTGTTCGGGCTGGCCGCCTGGCTGGGCCGGCCGCGCCGTTTCAGGCATGCTCGGCGCTGATGACCCTCTCCGTCCACATCCAGCGCCTGGCCACCCGCGATCGCACGCTGGTGGAAGATGTCCGGCTGCAGGTCGCAGCCGGACAGATCCTCACCTTGATGGGCCCCAGCGGCTGCGGCAAGAGTTCGGTGCTGGCGGCCATCGCCGGCACGCTGGACACCCAGGCGCTGCGCTTCGAAGGCCGGGTGCAGCTCGACGGTCGTGACATCGGCGGCCTGCCCACCTCGCAGCGCGGCGTGGGCCTGCTGTTCCAGGACGATCTGCTGCTGGCCCACATGACGGTGGCCGAAAACCTGTTGTTTGCCGTGGCCGCCGGCCCGAAGGCCGACCGGTTGGCTCAGGTGGAACGCGCGCTGGCCGAGGCCGATCTCGCCGGCTTCGGTGAGCGCGACCCCGCCACGCTCTCGGGCGGCCAGCGCGCGCGCGTGGCGCTCATGCGCGCCCTGCTCGCGCGCCCGCGCGCCCTGTTGCTGGACGAGCCGTTTTCGCGGCTGGACGCCGGATTGCGTGAGCAGTTCCGCAGCTTTGTGTTCGACCACCTGCGAGACATGGGCGTGCCAGCCGTGCTGGTGACGCACGACGCCGCCGACGTGGCCGATGCCGCGCTGGTGCTGGAGCTCGCGCATGTTCGATAGGGCACTGCAGGGCGTGATCAGGGCGCCGCTGGAACGCGCGGCCAGGGTCTTTGTGCGCGCCGGCGTGGGCGCCGATGCCCTCAGCTTCACAGGGTTCGGCCTGGGTCTGGCCGCGGCAGCATCCATTGCGTTCGGCTATTTCCTCGCGGGTCTGGCGCTGCTGCTGCTCTCGCGCCTGATGGACGGGCTCGACGGCGCGGTGGCCCGGGCCACAAAGCCCACCGATCGCGGCAGCTTTCTCGACATCACGCTGGACTTCCTTTTCTACGCCTCGATCCCGCTGGCCTTCGCGCTGCAAGACCCGGCGTCGAACGCGCTGAGTGCTGCCGTGCTGCTCACCACCTTCATCGGCACCGGCAGCAGCTTCCTGGCGTTCGCCATCGTGGCGGCGCAGCGAAAGTTGAGTTCCCTGGAGTTTCCCGACAAGGGCTTCTACTTTCTCGGCGGCCTGACGGAGGCCACCGAAACCCTGGTAGCCTTTGCCGCCATGTGCCTCTGGCCGGCCGCGTTCCCGCAGATCGCTTACGGCTTCGCGGCTTTGTGCGCCATCACCACGGTGCTGCGCATCGGCTGGGGCTACCGGCGGTTCGACTGACCGTCGGCTGCCTATACTTCCCGCACCCTTCTCTCCTCCACACCCCGCCATGAGTCCTGCCACCGCCTGGCTGGAAGCCGCGTTCCTGGGCCTGATCCAGGGACTCACCGAATTCCTTCCCGTCTCCTCCAGCGCACACCTGCGCATCATCGGCCCGCTGCTGCCTTCCGGTGGCGACCCCGGCGCGGCGTTCACCGCCATCACCCAGATCGGCACCGAGGCGGCCGTGCTGCTGTATTTCCGGCACGACATCGCGCGCATCTTCCTGGCGTGGTGGGCATCGCTCACCCAGCCAGCCAGACGACAGGACCCGGACGCGCGCATGGGCTGGCTGATCAACATCGGCTCGGTGCCCATCGTGGTGCTGGGCTTGCTGTTCAAGGACGCCATCGAAGGTTCGCTGCGCAACCTGTACATCACCGCGACCATGCTGATCGTGTTTGCGCTGATCCTGGCCGCCGCCGACCGCTACGGCCGGCGTGAACGCACGCTGGACCGCCTGACCTGGACCCACGGCGTGCTGTTCGGACTGGCGCAGGCCATGGCCCTCATTCCCGGCGTCTCGCGCTCGGGCGGCACCATCACCGCCGGCCTGATGATGGGCTACACCCGCGAAGCCGCTGCGCGTTACTCGTTCCTGCTGGCCATTCCTGCGGTGATGGGCTCGGGTTTCTACCAGCTGTACCGAAGCTGGCAGGTGGGAAGTCCGGTCGCTCCGGGCCCCACGGCACTCGCCACGGTGATCGCCTTTGGCGTGGGCTACGGGGTGATCGTCGTCTTCCTCAAGCTGGTGTCCACGCGGAGCTACATGCCCTTCGTGTACTACCGCATTGCGCTGGGCCTGCTGGTCTTCGGGCTGCTGGGCGCGGGCGTGCTGAGCGCGCATTGAGTCCCGGCGCCTCCGGTTACTGGACGCCACGCTGGAAGGGCCAGGTGCCCTGGCACACCCTGTTCTGGCGCGACATGGTGGCCGTGGGCAGCGCCATCAACCTCTTCACCGGCTTCGTCTCGCTCTTCCTGCTCTCGCAGGGGCATCCCGTGGCATGGGCGCTTGCCGTGCATTTCGCGCCGGTGCCCTACAACGCGTTCCTGGTGCGCTCGCTCTGGCTCACCCGCCCGAAACCCGCCTGGGCGATGGCGGGCGCGGCGGCGTGGTTCGCGGGGATGCTGGTGGTCTGAGTCCAGCGCAGCCAGTCCCCCGGCTCATCCACGTCCCACAGCGGCGTCAGCGCGTGCCAGCTCGCACCCGCCTCGCGCAGGCGGTCAAGTGTCTGCTCCAGCACCCGGTCTGTGCTCCAGTCCACGCGCTGGAACACCTCGGGCAAGGGTCGGCGCAGACCGATCAGCACGTAGCCCCCGTCTTCGGCCGGGATCAGCACCGCGTCGTGCGTCTGCAAGGCATCGGCAGCCTGTTGCAGGTGGTCGGCCGTGAGCACCGGGCAGTCGGTGCCGACGATGAGCAGGGGCACGGCACCTGCACGTTCGAAGTGCCCGCGCATGGCACGGGCCATGCGATGGCCCAGGTCGCCCTGGGGTTGCGGCACCACTCGCACACCATGACGACGCCGCAGTGTGCGAAAGAAGCGGTGGTCTTCATCGGGCGCGCACCAGAGTGTGAGCGGGCCGATGCTGGCGGCGCGCACGGTGGCCAGCGTCTGCAGCGCAAACCGCCTCTGCGCGCGCGCCGCGCCGGACGCGCCGAGCAGCGGGATGAGCCTCGTCTTGGCCAGGCCGGGCACCGGCGCCTTGGCCAGCACGGCCACCGCCGCGACCGGCCGCGGCTGGTAGCCGTACCGCACGGCGAGGTTGCGGGCATCCACACCACGCCAGAAAGCCGCACGCAAGCGCCACATCAAGGTCACGGTGCGCCAGAAGCCGTGCTGGTCCCAGCGCCGGCCTGAGGTGATGACGCGCTCATTCGGGCAGGCGGGCGCACCGATGTGCCTCAGACGCCGGCTGATGTCGACGTCTTCCATCAGCGGCAGCGGCGCAAAGCCGCCCACGGACGCGAACGTGTCGCGCCGCACGAAGATGGCCTGGTCGCCGGTGGCGATGCCCGTGATGCGTGAGCGCAGGTTCATGAGCGCGGCCACCAGCGGCAGCAGTGGGTGGCGGCCCTCGATCCGCACGTCGAACCGCCCCCAGTGGTGATGGTTTGCGATGCACCTCGCGACCACGGCGTCAGCGTCGTCAGGCAACTGCGTGTCGGCATGCAGGAAAAGCAGCACCTCGCCCTGGGCTGCACAGGCCCCGGCATTGAGTTGCGAGGCGCGGCCGCGTGGCGCGACCAGCACCCGGTCGGCGTGGGCTCTGGCCATCGGGAGGGTGTCGTCTTCACTGCCGCCATCGACCACCACCAGTTCGGCGCCGCGTGCGCGAAAGGGCGCCAGCGCGGCGAGTCGACCCACCAGCGTGGCGGACTCGTTGAGCACGGGGACGACGATGGACAGCTTCATGACCGCCACAGGTGTTCGAGCGCGGCGAATTCGTCTCGCACACGCGACACCGCCGCAGGGCTCAGGTAGTGGTCCACCCGTTCCTGCACGTGGGCCACCAGCGCTGCCTCGCTGTGCCCGCTCGACCAGTCTTCGCCGTCGGGCCTGTGGCGAGGCGCTGCGCCCGAGCTGGCGCGCCACTTGGCGCACCAGCTCACCGACCACAGCCACATGGCGCGGCGCAAAGGCAGGTGCCAGGCCAGTGCGGCGCTGGCCACTGGCCCCGCCGCACGCGCCCAGGTGCCGTAGAAACGGGCCACCTGATCCACGGCAAGTTCCGCCTGGGTGTCCAGGTCCCAGGTGGTGGAGGTGTAGAGCGTCGCATGGGCAAGGTCGAGGCCGGGGTAGGCGTAGCGGCATTTCTCCAGGTCCACCAGCATGGCGCGAGCGTCGGCCTGGACCATGAAATTGCCGGGATGCGCATCGAAGGCCACGAGGCAGCGCGGCGGGCGCTCGGGCGAATCCAGCCGCTGAAGCACGCTGCGCCACTCGCTCTGGATGCCATCCTCCACACTCGTTGGCACGCTGGCGGCGGGTAGATGCGCCATCTGGGTTGCAATCTCGTCGCAGAGGTCGCGCAACGGATCGTGCGCATGGCGCAGCGGGGCTGGCTCGCCCGGCAAAGGTAAGGCGTGCAGCGCGGCGAGCGCGGTGGCGATGGCGTCGAGATCGGTCGGAAGCTGCGCCGGGCGGCCCCTGATTTCATCGACCAGCAGCGCCCCACGGGGCAGATGGAACGAAGGCATGAGCCAGCCACGAAGGGCCGGCGTGTGGGCGCTGGCAGCGGCGCGTTCGAAGCAGGCGCGCTGGTAGGCCAGGTTGTCGTGCGCACCCAGGTCCATCTGGCTCTGCTTGGGCACGCGCGCGAGCAGACCGCTGCCCACGATGCGCACATGGTCATGCGCCAGGCCCTTGTCGCGCAGGTGCTCCAGCGCGGAGTCGGCCGCGCTGTGGCGGGCTGCCCGCAGGGCATCGCGCAAGCTCTGGACGAGGCCTTCGGCGCGATTCAAGCCGAGAGCCCACTGCCGTGAAGGTCGCGCGGGGGTGTAAGAATGGCCAGCGTCGACCGACCCATCTGCAACCCCTCCACTGGAACCATCGTGAACCTTCGAAGAATCCTGCTGCTGGCGGTGGTGTTGTTGGGCATCGTGGCCTTTTTTGCGTTCGACCTGGATCGATTCCTGAGTCTGGAACAGCTCAAGCGGAGCCAGGCCACCTTTGCAGAACTGCACGCCCGCTCGCCGGTCCAGGTGGCGCTGGCGTATTTTGCCGTCTATGTGGCGGCCACGGCGCTCTCGGTGCCGGGCGCCACCATCATCACGCTGGCCGGCGGCGCCATCTTCGGCCTGTTCTGGGGCACGGTGCTGGTCTCGTTCGCCTCCAGCATCGGCGCGACGCTCGCCTTCCTGGTGTCGCGATTCGTGCTTCGCGATGGCATCCAGGCGCGCTTTGGCCATCGCCTGAAAGAGATCAACCGGGGCATCGAGAAAGACGGTGCGTTCTACCTGTTCACGCTGCGGCTCATCCCCGTGGTGCCGTTCTTCGTGATCAACCTGGTGATGGGGTTGACGCGCATGAAGGCCATCACCTTCTATGGGGTCAGCCAGCTGGGCATGCTGGCTGGGACCCTGGTCTATGTGAACGCGGGCACGCAGCTGGCCCGCCTTGACTCGCTCCAGGGCATCCTGAGCCCGGCGCTGCTCGGTTCGTTCGTTCTGCTGGGCGTGTTCCCGCTGATCGCGCGATGGATCTTGGGCGCGGCGCGCAAGCGGCAGGTGTACGCGCGCTGGAAGGGCCAGCGCCCCAAGCGCTTCGATCGCAACCTGATCGTGATCGGCGCGGGCGCGGGCGGGCTCGTCTCGGCCTACATCGCCGCCGTGGTCAAGGCCAAAGTCACGCTGATCGAATCGCACAAGATGGGTGGCGACTGCCTGAACTATGGCTGTGTGCCGAGCAAGGCGCTGATCAAGAGCGCGAAACTCGCGCACCAGATGCGCCACGGTGAGAACTACGGCCTGCACGCCACGACACCGGCATTCAGTTTCAAGGCCGTGATGCAGCGCATCCAGGACATCATCCGCGCGATCGAACCGCACGACAGCGTGGAGCGCTACACCGGCCTGGGCGTGGAGGTGCTGCAGGGCTACGCCCGGCTCACCAATCCCTGGACGGTGGAGATCGCGCTGAACGGTGGCGGCACCCAGACCCTGACGGCGCGCAGCATCGTGCTGGCCACAGGCGCGCGACCGTTCGTCCCACCCCTGCCCGGCCTGGACGACAGCGGCTATGTGACCAGCGACACGATGTGGGAGCGCTTCGGCGAACTCGACGAGATTCCCCGGCGCCTGGTGGTGCTGGGCGGCGGTCCGATTGGTTGCGAACTGGCGCAGGCTTTCGCCCGGCTGGGCTCGCAGGTGACGCAGGTGGAGATGGCGCCACGGCTCATGCTGCGCGAAGACGAGGAGGTGAGCGAGCTCGCGCGCAAGGCCCTGGCGGCCGATGGCGTGGACGTGCGCACCGGCCACAAGGCACTGAGGTGCGAGCGCCAGGGCGACCAGAAGGTGCTGGTGGTGGAGCACGCAGGGCAGGAGCAGCGCATCCTGTACGACGAACTCATCTGCGCCGTGGGCCGCAGCGCGCGGCTGGAAGGTTATGGCCTGGAAGAACTCGGCATACCGACCAACAAGACGGTGGAGACCGACGAATACCTGCAGACGATCTATCCGAACATCTACGCCGCGGGCGATGTGGCCGGCCCATACCAGTTCACGCACGTGGCTGCGCACCAGGCCTGGTACGCGGCGGTGAACGCGCTGTTTGGCGAGTTCCGCCGATTCAAGGCCGACTACCGCGTCATTCCCTGGGCCACCTTCATCGACCCCGAGGTGGCCCGCGTGGGACTGAACGAGCAGGAAGCCAAGGAAAAAGGCATCGCGGTGGAGGTGACGCGCTACGGCATCGACGACCTGGACCGCGCCATTGCCGACAGCGAGGCGCACGGTTTCGTGAAGGTGCTCACCCCACCCGACAAGGACACCATCCTGGGGGTGACCATCGTCGGCACGCACGCTGGCGACCTGCTGGCCGAGTACGTGCTGGCCATGAAGCACAGCCTGGGGCTCAACAAGATCCTGGGCACCATCCACACCTACCCCACCCTGGCCGAAGCCAACAAGTACGCGGCGGGCGAATGGAAGCGCGCCCACGCGCCGGAGCGACTGCTCGGCTGGGTGAAGAAGTACCACGACTGGAAGCGCGGATGACAAAAGCGTGGTTCGGACTGTGGATGGTGCTGGCCTGCATGCAGGTGTGGGCACAGGCCCTGCCGCTGCCGCCTCTGGTCCAGCCCGATGGCGCGATCAACCCGGCCTGGCGGTTCGTGGGCTTTCCCAGGCAACACACCGAACTGCCACCCACCCGGTTTGAAGCGGGCAGCGCGGACGGCGTGGCCGGCGTGCAGGTGCTCACCGCGTCCTCCTACGGCACGCTCGTGCAGGACACCCGGGGCCTCGCGCCTGCGCGTCTGCAGTGGCGCTGGCGGCTGGACCAGCCGCTCTCCGGCGGCAAGGCGAACGCCGACATCCTCACCAAGGCCGGCGACGACGCCGCGCTGAAGGTGTGCGTGATGTTCGACCACGCGCTGGACCGTGTGCCTTTCGTGGAGCGCACGGTGCTGCGGCTGGCGCGCAGCGCGAGCGGCGAGAGCCTGCCTGCAGCCACGGTGTGCTACGTGTGGGACAGCACCCACCCCGCGCTCACGCAGGGCGCCAACCCGTATACGCGGCGTGTGCGCTTCATCAGCCTGCAGGGTCGCGGTGCACCGCTGGCGCGCTGGGTACCGGAGTCGCGCGACGTGGCCCAGGACTTCATCGACCTTTTCGCCGACGAGCTTCCCCAGGGTCCGGCCACGCCACGCGATGCCGCGCCCGCCGTGACGCGCGTGCTCATTGGCGCAGACAGCGACAACACCGCCAGCACCAGCCGCGGCTGGGTGGCCGATGTGCGGTGGGCAGCGGACTCGCGCTGAGCCAGGCCGTACCATCGGGCGCATGCACCACGGCATCAAGAAACTCCTGCTGCTCGGCGCGGGCCACGCGCACGTGGAAGTGCTGGCCCGCCTCGCGCAAGGACGCCCGGGCAACCTGGATGTGACCGTGCTCACGCCCTACCCGCACCAGACCTACAGCGGCATGACGCCCGGCTTCGTCGCCGGCCACTACACCGAGGACGATTGCCGCATCGCGCTGGAGCCGCTCATGCGGGCGGCCGGGGCGCGCTGGGTGCAGGGACGTTGCAACGGCATCGATGCCGGACAGCGCCTGGTGGGGGTGCAGACGGCCACCGGCACGCAGGGTGCGCCCGCCACGCTGGCCTACGACCTGCTCTCCATCGACACCGGCGCCGTGCTGGACCGCGCGCGGCTGGAGGCCGAGATGCCGGGTGCCGCCACGCACGCGCTGCCGATCCGGCCGATCGAAGCCTTCACCACCTTCTGGCCGCAGGTGATGGAACTGGCGCAGACCCGGGCGGTGTCGCTGGCCGTGGTGGGCGCGGGCGCCGGTGGCATCGAACTGGTGTTCGCCGCCGAGCAGGCGATCAGGCTGCAGGGCCACGCTGGCGCGCGTTTCACACTGATCACCGGCGGTCCCGAAGTGGCCACAGGCTATGCGCCCGGCGTGCAAGGGCGCGTGTTGCGCCAGCTCAAGCGGCGCGGCATCACCGTGCTGCGCGAGGCCTGCACCGGGGTCGGCGAAGGCGAACTGCACCTGGGCAACGGCGCTCGTCTGGCTTGCGATGTGCCGCTGCTGGCCATCGGTACGCATGCGCCAGCCTGGTTGGGGGGCAGCGGGCTCGCCCTCTCCGAAGCAGGCCACGTGCAGGTGAATGAATTCCAGCAAAGCACCAGCCACGCCAATGTCTTCGCCGCGGGCGACGTGGCGAACCGCATCGACCAGACGCATCCGCGCAGCGGTGTCTACGCGGTGCGCGCAGGCCCGCCCCTGGCCCACAACCTGCTCGCCGCGCACGAAGGGCAAGCCCTCAAGGCCCATCAGCCCCCCCGGCATTCGCTCAACCTGCTCTCGTGCGGCACGGGGCATGCCATTGCGAGCTACGGCCCCCTGCACCTCGAGGGCGCGTGGGCCTGGTGGTGGAAGAACCGGATCGACCAAGGGTTCATGGCGCGCTACCGGCGGTAACCGCGCCGGGGGTGCGCTCTGGGTAGACTGGTCCCAGCCATTCTGCCGTCACACCATGCCAGCCTCACCTGCCCATCGCTTCGCCCCACTGCGTCTGTCTGCCCTGCTTCTGCTCACCGTTCTGGCCCAGGGCAGTGGGGCGCAGGCCCCGGCACCCGCCGCCACCGACAAGCTCCACCCGTGGCAGGCGCCGCCCCCACGTCTCACGGCCGAGGCCTATTTCACCAACCTCAAGGACGGCGATCGCATCGAGACGCCCTACCTGCTCAAGTTCGGACTCTCCGGCGGATGGGGCCTGGCGCCGATCGCGCAGGCAGGCCGCGCGCGCAGCGGCCACCACCACCTGCTGGTCAACCGCGACCTGCCCCTGAACTTCAAGGAAGCACTGCCGTTCAACGACCAGTACATCCACTTCGGCAAGGGGCAGATGGAGACCGTGCTCACGCTCGAACCCGGCACCTATACCCTGCGCATGCTGCTGGCCGACCAGAAGCACCTGCCGCACTTCGTCTACAGCAAGCCCGCCAGGATCACGGTCACGAAAAAGAACGCGGTGGATCCCGCCACGCTGTCCGTCAAGGGCGTGAGCATGGTGCTCGACGGTCCGGTGTTGAAGGCGCCGTTCAGGGTGCAGTTCCATGCCTCCGCACTCAACGTCGCCCACCAGGCCCAGAAAATACCGGACACGGGGCATTTCCGCCTGACCGCCACGCCCGCCACCGGCTCCGCTGCGCCCACCGTGATCGATTTTGCCGATGGCCAGACCGAGGTCTGGCTGGCGCCGCCGGCAGGCAGCTACAACCTGCGACTGGAAATGGTGGACAACGTCGACCCCGCCCGACGCCTGACCGCGCCGTCGGTGGCCAGCGTGCGCGTCGAGTGACGCGACTTCAGCAACCGAGCTGGTCGGCCAGGTCGAGGAAGTCCCTGGCGTGGATGGTGTTCGCTGCATCGGGCGACACATCCTTGGGGCGCGCGGCGCCGAATTCCAGCGGACGCTCCACATAGGCAGTGGCCAGGCCACAGCCGCGCGCCGCGGCCAGATCGTCCTGGTGCGCGGCCACCAGCATCACCTGCGTGGGCGGCACGCGAAACACGTCGGCCACGCCCAGGTAGGTACGCGGGTCGGGCTTGTAGGCGCGGAAGACCTCGGCCGAAAGAATGCAGTCCCAGGGCAGTCCGGCGCGCTTGGCCATGTGGGTGAGCAAACCCAGGTTGCCGTTGGACAAGGTACAGATCGTGTGCCGCGCCTTCAACCGCATGAGGCCGCGAACGGCGTCGGGCCAGGGGTCGAGCCGGTGCCACACGTGGTTGAGGTGATCGCGTTCGGCCTCGCCCAGGTGCGACAGGCCAAACCGCGGCAGGAGCTCGTCCAGGATCAGGCGGTGCAGATCGTCGATGCGCGTCCAGCCCAGTTCGCCCGAGCGCACGCGCTGCATGGCCGGCTGGTAACCCTCGCGCCAGGCGATGGCGAAGGCATCGGCATCCACCTGCGGGTACAGCGCCTGCACCTCGCGCGAAATGCTGCCGTGCCAGTCGACGACCGTGCCGAAGATGTCGAAGGCGAGGATCGGGGTGTAGGCCATCAATGCGACTTGATCGCCGTCACTTCAATCTCGATCTTCATGCGCTCATCGAGAAGTCCCGCCGTGATCACCATGGCGGCGGGCCGGGCACGGCCCAAATGCTTGCGCAGCACGGGCCAGCAGGCCTCGAACAGCGAGGCATCGGGCAGCACGTAGTTCACGCGCACCACGTCGTCCAGGCTGGCGCCGGCCTGCTGCAGCGCCGACTGGATGTTCTGGAAGCATTGCTCGGTCTGCTGGACGATGTCGTCCGAGATGGTCATGCGGGTGTAGTCGTAGCCCGTGGTGCCGGCCACGAACACGAAGTCGCCAGCGACCACGGCGCGTGAATAGCCGATCTGCTCCTCGAAGGTGGAGCCCGAGCTGATGCGTTGTCGTTCCATGCGTTCGTCCCCTGTTCAGTTCACCTGCAGGCGAACGCCATCGGCGCGCGCTGCCTCCACCTGCCCCACTTCGGCGGCCATGGCGAAGCCATGGCGCTCGAACACGGCCAGCACCTCGGCCACCGCATCGGGCGCGCAAGCCACCAGCAGGCCACCACTGGTCTGCGGGTCGGACAGCAGCGCCTGATCGACAGGCTGCAGGCCTTCGCCCAGGCGGACCTCGTGCCCGTAGGCGGCCCAGTTGCGGCCGGAAGCACCGGTCACCATGCCAGCGCCGGCCAGGCTGCGAACACCCTCGATCAACGGCACTCGGGTCATGTCGAGGTGCACCGTGGTGTTCGAACCGCGCGCCATCTCCAGCGCATGGCCCGCCAGGCCGAAGCCGGTGACGTCCGTGAGCGCGTGCACGCCGTGCAGAGCGGCCAGATCGGGGCCAGGCGTGTTGAGTTGCGTGGTGTTCGCGATCATCCGGGCGTAGCCGTCGGCCGGCAACGCGTCCTTCTTCAACGCCGCCGAAAGCACGCCCACGCCCAGGGGCTTGCCCAGGATCAGGCGGTCGCCGACCTTCGCCTCGGCGTTGCGCTTGACGCGCGCGGGGTGTACCAGCCCGAGCGCCACCAGGCCGTAGATGGGCTCCACGGAATCGATGGTGTGGCCACCCGCGATGGGAATGCCGGCTGCGCGGCACACGCTCTGGCCACCCGCGAGGATCTGGCCGATGGTCTCGGTCGAGAGCACGTTGATGGGCATGCCCACGATCGCCAGCGCCATGATCGGCGTGCCGCCCATGGCATACACGTCGCTGATGGCGTTGGTGGCGGCAATGCGGCCGAAGTCGAACGGGTCGTCGACGATGGGCATGAAGAAATCGGTGGTGGCAATCAGCGCCTGCTGGTCGTTGAGCCGGTACACGGCGGCGTCGTCGGCGGTCTCGATGCCCACGAGCAGCTCGGGCGGCACGGGCATGGCACTGGTGCCCTTGAGGATTTCACCCAGCAAGCCAGGTGCGATCTTGCAACCACAGCCACCGCCATGCGAAAGGCTGGTGAGGCGGGGTTCCTTGCGGGCGGATTCAGGGAGGGGAGCGTTCATGGTCGGGCGTGGGTGGCAGGGCGCACAGGGGCGCGCCGGACGCCCATTGTGCGACAGGCCTCAGGCCGGCGCCCAGAACACGCTGAACCAGCCGCGCTCGTCGCTCCAGTGGCGCGCCGGGCCGAAGCCGGCCTCCTGCAACAAAGCCTGGAAATCGGCCGGGTCCCACTTGTAGGAGTTCTCGGTGTGCAGGCGGTCCCCCTGGGCGAAGTGCCGCTCGCCGCCCGGCCAGCACACCGTTTGCGCTTCACGCGCCTCCAGGTGCATCTCGATGCGGGAGAGCTCCGCGTTGAACAGACCCACGTGGTGCCATGCGGCAGGGGCGAAGTCGGCGCCCAGCAGGCGGTTCACGTGCAGCAACAGGTTGCGGTTGAACGCGGCCGTGACGCCCAGCGCATCGTCGTAGGCCGGCTCGAGCACCTCGCGCGGCTTGACGCGGTCCACACCGATCAACAAGCCGCTGCCGGGACCGCCCCGGGCGCACACCTCGTGGGCCTGGCACAGCAGGGCCAGCGCCTCATCCGGGACAAAGTTGCCAATGCTGGAGCCGGGGTAGAACACGCAGCGCGGATGCTCACCCAGCGCACGGTCGGCAAGCCACTGGTGGGCGGTGGCGCCGAGCGTGAAGCGCTGGGAGAAGTCCATCCCCATGCCGAGCATGGGCAGGTCCGGATGGCGCTCCTGCAACGCGGCGAGCGTGTCTCGCAGGTAGTCCACCGAGATGTCCACCGGCACATACGCGCAGGGCTGCAGCACCGGGAACAGGCGCGTGGCCTTCTCGCAACTGCCCGCTCCCAGATCGATCATCACGGCCGCTTCGGGCACATGGCGCGCCATGTCGGCGCCGTGGCGCGCAAAGATGGCGGCCTCGGTTCGCGTGGGGTAGTACTCGGGCAGCTCGGTGATGGCATCGAACAGCCGCGAGCCGAGCGCGTCGTACAGGAACTTCGGCGCCACGCGCGGTGGCGTTTCGTTCAGGCTGGCGAGCAGTTCGGCGCGAACGACGGTGGCGGCAGGCAATTCGAACTGAACGAACTGCGGGGTGGGGATGGTTTGGTGTTTCACAGGCTTCGAGCCAGTCGGAGCCCGCTGAACTGCCAGCGCGCGTCGGTGGGGAAAAAGTTGCGATAGCTCGCGCGGATGTGGGTGGCAGGCGTGGCGCACGAACCGCCGCGCAGCACGTACTGGTTCACCATGAACTTGCCGTTGTATTCGCCCACGGCGCCCTCCGCGGGCTGGTAACCCGGGTAGGGCGCGTAACTGCTGGAGGTCCACTCCCAGACGTCCCCAAACATCTGCACGAGGCCGCTGCCGGCCTGGCGCGCCGGCAGGGGGTGCAGCGCGTTGCCGTCCTGCAGGTTGCCCTGCACCGGCAGCGGCGCAGCAGCCGACTCCCACTCGGCTTCGGTGGGCAGGCGGGCCCCCGACCAGCGCGCGAACGCATCCGCTTCGAAATAGCTGATGTGCGTGACAGGCGTGTTCGGATCGAGCGGCATCTCGCCGTGCAACGTGAACACCGTGGGCAGGGCATTCACCTCCAGGGGCAAGGTCCAGTACATCGGTGCGCGAATGCCCTGGGCACGCACCCAGTCCCAGCCGGCGGCCAGCCACCAGCGCGGTTCCTGATAGCCGCCGTCCCGGACGAAAGCGAGCCATTCGCCGTGCGTCACGGGTCGGTTCATCAAGGCGTGTGGCTCCAGCCACTGACGATGGCGCGGCGTCTCGTTGTCGAAACAGAAACCAGGGCCATCTTGACCCACCTCCACCAGACCACCTTCGAACTCGACCCAGGCCGGGGCAATGTTCGACACCGGCGTGAGCGGCCATGGCCGGTGGTAGGCCGGCCGCAACGGGTTGATGGACAGCAGGTGCTTGACGTCGGTGAGCAGCAGTTCCTGGTGCTGCTGCTCATGCTGCAGGCCCAGCGCGATCAGGCGCAACGCCTGCTCTGGCGCACCGTCGGCGATCAAGCGCGTGATGCGTTCATCCACGTCCTCGCGCCAGCGCCACACCTCGGCCAGGTCGGGCCGCGTGATCAGGCCACGCTGCGGTCTGGAGAACTGCTCGCCCACGCCCTGGTAGTAGCTATTGAACAGCACGCGAAAGGCGGGATTGAAAGGTTTGAACCGGGGCTCGAAGACCTCCAGCACGAACGTCTCGAAGAACCACGTCACGTGGGCGAGGTGCCACTTCACCGGGCTCGCGTCGGGCATGGACTGCGCCTGGCAGTCTTCTGCCGACAAGGGCGCTGCCAGTGCGCGGCTGCGCGCCCTCACCTCGGCGTAGTACGAGGCCAACGGATGCCGCGCGGCTAAAGGTGAGGGTTGGATTTGCATGACGTCAGTTTCCAGGTCGAAGTCGAAGCAACTGGCCGTCGCGATCGTCGGTCAGCAGGTAGATGAATCCGTCCGGACCCTCGCGCACATCGCGCACGCGCTGGCCCAGGTCGGGGAGGATCTTTTCTTCACGCGCCACGCGATCGCCATCGAGCACGATGCGCGCGACGTAACGGAACTTGAGCGAACCCACCAGCAGGTTGCCCTGCCAAGCCTTGCCGTACCGCTCGCTTCTCACGAACGCCATGCCCGAAGGCGCAATGGACGGCTTCCAGTAATGCAGGGGTTGTTCGAGGCCGGCCTTGCTGGTGATGCCTTCGCCGATCTGGCCACCGCCGTAGTTCTCGCCGTAGGTGATCACCGGCCAGCCGTGGTTCTTGCCCGCTTGCGTGATGTTGATTTCGTCGCCGCCCTGTGGACCGTGCTCGATGGTCCACAGACGCCCGTCGGCACCCATCGCAGCGGCCTGCACGTTGCGGTGGCCGATGCTCCAGATCTCGGGCAGCGCACCCGACTGCCTGGCGTAGGGGTTGTCGGCGGGCGCGCTGCCATCGGGCCGCACGCGCACCACCTTGCCGTGGTGGTTGTCCAGGGTCTGCGCATCGGCCATGCGCTGGAAACGATCGCCCAGGCCAAGAAACAGGTGGCCGTCGCTGGCCTGCGCGATACGGCAACCAAAATGCAGCCGGCTGCTCACCTTGGGCTTCTGGCTGAAGATCACCTTCACATCTTCCAGCGCGGTGGCATCGGCCGAGAGCCGCGCCGATGCCATGGCCGTGGAGTTGCCCGATCCGCTGGTCGCAGGTTCGGCGTAACAGAAGTGGATCGTGCGATTGCGGGCGAAGTCGCGGTCCGCGACGACATCAAGCAGGCCGCCCTGCCCCACCGCATCGACGCGCGGCACACCCTTGAGCGCATCGCCCACCCGACCATCGGCCTCGACGACCCGCATGCGCCCCGGGCGCTCGGTCACCAGCATGCGCCCGTCCCCGATGAAGGCCAGACCCCACGGGTTCTGCAATCCGCGTGCAACGACTTCGGCGGAGACAGAGGACGATTGAGCATGTGCCAACGGGGCAACCAGCGTGCCTGCCAGAACCAGGGCGTGAAAAAGGGGTGGATTGAAAGATAGGGTCATGGTGGAGGGAAGGAATTGCGGAAAAAGGGGGGCTTGCAACCGGGTTGGTGCACCCACCATGCGCAGGGTTCCCGTCAGCGCCCCATCGGACTGACGCCGAACAGCCACGCGTGCGCCCAGAACACGAACACCCCATAGATGCCCAGGCCCAGCACGATGGCGATGGCGTCGTTGGCCGCACTGCCAGGCAGCGCGGGCACGGAGCGAGTGAGGCCGGCCGCCGCCCGGCGCTTGACCGAGATGCGGTCGATCACCGCCCAGGCCAGGAAACCGCCGAAGAGCAGCACGTCGGCCAGCGTGCCGTTGGCCAGGAGGTGCGCCGTGGCCCAGAGCTTCACCGACAGCAGCATCGGGTGCTTCGCCGCGCGCTGGATGCGCCCGGGCAGGTACGCCGCCAGCAACAGCACGAACACCGGGAGCATCAGCAGCAGCGCGGCGTGGCGCAGACCGGTGGGCGGTGTGTAGACCACCACGGGCGCTTGCCGCGCCAGTCCGTATCCCCAGACGATGAGTGCGAGCGCCACGAAGGACACCAGCGAGTACAGACCCTTGAAGCCCCCCTCACCCATGCGCCCCGCCAGCGCATGGCGGCCATGGGGCGAGACGATGGACACGGAGTGCACACCCAGGAACAGCACCAGACCCACGATGAGCCACGCCATGAACTTCCCCTCTAGTCAACGGAAGGGGCACTGTAGCGCCGATGGCGCAGCTCCGCGAGGTGAAGGTCAAGCCCTCAGACGGGCGTTTCGGGCTTTGCGCGGCGCAGGCGTTCGCGGCTGTTCGACAGGTGCAGCCGCATGGCCTTGCGCGCGGCCTCGGCGTCGTGCTGTCGGATCGCCTGGTAGATGTTCTGGTGCTCGCCGTGCACGCGCTTGAGGTAGGCCAGCCGGCCTTCGGGTGCGCTGCTGGCGGTGTTGAGCCGCGTGCGCGGAATGATCATGGTGCCCAGGTAGGTCATGAGGTCCGCGAAATGGCGGTTGCCGGTGGCGCGCGCCACTTCCATGTGGAACTGAAAATCCGACGGCACGGCATCCGACGACTCGTCAATCGACGCCTCGAAGGCCGCGAGCGCGGCCGCCATGTTCTGCAAGTGGCTGTCATCCCGGCGCTGCGCGGCCAGGCTGGCGGCCTCGCTCTCCAGGCTGATGCGCAACTCGAGCAGCGAGATCACGTCGGCCACGGTGGCGAAGTCTTCTGGCGCGACGCGGAAGTTGCTCTGCTCCGGCGGCGACATCACGAAGGTGCCGATGCCGTGCTTGGTCTCCACCAGGCCCGAGGCCTGCAAGCGCGAGATGGCCTCTCGAATGACGGTGCGGCTCACTTCGAAACGGCCCATCAGCTCGGATTCGGTGGGCAGCTTGTCGCCGGTCTGCAGGCGGCCTTCGCGCACGTCGGCGGAAAGGGTCTCCACGATTTCGGGCACCAGCCCGCGAGGGCGGCGCGGTCGCGAAGCCGGCACGGCGTCCGCATCTAGGGTTTTCACTGAGAGCATGGTTTTTTCCTTGACACCCCATTCTCGCGTTCACACAATCCGCCCAAGTTGTCTGACAACCGACAACAGACAACGAGATGGGGCGGACTGTAACAAACCCGTTGCCAAAAGTCCAAGCCCTTTGACCACCCACCCGATCACCGCATGGAATCCACGCTCAAGACCCATCACCGCCTGTTGCTCACCGGCGCCGCCGGCGGCCTGGGCACGGCCCTGCGCGATCGGCTCAAGGGCAACTGCGCTGTGTTGCGGCTCTCGGACAAGGCCGACCTGGGCGCTGCCCAGCCGGGCGAAGAGATCGTGCAGGCCGACCTGTCGAACGCAGACGAAGTGGAAGCGATGGTGCGGGGCGTGGACGCCATCGTGCACATGGGCGGCATCTCGGTCGAAGCGCCCTTCGCCGCCATCCTGCAGGCCAACATCCTGGGCGCATACCACCTCTACGAGGCGGCGCGGCGGCACGGGGTGAAGCGCATCGTGTTCGCCAGTTCCAACCACGTGACCGGTTTCTACAAGCAGAGCGAGACCATTCACGCGGACCACCCGGCCCGGCCCGATGGCTTCTATGGCCTGAGCAAGGCCTTCGGCGAAGACCTGGCCCGCCTGTATTTCGACCGCCACGGCATCGAGACCGCGTGCGTGCGCATCGGCTCGTCGTTTCCCGAACCCAAGGACCGCCGCATGCTGGCCACCTGGTTGAGCTTTGACGATCTTCACCGGCTGATCGGGGCCTGCCTGAGCACGCCGGTGCTGGGCCACAGCATCGTCTTCGGCATGTCCAACAACGCGGTGACCTGGTGGGACAACAGCCGCGCGAAACACATCGGCTTCGTGCCGCGTGACAGTTCGGATGTGTTCCGCGATGCCGTGTTTGCCCGCACCAGCGCGCCAGACCTGAGCGACCCGGCCGCCATCTTCCAGGGCGGCGCCTTCGTCAAGGCCGGTCCGTTCTGATCATGAGCACGACCGCCGAACTGCTGGTCGATGCGCGCAACGGCGTGGGCGAAAGCCCGGTGTGGGACGCGCAGCGGCAGTGCCTTTTCTGGGTGGACATTCCCGGTCGCGCGCTCTGGTGCTGGGACGCCGGCACGGGACAGTCGCGCCAGTGGCCCACGCCCGAGATGACCGGCTGCATCGCGCTCGTGCAGGGCTCAGAGGTGGAGCCTCATGGCCGCTGGGTGGCCGCCATGGAAACCGGCTTGGCCGTGCTCACGCCGCTGGAAGACGGGACCGTCGAAGTGGAACACCGCGCCCGCGTGCGGCATCCGCAGACCGGCATGCGCTTCAACGACGGGCGCTGCGACCGCCAGGGACGCCTTCGTGCCGGCACCATGGTGTCGGACATGTCGCTGGCCGCTGCCGCAGGCACCGTCTATGCCTGGGACGGCGATGAACTGCACAGCCTGCTCGGCGGCCTGATCACACCCAACGGCATGGCCTTCAGCCCGGACGGTCGAACCATGTACCTCTCGGATTCGCACCCCAGCGTGCAGACCGTCTGGGCCTTCGACTACGACACCGACACCGGCATGCCGCACCACCGGCGCGTGTTCATCGACATGAACCCCCTGCCCGGCCGCCCCGATGGCGCGGCCATGGACGAGGACGGTGGCTACTGGATCTGCGCCAACGACGCCGGCCTGGTGCACCGCTTCACCCCCGATGGCCGACTGGACCGTTCGCTGGCGGTGCCGGTGAAGAAACCGGCCATGTGCGCGTTCGGCGGCCCGGGCATGGACACCCTGTTCGTCACCTCCATCCGGCCTGGCGGCGACCTCGCCGATCAGCCGCTGGCGGGCGGCTTGTTTGCTTTGCGCCCCGGCACGCGCGGGATCGCCGAAACCCCCTGCGAATTCTGACAAGAGGCCCCAGGCCCTATTTCACGCTCCATCCACCAACGCAACCCCGAGGAAGACATGAAGCTCCAACCTGCCCTGATCGCCCTGGCCGCCTGCGCGGCCATCAGTGCCCAAGCGGCCGAGTTCCGCTCGGCCGATATCCACAACGCCGACGACTACCCCACCGTCGCCGCCGTCAAGTACATGAGCGAACTGCTCGAGAAAAAAAGCGGTGGCAAGCACAAGATCAAAGTCTTCAACAAAGGTGCGCTGGGCACCGAGAAGGAAACCATCGACCAGGTCAAGATCGGCGCGCTGGAAATGACGCGGGTGAACATCAGCCCGATGAACGCCATCTGCCAGAAGACACAAGTGCCCACCATGCCGTTTCTGTTCGGTTCGGTCGAACACATGCGCAAGTCGCTGGATGGCCCGATCGGCGAGGAGATCCTGAAGTCCTGCGAGGACCAGGGCTTCATCGGCCTGGCGTTCTATGACAGCGGCGCGCGCTCGCTGTATGCCAAGAAACCGATCAAGACCGTGGCCGATGTGAAGGGGCAGAAAGTTCGCGTGCAGCAGTCCGAGCTGTGGGTGGCGCTGATCGGTGCGATGGGCGGCAACGCCACCCCCATGCCGTTCGGCGAGGTGTACACCGGCCTCAAGACCGGCCTGATCGACGCGGCAGAAAACAACATTCCCTCGTTCGAATCGACCAAACACTACGAGTCGGCCAAGTACTACTCACGCACGGAACACTCCATGGCGCCCGAGATGCTGCTGATGTCCAAGGTCGTTTGGGACAAGCTGCCAAAGGCGGAGCAGGACATGGTGCGCGCCGCGGCCAAGGAGTCCGTCGCATTCCAGCGCAAGAAATGGGACGAGCAGGAAGCGAAATCGCTGGCCGCGGTGAAGGCCGGTGGCGCGGAAATCGCCGAAGTGGACAAGAAGTCCTTCCAGGCCGTCATGGGCCCGGTGTACGACAAGTTCATGACCACGCCGGATCTCAAACGCCTGGTCAAGTCGATCCAGGACTCCAAGTAACCCATGTACACCAGGCTCTGCGCCGGCCTGTCCCGGCTCAGTCTGATGCTGGCGGTGATCGGACTGATCGCGCTCGTGCTCTGCGTGCAATACCAGGTCATCGGCCGCTACGTCATGAACGACACCCCCACCTGGGCCGAAGCCCTGGCCCTGCTGCTGGTGCTCTACGTGACGGCGCTGGGCGTGGCGGTGGGCGTGCGCGACGCCGGGCACATCGGTCTGGAGTCCATGGTGGCACTGCTGCCGGACCGATGGCGACAACGGGTGGAGTTGCTCATCCATGTGCTGGTGGGCACGTTCGGCGCGATCATGGTCTATGGGGGCTGGATCTGGGCCCAGGCCAAATGGTCGCAAGTGAAGCCGCTCCTGGGTGTGAGTGAAGCCATGGATTTCATTCCCCTGATGATCGCCGGCGTGCTCATCGTCATGTTCTCGGTGGAGCACTTCCTGGCCTTGCTGCGCGGCGACACGGTGGAGCCCTCATGGAATTGACCATCCTCGCCGTCAGCTTCACCCTGTTGCTGCTGATCGGCGTCCCGGTGGCGTTTGCCATCGGTCTGTCCTCCATCGTCACCATCATCGCTGCGGGCCTGCCCGTGGCGCTGGTGTTCCAGAAGATGGTGGGCGGCATGCAGGTGTTCAGTTTTCTGGCCATCCCGTTCTTCGTGTTTGCCGGGGAGCTCATGCTGTACGGCGGCATCGCCGACCGCATCGTGCGTTTTGCCAACAGCCTGGTGGGCCACGTGCGCGGCGGACTGGGCATGAGCAACGTGCTGGGCTGCACCATCTTCGGCGGGGTCGCCGGCTCGCCGCTGGCCGATGTGTCGGCCATCGGCTCGGTGATGATCCCGCTGATGAAGAAGGAAGGGTACGACGCGGACTACGCCGTCAACGTCACCACCCACGCGGCACTGGTCGGCGCCATCATGCCGACCTCGCACAACCTCATCATTTTCACGCTGGCGACATCCGGCATCGCCTCGGTGAGCGTCCTCAGCCTGATGCTGGCGGGCCTCCTGCCCGCGGTGCTGCTCACGGTCTGCAACCTGGCAGCGGCCTACTGGGTCGCCATCCGGCGAGGCTATCCGGTGCGTGCGGGCGGCTTCGTGGGCTGGAACATCGTGCTGGCCGCGTTCCTGGCTTCGCTGCCTGGGTTGCTGGTGGTCGTGATCATCCTGGCCGGCATCCTCTCTGGCGCATTCACCGCCACCGAATCCGCTTCCATCGCCGTGGCCTGGGCATTGCTGATCACCACGCTGGTGTACCGCTCGCTGACCTGGCACAACTTCCTCAAGGCCTGCGCCAAGGCCTGCAAGACCACGGGCGTGGTGCTGCTGCTGATCGGCATTTCGGCTGCGTTCGGTTACTTCATGGCGCTCTATGAAGTGCCCCAGGTGACCGGTGAACTCATGAAGTCGGTGTCGGACAAGCCGTGGGTGATCTTCCTCATGATCAACCTGTTGCTGTTCGTGCTGGGCACCTTCCTCGACATGGCCGCCACCATCCTGATCTGCACGCCCATCTTCCTGCCCATCGCGATGCAGTTCGGCATGGATCCGATCCAGTTCGGCATCGTCATGCTGATCAATTGCGCCCTGGGCCTGAACACGCCACCGGTCGGGTCTGTGCAATTCGTGGGCTGCGCCATCGGTGGCATTTCGGTGGGCCAGGTCATGCGAACCATCGCGCCGTTCTATGGCGCACTCGGCGTCTGTCTGATGCTCGTGACCTACGTCCCCGCGTTTTCGCTCTGGCTCCCCAGCCTCTTCAAATGAACCCCAAGGAGATCTCCATGTCACTGAACCGCCGCCAACTCATCGCTGCCTCCGCCGTCATGGCCACGGTGGGACTGCCTGCCCACGCCCAGAGCTTCCCGAACAAGGCCGTTCGCATCATCGTGCCCTACCCGCCCGGCGGCTCCTCGGACATCATCGCGCGCGCCATCAGCCAGCCGCTCTCCGAAAGCCTGGGCCAGTCGGTCATCGTGGAAAACCGCCCTGGCGCCAACGGCAACCTCGGCGCCGACCTGGTGGCCAAGTCGGCCCCGGATGGCCACACCATCCTGTTGTGCGATGTGGGCGCGCTGGCCATCAGCCCTTCGGTCTACACCAAGCTGTCGTTCGACCCGGGCAAGGACCTGCGTGGCGTGACCATGCTGGCCTACTCGCCGCACATGCTGGCCGTGCACCCTTCGGTGAAGGCGAACTCGCTCAAGGAACTGGTGGTCCTGTCCAAGACCTCCGACCTGAACTTCGCGGTCACCGCGGTGGGCAGTGCGCCGCACGTGGCGGGCGTGGCGGTGGAACGTGCCACCGGCGCCAAGTGGACCTACGTGCCCTACAAAGGCGGTTCGCAGGCCGTCGCCGACACGGTGGCGGGCCAGACCCAGGTGATCATGAACGGCATGCTCGCCACCTTGCCGCACGTGCAGAGCGGGCGCCTGAAGGTGCTCGGCATCTCCAAGAAGACGCGCATGCCGCTGGTGGGTGACGTGCCCACGCTGGCCGAGCAAGGCGTGACCGACTTCGAATCCGGCACCTGGCAGGGCGCGCTGGTGGCCAACGGCACACCGGCAGCCGTCATTGCGCGTCTCAATGCCGAACTGATCAAGGCCATCCGCAGCCCCGACGTGCGCGCGCGCCTGACCGGTCAGGGTGCCGAAGTCGTCACCATGCAGTCTGCCGAACAGGACCGCTTCTTCGAGCGCGAGCGCAAGCGCTGGGCAGAGGTGGTGACGCAGGCCAACATCAAGCTCGACTGAACGCAGGCGAGGCGAGGGTCCACGCGCTCGGGCCACAATGGGGCGCATGAACCCGCCTCCCTTTTTTTTCCCCCTGCTCGATCCGGCACGCTTTCACGGCGCGGTCGACGGCCGACCCACCGCACTGTTCTTTCTGCGCAATGCACGCGGCATGGTGGTGGCCGTGACCAACCTGGGCGCCAAGGTGCTGCAGATCGTCGTTCCCGACCGCCAGGGCGAGCTGGCCGACGTGGCGCTCGGCTATGACAGCCTGGACGCGGTGATCGCGGGCTCGCCATCCATGGGCGCTTTCGTCGGGCGCTACGCCGGACGCATTGGCGGCGCGCGTTTCACCCTGGATGGCCGCGAGCACCGCCTGACCCCCAATGCCGGCGAACACTGCATTCACGGTGGCCCGCGCGGCGCGCGTCACCGCGTCTTCGACGCCACGCAGCCCGACGCGCGGACGCTGGTGCTTCACCACCGGTTCCTCACCGCCGAAGACGACTTCCCCGGTACGCTGGACCTGCAGCTCACCTACCGCCTGGACGATGACAACGCACTGGTGATCGAGCACCTGGCCACCGCGCTGGACGATCCCGGCCCCGCCAGCTTCACGAGCCACATCTACTTCAACCTCGATGGTGTGGGGCATGGCCGGCGCATCGACGAGCATGTGCTGCAGGTACCTTGCGCCAGCACGGTGCTGGCCACGGGCAGTGACGGCATTGCCACCGGTGCCCTGGTGTTGCTGGACGGCCACGTGCACGACCTGCGAACCCCGAAACTCCTGGGCTCGTTGCCCGACATCGACCTCAGCTATCCGCTGGACCCCCACCCTTCGGACGCCACTCGCCTGTGCGCCCGACTCAGCAGCCCGGGCAGCGGCAGAGCGCTCGAGGTGTGGACGAGCGAGCCCCTCCTGCAGGTCTACACCGCCGGGCAACTCGGCTCGTCGGAGAAGCCGGACGTGGGCAAGCTCGGCATCGCGCATCGCCCGCGCACAGCGGTGTGCCTCGAACCCCAGCATTTCCCCAACGCCCCCAACTGTCCGGCGCTGCCGCAGAACTTGGTCACCAAGGCGCGGCCCTACCGCGGCACCACGGAGTTTCGTTTCAGCGTGATCTGACGCGCCGCGAAAGACGCTCAGCGGACCCGGACTTCCTAAGCTTGCATCCATCTTTTTCGATGGAGTTCGCCATGTCATGGCTTTCGAGCTGGTGTCTCACCGCTTTTTCCCGTTCCTCCCGGCAAGCGAGGCGTTCCCCGTGGTGGCGCGGGCGCGAACTGCTGGCCTCGGTGGTCCACTTCGGCATGGTCATGACCACGCTTCTGCTGGTGGGATTGGCCATGTCAGCGCCGGGGCGGTGAGCGGCCGTGTGCTCATCCACTCACCAGCACGCCCGACCCCTGCCAGGCCCGGCCGCGCGGCCGCAGGAGGCGCTGGACCAACTCTTGACCATGCTGCACACCGGTCAGGGCGATCCCATGGCGGGCGCCCAGGCGCTGATGTGGTCGCATCCCCACTTTGCAGCGGGACACTGCCTGCACGCCGCTCTGCTCGTGATGGCAGGCAGCGAGGACACGCTGCCTGCACTGGCCCGCACCCTGCACCTGGCCGAGGCCTTGCCCGCAGAATCGGCCAGCGAGCGCGATCGGCGGCACCTGGCCGCAGCGCGCGCCTGGCTTGAACGCGATCTCAAGGCGTCGCTCCAGCTCTATGGAGAGATCGCATGCCTGGATCCGCTGGACACACTGGCGCTGCGCGTCGCGCATTTCGGTGACCTCCAGTGGGGCCGCACGCTGCAATTGCGCGACCGCATCGCCACGGCACTGGCGCACTGGCACGAACGCATGCCCGGGTATGGCCACGTGCTGGGCATGCATGCCTTCGGCCTGGCCGAGAACGGCGATCACGAAGGCGCAGTGGAAGCCGGGACGCAGGCCCTGAGACTTGATGGTCGCAACGCGGCGGCGGTGCACGCCGTGGCCCACGCGCTGGACATGCAGGGAAAGTCGCACGAAGGCATTGCCTGGCTGGAAGAAAGGTCGTCCGCATGGACGAGCAGCTCGGGCTACGCCCCGCACCTGTGGTGGCACCAGGCTTTGTGCCACCTGGACCTGGACGATGTCGAATCGGCCTTGCGCATCCTGGATGCGTTTCTGCCCTCAGCGCCCGGCGCCAGCGTGCCCGCGCTGGTGGATGCGTCGGCACTGCTGTGGCGCCTGCAGTTGCGCGGGATCGATACGGTCGATCGATGGCAGCGTGTGGCCGGTGCCTGGGCCGTGGTGCCTGAACGCGGTCTGCGGCCCTTCAACGACACACACGCCATCCTGGCCTATGTGGGTGCCGGCCGACACCAGCACGCCAAGTGGGTGATGGACGCACTGCGCGCGAGTGCAGAGCGAACCGGGGATCTTCATGGCCTCATCGCGCACGCCGCGCTGCCGGTGTGCGAGGCCGTGTGGCGCTTTGGTGCCGGCGACTACGCCGCAGCGGTGGAATGCATGTTGCAGCACCGTCACCTGTCGCAGCACTGCGGTGGAAGCCGGGCCCAGTGCGACCTGGTCCACCAGACCTTGCTGGAAGCCAGCATGCGCGACGGTCAGTGGGAACTGGCGCGTTCACTCGTTGACGAGCGCATCGCCGCGCGGCCCCACAGCAAGATGAACCAGCGCCTGATGGCGCGCTGCGAGGCGCGCGGCGCCCGCACGCTGCAGACGCATCCCTGAGTTCAGGCCGCCCGCGCGGCAATCCGCACCACACCGGCTTCCAGCGCCTGCACGATCAGGCGCGTTCGGCGGTCAGCCACGTGGTGCTCGCCCGCAGACAGCAAAGTGTCGCGTTCGTCGCTGTCCTGGGTGATCCATACCCCACCTTGAATGCAGTCGATGCGGCAACCCAACGGCCGTGCGATGGACAACAGCTCGTTCTTCTTCATCCTGACGGTGGTGGCTTGAGGCCCCTGAATCGCGCGAGCGCTGCGAAGCAGCCGGCCAAAAAAGTAAAGGGTGTGCGTGGTGTTCATGGTGATCCTGCAACCGCCCGCAAGGCGGCGTGTGTGGATGGCTCGGGCACGCGGTCCGGGGACCGCGTGCCATCCTGCGTCCAGGGTGATGGAAGACTTCAGGCCGGCGTGGTGCGGCGCTCAGACGTGCGCCAGGGCATGTCGCTCGTCAGCGTCGTGATCGGCAGGTGGTGAACCTGCCGCTGCGCCTGCAACGCCTGCACCACTGCGTGCTGGCCGCTGCGACGGGCCGCCTCCTGCGCCGTCAGTGCGAGCAGGTCGCGCTGGGCATGGCTTCCGCCCAGCGCCTGGGCGACCGGCAGGACCGGGAGGAGCAGATCCACGCAGCGCGCGTGCTCACCCGCTGCCATGGCAGCAACGCCATCAAGGGCAGGAATGGCCACCGCGCTCCATTCGGCATGCGCACCGGGGCGCTCCTGCGCTGCCGCAGCGGCGCGCGCCAACTGCGTGAGGCCTTCCCGATCACCGGCGGCAGCGAAGCTGACGCCAGCATGCACGTCGAGGAAGCCCACGGCGCCGAAGAGGCCCTGCGCACGCCAGCGCTGAGCGAGCGATGCCCACCGTGGCCCCACATCCACCCCGCGCATGGCCAGGCGCCACAGCAGCGCGCTGGCGTCGGCAAGATCCAGCGCCAACGCGGTGGGCGAAGGCACCACAGCCTGGTCGTACAGCGCGAGCGCAGCAGCGTGTTCGCCACGGGCCAGGTGCATCAACGCCAGGTGCCAGTGGTTGTGAACGGCCAGACCGTTGTTGGCCTCCCAGGTGGCGCGCGTGGCGTTCATCCACTGGATGCCGTCGGCCGCGCGGCCCTGCATTTCGCAGACGTGGGCCACCGCATGGATCGCCCACGTGTCGTGCGGCTGCAGCGCCACGGCGCGCCGGCCCACTTCCTCGGCCTGCTCGTAGGCGTGGCACTCTTCAAGCCCGAAGGCCTGCATGCCCAGCACGTAGCCATAACCAGCGTCGCTTTCGTTCCAGGCGGGCAGCACACGCGCGATGCGGTCGCGCAGCATCGTCGTCTGGCCCAGCGCCAGGTCGGCGGTGTGGGCGAGCTGCAAGGCCAGCAGGTCGCGCGGATGATCGAACAGGTGACGGTCGAGCCGACGGCTCCCCTCTTTCATGTCGCCTTCGGCCCAGACGCGCAGCGCCGCGTGCAGCGACTGCTCTCGCGCGGTCGGCGCCAGTGGACTGGCTGCGGCCTGATGCAGGCTGGCGAGCGCAGGTGCATTCATCTGCGGGTCATAGGTCGCCAGCATCATGGCGCCCATCAGAAGATGGCCCGATATGAAGTCGGGGTCTTGTTCCAGTGCCGGCGCGAGCGCGGCGACCGGGTCGGCGCGGAAGCTGTTGAGCAGGTCGAGGGTCTGGTTGTACGCGGCGGCCGAGGACGCGTGCGCGGTGGACAGCGCTTCGCCGCGAAGGTCTTTGAAAATCACAATGGTTCTCCTGAGGGACATGGAAGGTGGGCCCGACAGGTTGTCGGGCATCGGCATCGGCCGCAGGGCCAACCGACACAACCAGCTTAGGAAGCGACCGTCCGCTGACAGTCCTTCGCCTCAAGGGACCGGGTGCTGCACCTGCATGAAGCGCTCGATCTCGTCGAGCACGGCGCCGGTATCGCCATACCAGAGGGGATGGTCCATTCCCTCGAGCAGCACCAGCCGGGCGCCGGGAATGTGCTGGGCCAGATAGCGCGCCGCACCTTCGCGCACGATGAGATCGCCCTCGCGCTGCAGCACCAGCGTGGGCACCTGAAGTTCGGGAAGGCGAGCGCAAACGTCCATCCCACCGAGTGCGCGCAACAGCAGCGGAATGCCGTTCTTCGAAGCCGACTGCCGCAGCATCCGCGCCCACCAGTCTCGGGTGGCCTGGTCTTGCGCCATCGACGGAGCGAACTGCGCGAGGCTGGTGGCGCCACCCCAGGAAGACTGCAACTGGCTCAGCCACTTCTTCTGCTGCTGCTCCGTGAGCGCCCACGGGTAGTCGGGCGACCAGGTGCCACGCGCGCCGGTTCCATAGAGCACCAAGCCCCTGACACGGGTGGGAAACACCGACGCGTACTCAATGGCGATCGCGCCTCCGACCGAATTGCCGAGGAGCCACAGTTGCTCTGTTCCCAAGGCCCGGCGCACCGCATCGATGTCTTCCACGCCGGCGCGCGTGGACTGCTGCTGATCGACCCGGTCAGACAGGCCGGTGCCACGGCGATCCACGAGCACCACGCGAAAGGAGCGGGCCAGACGATCCAGGACGGCGCGGATGCGGGGCTCTTCCCAGGACACCTCCAGGTGCGACCAGAGACCGAAGAGGATCACCAGCGTGGTGTCGCCACCACCGAGCTCCAGGTAGGCCACCGAGCCATCTTCGGTGTCTGCGAACCGGATGGGAGGCGACAGGCGGGGGCGCGCTGTGCGCTGGTCTGGCAACAGCGTGAGCTGCGTGCGCGCGTCCGCGTAGGCCGCCTCGATGTGCGCAGAAGGCCGGATGCCGAGTTCGTTGCGCAGCACCTCGGCGCAGGCGAAATACGCCGCCTCGACCCCGGCCGCATCGCCCAGCTGGGAGCGAGCCGTCAGCATCACGGCGTGACCCAGGTCCGCCAGCGCGTCAATGGCGATCAGCCGAGCCGCCGCCTCAGCGGCCAGCGCCGGCTGGCCACTGGCGCAAAGGTGTTCCGCCGCCCGGCTGAGCGCGCGCACCACGAGGCGTTCGTGTTCGCTGCGCCGCACGTCCAGCCACGCATGGAAAACGTCGGAGTCCAGCTCGAAGCCGTCCAGCAGGCGGTGGGAATCGCTCGCGAGCAGTAGCTCCAGCGACTCGCGCGACCGGGCTTCGTTCGGCGTCGCCAGCAGTTGTTGTGCGCCCTGGCGGATGCGCTCGACATCCGAGACGGGTCCCTCTGCCACGCCGTCGAGCCACAAGGCGTCGGCGTCGCCGACCACCAGGTCGAGCCCGAGGACGCCATTGACTTCGTGACACAGGCGGCGCAACCGCGCGCGGGCCGTGTCGGGTGCTGCGTCAGGCCACAAGGTGTCGGCCAGCTGGTTGCGGGCGACCGGTCTCGACAACTCACTGAGGTACACGACGAGCGCGAGCCCGCGTTTGAGCTTGAGTGGCCGCGCCTGCCCATCGATCCAGATGCCGGGGTAGCCCTTGCAACGGACGTCGACGCGGTGCGGCGACGCGGCGACGCGGTTCGACGCCGCAGGCATCGCATGGATCGGAGCGGCGCTGGACATGGCAAAAAATTGTAGGGGTCCCGCAGGACCCCGGTTGCCCGTGCGTCGGACCGGAAGAAGCCAGCGGACGTTCAGCGGACGCGCGATTTCCAGACTGGCGTCACCGCATCCCACCCCGCACCACCATGCAAGTCAGCCAGAAACTCATCCATCTCGCCACGCAATGGAGCCCCAAGATCATGTTCGACATCGTCCGCAAACAAATGAGCCGCAGCGTGCCTTTCGCCCGCTGGCTGGGCATCTCGGTCGATGCGCTGGACAAGGGGCAGGCGCACGCGAGCGTGAAAGAATCCCCCGACCTCCTGAACCACGTCGGGACGTTCCACGCGGGCGTGCTGTTCACCACCTGCGAGACGGCCTCGGGCGCGGCACTGGCGGGAGCCCTGCTGCCGATGATCATGCAGACCCGGTTCGTGGTGAAGGAGGCCCGGATGTCCTACCTGAAACCCGCGAAAGGCCTGTTCACGGCCCACGCCACCCTGGTGGACGATCTGGAGGCCCTTTTGAAGGACCTTCGGCAACTGGGACGTGCCGAAGTGGCCGTGGACGTGAATGCTCGCTCCGAGGACGGCATCGTCATCGCCCGCGCCACCTTTCATTGGATGCTCAAGCTTCAGGAGTCCTGAAAACTGTTTTAAATCAAGGACTTAAGGCTTTCACTCTGGACGCCTCGCCCCGGCGGGGAAGCGCCAGTCGACGCCGAACACGGCCGCCCCATGAGGCCAGGAACTTCGGTCTTAGCACTCGATCCTAGAGAGTGCTAATATTCTTGGCCGAACACCTGAGGAGGGTTCTCATGTCTCACGCTCTCGCTCCTGTCGCCTCTGCTGCCAACGGCTCGCTCGCCGTGGCCAACCCGTGGGCGCTGGTGCCGCCCCTGGGCAACCTGGACGCCTACATTTCCGCGGTGAACCGCCTGCCCTTGCTCACGCTCGAGCAGGAACAGCAGGCCGCTCGCCGCCTGCGCGACGACAACGATATCGACGCCGCCGGCCAGCTGGTGATGTCCCACCTGCGCCTGGTCGTTTCCATCTCCCGCCAGTACCTGGGCTACGGCCTGCCGCACGGCGACCTGATCCAGGAAGGCAACGTCGGCCTGATGAAGGCCGTGAAGCGGTTCGACCCTGACCAGGGCGTGCGGCTGGTGAGCTACGCCATGCACTGGATCAAGGCCGAGATTCACGAATACGTGCTGAAGAACTGGCGCATGGTCAAGCTCGCGACCACCAAGGCACAACGCAAGCTCTTCTTCAACCTGCGCTCGCGCAAGCAGGGCTTCCGGGCTGACGCGCTGGATGGCGACACCCACCGCGATGTGCTGTCCGACGGCGAAGTGGGCGTGATGGCCCGCGAGCTGAACGTGAAGCCCGAAGAAGTGCGCGAGATGGAAACACGCCTCTCAGGCGGTGACGTGGTGCTGGACCCCGCTCCCGGCGACGACGGCGAAGACAGCTTCGGGCCCATTGCCTACCTGGCCGACGCCACGCACGAGCCGACTGCCGTGCTGGAGTCTGCCCAGCGCGACCTGCTGGCCACCGAAGGCGTGGCCATGGCGATGGGTGAGCTCGACGAGCGCTCGCGCCGCATCGTCAGCGAGCGCTGGTTGAAGGTGAACGACGACGGCTCTGGTGGCATGACCTTGCACGAGCTGGCGGCCGAGTACGGCGTGAGCGCCGAGCGCGTTCGCCAGATTGAAGTGGCCGCCATGAAGAAGATGCGCAAGGCATTGGCCGCCTACGCCTGAACGGGTTTACCCAAAAAAGAAGCCGCCTGCGGGCGGCTTCTTTCATGGCACCTGCAGCGGCGTCAGTTTTCGCGGCGCAGCGCGGGAAAAAGAATCACATCACGAATGCTCGGACTGTCGGTCAGCAACATCATCAGGCGGTCGATGCCGATGCCGCATCCGCCAGCGGGCGGCATGCCGTACTCGAGCGCGCGAATGTAGTCCGCGTCGTAGTACATCGCTTCTTCATCGCCTCCATCCTTGGCTGAGGCCTGTGCCTGGAAGCGCGCGGCCTGGTCTTCGGCGTCGTTGAGCTCCGAAAACGCATTGCCGAACTCACGACCCGTGATGTAAAGCTCGAAGCGCTCGGTCACTTCAGGGTTGGCGTCGTTCGCGCGCGCCAGCGGCGAAATCTCGGTCGGGTGGTCCATGATGAAGGTCGGGTTCCAGAGCTTGTCCTCGACCTTCTCTTCGAAGTACATCACCTGCAGGCTCGCAAGACTGCGACCGGAGAGCTGGTGTTTTTCCTCGCTCAGGCCCAGCTTTTTCAGCTGACCAGTGAGCCAGGCGGCATCGTCCACAAGGTCGCCCGCATCGGTGTACTTGCTGATCGCTTCGCGGATCGTCAACCGCTCGAACGGGGACTCCACATCGACGGGCTGGCCCTGGTACGTGAGCGGTTCGTCGCCCCGCACGCGGCGCACCACATGGCGAATGAGTTGCTCGTTGAAGTCCATCAGGTCCTGGTAATTCCAGTACGCCGCGTAGAACTCCATCATGGTGAATTCGGGGTTATGGCGGACGCTGATGCCTTCGTTGCGGAAGTTGCGGTTGATCTCGAACACCCGATCGAAGCCACCCACCAGCAGCCGCTTGAGGTACAGCTCGGGCGCGATGCGCAGGAACATTTCCTGATCCAGCGCGTTGTGGTGCGTCTTGAAAGGCTTCGCGTTCGCCCCGCCGGGAATGGGGTGCAGCATCGGCGTTTCCACCTCCAGGAAACCATGGCTCACCATGAAATCGCGGATGCTGGAGAGCGCCTGGCTGCGAGCCATGAAGCGCTTGCGAGCCGCCTCGTCGGTCATGAGGTCCACATAGCGCTGGCGGTACTTGATCTCCTGGTCCGCGATGCCGTGGAACTTGTCAGGCAAGGGCCGAAGGCTCTTGGTGATCAGGCGGATGCCGTCGGCCTGGATCGTGAGTTCGCCCGTGCGGGTGCGCATGAGCACACCTTCCACCCCGATGATGTCACCCAGGTCCCAATGCTTGAAGGCCTGGTGCGTCGCCTCGCCCACGCCATCGTTGTTCACATAGATCTGGATGCGTCCGCCCGACGGGCCGAACGAAGCGTCCTGCACGGTGGCGAAGCTGGCCTTGCCCATGACCCGCTTGAGCATCATCCGGCCTGCCACGCTGACGCGCACCGGCTCGGCTTCCAGCGCTTCCTTGGTCGACTCGCCGTACTTCTCGACCAGGTCGGCGGCCTTGTGGGCGGGTTTGAAATCGTTGGGAAAGGCCACGCCCAGTCCCTGCTTCTGCGATTCCCGCAAGGCCTTGAGCTTCTCGCGGCGTTCCGCAATGAGCTGGTTGTCGTCGTGCGCGGGCGCGCCGGAATCGGGAGTTTGGGCTTCGGTCATGAATGAAAAGAGGGTTGGGCACTGGTGTGCGCAACCCTCGATTGTAGTTTTGAGCGGACTTGCGTCCGCCACGGCCTCATTCGCCTAGATAGGCGGCCCGCACCTTGGGGTCGTCCAGCATGTCGCGGCCATTGCCCGTCATGATGATTTCGCCGGAATCCATCACATAGCCACGGTCGGCAATCTGCAAGGCGCGGCGTGCGTTCTGCTCCACCAGCAGGATGGTCACGCCTTGTGCCGACACATCGCGCACCACCTCGAAGATCTTGTCGACCATGATGGGCGACAGCCCCATGGACGGCTCGTCGAGCAGCAGCACTTTGGGCTGGCTCATGAGGGCGCGTGCCATGGCGAGCATCTGCTGTTCGCCACCGCTCATGGTGCCGGCCAGCTGGTCCTTGCGTTCGCGCAGGCGGGGGAAGATGCCGAACATGCGCTCGATGTCCTGCGCGATGCCAGCCTTGTCCTTGCGGATGTAGGCGCCCATCTGCAGGTTCTCGGTGATGCTCATGCGCGTGAAGACCCCGCGGCCTTCCGGAACCATGGCCAGGCCCTGTTTGACGAGGTCCCAGGCGCCTTTGCCCTTGATGCTCTGGCCGAGGTATTCGATGTCGCCGGCTTCGTAGGCCAGGGAACCGGTCACCGCCTTCATGGTGGTGGTCTTGCCGGCGCCGTTGGAGCCGATGAGGGAGATCAGCTCGCCCTCGCGCACTTCCAGATCGACGCCCTTGACGGCCTTGATGCCGCCATAGGACACCTTCAGGCCGCTGATTTTGAGGAGTGTGTTTGCCATTTGCATGAATCCTTGATCAGTGGCCACCCGTGCCGAGGTAAGCCTCGATCACCTTCGGGTCCTTCTGCACATCGGCAGGGGTGCCTGACGACAACTGTTTGCCGTAGTCGAGCACCGTGACGCGGTCGCACAACCCCATCACCAGCTTCACATCGTGCTCGATCAGCAGGATGGTGCGGTTGTCCTTGCGGATGCGGTCGATCAACTCGCGCAGCTGGATCTTCTCGGTCGCGTTCATGCCGGCAGCCGGCTCGTCGAGCGCAATCAACTGCGGATCGGTGGCGAGGGCTCGCGCGATCTCCAGGCGGCGCTGGTCGCCATAGCTGAGCGTGCGCGACTTGTAATCGGCAAATTTCTCGATGCCGACGTACGCCAGCAGTTCGCGCGCCCGCGCAGTGATGGCGGCCTCCTCGCGTTTGAATCCAGGGGTGCGCAGCACCGCGCCGATCAGGCCCGAATGGGTGCGCACGTGGCGACCCACCATCACGTTTTCCAGCGCGGTCATTTCGGCAAACAGCCGGATGTTCTGGAACGTCCGGGCGATGCCGGCCTTGGCCACTTCGTGCACCGCACTGGGGGTGTAGGGCTTGCCTGCGAGTTCAAAGGAACCACTGTCGGGTGTGTACAGGCCGGTCAGCACGTTGAAGAACGTCGTCTTGCCGGCACCGTTGGGACCGATCAGGCCATAGACCTGGCCACGCTTGATTTCAATGCCCACGTCGCTCAGGGCCTGCAGGCCGCCAAAGCGCTTGGAAACATTCGCTACCTTGAGAATGGTGTCGCTCATTTTTCTTCTCCGCTCACTTGCTCAAGGACTTGCCGTGCTCGGGCGCGGGCCACAAGCCTTTGGGACGGATGAGCATGACCACGACCATGGCCAGCGCAATGAGCAGCTGGCGCAGGATCTCGGGCGCCAGGCGCCCGTCGGTCATGGCCGTGAGTGGATGGGCCACATGGCGCAGCAGCTCTGGCAGTCCGGCCAGCAGCAGGGCCCCCAGGATCACGCCTGGAATGTGGCCAATGCCCCCGAGCACCACCATCGCCACCACCATCACCGACTCCATCAAGGAGAAGGACTCCGGCGAGACGAAGCGCTGGAACGATGCGAACAACACGCCGGAGACGCCGCCGAAGGAAGCGCCCATGCCAAAGGCCAGCAGCTTGAGGTTGCGGGTGTTCAGGCCCATGGCCTTGGCAGCGATCTCGTCTTCACGGATGGCCATCCAGGCACGGCCGATGCGCGAATCCTGCAGGCGGTAGGAAATGATCACCGCCAGCACCACGAAGAACAGGAACAGGTAGTAATACAGCGTGACCGGCTGGAAGGTGTAGTCGCCAATGGTGAGCCGCTTGCCCAGGTCCAGCCCGAACACCGAGATCGTGTCGATCTGGCTGATGCCTTTGGGCCCGTTGGTGATGTTCACCGGGCGGTCCATGTTGAGCAGGAAGATGCGGATGATCTCGCCAAAGCCCAGCGTGATGATGGCCAGGTAGTCGCCACGCAGCTTCAGCGTGGGCGCTCCGAGGATCATGCCCACCACGCCCGCGATCACCGCCGCCAGGATCATCACCCACCAGATGCTGTAGTGCAGCCCATCCGGGAACATGGCCTGGATGGCGGGGAACGTGTTGGCCAGGTGAGGCGAACCCAGCAGGGCAAAGACGTAGGCGCCCACCGCGAAGAACGCGATGTACCCCAGGTCCAGCAGGCCCGCGTAGCCCACCACGATGTTCAGGCCCAGAGCCAGCAGAACATAGAGCAGCGCAATGTCCAGGATGCGGACCCAGGAGTTGCTGCCGGTGGATTGCAGGATGATGGGCAACAGCAGCAAGGCTGCGGCCGCGATCAGGAAGACGATGAGTTTGCCGGTTTTCGTGTTCATCATGGTGCTTCTCCTTGCGGTCAGGCGCGGTCTGCCACGCGTTCACCCAGCAGGCCCGAGGGGCGCAGCGTGAGGACGATGGCCAGCACGATGAAAGCGAAGATGTCGGTGTACTGGCTGCCCAGCACACCGCCGGTCAGCTTGCCCAGGTAGCCGGCACCGAGCGACTCGATCAGACCCAGTGCGATGCCACCGACCACTGCGCCAGCCAGGTTGCCGATGCCACCCATGACGGCGGCCACGAAGGCCTTGAGCCCGGGCATGAAGCCCATCGCGTGCTGCACCGTGCCGTAGTTGGAAGCCCACATCACGCCGGCAATCGCCGCGAGCATCGCGCCGATGATGAAGGTGGCCGAGATGACCACGTCGGGCTTGATGCCCATGAGCGCAGCGACGCGCGGGTTTTCTGCCGTGGCGCGCATGGCCCGGCCGAGGTTCGTGCGGTTGACCAGCCACATCAGGAACGCGAGCGTCACGGCCGTGGTGGCCAGGATGACGACCTGGGTGACCGACACCACCGCGCCAGCGAATTCGATCGGCTCACGCGAGAGCATCGAGGGATAGGACTTCGGATTCGGGGCCCAGATGATCATGGCAAACGTCTGCAGCAGAAGCGACATGCCGATCGCCGTGATGAGGGGAGCGAGCCGGTTCGAGTTGCGCAGCGGCCGGTAGGCGAGCTTCTCGATCGAGAAGTTCAGGACCGCGCAGACCACCATGGCGATGATGGTGGCGAAAAGGAGGACCAGCCAGGTCGGCAGGCCAGTGGAGGCGTCCATCATCCAGCCGATGACGGTCCAGCTGGTCAGGGCCCCCACCATCAGCACGTCGCCGTGCGCAAAGTTGATCAGCCCGATGATGCCGTAGACCATGGTGTAACCCAGGGCCACGAGCGCATACATGCTGCCCAGCACCAGACCGTTGATGATCTGCTGAAGCAATACTTCCATGAAGGTTCTCCGTGTTTGTGATCAGCCACTTGCGTTGTGCGCCATGGCCTGCTTCAACCTAGCAAAAAACCCGCCAGACTCGACCTTGTAACAGGACAGACTGCGGGTTGGTGGGCGATTGTAGCGAGGCGTTTTGGGGCCCCCCATGCGTGTAAGCCCTTAACGGGCGCGGGTTTACCCTGAATTCACCCAGGGCAGGACCACAGCATCAGAGGGTCAGGCGTTCCATTAGTTATTTTGATCGTTGCGCCGCTTGAGCTCACGCAACTTATCACCAATGCGCAGTTCCAGGCCACGATCCACCGGCTTGTAGAAACCAGGTTCTGGCATGCCTTCTGGCAGGTAACTCTCACCTGCGGCAAATCCGCCGTCCTCATCGTGCGCGTATCGATACCCCTTGCCGTAGTCGAGCGACTTCATGAGTTTCGTCGGCGCGTTGCGCAGGTGCATGGGCACAGGACGCGTGCCATCCTTCTTGACGAACGCCTTGGCCGCGTTGAAGGCCTTGTACACCGCGTTGGACTTGGGGGCGACGGCCAGATAGACCACGCATTCCGCCAGCGCCAGTTCGCCTTCCGGACTGCCCAGCCGTTCGTAGACTTCGGCCGCATCCAGCGCCAGGCGCAAGGCGCGCGGGTCCGCCAGGCCGATGTCTTCGCTGGCCATGCGGATGAGGCGTCGCGCCATGTAGCGGGGGTCTGCGCCGCCGTCCAGCATGCGAACGAGCCAATACAGTGCGGCGTCCGGGTCTGATCCGCGCACGCTTTTGTGCAGCGCGCTGATCGTGTCGTAGAACTGCTCGCCGCCTTTGTCGTAACGCCGCATGCGTTCGCCCAGCACCTTGAGCAACCAGGCATCGGTGACTTCGGCCAGTTTCTCGCTATCGGCCGCCACCGCGAGCGTTTCCAGCGTGTTGAGCAAACGGCGCGCGTCGCCGTCTGCGTAGGCAATGAGCCGGTCGACCGCCGCTTCCTCCACCGGCGGCACGGCATCGATCGCGCGTGCCTTGGCCACGATCTGGCGCAGATCGTCTTCGGTGAGGGGTTGCAACACGTACACCGCTGCGCGGGACAGCAAGGCCGAATTCACTTCAAACGAAGGGTTTTCGGTCGTGGCGCCGATGAAGGTGAACAGGCCACTTTCCACATGGGGCAGAAAGGCGTCCTGCTGGCTCTTGTTGAACCGGTGCACCTCGTCCACGAACAGGATGGTGCGTTGCGACGCAAGCCCGCTGCGGGCCGCTTCCGCACGTTCCACGGCCTCACGGATGTCCTTCACACCGCCCAGCACCGCGCTGATGGTGATGAACTGGGCATCAAAGGCATCTGCCATCAGTCGCGCGATGGTCGTCTTGCCCACGCCGGGTGGCCCCCAGAGGATGCAACTGTGCGGCTGGCCCGATTCGAACGCCAGCCGCAAGGCCATGCCTTCACCCAGCATGTGCTGCTGGCCGATGACATCGGCCAGCGTGCGCGGGCGCAAGCGCTCGGCCAGCGGGACGTGAGCACCGGCCTTGGAGACGGGCATGGAGAGGGCGTCCGGCTAAGGCCGGATCACCGAGGCGCCAGGTGGTGGCTGGAACCTGAAATCGCCCGCCTTCAGCGCCGCGTTGTCGCGCCATTCGCTGAAGGTGAGCACGGAGCGCTGGCCGAGACTGTCCTCGATATCCAGCACCGACAGCTGGCCCTGGCGAAAACCGATGCGCACCATCTGCAACTGGCCGTTGCGGTCCTTCGGCCGAGCCTCCAGCCATTCGAGGCCTTCTCGTGCGGGAGCGGCCTTCAGCTCGAACGATTCCGAGAGGGCCTTCATGTCAGCGCCCGAGGCAATGAGCGCCGCAGGCGTGCTGCCCAGTGCATCCTTTTGCGACCGCGAGGTCACCTGGTTCAGGTCGACGTCGTGCAGCCAGAGCGTCTGCCCGTCGGCCACGATGGTCTGCTCGAAGGGTTTGGTGTACTGAAACCGAAAAAGGTTGGGCCGCAGGAATTCGAAGCGGCCGGTGGAGGTCTTGCTTCGCGCGGTGGTCTCGTTGCTCCGCTTGGGCGACGTCACCACCTGGGTGAAGCTGGCCTGCGCACTGTTGACCTCACGCAGGAACTTCTCCAGGTCCTGCATGCCGTCGGCCTGAGCGCCAAAACTCGACCAGGCGAGGACGCCGGCAAGAAAAAGTTGTTTCATCATGAGGTGTGTGATCCGTTTGCGCCCACTTGGTTGCAGGCCAGCATCCTTCAATCGCCGCGCGAGGGCATGAGGATGTCGCGCTGGCCACTGGACGTCAGCGCACTTACCAGCCCGGCTTTTTCCATGTCTTCCAGCAGGCGGGCAGCGCGGTTGTAACCAATCTTGAGCTTGCGCTGCACGTAAGAGATGCTGGCCTTGCGGTCCTTGAGCACGATTTCCACGGCCTGGTCGTAGAGCGCATCCTTCTCGCCGCCGGTATCGCCGCCCTCTGCGAACAAGTCACCGCCCTCGCCATCACCGGCGCTGCCTTCCAGCACGCCATCGATGTAGTTGGGCTCACCGCCCTGCTCTTTCAGATAGGCCACCACACGGTGCACTTCGTCGTCGCTGACAAAAGCGCCGTGGACCCGGATCGGGAAACCCGTGCCCGAAGGCATGTAGAGCATGTCGCCCATGCCCAGCAGGCTCTCGGCACCCATCTGGTCCAAGATGGTTCGGCTGTCGATCTTGCTGCTGACCTGGAACGACAGGCGCGTGGGAATGTTTGCCTTGATGAGGCCGGTGATCACGTCCACGCTGGGACGCTGGGTGGCAAGGATGAGGTGAATGCCCGCCGCGCGCGCCTTCTGCGCCAGGCGGGCGATGAGTTCCTCGATCTTCTTGCCCACCACCATCATCAGGTCAGCCAGTTCATCGATGACCACCACGATGTAAGGCAGGCGTTCCAGCGGTTCGGGCTGCTCCGGCGTGAGGCTGAATGGGTTGCCGATGATTTCGCCACGTGCCGTGGCCTCGTCGATCTTGGTGTTGAAGCCGGCGAGGTTTCGAACGCCCATCTTGCTCATGAGCTTGTAGCGCTTCTCCATCTCTGCCACGCACCAGTTGAGCCCGTTGGCCGCGTGCTTCATGTCCGTGACCACGGGCGCCAGCAGGTGCGGGATGCCTTCGTAAACGCTCATTTCGAGCATCTTGGGATCGATCAGCAACAGTCGCACATCGCGGGCATCGGCCTTGTACAGCAGCGACAGGATCATGGCATTGATACCAACCGACTTGCCCGAACCGGTGGTGCCTGCGACCAGGCAATGCGGCATCTTGGCAAGATCCGCCACGATGGGCTGTCCGCCAATGTCTTTGCCCAGTCCCATGGTCAACATGGACTTGGCGTCGTTGTAGACCTGGGAGCCCAGGATCTCGCTGAGCTTGATGGTCTGGCGCTTGGCGTTGGGCAGCTCCAGGGCCATGAGGTTCTTGCCTGGAATGGTCTCGATCACGCGGATCGACACCAGCGAGAGCGAGCGAGCGAGATCGCGCCCCAGATTGACGATCTGCGAACCCTTCACACCGGTGGCGGGTTCGATTTCGTAGCGCGTGATCACCGGTCCAGGCGCCGCCGCCACCACCCTCACCTCGACGCCGAAATCCTTGAGCTTCTTTTCGATCAGGCGACTGGTCATTTCCAGCGTCTGGCTGTCCACACCCGCCTGGTGCAGCGGGGCGCTGTCGAGCAGATCCACCTGCGGCAACTTGCTGTCGGGCATCTCGGCAAAAAGTGGTTTCTGGCGCTCTTTGGCCACACGCTCGCTCTTGGGGACGTCGACCAGCGTCGGCTCGATCACCACCGGTGTGGGGTGCAGTTCCTCGATTTCGACGCGTTCAACCTTGACCACCTCTTCGCGCTCGCGGGCCGCCATCTCGCCGATGCGCTGGTCTTCCACCGCCTCGCGCTTTTCACGGCGCGCCTCGAACCATCCGTCCAGGGTGTGGCCCACCACCTCTGCCCAGTGGCCCCACGAAAACCGAAACACCGCTGGCAGGCAGGCCAGCAGGAGGGCGAGCATGGCGATCGCAGCGCCGTTGAAGCCGAGCCATCGCGTGGCCACGGGTCCGAGCGCATGACCTAGCACACCACCCGCATGGTCCGGCAGCAGCGCCTCGAGGCGGTACAACCGGCTCCATTCCAGCACCGTGCTGGCCACGAGCAACATCACCAGGCCCACCGCGTACAAGCCACGCCGCGCCCAAGGTCGCTGCCAGGGTCGCAAGGCTGCGAGTTCCTGGGCGGTCGGGCCTTGCATCCCACGGATCCAGCGCGCGAGGGCGGACAACCACGCTCTCACCCCCGCCACAAAACACCACCACACTGAAAAGCCCAGCAGGTAGTAGCTACCGTCGGACAAAAGCGCACCCAGACGGCCCCCCCAGTTGCTCACATCGGCAGAAGTCCCAGTCGTGCTCCATGCCGGGTCGGACAGCGAGTGACTCAACAGCGCGAGGAGCCAGAACAGCAACGCGGCAGCCCCCAGCACGAGCACGATCTCCTGGGCAAAGCGCGACACACCGACCGCAGGCGACGCGCTGCGATCGGCATTGAGTGTGTTCAGTGAATAGGTCATGAGCCTGACGGATTTCCTGCCGCAAGCTTACCCCATGCAGGGGTCGGGACCGGGCGCCAAAAGGGCGCCCTTTGCGGGTCCAGCGGGCCTCAGCCCAGCGAGTTGAGACGTTCCTTGATGATCGTGCTGCCATCCTCGGCCAGCTCGATGAATCCTCGGTCTTCGAGGTCCTTCATCACACGGCTGACCATCTCGCGCGAAGCACCGATCATCTTGGCCACGTCCTGGCGCGAAACGCGGTCCTTGATGACAAGCTGGCCATCCTTGTCGGGCCGGGCGAACTCCAGCAGGGCACGCGCGACGCGGCCATACACGTCCATCAGCGCGAGCGATTCGATTTTCCGGTCGGCGTGGCGCAGACGCTGCACCAGACCCTTCATCACGGCGTATGCCATCGAGGTGTTCTCGGGCAGGCAACGCGCAAATTCGGTGCGGCCCAGGATCAGCACGTCGGTCTGGACCTCGGCCTTCACCGTGGCGGAATGCGGCTGGTTGTCGATCAGGCTCATCTCGCCCACGTAATCGCCCGGATTCATGGTGGCCAGGATCACCTCACGACCACGCGTGTCCGTGGTCACCACGCGGGCGCGCCCGGTGAGAACGATGGCCAGGCAGTTCGATTTTTTGCCTTGTTCGACGATGCACTCGCCGCGCTTGAAGCGCCGCTTGATGACGGAATCGGCAACCGCCTCGGCCTGCGCCTGCGTCAGTGTGGAGAACAACGGCACTCGACGGATGAGATCGAGATTGGACAGAAGGGACATGCGTGTATTCCTTGGTTCAGCCAGCGCAGCGGGCGCTCTTTCATACAATGACCTTCGCACATCGGGCTCGGCACAGGGCTGTTTTTTGGCCTGATCGCGCCCATATACCCTACTACTCTAAACCACTTGGCTCCAATTCCGATGGGGCTCGCCACATGAAACACGCGAAAGTACTCATCCTCGGATCGGGCCCAGCGGGCTACACGGCCGCTGTTTACGCCGCACGCGCCAACCTCAACCCGGTCCTCATCACCGGCATCGCCCAGGGCGGCCAGCTCATGACCACCACGGACGTGGACAACTGGCCTGCCGACGCCGAAGGGGTGCAGGGTCCCGACCTGATGCAGCGCTTCCTTTCGCATGCCGAGCGCTTCAAGACCGAGATCATCTTTGATCACATCAACGCCGTGGATTTCAGCAAGCGGCCTTTCGTGCTCAAGGGCGACAGTGGCGAGTACAGCTGCGATGCGCTCATCATCGCCACCGGCGCGTCGGCCAAATACCTGGGCCTGCCCTCGGAAGAATCCTTCATGGGCAAGGGCGTGTCGGGCTGCGCAACCTGCGACGGCTTCTTCTACCGCGAACAGGAAGTCAGCGTGGTGGGTGGAGGCAACACGGCCGTCGAAGAGGCCCTCTACCTCTCCAACATCGCCAGCAAGGTCACCCTCGTTCACCGTCGCGACACCTTCAAGGCCGAGGCCATCCTGGTTGACAAGTTGATGGACAAGGTGGCCGCAGGCAAGATCGAACTCAAACTGCACAGCACGCTCGATGAGGTCCTTGGCGACCAGACCGGCGTGACCGGCGTTCGGCTCAAGAGCGTGAAAACCGGCGCCACTGAAGACGTGGCCGTCAAGGGCTGCTTCATTGCCATCGGCCACCAGCCCAACACCGACATCTTCAAGGGACAGCTCGACATGAAGGACGGGTACATCACCACCCGCTCCGGCCTGCAGGGCATGGCCACCATGACCAGCGTGCCCGGCGTGTTCGCAGCCGGGGACGTGCAGGACCATGTCTACCGACAGGCCATCACCAGCGCCGGGACGGGCTGCATGGCCGCGCTCGACGCCCAGCGTTTTCTGGAGCAGGAACCGGCCTGACCCCACGGGCTGGGCAGTTCCCTCCAGGTTGGTTATAATTGTCGGCTTTGCTGACAAAGCCCGGTACGACCGGGGTTGACGCAGATTTCGGGTTACCGCCACCCTTTCCTGGCGAGGTGAGGCTGATGGGCTCAGCCGGATAGGCATCCGGTTCGCGGTCACCAGCTGTTTGAAAATGATCGGAGTGTCCTCATGGCACGCGTCTGCGACGTTACGGGCAAGAAGCCCATGGTCGGGAACAATGTTTCCCACGCCAACAACAAAACCAAGCGCCGGTTCCTGCCGAACCTGCAATACCGCCGTTTCTGGGTCGAGACTGAAAACCGCTGGGTGCGCCTGCGCGTCTCCGGCGCCGCGCTCCGCCTGATCGACAAAAACGGCATTGATGCCGTGCTCGCCGACCTGCGCGCACGTGGTCAGGCTTAAGGAGAACCGAACATGGCAACCAAAGGCTCACGCGAAAAGATCAAGCTGGAATCCACTGCTGGTACCGGCCACTTCTACACCACCACCAAGAACAAGAAGACCACGCCTGACAAGATGCTGATCAAGAAATTTGATCCCAAGGCACGCAAGCACGTGGACTACAAGGAAATCAAGCTCAAGTAACCGAGCGATTGCCCAACAAAAAACCCGCTGTGGAAACAGCGGGTTTTTTGTTGTCCGGAGAAGAACCGGTTCAAGCGTGAGCGGAGCGCAGGCGAATGGAGAAATCGCGCAGCGCGGCGATGCCGCTTTCCTCTGCGCGGCGGCACCAGGCCTGCAGGTCGGTCGCCAGTTGCTCTCGCGTCGAATGGGTGCTGGACCACAAGGCACGCAACTCTTCACGCATGGTCACCATCTTGTCGAGCACCGGGTGCTCTGCGCGCACCTGGGCGAGCTGGGGCTTGACGTTGGCCGGCACCTTGTCGTCGTCGCGGTGCAGCCAGCGGCGCGCCGACTGCAGCACAGTGGCATCGCTCCGGCTGCTCTTCAGGTTGTCGAGTTCCCGCTTGCAGGCCGCGCGCATTTCACGGGCGTAGCCAGCCATGACCTCATAGCGGTTGGCGATGATGGCTTCCAGCGTCTTCTCGTCAGCCACGGCCCGCACGGCGCCATAAGCCATCTTGGGTGGCAACTTCTTCACCGACGCCAGGCCCACCGAGCGCAGGATGCTGATGTACATCCAGCCGATGTCGAATTCATAAGACTTCACGGAGAGCTTGGCCGACGTCGGGTAAGTGTGGTGGTTGTTGTGCAGTTCCTCGCCACCGATCAGGATGCCCCAGGGCGAGACGTTGGTGCTCGCGTCGGCGGCTTCGAAATTGCGGTAGCCCCACCAGTGGCCAATGCCATTGATGATGCCGGCGGCCGTGACCGGGATCCAGATCATCTGGATCGCCCAGACCGTCAGGCCCAACGCGCCGAAGAGGGCCACGTCGATGATGAGCATGAGACTCACACCCAGCTTGGACTGACCGGTGTACAGGTGCTTTTCAATCCAGTCGTTGGGCGTGTTGTGCCCGTAGCGATCCAGCGTTTCCTGATTCTTGGCTTCCTGGCGGTACAGCTCGCTGCCTTCGTAGAACACCTTCTTGATGCCGAACACCACCGGGCTGTGCGGGTCCCCTTCGTGTTCGCACTTGGCGTGGTGCTTGCGGTGAATGGCAGTCCATTCCTTGGTGACCATGCCCGTGGTCATCCAAAGCCAGAAGCGGAAGAAATGCGAGGCGATCGGGTGCAGGTCCAGCGACCGGTGAGCCTGGTGGCGGTGCAGGTAGATGGTGACGCTGGCGATGGTCACGTGCGCGAGGATGAGGGCGACGATGATGGCCTGCCACCAAGTGGCACCCGTCAAGCCCTGGTCCAGGAACCGGACCAGACCATCCCAAAGCGGCAAGAAGACCTCGAAAACAGATGAAGACATTGAATTCCTAAAGGAGCGCCCGGAGCTTCCCGACGTGACAGGCCCGGCCCCAGGCGCGGGAGCCGGCAAAACACCCCTATTTTAAGGGAGGGGTGGGAAATCGCCAACAAGGAGTCCCCACGATGTGGAAGCTGCAAACAGAGATGGGTCGATTTCGGCCCGTTTCAAGGCTTTTTCCGCCAGACGGCCGCGAAGAAGCCGTCAGTTGAGTGCAAATGTGGCCACAAACGCAGATGCTGCCCAGAATTTCCTGCACACAACGCATGGGCTTGCCCTACATGAAGCGCCTCCAGCAATTCCCTGACGGACAAAGGCTCGAATTCGGAATGGGCGCCCGAAAACGCGCCAGCCACTGCCTCGTTCTCGTCCGGGAGCAAGCTGCAGGTGGCATACACGAGTCGTCCACCTGGCTTAAGCAGGCGCGCAGCGCTGGTCAGGATGGCCTTTTGCAGTTCTGCGTGCGCGGCCACGGTCTGGGGCGTCTGGCGCCATTTCAGGTCGGGATGGCGTCTCAGGGTCCCGAGGCCGGAACACGGGGCATCCACCAGCACCCGGTCGATCTTGCCGGCCAGGCGTTTGATCCGGTCGTCGCGCTCGTGTGCAATGGCGACCGGGTGGACGTTGGAGAGTCCGCTGCGGGCCAGGCGCGGCTTGAGGGCGTCGAGCCGGTGCCCGGAAGTGTCGAAGGCGTAGAGCCGGCCGCTGTTGCGCATGGCCGCACCAATGGCCAGCGTCTTCCCGCCTGCGCCCGCGCAGAAGTCGACCACCATCTCGCCGCGCTTGGCATCCAGCAACAGGGCGAGCAATTGCGAGCCTTCGTCCTGCACCTCGATCTCGCCATTCACGAAGGCGGGCAGTTTCGCGAGGGAAGGCTTGCCGGCCAGGCGAATGCCCAGCGGTGAATAGGGGGTGGCTTCGGCGTCCAGACCCGCCTGGCGGATGGACGCCAGCGCTGCGTCGCGTTTGGACTTGAGAAGGTTCACACGCAGGTCCAGCGGCGCGGCCTGGTTCAGGCTGGCCACCAAAGCATCAAAATCGTTGCCCACCTGTGCACCCAGTGCAGTCGCCAGCCAGTCTGGCAGGTTGTGCCGGTGTTGCGACATCAGATCGGCGTCGGACACCGCGTCGCAATGGTCGAGCCAGGTCTTTTCCGCGTCGTTCAGCGTGCTCTTGACAAAGGCGCGATCCCCGGGAAAGGCGAGGATCGCCAGCCGCCGCCATTTGGATCCGCTGCCCGAACGCGCCAGCCATTCCAGTTTCAGGCGCTGGCGCAGGATGGCATAGACGCTGTCGGACAGCGTGGAGCGTTCGCGCGGACCAAGCGAACGGTTCTCGCGAAAATGGCGCGCCACCACGGCGTCCGCGGGGTGCTCGAATTTGAAGACCTGCTCGATCAGGGCGGCGCTTTCGTCCAGTAAGGCTTTAGGGTGCATGGGACGTATTGTCCTCCGGGGTGGGCTCGCCGCCGGGCCGCCCCAAGGCGAAACCCGCCCCTCGGGGGCAGCGACCCGCGTAGCGGCGGAGCGTGGGGCACGATAATTCGCGGTTATGTCCGACATCTCCCAACAGGTGCGCCGCCGCCGCACCTTCGCCATCATTTCCCACCCCGACGCCGGCAAGACCACCCTCACCGAAAAGCTGCTGCTGTTCTCGGGCGCCATCAACATTGCCGGCAGCGTGAAGGCCCGCAAGGCTGCACGCCACGCCACCAGCGACTGGATGGAGATCGAGAAGCAGCGTGGCATTTCCGTGGCCTCATCCGTGATGCAGATGGAGTACCGCGATTGCGTGATCAACCTGCTGGACACGCCGGGACACCAGGATTTCAGTGAAGACACCTACCGCGTGCTCACCGCCGTGGACGCTGCGCTGATGGTGATCGACGCGGGCAACGGTGTGGAGCCGCAGACGCGCCGCCTGCTGCAGGTCTGCCGTGCGCGCAACACGCCCATCCTGACCTTCGTCAACAAGATGGACCGCGAGGTACAGGCGCCGCTGGACCTCATGGACGAAATCGAGCGCGAGCTCGGCATGACGGTGGTGCCTTTCACATGGCCTGTGGGCATGGGCAAGACCTTTCGCGGTGTGTTCGATCGACGCACGGACCAGATGCGCGTGTTCGCGGCTGGCGAGGATCGCCGCGGGGGCGACGAGGACGTTCTCGCCGGTCTGGACAACCCCGAGAGCGTCAGGCGCTTCGGCGCCGAGTTCGAGCAGGCGCGCGACGAGCTGGAACTGGTGGCAGGCGCTTCACCTGCCTTCGAGGAGGCCCAGTTCCTCGCCGGCAAGCAGACGCCCATGCTGTTTGGCTCGGCAGTGAACAACTTCGGTGTGCGCGAGGTGCTCGATGCGCTGGTCGACCTGGCGCCACCGCCCGGCGACCGCCCCGCCATCCAGCGCGTGGTGCATCCCGAAGAGCCGAAATTCAGCGGCGTGGTCTTCAAGATCCAGGCCAACATGGACCCGGCCCACCGCGACCGCATTGCCTTCGTGCGGGTCGCCAGCGGCCACTTCGAACGCGGCATGAAGCTCAAGGTGGTGCGCTCGGGCAAAGACCTTCGCCCCAACACCGTGGTGAGCTTTCTCTCGCAGCGGCGCGAACTGCTCGACGAAGCCTTTGCCGGCGACATCATCGGCATCCCGAACCACGGCGTGCTGCAGCTGGGCGACACCCTCACCGAAGGCGAGAGCCTGCAGTTCACCGGCCTTCCCTTCTTCGCACCGGAAATCATCCGCAGCGTGGAAGTGGCCGATCCGCTGCGCAGCAAGCAGTTGCGCGCCGGCCTCACGCAACTGGGCGAAGAAGGCGCGATCCAGGTGTTTCGCCCGGTGGCGGGCTCGGTGCTCCTGCTCGGTGCCGTGGGTCAGTTGCAGTTCGAGGTGGTGGCCCATCGCCTGGAGCACGAATACGGCGTGAAGGCTCGCATCATGAACAGCCCCTACCAGGTGGCGCGCTGGGTGACGTGCGCGCCCGAGGACGGCGGTGACGTCGAGCTCAAGCGTTTCATCGATGCCAACAGCCACCGCGTGGCCCTGGACGCGGTGGATGCGCCCACGCTGCTGGTGGACCATGCGGCCACCCTGCGCGCGGTCGAGACGAACTGGCCGAAGATCAGATTCCACGCGATGCGCGAGCACGCGGGTCTGGTGTTTGCCAAGGGTGTCTGATCAGCCGCCAGCGAGCAGCTTCTCCACAGCGCGTGGATAGATCACGTGCTCCTGCGCCAGCACCCGCGCAGCCAGCGTCTGGGCCGTGTCGCCGCGGATGATGGGCACCACCGCCTGCTCCAGGATCTCGCCGTGGTCGAGTTCGCTGGTCACGCGGTGCACCGTAGCACCCGCAAAGCGGCAGCCCATGTCGATGGCGCGCTGGTGCGTTTTCAGGCCGGTGAAAGCGGGCAGCAGGCTCGGGTGGATGTTGATGAGGCGGTCTTCGAAGTGCTGCACGAAGCCGGGCGTGAGGATGCGCATGAAGCCGGCCAGCACCACGACCGAGGGCTCGTGCCGATCAATTTCATGCATCAAGGCCGCGTCGAATACCTCGCGGCTTTCGAACTGGGTGTGGTCAAGGGCGGCGGTGGCGATGCCCTGCTCGCTGGCCCATGCCAGTCCTTGCGCCGCGACCTTGTTGCTGATCACAGCGGCCACGCGCGCGCCGAACCGCGCTTGCCAGTGGCGCACACGCGCCGCCTCCACGATGGCAGCCATGTTGGAGCCGCTGCCAGAGATCAGAATCACGATGTTCTTGTTCACGCCAGACATGGCCGGGAAGTGTAATGACCCCAGACTCCGCATACCCTCCATCCAACCGCCCACGCGGTCATGATTTTCAGCAGCGCCCGCTCACGCCCGCCGAGGCACGCGTGCTCGGCACGCTCATGGAAAAGGCGCGCACCGTGCCCGACAGCTATCCGCTGACCCTGAATGCGCTGGTCACCGGCTGCAACCAGAAATCCAGCCGCGAACCGGTGATGAGCCTGGCCGATGCGCAGGTGCTGGAAGCGCTGGATGCACTGCGCTCCCTGCACATGGTGCTGGAGGGCAGCGGCAGCCGGGTCACGCGCTACGAGCACAACTTTGCGCGCGCAGCCGGCGTGCCCGAGCAGTCCGCCGTGCTGCTGGGCATGCTGATGCTGCGAGGGCCGCAGACCGCGGGCGAGCTTCGCCTGAACACCGAGCGCTGGTACAAGTTCCTCGACATCGCCTCGGTGGACGGTTTTTTGGAAGAGCTGCAGGATCGCAGCGCCGACAAGGGCGGCCCGCTGGTGGTGAAGCTGCCGCGCGCGCCGGGTGCACGCGAGCAACGCTGGGCCCATCTGCTGTGCGGCCCGGTCGACATGTCCACGCCGGCCGCGGCGGCAACATCCAGCGCCGCCACGGAGGATGAGCTCATCGCCCTCACGCGCCGCGTCGCGGCACTGGAAAACACCGTGGCCGCCTTGCAGGACCAGTTGCAGAATCTGAATGAACAACTCGGCTTGTCGCAGCCCGGACAGCCATAAAACGAACGGTCGTGCGAAACTGGCCGGCGTCGATCAACTTGCCGGCACCCCGTGGTGGCGGCCCTCAGGAGACAACCCCATGGATCTGGCATTCACGCCCGAAGAGCAGGCGTTTCGCGAAGACATCCGCGCCTGGGTCAAGGCCAACCTGCCCCCCGAGATATCGCACAAGGTGCACAACGCCTTGCGCCTGACCCGCGATGACCTGCAACGCTGGGCGAAGATCCTGGGCAGCAAGGGATGGCTGGGGTGGGGGTGGCCGAAGGAGTTCGGCGGCCCCGGCTGGAACGCGGTGCAGAAACACCTGTTCGAAGAAGAATGTGCGCTGGCCGGCGCGCCGCGCGTGGTGCCTTTTGGGCCCGTGATGGTGGCGCCGGTCATCATGGCCTTTGGCAACAAGGAACAACAGCAGCGTTTCCTGCCCGGCATCGCCAGTGGTGAGGTGTGGTGGAGCCAAGGCTACAGCGAACCGGGCTCTGGCTCGGACCTGGCCTCTGTGAAATGCCGCGCCGAACGCAAGGGCGACAAGTACATCGTCAATGGACAGAAGACCTGGACCACGCTCGGCCAGTATGGTGAATGGATCTTCTGCCTGGTGCGCACCAGCAACGAAGGCAAGCCCCAGACCGGCATCTCCTTCCTGCTGATCGACATGAAATCGCCCGGCGTCTCGGTGCGACCCATCAAGCTGCTCGACGGCGAAAGCGAGGTCAACGAGGTCTGGTTCGACAACGTCGAGGTGCCGGCGGAGAACCTGATCGGCGAAGAGAACAAGGGCTGGACCTACGCCAAACACCTGCTCAGCCACGAACGCACCAACATCGCGGACGTGAACCGCGCCAAGCGCGAACTCGAGCGCCTCAAACGAATCGCCAAGGCCGAAGGCGTCTGGGACGACCTGCGTTTCCGCGATCAGATCGCGCTGCTCGAAGTGGACGTGGTGGCGCTGGAGATGCTGGTGCTGCGCGTTCTCTCGGCTGAGAAGTCGGGCAAGAACTCGCTGGATATCGCTGGTCTGCTCAAGATCAAGGGCAGCGAGATCCAGCAGCGCTACAGCGAACTCATGATGCTGGCCGCTGGCCCCTACAGCCTGCCCTTCATCGAGGAAGCCATGGAAGCCGGCTGGCAGGGCGACTTCCCAGGCGGCGTCAACGCCAACGCGCCATTGGCGTCCACCTACTTCAACATGCGCAAGACCACCATCTACGGCGGCAGCAACGAAGTGCAACGCAACATCGTCGCGCAGACGGTTCTGGGCTGAGGAGCAGACACATGGACTTCGATTTTTCCGACGACCAGAGCGCACTGTGCGACGCAGTTCAGAAATGGGTGGAGAAGGGCTACGACTTCGAGCGCCGGCGCACCATCGTGAAGGCCGGTGGTTTCGACCGCAAGGCCTACGGCGAACTCGCCGAACTCGGTCTTTCCGGGCTCTACGTGAGTGAGGACGACGGCGGCCTGGGCATGGGGCCGGTGGAAGGCATGGTGGTGATGGAAGAGCTCGGACGCGGCATCGTGCTCGAGCCGCTGGCGCAGACGCTCGTCACCTCAGGCGTACTCGGTGGGTACGCACCGGCAGAGCTCAAGGCCGCCTGGCTGCCGCGCATCGCCTCGGGTGAAGCGCTGGTGGTGCTGGCGCACCAGGAGCACAAATCCCGCTACAAACTCGACGTTTGCTCCACCATGGCAGCCCAAAAAGGAGATGGGTGGTCGCTATCGGGCACCAAGAACGTGGTGCCCGCCGCCGACCAGGCCGACGCCTTCCTGGTGCCGGCCATGGCCGGCGGCCAGATGGCGCTGTTCCTCGTTGAACGCGGTGCCTCCGGTTTGACCACCACCGGCTACCTCACGCAGGATGGCGCCCGTGCAGGCGACGTGACTTTCAGGGACGCGCCCGCACAACGTGTCACCGAAGACGGTCTCGCCGCCCTCGAACACGCCGTGGACATCGGCATCGCCGCCGCGTGCGCCGAAGCGGTGGGCGTGATGGACAAAACGCTGGCCATCACGGTCGAGTACATGAACACGCGCAAGCAATTCGGCGTGGCCATTGCCACTTTCCAGGCGCTGCGCCACCGCGTGGCCGACATGAAGATGCAGCTCGAACTGGCGCGCTCCATGAGCTACTACGCCAGTCTCAAGCTGAACGCGCCCGCGCCTGAGCGACGCGCCGCCATGGCGCGCGCCAAGGTGCAGCTGGGAACGTCCATGCGCTTCGTGGGCCAGCAGGCGGTGCAGTTGCACGGTGGCATCGGCGTGACCGACGAGTACATCGTCAGCCACTATTTCAAGAAGCTCACGCAGCTGGAAATGACCTTCGGCGACACGCTGCACCACTTGGGCGAAGTGTCGGCCCGCATGCAGGACACGGCGGGGGTGTTCGCATGACCACCCGCCGCACCGTCCTTGCGCTGTGCGGCGCCAGCCTGCTGCTGGTCGCCTGCGCCAGCACGCCGACCTTCACGGCCCAGCCACCCATCGTGTTCGTGCACGGCAACGGAGACTCCGCATCGATCTGGCAGACCACAGTGTGGCGCTTCGAAGCGAACGGCTGGCCGCGCGAGCGCCTGCACGCCATCGACCTGCCCTACCCGCTCGCGCGGGACGACGACGGCAAGGCCCAGCCAGGCCGCACCTCGACCGGCGAGCACATGGCTTTCCTGAAAGCCGAGGTGGAGAAGGTCATGAAGTCCACTGGCGCCAGCCAGGTGGTGCTGGTGGCGAATTCGCGCGGCGGTTATGCGGTGCGCAACTACATCCAGAACGGCGGCGGCGACAAGACCGTGAGCCACGCGGTGCTGGGCGGCGTGCCCAACCACGGCGTCTGGGCGGTCAAGGGCTTTCGGGAAGTCAACGAGTTCTCGGGCACGGGCCCCTTCCTGACCGCCCTCAATGCTCCGAAGAACGCCGCGGGTGACGAAGTGAGCGGCCCGGTGAAGTGGCTGACCATCCGATCGGACAACAACGACAAATTCGCGCAGCCCGATGGGTTGTGGATCGGCGCCAAAGGCACACCGACCAACGTCAGCTTCGACGGGCCAGCGCTCAAGGGCGCCCAGAACCTGGTGCTGCCGCGCGTGGACCACCGCGAGACCGCGTTTTCACCTGCGGCGTTCGACGCGACCTGGAGGTTCGTCACCGGCCAGGCACCCAAGACGCTGGCGATCGCACCGCAGCCCCAGCCGGTGCTCAACGGCAAGATCACGGGGCTGGGGCTGTCTTCCACCGATCCCGCCTCAGGCAACTATTCGAACAACCTGCCACTGCCGGGCGCGCAGATCGAGGTGTATGCCACCGATGCGGCCACCGGCGAACGCCGCGGTGCAGCCGTGCACCGCAAGACGGTGGGCGCCGACGGTCTGTGGGGGCCCTTCACGGCGCAGGCCGGCGTGGCTTACGAATTCGTGGTCAGCGCACCCGGCTACGCCACCACCCACGTCTACCGCAGCCCGTTCCCGCGCAGCAGCGAACTCATTCACCTGCGCGCCGAGCGGATCGCGGCGGCCGATAAAGATGGCAAGTCCGTCGTCACTTTCACCCGGCCACGCGGCTATTTCGATGCCGAGCGCGACCGCCTGGCGTTGGACGGCAAGGCACTCCCGGGTGTGCCAGCCACCGGTGCCGGCGTGTCGAGTTCGAAGATCAAGCTGATGGAAGAAGGTGTACGCCCGATCTCGGCGGAGTTCAACGGCGAGCGCATCACCGGACGAACCTGGCCGGCCGCCGACAACCGCGTCGTTGTCCTCGAACTGACCTATTGACGTCGCCCGACCTCAGGCGTGCAGCCTGGAGGTTTTGGGCAGGTGGGACATCAGGAACTCCATCTGGTCCGCCAGGATGCGACGATTGCGCAGGATGAAGTCTTCCCACAGGCTCGGCACGTAGGGCGCATAGAGCAAGCCCATGTTGGCCTGCTCTGGCGTGCGGTTGCCCTTGCGGTGGTTGCAGGATCGGCAGGCCGTGACCACGTTCATCCACAGATCGCGACCGCTTTGTCCCAGCGGCACGATGTGCTCGCGGGTGAGCTCGTCTTCATGGAAATGGTCGCCACAGTAGGCGCAGACGTTGCGGTCGCGCGCGAACAGCTTGCTGTTCGTGAGCGTGGGCCGCAGGTCGAACGGGTTGATGCGCGGCACGCCCTGGGTGCCGATGATGGAATTGACGGTGATGATGGACTGGCGACCGGTCACCGCGTTGTGCCCACCATGGAACACCGCGATCTCGGCCCCCATCTCCCAGCGCACCTCGTCCGCGGCATAGTGCAGCACGGCTTCTTCCAGGCTGATCCACGATTGTGGCAAGCCTTGCGCGGAGAGTTTCAAGACCTTCAAGACGGGCTCCTTCTATCGAACAAGTCAACAGGAAGGGCGGCCCCCGAAGGAGCCGTCCGGCACCAGCGGCCGAGGCTGCGGGCGCATATGATCGTGCACCAATATAGCAAGACTTTGTGAGCGGGCCATGGCAGCGGGCGCATTAGCCACAGCTGCTGCCCGATTCGACCCCCTTGAATCGCATGAAAATCTTTCGCGGTTTGCGCTCCCATCTGGCCGGTTCCTCCGGCTGCGCACTGACCATCGGCAACTTCGACGGCGTGCACCGAGGGCACCAGGCCATGCTCGCGCTCCTCAACAACGAAGCCCAGCACAGGGGGGTGCCGAGTTGCGTGATGACCTTCGAGCCGCACCCGCGCGATTACTTCGCCGCCCTGCACCAGAAACCGGAACTGGCACCTGCGCGCATTGCCACGCTGCGCGACAAGCTGCAGGAACTCGAACGCTGCGGTGTGGACCAGTGCGTGGTGCTGCCCTTCAACGCCACGCTGGCCAACCAGCCTCCGCAAGCGTTCATCGAGGACACGCTGGTGGAGGCACTCGGCATTCGCTACGTCCTGGTGGGTGACGACTTCCGCTTTGGTGCCCGACGCGCGGGCGACTACGCCATGCTCGATGCCGCTGGCTCACGCCTGGGGTTCGACGTGGCGCGCATGCAGAGCTACGAGGTGCATGGTCTGCGGGTGTCCAGTTCGGCCGTGCGCGAGGCGCTGGCTGCCGGGCGCATGGACGACGTGGCCGCCTTGCTCGGCCGGCCCTACAGCATCAGCGGCCACGTGGTGCACGGTCGCAAGCTCGGCCGTCAGCTGGCCGAGAGCGCGCCGGGCAAGGGCGATGGTTTTCGCACGCTCAACCTGCGCTTTTCCCACTGGAAGCCCGCCGCCAGCGGCATTTTCGCGGTGCTGGTGCATGGGCTCGGTCCCACGCCCGCGTCGCCCCCGCTTCCCGGGGTGGCCAACCTCGGCGTGCGGCCCTCGCTCGACCCGAAGGACGTCAATGGCGGGCGGGTGCTGCTGGAAACGCATTGCCTGCAGTGGCCAGAGGCCTTGGCCCGCAGCCTGCCCGGGGGGGAGGCCTACGGTAAAATCGTGCGCGTGGAACTTCTGCACAAACTGCACGACGAGCTGAAATACGACGGCCTCGACGCCCTGACCCAGGGCATCGCGCGGGATTGCGACGACGCGCGTGCCTATTTCGCGTCGCTGCACACGCAAACCCACCGGCAGACCACGCGCGACCGAATTTAACGACCTGTTGTCCGTCCGGTCGCCGCCCTTCGACAGGCTCAGGGCGAACGGTTTCCAGTCTCCCGTCCCCCTCATTCCCCGTTCGGGCTGAGCTTGTCGTAGCCACCACGGAATCCCGGTCATGTCCGACACCACCTCCACCACCGACTACCGCAGCACCCTGAACCTGCCCGACACCCCCTTCCCCATGCGCGGCGACCTGCCCAAGCGCGAGCCGGGCTGGGTCAAAGGCTGGCAGGAAGAAGGGCTGTACCAGCGCCTGCGCGTGGCGCGCGCCGGCGCACCTTTGTTCGTGCTGCACGACGGCCCGCCCTACGCCAACGGCAAGCTGCACATCGGCCATGCGCTGAACAAGATCCTGAAAGACATGATCGTCAAGAGCCGCCAGCTGGCGGGCTTCGACGCGCAATACATCCCTGGCTGGGACTGCCATGGACTGCCGATCGAGAACGCGATCGAGAAACTGCATGGCCGCAACCTCAGCCGCGACGACATGCAGTCGAAAAGCCGCGCTTTCGCCACCGAGCAGATCGACCAGCAACGCAACGATTTCCGCCGTCTGGGCGTGCTGGGCGACTGGGATCGCCCCTACCGCACCATGGACCCTGCCAATGAGGCCGGCGAGCTGCGCGCGTTCAAGCGCGTGATCGAACGCGGCTTCGTCTACCGCGGCCTCAAGCCCGTCTACTGGTGTTTCGACTGCGGGTCGTCGCTCGCGGAATTCGAGATCGAGTACGCCGACAAGAAGAGCGAGACACTGGACGTGGCGTTTGCGGCCGACGAGCCAGCGAAGGTCTATGCCGCGTTCTCCAAATCTCCCGTTCGGTCTGAGCCTGTCGAAGACCTCGCGAGCACTTCGACAAGCTCAGTGCGAACGGGTGAATTCAAGCCGGTTTTCGCGGTCATCTGGACCACCACCGCCTGGACCATCCCGGCCAACCAGGCGCTCAACGCGCACCCCGACTTCACCTACGCCCTGGTCGATACGCCCAAGGGCTGCCTGGTGCTGGCCGAGACACTGGTGGAGAAATGCCTGGAGCGCTTCGGCCTCACCGGCACCGTGCTGGCGACGGCCTCCGGCAAGGCGCTGGGCGGACTGAACTTCCGCCACCCGCTGTTCGATGTGGACGCCGGCTATCGCCGTCTTTCGCCGGTGTTCCTGGCCGACTACGTGAGCGACGCCGACGGCACGGGGATCGTGCATTCCTCGCCCGCCTACGGCCTGGACGACTTCAACTCCTGCACCGCGCACGGCATGAAGGTCGAGGACATCCTCAACCCGGTGCAGGGCAACGGTGCCTATGCACCCCACTTCCCCTTGTTCGGCGGCCTGCACATCTGGAAGGCCGTGCCGGTCATTCTGGAAGCGCTGAAGAACGCGGGCCGCCTCATGGCCACGCAGACCATCACGCACAGCTACCCGCATTGCTGGCGCCACAAGACGCCGGTGATCTACCGCGCCGCCGCACAGTGGTTCGTGCGCATGGACGAGGGCGAGGGCGTGTTCACCAGGGACAAGGCGCCCAAGACGCTGCGCCAGACCGCGCTGGACGCCATCGAGCAGACGCAGTTCTTCCCCGCCAACGGCAAGGCGCGGCTGCACGACATGATCGCCCACCGGCCCGACTGGTGCATCTCGCGCCAGCGCAGCTGGGGCGTCCCCATTCCCTTCTTCCTGCACAAGGACAGCGGCGAGCTGCATCCGCGCACCATGGAAATCCTGGATCAGGCGGCTGCCATCGTGGAACAAGGCGGCATCGAAGCCTGGAGCCGCGTGACGGCCGAAGACATCCTGGGCGCGGACGACGCAAAGCTCTACACCAAGAGCACCGACATCCTGGAGGTGTGGTTCGACTCGGGTTCGACTTTCCAGCACGTGCTGCGCGGCAGCCACGCCAAGGCATACGACCGCCTGCCGTACCACGCACAAGGCCCTGAGGCCGACCTCTACCTTGAGGGCCACGACCAGCACCGGGGCTGGTTCCACAGTTCGCTGCTGCTGGGCTGCGCGCTGTACGACCGCGCGCCCTACCGCGGCATCCTCACACACGGCTTCAACGTCGACGGCCAGGGCCGCAAGATGAGCAAGTCGCTGGGCAACGTGATCGAGATCGAAACCTTCGCCAAGGACCCGGGCGCCGAGATCGCGCGCCTGTGGGTGGCTTCGACCGACTACTCCGGCGACCCGCCGATGGACAAGAAGGTCATCGCCCGCGTGACCGATGCCTACCGCCGCATCCGCAACACGCTGCGGTTCCTGCTGGCCAACGTGAGCGACTTCGATCCTGCAAAGGACGCCGTGCCTTTCGACCAACTGCTGGAAGTGGACCGCTACGCCCTGTCGCGCGCGGCGCAGTTGCAGGCCGAGGTGCTGGGGCACTACGAGGTGTACGAATTCCATCCCGTCGTGTCCAAGTTGCAGGTGTACTGCTCCGAAGACCTGGGTGCGTTCTACCTCGACGTGCTCAAGGACCGCCTCTACACCACCGCTGTGCACAGCCTGGCGCGGCGCAGCGCGCAGACCGCCCTGCACCAGATCACCCATGCCATGCTGCGCTGGATGGCGCCCTTCCTGAGCTTCACGGCCGAGGAAGCCTGGCCGGTGCTGGCCGGCGCGCAAAGTCAGGGGTCGATCTTCTTCGAGACGTTCGCCAAGTTGCCAGAGCCCGATCAGGCCTTGCTGGACAAGTGGGAGCGTCTGCACCAGTTGCGCGACCTGGCCAACAAGGAAATCGAGAAGCGACGCGAGGCAGGCGAAGTGGGCTCGTCGCTGCAGGCCGAGCTCACCATTCGCGCGCCTTCGGACCAACTGGCGGAGCTGGCTTCGCTCGGCGAAGACCTGAAGTTCGTCTTCATCACCTCGAAGGTGACGCTGGAGCCTGTGGACAGCGGCGAGCTCTCGATTGAAGTCACACCCGCCACCGCCCCCAAGTGCGAGCGCTGCTGGCACTACCGCGACGACGTGGGCGCCGACGCTGCGCACCCCACGCTGTGCGGTCGCTGCACCAGCAACCTGTTTGGCGCGGGTGAAACCCGCGTCGTGGCCTGATGGCCCGCGCACCGAACGCCAGCATCTGGCCGTGGCTGGGACTGGCTGCCTTCCTGCTGGTGGTGGACCAGATCACCAAGCAGGTGATCCTGTCCAACTACCAGCTTGGCGACACCACGTACGTCACCAGCTTCTTCAACATCGTGCGCGCGCACAACACGGGCGCGGCGTTCTCCTTCCTGGCCGAGGCCGGCGGCTGGCAGCGCTGGTTCTTCACCGCCGTGGGCGTGGCAGCGTCCGTCTTCATCGTCTGGATGCTGCGCTCACACCCCGGCCAGAAGCTGTTTGCGTTTGCACTCGCCTGCATCCTGGGCGGGGCGCTGGGCAATGTGATCGACCGACTGGTGCACGGCTATGTGGTGGACTTCCTGGACTTCCACTGGCGCGTGCTGGACGGCATGTTCCCTGCGGGCCACTTTCCGGCCTTCAACGTGGCGGACGCGGCCATCACCGTCGGTGCCGTATCGCTGATCCTGGACGAAATCCTGCGACTGCGGCGCAGCCGCTGAAGCCCCTGCCTGCTCCGCGAGTCCGCGCTGTCGGCGCGGGTCACACGCGGCGCGTATAGTTTTGGGGTTCATGAAACATCTTCTGGATCTCCTGGCCGCCGTGGCCCTGCTCGTCTGGGGCACCCACCTCGTGCGCACGGGCGTGTTGAGGGTCTTCGGCAGCAACCTGCGCCAGATCCTCGCCACCAGCACTGGCAACCGCTTTACGGCGGCCCTCTCGGGCCTGGGCGTCACGGCGCTGGTGCAGTCGAGCACCGCCACCGCGCTCATCACCGGCTCCTTCGTCGGCCGGGGCCTGATTGCGCTGCCCGCAGCGCTGGCCGTCATGCTGGGCGCCGACATCGGCACCAGCCTGATGGCGGTGCTGTTCCACTTCGACCTCTCCTGGCTCTCGCCGCTCTTCATCCTCATCGGCGTCACGCTCTTCATTTCGCGCCAGGGCACCCAGGTGGGCGACTTCGGTCGCGTGCTGATCGGCCTGGGCCTGATGCTGCTGGCCTTGCGGCTGGTGTCGGCGTCCACCAGCGTGCTGACGCAGAACCCGGCCGTGCAACTCATGCTGGAGTCGCTGGGCAGCGACCTGCTGCTGGAAATCCTGCTGGGCGCGACGCTGGCGGTGCTGTCCTACTCCAGTCTGGCGGTGGTGCTGCTCTCGGCCACCCTCGCCACGCAGGTGGTGGGACTGGACGTCGCCCTGGGGCTCGTCTTGGGCGCCAACCTGGGCAGCGGCCTGCTGGCGGTGATCACCACCGCCAAATCGGGCATCAGCACGCGCCAGGTGCCGCTGGGCAACCTGCTGTTCAAGGTGCTCGGCGTGGCCATTGCGCCATGGCTGATCCCGTTCTGGCTGCAGCTCGTCCAACCCCTGGTGCAGGACCCGGCCACGCTCACCGTGCTGTTCCACCTCAGCTTCAACCTCATGGTGGGCATGGTGTTCATCGGCCTGACCCGGCCCATTGCCCGCATGGTGGACCGGCTGCTGCCCCTGCAGGCGGGCAACAGCCCGCTGGACCGGCCCAAGCACCTCGACCCTTCCGCGCTGGCCACTCCCTCGCTGGCCATTTCCTGCGCGGCGCGCGAAGCCATGCACCAGGCCGACATCGTCGAAACCATGCTGCGCGGCGTGGTCACGGTGATCAAGACCAACGACCTCAAGCTGGCGCAGGACCTGCGAAAGCTCGACGACACGGTGGACAGCCTCTATTCGTCGATCAAGTACTACCTCACCAAGATCTCGCGCCAGCAGTTGAGCGAGGAAGAAGGCCGGCGCTGGACCGACATCATCAGCTTCACCATCAACATGGAGCAGATCGGCGACACGGTGGAACGCGTGCTGCTCGACATCGAGGACAAGAAAATCCGCAAGGGCCGCGATTTCTCGGAGGCCGGCATGGCCGAGATCACCGACCTGCACTCGCGCCTGATCGACAACCTGCGCCTGGGGATGAGTGTGTTCCTGAACGGCAATGTGCGCGATGCGCAGCGCCTGCTGGAAGAGAAGGTGCGCTTCCGCGACATGGAGCGCGAGTACGCCGCCACGCACCTGAACCGCCTGTCCGACCAGAGCATGCAGAGCATGGACACCAGCGCGCTGCACCTGGACCTGATCAGTGATCTCAAGCGCATCAACTCGCACATCTGCTCCATCGCCTATCCCATCCTGGATTCGGCCGGTGTGCTGGCACCCAGCCGCCTGCGCCCGGCGGTCGAGGCAAGCGAACGGACCTGAGGCCTGCAGCGAAAAGGTCGCTGTGCTACGCTGGCAGGCCGCTTTTTGAAGCGCGTTGCCACAGGAGACACCCATGCCCGGATTGCTGCCCCACGTCGACCCCGACGGCCTGCTCGAGTTCTCGGTGGTCTACACCGATCGCGCGCTCAACCACATGTCCCAGCGCTTCCAGGGCGTGATGACCGACATCTCGGCCATGCTCAAGCGCGTCTACGGCGCGCGCTCGGCGGTGCTGGTGCCAGGCAGCGGCACTTTCGGCATGGAATCGGTGGCGCGTCAGTTTGCCCACGGCAAGCATGTGCTGGTGATCCGCAACGGCTGGTTCAGCTACCGCTGGACGCAGATCTTCGACATGGGCGCGATTCCTGCCAGCCACACGGTGATGAAGGCGCGCCGCACGGGTGACGGGCCGCAGGCCGCCTGGGCTCCTGCACCCATCGACGAGGTGGTGGCCGCCATTGCGCGGGAAAAGCCCGCGCTGGTGTTCGCGCCGCACGTGGAGACCGCCGCCGGCATGATCCTGCCCGACGACTATCTTCGCGCCGTGGCCGATGCGGTGCACGCGGTGGGCGGCCTCTTCGTGCTGGATTGCATCGCCTCGGGCGCCATGTGGGTCGACATGCAGGCCACCGGCGTGGACATCCTCATCAGTGCGCCCCAGAAGGGCTGGAGCAGCTCGCCGTGCTGCGCCATGGTCATGCTCAGCGAACGCGCCCGCGCCGCCATCGATGCCACGCAGAGCACCACCTTTGCCATGGACCTGAAGAAGTGGCTGCAGATCATGGAAACCTACGAAGGGGGCGGCCACGCGTACCACAGCACGCTGCCGACCGATGCCCTCACGCGCCTGCGTGACACGATGAAGGAAACCGAGGCCTACGGTGTGGAGCGCGTGCGACAGGAGCAGATGGCGCTGGGCACCCAGGTGCGCGAACTGCTGCAGCGCCACGGCTTTGCCAGCGTGGCGGCCAAAGGCTTCCAGGCACCCGGGGTGGTGGTGAGCTTCACGACCGACCCGGACATCCAGTCGAGCAAGAAATTCCTGGCACAAGGCCTGCAGACCGCTGCGGGCGTGCCATTGCAATGCGACGAAGGCCCGGACTTCAAGACCTTCCGCATCGGGCTCTTCGGCCTGGACAAGTGGCACGACGTGCCGGGTACGTTGAAGCACCTGGAACGGGCTTTGGCTGAGGTGGCTCCGAAACAGGGTCAGCCTGCCTGATCGCGCGCCACGACCTCGCAGGATCGGAGCGTGACGGCGTTCACACGCAGGCCCCGGAACCTCACGGCAACAAAACGGTGCAGCCTGTGGTGGCGCGCGCTTCCAGGCTCTTGTGTGCGGCCTGCACATCGGTCAACGCGAATCGCTGGTCGATGCGGATCTTGACCTGACCACTGGCCACCACGGCGAACAGATCGTCCGCCATCGCCTGGGTGCGCTCGCGGCTGGAGATGTGGCTGAACACCGTCTGACGCGTGAGGTAGATCGAGCCCTTACCGCCCAGGATGCCCGGGGCCATCGGCGGGACCGGGCCTGACGCGTTTCCAAAGCTCACCAAGAGGCCGAATGGGCGCAGGCAGTCGAGCGACTTGTCGAACGTGTCCTTGCCCACCGAGTCGTAGACCACTTTCACGCCCTGACCGCCCGTGATCTCCTTGACGCGGGCCAGGAAATCTTCGGTGCGGTAGTTGATGGCGTGGCTCGCGCCGTGTTCCAGCGCGAGCCTGCACTTGTCGTCCGAGCCCGCCGTGGCGATGAGCTGAAGCCCGAGCGCCTTCGCCCATTGGCAGGCGATCAGGCCCACGCCACCAGCGGCGGCGTGGAACAGCACGAAGTCGCCGGCCTCGAGGCCTTCCACCGGCTTGCAGCGCTTGAGCAGGTATTGCGCGGTCAGGCCCTTGAGCATCATGGCCGCGCCGGTTTCGAAATCGATGCCATCCGGCAGCTTGCAAAGGTTCATGGCCGGCATCACGCGCACGTCGCAGTAGCTGCCCGGCGGGTTGGCGGCGTAGGCGGCGCGGTCGCCGACCTTCAGGTGCGTCACGCCTTCCCCCACCGCTTCGATCACGCCCGCGCCTTCCATGCCCAGCGCCAGCGGCATGGGGAAGGGGTAGAGGCCGGTGCGCTGGTAGACGTCGATGTAGTTCAGACCCACCGCATGGTGGCGAATCCGCACCTGCCCGGGGCCGGGCTCGCCCACGCTCACCGTGTCGATCACCAGTTGCTCCGGGCCGCCAGCGGCGTGTATGCGCACGGCGCGGCTGCTTTGTTCGCTCATGTCGGGTCTCCTCTTGTGATGATGAAAGCGGCATGCTGCCACGAAATCTCTGCACCGCGTCCGTGCGGGCGCAGCATCCCCGGGCAATGGCCGGACTTGGTCGGGCCGCTACAGTGCTGCCATGTCCGATTCCGAGCGTCTCCGCCTTTCCCCCTCCACCACCTTGCTGCTGCTGGCACCCCCGCTGCTCTGGGCAGGCAATGCCATCGTGGGCCGATTGATGCAGGGCGTGGTTCCGCCGGTCACGCTGAACTTCCTGCGCTGGGCGCTGGCGCTGGCCTTGTTGCTCCCCTTGGCGGGCTGGGTGCTGCGGCCGGGAGATAAAAGCATGTGGCCCCACTGGCGGCGCTTCGCGCTGCTGGGCTTGCTGGGGGTGGGTTGCTACAACGCGCTCCAGTACGTCGCCCTGAAGACCTCCACGCCGATCAACGTGACGCTGGTGGCTGCGAGCATGCCGGTGTGGATGCTGCTCCTTGGCAGGCTGTTCTACGGGGTGGCGGTGTCGCGCCTGGCTGCACTGGGCGCGGGGCTCTCCATCGCGGGTGTGGTGGTGGTGCTCACGCGCGGCGAGCTCGCTCAGCTCAAGGCCTTGCAGCTGGTACCGGGCGACGCCTGGATCCTGCTCGCGGCGATCTTGTGGTCGTGGTACAGCTGGTTGCTGGCACGTCCCCGACCGGGCGAGGACCCGCCCCACATCAGGTCGGACTGGGCCGCCTTCCTGCTGGCGCAGGTGGTGATGGGTGTGGCGTGGTCCGGCCTCTTTGCGGCGGGCGAATGGCTCACGCTGCCCCCGCAGCCGCCAGGAGGGTCGGCCATCCAGTGGGGCTGGCCGCTGGCCGCCGCGCTGGTCTATGTGGCCGTGGGCCCTTCGCTGCTGGCCTACCGTTGCTGGGGCGCTGGTGTGGCCCGCGTGGGCCCGGCCATGGCGGCGTTCTTCTCCAACCTCACGCCGCTCTTCGCCGCACTCATGTCGGCCACCTTGCTCGGCGAACCACCGCGCCTGTACCACGCGGTGGGCTTCGTGCTCATCGTCGGCGGCATCCTGGTGTCATCGCGCCGCTGAAGGATCAGAACGTGCCGGGGTAGGCGCCGCCGTCGACCAGGATGTTCTGGCCGGTGATGTAGCCCGCGTGCACGCTGCACAGAAAGGCGCAGGTGGCGCCGAACTCCTGCGGATCGCCGAAGCGCCTGGCCGGTATCGTCTTGCGCCGCGAATCGGCGATGGCCTCCGCCGGCTCGCCCGTCTTGCTGGACGTACCGGCAAACAGGCTCTTGAGGCGGTCGGTGTCGAAGGCGCCCGGCAGCAGGTTGTTGATCGTGACGCCCTGCGCGGCCAGCGGGCTGCGCGCTGCGCCTGCGATGAAACCGGTGAGGCCGCTGCGCGCGCCGTTGGACAACCCCAGGATGTCGATGGGGGCCTTCACCGCGCCGGAGGTGATGTTGATGATGCGACCAAAGCCGCGCTGCGCCATGCCGTCCACCGTCGCCTTGATGAGTTCGATCGGCGTGAGCATGTTGGCGTCCAGCGCCTTGATCCACACCTCCCGGTCCCAGGCCCGGAAGTCTCCCGACGGCGGGCCACCGGCATTGGTCACCACGATGTCGAACGCAGTGCCCGGCCCGCCACCCACCGAGAACGCTGCCGCGCGGCCTTCCGCCGTGGTGATGTCGGCTGCCACGCCCAGCACCGTGACCGATGGCGATGCCGTGCGCACACTGGCCACCGCCTCTTCCAGGTCTCGCAGGCGGCGCGCCACCATGACCACGTTCACGCCTTCGCCGGCCAGCGCCTGCGCGCAGCCCAATCCCAGCCCCTTGCTCGCGCCGCCCACCAGCGCCCACTTGCCCTTGATGCCCATGTCCATGCGTCGATCTCCTGAAAGAATTGAAGTTATTTGCTGGCAGCAGCACCACCAAAGCGCGTCACCAGGAACACGCCCGAGAGCACCAGCACGGTGCCGGCCACGATCCAGCCGTTGAAAGGTTCGCCAAGGATCAGCACGCCCATGACGATGGTGGACATGGGGCCGATCATGCCGGTCTGTGCGGCCAGGCCGGCGCCGATGCGCTCGATCGCCATCATCACCATCACCACCGGCGCAAACGTGCACAGCGTGGCGTTCAGCATGGACAGCCAGATCACCTCGGGCGCCACCACCGCTGCGCCCAAGGGCCGCAGCAGGGCGAACTGGACAATGCACAGCACACACGCCACGCTGGTCGCCAGGCCCACCAGGCGCATCGATCCCAGCCGTTTGACGAGTTCACCGCTGTAGACCAGGTAGATCGCATAGCTGATGGCGCTGCCGAACACCAGCGCGGCACCCAGCAGCGCGTTGGGCCCCTGGAATCCCGCCTCGTGCCCGAACACCAGCAGCACACCGCCGTAGCTCACGGCCATGGCCAGGGCCTGCAGGCCGGTGATGCGACGCTTGTAGATGATCCACCCCAGCACCAGCACCAGCGTGGGGTTGAGGTAAAGAATCAGCCGCTCCAGGCTCGCGCTGATGAACTGCAGACCCCAGAAATCCAGGAAACTGGCGAGGTAGTAGCCGGTAAACCCCAGACCGATGACACCCAGCCAGTCGCGCCGCTTGAGCACCAGCCGCCGAACCGCCTGCCCGCCCTGCCGATAGGACGCCCACCACGCCAGCGCCAGAAACAGCGGCAGCGAGAACAGCATGCGGTACATGAGCAGCGTGACCGCGTCCACGCCGTACCGGTAGGCGAGCTTGACGATGATGGCCTTGGCGCTGAAGGCGATCGAACCTGCAATGGCCAGCGTGAGGCCGGTGGCGAGGTGGGGGCTGGGAGGGGACGCGGTAGCGGACATCGGGTCGATTATCGGGATATGGCGGTGGGCAAGCTCTTGAGCACGCCGCAGCCCCTTCGCCTCATCCGGTTCAGCGCCTGCCCCGCCGTCCCGGCTGCAACACCACCACCAGCAGCAAGCCGATCGCCGCCATCAGCAGCAACGCCGACACGGGCCGCTCCAGGAAAACGAACCAGTCGCCGCGAGAGAGCTGCAGCGTGCGTCGCAGGTGTTCCTCCAGCCCCGGCGCGAGCACGAAGCCCAGCAGCAGGGCGACGCCTTCGCAACCCAGGCGCTGGAGCACAAAGGCCAGCAGGCCCAGGCCCATGACCAGCCACACGCCCCAGCTGTGCGGACCCAGGGCCAGCGCGCCCATGCCGCAGGCCACCAGAAGGCCGGCGAGCAAGGCCCTGCGCGGGATGCGCAGCACACTCAGGAGTGCCGGTTGCCACCAACGCGCCAGCGGCAGGTTGAGCAACACCAGCAGCACGTTGCCGACCCACATGGACACGAGCAATCCCCAGAACAGCGCGGGCTGCACCTTCATGACCGACGGGCCGGGTTCGATGGCGTGCAGGCCGAGGGCGCCGAGCAGCAAGGCCATCACGGCATTGGGTGGCAGGCCCAGCGCCAGCATGGGCAGGTAGGCGGTCTGTGCGCCGGCGTTGTTGGCGGCTTCGGGGGCGGCCACGCCGCGCAGGTTGCCTTGGCCAAGCGGGGGCGTGCGTTGGCGCGACGCGAACTTTTCCACCTGGTAGGCCGCCAGCGACGAAAGCAGCGCACCCCCACCTGGCACCACGCCCAGGACCACGCCCAGCCCCGTGCCGCGCAGCAGCGCGGGCACGGCGTCGCGCCATTCCGCCGGGGTCGGGCGTTCTGCCATGCCTTGCGATGGCGAGCTCGGTTCCGATTCGACCACAGGGGCAAGGGCGGACAAGCCCGCCAGTTCGGCGGCCACCGGCGCCACCACGAAGAAGCCCAACGCCAGGGCGATGAACCCCACGCCATCGGTGAGCCCGTTCTGCCGGCCCATCCACGGTTCCAGCGCTTCGGGCACGAAGCGGGCAGTGCCGGTGTGCACGTCCCAGCCGGTCAGGCCGAGCAGGATGCCGAGCACGGTCATCGCCAGTGCCTTGAGGAAGGAACCCGATGCCAGCACGGTGGCGCCCATCAGCCCCACCACCAGCAACATGAAGCGCTCGGCCGATCCGAACTGGAGGCCGAGCGAAACCACCGGCAACACCAGGGCAGCCACGACCGCGATGCCCAGGCAACCGGCCGCGAAGGAACTGACCGTGGCCATGGTGAGCGCCGCACCCGCCCTGCCTTCCCGCGCCAGCGGATGGCCATCCAGACTGGTCATGACGGACGACGCCTCGCCCGGCTGGTTGAGCACGATGGCCGGGAGCGAGCCGCCGTACTGCGCGCCGTAATACACGCCGGCCAGCACCAGCAGCGCGGGCAGCGGTGGCAGACCGATGGTGGCGGGCAGCAGCAGCGCGATGGCGGTGACGGGACCCAGGCCGGGCAACAGGCCGAACACGCTGCCCACCAGCACGCCCACCGCGATCAGGGCGAGCGGCTGCAGCGCCCCCACGGCGGAGGCGCCCAGCATCAAGGAGTCCCACCAGGAGAGCGGCATGGTCGCTGCGCCTTTTCCGTCAGCCCGCGCCGGGACCCGGCCAGAGGGGCACGCTCAGCCCCAGCAATGCCAACCAGATGGCGCCGATCGCCACCGCCAGCGCCAGCGACCACCAGGCCGCACGAGCACCGCCACCCCAGCCCACCGCCAGCAACAGGCCGGCCACACCGATCACCAGACCGAAGGTGGGAAAGCCGGCCAACGCCGACCCGAGCCAGGGCCACTGGGACGGCCCGGTGCACAAGGCCAGCCAGAGCAGGCCACCGAGCACGCGCCACAGCGAGCCCAGCCCCCAGCGGGGCACGCGCCCGCCACCCAGGGCTTCAAAGGTGAGTGCCTTGAAGAGAATGAGCACGCCGAGCAGCGCAAGCAGAAGGCCCATGAGCAAGGGGAAGTAGCCGGGCCCCATGTCGGCCGCTTCACCCAGCGGGTGCCTCGTGGCCGCCCAGCCGAAACCCACGCCGAAGCCCAGGAACAGCAGGCCAGCCAGAAAGTCCTGCAGGTTCTTGATCATGGCGCGTGCTCAGCGGCTCACTGCACCGGCGGCGTGCAGGCCAGCACTTCGTCCATGGTGGACAGGCCTTCGGCCACGCGGGCCGCGCCACCCAGGCGCAGCGGGCGCATGCCGTCCTGCACGGCCTGCCTGCGCAGCACATCCAGACGCGGCTCGCGGCTCACCTTGTCCTTGAAGCCCTCGGTGACCACCAGCAACTCGTAAAGCCCCATGCGCCCGCGAAAACCGGTCATGCGGCAGTCCACGCAACCCACGGGCTGGAAGGGCCGGTAGCTGCCGCTTATTTGCCAGGGCTTCACCAGTTCGGCCAGTGTGTCGCGCGAAGCCGCCACTTCCTCCTTGCCCAGGGGCTGGCGACACGCGGGGCAGAGCGTGCGCACCAACCGCTGCGCCAGCACACCCAGTACCGTGGCGTTGATGAGGTAGGGCGGAATGCCCAGCTCCATCAGGCGCATGATGGCCGCCGGCGCGTCGTTGGTGTGCAGGGTGGTGAACACCAGGTGGCCCGTGAGCGCGGCCTGCACCGCCATTTCGGCGGTGGCGAGATCCCGCACCTCGCCCACCATGATGATGTCCGGGTCCTGGCGCATCAGCGCGCGCAGGCCCTGGGCGAAGTCCAGGTCCAGGTGCGGTTGCACCTGGGTCTGGTTGAAGGCCGGTTCGATCATCTCGATCGGGTCTTCCACCGTGCTCACGTTCACTTCTTCGGTGGCCAGGCGCTTCAAGGTGGCGTAGAGCGTGGTGGTCTTGCCGGACCCCGTGGGGCCGGTCACCAGCACGATGCCGTGCGGGTGTTTCGTGAGCCCTTCCCAGCGCTGCGCGTCGTGCGCGGCAAATCCCAGCGCAGCCAGGTCCTTCACCGTGGAATCGGGGTCGAAGATCCGCATGACGAGTTTTTCGCCAAACGCCGTGGGCAGCGTGGACAGCCGCATTTCCACCTCTTCGCCGCGCGCCTGCCCCACGCCGGGTCGCAGCGTCTTGATGCGCCCGTCCTGCGGGCGGCGGCGCTCCACCACGTCCATGCGGCCGAGCAGCTTGATGCGCGCGGTCATCGCGTTCATCACGCCGATCGGCATCTGGTACACCGGGTGCAGCACGCCGTCGATGCGGAAGCGGATCACGCCCTGCTCGCGCCGCGGCTCCAGGTGGATGTCGCTGGCGCGCTGGTCGAAGGCGTATTGCCAGAGCCAGTCCACCACCTGCACCACGCCCTGGTCGTTGGCGTCGAGCTGCTTGTTGGCCTTGCCCATTTCGACGAGCTGCTCGAAGCTGCCGAACCCGGCCTGGCCCCCGCTCTTGTTGGCCGCGCGCACCGACTTGGCCAACGCGAAGAACTCCGCGGTGAAGCTGCTGATGGCCTGCGGGCTTGAGAGCACCAGACGAACCGTCTTGCGCGTCTGACGCTCCACCTCGGGCACCCAGTCGCGCAGAAACGGCTCGGCCGTGGCCACCACCACATCGGTGGGACTCACCAGCACCGGCAGCACCTTGTGGCGCTCGGCGTAGGCCGCGCTCATCACGTCAGCCACCTTGCCCACGTCCACCTTCAAGGGATCGATGCGCATGTACTCGAGGCCGCTGCGCGCGGCCAGCCATTGCGTGAGCTCCTCGACATCGAGCACGTGCCGATCGGCCGCGCGCGACATGCCCACCACCGACAGGCGCTGCAAGGGGTGTTGCGAACTGTGGGCGGAAGAACAGCGGGCGATGGTGCGCTCGGCCTCCTCGGCCGAGATCACGCCGTCTTCACGCAGCCAGTCCACCAGTCGGCGCCAGTCCAGGGGGCCTTCGACGTGTGAGGGGTGAGGCTTCTGCAAGGTCTTCATGGCGCAATCAGGATACCGGTTTGAACAGGCGCAACCACTTCACAGCGGGTAAACCCCAGCGCTCCTGCACCCCCTCGGCGCGCGTGAGCAGGGCCATGCGAGACGGTCGCGAGGCGGTTCGTTGGGCCAGCACCACAGTGTTGCCTTCCCGCGTGGGCTTGAAGGCCCACACCGCCTCCTCGCCAAATGCAGCGCAGAGGCTTTGCAAGGAGCGTTCGTAGCTGGCGTCTCGGCCAAACAGGTTGACCGTGAGGCAGCCTTCGTCGGTGAGTGCGGCACGGCAATCGGCGTAGAAGTCGGGACTGTCGAGCACGGGTGCGGCCGCCTCGTGGTCGTACAGGTCGACCTGCAGCGCATCAAAGGCTGCGATGTGATCGGCACGGCGGATCTCTTCACCCGCATCGGCCAGCACCACGCGCAGGCGCGGCCCGTCGGCCGGGAGCTTGAACCATTGCCGGCACACCGCGAGCACCTGCGGATTGATCTCGATGGCGGTGGTGTCCATGCGCAGCTTCTTGAAGCAGAACTTGGTGAGGGCGGCCGAGCCCAGGCCGAGTTGCAGCGCGCGCCGCTTGCTGACCGTGTCGGGTTCGACGAACAGCAGCCAGGCCATCATGCGCTGGACGTAGTCGAGTTCGATGTCGAAGGGTGCATCCAGCAGCATGGAGCCCTGGATCCACTCGGTGCCCAGATGGAGGAAACGAACCTCGCTGTCTTCGGAGATGGTGACCTCGGGCAGGCTCTGAGGTGTGCGACGCCTGAGGGCTGCGGCGTTGGCTCCGGCTTTCATGTGGCGCTTCCTTTTCTCTTCATTCGGATCACCATGTTCCTGTGGTCTTCTTTTTCCATGGAGCGAAAAACCTGGTCAGCTCGGAGCGACTGGGCGCTCTGCGCAGCGAAATAAAGGGGGAGACCGCCGAAGGCCGGCGGAGGACATTCGCGGAGCAGAGCGCCCAGTCGCTCCGAGCCGCGAGGTATGGAAAGGCTCAAACCTCGGCGGCCTCAACCAGAAATCGCACCCGCCGCTGCCCCTGCCACTCATCCGCGTCCAGCCGAAACGCAATCTTCACGCGCTCGGGCAAAGGCTCCGTGTGGCTGAACCAGATGCCATCCACCGGCTCCCCCTGGTGTTTCAGCTTCAGCGCCAGGTGCTTCTCCCCCACCAGCCGCTGCGACACCACCTGCACTTCCTCGCAGAACACCGGCGGCGCAAAACCCTGGCCCCACACCTCCTGGTGCAGCGTGTCCACCAGATCGGGTCGGCGGTACTTTGCTTCCAGCGGGCCATCCGCCTCCATGCGGCGTTGCAGCGTGGCCGCGTCCAGCCATTCGTGCGCCACCTGCTGCAGCGCCGCTTCAAAGGTGTCCAGGTGCTCCTCGTCGATGGTGCAACCTGCCGCCATGGCGTGGCCACCGAAACGCAGCAGCACGCCGGGATGCCGCTTGGCCACGAGGTCCAGCGCATCGCGCAGGTGAAAGCCCGCAATGGAACGGCCCGAGCCCTTGAGCTCGTGCTCCTTGCCCTGGGCGCCGCTGGCGGCAAACACAAACGTCGGGCGGTGCAGCTTGTCCTTCAAGCGAGAGGCCACGATGCCCACCACACCCTCGTGGAAGTCGGGGTCGAACACCACCAGCGCGGGTGGAGGCTCCTCCGACTCATCGAACATCTCTTCGGCCAGTTGCAGCGCCTGCTCGCGCATGTCGCCCTCGATCACCTTGCGCTCGCGGTTGATGCCATCCAGCGCGCGCGCGAGCTCGTCGGCGCGCAAGGCGTCGTCGGTGCTCAGGCATTCGATGCCCAGAGTCATGTCGGCCAGGCGCCCCGCCGCGTTCAGGCGCGGGCCGAGCGCGAAACCGAAATCGAACCCGGTGGCCGCTGCCGGCTTGCGCGCGGCGGCATTGAACAGCGCCGTCATGCCCGGTGGCATGGCGCCCATGCGCACCCGCTTGAGGCCTTGCGCCACGAGGCGGCGGTTGTTGGCGTCGAGCTTCACCACATCGGCCACGGTGCCGAGCGCCACCAGAGGGAGCAGCGCGTCGATGCGCGGCTGCTCCTGAGCCGTGAACACGCCGCGTTCACGCAACTCTGCCCGCAGCGCCAGCAGCACATAGAACATCACGCCCACGCCCGCGATCGACTTGCTCTCGAACGTGCAGCCGGGCTGGTTGGGGTTGACGATGATGCAGTCCTGCGGCAGGGTGACCTCCCCGTCCCTCAACGCAGGCAGGTGGTGGTCGGTCACGATCACCTGCAGGCCGAGCTCGCGCGCAGCGCGCACGCCTTCCACGCTGGCGATGCCGTTGTCCACCGTCACCAGCACGTCCGCGCCCTGCGCCTTCACCCGCCTGGCGATCGACGGCGTGAGGCCGTAGCCGTCCGTCACGCGGTCTGGCACGAGGTAGTTCACACGGTCGAAACCCAGGGGTGCGCCCAGCAGGCGCAAGCCGCGCAGACCCACGGCGCAGGCCGTGGCGCCATCGCAGTCGTAGTCGGCGACGATGCAGATGGCCTGTCTCGAAGCCATGGCATCGGCCAGCGCCCGCGCTGCCTCTTGGGCGCCGAGCATCTGCGCGGGGGGAATCAGGCGCGCCAGCGCGTCGTCGAGCTCGTCCTTGCTGGTGATGCCGCGGGCGGCAAACAGGCGCGCCAGCAACGGGTGCAGGCCGCCTTGCTCCAGCGCCCAGGCGGCGCGCGGGGGCACGTCGCGGTTGATGATCTTCATAGGGTCTCCAGAACTTTCCAGGCGGGAGGTGTGCCGCGCAGCTTTTGCATCATGCGCGCGAGGCCGAACCCACGTTTGAGTGCCAGCGTCCAGCTGCGGGCGGTGCGCTCGCCGCACAAGGTGAGCGTCACCGGTTCGCCGCGTCGTGCGCGGGACAGCAGCGCGGCCATGTCACCGCCATCCAGTTCAGACCACGCCCGCTGCCACGCAGGCCAGTCGGCCTGCAGCGCAGCGCGGCGCAAGCCATTGGGCATGGCGGGCGAGGCGTGGAACGCCACCGGATGGTCGAGAGCGCCCGCGCCGCTCACCCAGAAGCCGTTCACGGGATGCAGCCGCGCCGCCGTTCTGGCGTCGTGCACGGGGTGGGTGTAGAACAACATCTGCGCTTCGCTCTGCAACCGCTTGAGCAACTGGCCCCCGGGGGTGTGCGCCAGGCCTTCGCCCATCCAGGCCTGCACCGAGCGGCCGGCCACCCGGTCCAGGCTGGCGCACGGCAGGTCGCGCAGCGGCTCGCCCCGGGCATGCCAGCGCGTGGCGGCGGTGTACGCAAGCTGGATGCCGTCTTCCGCGCAGTACGGCGCCAGCGCGTCAAACAACGGCCGGGCATGTTCTTCGTCCAGGCCGAGCTGCTCTGCGGGCAGCAGCGTCACCTGCTCCATCCCCACCTGGAAATGGCAGGGTGTGAACCAGGCCTGGGGCTGCGTAGGCTGCGTGCTCGTCGCCGCCGACCAGGGAATGCGTCCGTCAGCGAAGGGTTTCCCGTCGGCGCCCAGCAGGCCCACGGCACGGGCGTGGGCGCGTTCGTGCGGTGGGCTCAGGCTGTGGTCCTCGCCCACGTCTTCATGGGCGGGAGACAACAGCGCGAGCAGTTCGCCGAGATTCGGCAGCACCAGACCCGGCAGCGCGGCACGGCAGGCCGGGTCGCTCGCGCTGGCGAAGGGAACCAGCAGGTGCGTGGTGGACTCGGAAGACGTGGGCGTCAAGGGCATGGTCCGATTGTCGGGGATGCCACAATCCCACCTCCCATGCAAACCCCCTACGAACTCATCCTGGGCTGGCGCTACACGCGCGCAGGCCGCGCCACCCGGCGCAACGGCTTCATTTCCTTCATCTCCGGGGTGTCCATGCTGGGCATCGCGCTGGGCGTGGCGGCGCTCATCATCGTGCTCTCGGTGATGAATGGCTTCCAGAAGGAAGTTCGCGACCGCATGCTCGGTGTGCTGGCGCACATCGAGGTGTTCGAGCCCAGCGGACAGGCCATTCCCGATCTGCCCCGCGTGCTGGCCAGCATCGAGGGCCACCCCGAAGTGCTGGGCGCAGCGCCTTTCGTGGGCGCACAGGCATTGATTGCGCGCGGCGAAGACATGAAGGGCACGCTGGTGCGCGGCATCGATCCCGCACTGGAGCCCAAGGTGACCGATCTCGCGGCCGATCTCGCCGCCACCGTGCTGCCCCGCCTGGTGCCAGGCGAGTTCGGCGTGATCCTGGGTGGGGAACTCGCGCGCAGCCTGGGCGTGATCGTGGGCGACAGCGTGACGCTGATCGCGCCCAGTGGCCAGGTGACGCCCGCCGGCGTGGTGCCGCGCATCCGGCAGATGAACGTGGTGGGTGTGTTCAATTCCGGGCATTTCGAGTACGACTCGGCGCTGGCCCTGCTGCACCAGGAAGACGCCGCGCGCATCTTTCGCGTGGAAGGCCCCACGGGCGTGCGCGTGAAGATCAAGGACCTGCACGCGGCGCGCGAGGTGGCGATTTCGATGGCCGCGGGGCTCGATCCCGGCCTGCTGGTGCGCGACTGGACACGCCAGAACCGGACCTGGTTCGCCGCCGTGCAGCTCGAGAAACGCATGATGTTCATCATCCTCACACTGATCGTGGCAGTGGCCGCGTTCAATCTCGTCTCCACGCTGGTGATGACCGTGACCGACAAGCGCGCCGACATCGCCATCCTGCGCACGCTGGGCGCGAGCCCGCGCAGCATCATGGGCGTGTTCATGGTGCAGGGCGCCATGGTCGGCATCATTGGCACGGGTGCGGGGCTGCTGCTCGGCCTGGGCGTGGCCTTCAACATCGACACGCTGGTGCCGGCACTGGAAAAGCTGCTCGGCGCGAGCTTCCTGCCACAGGACATCTACCTCATCAGCCGCATGCCCAGCGACCCGCAGCGCGCCGACATCATGCCCGTGGCGGTGATCTCGCTGGTGCTGTCCTTCCTGGCCACCATCTACCCAAGCTGGCGCGCGAGCCGCGTGAACCCTGCCGAAGCCCTCCGCTATGAGTGACATCGTTCTTCAGGCCCAGGGCCTCACCAAACGCTTCCACGAAGGACGCCTGGACGTCACCGTGCTCACCGGCGTGGATCTCACCGTGCGCGCCGGCGAGACCGTGGCCATCGTGGGTGCTTCCGGCTCAGGCAAGAGCACCCTGCTGCACCTGCTTGGCGGGCTGGACGCGCCCACCGGCGGCAGCGTGCAGCTGATGGGACAGGCGCTCTCGGGCTTGAGCGCGGCCCAGCAGGGCGACCTGCGCAACCAGCATCTGGGTTTCGTCTACCAGTTCCACCACCTGCTGCCCGAGTTCAGCGCCCGCGACAACGTGGCCATGCCGCTGTGGATTCGCCGCATGCTGCGCGCCGAAGCGGCCGAGCGCGCGTCCAGGATGCTGGAGCGTGTGGGGCTGGCCAGCCGGCTCGGCCACCGTCCTGCGGAACTCTCGGGTGGTGAACGCCAGCGCGTGGCCATTGCGCGTGCGCTGGTCACCCAACCCGCCTGCGTGCTGGCCGACGAGCCCACCGGCAACCTCGACCGCAGCACCGCCGAAGGCGTGTTTCAACTCATGATGGAACTTGCCCGCGACCAGGGCACAGCCTTCATCGTGGTCACGCACGATGAGACGCTGGCGGCGCGGTGTGGCCGTGTCCTTCGGCTGACGACGGGTGTATTGACCTGAGGCGATTCGCCACAGACCCGTCCTCAAGGCGGAGCGTGGTCATTCAAGGTTTTGTTCTCGTGAAACGGAGTGGCTTGTCCATCCCCTTCACATGCACCCGCATCGTCCTGCCCTGCACCTCCACGCGTTCGGCCTTCTCCAGTGCGCCCAGGTAACGCGCCTCCTGCTCTCCCACCGCACCCGCGCAGGCCATGCGCGTGGCCCCCATCTGGCCAATGGCGATGCGATCGCTCATGAGGGTATAGGAGCCGAAGAAGCGGTTGCATGAACCGTTGCCGGCGACGCGCCCGGCTTCAGGAAACACCAGTGTGGCCTGCGCGCCATCCAGCACGGCGCTGCCACCCAGATCTTCCAGGCGCCATTCGCTGCCCACCAGCGGCGCGGCGGCGGGTGCGCCGGGCATGGCACAGGCAGAAAGAACCATCAACGCGGGCGCAATGAGCCCGGCAAGTCGGAAGGTGGACGGCATCGGGGATTCCTTTCAAGACGGCACAATGGCCCGTTATACCGCCATGTGGATCGACACACACTGCCATCTGGATGCTCCCGAGTTCGGCGCCGACCACGCGCTGGCCGTGGCCGCGCGCGAACGCGCAGCCGCGCTCGGGGTGGGTCGATGTGTGATTCCCGCGGTGCAGCGGGGCAATTTCGACACCGTGCGTCTGCTGGCCCATCGCCTGGGCGACGCTTACGCCCTGGGCATCCATCCCCTCTGCGTGCCAGAGGCGCAAGAGAGCGATCTGGACGCACTGGACGCCTCGCTGGCCGCGCACCGCGACGATCCCCGCCTGGTGGCGGTGGGCGAGATCGGGCTGGATTTTTTCGTGCCGGCGCTGTGCACGCCCGAAATGCGCGAGCGGCAGGCGGCCTTCTACCGCGCTCAACTCCGGCTCGCGCGCAAGCACCACCTGCCGGTGATCCTGCACGTGCGCCGCAGCGCCGACGTGTTGCTCAAGCACCTGCGCGAACTGCCCACGGGCGGCGGCATCGCGCACGCCTTCAATGGCAGCGAACAGCAGGCTCAGGCGTTTCTGGAGCACGGTTTCAAGCTGGGCTTCGGCGGCGCCGTCACCTTCGAGCCCGCCAGGCAACTGCGTCGGCTGGCCGTCGGCCTGCCACTGGACGCCCTGGTGCTGGAGACCGATTCGCCCGACATCCCGCCGCAATGGCTGTACGCCACGGCAGCCGAGCGCGCCACAGGGCGAGCACAGGGCGTGAACACGCCCGCGGAGCTGCCGCGCATCGGGGGTGTGGTGGCCGGCTTGCGCGGCATTGGCGCGGACGAGATGCAGGCGGCGTCACAAGCCAACGCATGGGCAGCCCTGCCACGGCTGAAAGCGCTGGGATGAAGCGGCTCGAGGGACTTGCGCCGGTGCTGGACGCCCACACGCGCGTGCTGGTGCTGGGGAGTTTTCCCGGCGTGGCATCGCTGCGCGCCCAGCAGTACTACGGCCACCCGCAGAACCATTTCTGGAAAATCCTCGGCGCCTTGTGGGCCCTGCCCCTGCTGGCCATGCCTTATGCGGAACGCGTGGGGGTGCTGCGCGAACGTGGCCTGGGCGTCTGGGACGTGTACCGCGCCTGCGAGCGAGAGGGCAGCCTGGACACCGCGATCGAAAACGCCGAGCTCAACGATTTCGCCGGTGCGCTGCGCGAATGCCCGTTGCTGGAGGCGATTGCCCACAACGGCGGGGAGAGTTTTCGCCATGCGCGGCACACGCAGGCTTTCGGTTTGCCGGTGTACCGGCTTCCTTCCACCAGCCCGGCCAATGCCAGCTGGAGCTTCGACCGCAAGCTGTCGGCCTGGGCCGAAGTGTTGCGGCGACACGGCGTGGCGTGACCGCAAAACAAGAAGATCAGCTCATCAGAGCTTCGCGAACTGCAGCCAGTTGGCGCCGGGAAACCGCCAGGCGCTCGTCGACGCCATCGAGCCGCACCATCCAGCCCTCGCCTTCCACCGGGTCGTTGTGCTTTTCCACCGCGCGCACCGCGCGGCGCGACACCAGCGCATTGCGGTGCACGCGCACGAACAGGTGGGCGTAGCGCTGTTCCAGGTCGCTGAGGGCGCCGTCGTAGATGTGCTCCTTGTCGGCCGTGCGCACGGTGATGTACTTGAGCTCGGCCTTGAGGTAGATCACATCGGCCAGCGCCACGCGCTCGCTGCGACCGCGCTCCTGGATGATGAGGCTCTCGGGCAATCCGGCATCGCCCGTGCCTTCGGCCGACGTCAGCAGGCGTTGCGCCTTCTGCAGCGCCTGCTGCAGGCGCTCGCGCCGCACCGGCTTGGTGAGGTAGTCCACCGCTTCGAGCTCGAAGGCGTGCACCGCGTGTTCGGCATAGGCCGTGACGAAGATGACCGCCGGCGGCTTGGCCATCTCGCGAAAGGTGTTCGCCAGCGCAATGCCGTCCACGCCGGGCATGTGAATGTCGAGCATGACAAGGTCGCACTGCGTGCGCTGGATCTGCTCCATCGCCTGCACCGCGTTGGACGCCTCGCCCACCACGTCCGTGCGCGGCTCGGTGCACTCGGCCAGCAACGCGCGCAGCCTTGAGCGGGCCAGCGCTTCGTCGTCCACGATCAATACCTTCAATGCCATGTCACGCTCCGTATCCAGAACCCGTCCAATACGCGCTTATACCGGTATTTCGAGGCGAACCTGAAACACCCCGTTGACCAGGGCGCTCTGAAAGCGGCCCTCGACGTCGTGCAGCAACGTCAGCCGCTGGCGCACGTTGTCCAGCGCCAGGCCGTTGCCAGGCCGCCCGCTGCCGGCCGGCACCGTGTTGGTCACCTTGATCACCACCACGCTGCCCCGGCGCTGCGTGCTGATGCGCACGATGGCCCCGGTGGGGCTGGGCTCCACGCCGTGCTTGACGGCATTCTCCACCAGCGGTTGCAGGATCAGCGGGGGCAGCTTGGCCTTGGAGGCCGATTCGTCGATGCTCCATTCCACCTTGAGCCGTTCGCGGAAGCGCACCTGCTCGATGCCCAGGTAATGTTCGGCGAGCTCCAGCTCCTGCCACAGGGGCACCGCCTCCTTGGGGTCGGCCAGGGCGTGGCGGAACAGCTCGCTCAGGTCTTCCAGCAGGCTCTCGGCCTTGGCCGGCTCCTCGCGCACCAGCGCAATGGCGCTGTTGAGCGTGTTGAACAGGAAGTGCGGGCGGATGCGCGCCTGCAGCTCTGCCAGGCGCGCCGTGGTGCCCGCTGGCGTGCGCGCCTTCGAGCGCCACATGAGCGCAGCCACCAGCACCGCCGACACGAGGGCCCCGGCCGATGCACTGGCCACCCAGGGCGCGAGATCGGCCAACCCCATGAGCACCAGCAGGCCGCAACCGTACAGACCTGAAATGGCACCCAGCCCGGTGGCTGCGACCCACTGGCCCGGCATGGGCAGCAGGCCGAGCTGTCGCTTGAGGCCACAGACCGTGAGCAGCCAGGCCAGCACCGCCGGCAAGGCCGCGCCGGTCAGGATGGCCATCTGCGTCACCCAGCCCAGCACCTCGTGCACGCCGAACATGGCGGCCACGGCGACCACGGCCTGCACGAACAGCACGGCGCGCAACACGGTGCCAACCTGGCAGGTGTCGAACACCTGCACGCGCGCACGCATGTGCTCGGGCATCTCCGACAGCGGCCGGGCACCCGCGGCATGCGCGAGCTCCTGGAAGCTCGATAAAATTCTGGAATCTTTCATGGGAAGCGTTTTCCGTCCTCGGGTCGGCCAACATGAGGGCCAGCACAGGGATCCGTCGCGCCGTCCACCGGCCCGGGCGTGCATCTCGTGGCCCCTTCCCTGGCGGACATCCGCTTCATTCGTCTCCCATCCAGCCGCTGGCAACACCATGTCCACCAATCAACTCGACAAGAAATCCGAAGCCTGGTCTGCCCTATTCTCGGAGCCCATGAGCGAGTTGGTCAAGCGATACACGGCCAGTGTGTTCTTCGACAAGCGCCTGTGGCAGGCCGACATCACCGGCAGCCTCGCTCATGCGGGCATGCTCGCGACACAGGGGATCATCGGCCGCGACGACCTGGAAGCCATCGAGCGCGGCATGGCGCAGATCACCGCCGAGATCGAGGATGGCCGCTTCGAGTGGAAGCTCGACCTGGAGGACGTGCACCTCAACATCGAGGCGCGCCTGACCCAGCTGGTGGGCGATGCGGGCAAGCGCCTGCACACCGGCCGCAGCCGCAACGACCAGGTGGCCACCGACGTGCGCCTGTGGCTTCGCAGCGAGATCGACCTCATCGTTCCTTTGCTCAACGAACTGCAGGCCGCCCTCGTGGACGTGGCGCAGAGGAACGTGGAGGTGATCCTGCCCGGGTTCACCCACCTGCAGGTGGCGCAGCCGGTGAGCTTTGCACACCACCTGCTGGCCTACGTGGAGATGTTCTCGCGGGATGCCGAGCGCATGGGCGATGTGCGCCGCCGCGTCAACCGCCTGCCGCTGGGCTCGGCCGCACTGGCCGGCACCACCTATCCGCTGGACCGCGAGCTGGTGGCGCGCACCCTGGGCATGGTGGACGAGCGCGGCGAAGCCCAGGTGTGCCAGAACAGCCTGGATGGCGTGAGCGACCGCGACTTCGCCATCGAGTTCACCGCGGCGGCCTCGCTGTGCATGGTGCACATCAGCCGCTTCAGCGAAGAACTCATCCTGTGGATGAGCCAGAACTTCGGTTTCGTGAAGATTGCCGACCGTTTCACCACGGGCAGTTCGATCATGCCGCAGAAGAAGAATCCGGACGTCCCCGAACTCGCCCGGGGCAAGACCGGCCGCGTGGTGGGCCACCTCATGGGCCTGATCACGCTCATGAAAGGGCAGCCCCTGGCCTACAACAAGGACAACCAGGAAGACAAGGAGCCGCTGTTCGACACCGTGGACACGCTCAAGGACACGCTGCGCATCTTCTGCGAGATGGTGGGTGGCCAGGTGAACCCGGCCACGGGCGAAAAGGAAGGGGGCATCACTGTGAACGCCCTCGCCATGGAAGAAGCTGCCAGGAAGGGCTACGCCACCGCCACCGACCTGGCCGACTACCTGGTGAAGAAGGGCCTCCCGTTTCGCGACGCCCACGAAACCGTGGCGCACGCCGTCAAGGCCGCGGTCGCGCACAACTGCGACCTGTCCGAGCTGCCGCTGGCGGTGCTGCAAGGCTTCAACGCGTCGATCGAAAAGGACGTGTACGAGTGCCTGAGCCTGCGCGGCAGCCTGAACGCCCGCAACACGCTGGGCGGCACCGCACCGACCCAGGTGCGCGCGCAGATCGCGCGGCACCGCTCGCGCCTGGGCTGAAGCAGGCCGAATTCAAGTCGGCGCCCAACCCGTCGATAAGCTGGAACGACCCTCATCCGCCATCGGCGGCAGAGGCCTCAAGCCCCTCTGCGGAGGTCTTCCATATGTCCAACCTGCTGCTCTCCATGGCGGCCTTGCCGCTGCTGGCGCTGGCCTGGTGGGGCTTTCGCCGCTCGACCCTGCCGGCCACTCGTCCAGCGCCCCAGCCCGTGCTGCGCGCAGCCGCGTCCCTGGCACCGGCGCCTGCAGCGCGCAAGGAGACCCCCACGCCCGATGCGCTGGTGCGGTTCCAATGGCGCACCGAAGGCGAGATGGAGCCCGACAAGCGCGAGCGCCTGCTGGCCGCCATCCGCGACATTCCGCACCCGCCGCAAGCCCTGCAGCGCATCCTCTCACCCGACTTTCTGGCTCGAGCGAGTTCGACCGAGCTGCGCGAAGTGATCATGGGCGAGCCGCTGATCGCGGCCAAGGTGCTGGCTTCCATCAACAGCCCGTTCTACGGCCTGCACACGCCGGTCACGGACCTCGGCCAGGCCGTCACTTTCCTCGGCATCCACAGCGTGCACAGCACCTGCCTGCAGCACATGCTGGCCGGATCGTTCAAGCCGAAACTGCCCGGCGTGCAGAGGACCTTCGACACGCTGTGGAAGGCCAGCGCCATCGCCAGCGAGATCGCCTCGCGCCTGGACAAGGCGCTGCACCTGCCCGCGCAGGGCACGCTCGCCACCCAGGTGGTGCTGAGCTTCGTGGGCCTGCTGGCCACGGCTTCGGTGATTCCGCCCACCGGGCTCTCTGCCTGGCTGCAGCGCGACCGCCTGGGCCGCGCCCGGCTGGAGCAGGATCTGCTGGGCTTGAACAGCACCGAGATCGGCCATCTGTTGCTGAACCAGCGGTGGTCGTTGCCCTCGGCGCTGGTGGCCGACGTGTACGGTGGTGGTCGCCTGATGGTGACCGCGCCGCAGGACATCGATCCCGCCCGCGTGCCCCGGCTGGCACTGGCCCACCTCTGTGCTCGCCTGGGCGAACGCCTGGCGATGGGCCAGCTCGCCTCGCTGGAAACCTACTCCCCGGCCGACGACGAGGCCCTGGACATGCACCACCTGCGCGCCTGCCTGGCGCTCCCCGTGCTCAGCCGCCTGAACGAGGCACTTCACGCCCCCGAACTGCTGCGCGCGGTTCAGCAGATGCAGACGCCCGTCACGGCAGACTGACGCGGTTCTTTCGGCTACCCTTGGCCTCGGCCAAGGAGGAAACCGTGAAGCACATCCCGTCCCGCTGGATCGCAGCCGCGTTGCTCGCTGCCACCCAGCCTGCGTCTGCATTCCAGATCGCCAGTCTTTCGCCGCAGGGCGAGGTCGCCCGGGTGCGGCAGGTCGTCGTGAAATTCAACGAGAGCGCCATCCGTTTTGGCGATGCGAATGCACCGGCGCCGGTCACCCTCAGCTGCAGCGACGCACAGGCCACCCAGGGAAACGGCCGATGGATCAGCGACCGCGAATGGGCCTTCGAATTCCAGAACGATCTGCCACCGGGCGTGAACTGCGGCGTGCAGGTCAGGAGCGGCTTCAAATCGCCCGCGGGCGTTGAACTGCCCGCCACGCGCTACCGCTTCAGCACCGGCGGACCTTTCGTGCAGAACGTGCGCCCCAGCACGTCCGCACGCATCGATGAGGAACAGTACTTCGTCCTGCAACTGAACGGCGCCGCCACGGCGGCCAGTGTGCGAGCCAACGTGTGGTGTGCCGTGGAAGGCCTGGGAGAACGGGTGCCGGTGCGGCTGATCGAAGGCGATGAACGCACGGCGCTGCTGAAATCCCAGTACCTCGACCAGCGCGCAGCGCAAGACCCGCTGCGCTACGTGACGCTGTCGTGCAATCGCCGGTTCACCGCCGACTCCCGGGTCTCCATCGTCTATGGCAAGGGCGTGGCCACGCCGTCGGGGGTGGCGAACTCCATCGAGAGACGGTTCAACTTCCAGGTGCGCGAGGCCTTTGCCGTGAGCTTCAGTTGTGAGCGCGAGAACGCGCAGGCCGCCTGCCTGCCGATCCGCCCCATGACGGTGGATTTCAATGCGCCCGTGCCGCGCAGGATTGCCGAAGGCATTCGCCTGAAGTCGCCCCGGCAGTCGCACCAGCCGGTGTTCGACGAAGTCAACGCCGATGGCGACAGCGTGGTCACCGAAGTGCGGTTCAAGCCGCCTTTTGCCGAGCAGACGGCGCTCACCGTCGAACTGCCACCGGACTTCAAGGACGCTGCGGGGCGTACGCCCTCCAACGCCAGCAGCTTCCCGCTGGCCGTCAGCACCGGCCCGATGCCACCGCTGGCGAAGTTTGCGGCCTCTCCCTTCGGCGTCGTCGAGCGCCACGCCGAACCCGGCGGCCCACCCTTGCTCCCGGTGACGCTGCGCAATGTGGAAGCGTCCCTCCAGGTGCAAGGCGTGCAGCCCGGCCAGGTCAGCGACCTGCAGCCCCGGGCCGACGCGGACATCATTGCCTGGTTTCGCAGGGTCCAGCGCTACGACCAGTCCACCGTCACGCGCCAGCAGGCCCAGGCCGACACCTCGGGGCCCTTGCCCCCGATCCTGGAGGACCGCGACAAGCGCTGGGTGGAAACGCGTGCCGTGTCGCTGCTCAAGGGCCAGGCGGGCGTGAAGCAGCTGGAGCTGCCCCGGCCGTCGAACAACGACCCGCGGCCTTTCGAAGTGGTCGGCATTCCACTCACCCCCGGCTTCCACGTGGTGGAGATCGCATCGCCGGCACTCGGCGGCGCGCTGCTGGACGAACGTTATGGCGCCTCGCGAACGATGTTCGTTCGCACCTCGGCGCTGGTGACCAACCTGGGCGTGCATTTCAAACTGGGCCGGGAGAACGCGATGGCCTGGGTGACCACGCTGGACAAGGGCAGGCCCGTGGCCGGCGCGTTGGTGCGCGTGTCGGACTGCGCGGGCAAGGAAGTGGCCACCGCCACCACCAACGCGCAAGGCCTGGCGGACCTGAAGGGCGTGCCGCCCGAGGCCAGGCGATGCGCCAGCGACGAAGGCGGCGCGAGTTCACAGGCGTATTTCGTCAGTGCGCGCGCCAAGGACGGCAACGTCGAAGACATGGCCTTCACCTGGAGCGACTGGCACCGCGGCATCGAACCCTGGCGTTTCAATGTGCCCACCAGCCGCGACGCTCGGCCCGACGAGCGCGTGCACACCGTGTTTGACCGCACCTTGCTGCGGGCCGGCGAAACGGTGTCCATGAAACACCTGATCCGAACCGAGACCGGCCAGGGCTTCGGCGTGCCGGCCGCCCGACCCGACATCCTGGAGATCACCCACACAGGCAGCGGCCAGCAGTACACGCAACCCGTGACCTGGCGCCGCACAGCCACGGGCGGCCAGAGCGCGGAGAACACGTTCGCGATCCCCCCGGCCGCCCGGCTCGGGACTTACCAGGTGCTGCTCAAGAGCGCGGACGAGCGCGAGCGCCAGTTCAGTTCCGGCGAGTTTCGCGTCGAGGAATTCCGCCTGCCGGTGCTGGAAGGTCGCATCGCCCCCACCGGAAAGAACGCGCTGGTCAATGTGCAGACCGTGCCCACCGATGTGCAGGTCAACTACGTCTCAGGCGGCGGTGCGGCCAACCTGCCGGTGCGCGTGTCGGCGCTCGTGCGCGACAAATCCCTGTTCTACAGCGACTTCGAGGCCTTCAGCTTCCAGCCGCCCCGCAGCGACAACGGCAACGAAGGCGGCGAAGGCGGCGAGGAAGAAGCCACCGCGTCGCAAGACCAGCGCGTCATCGCCGACAAGCTCCCCGTGACGCTGGACCGCAACGGCGCGGGCAAGCTCAGCATCGAGCAGGTGCCCACCGCCGCACAGCCCCAGGAGTTGCTGCTGGAGGCGACCTACGCCGACCCCAATGGCGAGCTGCAGACGCTGCGAAGTGTCTCCACGCTCTGGCCGGCGGCGGTGGTGGCGGGCATCAAGACCGAAGGCTGGGTCTCTGCCAGCCAGAAGATCAGGTTCCAGGCATTGGCCTTGGACCTCACAGGCAAGCCCGCCGCCGGCATCGCGCTCGATGTGAAGGCCGTGGCACGCATCGTCACCACCAGCCGCAAGCGCATGGTGGGCGGCTTCTATACCTACGACAACAAGACGGACATCAAGGAGCTCGGCTCGGTCTGCAGCGGCCAGAGCGACGCCCGCGGCCTGCTGCTGTGCGAAGCGCGTCTGGGTGAGCCGGGCGAGGTGGAACTCATCGTGACGGCGAAAGATGCGTCCGGCCGCAGCATCCAGGCGGCGAGCTCGGTGTACGTCACGCGCCAGGGTGAGCTCTGGTTCGGTGGCGAGAACCACGACCGCATCGACCTGCTGCCCGAGAAGAAGACCTACCAGCCCGGCGAGACCGCGATTTTCCAGGTGCGCATGCCGTTCCGCTTCGCCACCGCGCTGCTCACGGTGGAGCGCGAGGGGATCGTGGAATCGCAGGTGGTGCAACTCAACGGGCAGGACCCCACCGTGCGCCTGCAGGTCAGGGAAGGCTGGGGGCCCAACGTGTACGTGAGCGTGCTGGCGCTGCGCGGGCGCCTGCGCGATGTGCCCTGGTACTCCTTCTTCACCTGGGGCTACAAGGCACCACGTGAATGGTGGACCTCGTTCTGGTACGAGGGCCGCGAGTACGTGGCACCGACCGCGCTGGTCGACCTGAGCAAGCCCGCGTTCCGCCTGGGCCTGGCCGAGATCCGCGTGGGCACGCGGGCCCACCAGCTCGACGTCAGCGTCAAGACCGACCAGGAGAGCTACGCCGTGCGCTCGCAGGCGAAGGTCACGATCACGGCCAAACTGCCAGGCGGCCAGCCGGCGGCCAACGCCGAAGTGGCGCTGGCGGCCGTGGACCAGGCGTTGCTGGAACTGATGCCCAACACCAGCTGGAACCTGCTCGATGCCATGCTGCAGCGGCGCGCGTGGGGCGTGGAGACGTCGACGGCGCAGACGGAGATCATTGGCCGGCGGCACTACGGCCGCAAGGCGGTGCCTGCGGGTGGCGGCGGCGGCAAGAGCGGCGCGCGCGAACTGCTCGACACTTTGCTGCTGTGGAATCCGCGCGTGGTGCTGGACGCCAACGGCCAGGCGGTGGTCACGGTGCCGCTCAATGACGCGCTCACCACCTTCCGGATCGTCGCCGTGGCAGACCTGGGCACGGGTCTGTTCGGCACCGGGCAGGCCAGTATCCGCGCCACGCAGGACCTGCAGATCATCAGCGGCCTGCCACCACTGGTGCGCGAAGACGACCAGTTCCGCGCCCAGATCACCCTGCGCAACACCACCGCCCAGGCCATGAAGGTGGACGTGAAGCCCCGCGCGACCCTGCTGGCGTTGCAGACGCAGACCGTGGACATCCCCGCCGGTGAGGCGCGCGAAGTGGCCTGGAACGTGACGGCGCCAGCGCAACTCGCGCAAACGCGCGCGGAATCGCTCCTGTGGGAGATCGAAGCCAGCGACACGCTGGGCGGCGCGAAGGACGCGCTCAAGGCCCGGCAGCGCATCCTGCCGGCCGTCCCGCTCACCGTGCAGCAGGCCACGCTGGTGCAGGTCGATGGCAGCTTCAACCTGGAAGTGAACTCGCCTGCCAACGCACTGCCCGGGCGTGGCGGCCTCAAGCTCGCGCTGCAGCCCCGGCTGGCCGAGGGCCTGCCTGGCGTGCGCGACTGGTTCGCCAACTACCCCTTCGTCTGCCTTGAGCAAAAGACCAGCAAGTCGGTCGGCCTGCGCGATGCGAAGCTGTGGCAGGGCGTGGTGGCCCAGTTGCCCGGCTACCTGGATGCCGATGGCCTGGCGAGCTATTTCCCGCCGCGCGACGGCGATGCCAGCCGGGGCAGCGACACGCTCACCGCCTACCTGCTGGCGGCCACGCACGAAGCCTCGACCCTCGATCCGGCGTTCGCCCTGCCCGACGATGTGCGCGCCCCCATGGAGCGCGGCCTCATCGCGTTTGTGGAGGGACGCATCACGCGCGAGTTCTGGAGTCCGCGCAAGGACCTCGACGTGCGCAAGCTCGCAGCGATCGAGGCGCTGTCGCGCTACGGGCAGGCACGCGGGCGCATGCTGGGCAGCGTCACCATCGCGCCCAACCAGTGGCCCACCAGCGCCGTGCTCGACTGGCTGAACATCCTCAAGCGCGTGGCCGACGTGCCGCAGCGCGACCAGCGCCTGGCCGAGGCCACGCAGGTGCTGCGGTCGCGCCTGAGTTTCCAGGGCACGAAGCTGGTTTTCAGCACGGAGCAGGACGACTACTGGTGGTGGCTCATGACCAATGGCGACGTCAACACCGCGCGGCTCATGCTGGCGGTGATGGACGACCCGGCCTGGAAGGACGACATGGCCCGGCTGGCCAACGGCTTCATCGGCCGCCAGCAGGCGGGTGCATGGCACACCACCACGGCCAACCTGTGGGGTGGCCTGGCGCTGGAGAAGTTCTCGGCGAAGTTCGAGGCGGTGCCGGTGGCAGGCCTGACCCGTGCAGCCCTGGGCACGGGCAGCGCGGCCATCGACTGGAGCAAGGTGGAGCGCGTGAAGACCAGCGACGTTGCTGGCGCGTCCCACCAGACCACCTGGTTCGGTGCGCCGGCCAGCCCCGGCAACCTCAGGAACAACACCGGCTTCCTGCCATGGACCGCCGATGGCGGCAAGGACACGTTGACCGTGACGCACCAGGGCGCGGGCAAGCCGTGGCTCACGCTGCAGTCGATCGCCGCCGTCCAGCTCAAGGCGCCGTTCAGTGCCGGCTACACCCTCAAGAAAACCATCACGCCAGTGGAGCAGGCGGTCGCGGGCCAGTACACGCGGGGCGACGTGTTGCGCGTGGCGCTGGAGGTGAACGCGTCGACCGACATGACGTGGGTGGTGATCACCGACCCCATCCCGGGCGGCGCGACCATCCTGGGTGGTGGGCTCGGGCGCGATTCACAGATCGCGACCGCCGGGCAGAACAGCCCGCGCGGCAACGCCTGGCCCGCCTTCGAGGAACGCAGCTTCGAGGCCTACCGCAGCTACTACGAGCACGTGCCCAAGGGCATCATCAAGATGGAATACACGGTGCGGCTGAACAACGCCGGGACATTCTCCCTGCCGCCCAGCCGGGCGGAGGCCATGTACGCGCCCGAGATGTTCGGTGAAACGCCCAACGCGACGCTGAAGGTGGAGATGCCGAGATGAACGCCTTTCGCGTGCCTCTGGCGCTCGCCTTGCTCGCGGCTGCATCGGCCGTGCACGCCCTGCCTTCTTTCGAGCAGGTGCGCAGGAACTGGCAGCCGTCCGACACCACCGTGGTCGACCGGCACGGCGAATTCCTGCAGCGCATCCGCACCGACGCCAGCGTGCGACGAGGGCAGTGGGTGGCCCTGGAGGACGTGTCGCCCGCGCTGCGCACGGCCATGCTGCTCAGCGAAGACAAGCGCTTCCACGAACACAGCGGTGTCGACTGGCGCGCCATCTCGGCCGCCGCCTGGGGCAACCTGTGGAACACCCGCACGCGCGGCGCCTCCACCATCACCATGCAGCTGGCGGCGCTGGTCGAAGACGACGGGGGAACCCTGCAACGCGGCGCGGGCGGGCGCACCGTGCCGCAAAAACTCGGGCAGGCCGTGGCCGCGAAGCGGTTGGAGCGGCACTGGCGCAAGGACCAGATCCTGGAGGCCTACCTGAACCTTGTGCCGTTCCGGGGCGAGGTGGTGGGCATCGACGCGCTTTCTCGCACCCTGTTCGGCAAGGCCGCGCACGGCCTGGACGAGCGCGAAGCGGCCGTGGCGGCGGCGCTGGTGCGGTCTCCGAACGCGAACCCGCGCCTGGTGAGCCAGCGCGCCTGTGGCGTGCTGAAACTCATGCAGCCAGAAACGCCGGTCGATTGCGCCGGCCTTGCGCTGTTTGCCACGGCCACCCTGCCGCAGCGCAGCTTCGAGGCCAGCGAGGGCACGGCACCGCACCATGCGCGGCGACTGCTGGCCGCCGCCGCGCAAGACGCCAGCGCCACGCCGGCCCCGCTGCGGTCCACGGTCTCGGCACCGCTGCAGCGTTTTGCCGTGCAGACGCTGCGGCGCCACCTGCGCGAGCTGCGCGATCGCCACGTGCAGGACGGCGCGCTGGTGGTGCTGGACAACGCCAGCGGCGAGGTGCTGGCCTGGGTCGGCTCCTCCGGTGGCGACCTGAGCGCGGCGTCGGAGGTGGATGGGGTGCTCGCCCAGCGCCAGCCGGGCTCCACGCTCAAGCCGTTTCTCTACGCGCAGGCCATTGCCGAGCGCCGCATCACGGCCGCCTCCCTGCTGGAAGATTCGCCCACCAACATCCCCACGGCGGGCGGCCTGTACATCCCGCAGAACTACGACCGCCAGTTCAAGGGCTGGGTGTCCGCCCGCACGGCCCTGGCCTCCTCGCTCAACGTGCCGGCCGTGCGCACGCTGGTCATGGTGTCGCCCGATGCGTTCCACCAACAACTGGGCGCGGTCGGCCTGACCCTGCGCGAGTCGGGTGGCTACCACGGCTACAGCCTGGCCCTGGGGAGTGCCGAGGTGTCGCTGCTCTCGCTCACCAACGCCTTTCGGACCCTGGCCAACGGCGGGCGCCCGGGTGCGGTGGGCGCCCCACCGCAGTCCAGGCCCGCCATCGACCCGCGCGCGGCCTTCATCGTTGGCGACATCCTGAGCGACGGCAACGCACGTGCTCGCACCTTCGGCACCGACAGCATCCTGGCCACCCGCTTCTGGACCGCCGTGAAGACCGGCACCAGCAAGGACATGCGCGACAACTGGGCGGTGGGTTGGTCCTCGCGCTACACCGTGGGCGTGTGGGTGGGCAATGCCAGCGGCGCCCCCATGTGGGACGTGAGCGGCACCAGCGGCGCCGCACCGGTGTGGGCGAGCCTGATGCAGCACCTGCACGAGCGCACCCCCAGCCGCGCGCCGAGCGCGCCCGCAGGCCTGGTGCGGGCCCACGCCCGATTCGTGGGCGCTGAGGGCACTCGACCACTGGAAGCGGCGCGCAGCGAGTGGTTCATGGCGGGCACCGAGCAGGACAGTTTCGCCATGCCGGCGAGCGACGCCAGCGCAACGCGCGCGCCGCTGCGCATCCGTTCACCGGCGCCCGGCACCATCGTCGCGCTCGACCCGGACATTCCACCCCAACGCCAGCGACTGACTTTCACCGCCAGCGGCAGCGGCGGCCGCTGGCGGCTCGACGGAAAGACGCTGGCCCAGGGAAGCCAGGTGCAATGGCTGCCGTGGCCGGGCCGGCATGTGATGCAGCTCACCGACGCGCGCGGCCAGGTGCTGGACGAGGTGCGCTTCGAGGTGCGTGGTGCGGGCGTGAAACAGGCCGCAGAGGTGCGCTGACATGCACGAAAGCATCGACCTGAGCACCCTGCGCGTCGTCGTGGCCGCCGCCGACCTGGGCTCCATCAGCGCCGCGAGCGCCCGCCTCCAGCTGGCCGTGGCGGCCGCCAGTGCGCGCATCACCGCGCTGGAGGATTCGCTCGGTTTTCGCGTGTTCGAACGATCTTCGCGCGGCGTGCAGCTCACGCCCGCCGGCCAGATGCTGGTGCAGCGCAGCCGCGCGCTGCTCACCGACGCCGACCGCCTGGCACAGCACCTGCGCGGCTACAGCGAAGGGCTGCAGGGCCATGTGCGCGTGGTGGCCAACACCTCTGCGCTGCTGGAGGTGCTGCCCCAGCGCCTGGCCACGTTCATGAAGGCCCACCCGCTGATCCGCATCGACCTGGAGGAGCGCGGCAGTCCGGAGATTCCGCTGGCGCTGATCGAAGGGCGTGCCGACTTCGGCGTCGTGGACCTGCCCGTGCCACCCGCCGGCCTGGCGTTCACCCCCTTCTTCAGCGACACGCTGGTGCTGCTCACGCCACGCTCGCACCGGCTGGCCAGCCGGCGCCGGCTGCGCCTGGCCGACGCGCTGGACGAACCCTTCATCACGCTGAGCGACGGCACGGCCCTTTCCAACCGCCTGATGGCATCGGCCGCGGATGCCGGCCGGCCGCTGAACGTGCGCATGCGCATGCGCGGCTTCGATGCGGTGTGCCGCATGGTCGCCGCCGGGCTGGGCGTGGGCGTGCTGCCGCTGGAGGCAATTGCCCCGCAGCTCGCGCACCTGCCGCTCGCCGCGGTGCCGCTGTCCGACCCCTGGGCACGTCGAACGCACCACATCGCCACCCGCACGGACGCGCCATCTGCACCCGCTGCCCTCACGCTGATCCGGGCCCTGGCAGGCTGAAGCCGCTTTCGCGATTCGCGAAAGCGGCCTTTGCCCCACGCCCTTGCCGCGAGGCCGGCGCGGTTCCTACACTGCCTGCAGACCCCAACAACACAAGCGCAGCCGACCGGTTCGCGCTGGAGACTTCATGAAAATCGTCCGCGTCAGCGCCACGCCGCTGAACCTGCCCGTGACCGTGCCCATGGCCAGCGGCAGCAAGAGCACCAGCCTGTCGGTGTGCATCGTCCAGGTTGAAACCGACAGCGGCCTCACCGGCACCGGCATGACCGCCATCACCGAGGAAGAGGTGATCGGCAGCATCGTCAACGACATCGCCGCGCACCACCTGGTGGGCATGGATCCGATGCGGCACGAGCAGATCTGGGAGCGCATGTACTGGTTGCTGACCCCGCGCGGCCAGTCGGGCTACGCCAGCCATGCCATGGCGGCCATCGACCTGGCGCTGTGGGACATCAAGGGCCAGGCGCTGGGCGAGCCCTGCTGGCGCCTGCTGGGTGGCGCGCGCGCCGAGGTGCCGGTGTACGCCACCTTCGGCTTTGCCTTCTTCGATCGCGACGAACTGGCTGCTGCGGCCAGCGACTGGGTGGGCCGGGGTTTCTCGCGCCTGAAGATGACCGTGGGTCACCACGGGCTGCAGCGGCGCGACGAGCCGCGCCCGCTCGACCAGGTGATCGCGGAGGACGTGCAACGCATCCGCGCCGTGCGCGAGGCGGTCGGTCCCGACGTGCAAATCTACATCGATGCCAACTGCAGCCTGGACTACTTCCACGCGCTGTCGCTGGCGAAGAAGGTGGAGCCCTACGACATCAGTTTCTTCGAGGAACCGGTGTCGCAGAACGACATCCCCAACCTCGCCAGGCTGCGCGCCAAGACGTCGATTCCGCTGGCCGCCGGGCAGAACGAAGGCCTGGCCTCGCGGTTTCGCGACATGCTGGTCGCGCAGGCGGTGGACGTGGTCCAACCCAACGCCTGCATCAGCGGTGGCTTCACGCAATGCACCCGCATCGCCGGCATGGCCGCGGCCTTCAACACGCGCTTTGCCAACGGCGGCGCCTGGCCACACCACAACATGCACCTGCACGCCGGCCTGGCCAATGGTTCGCTGGTGGAATACCACTCGGTGGCCGTGCAGTGCTGCGAACTCGTCTTCGACGACCTGCCCAAGCCCGAGCGTGGCGTGCTGCGCCTGCCCGAGACACCCGGCCTGGGCTTCAAGCCCAACGCCGATCGCCTGGCCGAGCTCGCCAGGCGCCCCGGCTCGCGCGGCGCCGGCAAGGCCTGAGACCCCACCAGACACCACAACAGGAGACACCCATGAACCGACTCAACTTCCCCATGCGCCGCCGCAGCGTCGTGGCCCTCGCCATGGCCGCAGCCGCGGCCACCACCGCCACCGGCGCCTGGGCACAGGCCTATCCGAACAAGACCGTGCGCCTGGTGGTGGGTTACTCGGCCGGTGGTGGGGTCGATGCCATGGCCCGGCTGATCGCGCCGCGCATGGCCGCCGCGCTGGGCCAGCAGGTCATTGTGGACAACCGCGCCGGTGCTGCGGGCCTCATTGCCGGTGATGCGGTGGCACGCGCCGCGCCCGACGGCTACACGCTGATGCTGGGCGACAGCTCGCTGCTGATCGCGCAGTACCTGCAGCCGCGCATGAGTTTCGATCCCATCAAGGCCTTCACGCCGGTGGCCATCGTGTTCACGCTGCCGCTGGTGATCGTGGTGAACAACGACGTGCCCGCAAAGACGCCTGCCGAATTCGTCAAGCTGCTCAGGGACAACCCGGGCCGCTATTCCTATGCCACCTCAGGCGTGGGCACGGTGCACCACCTGGGGTTTGAGATGCTCAAGGGCAAGACGCGCAGCTTTGTCGTCCACATTCCCTACCGCGGCGCCGCCCAGATCGTGCCCGATGTGATGAGCGGCCAGGTGCCGATCGGGGTGGTGAGCGCCACATCGGCCATCGCCCAGGCGCGTGCGGGCAAGCTGCGCGCCCTGACCGTGATGAACCCGGTGAAGCTGGCCGGGGGCGAGGACATCGCCCCGCTGTCCGATGCCCTGCCCGGCTTCTCGGCCGTGCCGCGCCTCTACGTGCTGGCCCCCGCCGGCACGCCCGCGCCCATCGTCGAGAAACTCAGCGAAACCCTGCGCACCGTGATGGAGGCGCCCGACATCGCGCAGGTGTCGGCCCAGCAGGGCGCCGTGCCTGCCTACATGCCGGCCGCGCCGCTGGCGGCGGACATCGTGCGAGAGTCCACCGAATGGGGCAAGGTGATCCGCGAGCAGGGCATCACCGCGCAGTGATCGCCTGATGCGCACGGGGCGCGACGTCGCGTCAACCGCAGGGATCGGGCTGCGGCACCTCGGTGCAGCGCCGGTAGGCCTCGGGCTTGAGACCGCCGCCCACCACGCGGTACTGGTCGAAACAGGCGGCGCTGGCCAGGTAGCGGTGCCACCGGGCCGCACAGGCGCTGGTGCCGGGTGGCAGCGGGGCGTTGGCGGGCTCGGCCCGGTGCCGGTAGCGTTCAGGCACCTCGCTGCCATAGACGATCTGGCCAAACTCGTCCACCCAGCGAAACACGTCGCCGGCCATCGCTGCGCCAGGCAGCCACAGCGCAGCGGCAAGGAAGATCATCCGGATGTTCATGACGGTGGGATTCTGCCCGTGTGCCCCCGGTTCCACCACTGGTCCGGCGGCCGCCGCCTGCCAGGCGCAAATATTTCAAAGGCCCGGCGCCCGCTTTCACACGCCTTTTCAGGAGCGGGCCGCTAACATGCGTGCCAGGCTGCCCGCGCCCCGGCGCGGGGCAGGCCACGACCACACCACCTCCGGAGACTCCTGAATGACCGTCATCACCACCGTGGAAGACCTTCGCGTGCTCGCCCAGCAGCGGGTGCCACGCATGTTCTACGACTACGCCGATTCGGGCTCGTGGACCGAGAGCACCTACCGCGCCAATGCGGAGGACTTCCAGAAGATCAAGCTGCGCCAGCGGGTGGCCGTGAACATGGAGAACCGCAGCACGCGCAGCACCATGGTGGACCAGCCGGTGGCGATGCCGGTGGCAATCGCGCCCACGGGCCTGACCGGCATGCAGCATGCCGACGGCGAGATCCTCGCGGCGCGCGCCGCCCGGGCCATGGGCATCCCGTTCACCCTCTCGACCATGAGCATCTGCTCCATCGAAGATGTGGCGCACCACGCCGGCGACGGCTTCTGGTTCCAGCTGTACGTCATGAAGGACCGCGCGTTCATCGAACGCCTGATCGACCGCGCCAAGGCCGCGCGCTGCTCGGCGCTGGTGCTCACCCTGGACCTGCAGATCATCGGCCAGCGCCACAAGGACCTGAAGAACGGCCTCTCCGCCCCGCCCAAGCTGACGCTGGCGAACATGATCAACATCGCCAGCAAGCCGCGCTGGGCGCTGGGCATGCTGGGCACCAAACGGCGCCAGTTCGGCAACATCGTGGGCCACGTGAGCGGCGTGGCCGACATGAGCAGCCTGGGTGAGTGGACGGCCAAGCAGTTCGATCCTGCGCTCAACTGGGGCGATGTGGAGTGGATCAAGAAGCGCTGGGGCGGCAAGCTCATTCTCAAGGGCATCCTGGACGTGGAGGACGCGAAGCTGGCCGTGGCTTCTGGCGCCGACGCGCTGATCGTCAGCAACCACGGCGGGCGCCAGCTCGACGGCGCGCAAAGCAGCATCGAGGCGCTGCCCACCATCGTGGACGCGGTCGGAGGCCAGATCGAGATCCACATGGACGGCGGCATCCGCAGCGGGCAGGACGTGCTCAAGGCGCGGGCCCTGGGTGCGCGCGGCGTCTACATCGGCCGGCCCTTCCTGTACGGCCTGGGCGCCATGGGCGAAGCCGGTGTGGCCAAATGCCTGGAGATCATCCACCGAGAGCTCGACCTCACCATGGCCTTCTGCGGCCACACCGATATCGAGAACGTGGACAAGAACATCCTGCTGCCCGGTACCTACCCCACACCATGACCCCGCCCGCCCCGCGCACGTCGAAGTTCTGGCTCGCCGTCAGTGTGGTGCTGACGCTGGTGCTGCTTCTGGGCGGCGCGGCCACGGTGAGCCTGTACGAGCAGATGAAGGCGCAGCTCGAGCGCCTGCAGGGCCAGGTGGCCACCACACCCCAGGTTCGCTACGTCGCCGTGCTGCTGGACGACCAGCAGCTCCCGGCGATGCTGGTGACGCTCGATCCGCAACTGGGCATGCTGGAACTGCAACGCCTCAACAACATGGTGGAGGGGCCGCAGGACACCATGCAAATCTGGGCGCTGGCCACCGGCCACCCACCGCGCTCCCTGGGCATCATCCAGAGCAAGACCCGAACGGCGCAGCTCCCCACGACCGAAGCCGCCCTGAAGACCGCCACGCAGCTCGCCGTGAGCGTGGAGGACAAGGGCGGCGTTTCGGAAAGCGTGGGCCCTCGCCTGCCCTACCTGTTCAAGGGCTGGCTGGTGCAGCGGGCGATCTGAGGCCGGGCATTCACTGTGCCGTCGTGGCGCCAGAGCTATGCTTGGCGCGTGACCGACCCTGCTTCTTCGACTCCCGCGCCTTCCACCCGGCCGCGCCGCATCGCGCACCTGGACATGGACGCGTTCTTCGCTTCGGTCGAGTTGCTGCGCTACCCGCAGCTCAAGGGCCTGCCGGTGGTGATCGGTGGCGGGCGCCGGCGCGAGGACGAGATGTTCGAGCGGTTGCGCCAGGCGCATCCCGATCGCGACTGGAGCGGCACCGATCTCTCACGCATCCCGCCCGAGTTCTTTCCCCGGCTGGAGAACTACGTGGGCCGCGGTGTGGCCACCACGGCCACCTACGCCGCGCGCCAGTTCGGTGTGGGCTCGGCGATGGGGCTGATGAAGGCCGCCAAACTCTGCCCGCAGGCCATCCTGCTGCCGGTGGACTTCGACGAGGTCAGGCGCGTGTCGCGCCTCTTCAAGAGCACCATCCGCGAGATCGCACCGGTGGTGGAAGACCGGGGAGTCGACGAGGTCTACATCGACTTCACCGACGTGCCGGGTGGCCAGCGCGAGGGGGGGCGCGTGCTGGCGCGCCTGATCCAGAAAAGCATCTTCCAGGCCACGGGCCTGACCTGCTCCATCGGCGTGGCACCCAACAAGCTCATTGCCAAGATGGCGAGCGAGTTCAACAAGCCCAACGGCATCAGCATCGTGCAGGTCGACGACCTGCAAAGCCTGATCTGGCCGCTGCCCTGTCGCAAGATCAATGGCGTCGGCCCCAAGGCCGACGCGAAACTGCAAGGCCACGGCATCCACACCATCGGCGATCTGGCCCAGCGCGATCGCGGTTGGCTGGTGGAACACTTCGGCCGGAGCTATGGCGCCTGGCTGCACGAGGTGTCGTGGGGGCGCGACGAGCGCGCTGTACAGACCGAGAGCGAGCCGGTGAGCATGAGCCGCGAGACCACCTTCGACCGCGACCTGCACGCCGTGCGCGACCGCGCTGAGCTGGGTGGCGTGTTCACGCGGCTGTGCGAGCAGGTGGCCGACGACCTGCAGCGCAAGGGCTACGCGGGCAAGACCATCGGCATCAAGCTGCGCTACGACAATTTCCAGATCGTCACGCGCGACGTGACCATCGACCATTTCACCAGCGACGCCGCCGCCATCCGCCGCCAGGCCGGGCTGTGCCTCAAGCGGGTGGACCTGAGCCGGCGCATCCGCCTGCTGGGGGTGCGCGTGGGCAAGCTGGTCAAGCCCGGGACAGAGGCGGACGCCACCGCCAGCTACATTGAGCCTCCCCAACGCCAGCGAGACAAACACCGCCATGAACACACCGACCTGCTTTTCCCTGAGCTTGACGGATGACGTCGCGCACCTGGTGATGAACCGGGCCGCCGAGCTCAACACCATGAATCCCACGTTCTGGCGTGAACTCGACGAGCTGCTCACACATATCCATCTGGCAGGCAAGGCGCGCGCCCTGGTGATCAGCAGCACGGGCAAGCATTTCAGCGCGGGCATGTCGCTGGACACTTTCGCCGGCGCCATCACCATGGACGACCAGAGCCCCGAGGGCCGGGCCGCCATCTTCGACCTGCTCACCGACATGCAGGGCACTTTCACGAAGCTGGAGAACCTGCGCATCCCGGTGATCTGCGCCATCCAGGGCGGCTGCATCGGCGGCGCGGTGGACATGGTGACCGCCGCCTGCATCCGCTACGCCAGCAGCGATGCGTTCTTCTGCATCCAGGAAATCAACATCGGCATGGTGGCCGACGTCGGCACGCTCCAGCGCCTGCCCAAACTGATTCCCTTCGCGGTGGTGAAAGAGATGGCCTACACCGGCCGCCGCCTGCCGGCGGCGCGGGCCCTGGCCTATGGGCTGGTGAACGAGGTGTTCGACACCCACGAAGCCACCGTGGCCGCGGCACTTCAATGCGCCAGCGAGATTGCCGCCAAGCCCCCGGTGGCCATCTGGGGCACCAAGCAGGCCGTCACCTACGCGCGCGACCACTCGGTGGAGGACAGCCTTCGCCAGATGGGCTGGCTGCAGGGGGCGGTGTGGAGCAATGCGCATGTGCGCGAGGCGATCACCGCGATGAAGGACAAACGCGCGGGTGACTTCACGCCGCTCTCCGCGCTGCAGCCGTTCAAGTCGCTCGGCTGAGCGCACCCCGCGCGTCAGATGTCTGCGCTGGCGAGCGCGCGCACGCGCGGCCCGAAGCTGGAGATGTTGGTCAAGGTGGCGTTGTGGTGCGCAATCACCTGCGGCGCATTCAGCACCGCGTTGCCGGCGGAGGTGTGGGCATCGGCCACCAGCACGACGGGATAACCCAGCGCCAGCGCCCGGCGCGTCGTGGTGTCGATGCAGAACTCGGTGTGCATGCCGCACACGATGACTTCCTCCACACCCCTGGCCTTGAGCAGTGCTTCCAGGTCGGTGTTCAGGAACGAATCGGGCGTCTTCTTGCGCACGCGCAGGTCGCCCGGTTGCACCTGCAGGCCTTCGGCCAGCTGCCATTCGCGCGTTCCGTGTTCGAGATAGCCGGTGGTGGACTCGTGCTGGATGAACACGATGGGCACGCCGGCCTCGCGAAGCCGGTTGGCCATGTCGTTGATGCGCGCGATCACCTCATCCGACGCCCAGGCGCGGCCCTCGCCCTCGCAAAGGCCTTGTTGCATGTCGATCACGAGCAGGGCAGTTTTCATGGTTCTCGAGTTTAGAGGTACAAACCCCAGCCATGAAGACCTTCCACAATCCGCACCACGCCGGCCATGCCGGCCAGCAGGAAATGTTTCGCGGCCGCATGGTGCCGTGCCACGAAGTGCCCGCGCGGCTGGACTACGTGCTCACCGAGTTGCAACGCCGACCATTGGGTGCGCTGGAGCCGCCGGCCCTGAGCGAGTCCGCGCTGGACCAGGGCATCGCCCGCGTGCACGACGCGCGCTACCTCGCTTTCCTGGCCAGCGCCTGGGCCGACTGGGTGGCCATGGACCCGGCCAATGCCCAGCGCGACGCCCTGCCTTCGGTCTGGCCACTCGGCAACCCGCATGCGTTTCGCAGCGACGTGCTGCCCGCCAACTTCGCTGCCCGGCTTGGCCTTTTTTCATTCGACTCCGGCTCGCCCCTGACCGCCGGCACCTGGGCGGCGGCGCGCGGCGGTGCCGCCTGCGCACTAGCCGCCGCACAGGCAGTGGCCGCCGGTGACCGCAGCGCGTTCGCGCTCACGCGCCCGCCCGGCCACCACGCCGGTGCCGATTTCTTCGGCGGCTACTGCTTCCTGAACAACGCCGCCATCGCCGCGCAGGCGATTCGCCATGCCGGCCACGCGAAAGTGGCCGTGCTGGACGTGGACTACCACCACGGGAACGGCACGCAAGCGATCTTCTATGAGCGCGCCGACGTGTTCACCGTGTCCATCCACGGTGACCCGGCGACCGAATACCCGTTCTTCCTGGGCCACGCCGACGAACGGGGTGCGGGCGCTGGCGAGGGTTTCAACCTCAACCTGCCCCTGCAGCGCGGCGCCGGCTTCGCGACCTGGCGCGCCGCGCTGGCGACCGCCCTGCAAGCCGTGCACGACTTCGGCGCGAGCGCGCTGGTGGTGCCCATGGGCCTGGACACCTTCGAGGGCGACCCGATCTCCGGCTTCACGCTGAAAAGTGGCGACTATTTCACGGTCGGTTCGGCACTGGCCGACGCCGGCCTGCCCACCGTGTTCACCTTCGAGGGCGGCTACGCGGTGGACGAAGTGGGCACCAACGCCGTCAACCTGCTGGAGGGGTTCCAGCGGGCCTGCTGAAGCGGCTGAATCCAGACGACCGCTCCGCGCGTATTCAGAGGGCCATGATGCCCTCCCGCCCTCCCCCATTCCCTGATTCAGCGCCCCGCGCCGTGGCCGGCTCGCGCCCCGTGCTCGTGTGGAGCCGTCCGGTCATCGCCCCTTTGAACGCTGCGCTACCGCACAATGCAGCCATGAGCGACCAACCCGACGACACCCTGATTGCCCTGATCGACCGCATCGCCCAGCGCGACGAAGCGGCCCTGAAAGGCCTTTACGACCTGGTGTCGTCCAAGCTCTACGGACTCTCCCTTCGGGTGGTGAACAAGCACGAATGGGCCGAGGACGTGCTGCAGGAAACCTTCCTGCAGATCTGGCGCTCGGCGGGCGACTACCGGGCCAGCCTGAGCCCGCCCATGGCGTGGCTGGGCCTGATCGTGCGCAGCCGTTCGCTGGATTTCCTGCGCCGCCGCACCGCCGAACGCGCGCACCTCACCGACGAGATCGACGACGTCATGGCCGACACCATGGAAGGCGATTCACCCAACCCCATGGACGTGAGCCTGGCCAGTCAGCAGGCGTGGGCCCTGCACCAGTGCCTGGGCAAGCTGGAGAGCAAGCAGCGCGAGGTGGTGAGCCTGGCCTACCTGCGCGACCTCTCCCACAGCGAGCTCGCCGAACAACTCAAGCTGCCGCTGGGCACGGTCAAGACCTGGATCCGTCGCGGTCTGGACCAGCTGCGCACCTGCATGGCGCGTTTCGCATGAAGACCTTGCCATGAACCTCATCCGCCACCCTGAACTCCTCGACCGACTCGCCGCTGCCCACGCGCTGGGCACGCTGCGTGGCGGTGCGCGCCGCCGATTCGAAGCCATGGCGCGTGAACAGGCGCCTGTGCGCGCCGCCGCGCTGGTGTGGCAGAGCCGCGTGGCCAGCATGAACGAGCTGCAGGCACCTCGCGACCCCGCGCCCGCTGTGTGGACGCGCATCGAGAACCTGGTGCGCGCCGACGCTGAACAACAGGCCATGGCGGCGGCGCGGGCAACCCCCGCAGCGCCGCCCACCCAGGGCGGCTGGCTGCGCAGCCTGGCGCTGTGGCGTGGGACGACCGCGGCCGGCGCACTGGCCACGGTGCTGGCGGTGGTCACAGCCGTGGGCCTGCGCGACAACCTGGGCGCCCAGATCGGCGAACTGCAGGCCAGGCTCGAAGCAACGCCTGCCATCGAGTACGTGGCCGTGCTCAACGACGACAAGGCCAGCGCATCGATGCTGGTGACCTTCGATCCGAAGAGCAAGAAACTGACGTTGCAGCGCGTGGGGGGTTTCCAGGAAGCGAGCGACAAGTCGCTGCAACTCTGGGCCCTGCCGCCTTCGGGGGGGCCACGCTCGCTCGGCGTGCTGAGTCAGGAACGGCTGCTGCAGCTGGCTGCCGACCAGACCGATGTGCGCGAAGTGCCCGCGCTGGCCATCAGCCTCGAACCCAAGGGCGGCGTGCCCAGCGAGACCGGCCCCACCGGGCCGGTGCTGTTCAAGGGCGCGCTGATCCAGAAGATGCTCTGAACACCGCCCGCGCGCTCACTGCCGCGCGGTGCGCACGTTGGCCGGCGGCGACTGCGGGTGGCTGCTGCGCCAGGGGTTGATGTCCAGGCCGCCCCGGCGCGTGTAGCGCGCATACACCGTGAGCTTGGCGGGCTTGCAGCGCTGCCAGATGTCCATGTAGATGCGTTCGACGCACTGCTCGTGGAATTCGTTGTGGTTGCGAAAACTCACGATGTACTGCAGCAGCCCGGCCTGGTCGATCTGCGGACCGCTGTAGCTGATCTGCACACTGCCCCAGTCGGGCTGGCCGGTCACCAGGCAATTGCTCTTGAGCAGGTGGCTGACCAGCGTTTCATCCACCGGCTTTTCATCCAGCGCCGCCGTGAGCAGTTCGGGCGCGGGCTGGTACTGCGTGCACTCGACGTCGAGCCTGTCGATGGACAGGCCACTGAGTTCGTGCACCGGTTCCGCATCGAACTGCTCCGGCAGCAGCAGCTTCACACCCGCCCCTGCCTGCACGGGCCCGCCGTGCCAGATGGCCGCGCTCACATCGGCGCGGATGCGCTCACGCACCGCGTCGGCGCTGGCGAATGGGCTGTTGTTGAAGCTGTTGAGGTAGAGCTTGAAGGACTTGCTCTCGACCATGTGCGTGCTCTCGCAGGGCACGGTGATGTGGGCCAGCGCCACCTGGGGCTTGCCGCGCGGGTTGAGCCAGCTCAGCTCGAACGCGGTCCAGAGATCGGCGCCGAGGAAAGGCACACTGCCGGCGATGCCGATCTCGCGCCGCTTGGCTTCGCGCGGCAATGGAAACAGCAACGAGGCGTCGTACTGGTCGACATAGGCCGACGCGCGCCCGAGCTGGGATTGTTCAGGCGTGTTCAAACAAACTCCCGTTCACGCAACCACTTGGTGGCCACCCATTTTTCGCCTTCGATCACCGGCGCGCCACCGTGCAGGGTGCGCGTGGAGGGATGGGGGCGGTCGTAGGTGAAGAACACCGCGTTGCCGCGCACCGGAGCCACCTCGAAGCCCACATCGGGAAATGTGGTGCCGCCGCCGCGCGTGGGCTCGTTGAGGTACATCACCAGCGTGGCCACGCGCTGGCCGCCACGCCGCAGGATGGTGGAGGTGCCCGGTTCTGCTGGGTCGAAGTAATCGTAGTGCGGCTTGTACTCGGCGCCAGGGTGGTAGCGCAGCACCTGGAAGCCCTCGCCGTTTTCCACCGGCCAGCTCACGAGGCGGGCGATGCGCGCCTCGATGCGCGCCACCTCGGGGATCTGCCCGCGCGTGAAGAACATGCCGCTGCTGGTGCGGTCGGGGTTCATTTCCTCGCCACCGGTCTTGGTTTCCACCGTGAGCGAGCGCGCAAGCTGGGGCCGGGCCGCCTCGATGAGCGCATCGCACTCCTCATGGCTGAGCAGGTTGCCCAGCACCACCACGCGCGGGTTGCTGAGGGTGGCGATGACGTCCACGACGCGATCGCCCGCATCGATCTGACGCGGCGACTGACTGAGGTCCAGGTCGGGCACCGGCACGCCCGCCTGCGCCGGCGCTGCGCCTGCGCCCGTGACGGGCGCGGCGGCCACCGCCCTGGCGGCGGCTTGCGTGCGCAGGTGCTCGCGCAGCGTGGTCTCGAGCGCTTTCACCGCCACCGGTTCGCTCCAGCCCGAGGCCACCATGGACGCGAGCACCACATCGGGCGTGAAGCCGGCGGTGGCCTGCTCGACGATCCAGCGGCGCAATTCGGGGGTGATGGTCTGGTGGGCCATGGGCTGCTTCCTCAGGAACGGGCGTCGCGGCGGAAAACCAGCCGCTCCGTGGTCGACTCACCGGCGTGGAACCGGTAGCCTTCCACATCGAAGCGCTTGAGCTGCTCCACCACCGTGATACGGTGCTGCACCGCGTAGCGCACCATCAGGCCACGGGCGCGCTTGGCCATGAAGCTGATGACCTTGTAGCCATCGGGCCTGCGCTCCTCGAACGCGCAGGTGACCACGCGCGGCACCAGCGCCTGCCGGTCCACCACCTTGAAATACTCTTCACTCGCGAGGTTGACCACCACCGGGCTCAGTTCGGCGCGCACGCGCTCGTTGAGGTGTTCGGCGATCTGACGGCCCCAGAACTGGTAGAGGTTGGTACCGCGATCGGTCTTGAGGCGCGTGCCCATCTCCAGGCGGTAAGCCTGCATCAGATCGAGCGGGCGCAGCACGCCGTACAGCCCGCTCAGGATGCACAGGTGCTGCTGCAGCCAGTCGAGGTCGGCCTCCGGCAGGGTCTTCGCATCCAGGCCGCCGTAGACATCGCCATCGAACGCGAGCACGGCCTGCTTGGCGTTCTTCGGCGTGAATCGCGGACGCCAGGCCTGGTAGCGCGCCGCGTTCAGTCCCGCCAGCGCATCGGACAGGTCCATGAGTTCGGCGATCTGCAGCGGCGACTTCTCTCGCATCACACCCACGAGTTCCGTCGCCTGTTTCATGAACAGCGGCTGGGTGTGGGTGGCCACATGGGGCGGCGTGTCGTAGTCGAGCGCCTTGGCGGGAGAAATGAGAAACAGCATGGCGAAGGGATGTGAAAAGGGCTTCCCGAGGGAAGCCCTGATTATGACCACGGGCGGGATTTACTTCAGATCACCGGCCAGGCTCGCCAGCGTTTCGATGGGCACCTGCATGTGGGCGGGGTAATGCGTGTGGTCGCAGCCGATCTTGACCGCCGCACCCGCCTGGATGGCGGCCCGCATGGTGGGTGTGAATTCGAACCGCACGAAGTGCACCGCCGACGTCTTTTCGTCGTTCTCGCGATCCAGGTCCTCGTCGGCGATGGCGTACACGCGCGCATGGCCTTCCACCTCGACGAACATGCGGTCCTCCACGCCGATCAGGCGCGCGAGCTCGCGCTTGCGCTCGTTGATGTCGGTGTACTCGATCATCATCGTCGCCTTCCAGTTGGTGCCGTCGGGCACCAGCGGAGCATAGGCCTCGATCTCCTGCTCGATGCCTTCTTCCTCGAAAATCTTCTCGATGCGCAGCATCTCCTGGATCTGGTAGCGGATGGTGGTCTCGCTCTCGAACTGCAGGTGGATGTGTTCACCGAGCTGCACACTGCGCAGCTTGCGGTGTGCGATGACCTCGGGCTTGTGGACCTTGCGCCACTTGGTGTAGGCCTCCAGGCTCATGAGCGTGTCGGCGGTGATGCGGCCGGTGAGTTGCATGCGGCTTCTCCCTATTTCAAGCCGTACGCCTGGGCCACCAGGCTCAGCGGATGCTTCAAGGTTGGTGCGCCCAGGCCGTTGACCTCGAAGCCCTGCGCAATGTGATGCCCACCCAGCGGGCAGTCGGAACTGATGTAGTCGGGCTTGCTGCCATCCTTCATGTTCGCCATGGCCTTGAAGACCGGCTTGCCGATCTTCAGGGCGGTCTGGTGGTAGGCCTTCTTCACGCCGAAGGTGCCGGCGTGGCCCGAGCAGCGCTCGATGGTATTGAGCGTGGTCTCGGGAATCATCTTCAACATCTCTTCGGTCTTGCGCCCGATGTTCTGCACGCGGCCGTGGCAGGGGATCTGATAGCTCACGTTGCCCAGCTTCTGCGGAAATTCGGTCTTGAGCAGTCCATCGCGCTTGCGCGCCATGAAGTATTCGAAAGGGTCCCACACATGCTCTTTCACCAGCTGGGTGTCGGCATCCATGGGGAACATCAGCGGTATCTCCTGCTTGAACATGAGCGCACAACTGGGCACCGCCGCAAGGATGGCGTAGCCGTCCTTCGCGTACTTCGCCAGCACCGGGATGTTGGCCGCCTGGCTCTTCTGGACCGAATCCAGGTCGCCGAGCTCAAGACGGGGCATGCCGCAGCACTGTTCCTTCTCGACGATCACGTAGGGAATCTCGTTGTGATCGAGGATCTTCAGCAGGTCCAGGCCGATGCCGGGTTCGTTGTAGTTGATGTAGCAGGTGGCGAAGATGGCGACCTTGCCCGGCGTTTTTTCGCCGTCCCTGACCTGCGTGGCCTTTGCCGCCGGTGTGCCGGAGCGGAACTTCTTGGTGGCCAGTTCGGGCAGCCACGCGTCCTTGTCGACACCGGCCACGCTTTCCATCAGGCTGCGCGCGGCCTTCGTCTGCGTGACCGCATTGGCCACCTGCACCACGACGGGGATGCCGGCGAACTGGCCATGAACGTCCGTAGAAGCGAGGAATTTCTCGGCCAGTCCGACCTGGCCTTTCCTGAACTTGATGGCCTTGGCGCGAAGCATGGTGTGCGGGAAATCCAGGTTCCACTCGTGCGGCGGCGTGTACGGGCACTTCGTCATGTAGCACAGGTCGCACATGTAGCACTGGTCCACCACCTTCCAGTAGTCCTTCTTGTCGACCCCATCGACTTCCATCGTCGAGCTCTCGTCCACGAGGTCGAACAAGGTGGGGAAGGAACCGCAAAGACTCACGCAACGGCGGCAACCGTGGCAGATGTCGAAGATGCGCTCCAGTTCATGGAAGCACTTTTCCTCGTCGTAGAACTCGGGGTTCTTCCAGTCGAGCGGATGGCGCGTGGGTGCCTGCAGGTTGCCTTCGGTGGCCATGGTGGTCGTCTCCTCGTCTTGCGCGAGTCAGGATCGTGGGGATGGCTGCGCCTGTGTGAGCGCAGCCTCCAGAACGCCGTGGAACCGGCTTGGCCGGACCGCTGGCGTTGCCCCTTGAGGGGGTGACGCGCCGAAGGCGCGGCGCGGGGGTGGGTTCAGTCCACCAGTTCGTTGAGGGCTTTCTGGTAACGGTTGGCGTGCGAGCGCTCGGCCTTGGCGAGTGTCTCGAACCAGTCCGCCACTTCATCAAAGCCTTCTTCGCGCGCGGTCTTGGCCATGCCCGGGTACATGTCGGTGTACTCGTGCGTTTCGCCGGCCACGGCAGACGCGAGGTTGTTGCGGGTGGAGCCGATCGGCAGGCCGGTGGCCGGATCGCCCGACTGCTCCAGGAATTCGAGGTGGCCGTGCGCATGGCCGGTTTCACCTTCGGCGGTGGAGCGGAACAGCGCCGCCACATCGTTCTGGCCTTCCACGTCGGCCTTGTTCGCGAAGTACAGGTAGCGTCGATTGGCCTGGGATTCGCCGGCAAAGGCGTCCTTGAGGCATTGCTCGGTCTTCGAGCCTTTCAATGCGGGCATGGGGTATCTCCTGGTGTGGTTGGAAGAAGCGCCAGGGAGCCCGAAAGACACGTCCGTTCTCCTGGAGCCAGAGCACGGTACGCCCGCCGCGCAGAGAGGTCTAATTGTTCTGGGCTATCCAGCCGATTGGGCGGGGCTATGAACGGGAATGCATGGATAGCGGTTCTCAACAACGTCGACAGGGCACGGTGAAACGCTCAAACTGGAGCGCTCAACAGGTCCTTTGATTACGATAAGGGAAATGCATTGCATAATGGTGAATCGGTTCACCGCCATCAGGAGACAAGCATGCCGTCCAACGCCACCCTGCCCGCACCCGCCCCCATCCAGCAGCTGCACCACTACGCGTACCGCGCCCGTGATGCGGAGGAGACGCGTCGCTTCTACGAGGACATCCTGGGTCTGCCGCTGTACCACATCATCCAGAGCGACCACGTGCCCAGCACGGGCGAGTACTGCCCATACACCCACTTCTTCTTCCGCCTGCAGGACGGCTCCTTCATCGCCTTCTTTGACCTGGGCGACGACGAAGCGGCGCAGCCGAGCCCGAACACACCGAAGTGGGTGAACCACATCAGCTTCCGTGTGGACACGGAGCAGGAACTGGAGAACACGAAGACGCGCCTGGAGGCCCATGGCATCGAGGTGCTGGGCGTGACGGACCACCACATCTTCAAGAGCATCTATTTCTTTGATCCGAACGGCATCCGCCTGGAACTCACGGCGCAACTGGCCGACGAGTTCGAGATGCTGGAGGAGAGCAAGACGGCGCACGCGCGACTGAACGAGTGGAACGCGCGCAAGGAGCAATGGCGCAAGGAGCGGGCTGAAGGCAAGTCCGCAGCACCGCTGAAGCCGCAGAAGAACGATCGGCCTGAGGTGGCTGAGCGGGTGAAGGCCTGAGTTCGTTGGCGTTGTAGAGGCTCCGGTCGGCCTGCCGGCGTGTCACAGGATCGTTGGCGTCGGGCGCTCTGCGCAGAGAAATAAAGGAGGAGGCGGCCTCCCGCCGCCGGGGGACATTCGCGGAGCAGAGCGCCCGACGTCAACGAGCCACGCGAGGTAGTCGAATGAAATCAGCAACAAGGAGCAACGCATGTCCCTGACAGCGTACAAGGAAACCGCCCACACCAACAGCTACCAGTTCACCGCCGGCACAGGCTACGAACTCCCCGAGTACCCCTTCGTCGCCCCGCCTGAACTGAACAGCAAACAGGTCGCGAGGCATCCGATCGTCATCGTGGGCGGTGGCATCACCGGCCTCACCCTCGCCTGCTCGCTCGCACGCCTCGGCGTCAAGGCCGTGCTGATCGACGAAGACAACACCGTGGGCGTCAAAGGCGCTTCTTCGCGTGGCATCTGCTACACGCAGAAGTCGCTGGAAATCTTCGAGCGCCTGGGCATCTTCGAACGCATCGCCGCCAAGGGTGTGCAGTGGAGCGTGGGCCGCACCTTTGCGGGTGAGGACGAGGTCTACAGCTTCGACCTGCGCCAGCAAGGCAACTTCCACCTCTCCAGCCAGCCGCCCTTCATCAACATCCAGCAGTTCTACATCGAAGGCTTCCTGGTCGAGCGCATCCAGGAACTCGGCACGGTCGAGCTGCGCTGGCAGAACCGCCTCACCGCCTTCGAACAGAACACCGAATGCGCCACCCTCACGGTGGAAACGCCCGCCGGCAGCTACCGCATCGAGGCCGATCATGTGATCGACGCGACCGGCTCGCACAGCCCCTTGCGCAAATGGCTCGACGTGCCCTTTGACTCGCGCCGTGGCGACGACCGCTGGTGCATTGCCGACGTCCGGTTCACCAAGCGTCCGCCGGTGGAGCGCCACACCTGGATCGAGGCGCCCTTCAACGAGAACCGCGCGGTGTGGCAGCACCTCATGGCCGACGACGTCTGGCGCATCGACTATCAGATGGCGCCCAACGCCGACCCGGAATACGTGAGCCGCGAAGACGTGGTTCGCGAACGTCTTCAGCGCCAGTTCGGCGACGACGTGGAAGTCGACATCGTCTGGGTCGGCCCGTATGCCTACCGCAGCGAATGTGTGCACGGCATGCGTCACGGCCACGTTTACCTCATGGGCGATTCAGCCAAGGTGGTCAGCCCCTTTGGCGCGCGCGGCGGCAACACGGGCGTCGCCGACGCCGACAACCTGGCCTGGAAGCTGGCCGCGGTGCTGCGCGGCAAGGCCGCCCCTGCCCTGCTGGAGAGCTACGACCAGGAGCGCCTGGAAGCCGCACAGCAGAACGTGAGCGTGACCAACCGCACCGCACGTTTCCTGCGCCCGGCCGACGGCAGCGAACGCCTGTTCCGTCAGGCCGCCATCGGCCTGGCCAGGCAATACCCGTTCGCACGCAGCCTCATCAACACCGGGCGCATGGCCGTGGCCAACCCCTACAGCCGCTCGAGCGCCTGCACCTACGCCGCCGACAGCTCGGCTGGCCACTCCGTGCAGAACGTGCACTTTGAATGGGCCGATGGCACACAGGGCAAGGTCAACGACCTTCTCGACTGGGCCACCGGCGACCTGCTGCTGCTGGTGTTCAGCGAACTGTCCCCTCCTGGCGTGCAGCGCCTGCGCCGGCTGTGCACAGACGCGCCGGTGCGCTGCGTCCAGGTGCTGGGCAAACAAGCCGTGCCGCAAGCAAAGGAATGCGTGCGCGACCCCAAAGGTCATCTTCAGGGCGCATGCCATGCGGTCGGCAAGGCGTGGGCATTGCTGCGGCCCGACGGCTACCTTGCCGCCACCGGCGACACCATCAACACCCCGCTCGTCGAGGCGATCGAACGCGCGCTGGGCCTGCGTGGAGACACCCCATGAAGACCACACCTCAGTTCCAGGACCCCGACACGTTCTACGAGCAGTTGCTCGACGCGCAAGCGGGCCTGAGCCGCGACGAAGCCGAGCTGTTCAACGCCCGCCTGATCCTGCTGCTGGCCAACCAGATTGGCGACGCGCAGGTGCTGCGCGAATGCATCGCCGCGGCAGGGCAACGATAGAATCGACGGCTCCCCTGTTCTCCCTGACGGCATCCTGCGGGATGCCGTTTCCATTCTGGCGCGCCCCATGACCGACACCTTGAACCAGCCTGGCCTGCAATCCCTGGCCAAATCGTTCGAACCTGCCCCGATCGAAGCCCGCTGGGGTCCGGAATGGGAACAGCGTGGCGTCGGCGTGGCGGGTTTCCGCGGCACGGGCAGCCCCAAGGCGGGCGTCCCCGCTTTCTCGATCCAGTTGCCGCCGCCGAACGTGACCGGCACGCTGCACATGGGTCACGCGTTCAACCAGACCATCATGGACAGCCTGACGCGCTACCACCGCATGGCGGGCGCAAACACGGTCTGGGTGCCCGGCACCGACCACGCCGGCATCGCCACGCAGATCGTGGTGGAACGCCAGTTGCAGGCGCAAGGCATCAGCCGCCACGACATGGGACCCACGCCGGCCGAGGCCCGCAAGAACTTCGTCGCCAAGGTGTGGGAGTGGAAGGAGCAGAGCGGCAACACCATCACCACGCAGATGCGCCGCATGGGCGACACCGTGGACTGGAGCCGCGAATACTTCACCATGGACGAGAAGCTCTCGACCATCGTCACCGAGACCTTCGTGCGCCTGTACGAGCAGGGCCTCATCTACCGGGGCAAGCGGCTGGTGAACTGGGACCCGGTGCTCAAGACCGCCGTGTCCGACCTCGAGGTGGAGAGCGAGGAGGAGGACGGCTTCCTCTGGCACATCGCCTACCCGTTGACCGACGGCAGCGGGTCGCTCACCGTGGCCACCACCCGCCCAGAGACCATGCTGGGCGACGTGGCGGTGATGGTGCACCCGCAGGACGAACGCTACACCGCGCTGATCGGCAAGACCGTGAAGTTGCCGCTGTGCGACCGGGACATCCCGGTGATTGCCGACGCGTATGTGGACCGCGAGTTCGGCACCGGCGTGGTGAAGGTCACACCCGCGCACGACACCAACGACTACGCAGTCGGTCAACGCCACGGCCTGCCCATCATCGGCGTGCTTACCCTGGACGCCGCCATCAATGAGAACGCGCCCGCGAAATACCAGGGCATGGACCGTTTCGTGGCGCGCAAGGCCATCGTCGCCGACCTCGAGGCCGCCGGCCTGCTGGTGGAAACGAAGAAGCACAAGCTCATGGTGCCCCGCTGCGCGCGCACCGGCCAGGTGGTGGAGCCCATGCTCACCGACCAGTGGTTCGTGGCGATGCAGTCCAGGGGCAACGAGAAGAACACCAGCGGCACGTCGATCGCCGAGAAAGCGATCGCAGCGGTGCGGTCGGGCGAAGTGACCTTCGTGCCAGAGAACTGGGTCAACACGTACAACCAGTGGATGAACAACATCCAGGACTGGTGCATCAGCCGCCAGCTCTGGTGGGGTCACCAGATTCCCGCCTGGTACGACGAAGCAGGCCATGTGATCGTGGCGCGCAACGAAGCCGAAGCCCAGGCGAAGGCGCCGGGCCAGGCGCTCACGCGTGACCCCGATGTGCTGGACACCTGGTACTCGTCGGCCCTGGTGCCGTTCAGCACCATGGGCTGGCCCGAGTCCGCCCATGCCGTTCGGGCTGAGCCGGTCGAAGCCCAGCGCGAGCAGGGCCTGGATGCCCTTCGACAAGCTCAGGGCGAACGGAGGTTGTCGGACTACGATCTTTATCTCCCCAGCAGCGTGCTCGTGACCGGCTACGACATCATCTTCTTCTGGGTGGCCCGGATGATCATGATGACCACGCACTTCACCGGCCGCGTGCCATTCAAGCACGTCTACATCCACGGCCTGGTGCGCGACGCGCAGGGCCGCAAGATGAGCAAGAGCGAAGGCAACGTGCTCGACCCGGTGGACCTGATCGACGGCATCTCGCTCGCCCCCCTGCTGGAAAAGCGCACCACCGGCCTGCGCAAGCCCGAGACCGCGCCCAAGGTGCGCAAGGACACGGAGAAGGAGTTTCCCGACGGCATTCCGGCCTACGGCGCCGACGCGCTGCGCTTCACCTTCGCCGCGCTGGCCTCACTGGGCCGCAGCATCAACTTCGATTCGAAACGCTGCGAGGGCTACCGCAATTTCTGCAACAAGCTCTGGAACGCCACCCGATTCACGTTGATGAACTGCGAGGGCCAGGACTGTGGCCTGAAGGAACACACCAAGGCCGAGTGCGAGCCGGGCGGCCCTTTCCACAACTACATGCACTTCAGCCAGGCCGACCGCTGGATCAGCTCGGTGTTGCAGAAGGTCGAAGCCGAGGTGGCCAAGGGCTTCGCCGAGTACCGGCTGGACAACGTTGCCAACGCGATCTACGACTTCGTTTGGAACGAGTTCTGCGACTGGTACCTGGAGATCGCCAAGGTTCAGATCCAGACCGGCGACGCATCGCAGCAGCGCGCCACCCGCCGCACGCTGATCCGCACGCTCGAAGCCATCCTGCGGCTCGCGCATCCGGTGATTCCCTTCATCACCGAAGAGTTGTGGCAGAAGGTGGCGCCGGTCGCGGGTCTTGCGGGTCCCACGGTCAGCGTGGCGCGCTACCCAGAGAGCCAGCCGAACAAGATCGACGAGGCCGCCATTGCGCACGTGGTCAAACTGAAATCGCTGGTCGATGCGTGCCGCACCTTGCGCGGCGAGATGAACGTGTCACCCGCCACACGCCTGCCGCTCTATGTGCTGGGCGACGCGGACTTCATGCGCGCCGCCGGGCCGGTGCTGCAGGCGCTGGCCAAGCTGAGCGAGGTGCGCGTGTTCGACGACGAGGCCGCCTGGGCCACAGCGGCGCAGGCCGCGCCCGTGGCCGTGGTGGGCGAGGCGCGCCTGTGCCTCTTCATGGAGATCGACGTGGCGGCCGAGAAGGCGCGCCTGGGAAAGGAAGCGCTGAGGCTGGAGGGCGAGATCACCAAGGCCAACGCCAAGCTCGGCAACGAAGCCTTTGTGGCCAAGGCGCCGCCGGCGGTGATCGATCAGGAGAAGAAACGCGTGGCCGACTTTTCGGCCACGTTGGTCAAGGTGCGGGAACAGCTTCAGCGTCTCTGAGAGAGCGAAGCCTCAGTTCCTGTGCAGGGCTATGGAGCTCCACTGTGACGGCGTGACCGTCTGCGGGTCGCCCGGTTCCTGGTAGTCCAGGCTGTCCAGCACCGAGAAATCGCTCACGCGGTTCTCGGCCTGCGCGGCCGCACCCGGTGTGAGCGTTTCGTGGATGCGGTGCGCCACATACCAGCTTGCGCGCAGCTTGGCCTCGCGGGTGTGCGAACCCAGTCGCGGTGTGAGGTGCAGGTTTGGAATGCCGTGCAGCGGCGTGCCTTCGGCCGCGAACTGCGGGTTGGCACCATCGAGCAGGCAGGCATCGATGCGCCCGTCGCACAAGGCCAGGGCCAGGGCCTCGGCGTCGAACAGCGAACTGCGGCTCACACCCACCCACAACTGGCCGGGCTTGCAATGGTTGAGAAGGCGTTCGTTGATCCAGCCCTTGAAGCGCGAGGCGTAGACCATCTGCAGCGAAATGGCGTCCGAGTGGTTCAGCAGTTCCTGCAGCGAAACGGGCTCAACCTTGAGCTTGTCCCAGATGTCGGCGGCGTGGTGCACCGCCGGGTCGTAGCCCAGCAGGCGCACGCCCAGGCTGCGCAGCATGGGCGCGAGCGTGTGGGCCACGGGCGCCAGACCCAGCAGGCCCACCGTGCTGCCCGAGAGCTCGCGGCCCATGCGCACCTGCGAGATCTTGCGGCCCAGCAGCGCGCTGATCATGCCGCGGCGGTACAGCATGAGCAGGCCGTAGAGCAAATACTCGGCGTTGGATCGCACCGTGGCGCTGCGCGCCTGCAGCACGCGCACATTGCGCCGTGCGCAAGCGTCCAGGTCGGTGTTGTCGCTGGAGATCTGCATGCGCGCCACGATCTCCAGCTTGGGCGCGAAGTCCAGGAACTCGTGCGAGACCACCACATGCGGCGGCAGCACGATGGCGCGCGACTTGTAGGTGCTCTTGCGCAACTCCGGCGGATCGTCGGCGAGTTCGGGGCGAAAGCTCACCTCATGGCGTTCCTGCAGCCAGGCCAGCGCCTCGGGCACAAGCGGATCTAGGAGCAGGACTTCCATGGTGCGCAGCGGGTTGGAGGTCGTTGGAGGGATGAAAAAGCTGATCAGCGGCGCTTGAGCACGCTGATGTGATCGCCACCGAGCGAAGACTGCTCCAGCAAGACGTTGCCCGTCTGCTTGGCAAAAGCCTGGAAATCGCGCACGGAGCCCGCGTCGGTGGAAATCACCTTCAGCGTCTGGCCGCTGTGCATGTCGGCCAGCGCCTTCTTGGCCTTCAGGATGGGCAACGGGCAGTTCAGACCGCGCGCGTCGAGTTCTCGATCAGCATTCATGGGGGAGTATTCCTGGGGTTCACGACATTCTAAGCGTGGCGCACGGCCGGCGCAGGCCGGGCCGACCCCGGATACCCGCTGGCCGGTTCAAGCGGCCGGACTTGCGGTGCCCGGGCGTGGCGGATCGTCCCGAAAACCCGGTTCGATGCCGCGCGCCCGCAGCCATTGGGCCAGCGCCAGGCCGGTACCGGCGCGCCAGCAGAGCACCTGCTCAGGCGGCAAAAGCCGGTACTCCACCAGCTCGGGCGAGAGCTTCACCTCGCCGTGAACCCGGGCGTGGTAGGTGATGATCACCTGGTTCATGCGCTGGAAATCGTGGACCGCCACGAGCGAGAGTTCGTCCACCACGAGCGTGGTCTCTTCGGCGATCTCCCGCCGAATCCCCTCTTCGGGGGTTTCGCCCGCCTCCATGAAACCGGTGATGAGACCGAACATGTCCGGGCGAGGCCAGGCTGCGTTGCGGGCCAGCATGATGCGGCCGTCGAGTTCGACGATGGCCGCAAGCACCGGCGTCGGGTTGTTCCAGTGGGTGAAGCCGCAGGCCGGGCAACGCAGGCGCTCGACCAGGCCACTGTCTTCCTGCAGTCCGAGCAGCTCCAGCGGCGTGGCGCAGTTCGGGCAAAAGCGGTATTCGCTGCTCATGATCGAAAGCGCGTCAGGCCGGGAACACGCCGGTGGACAGGTAGCGGTCGCCCCGGTCGCAGACGATGAAGACGATGGTGGCGTTTTCCACCTGGCGCGCGATCTGCTGCGCCACCCAGCAGGCGCCAGCCGCCGAAATGCCCCCGAAGATGCCCTCTTCGCGGGCCAGCTGACGGCACATCTCCTCGGCATCGGACTGCTCCACATACACCAGTTCGTCCACGCGGCTCGCGTCGTAGATCTTCGGCAGGTATTCCACCGGCCACTTGCGGATGCCCGGAATGCGCGAGCCCTCGCTGGGTTGCGCGCCGATGATGCGCACCGCCGGATTCTTTTCCTTCAGGAAACGCGAGACGCCAGTGATGGTGCCGGTGGTGCCCATGGCGCTCACGAAGTGCGTGATGCGCCCGCCGGTCTGCGCCCAGATCTCGGGACCGGTGGTCTCGTAGTGCACGCGCGGGTTGTCTTCGTTGGCGAACTGGTCGAGCACGCGGCCCTTGCCTTCGGTCTGCATGCGTTCGGCCAGATCGCGCGCCGATTCCATGCCCCCGCTTTTCGGTGTGAGGATGAGTTCGGCGCCAAAGGCCTTCATGGTCTGCGCGCGTTCAATGGACAGGTCCTCCGGCATGATGAGCACCATGCGGTAACCCTTGATGGCGGCGGCCATCGCCAGGGCAATGCCGGTGTTGCCCGAAGTGGCCTCGATCAGCGTGTCGCCCGGCTTGATGTCGCCGCGTTCCTCGGCGCGCCTGATCATGGACACCGCCGGCCGGTCCTTCACCGACCCGGCCGGGTTGTTGCCTTCGAGCTTGCCCAGAATCACGTTGCCGCGTTCGGCGTTGGACGCAGCGCCGATGCGCTGCAGGGCGACCAGGGGCGTGTTGCCGATGGCGTCTTCGATCGTCGGGTAGTTCATGGCGTCACTGTGCCATAATTTCCGGTCGCCGTTCCGAGCTGCCCGGGTGGTGAAATTGGTAGACGCGCCGGACTCAAAATCCGGTTCCGAAAGGAGTGTCGGTTCGATTCCGACCCCGGGCACCACGATTCCGACCCCGGGCACCAGACCACAGGCCGTGCAAGTTCCAACGCACGGCCTTTTTGCTTTCAAGACATGCTCCTGCCCATCCTGGCCCTCATCGCTGGTCTGGCATTGCTGGTCTGGAGCGCCGATCGATTCGTCGAAGGCGCATCGGCCACCGCCGGGCATTTCGGCATGCCGCCCCTGCTGGTGGGCATGGTCATCGTCGGCTTCGGCACATCCGCCCCGGAGATGGTGGTCTCCACCCTTGCCGCCTCGCAGGGCAATCCCGCACTCGCCCTGGGCAACGCATGGGGCTCCAACATCGTCAACATCGCCCTGATCCTCGGCATCACGGCGCTGGTCGCGCCGATCACCGTGCGGTCGGCCATCCTTCGAAAGGAGCTGCCGGTTCTCACGGCGGTCACCTTGATGGCGGGCTACCTGGTCTGGGACGGCACGCTGTCGCGCAACGATGCGTGGGTCCTGCTGGGCGTGTTCGTGGCGCTGGTGGCGTGGTCGATCGTGGAGGGACTGCGCGGTGGCGACGATGCGCTGGGCACGGAAACCGCCGCCGAACTGCAGAGCCGCGCCATGCCGCTGAACCGTTCGCTGCTCTGGGTGGTCATCGGACTGGTGGTGCTGGTGGGCAGCTCGCAGTTGCTGGTGTGGGGCGCCGTGCAGATCGCGCAGTCGCTCGGGGTCAGCGACCTGATCATCGGTCTCACGGTGGTGGCGGTGGGCACCTCACTGCCGGAACTCGCTTCCTGCGTGGCCGCAGCGCGCAAGGGGGAGCACGACATCGCCGTGGGCAACGTGCTGGGCTCCAACCTGTTCAACTCGCTGGCAGTGGTGGGCCTCGCGGGCGCGATCGCACCCATGCAGGTCGACCCCGCGGTGCTCACGCGCGACTGGCCCGTGATGCTCGGCCTCACGGCGGTGCTCTTTGCCATGGGCTGGGGCTTTCGGGGGCGCAAGGGGCGCATCAACCGCGTCGAGGCCAGTGTGCTGGTGGCCGTGTACCTGGGCTACACGGCCTGGCTGTTCATGTCGTCGGCTTCGGCAATGGGCTGAGGCCCTCTGCCACGCTGGGGTAGCGCAGGCGCAAGCGCAGCTCCTGCTTCATGCGCTGGTTGCGCAGCCGGCGCGACTCGCCCATGAAGCTCAGCAACGACAACGGCAACTCGTCGGCCGCCGCGTCACGCGCCACGCGACGCGGCCGGGGCAGCCCATACAGATCCGCCGCGAAGTCGAAGTAGTCGCCCATCTTGAGTTCGGTGTCGTCCACCACGTTCACATTTCGCTGCATGCGGCCGCGCCAGAGCGCCAGCACGCAGGCGCGCGCCAGATCCTCGGCATGGATGTGGTTGGTGTAGACATCGTCCTCGGCACGCAGCACCGGCGTGCCTCGCTGCAGGCGGTCACGCGGCGTGCCGCCTGGCCGGTCTGGCGCGTAGATGCCGGGAATGCGCAGCACCGTGGTGCGCACGCCCGTGGCGCGCCCAAGCCAGTGCACGGCACTTTCTGCGTCCACGCGGCGCCAGGCACGCGGTGTAAGGGGGCGCGCAGGTGTGGCCTCGCTCACCCAGGCGCCCTGCGCGTCGCCGTACACGCCGCTGGTGGAGCCGTACACCAGCGCCGCAGGCAAGGACCGCTGCACCAGCGCACGCACGATTGCGCGCGTGCGCGGGTCGATGCGCCAGTCGGGCGTCTCGCCAGAAGGGGGAGGCGCGAGGTGCAGGACGCGGGTGGCGACGCCCGCCAGCCGGCGCAGGGTGCGGGCATCGTCCAGGTTGCCCTGCAGAGGGGTGATGCCGATCTGGCGCAGGGCCGGCACCCGTTCGGAGCTGGACGTGAGCGCCATCACGCGAACACGTCGCGCGGGATCGAGCAGGCGCGCGGCACGCGTGCCGACATCGCCGCAACCGATGATGAGAACCCGTTCACGCCGGAAGCGCGCGGGCAATGCGCCCAGGAGGCTCATGCGAAATCCGAATTTGAGACAATGCCCGATTGCCACGAGCGCACCATGCGCGCGGGCCGTTCCAAAGACCGAAGCGCCAGTATGACATTCCAGATCACCGTGCAGCCCAGCGGGCGCCAGTTCTCCGCCGAACCCGATGAGGCCATGCTGGCCGCCGGCATCCGCCAGGGCATCGGGTTGCCCTACGGCTGCAAGGACGGGGCGTGTGGCTCGTGCAAATGCAGGCTGGTCTCGGGCAGCGTGGTGCACGGCCCGCACCAGAGCAAGGCGCTGAGTGCCGACGAAGAGGCGGCGGGCTATGTGCTCACCTGCTGTGGCGTGGCCCACAGCGACGTGGTGCTCGAATCGCGCCAGGTCACCGAGGCCGGTGCGTTCCCGATCAAGAAGATGCCGGTCCGCGTGAACTCGCTTGAACGCGCGTCTCACGATGTGATCGTGCTGCGCCTCCAACTGCCGGCCAGTGACGTGTTCCAGTACCACGCCGGTCAGTACGTGGAATTCCTGTTGCGCGACGGCGACCGCCGCAGCTATTCGATGGCCAACGCACCGCACCTGCAGGCCACGCAACCGGGGCTGGAACTTCACCTGCGGCACATGCCCGGCGGCAAGTTCACCGACCACGTGTTCAGCGCCATGAAGGAGAAGGACATCCTTCGCATCGAAGGCCCCTACGGCAGCTTCTTTCTTCGCGAAGACAGCGACAAGCCCATCGTGTTCCTGGCATCCGGAACTGGCTTCGCCCCGATCAAGGCGGTCATCGAACACATGCTGCACAAAGGCATCGAGCGTCCTGCCACGCTGTACTGGGGCGGCCGCCGTCCGGCCGACCTGTACCAGGACGCCTGGATCCAGGCCCGACTGGCCGAGATGCCCCAACTGCGCTACGTGCCGGTGGTGTCCGACGCCCTGCCCGAGGACGCTTGGACCGGTCGCACGGGCTTTGTGCACCAGGCCGTGCTGCAGGACTTTCCCGACCTCTCGGGCCACGAGGTCTACGCGTGTGGCGCACCGATCGTGGTGGAGTCCGCCCATCGCGACTACGTGGCAAAGGCCGGGCTGCCCGACGAGTGCTTCTTCGCCGATTCCTTCACCAGCGCCCTCGACAAGGCCACCTGATTCCCTTTCGAACCACCAGGAGACGACCCCATGCCCAACCGCCGACAAGCCATCACCGCCCTGGCCGCCGCCACCCTGGCTGCACCCGGTCTTTCATGGGCCCAGGCCGCTCCCACGCGCATCGTTGTGCCCTTCGCCGCCGGTGGCCCCATCGACGTGACCGCGCGCATCCTGGCCGAGGCGGTCAAGGGATCCCTGGGCACGGTGATCGTGGAAAACCGGCCCGGCGCGGGCGGCAACATCGGCGTGAGTGCGGTGGCCAAGGCGCCGGCCGACGGCCTCACGCTGGGCATTGCCACCACGGCTTCGCACGGCATCAACCCGTGGCTGTTCAGCAAGCTGCCCTACGACCCGGCCAAGGATTTCGCCGCCATCACGCAGATGCTGAGCGTGCCCAACGTGCTGGTGATGAACACCGAGACCGCAGCGCGCCTGAAGATCAACACCGTGGCCGACCTGATTGCGTACGGCAAGGCCAACCCCGGCAAGCTCAACTACGGTTCGGGCGGCAACGGCAGCGCGGGACACCTGGCCGGAGAACTGTTCAAGAACCAGACCGGCATCTTCGCCGTGCACATCCCCTACAACGGCGGCAACCCGGCACAGCTGGGCCTGCTCTCGGGCCAGGTCGACTTCAACTTCGACAACCTGGCCACTGCCGCGGCCAACATCCGCTCGGGCAAGCTCAAGGCGCTGGCCGTGACGACGCAGCAGCGCACCGCCGTGATGCCCGACGTGCCCACCGTGGCCGCCACCCTGCCCGGCTTCGAGATCGACACCTGGTGGGGCCTGATCGCCCCGGCCGGCACACCGGTCGAGACCGTGCGCAAGCTCAACGCCGCTTTCAACGCCGCGCTGAACTCGCCCGATGTGAAATCCCGCTTCGCACTGCTGCTGGCCGAACCGGCGCCCAACACCCCCGAGCAGTTCGACGACTTCATGAAGCGCGAGCGCGTGAAGTACGAGCGCATGGTCAAGCTCAGTGGTGCGAAGGTCGACTGAGGCCCCCTACTTCCGCTCGCTGATCACCTGGGCCTGGGTCACGGCCTTCAAGCCGTCCAGCCCGAACTCCACGCCCCATCCCGATCCCTTGATGCCGCCGAACGGCACCATCGGATGGATGGTTCCATGCTGGTTGATCCAGACCGTGCCAGCGTCCATGCGGCTCGCCACCTCCCGCGCAGCCTCAAGGTCACTCGACCACACCGATGCGCCCAGCCCCGCCCGCAAACGGTTCGCGCTGGCGATGGCGTCCTCCACCCTGCTGTAGCGGACGATAGGCAACACCGGCCCGAACTGCTCTTCGTCGACCAGTGGCGACCCATCCCCGAGGCCGGTGACCAGGGTCAGTGGAAAGAAGTGGCCAGCACCCGGGCTGGGATGCCCACCGCACACGATCCTGGCGCCGGCCTGCCGCGCGGATTCGACCAGGGAGACCACCTTGTCGAACTGCATGCGGTTCTGGACAGGCCCCATGGCCATGCCTTCCTGCGTGCCCTCGCCCATGGGAACCGCTTCGGCAATGGCCTGCAACTCGCTGACCAGTTCATCGTGCAAGGATTCGTGCACGTACACGCGCTTGGCGCAGGCGCAGGTTTGCCCCATGTTGATGAAGGCGCCCCAGAACAGGTCCATCGCGATCGCTTTGGGGTCGGCATCGGGCATCACGATGGCCGCGTCGTTCCCCCCCAGTTCCAGCGTGGTGGGTTTGAGCAGGCGGGCTGCCGTGGCCGCGATCTTCGCGCCCGTGGCGGAGGATCCGGTGAACATGATCTTGTCGACGTCGGGATGTTCGACCAGCGCGGCACCCACATCGCCACCACCACTGACCGAGTTGATGACACCAACGGGCAGCTCTGCCGAGATCAACCGGACAAGTTCCAGTGTTCCGATGCTCGTGTGTTCGGAAGGCTTGATCACCACGGTGTTGCCCGCGCGAACGGCCGGGATCATCTGCCAGATCGCAATGAGCAATGGCCAGTTCCAGGGGGCGATGGCGGCTACCACACCGAAGGGCTTGCGGTACACGGTGTCGCGCCGCGCACTGTCCTCGAACACGACTTCGGGCGCGAGGTCGAGGCTGGCGGGTACTTCCGTCCAGACCTTGCAGCCCATGACCTCGAAGCGCGACCCTGGCACCTGCCCTGGGCCCAGGCCGCCCAGGGGTTTGCCCTGTTCTCGGGTGACCCACAAGGCAAGCTCTTCGGCATGCTTCTCGATGGTCTGCGCCACCTTCAGCATCAAGGCCTTGCGCTCGGCGTCCGGTCGGGCAGCCCACGCAGGTTGAGCGGCCCGAGCGGCAGCCACCGCATCGTGGACCTGCGCGACCGAGGACCTGGCCACATGGCCGATGACTTCACCCGTTGCGGGGTTGAAGGACTCGAACGTGGCATCGGCTGGAACGTGCCGGCCATTGACGGTGTTGAGAAAAGTCCGGGTGATGGTTTCCAGTTTCATGCTCGACGATCCTGTGTGATGGTTGAACGGTCCATGGCGCGGTGGTAGCTGCTGGCAAAGAACATCAGCGGTGCGCCGCTGGCGTGTCCACAAGCCGTCACGCGCGCCACGAAGAGCGTGTGGTCGTGAACCTGAAGCAGTTCGTCGACCTGGCATTCGAACCAGGCCAGGGCATCGCGCAGCACCGGCACGCGCGCCGCAGTCTCCCAGGCCGGGGCGGTCTCTGTTTGGGGGTGGCCGCTGAAATGCTGCGACCAAGCCTCCTGTTCCGCACCTAGGATGCTCACTCCGTAGCGGCCCTGCTGGCAAATCCGGGCATGGGTTCGGCCGGGCCGCAAGGACACCAGCACGGTGGGCGGCTCCAGGCTGATCGATGTGAAGCTGCTGACAGTCATGCCCTGGGGCTGTCCCTGCTCATCCAGGCAACTGACGATGGCGATGCCGGTGGCAAACCGCGAGACGCTGCTCCGGAACCGCAGCGAATCCACCGCCCCGTCGATGACGGGCGCCGGGTTCATGACGAGGCCACGTCGTAGTGCACCAGCGTCGCACCAGCGGGCGAGTAGTTCGGCACATCGGCGGCCACCTGCGCGCCCATCGGCGATTGCAGCGCGGCCATCAGATCGGCCTCGCTGTCGAAGTCGGCCTCGAAGTGCAGAAAATTCGGCGGGGTCCCTTGGCCCAGTGCCTGCGGCAGAAACCACCGGCAGCCACGAAGACCCGGCCAGCGGCGGGCCAGCGGCACGTGCGTGTTCACGTAGTAGTCGAGGAAGGCGTTTGCGTCGGGGGGCGAGGGGTAGGTCACCAGCAATCGGTGCATGTCGGTTCCTTTTGTCCGGTCAGGCCGCCAGGGCGACGCGGGCGCGAGGCTCGGCCAGCCAGTGGAGGATGCGTTGCGGACTGGCCAGCCGGTTCCACTGTTCCTCGGGCCGGTTGAAGTTGTCGGTGAACTCGTCGCAGAGCGCACGGTCCTGGCTCATGGTGCCGATCAGCTGCATGAGTTCGGGCGACGGGGGCTGAAGGAACAGGTTGGTCCAGCGCGTCGCACCCAGGATGCGATCGCGGCGCTGCGCCTCGACGATCTCGCAGAAACGCTCGTCGTACACCGACTGGCGCACGATCTGCTCGCCCAGAACGAAAGCGGCATGCGAGGCCATGTTCGCACCCTGGCCACACAGGGGATCGACCACCGCCTGCACATCGCCGAGCGCGATAGCGATCTTGCCGCCGGGCAGCGTCATGTGCCCCTGGCGCACCGTGGGCGTGACGCCACCTTGCAGCAGGTCCAGCCCACCCTGGGCCAGGTCGAAGACTTCCCGATCAATGCGGCGGTACACGGTGGGGTGGTGCTTCTCCAGCTTGTCCAGCAAAGTGTCGAGGAAGAAGCGAGGGTCCTCTTCGTAGCGCAGGTGGGCCAGGGTCTCCATATCGCCGCCCGGCACGTTTTCCATGAGAAGGGCGTGGGCCATGCCGCTGAAGGTAACCGTGGGGATGTCGATCAGTTCGCCCTGCCCCGGCGACACCGAGAGGGTGACGCTTCGGGTGGCTTCCTCCTTCACCCCTTTGTACAGACCCACGCACAGCATGCGCTGCGGGCCATCGAAAGGGGAATGGGCAGGATCGTGCTGGAACATCTGTCCGAGCGGTCCCTTGCCGGCGCACACGACCACCAGATCGGCACCGTCGACCAGGTGGGTGACGTCATCGGCATTCAACGCACCGTAGACGAAACGCCCTCCCCGGCTGGCGAGGTCTTCCATCAGGCGCGGCAGGTAGAGGCGGTAGTCCACCGCGCGGCTCGCCGACTTGAAGTCGCCCCGGAAGAACAACGGCTGCTCACCACCGAAATGGTGGTAGTGGCAGTAGTAGCCGTACTGGTCTGTGGGCCAGTGATTGACACCCAGTTCGGTTTCGCGTGCCACCGTGATGCTGTGGTGGGCCACTGTGTTCAGCAGCCTGGCACCGGCGAATTCATGCGGTTGCCGGTCGGTGTACACCGTGACCGCAATGCCGCGGGCACGCAAGTAGAGCCCGAGGTGCAAGCCACCGACGCCGCCGCCGACGATGGCGATATGTTTGCTCATGTTCCGTCTCCTTCTGTTGGTATGCGAGCCATTGTGCAAACAGCCATGTCCTTGCAGAAGGCCATGAATTCGATAACATCCATTCATTTTCCGACTGAAAAGAATGCAGGGTCTCAGCGCCTACACCGCCTTTGCGCGCGCCTACGAGTTGCGAAGTTTCTCCGCCGTCGCGCGAGAGATGGGGCTGACGCAGTCGACGGTCAGCAAGCACATCGCAGCCCTGGAATCCGAGCTGAAGGTGCAGCTGTTTGCGCGCACCACGCGCAAGCTCAATCCCACGCAGGACGCCGCCCGTCTGTATGAAGGCGTGCTGCAATTGCTCGACGCGGCCGACGCCGTACAAGCCGCGGTGGGCGGCCAACGCGCTGAGCCCTCCGGACTGCTGCGCATTTCACTGCCGGATTCCTACGGTCGCGCGATGGTCCTTCCAAGACTGGCGGTCTTCATGAAGCAGCATCCGAAAGTGCGTCTGGACGTTCGGTTGAGCGATCAGGCCGTCAATCTGGTGGAGGACGGGGTGGAAGTGGCGGTGCGCATCGGCGATCTGGCATCGAGCACGCTGGTGGCCAGATCCATGGGCGCGATCGAACACCTGATCGTGGCGACACCGGAGTACCTCGCAGCCCATGGCGAGCCGCGTCATCCAACCGATCTGCTGCACCACAACTGCATCGTCTACACCGGCTTTGCCAAGGCCAACCGGTGGGTGTTCGATTCCGAACATGGGCGCCAGACCATCGAGGTACCCAGCACACTGGGCATGAACAGCGCAGACGCCATGTACGACGCCGCGCGCGCCCACCTGGGTATCGCGCGGGTACCGAGCTGGGTCGTGGGCGATGACCTCCGGCACGGGCGCGTGAAAAGCCTGTTGCCGGACGACTGGCCGACCTCCCTGCCGATCCACATCGTGTACCCGCAAACCCGTGTGCTGTCGTCGCGCGCTCGCGCATTCATCGATTTCCTGCTGGAGATCGCCGCGCCCGCGCCTGGCCGCACAGTCTGAAGGTTTCAGCCCAGGCGAACCGGCACGAAGATCTGGTCGCCGTCGCGCTGAATCAGCAAGGCGAGTGACTGGGCGGACTTGCCCAGCATCGCCTTGACCTGATCCACGCTCTGCACCCGTTCGCCATTGATGGCCAGCAGGACGTCGCCTTGCTGAACGCCGGCCAGCGCAGCGGGGCCTCGAGCGTCTTCCACCAGCAGGCCTGCGTCCACACCCGCTTCCCGCCGCTCCTGGGGCGCCAGCGGCCTCAAGGCCAGACCCAGGCGGCCCTGGTCCGCCGGGGTTTCAGCGCGCGCGGTCTTCACCGCCTTGTCGGCAGCGTCCCCGAGCTTCGCGTTCACGACCACGCCCTTGCCCTGTCGCCACACGTCCAGGCGCACGTCGGCACCGGGCGATGCCTGGCCGATCAGCGCTGGCAGATCGCCGGAGCCCACGATGGCCTGGCCGTTCACCTGCCGGATCACGTCGCCCACCAACAGCCCGGCCTTGTCCGCAGGCCCGCCGCGCTCCACGCCTGAGACGAGAGCGCCCTGGGGCTTGTCCAGCCGGAACGATTCGGCCAGCGTCTGGTTGATCTCCTGCACCGACACACCCAGGCGTGCGTGGCTTGCCTTGCCGTGGGCAACGATCTGGTCCTTGACCTGCAGCACCGTCTCCATGGGGATGGCGAACGACACGCCCTGGTAGCCACCGGTGCGGCTGTAGATCTGCGAGTTGATGCCCACCACCTGGCCGCGCGCGTTGAACAGCGGCCCGCCCGAGTTGCCCGGGTTCACGGCCACGTCGGTCTGGATGAAGGGCACAAAGCTGTCGTCGGGCAAGGATCGTCCCTTGGCACTGACCACACCGGCCGTCACACTGTTCTCGAAGCCGAAGGGCGAGCCAATGGCCAGCACCCATTCACCCACCTGCAGGTCGCGCGCACTGCCCAGGGGCACCACCGGCAGGTCTTTCGCGTCGATGCGCAGCACCGCGACGTCCGTCCTCGGGTCGCTGCCCAGCACCTTGGCCACGAACTCGCGCCGGTCGGTCAGTTTGACGGTGACCCGCTCGGCATCTTTCACGACGTGCGCATTGGTCAGCACCAGGCCGTCTGCGCTCACGATGAAGCCAGAACCCTGGCCGCGTGCGGGCATCGGACGCCCGCCACCCGGTGCATCGGGCATCTGGAAGCGCTTGAAGAACTCAAAGAACGGATCGTCGGGGTCGATGCCGGGCGCGCGGCGTGCGGCGGCCTGTTGCTCGTCGTCAGGCGCGGTCTTGCCGATCACGCTGATGTTGACCACCGCCGCGCCGTGCCGCTGCGCGATCTGGGCGAAGTCCGGCAGGGCCGCCGGGGCGGTGGCGGACGCCTGCGCGGTGACGGCGGGCACGGCGGCGTTGGCCCGGTAGCCCGACACGAGGCCAACGCTGGCCCCGCCGACGATGCCGGCCGCCGCCAGCGAAAGCACCAGACGCGAAGCGGTGAGGGACATGGTTTTCATGAAAACTCCTTCAGCAGAGGCAGATTGAACATGCCGCCACTGTGAACCCGCAGTGTTAGACGATTCTTAGGCCGGCGCCAGGCGCAGGCGAAGGCCGATGCGCAGGCCGCCCAGACGCGGAGAGCGGTCCAGGAACAGGGGGCCGCCATGCGTCTGAGCGATGGCATTCGCGATCGCCAGGCCCAGTCCGCTGCCGGTGGCGGCATGGCCAGGGACTCGGTAGAAGTGGTCCAGCACCCGCTCCCGGTCGCGTTCATCGATGCCGGGGCCACTGTCCTCCACTGCGAGCATCAGGTGCTCACCCTCGCGCGACAAACTCACGTCCACGGTGCCGCCCTCGGGCGTGTACTTCAGCGCGTTGTCCACCAGGTTGGCCAGCAGGATGCGCAGCGGCTCGGCATGCCCCACCACCAGCGCGGCCTCGGACGAGCGCAGGCCCAGGTCGATGTGCCTGGCCGCGGCCTGCGTCGCGGCATCCGCCACCACCTGCCCCGCCAGCGCCGCGATCGGCACGGGTTGGGCCGGCGCTTCCTCCAGCCGGTGGGCCTGCTGGCGCGCGAGCACCAGCAACTGCTCCACCAGGCGCGTGGCGCGGTCGATGCCCGCCAGCAGACGCTCCACCGCGAGATCGCGGGTGGCGTCGTCGCGTGCGCGCTGCAGACCTTGCGCCTGCAAGCGCAACGCCGCCAGCGGCGAGCGCAGTTCGTGCGCGGCTTCCGCCACAAAATGCTTCTGCGCGTCGAAGGCCTGGCGCACGCGTCCGAGCAGGAGGTTGAGTTCGTGCACGAGCGGGCGCACCTCGTCGGGGAGACCCTCTTCGCCCACCTCGGTGAGCTCGTCGGCATCGCGCTGGGCCAGCTGCCGTCGCACCCGCGCCACCGGCGCCAGCGAGGCGCTGACGACCCACCAGGCCACCAGCATCAGCAGCGGCGCCATCCAGGCAATGGGCCACACGGTGCGCCAGGCGAGCGTGCGCGCCATGGCCTGCCGCGGTCGCATGTCCTGCGCCACCTGGATCAACTGGGAGCGTGACCGCATGGAGTACACGCGATAAGGCCTGCCGTCGACCTCGATGTTGGCGAAGCCCAGCACGGCGCGCTGCGGCAGGTCCGCGCCGGTGCCGGACTGGAACACGCGCAGTCCGTCGTGCGTCCAGACCTGCACGAAGAAGTCAAACGCCTCCTGGGGTGGTGTTTCCTGCGGCGGCAGACCCAGACCCGGCAGCGGCACGCCCGCGCGCAGCGCCTGGGCCATCTGCTCCATGTGGTAATCGAAGATGCCGTCGGCCTCGGCCCGCGCCTGCCGGTACACGATGGCCGCCTGCAGGCAGGCCGCTCCCACGATGGCCAGCAGCAGCAGGCCCAGCAGGCGTGTGCGCAGCGAGTTCAGGGACAACCTCATGCCTTGGGCACCATGTAGCCGACACCCCGCACGTTGACGATGAGCCCGGCACCGAGCTTCTTGCGCACGCCGTGGATGTACACCTCCACCGCGTTGCTGCTCACATCGTCTTTCCAGCCGTACAGCTTTTCCTCCAGCTGTTCGCGCGAGAGCACCAGGCCGGGCCGCGCGATCAGCGGCTCGAGCACGGCCCATTCGCGCGCCGAGAGCACCACCGGCTGGCCGTGCGCGCTCACCTCGCGCGTGGCGGTGTTGATGCTCACGCCCATGTGCTCGTACACCGGCTCGGCGCGCCCTGCCGCGCGTCGCACCAGGGCCCGGATGCGCGCGAGCAGTTCGTCCAGGTCGTAGGGCTTGAGGATGTAGTCGTCCGCCCCCGCGTCCAGCCCTTGCACGCGCTGCTGCACGGAGTCGCGCGCGGTGGCGATCAGCACCGGCACGCGGTTCTTTCGCGCGCGCAGATCGCGCAGCACCTCCAGCCCGTCGCGGCGCGGCAGCCCGAGGTCCAGCAGGATGAGGTCGTAATCGAGCGAATTCGCAGCGGTGGTGGCCATCTCGCCATCGCGCACCCAGTCCACCGCGTAGTGCTCCGCGCGCAGCAGGTCGAGCACGGCCTCGCCGATCATGGTGTCGTCTTCGACCAGCAGCAGCCTCATAAGACGATGTTGCCGGGCTTGACTTAGGCCTGTCTTAGGCCTGCGACAGCAGCTTCTTCACGTCGCCTGCCAGTGCGGCGGCACCGCTCCCATAGCGGTGGTACAGGCGGATGCGGCCCTGCGGGTCGTACACGTAGCTGCCGGCTGAATGGTCCATCGTGTAGCTGGTGGGCGTGGGGCCGTCCACCTTCTTGTAATAGACCTTGAAACTCTTGGCCACATCGGGCAGCGCATCGGGCGCGGCGTACAGCGCCAGGAAGGTGGGGTCGAAGCTGGCCATGTACTGCTTCATGATCTCGGGCGTGTCGCGCTCGGGGTCGACGCTGATGAACAGGCCTTGCAGCCGATCGCCATCGGCACCCAGCAGGCGCTTGACCTCCGCGAGTTCGCTCATGGACGTGGGGCACACGTCGGGGCACTGCGTGAAGCCAAAGAACACCACCACCACCTTGCCCTTGAAGTCGGCCAGCGTGCGAGGCTGGCCGTTGTGATCGGTGAGCGAGAAGCCGGTGGCGTAGTCGGCGCCCGTGATGTCGATGGCGGCGAACGACGGGGCGGGCTCGTCGGAACAGCCAGCGAGCAACAAACCGGTGGCGCCCAGGGTGGCGAGCATCAGTTGGCGGCGTTGAAGGTGCAGGTGCGTCATGTCTTCAGATGTAGTGGTCAACCAGCAGCGCGGCAAACAGCAGCGACAGGTGGATCAGGGAAAAGCGAAAGGTCTTGCGGGCCAGCGCGTCGGAGTAGTTGCGCCACAGGGCAAAGGCGTAGCCACAAAAGCCGATAGACAGGGCGATCGCGGCGGCCAGATAGATCCAGCCGCTCATGCGCATCACGAAGGGCATCAGGCAGGCCGCAAACAGCACCACCGTGTAGAGCAGGATCTGCAGCCGCGTGAATTCCGAGCCGTGGGTGACCGGCAGCATGGGCAGGCCGGACTTGCGGTAGTCCTCCACGCGGTAGAGCGCCAGCGCCCAGAAGTGCGGCGGCGTCCACAGGAAGATGATGAGGAACAGGATCAGCGCTTCGGGCGCAACCACACCGGTCATGGCGGCCCAGCCCAGCACCGGCGGCATGGCGCCAGAGGCCCCGCCGATCACGATGTTCTGCGGCGTCAGCGGCTTGAGGATGACGGTGTAGACCACCGCGTAGCCCACAAACGTGGCGAACGTCAGCCACATGGTGAGGGGGTTGACCCAGAAATAGAGCACCGCAGAACCCGCAGCGCACAGCACGGCCGAGAACGACAGGGTCTTGCCGTTCGTGAGCTCGCCCTTGGCGGTGGGCCGCCAGGCCGTGCGCTTCATTTTCGCGTCGATGTGCTGCTCCACCACGCAGTTGAAGGCGGCGGCGGCACCCGCCACCAGCCAGATGCCGAAACACGCGATGGCCGCGAGCTGCACCTGCGCCCAGGTGGGGGCTCCAGGCACGGCCAGCACCATGCCGATGAGCGCGCAGAACACGATGAGCTGGATCACGCGCGGCTTGGTCAGCGCGTGGTATTGCCGCCAGACCGAGGGCATGGGCAGGGCAACGGGAGGAGTGGACGCAGCGCTCATGGGGTGGGCCTGGAGAAATGCATCGGGGTGGCGTTCACCGGCGAGGCGTCGTGCTGGCGGGCGCGGCGCGTGCCCGCGAACGCGCCGGTGAAGACCACCACCAGCGCAGCGGCGCCACCGGTGTGGCCCACCGCGGCGAGCAAGGGCCAGTCCAGCACCACGTTGGTGAGGCCGCTGGCAAACTGCCACGCGGCCAGCAGCAACACGGCGCGCGCGGTGCTGCGCATGCCGGGCTCGCGCCACAGGCGCCAGCCCAGCCAGACCATGGCGGCCAGCACGGCGTATGCCATCAGGCGGTGCACGTAGTGAATGGCGGTGAGGGCCGGGAAGGCAATGGCGTCGCCCGCGCGGTTCTGGCCGAGCTCGCGCCAGAGCGTGAAGCCTTCGCGGAAATTCATGGCCGGCCACCAGCTTCCCTGGCAGGTGGGAAACTCGCTGCAGGCCAGCACGGCGTAGTTGGTGCTGACCCAGCCGCCCAGCGCGATCTGCAGCCAGAGCAAGCCCGTCACAAGGCCCAAGGCGAGCCGCAACCGCCCGGCCAGGGCCACCGGGCCTTTGCTGCCCGGCTCGGCCAGTGCGTAGCTGACCGACTGCGCGCGAAGCAGTGCCAGGAGCACCATGCCCCCCAGCAGGTGCAGGGTGACGATGGCGGGAAAGAGCTTCATGGTGACGGTGAGCGCGCCAAAAGCGCCCTGCAGGCACACCCACACCAGCGTCACCAGCGGCCAGACGAAAGACACCGCGAGCCGACGCCGTTCGATCCAGCTCACCAGCGCCAGCACGAGGATGAGCACACCCACCGCGGTGGCCAGGTACCGATGGATCATTTCGATCCACGCCTTGGAGAAGGTGACCGGACCCGTGGGCATGGCCGACTGCGCCGCCGCAATGGATGCGCTCGCGCCCACCGGGCTTGCGCTGCCGTAACAGCCCGGCCAGTCCGGGCAACCGAGGCCGGAGTCGGTGAGTCGCGTGAAGGCGCCGAACAGCACCAGGTCAAACGTGAGGAACAGCGTCACGAGCGTGAGCACGCGCAAGCGGTGCGCGGGCGGCGCGTGCCGGTTGCGCAGCCACACCCAGGCCAGCGGCCCCAGCGCGATCACCACGCCCAGCAGCATGAGGCGGGCGACGGGGGCCAGATCGTACAAAGGCTGGGCTTCCATGTCAGTTCTGCCTGCCTTCCTTGTCCCAGAAGGCAGAGGCTCTGAGGAGGCGGTCGAGATCGCGCTTGGCCTGTGCAGGATCCAGGTTCGCCGGAAACCGCATCATCCAGTTGCCCAGTGGATCGACCACATACAGGTGGTCCTCGATCTTCTGGCCAGGGGCTGGCTGCAACCAGCCGGCCAGCGCCTGTGCGTCCACGTGAAGCACCTGGGCTGCAGCGGTGGCCTGCTTCAACGGTGCGGAGAGCGCCGCATCACCCGTGCGCAACCAAACCCAGTCGAGACGGTCCTTTTCGCGGCCCAGCGTCTCGCGCAACTGGCGCTGCAGATACAGGTGCTGCTGGCAGGCTTCAGCGCACGCGCTGTCGGCCACGCTGATGAGCAGCCACTGGTCCTTGAGCGATGCCAGCGCCACTGGCTGTCCCTGCGCGTTGGTGCCGCTCCAGTTGGGCAAGGGACGCTGCGGATCGATGAGCTCGCCGTAGTTGCGTCGGCCTTCCGGGCGGATCACGTAATAGGTGAAGTAAGAGGCGATCACGGGCGCCGCGCACACCAGCATGAGGCCGATCAGCTTCCAGCGCCCCGAACGTGTGCTGGCCACGGCCTGGGCGCCTGCCTCGTCCAGTCGCGGCAGGCTGTGCACGGTCATCGTCAGGGGTTCATCGGGCGTCTGTACCATGGGATCTGCGCTTTCGGCGAGGGGAAACGATCTGGAACCAGAAATACAGGATGCCCGCAAGGGCACACAGGGAGAACCACTGGAAGGCGTAGCCGTGGTGCTTGCTCACATCGACGGCCACCTGCGGCCATTCGCGCAACAGACCATCGGAGGCAGCACCGGATTGCAGGACCGACACCTCCAGCAGGGGCAGGCCGGTTTCCCGCGTGAACGCCGCGAGGTCGATATTTTGCCGGATCGGGCCCGTGCCCGCCTCGCCCAGCTGATACAGCTTGCCGGGCGGTGGGGCCAGCCGGCCCGGGACGCGCACCTCGCCCGTGGGGGTGGCGATGGAGGGCACGCGGGTGCGATCGGTGAAATCGCGACCCACCCAGCCGCGCTGCACCAGCACCACGCGGTCGCTGCCCGCCAGCCGCAAGGGCGTGACGAGGAAAAATCCGACCCGCGTGTTCATCTGGCGGTTGTCCAGGAAGACGCTGGCGTTCTGCACCCACTCACCCACCAGTTCCACGGGACGATGCACCCCGGTCCCGAGGTCCGCACTCTGCAGAAGATTGGCATTGTTCCAGGCGGGCAACGCGCTGCGTTCGCTGATCTGCGCCTGCAGGGCCAGCTTCTGCGCCGCGCGGTCGAGCTGCCACAGACCCAGCGAGGCCGTGATCGCCATCGTCAGCGCGGTGGCGGCCGTGACGATCCAGAAACGCAAGCGGGAACTCGGCATGGGGTCAGCGGCGGGCGCGCGAGGCACCCATAATCCGGGGGATGAAATATTTGGTCATCGTGGCGTTCGTTGCCATCATTGGAAGCCTGGGCGCCGCGCTGGTCTACATGATGCGCGGTGGCCGGAATGAGGAGGAAGGCACCGCACCGCGCAAGAACCACATGGCCCGAGCCCTGGCCTTTCGCGTGGGCTTTTCCATCCTGCTCTTCGTGGTGGTGATCATCAGCTACTTCATGGGCTGGATCCAGCCCACCGGCTTGCCGTTGCGCGGCTGATTCGATCCGTTCTCTCAGCAAAAAAGCGCCGGGAGGCGCTTTTTCTTGGGGGCCATTCCGGGGCGAAGTTCCCGCCCCCGTCGAATCACATCCAGTAGACCAGGATGTAGAGGCCCAGCCAGACCACGTCCACGAAGTGCCAGTACCAGGCCGCACCTTCGAATCCAAAATGGCGCTGGGCGGTGAAGTGGCCCTTCTGCAGACGCAGGGTGATGAACAGCAGCATCAACATGCCCACGAACACGTGGAAACCGTGGAAGCCGGTCAGCATGAAGAAAGTGGAACCAAACACACCCGACGACAGCTTGAGGTTCAGGTCGGCGTAGGCGTGGGCGTATTCGTAGCCCTGCACGAACAGAAAGATGATGCCCAGCAGCACGGTCATCCACATGAAGGCGATGGTGCGCGCGCGGTTGCCTGCCTGCAGTGCATGGTGAGCGATGGTGAGCGTCACGCCGGAAGTGAGCAGCAGCGCGGTGTTGATCGTGGGCAGCCAGAAAGGGCCCATGGTCTGGAAGGGCTCGACGATGCCACCGGGTGACGCGGTGGCACCGGCCTGCACGCTGGGCCACACAGCCGAGAAATTCGGCCAGAGCAGCGAGTTCTCGAAGCTGCCCAGTGCCGGCACCGAGTGCGTGCGCGTCCACCAGAGCGCGGTGAAGAAGGCGCCGAAGAACATCACTTCCGAAAAGATGAACCAGCTCATGCTCCAGCGGAACGAGAGATCGATCTTGCGGCCGTACATGCCGGTCTCGCTCTCGTGCACCGATTCGCTGAACCACTGGAACAGCACGAACAGCCAGAACAGCAGGCCAAAGGCCAGCGAATACGCGCCCCAGCCGGCGCCATTGATCCACTGACCGGCGCCCAGGATGACAAAGAAGAGGCCGATGGCGGCCATCACGGGGTGGCGCGAGGGACCGGGGACGTAGTAGTAGGGCGTCGTGCCGTGGGATGCTGCTGACATGCTCACTCCTGTTTTGCTTTCGCTTGTATCAATGTCTAAGAATCAAAAAAACGGTTCGCTGGACTTCAGCCGGCCACCCAGTTCACCAGCAGGATGAGCCCCAGCACGAAGAGAAGCGCCATCCCCAGGCCCACCGCGATCAGGTGCAGCGGGTTGAGCTTGGCAATGTCGTCCTGGTAGTCCGCATTGCGGCGCACGCCGAGGAACCCCCACAGCACCGCCCTCACGGTGCCCAGGAACGTGCCCTTGCGACGATGGACGGGTTCGTTCATACGGCTCCTGCTGCCTGCTTGACCACCACCGGGCTCAAGGCCTGCGGAAGATCGTCTCGCGGCGCATCGGGCACCTTGCCACCCACCTCGAAGAACGTATACGACAGCGTGATGGTGCTGACGTCCTTCGAAAGTCGTGGATCGATCACGAAGGCGACTGGCCATTCCTTCTTCTCGCCGGGTTGCAACGTGTACTGCGTGAAGCAGAAGCACTCCAGCTTGTTGAAGTGGGCGGCCGCCTGCTTGGGCGCGTAGCTCGGAATGGCCTGCGCGGCCATGGTGCGGTTCTGGATGTTCTGGAACTCGTACACCACCGTGGTGAGCTCGCCAGGATGCACCTGCAGGGAACGCACCGCCGGCTTGAAGTGCCAGGGACCGCGGGTGTTCACATCGAACTCCACGGTGATGGTGCGCGTGCGATCCACCTGGGAATTGGCGGGCATGCTGGTGGGCGCCGCGCCGGGCACGCGCAGTTCGGAGACCGCCAGCACATTGATGCCCAGGGCCTCGCAGATGTGTCGGTAAATGGGCACCAGCGCATAGCCGAAGGCGAACATGCCCAGCGCGATCACGCAGAGCTTGCTCACCATCTTGAGGTTTTCGCGCTGAAGTCCCATGGTGTGTGCCCAGGTTGCGGGGTCAGAAACCCAGCAGGAACCGCTTGCCGACGAAGCCGAGGAAGAACACCACGGCCACCGAGGCCAGGATCAGGCCCAGGCGGCGGTTGTTCTTCTTCTGTTCAGACGTCGTCATGACCATGCTCTCTGGTTCAACCGATCACCTTGGTGGCGGTCGCGTCCAGCTTGGGCGGGTTCTCGAAAGTGTGGAACGGTGCGGGCGAAGGCACTTCCCATTCCAGGCCCTCGGCGCCTTCCCAAGGCTTCTGAACGGCCTTTTCTCCCTGGCCGCGCATCGCTGGCAGGGCCACGAAGAGGAAGAAATAGACCTGGGCGATGCCGAAGCCGAAGGCGCCGACGGAAGCGATGGCGTTGAAGTCGGCGAACTGCATCGGGTAGTCGGCATAGCGGCGTGGCATGCCGGCCAGGCCCAGGAAGTGCATCGGGAAGAAGGTGATGTTGAACGAGATCATCGACCACCAGAAGTGGATCTTGCCGCGCGATTCCTTGTACATCACGCCGGTCCACTTGGGGAGCCAGTAGTAGATGCCCGAGAACATGGCGAACAGCGAGCCCGCCACCAGCACGTAATGGAAGTGCGCCACCACGTAGTAGGTGTCCTGCATCTGGATGTCGATCGGCGCCACCGACAGGATCAGGCCAGTGAAGCCGCCGATCGTGAACACGAAGATGAAGCCCACGGCCCACAGCATCGGCGTCTCGAAAGTCATCGAGCCCTTCCACATGGTCGCGATCCAGTTGAAGATCTTCACGCCCGTGGGCACTGCGATCAACATGGTGGAGTACATGAAGAACAGCTGGCCCGTCACCGGCATGCCGGTGGTGAACATGTGGTGCGCCCAGACGACGAAGGAAAGGATGGCGATGGAGCCGGTGGCATAGACCATGGAGGCGTAGCCGAACAGCTTCTTGCGCGCAAACGCGGGCACGACCTGGCTCACGATGCCGAAGGCCGGCAGGATCATGATGTAGACCTCGGGGTGGCCGAAGAACCAGAAGATGTGCTGGTACATCACCGGGTCGCCGCCGCCGGCGGGGTTGAAGAAGCTGGTGCCGAAGTGGCGGTCGGTCAGCGTCATGGTGATGGCGCCGGCCAGCACGGGCATGACGGCGATCAGCAGGTAGGCGGTGATCAGCCACGTCCAGCAGAACATCGGCATCTTCATCAGCGTCATGCCAGGCGCGCGCATGTTGAGGATGGTGACGATGATGTTGATCGAGCCCATGATGGAGGAGGCGCCGAGGATGTGCATCGCGAAGATGCCGGCGTCCATGCTGGGGCCCATCTGCAGGGTCAGCGGGGCGTAGAGCGTCCAGCCGGCGGCGGGTGCGCCACCCGGCATGAAGAACGAGGCCACCAGCATGATGGCTGCCGGGATCATCAGCCAGAAGCTGAAGTTGTTCATGCGGGCGAACGCCATGTCGCCGGCACCGATCTGCAGCGGAATCATCCAGTTCGCGAAGCCCACGAAGGCCGGCATGATGGCGCCAAACACCATGATCAGGCCGTGCATGGTGGTGAGCTGGTTGAACAGCCCGGGGTTCACCAGTTGCAGGCCCGGCTGGAACAGCTCGGCACGGATCAGCAGTGCAAGCACGCCGCCCACCATGAGCATGGTGAAGGCGAACAGCAGGTACAGCGTGCCGATGTCCTTGTGGTTGGTGGCGTAGACCCAGCGACGCCAGCCCGTCGGGGCGTGGTGGTCGTGATCGTGGTCGTGGCCGTGCGCGTCGTGGTGGTCAAGAACTGCACTCATCATCGATTCCTTTGAGACTCTATGTTTTTAGCCAGACGGGTCACTTGCGCGCAGCCTGCACTTCGGCGGGCTGGATGACCTGCTCGGTCTTGTTCGACCAGCTGTTCTTGGCGAAGGTCATGACCGCAGCCAGCTCGGTGTCGGACAGCTGCTTCCAGGCCGGCATGGCACCGCCCGCAGCGCCGTTGAGCAGCACGCCGATCATCTTGGCGTGATCGGCGTCGGTGACGATGGCCGAGCCGTCCAGGGCCTTGATGGGCCCAGCGCCCTTGCCGTTGGCCTGGTGGCAGGCGGCGCAGTTGGCGGCATACACGGATTCGCCGCGCTTGACCAGGTCGGCCAGGTTCCAGACCTTGCTCGGGTCATCGGCCGCGGCGGCCATCGCCTTCTGGCGGTCCGCCACCCACGCGGTGTACTGCTCGGCCGTCACCACCTTCACATGGATGGGCATGTAGGCATGTTCCTTGCCGCACAGCTCGGCGCACTGGCCGTAGAAATCGCCGGTTTTCTCGGCGCGGAACCAGGTGTCGCGCACGAAGCCGGGGATGGCGTCCTGCTTGACGCCGAAGGCAGGCACCATCCAGGCGTGGATCACGTCGTTGGCGGTGGTGATGATGCGCACCTTGCGGTCCACCGGCACGACCAGCGGGTTATCGACCTTGAGCAGGTAGTCGTCGGTCGCTTCCGGCTTGCCGCTGTTGGACATGACGCGGTGGCTGTTGTCCAGCGTGGAGACAAAGCCGATGCCCTCGCCTTCGCCCTTGATGTAGTCGTATCCCCACTTCCACTGCATGCCCGTGGCCTTGATGGTGAGGTCGCTGTTGGTGGTGTCCTTCTGGGCCACCAGCACCTTGGTCGCGGGCAGCGCCATGCCGATGACGATGAGCAGCGGGACGATGGTCCAGCCCAGCTCCACCCAGATCGGCTCGGCCAGCACCTTCGACTTGTGGCCGACCGACTTGCGGTGCTTCAGGATGGAATAGAACATCACGCCGAAGACGATGACGAAGATGACGGCGCACAGCACCATCATGAACCAGTGCAACCAGTGCTGCTCCACCGCAATGCGGGTCACTGGGGGGTGAAAGTTCAACTGGTTGACGGCGGGGCCGCCGGGAAGGTCCTTGACCTGGGCCGCCACGGAGGTCCAGGCACCGGCCCCCAGCGCCAGGGTGGTACCTGCTGCGCAAAGCGTGGACCACCGATTTCGCAGGGAATGCACCGTTTTCTTCGTCGTACTCACTTTAAGCGCCTCAAATATAAGTATTGATTTATATCAATGCCGATTAGAACAAATTTTCCCGGGCTCGCCCACCGAAACCCACCCAACGCACTCGTCATCCACCCCGCAATGCCAGCCGGATTTCCCTCGCCAGCACCGGCCGGAGATCGGAGCGCAGGTACCGCCCCACTGTCACCGACTGGCCTCCACCGCGGACTTCGATCAGCTGACCCTCATGTCCTCGCGGCTCCACCCGAACCCACTCGCGGGCGAACTCGCACCGCTTCAGCCTTCCCGCCGTTTCCAGCTCCACCACCAGCCGGCCATCCAGCAAATGGATGCGCTCGCGGTCGGTGGAGTGACGGGCGTACACCAGGAACGCCGCGCCCACCGCCACCAGTTCCAGCAGGGCAAAAGGCAGCACCAGGGTGGCGCCCTGAAACCAGAAACCCGCCGCGACACCCAGCGACACCACGCACAGGGAGGCGTAAAGCCAGCCCAGCTGAGCGGGTGTGACCGAACAATTGCGCTTGAGCGACCATTCCATGCCTTGCTCAGACCGGGTCGCGAAGCGATAGACGCTGCAGGTATGGCTCACCAACCACCACCGATTCAAGCTGCCGCCAGCCATCAGGCCGACGCGCCGATGCAGGGAAGATGCCCTTGACGAAACGACAACCCCGGATTGTAGCGGCGCTCACCCGCTGCCCCGGGCAGTACCAACACATTCAAGTGCGACGGATCGGTATCAGCGGCGCGGATTTCGCAACATGGCACGCAGGTCGTCCACCGGCAGGGTCGTCGACGGGCCCATGGCCACGCGGGGCACCGGCTTGAAGGCGTGGCCGTAGATGACCTCGAAGGTCAGCAGCAGCCGCCCGTCGGGCGCGCGGGGAAGTTCGGTTTCGATGGCCCGGCACAGGCGTTCTCGCCAGGCGCGCGAACGGCAGGCCGGGAAGCGCGCGGTGCTCAGGTTGCGCCCCAGTTCGCCCAGTTCCTTGAGCAAAGGCTCGGCACCGCTGTAAGACAGGGTGATGCGCTCCATGTCCATCACCGGCTCGGCAAAGCCGCTGTGCACCAGCATGTCGCCCCAATCGTGCATGTCCGTGTAGGCGTGGGCGGGCTCGGGCCAGCCGTGTCGCGCGAACAACGGCCGGAGCTCGCGCAGGCTGTCCGGACCGAGACACGAGAACATGAGGAAGCCGTTGGTTTCGATGTGCGAATTCCAGCGCTGGATCAACGCCTGCGGGCGCGGCTCCATGTGCAGCTGCATGTTCGCCCAGACCATGCTCACACGGGTCTGTGCCTGCGCCGGCATCGCGCCCTTGTGGCGTCCCCAGTTGACGGGGTTCCAGGCCGGACCGGCGCCTTCGCGCGTGGCTTCCAGCGCCTCGTCCAGGCGCTCGGCCACCACGTGGCAGGGAGCTTGTGGCAGCAGCGTGCGCAGGTAGCGGTGCGTCCGCAGGCCACCGGCCACCGGCTCCCAGTGCAACCAGCTGGTGGGCTGTTCGCGAAACCAGTGCAGCCGCTCGGCCATGCGGGTGGCCACTTCCTCATGCAACCACGGGCTTTCGCTGCGCGCCAGCCGTTGCCAGCGCTGCGCGGCGACGGGATCCAGCCCAGGCACGGCAGTTTCGGGAACGGAAGACGTGTTCAATCGGGGGCCCGCAGGGGGAGTACTGGGAAAAGCGGCCCAGTATATTGGCGCCCCATGTTCCCGACCTGGCGAAGCCTGCTCGACCCTCTTCCCGGCATCTGCCAGGTGTGCGGGGCATGGCCCGCTGGCCCGGTGTGCGATTCCTGCACCGCGCGCTTTGCCGGCCCTGCGGCGCGCTGCACCGGCTGCGCAGCGCCGCTGCCCGAGGGCCTCTCGCGTTGCGGCGCCTGCGTGACCCGCACCATCCCCCCAGCTTTGCAGGCTTGCGCCGCTGCGGTGGACTACGGCTATCCCTGGGATCGACTGATCGCGCGGTTCAAGTTCCGTGGTGAACCGGGCTGGGCCATGCCTTTTTCGCAGTTGTTGCTGAACGCCTCGCTTGCGCGTGAACTGCTGGCGCTCGGCGACCTGATGGTCCCGGTGCCGCTCACCGCCCGGCGGCTGGGCGAGCGAGGTCACAACCAGGCTTGGGAGCTGATCAAGGCCCTGCGGCACCTGGCGCGGCGGCAAGGCATCGCGGCTCCCTCCTCGGCATGTGCCGACGCGCTCGTGCGGCTGGTGGAGGCACCGGACCAGCACACGCTCACTCGCGAACAGCGGCTGCACAACCTGCGCGGGGTGTTCGCGGCGCATCCCGAACGCGTGGCCCATATCCACGCGGCGCACGTGCTGCTGGTGGACGATGTGACGACCACCGGCGCGACGCTGCACGCATCGGCCCAGGCCTTGCTGCAGGCCGGCGCTGCGCGGGTGAGCGCGCTGGTGTTCGCGCGAACGCCCTGAACGAGCGGCTGGCGCGCCCGGCGGCGCGGGTTACAGTCCACCCCCAACCCGCAGACCCATGTTCCACATCGTCCTTGTCGAACCCGAGATTCCGCCCAACACGGGCAACGTGATCCGCCTGAGCGCGAACACGGGCTGCACGCTGCACCTGATCGAACCGCTGGGTTTTTCCATGGACGACCGGCACATGCGCCGCGCCGGACTGGACTACCACGAGTACGCCGACATTCGCCGTCACGCCAGCTGGGCAGCCTTCCTGCAGGCCGAGTCGCCCGACCCGCAACGCGTCTTCGCCTTCACCACGCGTGCCAGCCACAGCGTGTTCGACAACACCTTCCAGGCCGGCGACTGGCTGGTGTTCGGCTCCGAAACCCGGGGCCTGCCCGAAGCACTGCGAGAAACCTTTCCCGCCGGGCGACGCCTGCGCCTGCCCATGCTGGAAGGCCAGCGCAGCCTCAACCTGTCGAACGCGGTGGCGGTCACGGTGTACGAGGCCTGGCGCCAGATTCAATTTTCCCGACCGGTTCCGTGACGCAGGTCACGCGGGCGCGGGGGAGCCTGCTTCACAACGGCCGCGAAACGCGCAACATCTCGCTTGCAGCCTGTTACAGGCCATGCCGATCATCCAATGGCATGGTCCGACCAGCTACCCGCCAACCCGCGGGCTGCACGGAGACCATATTGATCACTTCTCTTGCCCGGATCTTCGGGGTGCACCAGGCGCCGCATCAGCGCTCGCCCCGGTCGGCCAGTCTGAAAGACCTGGCCATGATCCGCAACCAGTTGATGCGCAGCATCGCGGACTGCACGACCCAGGCAGCGCAACGCCTGCGCAGCAAGATCGATCAGGCCCGCACCGCGCAGGAACTCTGGCTGCTGCGCAACGACGCCTTCCAGCTGATCTCCCAGCAGCACAACCAGTCCATCGCCGCCGAACGCATCAACGCGCTGATTCAGTGTTTTGAAGGCTGGCTCGAGCCGAAGCAGCTCGTTCTGATCAAGTAGCGAGCACCCCCGCCGCGCTGCGCGCGACCCCCTCAAGGGGGCGACACCTGAGGCCCGGCGGAGCCGGTTCCTCGGTGTCTCTGGAAGGGGAGACCTCGCTCCGGATGAAGCGCCTCAGGGATACAGGCGCGCCATCGACTCGGCCACGCAGGCTGGCTTCTCGCCGCCCTCGCGCTCCACCACCACGAGCCAGGTCAGTTGCAGCCCGTCGCGATCGATCGGTTCGGCGGCCTGCAGCGTCATGCGTCCGCGCAGGCGGCTGCCCACGGGCACCGGGGAGGGAAAGCGCACCCGGTTCAAACCGTAGTTCACGCCCATGCGGGCACCCTGGATGTCCAGGGCCGAGTCGAAAAACGCCGGCAGCAGCGACAGCGTGAGGAAGCCGTGCGCGATCGGTGCGCCGAACGGCCCGGCTTTCGCGCGCTCCACGTCCACATGGATCCACTGGTGGTCGCCGGTGGACTGGGCAAACTGGTTCACCCGTTCCTGGGTGATCTCGATCCAGTCGCTCACCGCCACCTCTTGCCCGACACAGGCCGCCAGATCGGCCAGGGTTTCAAAGCTGCGCATCAGCGGTCCAGCCACTGGCAGATGCCTTCCCACTGGGCCAGGTCTTTCTGCAGCCGACCGGGCGCCACATCGAACAGCGTCAGGCCGCGAGCGGCCAGGTGCACATAGTTCTGCGTGTCGCGCAGCGCGCCCAGCACCGGCAGGCCCAGGGACACCACGAACTCCCGCAGCTTGTCGGCCGAGATGGTGCGCATGTCCACGCGCATGCCCACCAGGCCCACCTGCACCTTGGTCGCGCGGCTGGACTGGGCCAGTTCGTCCAGGAAGGTGCGCGTGGCGTACATGTCGAAGATGCTGGGCTGCAGCGGCACGAGCACCTTGTCGGCCACTTTCAGGATGTCCTTCAGGCGCGAACCCTGCAGCCCGGCCGGCGTATCCAGCACCACATGGGTCACATCCTTCGGCGGGCGCCCGACGAGCTCTTCAGAAATGTCCCAGGTCTGAATGGGGCGCGCGGTGGGTGGACGCAGCTTGAGCCACAACGCCGACGATTGCTGCCGGTCCGCATCGCCCAGCATGACCGAATGGCCCTGGCGGGCGAAGTAGCCGGCGACGTTGGTCGACAGCGTGGACTTGCCCACGCCTCCTTTGGGATTGGCAACCACCACGATGGGCATGTGAAGCTCCTTTGTGCGTGTAGACACCCCGGCCGCGTGGCGCGGTGGGGAAGGCGGAATGGGTCCCTATGGTATCGCCACGGCGTCCCACACCAGTTTGCAGCCGGTGAGGAACATGCCGCTGTACACGAGCCGATAGAACCACACCGGCTGGATGCGATGGGCGATCCGCACACCCACCCAGACCCCGATGGGCGCGAACGGCAGCAGCGCCAGCGACGTCGTCATGTTGCGGAGGTCGAGCAGGCCCAGCCAGGCGTAGGGAATCCATTTCGCGAGATTGACGAAGAAAAAGAAGAACGCCATGGTGCCCGTGAACAGCACTGGCGAGAGTCGCATCGGTATCACGTAAGCGTTGATGGGCGGGCCTCCCGCATGCGCAATGAAGCTGGTGAATCCCGAAGTGACCGTGAGGATCGCCCCCACCCACCGCGGCGGTGGCGCACTGTCCGCCCGCGGCGGAAAGAGCAGGCGCTGCGCCAGGAACAGCAGCGTGAACACCCCCACGATGCCGGCCACCAGCCGCGCGTCCAGCACCTTGAAGAGCAAGGCACCAATGACGATGCCCGCCAGCCCCCAGGGAATCAGGAACATGAGCAGGTGGGGGTCCACGTTCTTGCGGAAGGCGGCCATGCCCAGCAGGTCCATCAGCAGCAACACCGGCATGAGGATGGCGGCCGCCTGCGGCACCGTGACGGCCAGCGCCATCATGGGCACCGCCAGCGAACCGAAGCCGGCCCCGAATCCGCTCTTGCTCATGCCCAGGAGCAGCACCGCAGGGATGGCGACGAAATAGAAATGCGGGTCGGTGATGAGGGGCATGCGAGGTCAGCGAGGTGGACAATCCGGGAGATGCAAAACGTTCAATTCTGGGGCGAGACCCTGAGGCTGCTGGTCGAACTCGCGGCCACGGCCGCCTTCGCGCTCTCCGGCATTCTCATGGGAGCGCGCATGCGGCTGGACGCGGTGGGTGTGGCGGTGGTGGGTTTCCTGGCCGCCTTCGGCGGTGGCACACTGCGCGACCTGTTGCTGGACCAGCGCCCGTTCTTCTGGGTGCGCCACGTGGAAATGCTCTGGGGCGTGCTGGTGTTGTGCGCGCTCGCCATGGTGTTCCTGCGCGGGCGCCACGTGAAGCTCACCGAGCGTGCCATCCAGTGGCCAGACGCCCTGGGCCTGGGCCTGTTCACCGCCACCGGCGTGCACCAGGCGCTGCTGCTGGAGATGCCGGCTCTGGTGGCCGTGCTCATGGGCTTGATCACCGGTGTGTTTGGCGGCGTGCTGCGCGATGTGGTTTGCAATGAGATCCCCACCGCGTTCAAGGACCACCGGCCCTACGCGCTGTGCGCGTTCGCCGGCGGCTGGCTGTATGTCGGCCTGTGGCAGATCGAGGCGCCGGGGTGGCTCGCGCTGGTGGCCTGCGTGGTGTTCACGGCCGGCCTGCGCGGCCTCGCGCTATGGCGCAACTGGCAACTCCCCGCGTGGAAGCTGTAGCCTTCAGACGCGCTCAAGAACGAGCGCAATCCCCTGCCCCACCCCGATGCACATGGTGCACAGCGCGTAACGCCCGCCGGTGTGGTGCAGGCGGTTGATGGCCGTGGTGGCGAGGCGCGCACCGCTGGCGCCCAGCGGGTGACCCAGGGCGATGGCGCCGCCCCAAGCGTTCACGCGCTCGTCATCGTCCTTCAAACCCAGCATGCGCAGCACGGCGATGCCCTGCGCGGCAAACGCCTCGTTGAGCTCGATCACGTCCATCTGTTCCAGCTTCAGGCCCGTGAGTGCCAGCACCTTCTGGGTGGCCGGCGCCGGGCCGATGCCCATCACGCGCGGCGCCACGCCGGCCGTGGCCATGCCCACCACACGCGCCTTGGGCGTGAGACCGTTCTTCGTGGCCGACGCCTCGTCGGCCAGCAACAGCGCGCAGGCGCCGTCGTTCACGCCGCTCGCGTTGCCCGCCGTCACCGTGCCGTCGGGCCGCACCACACCCTTGAGTTTCGCCAGCGACTCCAGACTCGTCGCCCGCGGGTGTTCGTCCTGCTCCACCACGATTGCGTCGCCCTTCTTCTGCGGAATCGTCACGCCCACGATCTCCCGCGCCAGGTGGCCAGCCTGCTGTGCGGCCACGGCCTTCAACTGGCTGGACAGCGCCATGCGGTCCTGCGCCTCGCGTTCAATCTTGTAGTCCGTGGCGACGTTCTCGGCCGTCTCCGGCATGGAGTCCACGCCGTATTGCGCTTTCATCAGCTTGTTCACGAAGCGCCAGCCGATGGTGGTGTCGTACACCGCGTTGTTGCGGCTGAAGGCCGACTCCGCCTTGGGCATCACGAAAGGCCCCCGGCTCATGCTCTCCACGCCACCCGCGATCATCAGCCCGGCCTCACCGGCCTTGATGGCGCGCGCCGCCGTGCCCACCGCGTCCAGCCCCGAGCCGCACAGGCGGTTGATGGTGGCGCCCGGCACCTCCACCGGCAGGCCCGCCAGCAGGCTGGCCATGTGCGCCACGTTCCGGTTGTCCTCGCCGGCCTGGTTGGCGCAGCCGTAGATCACATCCACCACGGAAGCCCAGTCCACGCCGGGGTTGCGGTCCATGAGGGCCTTGAGCGGGATGGCGCCCAGGTCGTCGGTGCGCACGCTGGACAGGGCGCCGCCGTAGCGGCCGATGGGGGTGCGAATGGCGTCGCAGATGAAGGCTTGCTGGGTCATGTGGGTGCTCCTCGTATGGGTCTGTGACTGTAACCACAGCCGCAAAGTGGCGCGGTCGGCACGGGTTATTGGCGCTGCGTTCCAGATGCCGCCCGCTGGAGGCTGAAAGACGGCCTGCGTTATAAACCTTGCCAGTTCAGCAAGGAAACACACCATGGCCAAAGGGCGCGTCAGCGGCGAGATCACGCAGAAGGCGATTCGCGAGGCGTCCATCCGGCTGATCGCGCGGCACGGTTACCACGGTGTGAGCCTGCGCACGCTGGCCGACGAGATCGGGATCCAGGCGGCATCGCTCTACAACCACATCGAGAACAAGCAGGACCTGCTCTTCGTGCTGCTGCGCGGGATCATGGAGGATCTGGTTGCCGAGGTGGCGCAAAAAGTGGCGCAGGAGCAGGGGACGCTCTCCAAGCTCTGCACCTTCGTGGCCGCCCACGTCGAATTCCACGCCCGGCGCCAGCCCGAGGTGTTCATCGGCACGATGGAGCTGCGCAGCCTGCTGCCCGAGAACCGCACCGTGCTGGTGGCGCTGCGCGACCGGCACGAGGAACTGCTGCAGAGCCTGGTGGATGCGGGCATCCGGGAACGCGCTTTTTCGGTGCCGAGCGCGCGGGTGGCGACCTTCGCCATCCTGGCCATGCTCAACGGCGTGGCCAACTGGTACCGGAAGAACGGGCGCCATTCCATCCCCGACCTGCAGCGCATGTACGTGGAGCTCACGCTGAACCTGCTGGGTACCTCACCCGCGGTTCAGGAACTGCTGCGCAGCCGCGACTTCACCCAGCCGCCGCCCATGGCCGCTGGCGTCAAAGGTAGCCGCCGTTCACCCCCAGCACCTGCCCCGTGACGAACGAGGCGCCCGGGCTGCACAGGTAGAGCACGGCGTCGGCGATCTCGGCTGCGGTGCCCAGCCGGCCCATGGGCGTGGCACGCACGTGGCCGGCCGCGATGGCGGGCGGCAATTGCGAGCGCATGGCGGTGTCGATGAAGCCTGGCGCCACCGCGTTGACACGGATGCCGAACGGCGCCACCTCCTGCGCCACGGCGCGGGTGAAGGCGATGATGCCGGCCTTGGCCGCCGCGTAGTGCGGCACGCCGTTGCCCCCGGAGAGCCCCATGATCGAGCTCATGTTGACGATGGCGCCGGTGCGGCGCGCCTGCATGCCGGACAGCACGGCGCGTGTGCAGTAGAAGGTGCCGTCCAGGTGGGTGGACAGCATGGCGCGCCATTGGGCGTCGGTCATGCTGGCGGTGGCGTTGGTGGGCGTGCTGATGGCGCCGGCCTGCTGCAGTTCATCGAGCTGGGCCGCGCGGCTCGCCAGGTTGCGCGCGTATTCGGCGCCACCGATGATGCCTGCGTTGTTCACCAGCACGTCGATCGCCCCGAGGTCACTGGCCACGGCGTCCATCGCGCCCTGCACCACGGTGGAGTCGGCCACATCGCAGGCGTAGGCCCGCGCGTGTGGCAGGGTCTGCGCCACCGCACGGGCACGCGCCAGGTCCACATCGAGCAGGGCCACGCGCGCGCCTTGCGCCGCGAGAGCCCGACTCACCGCTTCGCCAATGCCACCGCCTGCACCGGTGACGACGCAGCAGCGTCCGGCGAAGGCATGGCTCACGGCGCCACGCCCGCGCGCAGCGCCTGAATGGCCTCCAGGATGGCGGTGGTCTCGGCACCCGCGTTGGGAAACACGCGCATCGCGCGGTCATCAGCGATCTCGTCCCAGCGCTCCACCAGTGTTTCGGGATCCGGGGCGGCAGACGGGTCGAGCTGCAGGCCCAGCGTGCTGCAGACCTGCACCAGGGCGTAGTGCCCGGCGGCGGCCGAGCAGATCACGCCCGATTGCCGGAACTGCTCGCTGCACAGCACCGCGACAGCGGCGGACACATGGGCCGGGTTGAAGTGCGGCACGATGTCGGCCGGCAGGACGCCTTCGGTCATGTTCGTGGCCGCCACCGGCGCGATGGTGTTGACCAGGATGCCGTACTTGCCGCCCTCCTGCTTGAGCGTGTTCATCAGGCCGATCATGCCCATCTTGCCGGCTGCGTAGTTGGACTGGCCGAACGAGCCATACAGGCCGGAATTGGAGGTGGTGAACACCACGCGGCCGTAGCCGTTCTTCTGCATCACCGGCCAGGCGGCGCGTGTGCAATAGGCCGTGCCGGAGAGGTGCACCTTGAGCACGAAGTCCCAGTCGGCCATGTCCATCTTGCCAAAGGTCTTGTCGCGCAGCGAGCCGGCGTTGTTGACGAGGATGTCCAGCCGTCCGAACTCGCTCACCGCCTGGTCCACGAGCCGTTGGGCACCTTCGAACTCGGCGATCGAATCGAAATTGGCGACGGCCTTTCCGCCGGCGGCGCGGATCTCTGCGACGACCTGGTCGGCCACGCGCTCCTGCTCGCGCCCGGGCTCGCGCGAGCGGCCCAGGTCGTTCACCACCACGCTGGCGCCGCGCTCGGCCAGCAGCAGCGCGTGGCTGCGTCCCAGGCCGGCGCCAGCGCCGGTCACGATGGCCACTCGGTTGTCGAATCGGATCGTCATGTCGGTTTCACTCCTGTTTGAATTTCTGCCGCGCGTTCGCGCAGCGATTTCTTGTCCAGCTTGCCGGTGGGGTTGCGCGGCAAGGGCTCGGTGCTCAGCGTCCAGCTCTCCGGCACCTTGTAGTCGCCCAGTTGTGCCGCGCAGAAACTGGACAACGCTTCATGTGTGGTGCCCTCTGTCACGCACACGAAGGCGTGCACGCGCTCGCCCAGCACAGGGTCGGCGCGCGCCACGATGGCAGATTCGATCACGCCCGGGCAGCGCGCCAGCACGGCTTCCACCTCGGCGCTGTAGATCTTGTAGCCGCCCCGGTTGATGAGGTCTTTCAGGCGGTCGAGCACGAACACGTTGCCTTCAGCGTCCACGCTGCCGATGTCGCCGGAGCGCCACCAGCCCGCGACCAGGCCCCTGGCCGTGGCGGCGGCGTCGTTCCAGTAGCGCGCAATCACCATCGGGCCGCGCAACCAGATCTCGCCGGATTCGCCAGCGGGCATCTCCACGCCCGTTTCGGGATCGGCAATGAGGATTTCCACACAGGCCAGCGGGCGACCCACCGAGGCCAGGTTCGAGGGTCCGGCGCCGACCGGCAGCATGATCGCCGGCGAGCAGGTTTCAGTGGCGCCATAGCCATTGACCAGCGTGAGGCCCGGCAGCCTTTGCGCCAGCGCCTCGATGGTCGCGCCCGGCATGGGCGCACCGCCGAAGTGGCCCAGTCGCCAGGCAGACAGCGTGGACCAGTCGAACCCCTCCACCCGCAGGCACAGGTTGTACATGGCGGGCACCATGATGGTGTAGGTCATGCGCGCGGCAGCGGCCAGGGGCAGGAACTCTTTCGCCTTGAAGTGCGGCAGCAGCGTCAGGGTGCCACCGGTCCACAGCGGCGCGATCACCCCGCACAGCAGGCCCGTCACGTGGCTGATGGGCACAGCGACCACCGACTGGTCGTCCGGCCCCAGGCCCAGGTTGCCGGCGTGGTGGATCACCGAATGAGCGACATTGAGATGGGCGATGGCCGCGCCCTTGGGCTTGCCGGTGGTGCCCGAGGTGTAGAGGATCATGGCCACGTCGTCCTCGGCCATGTCTTCGTGCGGCGGCGGCGCGAGCAAGCCATCGGCGCTGGGGAACAGCCGGCCGTCGCCGGGTTCGGGCAGCGCCACCACGGCCAGCGTCGTCACCTGCGCACGTGCGGTCTGCGCGCGATCGGCCAGATCGGCGTCGTGCAGCAGCAGCCGGGCACCGGCGTCGGCCACCACATGGCCCACCTCGGCGCCCTGCAGGCGAACGTCGATCGGCACGGCCACCGCACCCAGACGCTGGATGGCATAGAAGAGCGTGACGAACTCGGCGCGGTTGCGCACCTGCATGGCCACGCGCTCACCCGGTGCGATGCCCCGGGCATGCAGGCCGGCGGCCAGGCGTGCGATCTCGCCATCGAGCTCGCGGTAGGTCCAGCGGTGATCGCCGAACACCAGGGCGGTGCGTTCGCCCTGCGCGCGCACCGCCGCCGAAAAGCCGGCGAACACGTTGCGCGTGCGCTCCGCGAAGCACCAGACGACCCGATCGCCGAAATGGCGCTCGCGGCGCCGTGGCAAGGCGTTGAGGACAGCGGTCGACATGGGCCTCAGGCCGGCACGAACACCGGCACCGTCACGTCGCCGTCGGTCTTGCGAAAAGCCACCTTCACCCGCTGGCCGATGGCCAGTGCGTCCAGGTCCGCATCGACCACGTTGGTCATCAGCGTCACGCCTTCGTCCAGCGTCACATACGCCAGCGCATAGGGCTGCGGCACGCGCCGCATCACGCTGAAGGAATAGATCGTGCCGTTGCCGGCACTGTCCTTCCAGGTCGTCTTGTCGCTGAAGCAGTGCGGGCAGATGGCGCGCGGGTAGTGGTGGAACCGGCCGCAGTCCTCGCAGTGCTTGAGGGTGAGGCGGCCGTCGGCCGCCGCGTCGAAGAAGGGCTGGTTCTCGATGTGGGTGCCGGGACACACCGGCGTGCGTTGTTCTGTGGTCATGACTTCAAACCCCTTCCATGATGAGGACCCCGGCGCCGTGGCGGCTGCCCATCCAGCCGCCCATGCCGCTGGCCAGGGCCAGGTCGCAGTTCTTCACCTGCACCGCTGGGTGCGCTTCTCCGCGCAACTGGCGCACGGCCTCGATCACCTTGGTCATGCCACCGCGGTTGGCAGGATGGTTGTTGCACAGGCCACCACCGTCGGTGTTGAACGGCAGTTTGCCCACACCGGATATCAGGCCGCCGTCGGCCACGAACCTGCCACCCTCGCCCTTGCGGCAGAAACCCAGGTCCTCGATCTGCATCAGCGCGGTGATGGTGAAGCTGTCGTAGATGGAGGCGTACTTGATGTCCGATGCCTTCACGCGCGCCTGCTCGAACGCCTGCTGGCCTGCCCAGGCCGCCGCCGAGTAGCTCAGGTCGATCTGTCCGCCGCTGGGGTGCTTGGCAGCTTCGCCGGTGCCGATCACCCGCACGCTCTTGCGCTTGAGCGTCTTGGCGATCTCGGCGCTGGTGACGATCAGCGCACCACCACCGTCGCTCACCACGCAGCAGTCGAGCCGGTGCAGGGGGTCGGAGATCATGGGCGAGTTCACCACCTCTTCCACCGTGACCACCTTCTTCAGCATGGCGTGGGGGTTGTGTTGCGCGTGGTGCGAGGCGGCCACCTTGATCCAGGCCAGCTGCTCGCTGGTGGTGCCGTACTCGTGCATGTGGCGCATGGCGCACAGGCCGTAGGTGTTCACCACGGTGGGGCCATAAGGTTGCTCGAACGGCATGTCGGGGATGTTCCAGTCGACCACGGGTTCGGCATTCAGCCCGGCAGCGCGCGGGCGGCCGGCCAGCGTGATCAGTGCCACGCTGCACTTGCCCTGCGCGATCGCTTGCGCCGCGTGGGCCACATGCAGCAGGTAGGCCGAACCACCGGTGTCGGTGTTGTCCATGTAGCGCACCCTCAGGCCGAGGTAGTCCACCATTGACAACGCGCCCAGGCCCGGCGCTTCGGTGTCGCAGAAGTAGCCGTCGATGTCGTCCTTGGAGAGGCCCGCGTCTTCGAGCGCGCCCTTGGCGACTTCGGCGTGGAGTTGTGCAAGCGACTTGTCGTCGGCCTTGCGGGTGGGATGCTCGTAGGCACCCACGATGTGGGCATGGGCCTGGCTTGCCATTTGAATCACCTGCTTTCTGACTTCATGAGTGGGAATGGGAAGGAACCTGCAGTTGCGCAAGTCCGTGGTCGAGCACAGTCGCGCCGCGCTGCGGCACGCGAGCCCGGAGTGAAACCGCCGCGCCGTCGAACCACAGGTCAAAGGCCAGCGTCTCACCGGGGTAGACCGGTGCGGTGAAGCGGGCCTCGAAGTGCGCCAGGCGCGAGGCATCGCGATCGCAGGCCTCACGCACCACGGCCGCAGCGGCCATGCCCCAGGTGCACAGGCCGTGCAGGATGGGGCGATCGAAACCCGCCGCCGTGGCAAACGCGGGGTCGACGTGCAGCGGATTTCGGTCGCCGGTGAGCCGGTAGAACATGGCCTGCTCGGGCCGCACGTCGATCTCGACCGTGCGATCCGGCGCGCGCTGGGGCACAGGGTGCGGATCGGGTCCGCGCCCGGGGGGACCGCCGAAACCGCCGTCGCCGCGCGCGAACACCGTGGACAGCAATGTGGCCAGAGGCGCGTCGATGCCCGACTCGCGCAACACGGTTTCGGCCAGCAGCACGGCGCCCCGCCCGGGGCCCTTGTCGTAGCAGGCCGCGATGCGGAAAGCCGAGCGCACGGTGCCCGACGCCGGCAGCCGCCGGTGCAGCGTGACGCGCTGTTCGCCGTGCACGATCTTCGTGATGTCCAGTCCCGCGCGCTCCTGCCACGTGTCTTCCCAGGCGACCACCGCCGCCTGCGTGGGCATGCTCTGCAGACCGCGCTCGAACACGAACGGCAGGTCGGCGGGCATCTCGCGGCCCATGCCCACGCTCAGGTTGTAGAGCAGGGTGTCGCGCTCGGTCCAGTGGAACTCGCGCTCGGGAAATCGGAGCCGCATCAGCGCGGCGTGATCGATGGCCATTACAGCGTGGCCACGTCGAGTTCGACGAACAACGGGTCGGCGGCACCGAGGATCGGGAGCCAGTGCGCCAGTCGGGTCAACTCGTAGCGGTAGAAGTAGCGGGCGGCAGCCAGCTTGCCCTCGTAGAACGCCTGCCGATCGCCCGACGCACCGGCGGCCAGGCCGCGCGATGCCGCTCCCGCCTGGCGCAGCCACATCCAGGCCACGGCCACATGGCCCAGCATGTCGAGATACAGGGTGGCGTTGGCGGTGTATCGGCGTTCATCTGCGGTGTGATCCTGCATCGCACGGGTGGCCGTTTCCACCTGGCCCAGGGCGTGTTCGAGCTGCGTCGCAAAGGCACCCGCCTGCCCGTCGCCGCGCCAGGCAGCGATGTCCTCGCGCATGGCGCCCAACAGCAGGGCGAAAGCGGCACCATCGTTCATGCGGATCTTGCGGCCCACCAGGTCCATCGCCTGGATGCCGTGTGTGCCTTCGTGAATCAGGTTCAGCCGGTTGTCGCGGTAGAACTGTTCCACCGGATAGTCGCGGGTGTAGCCGTAGCCGCCCAGCACCTGCATCGCCAGCTTGTTGGCTTCCAGGCAGAACTCACTGGGCCAGCTCTTCACCAGCGGTGTGAGGATTTCCAGCAGCAGGTTGGCGCGCTCCCTGGCGGCCGGGGTTTCGCCACTGCGCACGTCGTCCACCAGCCGCGCGGCGTACAGGCACAGCGCCAGCCCGCCTTCGGCGTAAGCCTTCTGCGTGAGCAGCATGCGGCGCACGTCGGCGTGCTCGATGATGGCCACCGGCGGCGTGCTCGGGTCCTTGGCGCCGGGCAACCGGCCTTGCGGCCGTCCGCGCGCGTAGTCCAGGCTGTAGAGGTAGCCGGCCACGCCCAGCATCGCCGCACCGGCGCCCACCGAGATGCGCGCCTCGTTCATCATGTGGAACATGCAGCGCAGGCCCTGGTGCGGCTCGCCCACCAGTTCGCCGACGCAGGCCTCGCTCTCGCCAAAGTTCAGCAGCGTGTTGACGGTGCCGCGGTAGCCCATCTTGTGGTTCAGGCCGACCAGCGTGACGCCGTTGGACTCCGCCGGCCGGCCTTGTTCATCCAGTCGCTTGCGCGGCACGATGAACAGCGAGATGCCGCGCGTTCCGGCCGGCGCGCCGTCGATGCGCGCGAGCACCAGGTGCACGATGTTCTCCGACAACTCGTGCTCGCCGGCAGAGATCCACATCTTCGTGCCCTTGAGGTGGTAGGTGCCGTCGGGCTGGGGAATGGCGCGCGTGCGCAGGTCCGCCAGGCCCGAACCCGCGTGCGGCTCGCTCAGGCACATGGTGCCGAGGAAGCGCGCGTCCAGCATGGGTTGCACATATTTCGCGCGCTGAGCCTCGGTGCCGAAGGCGCGGATCACCGCCGCGCCCGACATGGTGAGGAAGTTGTAGCTGGAGGTGCCGATGTTGGCGGCCTGGAAACACGCCAGGCACGCCAGCAGCAGCGTGTAGGGCAATTGCTGGCCGCCTTCGTCGAACGGGCGGTCGGCGGCCATGAAGCCGGCCTGGGCAAACGCGCGCAGGGCTTCGCGCACTTGCGGCACCACCCGCACCTGTCCGTTTTCCACGCGCGGTTCGTCCAAGTCGGATTCGCGGTAGTGCGTCTGGAATTTGTCGGCCGCCAGCGTCTGCGCCACGTCGAGCACGGCGGCAAAGCTGGTGGCGTCGTGGTCGGCGTGTTCGGGGCGTTGCGTGAGGTCGAGCGCCTGGAGCACTTCGAACAGCTGGAAGTCGAGGTCGCGCCGGTCGACCGTGGGCAGGGTGCTGGAGAGGCTCATGGATCAGTTCGTGAGGTAGCCGCCGTCGGCGCGCAGCGTGGCGCCGGTCACGTACGCGGCCAGCGGGGAGGCGAGGAACACCACCGGCCCCACGAGGTCCTCGGGCTGGCCGATGCGGCCCAGCGGCACGCGGCGCATCAGGTTGGCCATGCGCGTCTCGTCCCCGGCCGATGGCGACATGGGCGTGGCAATGGCGCCCGGCGCCACGGTGTTCACGCGCACGCCGTCCTTGCCCAGCTCGCGAGCCAAAGCCACCGTGAGCATGTGCACGCCGCCCTTGGACGCCGAGTAGCCCACCGTGTTGCCGGTGTAGACCGTGGCGGCGATGGAGCCGATGTTCACGATGGACCCCCGCGTGGCCTTGAGCGGCGCAAGGAAAGCCCTTGCGGTGTTGAAGGGGCCGTTGAGGTTGGTCTCGATGGTGTGTTTCCAGGCCTCGCCGACGGCCTCGTCTTCCATGGGCACGTATTCGATGACGCCGGCGTTGTTGACGAGGATGGACACCTCGCCGATCTCGGCGGCAATGCGCGCCGCTGCTGCCGCACAAGAGGAGGTGTCGGTCACGTCCATGGCCACCGCGTGCGCGCGGCCACCGGCGGCGCGCACCGCCGCCACGGTGTGTTCGAGCGAACTTTCGGTGCGACCGGTGACGACCACGGTGGCGCCGTGCGCTGCGAGCCCGAGCGCCAGGCCCGCACCGATGCCGCCGCCACCGCCGGTGATGACGGCGATGCGGTCCTTGAGCAGGTCCTGGACGGTGATGGTGGTCATGCTCAGTCCCGCTTCTGGATGTTCATCAAGGGCGTGGCCATGAAGCCACCGTCGACGGTGATCTCCTGGCCGTTCACATAAGCCGAGGCGTCCGAGGCCAGGAAGCCCACCACCGAGGCGATGTCTTGCGGCACACCGATGCGGCGCGACGCCACCACCGCCTCGCGCGCGGCCAGGTTGGCCGGTTGGGCATAGAACGGTTCGGACATCGGCGTGCGCACCAGGCCCGGGCTCACCGCGTTGGCGCGCAGCCCCAGCGGGCCCCACTCCACAGCCATCTGCCGCGTGAGCGCCAGAACGGCCGCCTTGCTCGGGCCGTAGGCGCCGATCGCGTTGGGCACGCTGGCGGCAATCGACGCGAGGTTGACGATGCTGCCTCGCCCGGCGCGCCGCATGGCCGCTCCGAAATGCTTGGCGCAGAAGTACGCGCCCTTGAGATTGACGGCGAACACCCGGTCCCAGTCGGCGTCGACCATCTCGGCCAACGGTCTGGGCGGCGGCATCACCGCCGCGTTGTTGACCAGGATGTCGCAACCGCCTGCGATGGTCTCCCATTGGCGCGCGGCTTCGGCCACCTCGTCCTCGCGGCCGATGTCGCAAGCCAGCGCGTGGTGGCCAGCGGCCGTGTCGGCAACGGGTGCATGCAGATCGAGCGACAGAACGCGCGCGCCCATGGCCGCGAGCTGCGCCACGATGGCACCACCCAGGCCGCCCCCGGCGCCCGTCACCACGGCCGTGCGGCCTGCCAGCGCATCTGTAGAAAAGGAAGTCATGGAAAGTAGAAGAGCTTGTTCAGTTCGCGGCGGCTTGCCAGCGGGGGTAGTCGGTGTAGCCCTGGGCGGACGGCCCGTACCAGTCGGCCGGCACCCGCTCCACCAACGGGTGGCCATCGCGAAGGCGCTCCACGAGGTCCGGGTTGCCGATGAAGTCGCGCCCGAACGCAATCAGGTCCGCACGCTGTTCGTCGATGTCGCGCGTGGCGCGCGCCAGGTCGTAGTTGCCGGCGGCCATGAGCGTGCCGGGCCAGCGCGGCCGCACGAAGCCCAGCACATCGGGCGCACGCTCACCCTCGCCGCGCTGCACCGTCTGGTTGCCCGACACCTCGGCGCCCACCACGTGCAGGGCACCCAGCGAGAGCTTCGCCAGCTCGGCGATGAGGTGGTCGTACACCGGTGCGTCGTCGGCGCTCCTGGCGCCGTTGAATTCGGAGAACGGGGTGAGCCGGACGATCACGCGTTCCGCCCCGATGGCCTGGGCACACGCCCGCGCCACTTCCACGAGGAATCGCGCCCGCGCCGGGATGCTGCCGCCCCAGGCGTCGGTGCGTCGGTTCGAGCTTTCGTGCAGGAACTGGCTCGGCAGGTAGCCGTTGGCGGCATGGATTTCCACGCCGTCGCAGCCCGCTTCCAGCGCGCGCCGCGCGGCCTGCGCGTAGTCGGCGATCACCTGTTCGATCTCTGCATTGCTGAGCTCGCGCGGCACCACCGACGGTTGCAGGCCGCTGGGCGTGACGAGCGTTCGTTCGTGCTTGAGCGCGCTCGGCCCGACCGGGTGCAGGCCGGGCTGCATGTTGTCCGGGTGGCCAATGCGCCCGGTGTGCCAGAGCTGCATGAAGAAGGTGCTGCCGTCTGCATGCACACGGCGCGTGATCTCGCGCCAGCCGGCCACATGGGCATCGGTCCAGATGCCCGGCACATTGAGGAATCCCTGCGCGCCGGGCGAGATGTTCACGCCCTCGGACACGATCAGGCCCGCACCCGCGCGCTGCCCGTAGTACTCCGCCATCAGCGCGGTGGGCGTGCCATCGTCGGTGGCGCGCGAACGCGTCATGGGCGCCATGGCCACGCGGTTCTTCACCACGAGCGTACCGAGCCGCCCGGGCTCGAACAGGGCATTCTGCAAAACGGGAGAGGTCATGGGGGCTGGTGGTGGGTGGCCGAAGCGGCCAGGGGTCGTTCGTAAGAGGGATCGCTGCGATCCCAGGTGCCTTGCGCATAACCTTCCGGCATGTTCGCCGGGAGCTCGCCGCGCCACTCGATCAGGGTGCGGCGGTGCGCGATGCGCCATTCACCGGCGCGGCGTTCCAGCCGGTCGATGTAGCGCGCCGCGCCCAGCGCCACCGTCTGGCCGTCCTTGCGACGCAAGCCATACAGGCAGTGGCTCTGCGCGTGCGCCACCTCGCCGTCGATCTCGCAGCCGTGCGTGGTGATGTGGTGCGTGTGAGCCATGAAATGTTCGGCATGGAACGAGTTGGCCCAGTCGGCCAGCGCGCCGGGACCACCGGAAAACGGGCCGTGCTCGTCGATCGCGTCAAGGTGGAACGCACTCTCGATCATGGCCGCATCGTGCCGGTCGACGCCCAGGCAGTACCGGTGGATGCAGTCCAGGATGGCCTGGCGATCCAGCAGGTACTGCAGCGACGGCTCGCTGGTCTGCGCCACGGTTCAGTCGAGCGACAGGTTGAGCTGCTTGATGAGCTTGCCGTACTTGTCGGCATCGCTCTTGACCAGTGCACCGAATTCCTCAGGCGTCGACGTCACGGCTTCCAGCGTCTGCGCCTTGATCCAGGTCTGCATGTGCGGCGTGGCGATGGTCTCGCGCAGCGCGGCGTTCAGGCGGGCCACCACGGGCGCAGGCGTGCCCACGGGCACGAAGGCACCAAACCAGCTGCTGGCCTCGAACCCGGGGTAGCCGGACTCGGCGATGGTGGGAACGTCGGGCAGCAGGTCGGAGCGTTGTGCGCTGGTCAGGGCGATCACGCGCACCTTGCCGGCCTTGATGTGCTGGATGACGCTGGGCACGTCCATCATGAGGATCGGAATCTGGCCGCCCAGGAGGTCGGCCAGTGCCGGTGCGCCGCCACGGTACGGCACGTGCTGGAGATCCAGGCCGGCTGCGGCCTTGAAGGATTCCATGGCCAGGTGCACCGGGTTGCCGGCACCCGAATGGCCAAAGCTCTGGCCCGGCTTGGCCTTCATCTGCGCCACGAAATCCTTGAGGTCTTTGGCCGGGTGGTCGGCGCGCACCATGATCGCGAACGGAATGCGCGTCAGCACGGTGACCGGCTGGAACGACTTCACCGGGTCGTAGGGCGGCTTCTTGAACAGGAACTGGTTCATCGCCACGGTGGACGGATCGAAGATGGCCATGGTGTAGCCATCGGGTGGCGCGGCGATCAGCGCCTGCGCACCGATGACGGTGCTGCCCCCGGGCTTGTTGTCGACCACGATGGGCTGGCCCAGCTTCTCGGCCAGCACCTGGCCGGTCTGGCGCGTCAGGTTGTCCGTGGCGCCGCCGGCGGCGTAGGACACGATCACGCGGATCGGCTTGTTGGGAAAGGTCTGCGCGGCAGCGCCAAAGGCGGTGGCCAGCGCCGCAACGGCCACGAAAGCCTTCGCGATCTTCACGGTCTTGAACATGGTTCTTGTCTCCTGATGCCCCGGCTGGGACGGTTTCGATTGATGAACGAACAAACTGACTGACTGACTGACGAAGAAACACTCTGCGAACCGACGACCCCGCCGCTCAGGCCGCCACCGCATCCCCCTGCCTGTGGACCGCGCGCGCTGGCGCGGCCGCGTCCTGCGTTGATATTCCCGCCAGATGGCGACCGGCGATCCAGCCGAAAGCCAGCGCGGGCCCGAGCGTGATGCCGCCCCCGGGGTAGTTGCCGCCCATCACGCTGAGCGCGTCGTTGCCCACGGCGTACAGGCCAGGCACCGGCGTGCCGTCGGTCGCCAGCGCGCGCGCGAATTCGTCGGTGCGGATGCCGGCGAAAGTACCCAGGTCACCGGGCAGCAGCTTGATGGCGTACCACGGTCCCTGGTCCAGCGGCGCCACGCAGTGGCTGATGGGGTGCTTCGCGTCGCCCAGGTAGCGGTTGTAGGCGGTGGTGCCTTTGCCGAACGCCGGGTCCAGCCCGCGTTCGGCGGGGCCGTTGAACTCGGCGATCGTCTGTTCGAGTCCGGCGGGGTCCAGCCCGGCCTTGCGGGCCAGTTCCGCCGGCGTGCCTCCGCGCAGCAGGTAACCGTTGCGCAGGTGCGGCCAGAGCGGCAGCGGAAACGGCTTGACGAAGCCCAGGCCGTAGCGGCGCAAGGCGCGGTGGTCGGCCACGAGCCACGCGGCCGTTTCGCCCTGCTCGCGTCCGAGGCGCTGCATGGCCTGGCCGAAGTCGTGGTACGAGTTCGCCTCGTTCACAAAGCGACGGCCGTTGCGGCCGACGGCGATCACCCCGGGCTTGTAGCGATCGATCAGGTGCGGGAACACACCGAAGCTGCCGTCGGATCGCGGCACGCGCGAGACCGGAATCCACGCCGCGTTGTTGGGAAGGTCGCCCTGCGTGGCCGCACCGGCGGCCTCGGCCATGCGCCAGCCATCGCCGGTGTTGCCGGGAGGCGCGGGCGACCAGTGCTCCGCGCCCGTGGGGGCGTGCGGGAAGAGTTGCTTGCGCAGCGCCGGGTCTTGCGGGAAACCGCCGGTGCCCAGCACCACACCGCGCCCCGCGCGGACCGTGCGGCGCTGGCCGTCCACCTCGACCACCACACCGCGCACCACGCCCGCCTCGATCACCAGCTCGCGCACCGGCGCGCTCGTCGCGATCTCCACGCCCGCGTCCGTGGCGCTGCGCGCGAGACGTGCAGCCAGCGCGTTGCCGTTGGTCAGGCGTTGTGCGCGCCCGTGCACCAGCATTTCCTTTGCATGGGTGAGGAGTCGGCGCGCCACGTATTTCGCGGAGGTCCAGGAGCGCGTCACGTTGAAGAAGTGCTGAACTTCCTGGCTGGCGTTGAACATCATGCCGACGAAGGTGATTTCCTTCAGCGGCGGGCGCAGCCGCCGGGCGTCTGCGCCGAGCTGGCCGGCGTCGTAGGGCGCGGCCAGGATGGCCCGGCCGCCAGGTCGTCCGCCCGGGGCATCCGGGTGGTAGTCGGAGAACTCCGGCACGGCGACGAACTGCAGTGCAGTCTCGCTCTGGAAGAACGCCACCGCTTTCGGTCCCGCGTCCAGGAAAGCCTCGATGCGCTTCTCATCAAAATGCGCGCCGGTTTCGTGCCGCAGGTAGGTGCGCACCGCGTCCAGCGGATCGTCGATGCCCAGCGCCTTCGACATCGGGTTGCCCGGGATCCACAACACGCCACCGGATCGCGCCGTGGTGCCGCCAAACAGCGGCTCCTTCTCGAGCACCAGCACACTCAGGCCGGCCTTGGCGGCGGTCACGGCCGCCGCCAGCGCACCCGCGCCGGAGCCCGCCACCACGACGTCGTACTGGTCCTTCATTTCAGTTCCTTGCCGGCGAGTTCGCCTTCCAGGAACTTGTTGGGCTTGAGGAAGAAGGAAATCACCAGCGCCCCGTTGGGCGAGCGCGCGAGGTGCCGGTTGCCCTTGGGTCGCCACACGTAGTCGCCTTCGCGCGCCTCGCCTTCGTCGTCCACGATACTGCCCGAGAGCACGTAGGTCTGCTCGATCTCCACGTGCTCGTGCAGCGGCAGCTGCGTGCCGGGCTGCCAGCGGAACAGCGCGGTGAGCAAGCCGCTGCTCTCGTCCTGCATCAACACCTTCATGTCGATGCCGGGGGTGGGCGTGGGCTTCCAGGGAATGCTCTGCACGTCCACGTAACGGGACTCGTCATCGCCCAGCTGGTCGTGCTGCGGATGAAAGGGGGTGATGGCGTTCATGGTGTCTTGTCTCCTCGGGTCCGGTTCAATCCAGCAGCAGCAGGGCGGCTTCCTTCGCCGTCTGCCCGACGCGCACGCCCTTGGCGGCGGCGGTGGCGTTGCAGGCGCTGATCACGCCGTCGAAATAGGTGCTCTGCCCGTCGCCCATGCGCGCGCTGAGCGCGCTCACCGACGCGCCGGCGATGCCGTCGGCGTCCACCACGGCCAGCGCGGAAATGCCGCTGTCGTTCTTGCCGATGCCGCCATCCGAGCAGATGAAGGCCCAGGGCCGGAAGCCGCGGAAGTAGTCGACCACGCTGCGGCCGGTGTGCCCGGCTGTGCAGAGCACGTTGCGCTCGCGGTCCTCTGGCAGGGCGAAGGCGATGGAATCGGTGCAGACGATGCTGCGGCCGCTGGCAGCGGTGTGCACCGTCAGGCGACGTGCGGGGTCGAACACCGCGGGCTTGCGCTCGCCGGTCAGCACGGCCTGCACGGCTTCGCGCGTGCTCATGCCGGGTGCCAGGCCCAGGCGCTGCGCGCAGTCGTTCACCCGGCTGACGACGCCGTGCTCGTACATGTCGCGCCCGTTGCCCATCTCGGCGGTCAGCGTGTCCACCGCGGCGGCGGGCACATTCAGCGCTTCGTAATACCAGAGCCCCGCGATGCCGGCGCCGTCCTTGCCGATGGCGCAGTCCAGTCCGATGGCCGCCCGCGGCCGTGCCGACATGACCATGCGAGCACACAGAACGCCGGCGTACGACGCGGCCACCACCACCTCGCCCTGGCAGGGGGCGTGGGCCACGAAAGTCTCGACGTGAGTGGCCGAGTCGAACACCAGGACGCGGCCCTGGGGGGTGGTGTGGATGTCGGGAAGGTGGAGTGCCATGGGATCGTTTTTAACTTACGTCCGTTAGTTTAACAAGCGGTTTTTCACCTATGGTCTCTTAATACGAGATTTTTTATCCAGTTTTACCCTGAGATTCTGGAAGTGCATTGCCCGTAAGATACGCAGCCACCCTCAAGGAGAACCCGTGCTGATCGAAGAACGCTGCTACGTCCTGCATGCCACCTCGTCGCCCGCCGATTTCATGGCGGCTTACCACCGCAGCGGCGGCATGGAACTGCAGACCCGCATCCTGGGTGGCCTGGTGGGCTACTACGCCACCGAAATCGGCGAGCTCAACGCCATCGTCAGCATCTGGCGCTACGAGTCCTTTGAAGAGCGGGCCAAACGCCGGGCCGAGCTCGCCGCAGAACCGGGCTGGCAGGCCTACCTGGGCGAGGTGCGACCCATGATCCAGTCCATGAGCAACCGGCTCATGACCCAGCTGCTTTGAGCGCCACGCCCCCGAGCAGCCTGGAACGGCTGCTGCGCGTGATCGACCTGTTCACGCCCGAACAACCCCAGTGGACGGCCGACCGCATTGGTGAGGTGATGGCGGTGTCGCGCGCGACGCAGTACCGGTACATCAAGAACCTGATGAACGCGGGCCTGCTGGCCCCGGCGGGCGACGGCCGCTACCGCCTGGGGCCGCGCTTCGTCGTGCTGGACCGGCAGATCCGCCTGTCGGACCCGCTTTCGCGCCACGGGCCTGCGGTGATGCAGCGCGCCTGCGCCGAGCTGGGCAGCGCCCAACTGCTGTGCACCCACTTTGCGGACGAAGTGCTGTGCATCCACCAGGAACGCGTGGACCCTCGCATCCGCTCCAGCATGGAACGCGGCCGGCCTTTTCCGATGTTCCGGGGTTCTCCCTCGCGCGCGATCCTCGCCTGGCTGCCCGAGAGCCGGTTGCGCAACCTGATGCTGCTGCACGCGCACGAGATCCGCGAGGCCGGCCTGGGCGAGAACTGGACCGAGTTCCGCCAGAAGCTCAAGACCATCCGCAACCAGGGCCACTACATCGGCCTGGGGGAGATCGACGCCGACCTGATGGGCATCGGCGTGCCCATCCTGCGCGCAGGCGGCGAGGTCGAAGGCAGCCTGACGACCATCATGCCGCTGCGCCGCGTGAGCGATGCCGAACTCGCGCAGGTGATCCGCGTCACCCGCGCCGCCGCCGCCGAGATTGCCCAGCAGTCCGGGGCCGCGAACGCCTGAAATCCTGCGTGCTACGCTGAGGCCATGTTCAATCCGTCCCAGGCCGACGTCCGGCGTTTCTACTGTTCCGTCTACGCCAAGTCGCGCGCCAGCGAAACCATGGAGGCCATTGAAACGCTGGCCGCCCAGTGGATCGACGAGCACCCCGAACACCACGCCGAACTTTCCGACGTGGAGGCGGCCCTGGCCCGGCTCGGCGAGGCCGACGCCGGGCGCGACAACCCCTTCCTGCACCTGTCCATGCACCTGTCCATCAGCGAGCAGTGCAGCATCGACCAGCCCCCGGGCATCCGCCAGGCCGTCGAGCTGCTGGCCGCTCGGCGCGGCGACCTGCACGCGGCGCACCACGAGGTGATGGAGTGCCTGGGCACCATGCTGTGGGAGAGCCAGCGCGCCGGCCGGCCACCCGATGGGCAGGCCTACATCGAGGCCGTGCGCCAGCGAGCGACCCGCGACTGAAACAAAAAAAAGCCGCTCTCAGAGCGGCTTTTTGATCGGGTGGAGCCCGGCTTACTTGAAGCGCGGCTGCGGCACGATCTTGAGTTCGCCTTCGACCGACGCCAGGTACTTCGCGATCTCGCGCATTTCGGCGGGCGTGTACTGCTTGGCGATGCCGGCCATGATGCCGTTGGAACGGCCGATGACGTGGTTGCCTTCGACCGTGTAGGCCTTGAGCGCGAAGAACAGGTAGTCGGCATGCTGGCCGCCGATCTTCGGGTAGCTGGGGTCGATGGGCTTGCTGAAGTTGGCACCGTGACAGGAAGCGCAGGCGCCCTTCTCGATCAGGGCAGCGGCCTTGGTGCTGGCCGACTTGGGGGCCTCCGGTGCGGTCTTGTCGGCATGCGAGGCATAGAAACTGGCCAGGTCGGCCATGTCCTGCTCGCTCAGCGATGCGGCAATGCCGCGCATGGTGGGGTGCTTGCGGTCGCCCTTCTTGTAGGCGTTGAGCGCAGAAACGATGTAGGCGCCCGATTGGCCCGAGATCTTGGGCACCTTGTGAATTTCGGGAAAGCTGTTCTGGTAACCCTGGATGCCATGGCAACCAATGCACATTTCGGCCTTCTTCTGGCCGGCCTGCACATCACCCGTCACGCCCTGGGCCTGGGCGGAGATGGTCACCACGGAGAGCGTCGCAGCGGCGACAAGGGTACGGGCGATCGTGGACAACGTTTGGATCATTTTGCAAGCACAATGAATGGGACGGGCGATGAAAAATCAACCGCTGATTATATAGACTGGGCGAACGCCACCCTACCCCCAACCCCTTGCACGAAGCTCCTCATGAAATTCAAAGGCTCCGAGAACTACGTCGCCACGCAGGACCTGATGCTGGCCGTGAACGCCGCCATCACCCTGCAGCGCCCGCTGCTCGTCAAGGGAGAGCCCGGCACCGGCAAGACCATGCTGGCCGAGGAAGTGGCGCAATCGCTGAACCTGCCTTTGCTGCAGTGGCACATCAAGAGCACCACCAAGGCGCAGCAAGGTCTGTACGAATACGACGCGGTGAGCCGTTTGCGCGACTCCCAGCTGGGCGATGAGCGGGTCAAGGACATCCACAACTACATCGTCAAGGGCGTGCTCTGGCAGGCCTTCACGGCCGATCAGCCGGTGGCCCTGCTGATCGACGAGATCGACAAGGCCGACATCGAATTCCCGAACGACCTGCTGCGCGAGCTCGACCGCATGGAGTTCTACTGCTATGAGACCCACGAGCTGATCCGCGCCAAGCACCGCCCGCTGGTGTTCATCACCTCCAACAACGAAAAAGAGCTGCCCGATGCCTTTCTGCGCCGCTGCTTCTTCCACTACATCAAGTTCCCGGACGCCGAGACCATGCAACGCATCGTCGACGTGCACTTCCCCAAGCTCAAGAAGGAACTGCTGGCCGCGGCCATGAAGACCTTCTACGACGTGCGCAACCTGCCTGGCCTCAAGAAGAAGCCGTCGACCTCCGAGCTGCTGGACTGGCTCAAGCTGCTGATGGCCGAGGACATTCCGCTGGAAGCCTTGCAAAGTGCCGACAGCAAGGTGAGCGTGCCACCGCTGGTGGGTGCGCTGCTGAAGAACGAGCAGGACACGACCTTGTTTGAAAAGCTCGTGTTCATGAACCAGAGAAACCGATGAGCCGCTTCATCGATCCCGTCACCCTGACCGGGCGCAACTGGGTCGTGCTCGAGCCCATGGAGCGTCGCCACGCCGACGAGTTGCTGGAAGCGGCCAGGGACGGCGAGCTCTGGAACCTCTGGTACACGGGCGTGGCCACGCCCGACGCTGTGGTGGGCTACATGGATGCCGCCATGAAGATGCGCGACGAACTGGGCGCCATGCCGTTCGTGGTGCGCCGCAAGTCGGACGGCAGGATCGTCGGCTCCACGCGCTATTTCAACGTGGATGCGAAGAACCGGCGCCTGGAGATCGGCCACACCTGGTACAGCCGCAGCGTGCAACGCACCGGGCTGAACACCGAAGCCAAGCTCATCCTGCTCAAGCACGCGTTCGAAAAGCTGGATTGCGTGGCGGTGGAGTTCCGAACCCACTGGTTCAACTTTGACAGCCGCGAAGCCATCGCCCGCCTGGGCGCCAAGCAGGACGGCGTACTGCGCAACCACCAGATCAGCCCGAACGGCACGCTGCGCGACACGGTCGTCTTCAGCATCATCGCCAGCGAGTGGCCCACGGTGAAGGCCCACCTGCGCTGGCAGCTCAACAAGCCGCGGGGCTGAGCGAACATCTCCAGGAGATCGCACCGTGCTGATCGACTTCTTCTACACGCTGCGCTCGGCCAAGCTGCCGGTGTCGGTGAAGGAATACCTGATGCTGCTGGAAGCGCTGCAGGCCGACGTGGTCGGCCCGCGCAACCCGGAAGCCTGCTCCATGGACGATTTCTACTTCCTCGCGCGCACCGCGCTGGTGAAGGACGAGAAGCACTACGACAAGTTCGACCGGGCCTTCGCCGCCTACTTCAAGGGCGTGGAGATGATCGCGGACTTCACCAAGCCGATCCCGGCGGACTGGCTGCGCCAGGAAATGGAACGCATCCTGTCGGAGGAGCAGAAGGCCAACGCGCCGAAGATGGACTGGGACGAGCTCATGGAGACGCTGAGGAAGCGTCTGGAAGAGCAGAAGGAACGCCATGAGGGCGGCAGCAAGTGGATCGGCACAGGTGGCACCTCGCCGTTCGGCAACGGCGGCGTGAATCCTCAGGGCGTGCGCATCGGCGGCAAGGGGGGTGGCAAGAGCGGCGTGAAGGTGTGGGAGCAGCGCGCCTACCGCGACTACGACGACACCCAGGAGCTCGGCACGCGCAACATCAAGGTGGCCCTGCGCCGGCTGCGCAAGTTCGCGCGCGAGGGCAACGATTTCGAGCTCGACCTGCCCGACACCATCCGCGCCACCGCCGCCAACGCCGGCTACCTCGACATCAAGATGATCCCGGAGCGGCACAACAACGTGAAAGTGCTGCTGCTCATGGACGTGGGCGGCACCATGGACGAGCACATCCAGCGGGTGGAGGAGCTCTTCTCCGCCGTCAAGAGCGAGTTCAAGCACCTCGAGTTCTACTACTTCCACAACTGCGTCTACGACTTCATGTGGAAGAACAACCGGCGGCGCTATGCCGAGAAATTCCCGACCTGGGACATCATCCGCAAATACAACAAGGACTACAAACTCATCTTCGTGGGCGACGCCACCATGAGTCCTTACGAAATATTGCAACCTGGCGGCAGCGTGGAATACAACAACGAGGAGGCGGGTGCCGAGTGGCTGCAGCGCCTCACCCACGCATTTCCGAAATTCGCATGGGTCAATCCGGAACCTCAGGGCGTGTGGCAGTATCGACAGAGCATCAGCGTGATCCAGCAACTCATGAGCCAGCGCATGTACCCGCTGACCCTGAAGGGGCTGGAGGACACGATGCGTTTGCTCTCGAAATAACCCCTGAATGAAACTGGCCTCTGCGGACCGGGCTGGCCTGGTCTGCTTCTACCTGCTTTGCGGGTTGCTGCTCTCACCCCTGACGGCGCTCTCGCAAGCGCCGTCAGCGCCCGTGGCCGCCCCTGCCGAGGCGAGCGGCGAAGACGCCGCGGACGAACAACAGACTCGTGAACAGGCGCGGCGCGCGCGGGCTGCGCGCCCACCCGCCGGGCCGCGCTTCGAGATCGACATGCAGGCGCCAGAAGCCCAGCGCGATTTCCTGCTGCGCCACATGGAGTTGCAGCGCTACCGCGAACAGCGCAACCTCGATGCCAACGAACTGGGCCGGCTGCTCGCGCAGGCGCCGGACAACCTGCGCGAACTGCTGGCCACGCTCGGGCACTTCACGCCGGTGGTCGAAGTGACGGCACCGCCGGGCCTGGGCGAAGCCACGGCACCTCAGAACGGAGCCGCCGCGCCGCAGCCGCTGGGAACGGTCACGGTGCGCGTCGATCCGGGTCCGGTGACGCAGATCGCCAGTGTCAATGTGTCCTTTGTGGGCGACATTGCGAACGCACCCGAAGCAGCGGATCAGCGTGCCGACATCCAGCGCGAAGCCGCGTTGAGCCAGGGCCTTCCGTTCTCGCAGGCCGACTGGGACCGCACCAAGTCCGCCTCGCTGCGCCGCCTGATAGCCGAGCGCTATCCCAACGGCCGCATCCAGAACAGCCTGGCCGACATCGACAACAACCAGCGGGTGGCCAATCTCTACATCGAACTCGACTCCGGACAGGCCATGCGCATCGGCGACGTGGTGGTTCAGGGCGCAGAGCGTTACGACGCTGAAACCGCCGAACGCCTGGTGCGGCTCTCGGGCCTCACGCCCGGGAGCGACTACGACCTGTCGCGCCTCCAGGATGCCCAGCGCCGCATCGCCGAGAGCGGGTACTACGACTCGGTGTTCGTCTATGTGGAGCCCACGCTGGATGGCCAGACGCTGCCGGTGATGGTGCAGTTGCGGGAGAGCAAGAAGCAGAAGGTGGTGATCGGCGTGGGTGGCAGCACCGACAACGGCGCGCGCCTGTCGCTCGAACACACGCACAACAGCGTGCCGGGCATCGGCTGGCGCGCATTGAGCAAGCTGCAGCTCGAGCGCATCGACCAGCTGGCCGCCACCGAGCTGAGTTCGCCACCCGACGGCGATGGATGGCGCAAGATCGTGGGCGCCCAACTGGCCAGGCAACTTGACGAAACCACCATCACCAGCAGCCAGCGCATGCGCGTGGGCCAGACGCAGCTGGGGGTGGAGTACGACCGGGCCTACTACCTTCAGTACGACCGCGCGCGGGTGGTGAACGAAGCGGCGCGCAATCCGGCCACCGAGGTGGCCGACTCGTCCATCACCGCCAACTACGCCTGGACACGCAGGCGCTTCGACGACCTGATCTTTCCGCAGAGCGGCTACGGGCTGGCCGTGGAACTGGGCGCCGGCTACACGCTGGGCACCACCCGCCTGCCCTTTGGTCGCACGCACGCCCGATGGCTCACCTACTGGCCGCTCGGCAGGCCGGCACCGGTGGCCACACCGGTGCCAGGGCAGGCGCGGGAAGTGAGCACGCCGGCGGCGCGCCGCACGGAACTGGGCCGCCTGGCACTGCGTGTGGAAGGCGGCGCCATCATGGCGCGCGACGCGGCGCCCATTCCCGACACCCAGCTTTTCATCACCGGCGGCGACAACACCGTGCGCGGTTACGGCCTGCGCGACATCGGCGTGCAGCGCCCGGACGGCACCATCGGGCCCGGTCGCTACAAGGCGGTGGTGAGCCTGGAATGGCAGCGCCCGATCTTCAACAGCGACAACCGCTCCAACTGGGAGAACGTGATCTTCATCGACGGCGGCGCGGTGGCCAACAAGGCCGGCGACCTCGACCCGGTGTGGGGCGTGGGCACCGGCATCCGCTTCAACAGCCCGGTGGGACCGCTGCAGCTGGACCTGGCCTACGGCCTGAAGACCCAGCGTTTTCGCATCCACCTGAACGTGGGCTTCACGTTCTGAACCGGATGAGCACTTCGCCCGACACGACCCCGCCACCACCCTCGCGCACGGGCCGGGTGGTGCGCTGGGTGGTTGGCACCACCGCCGCGCTGGTGGTGCTGGTGCTGCTCGGTTTCGGCCTGTGGGCCAGTTCGTCGGGCTCGCTGGCGCAATCCATCCGCTGGGGCCAGGCTTTCATGGCCCGGCAGGGCATCGAGGCCGGCACCATCGAGGTCGCCGAGGTGGAGGGCAGCCTGCTGCGCGGCGGACGCATCGGGCACCTGAGCTGGCGACGCGACGGCCTGAACGTGCAGGCCACCGAAACGCGCATCGGCCTGAGCGGCTGGTTCTGGGCCGACGCGCTGCTCGGGCGCGGCGTGCGCCTGTCGCAGCTCGACATCGGCCGCCTGGAGATCGACGACCAGCGTCCGCCGAGTCCGCTGGAGCCGCTCCAGCCCATCACGCTGCCGCTGCCCGTCACCCTGCCCTGGTCCATCGGCGAACTGGTGATGCAGGGCCAAGACCCGCTCACCCTCAGCGGCCTCAAGGGCCAGTACCGCTACCGCCCGGCCGACAGCGTCTGGAGCCTGGACGTGGCCGATGCGCACCAGATCGATCTGGAAAACCTGCAGGTGGCCGGCGGGCGCTACCAGGTGCAGGCGGTGCTGGGCGCGCAAGCCCCCATGCCTTTGCGCCTGGACGCCCAGGGCGAGGTGCAGGCCACGGTGCCCGGCGGCGGCGAGGCCGTCACACTGAGCGCGGTCGCCCGCATCACGGGCACGCTGGCCACGGTGGACGCCGCGCTCGACGCCACCGCCAGCCTGCGCACCACCGGCGGGGCCGTCGGCACCGAGGCGACCACGCTGGACGCCAGGGCCCGACTGCGACCCTGGCTGCCGCAGCCCATCGAGTCGGCCGACGCCACGATGAACCGGCTGGATCTCGCCGCGCTCTGGCCGCAGGCACCTGCCACCCTGCTCAGCGGCACGGTGCAGGCCCGACCCGATGGCGACGCCTGGCGCGCCGAACTGCGGCTGGCCAATGCCGCCAGCGGCCCGGCCGACCGGCAACGGCTGCCGCTGGAGCGCCTGAACGCCGATCTGGAGCAGCGCGGCGCGCGCTGGACGCTCACCCGCGTCGACGCGCAGCTCGGTGGCGGCACCCTGCAGGGCGAGGGCTGGTGGGAGCCGGCCACGGGCGCGCAGGCGTCACCGCTCGGCCAGTGGCAGGGCGAATTCAAGGCCGCCCGCATCAATCCCGCCCTGCTCTGGAGCGCGATCGCACCCGCCGCGCTGGATGGCCAGTTCACCGCGCGCGCAGTGGACGCCAACACCGAGCGCGCGGCGATCGACCTCGTGGCCCGCGTGCGCCCTTCGGGCACGCAACCCCGGGCGAGCGCCCTGGCCGGCCTGCGCCTTCGCGAGCTGGATGTTCAGGGCCTGTGGCGCCCGTCGGCCGGCAACGCGGCGCAAGGGGTGCTCGATCTGCGAGAGGTGCGGCTGAACGCGGCCGACGCCACGCTGGAGGGCCGTGGCAGCGTCGACACCGCCGCGCTCAGTTTCGACGGCCAGCTGGCGTTGCAGCTGCCGGGTGCGCAGGCCGACTGGAAAGGCCAGGCGGCGCACGCCCAGGGTGGCGGCGATCTGGACCTTCAGCTCGCCGACGCGAGCCGGCTGCTCGAGTGGGTGCGCAGCCTGCAGACACTGCCCGTGGTGGGGCCGCCGATCCGCACCGCGCTGGAAGTCCAGCCCGGCCTGGCGCTCGAGGGCAGCGCACGCCTGCGCGCCGGCTGGCAGGGCGGCCTGGGCGCTTTCGGTTACCCGGCCCCGCCAAAGGGTGCGAAGGCTGTCGCAGCGCCACGCCTGAGCCTGAACCTGGATTCGCCCCGCTTGCGCGTCACGCGCGACGTGGCGACTGGCAACCAGACCAGCCCCACCACCCCGCAAACGGTCGACCTGAGCGCGCTCAAGCTGCAGGCCAGCGGCACGCCCGATCGTCTGGCGCTGGAGCTTGCCGCCAGCGCCGAGCAGGGACCGTGGCGCGGCCTCCTGGCCACAGAGGGCACCGTGCAACTGGGCGGCGCGCGCCAGCCCGACATCGACACCGGGCGTCTGGACCTCAGCCGTTTCCGGTTGCAGGCCACCGACAGCGCCCGTGCCGACCGCAGCGTGACCTGGACGCTGGAGAGCGCGGCGGCGCTCGGCCTCCAGTGGCAGGGTGCGCGCAGCACAGCGCTCAGCCTGCAGGCCGACCCGGGACGGCTGCGGCTGCAGCCTTCCTTCAACCGCCGCTCCGCGGCCCCCACGCCCTCGCGCGGCGACACCGTGGCCATGGCGGCGGCCGCCACCACGCCGACCGACGCCAGCCCCATGACGCTCGCCTGGGAACGCCTCACGTGGAAGGCCGGCGCGCTGGACACCCGCGGCCAGCTCACCGGGCTGCCCCTGTCGTGGGTCGATGCGCTGGCCACCGCCGAAGGGGCGCGCTACGGGCCGCTGAGCCAGGCCGGCCTGGGTGGCGATGTGGTCTTCGACGGTTCTTGGGACCTGTTCCTGCCCGCCGATGCCGCAACGCCGCCGCGCCTGTCGGCACAACTTCAGCGACGCAGCGGCGACCTGTCGGTGCAGACCGACGGCGCCTTCGACGAGAACACCACGTCCACGCAACGCCTCCAGACCGGCATCCGCGAGGCGCGCCTGAACATCGACACGCAGGGCAGCAACGTGCAGGCCCGCCTGCGCTGGGACAGCGAACGCCTGGGCCTGGCCACGGCCGACCTGTCCACCACCCTGAGCCCGCCGGGCGCGGACGAGACCGCCTGGCACTGGCCGGCGCAGGCACCGCTGCGCGGCACGGTGCAGGCCAGTCTGCCGCAGGTCGGCGTGTGGTCGGCGCTGGCGCCACCGGGCTGGCGCGTGCGCGGATCGCTCTCGGCCGACCTCACGGTGGCTGGCACGCGCGCGGCACCGCTGCTCAGCGGCAAGCTCAACGCCGACGACCTGGCGCTGCGCTCGCTGGTCAACGGCATCTCGTTCTCGCGCGGACAGTTGCGCGCCACGCTGGCGGGCGAACGCATCACCATCGACCGCTTCTACCTGCAGGGACGCGGTGGCGTGGAAAACGGCGGCACGCTGCTGGCCAGCGGCACCACCGAGTGGCGCAACGTGATGGTGGACGGCACCGAGCGCCGCCAGCCCTACATCAACCTGCAGGCCACCGCCACCCGGCTGCGCGTGTCGACGCGGCCGGACCGCCGGCTCACGCTCTCGGGCGAACTGCAGGCCGAGCTCGCTGGCCCGGCGCTCAAGCTGCGCGGCCAGCTCACCGCGGACGAGGCGCTCTTCATCCTGCCGGACGAAACCACGCCCACGCTCGGCGACGACGTGGTGGTGCGTGGCACCGAGATCCCGCTGGAGGACCCGAACGCCTTTCGCGTGCAGCCCGACGTGCTGGTGGACCTGGACCTGGGCAACAACTTCGAGGTGCGCGGCCAGGGCCTGCAGACGCGCCTGACCGGCAACATCAACCTGCGCAGCACACCCGCCCAACCCACGCCGCGGGTCCTGGGCGAGGTGCGCACGGTGCGGGGCACCTACCGCGCCTACGGGCAGGCACTGAACATTGAAACCGGTGTGCTGCGCTTCACCGGGCCGTACGACAACCCCACGCTGGACATCACCGCCGTGCGCCCCAACACCACGCAGCGGGTGGGCGTGATCATCAGCGGCACGGCGCAGGTTCCGCGCGTGCGCCTGTTCTCCGATCCTGAGTTGCCTGACAGCGAGAAGCTGGCCTGGCTGGTGCTGGGCCGCCCGGCCAGCGGCGCCGGGGCTGAAGCCGCGGTGCTGCAGCAGGCCGCGCTGGCGCTGCTGGCGCGCAGCGGCGGCCGGCTCGACGGTGGCCTGGCCGGTGCGCTGGGCCTGGACGAGCTGTCGTTCGCGGGCAGTTCCACCAACGCCGACGGCTCCACGGCTTCTGCCGCGCTCACGCTGGGCAAGCGGCTGTCCAACCGCCTGTACCTCAGCTACGAGAGCAGCCTGGCCGGCGCCATGGGCACGGTGTCGATGTTCTACGACCTCTCACGCCGCGTCACGGTGCGCGCAAGAGCCGGGGAAGAGAACGCGATCGATCTGATCTTCACGCACACATATGACTGAACCCCGCGCCGCGCCTGCGGCGCGTCACGGTGTTCTGGATCACGTCACTTCGCTCAGGCGACTTGAGCAACTTCTGGCTGATTGGCCGCCACGGCCGTCTGCGCCCGAATCTCACCCTCTGCGGCAGCCAGCGCCTTCGCTTTCGGCTCCGGGCCCATGGCCACGCCTTCGGCGCGCACGAAACGCACGTCGGTGATGCCGAAGAACCCCAGCACCGTCTGCAGGTAGGTTTCCTGGTGTTCCATGGCGCGTCCACCTTCGCTGGTGGAATACACGCCGCCGCGGCTCAAGCCCACGATCACGGTCTTGCCACCGGCCAGGCCGACGGCGCCCTTGTCGGTGTACGTGAAGGTGCGGCCTGCCTGGGCGATGCGATCGATCCAGGCCTTGAGCTGGGTGGGGATGGTGAAGTTGTAGAGCGGAGCACCGATCACGACCACATCGGCCGCGAGGAACTGGCTCACCAGCGCTTCAGACAGCGCATTCTCCCGGCGTTGCGCGTCGGTCGCAGCGGCCTGGCCGGTGCGAAAACCCAGCGCATCGGCACCCAGGTGGGGTACCACGGCGGTGGCCAGGTCCAGGTATTCGACCTGCGTGCCCGGGTGGGCGGCCACCCAGGCCGCCACCGTGCGGGCGGTCAGTTCGCGGGAGACCGACTGGTCGCCGGTGATGGAAGAGTCGATGTGCAGCAGTTTCATGAAAAGGCTCCTGAAGTTGAAAGCCACATCCGTGGCCATGGATAGATTGTCTTTTCAGATCGATTGCGTGATAAGACGGCAAAATTGCGCCACATCGTTCCACTGGCAGGACAATCAGGAGGCCCCATGCAGGATCTGAACGACATGCTCTTCTTCGCCGAGGTGGTCGAGCGCGGCGGGTTTGCGGCGGCGGGCCGCGCCCTGGGCGTGCCCAAGTCGCGGCTGTCGCGCCGCGTGGCCGAGCTCGAAGCGCAGCTCGGCGTCCGGCTGCTGCAGCGCACCACCCGCAAGCTCTCGCTCACGGCCATCGGCGAGACCTACCTGCGCCACTGCCTCGCGCTGCGCGAATCGGCGCAGGCCGCCGCCGACGCCGTGGCCGAGGTGCAGACCGAACCGCGCGGCACCATCCGCGTGGTCTGCCCGGTGACGCTGGCGCAGACCGTGCTGGGCGATGTGCTGCCGATCTATCTGGAGCGTCACCCGCAGGTGCAGGTGGACATGGAGGTCAACAACCGCGTGGTGGACCTGGTGGAAGAAGGCGTGGACGTGGCGCTGCGCGTGCGCCTCACGCTGGAGGAAAGCGGCAGCCTGGTGATCAAGCGGCTGGACGAGGCGCGCTCGGTGCTGGTGGCCAGCCCCAGGCTGCTCGAACGCCAGGGCACGCCCGCCACGGTGGAAGAAGCCAGCCGGCTCGACAGCGTGGCGATGTCGGCCACGGACGGCCACGTCAGCATCCCTCTCACGCACACCGATGGCCGCGAGGCCGTGCTGCATCAGCGCCCGCGCCTGATTGCCGACGACCTGCTCACCCTCAAGCTCGCCGTGCTCGGCGGCACCGGCATGTGTTCCCTGCCCGACTACATGTGCGAGGACGAACTGCGCGACGGGCGCCTGGTGCAGTTGCTGCCCGAATGGACCCGACCGGTGGGCGTGGTGCACGCGGTGTTTCCCTCGCGTCGGGGCCTGTCGCCCGCGGTGCGCAGCTTTCTCGACTTTCTCGGTGAATACGTGCCCGTCTGCGGCAACCTGCTGCGCCGGGGCAGCCTGGCCTGAGCGCGCTCACACAGGAAAAAGCCGCGCAGCCAATGTGTCGCGCGCGCGGTGGAGCATGGGCAGGAACGCTTCGCGCAGCTCGCTCATGTTCATGCGTTCCACCCGCACGGCAATGCTCATGGCCGCGACCACCTGGCCCTGTTGGTCGCGCACAGGCACCGCCATCGACCGCACACCGATCTCCAGTTCGCCATCGTTGGTGGCGAAGCCTTCTGCGCGGCAGCGCTCCAGAAGTTCCATGACGCGTGGCACGCTGTGCACCGTCTGCGGCGTGAGCGCCACGCGCTTCATGCCGCGCACGCGGGCCAGCGCTTCGGCCGGCGGCAAGCCAGCCAGCAAAGCGCGTCCCAGCGCGGAGCAATACGCCGGCAGCCGCGAGCCGATGCCCAGCCCGGTGCTCAGGCTTCGTCGGGCTGTCGATCGCGCCACGATGATCGCGTCGTTGTCGAGCAACTGGCCGAGCGACGCGGACTCGCGGGTGCGCTCGGACAACGCGTCCAGCAAGGGCTGCGCCAGCGATGGCATGGGACGCGAGGACAGGTAGGCATGGGCCACCAGCAGGGCGCGCGGCAACATCCAGAAGCGCTTGCCATCGCTGTCCAGATAGCCGAGCTGATGAAGCGTCAGCAAGGAACGCCGTGCGGACGCTGGCGACATGCCGGTCAGCCGCGCGACCTCGGAGAGCGTGAGGCGGCTGTGCTGACGGCCAAAGCACGTCAACACGTCCATACCCTTCTGCAGGGATGTGACGAAATGGCGGTCGGGTGCATTGACCTCTATCAATGCAGTGGATTCATTCTTGCGCATGGCGCAAATCTAGCTTGTTCCCGGGGTCCCGTGCAATGACACTGGCCGGCCCCACAGTGAACCGCGGAGACCACCCATGCCACGACTCTTCTCTCGCCGCCTCGGCGCTGCGATCGCACTCGCCTCCTGCCTGGTCGGCAGTGCGTTTGCCCAATCGAACAACCAGCCCCTGAAACTCATCGTGCCGTTCCCCGCTGGTGGGACCGCCGACGTGCTGCCTCGCATCCTGGCCGAGAAGCTGCGCACGCATTACCCGGCCGGCGTGGTGGTGGAGAACCGAACCGGCGCGGGCGGCAACATCGGTGCCGAATCGGTGTTCCGCTCCACCCCGGATGGCACCACGCTGCTCGCGTCGCCTCCCGGTCCGATCGCCATCAACCACCACCTCTACAAGAAGCTCTCGTTCGATCCCACGCAGTGGGTGCCGGTCACCGTGATGGCCACGGTGCCGAATGTGCTGGCCGTCAGCACCAAGGTGCCGGCGCAGAACGTGGCCGAGTTCATCGCCTACCTGAAAGCGAATCCAGGCAAGGTGACGTACGCGTCTCAGGGCAATGGCTCTACATCGCACCTCACGGCCAGCCTGTTCATGCAGCTGACCGGCACCGAGATGACGCACATCCCCTACCGCGGCACCGCACCCGCGCTGGTCGACCTCGTCGGTGGGCAGGTCGATGTGTTCTTCGACAACCTGAGTTCGTCGGCACAGTTCCACAACACGGGCAAGCTGCGCATCCTGGCCGTGGCCGACGCGGCTCGCTCGGCTGCGCTGCCGCAGATCCCCACGTTTGAAGAGTCGAAAGTCGCCGGCATGAATGCCGTGACCTTCTTTGCCGTGGTAGCGCCACCCGGCACGCCTGCGGCCACCGCCACCGTGTTGCAGAAGCAACTGGCCGACGCCATGGCCATGCCCGATGTCAAGGCCCGCTTTGCCGAGCAGGGTGCCGAGCCCCGCGGCTGGTCCACCGAGCAGACCGGCCGCTTCATCCAGGCCGAGTCCGCGAAGTGGAACAAAGTCATCAAGAGCGCCAATGTGACGCTGGAGTAAGAGAAACCGACATGCAGGAACAGACCATCCACTGGCGCAGCGACGCGCTCACGCGCATCCCCTACGCGCTCTACAGTGACGCTCGGGTGCCCGAGCAGGAACAGGAGCGGATCTTTCGTGGCAACACCTGGAACTTCCTGTGCCTCGACGCCGACATTCCTGAAGCCGGGAGCTACCGCACCACGTTTGCCGGCACCACGCCGGTGGTGGTGGTGCGCGATGGCGACGACGAGATCTACGCCTTCGAGAACCGCTGCGCCCACCGTGGCGCGCTGATCGCGCTGGAGAAATCGGGCAAGGCCGAGAACTTCCAGTGTGTCTACCACGCGTGGAGCTACAACCGCCAGGGCGACCTGACCGGCGTGGCATTCGAAAAGGGCGTCAAGGGCCAGGGTGGCATGCCGCCCGATTTCTGCAAGGAAGAGCATGGGCCGCGCAAGCTGCGCGTCGCCGTGTACTGCGGCCTGGTGTTCGGCAGCTTCTCCGAAGACGTGCCCGACATCGAGGACTACCTCGGTGAGGACATCTGCCAACGCATCGAGCGCGTGATGCACAAGCCGGTGGAGGTCATCGGCCGCTTCACGCAGGCACTGCCCAACAACTGGAAGCTGTACGTGGAGAACGTCAAGGACAGCTACCACGCCAGCCTGCTGCACATGTTCTTCACCACCTTCGAGCTGAACCGCCTGTCGCAGAAGGGCGGCGTGATCGTCGACGAATCCGGTGGCCACCACGTGAGCTACTCGATGATCGACACCACGGCGGAGAAGGATTCGTCGTACAAGGACCAGGCGCTGCGCTCCGACAACGACCGCTACCGGCTGAAGGATCCGTCGGTGCTCGCGGGCTTTCACGAATACGACGACGGCGTCACGCTCCAGATCCTGTCCGTGTTCCCCGGCTTCGTGCTCCAGCAGATCCAGAACTGCCTGGCGGTGCGACAGGTTCTGCCGAAGGGCGTGGACCGCACCGAGTTGAACTGGACCTACTTCGGCTACACCGACGACACGCCCGAGCAGCGCAAGGTGCGCCTCAAGCAGTCCAACCTCGTGGGGCCGGCCGGCTTCATCTCGATGGAAGACGGTGCGGTAGGCGGGTTCGTGCAACGCGGCATTGCGGGCGCGAGCGGCATGGAAGCCGTGGTGGAAATGGGGGGCGACGAATCCGGTTCCAGCGAGGGTCGGGCCACCGAAACCTCGGTGCGCGGGTTCTGGAAGGCGTACCGCGCCCACATGGAGGCCACGCCGTGATCGATCTGCTCAGCATTGCCGCCTTCAACGCGCGCTACGGCCACACCATCGACAGCGACGCCCTTGAAGCCTGGCCCGCCTTCTTCACCGAAGACTGCCACTACCGCATCACCCATGTGGAGAACGAACAGGAAGGCCTGGCCGCCGGCATCGTGTACGCCGACTCTCGCGCCATGCTCGAAGACCGCATCGCCGCGCTGCGCGAAGCCAACATCTACGAGCGCCAGCGCTACCGGCATCTGCTGGGCCTGCCGATGGTGGAGTCGGCCGATGACGCGTCGGCACGGGCACGCACGTCTTTCGTGGTGGTGCGCATCATGGCCACTGGCCAGAGCGAGGTGTTCGCCACCGGCGAGTACCGCGACCGCTTCGTGCGCGACGCGGACCGACTGCTGCTGGCCGAACGCGTGGCGATCTGCGACAGCACCGTGACCGACACGCTGATGGCGTTGCCGCTGTGATGGTCACGCCTCCCCCGCGCCGCCTGGCACTGTCCAGTGGCGACCCCAACGGCATCGGGCCGGAGATTGCACTGAAGGCCCTGGCCGCGCTCGACGACACGGCGCGAGATCGCATCACGGTGTTCGGGCCCGGCGAGGTGCTGCAGCGCGCCGCCCAGGTTTGTGACCTGTCTGCGTTGTGGTCGACGTTGCGGCATGTGGAGGCCGGAACACTGCCCACCAGCGCTGCCGTGCCGGGCCGCGTCGATGCCGCCGCCGGCGCGTCCACCATCGCCAGCGCCACCGCCGCGTTGCAAGCCGTGCGAGCAGGTGATTTCGACGCCGTGATCGCCTGCCCGCACCATGAGACCGCCATCCACCAGGCCGGCATGGCCTTCAGCGGCTATCCATCGCTCGTGGCACGCGTCTGCGGCGTGCCCGAGGACGAGGTGTTCCTCTTGCTGGTGGGCGGTGGCCTGCGCATCGTGCACGTGACCCTGCACGAAAGCGTGCGCACCGCGCTGGACCGCCTCACGCCTGCGCTGATCGAGCGGGCGGTGCGCTCCGCCGTGCGCGCCTGCGCCCTGCTGGGCGTGAACGACCCCCACATCGGTGTGTTCGGCATCAACCCGCATGCCTCTGAAGGCACGCTGTTCGGCCCTGAAGACCAAGGCATCGTGGTGCCCGCCATGGCAACCCTGCGCGCCGAAGGCTACCGAGTGGACGGACCCCACGGTGCCGACATGGTGCTGTCGCAACGCCGCCACGACCTGTACGTGGCGATGTTGCACGACCAGGGCCACATTCCCATCAAGTTGCTCGCGCCCAACGCAGCGAGCGCACTCAGCATCGGTGCCGACGCGCTGCTCTCCAGCGTGGGCCACGGCAGCGCCATGGACATCGCGGGGCGCGGCATCGCGGACCCGACTGCGCTGCTGCGCACCATCGCCCTGCTGTCCGGCCAGACGCCCTCGCCAGCCATCCCATGAACCATTCCATCGCCATCGAGGCCACCGAAGTCACGTTCGACAACCCGCCCGGCCAGAGCCTGCTCGATGCTGCCCTGCGCGCCGGCATCGAGTTGCCCTACTCCTGCCGCAAAGGCGTGTGCGGCAGCTGCGTGGGCAGCATCGCATCGGGCGAGGTCCGCGGCCTCAACGGCGCAGCCATCCGCAACGACACCTGCGGACCGGACCAGGTGCTCTACTGCCTGTGCGAACCCACCACGGACGTGGTGCTGCAGCCCGCGTCGTGGAAACGCGTCGATCCTTCCGCGCGAAAGACCTTGACCGCCAAGGTCTACAGCAACCAGTTGGCCGCACCCGATGTCTCGGTGCTGCGCTTGCGCCTGCCTGCCGGCCAGCGCGCGAAGTTCCAGGCCGGCCAATACCTGCAGATCCTGTTGGAAGACGGCAGCGCGCGGTGCTATTCCATGGCCAATCCGCCTCACGAGAGCGATGGTGCCACGCTGCACATCCGCCACGTGGCTGGCGGCCAGTTCAGCCAACGCGTGGCGCAACTCGCGCCGGGGGACCCGCTCCGCATCGAACTGCCTTTTGGCAACGTGGCCCTGGCGAGCGAAGACACACGACCCATCGTGTTCGTGGCCGGCGGCACCGGCTTCGCACCGGTCAAGTCCATCCTGGATGACATGCTGAAGAAGCGCGTGCAGCGCGACATCACGCTGATCTGGGGCGCCCGCGAGCCAGCCGGCCTGTACCTGCGTTCGGCGGTGGAGCGCTGGCAGAAGCAGTGGCCGGATTTTCGATTCATTGCCGCGCTGAGCGACGTGCCGTCGGACGACGCCTTTGCCGGCCGCGCGGACGACGCCTTGCGCCAGTGTTGTGCGGCCCTCGGAGGACACGTCGTCTACTGCTGCGGCTCGCCGCCCATGGTGTCGGCGGTGCGCTCGGCGGCGGCAGAGAAAGGCCTCGCTCCCGAGGACTTCCACGCCGACGTGTTCGTGCCGGGACCGTCGGCGGCGCCCGCGTGAGCAGGAGAGCGCTTGGGACCCCACCGTACAATGCGGGCTCTTTTTCGCCGCCATAGTTCAATGGATAGAACGAGCGCCTCCTAAGCGCTAGATACAGGTTCGATTCCTGTTGGTGGTACCAGCCCCACCTTCCCATGCACGCCCCGCTGACACGCCATCAGCTCGTCGAACAACTGCACGCGCTCGGCGTGGGTCCTGGCCACACCGTCATGGTCCACGCATCGCTCAAGGCCCTGGGCCCGGTGCAAGGGGGTGCTGCCGAGGTGGCGCGCGCCCTGCTCGAGAGCGTGAGCCCAGATGGCACGCTGATGGCATACGTGTCTTGGGACCGTTCCCCCTACGAAGAGACGCTCAACGGCGCGCACCTCGGCGCCGCCGAACGCGAGGCCTGGCCTGCATTCGATCCGAAGACGTCGGGCACCTACCGGGAATTCGGCTTGCTCAATGCGTTTCTCTGCCAGCTGCCGGGCGCCGTGCGCAGCGCACACCCCGATGCCAACATGGCTGCCATCGGCGCCAGGGCGCAAGAACTCGTGAGCGAACACGCGCTCGGCGAGGCTTACGGTGTCGGGTCACCACTGGAACGCTTCGTGCAAAGTGGCGGACAGGTGTTGATGCTCGGAGCACCTCTGGACGCGATCACCGTGTTGCACTACGCAGAGGCCATCGCCGACCTGCCCGGCAAGCGCCGCGTGAGCTATGAACAACCGGTGCTGGATGAACACGGCCGCAAGGTCTGGCGCCGCGCCGATGAGCTGGATTCCAACGGCATCCTCGACTGTTTCGCCGAAGAAGGCGCGATGGATGCCGTGGAAACCATCGCCAGGGCCTACGCGGCAGAGGGCCGGCACCGCACCGGTCGCGTGGGCCAGGCCCAGTGCCACCTGTTCGATGCGCAGGACATCGTGTCGTACGGCAAGGCCTGGCTGGAAGCGCGTTTCCGCTGAAAGACCCACGGGCGCGGTGCGGTTTGCACAGGGGTGACCTGGGACGCCCGAATACTGTATATCCTTACAGCATGAGCACCGTGGCCCGCAAGATCCGCATCCTCGCCGATGCCGCGAAATACGACGCGTCGTGCGCGTCCAGCGGGGGTACGCGCCGCAACTCCAGCGACCAGAAGGGCCTGGGTTCGAACGAAGGCATGGGCATCTGCCACAGCTACGCGCCGGATGGCCGCTGCATTTCGCTCCTGAAAATCCTGCTCACCAACTGGTGCGTCTACGACTGCCTGTACTGCGTCAACCGCATCTCCAGCGATGTGGAGCGCGCGCGTTTCTCGGTGGAAGAGGTGGTGAACCTCACGCTGGATTTCTACCGCCGCAACGTCATCGAAGGCCTCTTCCTCAGCTCCGGCATCATCCGCTCGCCCGACTACACCATGGAGCAGCTGGTGGAAGTGGCGCGCCAGTTGCGCGAAGTGCATGCCTTTCGCGGCTACATCCACCTGAAGACGATTCCCGACGCGGACGAAGCCCTGCTGGCGCAGGCCGGGCGGTACGCAGACCGCCTGAGCATCAACATCGAGTTGCCCAGCCAGGCCTCGCTCGATGCGCTGGCGCCCGGCAAGAGCAGCCAGCAGATCCGCCAGTCGATGGCGGGCATCCGGCTGCGGCTGGACGACGCGCGCGAACAGAAGACGCAGTCGCAACAGATTCGCTCGCTGCCCGGCCAGAAGGGCACGGGCGCCGCGCCGCCGCGCTTTGCACCGGCCGGCCAGAGCACGCAGATGATCATCGGCGCCGACGACTCTGACGACCGCTGCATCCTGCAGACCAGCGCGTCGCTCTACGCCGGGTACCGCTTGAAGCGCGTGTACTACTCGGCGTTCAGCCCGATTCCGCACGCCAGCGCCAAACTGCCCGGCCAGGCCGCACCCCTGGTGCGCGAACACCGGCTCTACCAGGCCGACTGGCTGATGCGCTTCTACGGTTTCGACGCCACGGAGCTGGTGCTCCCGGGCGGCATGCTGTCGATGGCCATGGACCCGAAGCTCGCGTGGGCGCTGGCGCATCCCGAACTGTTTCCCGTGGATGTGAACCGCGCACCGCGCGAGACGCTGCTGCGCGTTCCGGGGCTGGGTGTGCGTTCGGTGCAGCGCCTGCTGGACGCGCGCCGCGTGCGCCGCCTGCGTCGCGCCGACATGGAGCGCCTGGGCACCGCCGGGCGAAAGGCGCTGGACTTCGTGCACCTGCCCGACCATCGCCCCGGCGCCGCGTTGCTCAACCCGGTGGCGTCCGTGGTGCCGTCGACGATGGCGCAGCCCGACCTGTTCGACACCGCGAGCGCCTGAGGATTCGCCATGCGCTGGCAGGTCGAGGTGTTCCCCAACGACGTCGCGCACGCCATGCGCGCGCTCTCCAGCCTGCTCGCCTGCGGGGCAGCGCCGGGCGACGTGGTGTGGTCGGAAGGCGCAGGGATGCAAGGCGACCTGCTGGGTGAAGCGGCGTTGCTCTCGCCGCCTGTTGAAGCCGTGCCGCTGCGCGCCCTGCGCCGGTTGCCCGCCGGCTTCTTGCCACTGGCCGAAACCGTGGCCATGCACGCGCACCCGGAACGCTTTCGCTCGCTGCACGAACTGGCCGTCGATCTCGCCGCCGATCCGCGCCGCTGGCGCGACGCGCTGGACCCGCGACGGCTGGCGCTGGAGCGCACCGCGCGCGAAGTGCGGCGCGAGATTCACAAGATGCACGCCTTCGTGCGATTCCGCCAGCTCGAAGAAGGCGATGGCGAGGTGCGCTACGTGGCGTGGTTCGAACCGGTGCACCACATCGTGCATGCGGCCGCGCCGTTCTTCGCCCAGCGTTTCGCCGCCATGCGCTGGGCCATCCTCACCCCCGCGCTGTGCGTGCACTGGAACCGCGAGGGGCTGGCGTTCACGCCGGGCGTGGACCGATCCCGGGCCCCCCCGCCCGACGCCGGCGAAGCCCTGTGGCTGGACTACTACCGCAGCATCTTCAACCCGTCGCGCGTCAAGACCGCCGCCATGCTGCGCGAGATGCCGCGCCGCTACTGGCACAACCTGCCGGAAACGCAGGCCATCACCGGCCTGCTGCAGGAAGCGCCCGCGCGCAGCGCGCGCATGGTGGAACAGGCCAGCGAATCACAGCGCCGCATGCCCATCAGCGTGCCGCGCGTGGTCGCGCGGACGCCGCGCACGCCACAGGAACAGCTGGCCGACCTGGGACGGCGCGCGCGCCACTGCACCGACTGCCCGATGGCGTCGGCCGCCACGCAGATGGTGTGGGGCGAAGGGCCGGTGGGTGCGGCGCTCATGATCGTGGGCGAACAGCCCGGCGACCAGGAAGACCTGGCGGGCCGTCCTTTCGTGGGGCCTGCGGGCCAGCTGCTGCGCCGCGCCCTCCAGGAACTCGGCTGGCCTGCCGAACAGCTCTACCTCACCAACGCGGTGAAGCATTTCCATTTCCAGCCGCGCGGCAAACGCCGCATGCACAAGACCCCGGGGCAGCGCGAGGCAGAGGCGTGTGAGCAATGGCTGGAGGCCGAGATCCGGCTCGTCGCGCCGCAGGCCATTCTGGCGTTGGGCGGCACGGCCGCGTCCAGCGTGCTCGGGCGCAGCGCGGGTGTGGCGCAGAGCCTGGGCAGCTGGTGGGCTCGGGCCGATGGGGTGCCGGTGTGGGTCGTGCACCACCCGGCTGCGGTGCTGCGCCGGGCCGAGTCGGGCGCGCCGGGTTTCGAAGATTGGGTGGAAGCGATGCGCCCGGCGCTTCAGCGCAGCATGGCGTAACCCACGCCGATCGCGGCCGCCAGTCCCACGGCGTCGGCAAACAGCGCACAGGCCAGTGCATAACGCGCGTGCTGCACACCCACGCTGCCGAAGTACACCGCGAGCACGTAGAACGTGGTTTCGGTCGAGCCCTGAACGATGGCGGCCAGGCGCCCGGCGAACGAATCCACGCCGTGCGTCTGCATCACGTCGATCATCAGGCCTCGCGCGCCGGCGCCGGACAGGATCTTCATCAGCCCCACGGGCAGCGCCGGCAGGAAGTCGGTGTTCCAGCCCATGGCCGCCACGGCCGCGCCAATGCCGGAGAGCAGAAAGTCCATGCAGCCGGCGGCGCGGAACACGCCGATGGCAATGAGGATCGCGATGAGGTAGGGCACGATCTGGATCGCCACACCGAAGCCTTCCTTGGCGCCTTCAATGAAGGCGTCGTACACGTTGATGCGGCGCCACGCGCCCGCCAGCACGAACAGCATCACCACACCCAGGATCACCGCCGCACCCGTGGTGCCGGCCACGCGCGCCGCCTGCTCGGCGGGCAGTTGAGAGAGCGCGGTCACGGCCGCCGCCAGCAGGCCGCCCACCGCCAGCACCGGCAGCAGGAATCGCGCGCGCCACAGCGGCAGTCGCTGGCACACCGCCACCGCCAGCACGCCGGCCAGCAGCGCAGTGAACGTGACGAGCAAGGTCGGCAGAAAGATGTCGGCGGCGTTGAACTCCGCCCCCAGGCCCTGCTTGAGCGCGATGCTCTGCCGGATGGCGATCACCGAGGTCGGGATCAGCGTGAGGCCGGCGGTGTTCATCACCACGAACATGATCTGTGCGTGGCTGGCCGTGCCCGTCGGTTCGGTGTTGAGAGTCTGCAGCTCGCGCATGGCCTTCAGGCCCAGCGGGGTGGCGGCGTTGTCCAGGCCCAGCAGGTTGGCCGACATGTTCATGGTCATGGCGCCCTGCGCGGGGTGGCCCTGCGGCACTTCGGGGAACAGGCGGCGCAGCAGAGGCCCGGCCAGCCGCGCGAGCAGCTCGATCATGCCGGCGCGTTCCCCCACGCGCATGAGCCCCAGCCACAGCGCCATGATGCCGGCCAGCCCGAGCGAGATCTCGAAGCCGGAACGCGCGCCGTCGAACATGGCGGTCATCAGCGCCTGCAGGATGCCGTGCTCGCCGAGCAGCCAGCGCACCACGGCGGTGGCGAACGCCACGGTGAAGAAACCGATCCAGACCCAGTTCAGCGCCATGGGGTGCGATGGTAGCCGCTGCACCCGAGCGCCATTCGTCGACGACCTGGGCAACGATGTCGAAATGCCAGCGCCTGCTTCGTCGTGTCCATGCCGCCAGAGCAACCGGACGCCACCGCGTCCGTCCCTTCATTCCATTCTCAGGAGATGTCCATGTCCGTTCAACTTGCTGCCTACCTGTCCTACGACGGCAACTGCGCCGAGGCCATGAAGTTCTACGCCGAGGTGCTCGGCGCCAAACTGGAAGCGCTCATCACCTACGGCGCAATGCCCGGCGGCGATCCAGTGCCCGCCGACCAGGCGGGTCGCATCATGCACGCCTACCTCGTGCACCCGGACTTCGCGATCATGGCCGGCGACGCCCCGCCGGGCGTGCCCTTCCAGGGCATCCAGGGCTGCATGATGGCCATCACCTACCCCACTGCGGCCGAGGCCACGCGCGTCTTCAACGCGCTCGCCGAGGGCGGCAAGGTGGGCATGCCATTGGCCGAGACTTTCTGGGCCGACACCTTCGGCATGGTCACCGACCGCTTCGGCACGCCCTGGGGCGTGAACGGCGGGCCGAGAGAGATGCCTGCAAAATAAACAGGCCCATGAAAAAGACCCCCGCACCCGCCAGCCCCGATGCGTATGTGGATTCGCTGGACGGCTGGCAGGCCGATCAGGTCCGAAGCCTGCGCGCGGCCGTGCGGGAGGCGGTGGTTGCGCTGCACGAAACCATCAAGTGGGGCCACCTCGTGTATGTCGCCAACGGCCCGGTGCTGCTGATCCGCGCAGAAGAGCAGCGCGTGCTGCTGGGCTTCTGGCGCGGCCAGCGACTGCGTGCCGTCGAACCGCGACTCAAGCCGGGAGGCAAGTACGAGATGGCCACGCTGGAACTGCGGCCCGACACGCCCCTGGACCGCGCCACGGTGCTCGAACTGACCCAGCAGGCCGCCGCACTCAACGCCGCCCTGGGCGATCCCGTCGCCATCGCGCGGTGAGACTCAGAGCTGGCCTTCGGTCAGCGTATCGAGCTGGAAGCGGCCGCTGCGATCCCACAGCCAGGTGTCCACGTACTGGACGCGCCCGAAGCCGCCGGGCGATGGAAACGGCGCGGCCGCGCGCACGAGGCGCTCGATCTCGGCCATCACCTCGGGCGCGTGGCTGGGTCCGCGCAGCCAGCGGGTGGCACCCACGCGCCCGCCCGGCAGGACCTCGATCTCCAGCACGCCGATGGCGTAGAGCATCGGGGGCAGCTTGCCCTGGTGGATGCGGTCGGGGTACTTGCGGTAGAGGTGGGTGGCGGCTTCGCGCTTGTAGGCCGGACTGGCCGGTGCCTGGCCCGGCAGCGGAGGACGGACGGAGCACGCAGCCAGCATGGCGGACATGCCGGAGACCGTGGCCAGCGAGAGCAGCCGGCGGCGTGAGGGGATGGGTGTTGTCATGGCGGGCATTACAACAGCCCGCCCTCAGCGCCACAAGCGGCGCAACACCCGCTTACCGCTGTCGCAAGGTGCGGCTGAGCAGGATCACCGGCACCAGGCCCACGAGCACCAGGGTGAGCGCGGGCAGCGCCGCCTCGCCCAGTCGCTCGTCGCGCGCGAGCTGGTAGGTCACCACGGCCAGGGTGTCGCTGTTGAAGGGCCGCAGCACCAGCGTGGCAGGCAGTTCCTTCATGACGTCCACGAACACCAGCAGCGCGGCCGCGGCGGTGGAGCGCTTGAGCAGCGGCCAGTGCACGCGAGTGGCCAGTCCCAGGCCGGTGGTGCCGAGCATGCGGGCGGAGTCGTCGAGGCTGGACGGGATGCGCGTGTAACCGCTCTGTACCGATTGCAGCGCCACCGCCGTGAACCGCACGAGGTAGGCCCACACGATGCCGAGCACGGTGGCGGTGACGAAGTAGCCCACCGTGGTGTCGGGCTTGACCGCCTGCAGCCAGCCCACCGGCAGCAGCAAGCCGACCACGATCACCGCGCCGGGCACCGCATAGCCCAGGCTGGCCAGCTGCACCACGCCGCGCGTGAGCGCACCCGGTCGCGCGCGCAGCGCGAACGCCAGCGCCAGCGCAATGCCGGTGGCCAGCGTGGCGGCCAGGCCCGCCAGCCACACACTGTTGCGAGACCACTGCAGGAACGCGGTCCACGGGAGCGAATCCCAGCCTCCGATCAACGGCCGCAGCATGAACAGCACCGGCAATATGAATCCGAAGAGGACGGGCAACGCGCACACCCCCACCGCGGCCACCGCACGGCCACCATGCAAGCGCACGGGTTGTGCCTCGGCACTTCCCGCGCGCTGGCCGCGCAGGGTGGCAAAGCGCATGCGGCGCTGCGCGCGGAATTCCAGCCAAAGCAGCAACGCCACCACGGCCAGCAGCATGGTGGCCAGTTGCGCCGCTGCTGCGCGGTTGTCCATGGCCAGCCAGGCCTTGTAGATGCCGGCGGTGAAGGTCTGCACGCCAAAGTAGCTGACCACGCCGAAATCGGCCAGCGCCTCCATGAGGGCGAGGGCCACACCCGCGGCCACGGCCGGGCGCGCCAGCGGCAGCGCCACTTCCCGGATGCGGCGCGCCAGCGGTGCGCCCAGCAGCCGCGCAGCTTCCATCAATTGCGCGGCCCTCTCGGCCAGTGCCGTGCGGGCCAGCAGATACACATAGGGATACAGCGAGAAGGTGAACACCCAGACCGCGCCGGGCGTGTTGCGGATCTCGGGGAACACGCGGCCGGTCAGCCCAAAACTCTCTCGCATCCACACCTGAAGGGGGCCGCTGAACTGGAGGAAGTCGGTGTAGGCATAGGCCACGACGTACGCCGGCATGGCCAGCGGCAGCAGCAATGCCCATTCAAAGAAGCGGCGGCCAGGGAAGTCAAACAGAGTGACCGTGCTGGCGGTGGCCATGCCCACCACCGCAACGCCCACGGCCACGCTCACGCAGAGCAGCAAGGTGGTGAGCGCATACTCCGGAAGCACCGTCTGCGCCATCTGCACGAGCACGTCGCGCGCCAGCGCATCGAACTGGAACCACGAGCCCCCCAGGGCCAGCACCGGCAGCGTGAGCAGCAGTGCCAACAGGACCAGGAGGAGCGTGGAGAACCAGCGGGGCATGGGCAGGGGACGGAATGGAAGGGCCGATGACCCACGTCAACACAAATGAGAATTGTAGTTATCTACAATGCCCCACCCATGTTCCTGAATCTCACACAGCTCAGCGTGCGATACGCCGGCTTGCCCCAGGCGGCCGTCGACGGCGTCACGCTCGGGCTGCGCGCAGGCGACATCGGCGTGCTGATCGGCCCCTCAGGCTGCGGCAAGACGACGTTGCTGCGCGCCGTGGCGGGCCTGGAGCGTGCGAGCAGCGGCAGCATCGTGCTGGACGGCGAGACCGTGAGCGACGGCCAGCACCACATGCCGGCCGAGCAGCGTCGCATCGGCATGGTGTTCCAGGACTACGCGCTGTTCCCGCACCTCGACGTCGGCCGCAACATCGCCTTCGGCATCGAGAAGCTGCCGCGTGCCGAGCGCGACGAGCGCGTGGCCGAGGTGTTGCGGCTGGTGGGGCTGGCCGGCATGCAGGCTCGCTACCCGCATGAACTTTCGGGCGGGCAGCAGCAGCGGGTGGCGCTGGCGCGTGCGCTGGCCCCCCGCCCTCGCCTGCTGCTGCTGGACGAGCCATTTTCCAATCTCGATGTGGACCTGCGCGAGCGCCTGGCGCACGAGGTGCGGGGCATCCTCAAGGCGGCCGGTGCCACCGCCCTCTTCGTCACGCACGACCAGCTGGAGGCCTTTGCCATCGGTGATGTGATCGGCGTCATGCACGAAGGCCACCTGCACCAGTGGGAAGACGCCTACGCGCTCTACCACCGCCCGGCCACGCGCTTCGTGGCCGAGTTCATCGGACACGGGGTGTTCGCGCCGGCGCAGATTCGCATGGACGGCAACGACGTGACGGTGCAGACACCGCTGGGCGCACTGCACGATGTGGAAGAGTGCCCGCTGCCCACCGCCTACGAAGCGGGCCTGTGCGATGTGCTGCTGCGGGCCGACGACATCGTTCACGACGACGACGCGCCGGTGAAGGCGCAGATCCTTCGAAAAGCGTTCCGGGGTTCCGAGTTCCTCTACACCCTGCGACTGGCCAGCGGCGAGGTGCTCATGACGCACGTGCCTTCGCACCACAACCACGCGGTGGGCGAGTGGATCGGCATCCGCGCCGAAGTGGAGCACGTGGTCACCTTCGAGCGCGGATCCGGCGCTAACTCGCCACCCGCGCCGGCCGGCGCAAGGCCACCAGCCAGTCCAGCAGGCACACCGCCAGCAGCACCGCGCCACTGAGCGGAAACGCCAGCGCCACCGCACACATCACCAGCGCGCCGCCCTTCCACAGCGGCAGGTTGCGCGGTGCAGGTGGCGCCACCACGCGCCAGCCGCTGCCGGCGGGCCGGCGCTTCCACCACATCGCGATGCCACTCACGCAAAGGAAAGCCACGGCCGCGCAGAACAGCAGGTTGAGGGCGGCGTTCCAGAGTCCCATGTCGCCCTGGTGAAACGCGATGCCCACCGCCATGGCCTTGGCCATCGGCGAATAGTCGGCAAAGCCCACCTCGGCGATCACGCGGCCGCTGAACCGGTCCACGTGCACGGTGCGGTCGCGCGTCGGCTGTCGCAGGTCGCCGCTCATGGTGTCGGCCGAGATGGTGAACACGCCTGTCTCGGCCTGGGGCAACCGGATGTGGTGCTGGCCTTCGAAGCCCAGTTGCCTGGCGAGGGTAGACACGGTCTCCAGGTTCACGGGCTGGCCGGCGGGCACGCCCAGCGTACCTCTGCCCGATCCTGAAGCCGGCAGTGGCGTCTGCTCCAGCCCCCAGGGCACTTCGTGCTGGCCCTTCGGATCGAGGCTGCCGTGCGTGGCGTCCGACTTGAAGGCGTCGCCCCATTTCCCGGCGGGAAACGAACCCCAGGGTTGAACGAACTTTCCACCCCAGATGCCCGCCCATGAGAGCCCCGTGAGCAGAAACACCAGCAGCACCGCACCGATCCAGAAGCCCACGCTGCCGTGCAGCGAGCGCCACCACAGGCGGCCCTTCAACCGCAGGTCCGGCACCAGCACCTGCGCCCAGCGCGTGCCGCCACGCGGCCACCACAGGTAGAGTCCGGTGACGATCATCACCACGCCGAAGCCGGCGGCGATCTCGATGAGGCGATCGCCCACGTCGCCGATGAGCAGGGTGCCGTGGATGCGTTGCGCCCAAGCGAAGACGGTGTCGTCCTTGTCCACCAGGTGAAGCACGCGCGCGGTGTAAGGGTCCACCGCCACCGCCTCCGTGAGGCCATCGCGCGCCACGACGAACCAGCTCGCCTCATCGGCTTTGCGCGGGGCCACGTATTCGAGCAAGGCGGCCTGCGAGCGCAGCTCCATCACGGCCTGCGCCTGGGCAGCCACCGGCTGGGCCACTGCCTGCGGCGTCACGTGCACCACGGGACCGAGCCGCGTCTGGAAGCCGGTGAAGAACACCATGACAGCGCCAGTGACCGCCAGCATGAGCAGGAAGGGCACCACATAGAGCCCGGCGTAGAAGTGCCAGCGCCAGGCCATGGCGTGAAAACCCGTGCCGGCAGACGGCCTGCCGCTCGCGTCCCGAGGGGACGCGCGTTCAAGGGAAGCCATGGGCCTCAGTGCTTGTGCTTGCCGTGGTCGGCAGCGGCTGCCGGCGCTGCCCCGGCTGCGGCGTTGCCCAGCGGACGCGCAGTGGCCTTCACCTCCAGCGTCTCGCGCTGACCGCCCCGGCCTTCAAACACCAGCCTCAACGGCACCACGTCACCCGCCTTCACCGGACCCTTCAGGTCCATCAGCATCACGTGGTAGCTGCCGGGCTTGAGCTCGACCGTCTTGCCAGCGGAGAGCGGCAGACCGGGAATTGCGCGCATCTTCATGACGTCTTTTTCCATGGCCATTTCGTGGAGCTCGACCACGCCGGCCACCGGTGAATTCAACTCCACCAGCCGCGTGTCGGCCCGGGCGGTGAGCTGCATGAAGGCGCCCGTGGCCTTCTGTTGTGCCACGGTGGCGCGCACCCAGGCGTCCTTGACTTCGACGTTGGCGGCAGGGGCCTGGGCCCAGGCGCTGGCGGTGAGGGCCAGCAGGGAAGCGATGAGAATTTTTTTCATGACGGAATCCGGCGAATGAGGGAAGGCGGCCTCCGGGCAGACACACCCGAAAGTCCGCAAAAAGCGGGGCGCGGTGCAGACGGGCACCGCGCAGGGCCTCAGGCGCGCGGCGGTGCGCGGGAAAGCGCAGCGGGCCACGGCGCGGCCGGCGCAGCCGAAAGGAAACGCGCCGCAGGCGTTGCAGCCGGATCGCGCTGCAGGGCAACCGCCATCGTGGGCTCGGGCGGAAGCCCGGCCGAACCCTGCAGGCTGCACCACGGGCAGTGACGCGAGGCGTCGACCATGGGTTTGCCGGCGGCCGGATCTTCCAGGCCATCGGATTTCACCCAAACCATGCCGCTGGCGCTGCACACCTGCACCCAGCCGTCGCCACCCTTCGAGGCCACCACCGCCTGCGCCACGGCGGGCGCCAGCGCGCCCAGCAGCATGGCGAACATGGCGAGCCAGGCGGCAAAACGGCGGGTGAATCGGGAGATCGGCATGAAGCGCTGGAGTTTATCAGCGCGTCAACTGCGGGACGTCGGCCCGCTCAGCGCGCGGCTAGGATGGAACCACAACACCACCCAGGAGACATCCCATGCTCACGCTTTGCGGCTTTTCGGCCAGCAACTACTACAACAAAGTCAAACTCGCCCTGCTGGAAAAGGGCGTGCCCTTTGAAGAAGAGCTGGATTGGGTCGGCGAAACCGACGTCGCCTGCAGCCCGCTGGGCAAGGTGCCCTACCTCAAGACCGAGCAGGGTCCCATGTCCGAATCCACCGTGATCCTGGAGTACGTGGAAGACGCGTACCCGCAGAAACCCCTGATGCCCGCAGACGCCTTCCAGGCCGCCAAGGTGCGCGAACTGCTGCGCTACATCGAACTGCACCTGGAACTGGTGGCGCGCAACCTCTACCCCGAAGCCTTCTTCGGTGGCAAGGTGAGCGAAAGCGCCAAGGAAAAGATCGGCCAGCAACTGGAAAAGAACATCGCCGCCTTCGGCCAGATCGCGAAATTCTCACCCTACGTGGCCGGCAGCGAATTCACACTGGCCGATTGCGCCGCCGCCGTGCACCTGCCCCTGGTGGCCAGCGCCACCAAGATCATCTACGGCCGCGACTACATGGCGGGCCTGCCGGTGCGCGACTACCTGAAGACCGTGGGGGAGCGCGCCACCGTGCAGAAAGTAAACGCGGACCGCAAGGTGAACACCGAATTGATGCTGGCAAGAGCGCGTGACAAGGCGAAGGCCTGATCAGGGAAAGCGCCGCACCAGCTCCACGCCCACGAACACCGAGCGGCGCGCGCCGGGTTCGAAGAAGCGGCCGTTGCCTTCGTTGACGATCACCGATCCGGCGTGCACGCGGTCGGTGAGGTTGTCGATGCGCAGGAACTGGCGCCAGGTCCAGTCGCCGCGGTCCTGCTCGAAGCGCACGCCGAGGTTGAACAAGGTGCTGGCTTCGGCGAAGTCGGTATTGCGGTCGTTCACCGCCATGCGACCGGTGTGCGTGGCATCCAATGTGAACACGCTGCCGGCCCAGCCTGGCTTCCAGGCCACCTGCACAAACGCCTGCTGCCGCGCCAGGCCCGGCATCCGGTTGCCGCCGGCCACCGGCACGGTGGGCGTGGCGCAGGGTGTGGCGGTGCAGGTGAGGAAGCCATCCCGGTAGCGCGCGTCCATCCACGTGTACGCGGGCGTCACCGTGAAAGGCCCCCATTCGAGCACGCCGGACAGTTCCAGCCCGTGGCGGCGCGTGCGCCCAGCGTTCTGGAAGGTGGACCGCCCGCCGCTGTTGGACAGCACCACGATCTCATCGCGCGTGCGCGTCTCGAACAGCGTGGCACTCCACGTGCCCCAGGACTGCCGGCCGCGCAGGCCGCCTTCCGCACTCAGGCTGCGCGACGCGTTGAGCGCGGGATTGAGACCGGTGAGCCCCGAGGCGCGGTAAGCCACTTCGTTCAACGTCGGCGTCTCCAGACCACGGCCCAGGCTGGCGAAGGCCTGCAGTTGCGGTGTGATCTCCCGTCGCACGCCCAGCACCGGGCTGAAGCCATCGAAGCGCACGCTGCCGCTGTCGTCCGGGTTGCCGGGCGCGATGAAGCGATCTGCCGAGGTGAAGCGCACGCTGGAATGCCGCAAACCCGCCAGCAGCGTGGTGCTGTCGGTGCGCCATTCGGCCTGCACGTAAGGATCGAGCGTGCTGGCGCGGTTGGTTTCGTCGCGCCGCAGGTTGCCGAGCACACCGAGCGTGGGACCGACGAAATTCTCAAACCCACGCCGAACCTCGCTCTGGCGGTCCAGCGCCAGGCCGGCGCTCACGGTGAGGCGCTGGCCGCTGTCGTAGCTGCGGTCCAGCCGCCAGCGCGCGTTCCAGCCCCAGTAGTCGCGCGCCAGGTCGATCACGCCACCCGCGCTGCCCGGTGGAATCTGCGCTCCGGTGGGAATGGCCTGGAACTGCCGCACGCCGCGCTGGCCGCCATAGCCCATGAGCTCGATGCGGTGGCCCTGGCCCAGCGCCTGTTCCCAGGCCAGACCAAGCTGGGTCTGCGAGACGGTCTTGCGGGTGTCGAACTGGGTGGCTGCGGCCGTGGTCTGGCCCGGGTCGGCGTCGAACTCGGCGCGGGTGAGGCCCAGCGGGTCCTGCGCCGCACTGATCTGGCGGTTGAACACCAGCACGCTGCGCCCACCTTCATGGGCCCGCGTGAGCTTGAGGTTGCCGCTGGTGCGCGAGGCGGCCGATTGCGCGCGCTCGCCACCGGTGGCGAACTTGCCCACGTCCAGCGTGTAGCCCCAGCCGGGCTCGGCCTCGCCGCCCGTCTGGCCGCTGAGCTGGGTGGACAGGCGCCACAAGCCGTTGGCGCCCGTGGCCAGGCCCGTGCGCCACTCGGCGGGCCGCTGGCCGTCCTGCGTGTAGAGCGCGATGGCGCCACCGGCCGACGCGCCATACAACGCGGAGAACGGGCCGCGGATCACCTCGATGCGTTCGGCGCTGCCCAGCGGGAAGTTCGCTGCCTGGCCCTGCCCGTCCGGGGCGCTGGCGGGAATGCCGTCCACGTACAGGCGCACGCCGCGCACACCGAACGGCGCGCGCGCCCCATAGCCGCGCACGGAGATCTGCAGGTCTTGCGCATAGTTCTGGCGATTGCGCACCACGAGGCCGGGCACGCGGCCCAGGCCCTCGGAGAGGTTGATCTGCAACTGCCCGGCGCGCAACTCCTCGCCGTCGACCACCTCCACCGACCCGGGCGAACGCCAGCTGCTTTGCCAGGCGCTCTCTCCGGTGACGATCACCGGTGCGAGGGCGCCAGCGGTGTCCGGGCGTTCCTGAGAAAAGGCAGCGGTGGTCAGCAGGGCAGCGCTCGCGATTCCCAGCCGGAGCCAGCGCAGCGGGCCAGCCGCTGGGCCGCCCCAGGGCAGGCCCAACCCCCCTGGAGGGCAGCGACCCGCGAAGAGAGGGAACGTGGGGGCACTAGTTCTTGGGCCGAATGGCATCGGCCGTGCCTTGAATGAAGGCTTTGATTTTCTGGACATCGTCGGGTGTGAGTTTTCCGGTGAAGTCCGGCATGCCGCGTGCCTGGGCAGGGCCGTTGAAGACAAATTTGTCGAGGTTCTCGATGAACGAGGCGTCCATGTAGCCGAGGTTGGGGATGTTACCCCCTCGATCCACACCAGGGACACCATGGCAGAACACGCAGTTGCTCACATAGAGACCGGTGCCAGCGGGCACATGGGCGGGGTCGTACTTCACGCCGGCCACGAGCTTGCCGAGCTGGTAGTTCACGAACGCCGGGGGTTGCGCCTTGCCGCCCACCGCGAAGGTGTAGACCGTCCCGGGGCCCTGGCGGTCGGTGGCGCGCTGGGCCAGGCCGTACACGCCGCCCCAGCCCACCGCAATGGACACGTACTGCTTGCCATCCACCAGGTAGGTGGAAGGTGCGGCGATCACGCCGGTGCCGGTAGGCGTCTCCCACAGTTGCTCTCCGGTGGCGGCGTTGTAGGCGATGAAGCGCCCGTCTGCGGTGCCCTGGAACACCAGGTTGCCGGCGGTGGTGAGCGTGCCACCGTTCCACGGCGAGATCTGCTCCTTGGTCCAGCGCGCTTCCTGCCTGATCGGGTCCCAGGCGACCAGCCGGCCGAAGGGCTTGCTGGTGGGCGGCTCCACGTTGGCGAAGGTGGCCAGGTTCCAGCCCATGTTGGCGTGTGGTTCACCGGGTCGATCGGCGTTGAACTTCCAGTCCTTGTTGTCCATGAGCGTGAGCGGCACGCCCTGCACCGGCATGTAGACCAGGCCGGTGGCCGGGTTGTACGACATGGAATGCCAGTTGCGCGCGCCAAAGGCACTGGGGATGATCTCGCGCGGGCGGTCGGCGGTGCGCGCGGCCGCCGTCTCGATCGGGCGGCCGTTCTTGTCGTAGCCCGTGGCCCAGTTCACTTCCACGAAATTCTTCGCCGAGATGAACTGGCCGTTGACGCGATCGATGACAAAGAAGAAGCCATTCTTGGGCGCATGCAGGATCACCTTGCGCGGCTGGTTGTTCACCTTGATGTCCGCCAGAATCATGGGCTGCGTGGACGTGTAGTCCCAGTTGTCGCCCGGGGTCTCCTGGTAGTGCCACACGTACTTGCCGGTGTCGGGGTTGAGCGCGACGATGGACGCCAGGTAGAGGTTGTCACCACCGGCCGGGCTGCGTTTCTTCTGCGCCCAGGGAGAGCCATTGCCGGTACCGATGTACATGAGGTTGAGTTCGGGATCGAAGGCCATGGCGTCCCATGCGGTGCCGCCGCCACCCGCTTCCCACCACTTGCCAGCGGGGTCCCAGGTCTTGGCGGCTTTTGCCATCGACTCGTCTTCGAACGGCTTGCTGGGGTCACCCGGCACGGTGAACCAGCGCCACTTCTGATCGCCGGTCTTCGCGTCATAGGCGGTGATGTAGCCGCGCACGCCGTACTCGGCGCCGCCGTTGCCGATGATCACCTTGCCCTTGAACACGCGAGGCGCACCGGTGATGGTGTAGCTGAACTTGCGGTCGACGATGGTGTCCTTCTCCCACACCTTGGCCCCGGTCGCTGCGTCCAGCGCGATCAGGCGGCCGTCGTACGCGGCCACGAACACCTTGCCTTCATGCAGCGCCACGCCGCGGTTGACCACATCGCAGCACCCTTTGTAGCCTGCTTCGCGCGAAACCTGGGGATCAAAGGTCCAGATTCGCTGGCCCGTGCGCACGTTCACTGCGTGCACGACGCTCCAGGACGCCGTCACGTACATGATGCCGTCCACCACCAGCGGCGTGGACTCCACGCCGCGCGAGGACTCGAGGTTGTAGGACCACACCAGGCCGAGCTCTTTCACATTCGAAGCGTTGATCTGGTTCAGCTTCGAATGGCGAGTCTCGGCGTAGTCCAGGCCGTAGCTGGGCCAGTCGGCGGTCTGCCGCGCGTTGTTCTTCATGAAGGTCGCGTTGACCTTGTTCACCGTGGTGCTGATGTGTGCCGCAGAACCCTTGGCCGGGGCCTGTTGCGCCAGCGCGTTGCCGGCAAAGATCAGCAGGGTGAGGAGGCAGGCCAGCGCGCGCCGCCCGGTGCCGTGGAATGGGATCGGTTTCATGGTGTCTCCTGGTGCGGCCCGATGGCAACGGGCCTGGCGTGGGGTGCCCTGCAACCCAGCGCAGGGCAGCCAGATCGTCACCTTCTGGCGCCGCCGTTTCACCTTCGGGATTTCCCCTAAGCGAATGTGTTCCGGCGTGGAACACCTGCCGAGGAGGCCAAGGGCTTTCCCGCATGTGTGACGGTTTCGATGGGCCGGATACTGCGCGTGGAGACAACGAAAGCCCCGCGAGGAAACCGCCATGCCCCAGACATCGACGGGACGCCAGCACGCGCCACACCAGCTTTTCTTCAACACCGCAGAGCAGCGCACGGCGCTGGCGCGACAGCAGTTCTTCGACGAAGGCGCGCGCCCTTCGGGTCTGGTGGGCGAGGCGGTCATCCAGTCGTGGCTGCGCTGTTGCAAGGCCCACCAGGACCCCAGGGAGCGCGTGAGTTTCGAACAGGTCACGCGCAGCCGCGCGCATGCCACGCTGAACCGCAACCGCCAGCTCATGCAGGCCGGCAACCACGAGCTCAACCACATGGAGGCCGCTCTCAGCGGGACCGACTGCCGTGTGCTGCTGACCGACGCTCACGGAGTGATCATCCACGCCACCGAACTCGCGCCGGCCACGGGACAGCCGTTGCTCAAGACCGCGTCCCGCGTGGGCGTGAACATCGCGGAAACGCACATCGGAACCACCGCACCAGGCATCGTGGTGCGCAGCGGCGAGGCCTGCACGGTGGCCGGTGCCGAGCACTTTTTCCAGTGCCTGCAAGGCCTGCATTGCGCGGCGGCGCCCATCCACGACATCCACGGCCAGCTCGCCGGCGTACTCGACATTTCCGTGGAGGGCGGCCCGTTCCACTTCGACGCCGCCTCTGTGGTGGGGCTGTACGCCACCACGATCGAGAACCGCCTGCTCCAGCTGCAGTCGGTCGAACACCTCGTGCTGCACTTCCAGGCCAGCCCAACGCTGCTGGACACCCCGCTCGAAGCGCTGGCCGGCATCGACGCCGGCGGGCGCGTGCTGTGGCTCAACGCGGTGGCCCGACGCCTTACCGGGTGTTCCCTGCAGGGCCAGCCCATGGTGGAAGACGTGTTCGGCACCACGCTGGGCTGGCTGCTCGGCCTGCCCCGGCAGACTTCCCTTCAGACCCTGCACCTTCCGCACGGACTGGGTGTGTGGATCAAGGGGCAGTTGACGGCACGCGATGGCGCCGACTTCAAGCACGCGGTGGCGGTCTCCAGGCCAGAGATTCCCGCAGGTACCCAGCCGCAACTGCAGGCGGCCATGCCGGCCGCTGAGCCGGACACCACGCTGCCTCGCTCCACTCTGGTGGACCACAGCCAGCGCCTGATCGAGACCACCTTGTCGCAATGCGGGGGCAACATCGCCAAAGCGGCGCGCGCCCTGGGTGTTTCACGCGGCATGCTGTACCGCCGGCTGCAGAAGGGCCGTGGGGCGGAAAGCGGCGCGAACTAGGAGGCCAGCAGGCGCGCCACCTCGTCCTGCATGTCGCGCGCCCAGGTGCGGCGGTCCCTCCCTTGCGGCATCTGCGCTTCGCCATAGCGCACCACCACCCTCACGCCATCGGCGCACAGTGTTGACCAGATCGAGGCCAGCAAGGTGGTGTCGCCCACGAACACGGGCGCGTCGTGCGGGCCGCCGGTGCGGCTGTCGACGAAGCGCAGCGCCACGGGCAACACGGGCGCATTGGCCGAGATGGCGGCCTGGAACAGGTTGGCGTGAAAGGGCAGCAGGGCACGCCCATCGCCCGTCGTGCCTTCGGGAAAGATGGCGAGGATGTCGCGCTCGCGCAGTCGCTCGGCCATGTGGTGGACCATGCGCATGGCATCGCGGCGGTTGCCGCGTTCAATGTAGAGCGTGCCGGCGCCGGTGATGAGCGAGCCCAGCAGCGGCCAGTGTTTCGCGTCCGACTTGGAGACAAACCGGGCGGGCTGCCCGGCGTTCATGACCAGGATGTCGAGCCAGGACATGTGGTTGGCCACGAGGAGCAGCGGGCCGCTGGTGGGCGGATCGCCGCGCACCACCAGTTCCACGCCCATGATGCGCAGCATCTGGCGGGACCATTCGCGCACCAGCAACTCGATCTGCGGCGGCGTGAGGCGACCGAACTCGGTGCGGATGATCCAAAGCCCGCGCACCACGTGGCCTGTGGCGCGCAACACGCGCCAGAGCGCGCGCAGCGCTTTCACAGGGGCGCAACCCCTTCGGCCTGATGTGCGACCTGACCGCCCACCAGCGTGGCGCGCACCGACACCGGCAGCTCGTGGCCACCGAAGGGCGTGTGCTTGCCCTGGCTGCGCAGCGCTGCCGGGCTCACCGTCCAGGGACTGTGGGTGTCGAAGATGCAGACGTCGGCCACGCCGCCCACCGCCAGTCGCCCCACGCTGGCCTCCAGCGTGCCCAGGCTGGCACCCAGCACCGCCTGCGGGCCGCTGGTGACCACGGTCAGCGCCTGCATCAAACCCAGCCCGTCCTGCTGCGCCCACGTACATGCCAGCCCGAGCAGCAGCTCCACCGCCGTGGCACCGGGGTCGGCCTCGGCGAAGGGAAGCGTCTTGGCGTCGCTGTCCACCGGGTTGTGGTCGGACACGAGGGCGTCGATGGTGCCTTCGGCGAGGCCCGCGCGCAGCGCATCGCGGTCGCGCTGCTGGCGCACCGGGGGTTGCAGTCGCAGGCGGCTGTCGTAGAACCCGATGTCCACGTCGGTCAGGTGAAGGTTGTGCACGCTCACGTCGCAGGTCACGGGCAGGCCTTCGGCCTTGGCCTGGCGCACCAGCGCGAGGCCGGCGGCGCTGCTGATGCGGCACAGGTGCACGCGCGCGTTGGGGCTGCCGGGCGTCTTGCCCTGCACGCCGCGCATGAGTTCGAACAGGGTGTGCAGCGCAATCGTTTCGGCCGCCACCGGAATACCGGCCAGGCCCAGGCGCGTGGCCAGCGGACCGCTGGCGGCCACGCCCTTGCCCAGCCAGAAATCCTGCGGACGCAGCCACACCGTGTAGCCGAAGGTGGCGGCGTACTGCAGCGCACGCTGCAGCACCTGCACGTTGACGATCGGCACCTCGGCTTGGCCAAAGCCGATGCAGCCGGATTCGGTCAGCTCGGCCATTTCGGTGAGCACTTCGCCCTGCAGGCCGCGCGTGAGCGCACCCAGCGGGAACACGCGCGCCAGGTGCAGTTTCTCGGCACGGAACTTGAGCATGTCCACCAGGCCGGGCTCGTCGAGCACGGGGTCGGTGTCGGGCGGACAGACCAGCGAAGTCACGCCGCCGGCCACGGCCGCGGCCATCTCGCTCTCGAGCATGCCGGCGTGTTCCTGGCCCGGCTCGCGCAGCCGCACCGCCAGGTCCACCAGGCCGGGGGCCACCACGCAGCCCGTGGCGTCGATGGTGCGGTTGGCGTGGAAGTCGGGCGCCACGTTGCCGATGGCAATGATGCGGCCGGCGGCGATCGCCACATCGGCCATCTCGTCGCGGCCGGTGGCCGGGTCCATGACACGGCCGTTCTGGATCAGGATCTTCATCTTGTCATGCCTCGTTGCCAGCGACTATTCCCATCACCGCCATGCGCACCGCGATGCCGTAAGTGACCTGCGGCAGGATCACGCTCTGCGGCCCGTCCACCACGGCCGAATCGATTTCGACGCCGCGATTGATCGGCCCCGGATGCATGACGATGGCGTCGGGCCTGGCCCAGCGAAGGCGCTCCGGGGTGAGGCCGAAGCTTTTGAAGTACTCCTGGCTGGAGGGCAGCAGTGCGCCGCTCATGCGCTCGTTCTGCAGCCGCAGCGTGATCACCACGTCGCAGCCCTTGATGCCCTCTTCCAGTGTGTGGCACACACGCACCCCCATCTGCGACAGATCGCTCGGCACCAGCGTGCGCGGGCCAACCACGCGCACGTCGGGGCAGCCCAGCGTGGTCAGGGCATGGATGTCGGAGCGCGCCACGCGCGAATGCAGCACGTCGCCCACGATGGCCACCGACAGCCTGGTGAAGTCCTGCTTGTAGTGGCGGATCGTGTACATGTCCAGCAGCCCCTGCGTGGGGTGCGCGTGCCGCCCATCGCCAGCGTTGATCACGTGCACGTGCGGCGCCACATGCTGCGCGATCAGGTAGGGCGCGCCCGACTCGCTGTGGCGCACCACGAAGATGTCGGCGGCCATGGCGCTGAGGTTGGCGATGGTGTCGAGCAGCGACTCGCCCTTGGCGGTGGAGCTGCGCGCGATGTCGAGGTTGATCACGTCGGCGGAGAGGCGCGTGGCGGCGATCTCGAAGGTGGTCCGGGTGCGGGTGCTGTTCTCGAAGAACAGGTTGAACACGCTTTTTCCGCGCAGCAGCGGCACCTTCTTCACTTCACGGTTGCTCACGCTCACGAAGTTGGCCGCCGTGTCCAGGATCTGCGTGAGGATCTCTCGCGAGAGGCCCTCGGTGGAGAGCAGGTGAACCAGTTCGCCGTTCTTGTTGAGCTGGGGGTTGCGTTGCGTCACGTTCAGGCTTCCTTGTTTTCCAGCACGAAGCTCAATCGACCCCCGTCGTCGCGCGCGAGTTCGAGCGACTGCCCTGGCGGCACGTCGATGCGCGCAGCGCACACGGTGGCCTCGATCGGCAGCTCGCGCCCGCCCCGGTCCACCAGCACCGCCAGGCGCACGCTGGCCGGGCGGCCGTAGTCGAAGAGTTCGTTGATCACCGCGCGCAGCGTGCGGCCGGTGTAGAGCACGTCGTCCACCAGCAGCACGTGCGCGCCGTTCACGTCGAAGGGCAGCACGGTCTGTGCGCTGGAGGCCAGGCCGCGCTGCGCGAAGTCGTCGCGGTGCATGCTCGACGAGATCACGCCGGCAGGGCCCGGCAGCCCCAGGTCGCGCTGCAGGCGCTCGGCCAGCCATGCACCGCCGGAGGTGATGCCCGCCAGCACAGTCGACGCCGGTGGCGCGCCCATCAATGACTTCACGGCCGCCAGCAGTTCGCTGTACAGCGTTTCGGCATCGGGCAGGTGGGACTGCGACGGTGTCAAGGCAGGCTCCTCAGGAACTGTTCCAGGATGATGCAGGCGGACGCCGCATCGGCGTCCCTGGCGCCCAGGCTGTGGGCTTCGGTGGTGCTGTAGCGCTCGTCCACCTCGAACACCAGCAGACCGTGGCGGCCCCGCAACTGACGGGCGAACTTCAGCGCGCGGGCGGTGTTCTCGTGCGCCGCACCATCCGGGTGGTACGGCACGCCGAACACCAGTGCATCGGGCTGCCACTCTTTCAGGCGCAGCGCGATCTGCTCGAAGCGGGCATCGCCTTCAGCGGCGATGGTGGGCTGCGGTGTGGCGCTGCGGGTGAGGCGGTTGCCGGTGGCCACGCCGATTCGTTTGAGACCGAAGTCGAATGCAAGGAACATCTGGCAATGCGCCGGGACGTCGACATAAACGGGGCCCGCCGCCGGGCCGCTCCCAAGGCGGGCCGAGCCCCCTTGGGGGGCAGCGACCCGCGCAGCGGCGGAGCGTGGGGGCACCATGCCTATGCATGCCCCGCGTCGGGAGACAGCATCCACGGTTGCAGCCCCAGCAACCCCATGGCGCGTTCGTAGCGCTCGGCCACCGGCGCATCGAAGATCAGGCTCGGGTCGGCTTCCACGGTGAGCCAGCTGTTCTCGGTGATTTCCGATTCGAGCTGACCCTGCCCCCACGAGGCATAGCCCAGCGACACGAACACCCGGCGCGGACCAGCGCCCGACGCCATGGCCTCGAGCACGTCCTTGGAGGTCGTCATCTCCAGCCCACCCGGAATGGACAACGTGGAGGCATAGACCGATTCGCCCTCGCCCGAGACCGCCTCGTGCAGCACAAAACCCCGCTCGGTCTGGACCGGACCCCCCTGGAACACGGGCAGCGAAGCCAGGTCGTCGCGGCCCATGGGCAGGTCCACCTTCTCGAACAGGCGGGGCAGGAGAATGTCGCTGGGCTTGTTGATCACGAGCCCCAGTGCGCCGCGTTCGCTGTGCTCGCACATGAACACCACGCTGCGGCCGAAAAGCTCGTCGCTGAGGCTGGGCATCGCAATCAGGAAATGATTGGTCAGATTGATGGAGGCAGAATCAGCGGACATGGCGGGATTTTAAGCCGCCCACTCTGCAGGGCGCCGCAAGGCGGGATCAACACTCGACCATGAACCATTACGACAAGGGCCTGATGTGGTTTCGCCGCGATCTGCGCACGCAGGACAACGCCGCGCTCTACCACGCGCTCAAGCAATGCCGGCGGACCTGGTGCGTGTTCGTGTTCGACACCGACATCCTCGACGAGCTGCCGCGCGCCGACCGTCGGGTGGAGTTCATCCGCGAGTCGCTGGTGGAACTCGACGAACGCCTGCGCGAGATGGGCCGCGCCCACGGCGTGCGCGGAACCGGGCTGATCGTGCTGCATGCGCGGGCCACCGAAGCCATTCCGGCGCTGGCCCAGCAACTCGGTGTGCAGGCGGTGTTCGCCAACCACGACGACGAACCGGCCGCACTCGCGCGCGATGCGCGGGTTTTCGGTGATCTGGCGCACGCCGGCATCCTGCTGCACAGCCACAAGGACCATGTCATCTTCGAGCGGCGCGAGGTGCTCACGCAGGCCGGCCAGGCGTATGGCGTGTTCACGCCCTACAAGAACGCCTGGCTCAAGGCGATCACGCCCTTCCAGCTCCAGGCCTACCCGGTGGCCACCTACACCAGGTCCCTCGCACCGGTGCCCACGTCGCACACCGCGCCCGTGCCGCGCCTGGCCGACATCGGCTTTCAGCCGAGCAACCTGTCGCAGTTGCCCATGCCCACGGGCGAGACGGGCGCTCAGCAGTTGTTCGAGGATTTCGTGGAGCGGATCGACCGCTACGACGAGGCGCGCAACTTTCCCGCCGTGAAGGGGCCGAGTTACCTCAGTGCGCACCTGCGCTTTGGCACCATCTCCGTCCGGTACCTGGCGTCGGTGGCCTACCAGATGCACCTGCAGGGCATGGCCGGCGCCAGCACCTGGCTGTCCGAACTCATCTGGCGCGACTTCTACCACCAGATCCTGGCCAACTTCCCGCATGTGGTGGACAAGGCGTTTCGCTCCGAGTACGACGCCATCAAGTTCGAACGCGACAAGCACGCGAAGGAGCAGTTTGCCGCCTGGTGCGAGGGCCGCACGGGCTACCCGCTGGTGGACGCGGCCATGGCGCAGATCAACCAGACCGGCTACATGCACAACCGGCTGCGCATGGTGGTGGCGAGCTTCCTGGTGAAGGACCTGGGCATTCACTGGCAATGGGGCGAGCGCTACTTCGCCGAACACCTGATCGACTTCGACCTCGCGGCCAACAACGGCGGCTGGCAATGGGCGAGCTCCAGCGGCTGCGACGCCCAGCCCTGGTTCCGCATCTTCAACCCGGTCACGCAGAGCGAGAAGTTCGACCCGCAAGGCAAGTTCATCCGGCGCTACCTGCCCCAGCTCGCCGGCCTGCCCGACGCCGTCATCCACGCGCCGTGGAAGGCGAACGAGATCGAACTGGCCGCCGCAGGCGTGGAACTCGGCAACCAATACCCGCTGCCGATCGTCGACCACGCGCTCGCCCGCGAGCGAACGCTGCTGCGCTACGCGGTCGTCAAGAAGCCCGGCGAACTGAAGTGAGGTCCGTGGCGAAAGCCACGGCAGTTCAGGCTCCAGGAATGCGGTTTGGTGACAGGCACGCGCGGCAACGGCGCGGCACTCCTACAGTGGAATTCCCGCAGCGATGCACCCACTTGACCAGGAGACTGCCATGCCCGGCCCCGATCAGAAAAATCCCGATCGCCCACTTGTGCCTATGGAAGAGAGATCTGTGTTTGTGAATTCTTCTGGTCGTCCTCCACCCGAACATGAAGAACAACAGAGACTCGCCCGTCGCCGCAGGATGGAGACGCAACAGAAGCAGCAGGAAGGAAAACCAAGCCTGTTCCAGCGTGCGGCGGCGCGCCTCTTCGCAACGCGCGAGCGGCCTGAGCCAACACCAACCGCTGCGGCTGTAGAGTTCGACACCGTACACCGTGACCCGGCGTGGCCACAAACCGCACGCGGCGAACGCCCGGCCACTTCACGCTTCGAAGGTCCTCCCGCTTCGCCGGACAGAGGTCCTGGAGCACTTCCGTTCCAGGGACCACCCGCGACGACGGGCGTTCAAGGCCCGCCTGCGGCGGCAGCAGGAGCCGGCGCCATGCACTACCAGACCGTGCTGCAAGGGCCGCCTTCAGTCTCACCCCAACGCAAGGGGCCCAACCCGGGAGCGGGCCCGCAGCCCTGAATCAAGCGGCCACTTTGGCGTAGTGGCCGATCAGCGCCAGCAACTCGTCTTCCGAGTAGGGCTTGCCCAGGTAGTGGTCCACGCCGAGTTCGCGCGCGTGCTCCCGGTGCTTCTCGGCAATGCGTGAGGTGATCATGATCACCGGCAGGTCGGACAGGCGCACGTCGCTGCGGATGTTGCGCACCAGGTCGAAACCGTCCATGCGCGGCATTTCAATGTCCGACAGCACCACGGTGGGCCGCTCCATCTGGAGCTTCTCAAGCGCCTGCAGGCCGTCTGCCGCAAGCGTGACACGGTAGCCCTCGCGCTGCAGCAGACGCTGCGTGACGCGGCGCACGGTGATGGAATCGTCCACCACCAGCACCAGCGGCACGGCGTTGACCTCCATCTCGGCGGTTGCCGTGGCGTCGGACGACACCAGCGCACCACTGCGCTGGTGGCTCGCCACCCAGGCCGGCACCTGGCTGCCATACACCGTGGCCAGGGCCACCGGGTTGTAGATCAGCGCCACCGCACCCGATGCCAGCACCGACATGCCCGCCAGGCCCGGCAGCCGCGAGAGTTGCGTGCCCAGGTTCTTGACCACGACTTCCTGGTTGCCCAGCACTTCGTCCACGTGCATGGCCACGCGCTGCGCCGCGCTTCGAAAGATCACCACCGGATGTGTGCGGCCGTGCACTTCCTGCGAATGGGCAGACGACTGCAGCAGCGCGCCCGTCCAGTAGAACGGCACGTCTTCACCGGCCACGTTCAGCGCGCCGCTGGCGTAGGCCTTGTTCAGGTCGTCGGTGCTGAGGCGGCGCACCACCTCCACCAAGTTGGACGGCACGCCCAGCGTGAGGGCGCCCGCCCGCAGCATCACCACCTGCGTGACGGCGGTGGTGAGCGGCAGCACCAGCTTGAAGCTGCTGCCCTGCCCGCGTTGCGTGGCGGTCTCGATGCGGCCACCGAGCGCCACCACGTCGCTGCGCACCACGTCCATGCCGATGCCGCGGCCGGCGAGTTCGGACACCTCGCGCGCTGTGCTCAAGCCGGGTTCGAACACCAGTTGCGCGGCCTCTTCGTCGCTGAGCTGGCTGCCGGCCGGCACCAGGCCCTGTGTCTCGGCCTTTTCGCGCAGGCGCGCCAGGTCCAGGCCACCGCCGTCGTCGGTGAACACCACCGACACGTCGTTGAGTTCCTGGGCCAGCCGGATCTCGATCTGGCCTTCGGCCGGCTTGCCCGCCGTCTGCCGCGCTTCGGGCAGTTCGATGCCATGCACCACGCTGTTGCGAAGCAGGTGTTCGAACGCGCCGGTCATGCGGTCGAGCACGCCGCGGTCCATTTCGATGTTGCCGCCGGTGATGTCCAGTCGCACCTGCTTGCCGGTTTCCTTGGAAGCCTGCCGCACCACGCGGTACAGGCGCTCGGAAATGCCTTCGAATTCCACCATGCGCGTGCGCAGCAGGTCGCGCTGCAGTTCGCGCGTCTGGCGCGCCTGGGCCACCAGGCTGTCTTCGGTGGATTCCACCGCGCGCTGCAGGTTGCGCTGCACGGTCGCCACGTCGTTGACGGACTCGGCCATCATGCGGGTGAGTTCCTGCACACGCGTGAAGCGGTCGAATTCGAGCGGATCGAACGACTGGTCGGCGTCGCGCGCCTGGGCCAGGCGGGACTGCATCTGCGTCTCGGCCTGCAGTTCGATGTCGCGCAACTGCCCGCGCAGGCGGTCCAGGTTGCCGGTGAGGTCCTTGAGCGAGCCGCGCAGGGTGACCAGTTCGGCTTCCATGCGCGAGCGCGTGATCATCACCTCGCCGGTCTGGTTGACCAGGCGGTCCAGCAGTTCGGGTCGCACGCGCACGGCGGCACCTGCGCGCGCCTGCACCGGAACCGGCGCTTGTGGCAGCGTGAGCCCGGCCAGGCCTGCCGGTGCTGCTGCGGTATCGACCTGCACCAGCGCTTCGCCCACAGGCGCCACGTCCGGCGCGGAGATCGGCTCGACCACCGCCGGGGTGACGCTCGCCACCTGCTCGGGCGCGGTCTGCACCACGTCCTGCGCCTGGGGGTCGGTGTTGCGCAGCAGGTCAAAGCGCGCGCTGATGGCGTCAAAGGCGGTCTGCAGTGGCTCGAGATCGCTGCTGCGCTGCACGTCGGAGCCCAGGCGTTCGGCCGTGGTTTCCATGCGGTGCGCCATTTCACCCAGGCGCAGCGCGCCGGCCAGGCGGGCACTGCCCTTGAGCGTGTGCAGGTTGCGCAGCACCTCGGCGCGCGCGCTGGCGTTGTCGGGCCGCGAAACCCACTGGCGCAGGGCGCCAGCGAGCTGGGGCAGCAGTTCCATCGCCTCTTCGGCAAAGATCGGGAACAGGTCGACGTCGATGGTGTCGAGCACATCGATGTCGTCGTCGATATCCTGCACGGGGCCTTGTGGCCGGCTGAGGTCGGCGTGCGGCGCCGTGAAGCCGGTCGTGAGGTCGCCCAGGCTGCTGACTTCGAACCCGGTGAGCTCCAGCACCGGTGAGACCGGCTCGGCCATCGGTGTCTCGAGCGGCGCCTGCACCGCCGCATCCGCCTCGGGCTGGACCTGTTGTTCGGGCTCGGGATCGTGCACCACCCGGTACAGCGCGGCCAGCAGGTCAGCGCTGGGTTCCTTGAGGAAACCGGCGGCGAACTGGTGCAGCAGGCGGCGGATGTCGTCGGCGGACTGCTCGAAGAGTTGCGCCTGCTCCGCGGTGGCAGCCCGACCGGCTTGCTGGTGCATGGCCACAGATTCCAGGGCGTGCTCGAGCGCGCGGGCAATCCGGGAAAGCGAATCGAACCCGACGGTGGACGAGCTGCCGGCCAGCGAATGGGCCAGTGCCTCCGCCTGTTCGGGCACGGGCTCGTGACGCTCCAGCGCCCATTCGGCCAGCACGGTGCTCAGGCGGCGCGACCACTCGTCGGCCTCGTTGAGGTAGACGTTGTAGAGCTTGTGGCCAATGCGCAGCGAACCGATGACGCGCGTCTGGTCGTCCGGCATGGCCTCGACCTCTGCCATGGGCGCGGGCGATTCGACCGGCACGTCGGCCACCGGCTCGGGCATCGGCTCGGGCACTGGCTCCGGCGCAGTCTCGTCCGCCGGCTCGGCCCAGGCGGAGACCGGTTCGGCTTCAGCATCCGCCTGGGGCGTCGGCTCGGAAGGCGTGCTGCTCGGCATCGCGGCCAGGCTGTCGAAATCGATGTCGGCCAGCATCGAAGGGGTCGCTTCGCCGGCGGCGGGTGCGGGCTCTTCGACGAGGGACTGGATGTTGGTGGGTTCGAACTCGACCGCCAGCGACTCGTCCAGTGACGCATCGTGTTCGGGCTCGGGCTCGGATACGGGCTCTGGAGCAGGCTCCTCCACGGGGGCCGGCACGGCCAGCGCGTCCAGATCGAAACTGAAGTCGGGCTCTGCGGTGGCTTCTTCGGCGACCTCGACCAGTTCGGGCACGCTCATGGGCACCGCGTCGGTGCGGCTCGCGGCCGGGACCGCCAGCGGCAGGTACTGGCCGTGTTCCCGCAAGGCCTCGGCGCTGGCGCGGAAAGGCTGCGAACGCCAGGCGTCGGCCTGGCGCGCGGAGATGTCGTTCACCCAGCGCCCGAACTGGGTCATCGATTCGCCGGCCAGGGTAAGCAGCGGCGGGCCGGCGGGTCGCTGTTCGGCCAGAACGGTGTTGAGCAGTTGCTCCATCGCCCAGGCGGCCTCGCCGAACTCGTCGAGCCCGACCATGCGTGAACTGCCTTTGAGCGTGTGGAAGGCGCGCCGCAGCGTGGTGAGGTGTTCCAGGTCGCCGGGTTGCACCTGCAGGTGCGACACCGCCTCCAGGCCATTGCCCACCACTTCCCGGGCTTCTTCCAGGAAGATGTCGAGCAGGTCGTCTTCGTCGTTGTCCTCGGCGGCGGTGGCTTCAGGCTCCAGCGGTGCCAGGTGGGAGCTTTCCGACAAGCCCACGAGTGCCTGCGCGCCGGCAGCGGCGTTGTCATTGACCACCGCTTCAGCGGCTTCGCGCGCGGCCCGCGCCACGCCGGATTGTTCGGCCAGCGAAGCCTGGTCGGCCAGCGAATCAAGCTGCTGCGTGAGGTCCACGAGGCTGGCGCCGCCGTGCACGCTGTCCACCACGCGCTGCACGCCGTCGCTGATGGCGCGGGCGTCGGCCTGTGCCGGCTGGTGCATGGTCTGTGCGTTCACCGTGCGGCCCATCAGCGGCAGCAGTTCGCCCTTCTCATCGTCGAACACGAACAGCTTCTTGGCCAGCGCGGGCTGGTAGTTCAGCATGTCGACCAGGAAACTCAGGGCGCTGAGGTTGTTGCCCAGCTGCTGGAAGGTGCCGGCTTCGCGGGCCATGGCCTCGTCCACTTCGGTGTCGAGGATCTGGTCGACCGTGGTGCGCATGCGTGCCACGGTGTGCACCGCCTGTTCCAGCCCCAGCACGGAAAGGACGCCGCGCATCTGGCCCAGCTGGGACACCGCCACGTGCAGGCCCGCCTTCTCCTGCGGAGTGCGGAAGAACTGGTCGAGCGATTTTTCCACCTCGCCCAGCGACACCTTGAGTTCGCCCACCACGCTGCCCATGGTCTGGCGGTCGCTCACGCGGCGGTAGAGCTGCTCCATCCAGCCGTCCAGCGGCTGCGCGGGCTCGCCAGCGAGCACGCCTTCGAGGCGCTCGGCCAGGGCCTGCGTGCGCTCGGTGAGCTCGGGCGCGCTGGGGTCGAAGTCCTCGAACGCGGCTTCCAGGTACAGCGTGGTGGTGGCCACTTCCATGGCCAGCTCGGGTCGAACGCCACCGGGCTCGTGCACGGCCGCGTCGGCGGCCTTCACCAGCGCCTGCGCCAGCACGGTGCTGGCCGGGTGCAGCTTGAGCAGCGAATCGCCGATCAGGCCGAACTGGTCGGCCACCTGGCGTGCGCGGCTCTGGTCGCCACCCGAATACAGGGACCACACTTCCTTGGCGGTGTGGATGCGCTTGCGCGCCTGCGCCAGCACGGCGGGGTCGAAGCGGCCCAGCGTGGCCTGGTGGTAATCCACCGGCGTGACACCGCCCAGGCCGAAGGCTTCACGCACCGCCGCCAGGTGAGGCGTGGTGGCGGCCGTCACGCCGCTGGGCTGCGCACAGAAGAACAGCAGGTCGTGCAGCAGCGTCTCGGAAATCTGGTTCTTGCCCTGCGCGATGCTGGCGAACTGCAGCAGGATGCGCGAGGCCGCGCGCTTGACATACACGTCGGCCGGCAGCAGGCGCTGCGCGACGGATTCGAAATGGGCGGCGCACACGCGCCAGAAGGTGCGCACGCGCGCGTCGTCGGCGCCGGCGCACAGTCCAGCGCAGAGCTTGGCCAGTTGCTGCGCGGCCGCCGGGCTCTGCGTCTTCACCACCAGCAGCACCAGGCGGTCGAACAAGGACCGCATGGCCGGGTTGACCTGCAGGGGTGCCACGCCATCGGGCGCACCGACCTCCACTCCCCGGTGCTCGAAAGGCCACAGGTCGGCCGGGTGCACGCGCTCAGCGGCCGCGAGTTCCTGCACCTCCCGGTACTGGGCGAACAGCGCCACCGGCTGCACGGGTTTGTTGTTCAGTACCGCTTCCAGGTACTCGACCAGCGCGAAGCTGGCGCGCTCGACCTTGGCGGCGGCTTCCTCGGTGCAGGTGTTCGGACGCTGCACGAAACGCTGCACCGCGGCCTCCATGGCCCGCAGCACCTGCGCGGGCGCGCCCAGCCCCACCATCTCCAGCGCACCCACGGCCTGGTGCAGTTGCTGGCGAGCGACGCGCAGCGAACCGGGGTCTACCGCCTCAAGGTCGTTCTGGCGCGACTGCTCGGTCTCGCGCACGAAGCGCTTGATGGCCTTGTTGGCGCCGTCGAGCGACTTGCGCAGTTCATCGAAAACCCACGCCAGCGGACCCAGGTCGGCGACCGTGTCCATCGGCTGGCTGTCGGTGTCGGTGGCGGTGTCGAACATGGTGATCCAGGAAAAAAGCGGGCCTTGGGAGCGGGCTGGAGTCAGGCAATCTTGAATCGGGCCACCGACTGGCGCAGTTCCTCGGCCATGGCCGAGAGTTCACGCACCTGCTGGGCCGTGGATCGCGTGCCTTCGCCGGTCTGTTCGGTCACGGCGAAGATGTGCTGGATGTTGCCGGCCACTTCGTTGGCCGAATCGGCTTCGCGGGACGTGGCGTTGGAGATCTGTTCAATGAGGTCAGCGAGGCGGCGCGACACGCGGTCGATCTCGGACAGCGCGGTACCTGCGTTGTCCGACAGCTTGGCCCCTTCCACCACACCCTGCGTGGAGCGCTCCATGGCGGCCACCGCATCCTGCGTGTCGGTCTGAATGGCTTTCACCAGTGCCGAGATCTGACGCGTGGCATCGGCGGAGCGTTCAGCCAGACGCTGAACCTCTTCCGCCACCACCGAGAAGCCGCGGCCGGCTTCACCGGCAGACGCGGCCTGGATGGCGGCGTTCAGGGCCAGCACGTTCGTCTGTTCGGTAATGTCGGAAATCAGTTCGGTGATTTCACCGATCTCCTGCGAGGACTCGCCCAGGCGCTTGATGCGCTTGGAGGTTTCCTGAATCTGGTCGCGGATGGCGTTCATACCGCCGATGGCGTCCTGCACGGCCTGCAGGCCCGATTCGGCGGCCTGCAGCGACGCACGCGCCACCGTGGCAGATTCCTGGGCCTGGCCAGACACCTGGTTGATGCGCTGCGCCATGTCCAGCACCGACTGGCCGGTCTCGCGAATCTCGCGCAGCTGTTCGGTGGAAGCCGCCAGCAGCTCGGTGGAGGTGCTCTCCACCGCCGACGTGGTCTGCGCCACTCGCGTGGCCGTGGCCTGCACGTTGCCCACCAGCGATCGCAGTTCTTCCACCGTGTAGTTCACCGAGTCGGCGATGGCGCCGGTGATGTCCTCGGTCACGGTGGCTTCCTGGGTCAGGTCGCCTTCGGCCACCGTCTGCAGTTCGTTCATCAGCCGCAGAATGGCCGCTTGGTTGGCGTCGTTGACGCGCTTGGCGTCCTGCTCCTGCGACTCGGCCGCCAGGCGCATCGATTCCGCGCTCATCTGCCGCTTGCGGCTGTCCTGCAGCTGCACGACGGCAAAACCGATGGCGCACAACACCGCAAACGCGGCCGACAGCGCCAGCGCAATCAGCTCGCCACCACCCAGACCGGAGCGCAGGGAGAGGTCGCCCTGCAGCTTCTGCAGGCCCAGGCGCAGTGGCTCGCTGTCGCCGATGATGCTGGCCTGCGCTTCGCGCGCAGACACCAGACCCTGCAGGTTGCCCAGAATGGCGCCCGCTTCCACGCGCGTTTCCTCATACAGCTTGAGGAGGGCTTCAAGGCGTTCGCGAATCTGCGGATCGGACGCGGCGCGCAGGCGCAGTTCGTCGCTGCCCCGCAGCAGGCCTTCGGTGATTTCCTTGAAGGTGTTCAGGTCCTTGCCCAGCAGGAACACGGCCTCGGGGCTCACGCCTTCCATCGTCAGGAATTCGTTGGCCGACTTGCCGATGCGCTGGGTCAGCATCACAAGCTGGCCGGAGGCAGAGATCTCGGCCGCTGGCGCGTTCTGCTGCAGCTTGAGCGAGGACACGGTTTCCGCAATCTCAAGCAAGTCGGAAGACTGGCGGTTGATGGTGCGCAGGGCGGTACCCACCTGCGTCAGGATGTTCTGCTGCGCCAGCACCGCCGACGCATTGCGCTCGGCCTGGTCGACCTTGGGCAGCAGTTCATCGAGTTCGCCCGCGTACTCGGGGCTCAAGGCATCGAGATCGAGCTCGGTGTCGCCCTGCTTGAGACCGCGCACGGTGCGCGCCATCACGTCCGAGCTGTCGCGCACTTCGGGAAACGCGGATGCGCTGCCGATCATGGCCTGCGACACGCTCTTGGCCAGACGCTGCGACTGCATCAGGGCCTGACCGCTCGCGGCCACCTGCTTACCGACCTTGTCCGTCTGGCTCAGGGCAAACAGCGTCACCGAACCCAGCACCACGAGCGCAAAGGTGAACAACACAGCCAGCGATCGCTGGTGTTGTTCTGCGGTGCGGCGACCCAGCAGCGGCAGCGAGACCAGGCCCGCCTGGTTGGCCAGGTCTTCCTCATCGTCCACCATCGGCGTGCCGGCGAGCGCATCGCTGGCGGGGTCGGGTGCCAGACGCGCCGCAGCCAGCTCGGCCACTTCCTGATCGGTGGCCTGGTACAGATCGGGTTCGTCACCGGCTTTCTTCTTGAAGAGTCCCTGGAATCGATCAAGCATGGCCATGTAAACACCTTCCAACAGATAACGAAACGAAAAATACCCAGGCGAGCCGGGCGGACCGACCCTCAGGCCGCGATCGCCAGAAACTCGGGTTCGGTCACCAGCGCCTGCAGATCGATCTCCTGCCAGGATTGGCCCTGGAGGTCCACCAGCGAGCGCGTGAAATAGCCGGGCGAATTCGCGGGTGCGTCGCCAACGGCACTGAACATGGAGGGGTTTCGCAAGCCCAGCAGGCGATCGATCCAGATCACCGCGTTGAAGCCGAGCGCAGCGTGAAGACTGACCAGGCGGGACTCGGAGGTCACGCGTTCGACCTGGCCCGGACCCGCGACGGGCGCCTCGGCCGACACGGACACCAGGCGAGCCAGGTCGATGACGCCATGGAGTCCGCCGCGCAGGCTGGCCACACCGGCGTACCAGGGCTTGGTGTAGGGCACGCGATGAACCGGTGCCCACGGAAAGATCTCACCGGACTGCACGAGCGGGAGCAGGTAGCGCTTCCCTTCGGCTTCCACCGCCAGCCAGGTGGCTGTGACGGCTTCGGTCTTGGCGACCGTCAAACGCTGGGCCAATCGTTCCTGGAGTTCCTTGAGGGACTGACGTTTGGCCATGCTGTGGGTGAATCAGGTCTGTGCGGCAATCAGCCGAGCGCCCGGATCTTGGACAGCAGCTCTTCCGCGTTGACCGGCTTCGTGACGTAGTCGCGCGCGCCCTGGCGCATGCCCCATACACGGTCGGTTTCCAGGTTCTTGCTAGTGCACATGACGATCGGAATGCTCGAAAACTGTGGGTCCCGCGTGATGGCACGCGTGAGCTGAAATCCATTCAGACCGGGCATCACGACGTCCATCAGGATCAAGTCGGGCTTTTCCTCTCCTAGCCGACGGAAGGCCTCGTCCGCATTCTCAGCGGTGCGCACGGTGTAGCCGTTTTTACCCAGCAGGTCAGAGAGCACCATGAGTTCGGTCTTCGAATCGTCAACCACGAGAATCTTGCGGATGGGCATCACAGTGCTCCGGTTAGGTAACGTTCAGGCTTTGGGCGCCGAATTGCTGCACGGCCTGCAGCAACTGGTCCTTGGTGAAAGGCTTGGTGAGGTAGTCCTGCGAGCCGACCATGCGGCCGCGTGCCTTGTCGAACACGCCGTCCTTGGACGAGAGCATGACCACGGGAATGTTGGCAAATCGCAGGTTGCGCTTGATGATGGCGCAGGTCTGGTAGCCATCGAGCCGCGGCATGAGGATGTCGCAGAACACCAGGTCGGGCTGGTAGTCGTTGATCTTGGCCAGGGCATCGAAGCCATCGTCGGCCAACAGGACTTCGTGTCCACCCTGCTTGAGGAAAATCTCGGCGCTGCGGCGAATGGTGTTGCTGTCGTCAACCACCAGGACTTTCAGGGCAGGTGTAGTGCTCACGGTTCACTGGCTCCAGAGTTTGGGACAGGTGGAATACGGAGGGGTCACATGCATCGACCGCATCCGTCACAAGACCATCAAGCGCGCCGATCGAAGCTCAGATCTGCACCATTTCGAAATCTTCCTTGCGGGCACCGCACTCAGGACAGGTCCAGTTCATCGGTACCTCGGCCCAGGCTGTGCCGGGTGCCACGCCGTGCTCCGGCGCACCGGCTGCCTCGTCGTAAATCCACCCACAAATCAGGCACATCCAAGTCTTGGTTTCGGTCATGGTTATAGGGGGCATTGTTCTAGAATGCAAGCATTGTATCGAGCCATATGTACCGCTCCACGGGCCGTTTCGCCCGGCTGTCGATCCCACTTGGCGCACGGTGTGACGCATTGCCCGGATGGGCGTCGCGCCTCCTGATTCCTTCCCAATATTCATGTCCGATACAACCGACAAAGCTGCCTCTTCCGCGGTCGAGGCACCTGGCGAATCCTCCCTTCCCTGCGTGATGGTCTTCAACGCGAGCGACCCCAGCGGTGCCGGCGGACTCAGCGCCGACATCACCGCCATGTCGAGCGCATCGGCCCACGTGTTGCCGGTCGTCACGGGCGCGTATGTGCGCGACACCAGCGACATCCACGACCACATCGCTTTCGATGAAGAAGCGGTGGCCGACCAGGCCCGATGCGCGCTGGAGGACATGCCGGTGCAGGCCTTCAAGGTCGGATTCGTCGGCAGCCCCGAGAACCTCAGCGCCATTGCCGAGATCACCACCGACTATTCAGAGGTGCCGGTGATCACCTACATGCCCGACCTTTCCTGGTGGGACGAGGTGGCCATCGAAACCTACCTCGATGCCTGCGCCGAACTGCTCTTGCCGCAGACCACGGTGTTGGTGGGCAACCACAGCACGCTGTGCCGATGGCTGCTGCCCGAGTGGGAAGGTGACCGCGCGCCGAGTCCACGTGAAGTCGCCAGGGCTGCTGCCGTGCACGGCGTGCCCTACACGCTGGTGACTGGCTTCAACGCCGCCGACCAATACCTGGAGAGCCATCTCGCCACGCCCGAGACGGTGCTGGCCACGGCACGCTACGAGCGCTTCGAGGCCACGTTCACCGGCGCTGGCGACACGCTCTCTGCGGCCCTGTGCGCGCTCATCGCAGGCGGCACCGACCTGCAGGCCGCGTGTGCCGAGGCACTGACGTACCTCGACCAGTGCCTGGACGCGGGCTTCCAGCCCGGCATGGGACACGCCGTGCCGGACCGCATGTTCTGGGCGCACGACGACGATGCCACCGAAGACGAGGCCGCTTCCGACAGCGCCCTGGACGCCGACGACTTCCCGCTCGACACCACAAGACATTGATCCTCGCATGACCACCACCGACCGCAACCAGCAGCTCTTCGACCGCGCCAAGGCGCTGATTCCCGGTGGCGTCAACTCGCCCGTGCGGGCGTTTCGCGCGGTGGGCGGCACGCCGCGTTTCGTGCAGCGCGCGCAGGGTGCCTACTTCTGGGATGCGAATGGCCAGCGCTACATCGACTACATCGGATCGTGGGGCCCGATGATCCTGGGCCATGGCCACCCGGCGGTGGTGGAAGCGGTGCAGAAGGCGGCCCTCGAGGGGTTCTCCTTCGGCGCACCCACCGAGCGCGAGGTGGAACTGGCCGAGGCGATCATCGAACTGGTGCCCAGCATCGACATGGTGCGGCTGGTCAGCTCGGGCACCGAGGCCGGCATGAGCGCGATCCGCCTGGCGCGCGGCGCGACGGGGCGCAAGAAGATCATCAAGTTCGAGGGTTGCTACCACGGCCACGCAGACGCGCTGCTGGTCAAGGCTGGCTCGGGCCTGGCGACGTTTGGCAACCCCACCAGCGCGGGCGTGCCACCCGAGGTGGTGCAGCACACCCTGGTTCTTGAATACAACAACGTGGCTCAGCTCGAGGCGGCCTTCGCGGAGCACGGCCCCGAGGTGGCCTGCCTGATCATCGAACCCATCGCCGGCAACATGAACTTCGTGCGCGCGTCGGTGCCGTTCATGAAGCGCTGCCGGGAACTGTGCACGCAACACGGCGCGCTGCTGGCCTTTGACGAAGTCATGACCGGTTTCCGCGTGGCCCTGGGCGGCGCGCAGAGCGTGTACGCGAAACTCATCCCCGGCTTCGAGCCCGACATGACCGTGATGGGCAAGGTGATTGGCGGCGGCATGCCGCTGGCGGCCTTTGGCGCGAAACGCGCGGTGATGGAACAGCTCGCGCCCCTGGGCGGGGTGTACCAGGCAGGCACGCTGTCGGGCAACCCGGTGGCCACGGCGTGTGGCCTGGCCACGCTGAAGGAAATCCGCAAGCCCGGTTTCTTCGAAGCACTGTCCGCCACCACGCGCTCACTGGTCGATGGGCTCGAGGGCGCTGCGGCCGCCGAAGGCGTGGCGCTGAGTGGCGACAGCGAGGGTGGCATGTTCGGCTTCTTCCTGTTCGACGAACTGCCGCAGAACTACGCCAGGGTGATGACCACCGACGGCCCCCGCTTCAACACGTTGTTCCACGGCCTGCTGGACCGCGGCGTGTACATCGCACCCGCGCTGTACGAAGCCGGCTTCGTGAGCGCCGCACACACCGCCCAGGACATTGCGGACACCGTGAGCGCCGCACGCGACATCTTCAAGACGCTGTAAGCGAGAAGGGGAGTTTTCGAGAGCTGCCGCGGATCCGGCTTCGCCGGGCCGCAGGCAGCGCCCCCTTGAGGGGGTGACGGCGCGAAGCGCCGGCGCGGGGGTGTTCCAGATTCAGTGCCGGAAATGCCTGACGCCTGAATAGACCATGACGACGCCGCGTTCGTCTGCGGCGTCGATCACTTCCTGATCGCGCATGGATCCACCGGGCTGGATCACGCAGCTCGCCCCCGCGTCGACCACCACGTCGAGCCCGTCACGGAACGGGAAGAAGGCGTCGCTGGCCACCGCCGTGCCTTGCAGCGAGAGGTTGGCGTGGCCAGCCTTGATGCTGGCGATGCGCGCGGAGTCCAGGCGGCTCATCTGGCCCGCCCCGACGCCCATGGTCATGCCGTCCTTGCAGAACACGATGGCGTTCGATTTGACGTACTTGGCCACCTTCCAGGCGAACAGCAGGTCTTCGATCTGCTGTTCGGTGGGCTGCAGCTTCGTCACCACCTTGAGGTCGGCGCGCGCGAGCTCGTGGTTGTCGGCGGACTGGATCAGCAGCCCGGAGCCCACGCGCTTGACGTCGTGCGAATTGCGGCCCTGCTCCCAGGCAGTGGCACCGCCCGGTGGCAGGTCGATCTGCAACACCCGCACGTTGGCCTTTGCCTTGAAGACCTCCAGCGCTTCGGGCGTGTAGCCGGGCGCCATGAGCACTTCCACGAACTGCTTGCTGATGGCCTGGGCACCGGCGCCGTCGAGCACGCGGTTGAGCGCGATGATGCCGCCAAAGGCGCTGGTGGGATCGGTCTGGAAGGCCTTGGCATAGGCCTCGGCCGCGTCCTGACCCACGGCCACGCCGCAGGGGTTGGCGTGCTTGACGATCACGCAGGCCGGTGCGTCGAAGCTCTTGACGCATTCCCAGGCGGCATCGGCGTCGGCGATGTTGTTGTAGCTGAGCTCCTTGCCCTGCAACTGCTTCGCACTCACCAGCGATCCGGGCGCCGGATACAGGTCGCGGTAGAAGGCGGCGCTCTGGTGCGGGTTCTCGCCGTAGCGCAGGTCCTGCAGCTTGACGAAGCGGCCATTGGACTGGCCGGCGAACTCACTGCGCGCGGGCACGGCAGCGGCTTCGTCAAACTGGATGCTGGAGAGGTAGTCGCTGATGGCGGCGTCGTAGTTGCTGATGCGGTTGAACGCAGCGACCGACAGCCCGAAGCGGGTCTGGAGGCTCAGCCCGCCACTGGCCTTGAGTTCGTCGATCACCGCCGGATATTGCGCGGCATCCGTGAGCACCGCCACGTCCTTCCAGTTCTTGGCGGCGCTGCGCACCATGGCAGGGCCGCCGATGTCGATGTTCTCGATGGCGTCGTCCAGCGTGCAGTCGGCCTTGGCCACGGTGGCTTCGAAGGGGTAGAGGTTGACGACCAGCAGATCGATGGCATCGATGCCATGGGTCTTGAGCGAGGCCATGTGCTCGGGCAGGTCGCGGCGCGCCAGGAGCCCGCCGTGCACCTTGGGATGCAGCGTCTTCACGCGGCCATCGAGCATTTCAGGAAAGCCGGTGACTTCGGCCACCTCGGTCACGGGCAGGCCTTCTTGCGCCAGCAGCCTGGCCGTGCCACCGGTGGAAATGAGCGACACGCCCAGCGCGTGCAGGGCCTGGGCAAGTTCGACGACGCCGGTCTTGTCGGAAACGGAAATGAGTGCGCGCATGAATGGAGGGAGAGGAAGTTATGAAAAACGGAACGGTCAGTCGAGAAGCTTGTGTTCGAGCAGCTTCTTGCGCAGCGTGTTGCGGTTCAGGCCGAGCCACTGCGCGGCGCGCGACTGGTTGTTCTGTGCGTGCTCCATCACCACCTCGAGCAGCGGCTTTTCCACCGCCTTGACCAGCATGTCGTGCAGGTTGTCCGGATCGGTGCCGTTGAGATCGCGGAAGAAATCTTCCATGCTGGCACGCACACAGTCGTGCAGTTTGCTGTGTTTCATGCGGCCAGTTTCCAGTTGTCTCTCGGGATGTTGGTGGTGTCGGCGGACCATTCGTCGAGGCTGTCGCTCACGCAACGCAGCTGCGCCTCCACCGTGGCCGTGGCATTGACGCGCGAGCGGAACAGCGCGGCAGCGCCCGGCGGCAGGGGCAGCGACTGCGCGTACCAGCCCAGGTGCTTGCGCGCGCTGCGAACGCCGGTGTATTCGCCGTACAGGTCGTAGTGGTCGTGCAGGTGGGCGAGCAGCCAGCCGCGCACATCGGCCAGCGAAGGCGGCGGCAAGTGCTGACCCGTGGCCAGGAAGTGAGCGATCTCGCGGAAGATCCAGGGACGCCCCTGCGCGGCGCGGCCGATCATGATGGCGTCGGCGCCTGTGCGCTTGAGCACCTCGCGGGCGCGCTCGGGCGAATCGATGTCGCCATTGGCCACCACCGGAATGCGCACACGGCTCTTGATGTGGGCCACGGTGTCGTGCTCGGCCTGGCCCTTGTAGCCCTGTTCGCGGGTACGGCCGTGCACAGTGAGCATCTGCACGCCCGCGGCTTCGGCAGCCAGGGCGAGCGTGGGCGCATTGCGCACGCTTGCGCACCAGCCGGTGCGCATCTTGAGCGTGACCGGCACGCCGTGCGGCGCACTGGCCGCCACCACCGCCTCGACGATTTCGATCGCCAGCGCCTCGTCCTGCATCAACGCCGAGCCGGCCCACTTGTTGCACACCTTCTTGGCCGGGCAACCCATGTTGATGTCGATGATCTGTGCACCGCGGTCGATGTTGTAGCGTGCCGCGTCGGCCATCATCTGCGCGTCGGTGCCGGCGATCTGCACCGCGATCGGCGCGGCCTCGCCTTCGTGGTTGGCGCGCCGGGAGGTCTTGAGGCTGTCCTGCAGATCGGGGCGCGAGGTCACCATCTCGCTCACCGCGTAGCCCGCGCCCAGCCGCTTGCACAGCTTGCGGAACGGCCGGTCCGTCACGCCCGCCATCGGTGCGACAAACAGGGCATTGGGCAGGGTGAAGGCCCCGAGTTGCATGGCGGTGGGAGAATCGGCGTCGAGCGGTTGAACGGCCGCGAGCCCTGCCCAGGCAGGGTGCGAGAGGAAGGCGATTGTATCTGCCTGTTTTTTCAGCAGGCGATATCGCACCGAAGTTTTTTCCATCCACCTGCCCGACCCGATCGCGCCGGTCTTGTTCCGCGCCAACGACGTTTCTCATGCCCGCCTGGATGAATCACCTGATGGAATTGCTGTCGCTCCCGGAATACGGGCTGAGCACGGTGTTCGTGGTGGCCTTCGTCTCGGCCACGCTGCTGCCCCTGGGGTCCGAGCCTGCCGTGTTCGGCCTGATCAAGCTCAACCCCGAGATGTTCTGGCCCGCGATCCTGGTGGCGACCGCCGGCAACACACTGGGCGGTGCGGTGAGCTGGTTCATGGGCTTCTATACCCACAAGGCGGTGGACCGGGCGCGCGGCAGTTCGACCGAGCTGCGCGCCCTGCACTGGCTGGAACGCTTCGGCCCCAAGGCATGCCTCATGAGCTGGCTGCCCGTGGTGGGCGACCCGCTGTGCGCGGTAGCCGGCTGGATGAAGTTTCCCTTCTGGCCCTGCGTGCTCTACATGGCCATCGGCAAGTTCGCCCGCTACCTCACCATGACGGCCGCCCTGTTGTGGTTCTTTCCCGGAACCTACGCACCATGAGCACCGCCTCCCCCGCCATGCCGCGCGCCCTGTGGGCGCTGATGGTGGGCAACTTCGTGATCGGCACCGGTGTGATGGTGGTGCCTGGCACGCTCACCGACATCAGCACCTCACTGAACGTGTCGATCCCTCAGGCGGGCCAGCTCATCACCGCGGCGGCCATCCTCATGGGCCTGGGTGCCCCCGCCTTTGCCAGCCTCGTGGCCGGTTGGGACCGCCGTCGCCTGCTCGCGCTGTCGCTGATCTGGTATGGCCTGCTCACCGGCGCCTGCGCGCTGGCACCGAGCTACGCCACGCTGTTGCCGCTGCGTGTGCTGGCGGTGATCGCGCCGGCCATCTTCACGCCCCAGGCCGCCGCCAGCGTGGGTCTGCTGGTCTCGCCCGAGCAACGCGGACGCGCCATCACCTTTGTGTTTCTGGGATGGTCGGTGGCGTCGGTGATGGGCATGCCGCTGGCGGCCTGGATCGGTGGTGAGTTCGGCTGGCGCTGGGCCTTCGGCCTGGTGGCGCTGATGGCGTTTGCCAGCGGCTGGTGGGTCTGGCGCGAAATGCCCAACGGCATCAAGCCGGCGGCGCTGTCGCGCCAGTCCTGGCAGGCCACGCTGGGATCGGCGCCCCTCATGATGGCGGTGGGCGTGACGCTGCTGGGCGGCTTCGGCCAGTTCGTGCTGTTTTCCTACTTCGCGCCGTACATGGCACAGACGCTGGGCCTCGGAGGTGGCGGCCTGTCGTTGCTGTTCCTGTGGTTCGGCGCGTTCGGCCTGCTGGGCAATGTGCTCATGTCGCGCTGGATCGACCGCATCGGCGCGCCGCAATCCGTGCTGATCGCGCTCGGGGCGATGGCCCTGAGCCTGCTGCTGTGGCCGCTGGGCCAGGCCGGGCTGTGGCAGCAGGCGCTGGTCATGGTGCCTTGGGCGCTGGGCTGCTTCTCGATGAATTCAGCACAGCAGGCCCGGCTGGTGCACATGTCGCCCGCGCTGGCACCGGCCACGGTGGCGCTCAACAGCTCAGGCATCTATGGCGGGCAGGCGCTGGGCGCGGCCCTCGGGGGCGTGATGATCGCGCAGGGCCACATGCTGCGGCTCAACGAGGTCGGCCTGTGGGTGTTGCTGCTGGCGATGGCGCTGAGCGTGTGGGCTGCGCGCCTTCAGAAGCGTTCCTGCGCGGCCAGGTAACGCCACTGGCCGGAGGGCAGGCCGTCCAGGCCGATGCGACCCAGGCGCAGGCGGCGCACGCCGGCCAGCGTCAAGCCCGCGCGCTCGGCCAGGAATTCCACCTGGCCCGGCAGCGTGCCCTTGATGGCCAGGCGAAGGCGTCGCTCGCTCTGCCAGCTCGCGCGCGCCACCGGAAGGCTGGTGCCTTCGAAGAACAGCAGCTTGCCCAGCGACTGCAACACCGCCTCGCGCCGCGCCGCGTCGTCCAGCCCGGCGTCGTCCTTCACCTCCACCAGCCACTCGTGTTCGAGCGGCGACGAGCCGTCGGTGATCTTGCGCTGCACGCCGGGGTTCTGGGTGAAGACCATCAGCCCGCTGGCCTGCGGCTCCAGCGGCGACACCGGGATCAGCCGGTGGCCATGGGCCTTGAGGGGGCGCACGCCGGACCGATCGCCCTTGAAGCGTGTGGCTGGGGCCAGCCAGCGCGCCGCGATGTCGTCGGGCAGAAACGCGTCCGCAGGGAGCGCCACAGCGGCGGGCTTGTGCCAGATCAGCGTGACCGGCACCAGCGGCTCCAGACTGGCCTTGGCGTCGACCGTGACGACCTGCCCGTCGCTCACGCGCGCCATCGGTTCTTCCACCACCGTGCCGTCCACCCTCACCCAGCCGCCCGCGATGTAGAGCTCGGCGTCGCGCCGCGAGCAGGGAAGTTGCGCCGCGAGGCGTTTGGCCAGGCGCTGGGGTTCGGCCATCAGCTGCTGAACAGGAAGTTCATCACGTCGCCGTCCTTGACGACGTAGTCCTTGCCTTCGGCGCGCATCTTGCCCGCGTCCTTCGCACCCTGCTCGCCCTTCAGGGCGATGTAGTCGTCGAAGGCGATCGTCTGGGCGCGGATGTAGCCCTTCTCGAAATCGGTGTGGATCACGCCCGCGGCCTGCGGGCCGGTGTCCCCGACGTGGATGGTCCAGGCCCGCACTTCCTTCACGCCGGCGGTGAAGTAAGTCTGCAGGCCGAGCAGCTGGTAGGCGGCGCGGATGAGGCGGTTCAGGCCGGGTTCGTCCTGGCCCAGTTCCTTCAGGAATTCAAGCCGGTCGGCATCGTCCATCTCGGAAAGCTCGGCCTCGATCTTGGCGCAGATGGCCACCACGGGGGCGTTCTGCTTCTGCGCGAACTCGCGCAGGCGGTCCAGGAAGGGGTTGTTCTCGAAGCCGTCTTCGGCCACGTTGGCCACGAACATGGCGGGCTTGGCGGTGATCAGGAAGAACTGCTTGAGTTGTGCCCGCTCTTCCTTGCTGAAATCGATGGTGCGCACCGGCTGCGTGTCGTTGAGCGCGACCTGGCATTTCTCCAGGATGGCGAGTTGCTTGATGGATTCCTTGTCGCCCGAGCGCGCGGTCTTGCTCACCCGGTGAACGGCCTTTTCCACCGCGGCCAGATCGGCCAGGCACAGCTCGGTCTGGATGACCTCGATGTCGGCGATGGGGTCGACCTTGTTGGCCACGTGAATGACGTTGGGGTCTTCGAAACAGCGCACCACGTTGACGATGGCGTCGGTTTCGCGGATGTGGGCGAGGAACTTGTTGCCCAGGCCTTCACCCGTGCTGGCGCCCGCCACGAGGCCGGCGATGTCCACGAACTCCACGATGGCCGGGACGACGCGCTCGGGTTTGACGATGTCGGCCAGTTGCTGAAGTCGGGGATCGGGGACCTCCACCACGCCCGTGTTGGGCTCGATGGTGCAGAAGGGGTAGTTTTCGGCCGCGATGCCGGCCTTGGTCAGCGCATTGAAAAGGGTGGACTTGCCCACGTTGGGCAGGCCCACGATGCCGCATTGGAGACTCATGGAATACCTCGAAAAACAGCCATGAAGTGTATGCGATGCCCGCTTTTTGCCCGGCCCCCGCCACCCTGCGGCACATGGCGCGAATCTTCAAGACGGCGGCCCCTGTCCCGGCGACAGTGCTGCCATCGCCAACCCTTTTGGAGAACCACCATGGACATCCTCGTGAACCGCCAGCGCTTCCAAGTCCCGACTGAATGGCAGGACGAAACACTGCTCGCCGTGTTGCGCGAACACCTGGGCCTCGTGGGCACCAGGTTCGGCTGCGGCGCCGGCCAGTGCGGCGCCTGCACCGTGCTGCTCGACGGACGCGCCCAGCGCAGTTGCCTGTTCCCTGTCACGGCGGTCGGCCAGCAGGCCGTGGAAACCATCGAAGGCCTGAGCGACGCTGACGGGCGCCTGCACCCTGTGCAGCAAGCCTGGCTGGACGAACGCGTGCCGCAGTGCGGATACTGCCAGGCGGGCCAGATCATGGCCACGGTGGCTTTGCTGCGACAGGACGCCGCACCCAGCCCCACGCGCGTCGATGAAGCGCTTTCAGGAAACTTGTGCCGCTGCGGCACTCAGCAGCGCATTCGCGCAGGAGTGCAGCGCGCCGTGGTGCTGCAGAGGCAGCGGTCATGAAGCGCCGCCAATTTCTTCAAGCCGGTGGCGTGTTGAGCGTGACCATCCTGAGCGGCTGCGCATTGCCGGTGATTCCCAAACGTCCCGTCGCTCAGTACCAGGACGCACTGGGCTGGATTCGCCACCAGAAGGGCCGTTACGAGCTGCTGCTGCCGCGCGTGGAGATGGGCCAGAACATCGGCACCGCGCTCAAGCAGGTGGCGTGTGCGGAGCTGGGTATTGAATGGGGCCAGCTCACCTTGCGACTGCCGCACACCGGCGAGATGGCGCGAGTGCGCGCCACGGTGGGCAGTGAATCGGTGAAAGACTTTGCCGTGCCGCTGGCGCAGGCTTGCGCCACCCTGCGCGACGCCCTGGCCGCAGGCCAGACTGAAGGCGAACGAGAGGCCGAGCCACGCCCCGTGGCCAGCCTGCGCGCCTTCCAGCCGGGTGCCCGCCACGTGGGTCAGGCAGCGCCGCTCGAGCAGGGACACGCCATCGTCACCGGTGCGTCGGTGTTTGTGGCCGACGTGCGCCTGCCCGGCATGCTGTTTGGGCGGGTGATCCGCGCACCGGTGTCGGCCGAACTGAAAACGACCCTGGCCTCGATGAATGAGGCCGCCGCGCGACAGGTGCCGGGCTGGGTGGCAGTGGTGCGCGACGAGCGCCTGCAACAAGGCCTGAGCGAAGGCATCGGCATCGTGGCGCGCACGCCTGGCGCGCTCGACCAAGTGGAGGCCGCGCTTGAAGCACGCTGGCTTTCACAGGGCGGATTCAATCAGGCCGACATCGATCGTGCGGTGGACGTGGACCGCCAACTCGAGAAAGACGGATTCAAGTACAGCGTTCACGATGACACCATCGAGCGCCAGGGCCAGTGGGACGTGGACCTGCGCATCGACATCCCGCTGGCGGCGCACGCGCCGATCCAGCCGCGCGCTGCCGTGGCGGCATTCGACGCCCAAGGCCGGCTGGACCTCTGGGTGGGCTCACAGGACGTTTACTACCAGCGCGACGTGGTCTGCAAACGGCTCGGGCTCGACGAAGACCGCGTGCGGGTGCACGCCACCCGCGTCGGCGGCGCATTTGGCGGCAAGACGATCTGCACCGTCGAGCTCGAGGCCGCGGTGCTGGCGCAGGCGGTGCAACAACCGGTGAAGCTGCAATGGACCCGTGCGCAGGAGTTCCGTCAGGGCTTCCACCGCCCGCCATCCAGCCACCGCATCCGCGTGCGCCTGCGCAACGGCCGAATCGACGACTGGTGGCATGCGTTCGTGAGCAGCCACATTCTTTTCACCAACGCTGGGCTGCCCGCCTGGACGCAGCGCCTCACCGATTTCGTGACCGACGCTGGCGTGGCACGGGGTGCGGCGCTGCCCTATCGATGCAAACGCAAACGCGCCGAGTTCGCGCTGCACCGACTCCCGGTCTTCACGGGCCCCTGGCGCGGGCTCGGTGCAGGACCCAACGGACTGACGATGGAGTCGGCCATTGACGAGTGCGCCCGAAAAGCTGGTGTGGACCCAGTGGCATTTCGCCTGCAACACGCTGAAGACCCAAGGTTGGCCCGCGTGCTTCGGGTGGCGGTGGACCGCGCTGGCGACATGCCTGCCGCGCCGAAGGGCATGCGACTGGGGCGCGGCGTCGCCTGCGGCATTTACAAAGACGTGAGCTACGCCGCCGTGGTAGCCGAGGTCGAGGTCAACGCGGAGGGCTTCACGCGAGTCACTCGCCTGGTTTGCGCCCACGACTGCGGCACTGTCATCAACCCCGACCAGGTGCGCGCGCAGTGCGAGGGCAATCTGGTCTGGGGCCTGGGGATGGCGCTGAGCGACCGCCTGAATGCGGCAGACGCTCGCATCGGTGCAGACAGCTTCGCCGAGGCGCCGATACCATTGCTGCACCAGATTCCGCCCATGGACGTGGTGCTGGTGGTGGAAGGCGGCGCGCCCGGGGGAGCCGGTGAGACCGCGATCGTGTGCACGGCAGCGGCCATCGCCAACGCCGTGCGCGAGGCCACAGGCGTGCGCGTTCAGCGGTTCCCCATCGACCCCAACCTCCTGGTGAAATCCGCCAACACATGAACGACTTCGCCTCCGAAGCCATGTTGCGCCTGGTGCGAACCGGTCTCAAGCGACAAGGGCTGGCAACCGACGGCCCCCCACCGGTGCGCCAGGCCCACGTGCCGCTGGCAGACAAGCGCGCCTGGCTGCATCGCCTGTGGCAGGCCCATGGGCCTGACGTGATCGTGCGACTGGGCGAGGCGGTGCATCGCATGGACGACGAGCCTCTGTTGCTGGCGCTTTCGCTCGCGCGCGACCCGGCCGATCTGCTTCAACGCTGGCAGCGCCTGGAACGCTTCGTGCACTCGCGCCACCGCATGCGCGTGGATCAGCCCGAACCGGGATGGCTGCGCATCCGGCACGTATCGCTTGACCCGCACTTGCCGCCCACACCCGCCGAAGACCTGCTGGTGTTCGGATTTCTTGTGGCGATGTGCGAACGTCTGGAGACACCGGGTGTGCGGGCTCGTCCCGAAGCTCTGACAGGCTGGAGCCGCAGCCAGCGCGCGTGGCGCTCTCACGCTTGGCCGGACGACGTGTCGGCCTGGGAACTGCGCTGGCAGACAGCGTCCGTCAACCCCGTTGCAGACGTCCCACCCGCCGACCCTGATGGCTGGATCGCGCACCTGCAAGCCCGGCTGGCCGCCGACCCGGGGCGGAGCTGGACCGTGCAATCGCTGGCACTTGCTGCAGCGTCCTCACCGCGCACGCTGCAGCGGCGGCTGGCGCTTCGAGACCTGACCTTCACACAATTGCTCTCTGACGCCCGGCTCATCAGCGCGGCTCGTCTTCTGGCGGTGAGCCCCATGCCCACGGCCGAGGTGGGCTACGTGTGCGGCTTTGCCGACCAGGCCCACTTCACGCGACAGTTCAAGCACCACACCGCCATGACGCCGGGCCTGTACCGCAACGCGTTCGCCTTGCGCGCCGGCGTCTGACGTCTCAGTCGAACGCCCATTCGGCGGTGACTGCCTGACCGACGCGCAGGAACTGTCCGTCGCCCTCGGTCACGATCGCGTTCATGCCGAAAGTTACTGCGCCGTTGAGCCGCGCGTCCTGGCGATAGGCCTGCAAGGCGTCGCTCACCGCGGGGCTGGAGGCGGCGGTGTCGGGATCGACATTCGGAATGGGGCATCGCGCGCAGGGTTTCACGGTTTCGATCACCGCGGCGCCATCGCCGCCGGTGTGAATCCGCAGCGGGCCCACGCGGTCCTCGTCGTGGGCGTCCACGCCGCGCAGCACGATGTTGGGCCGGAATCGGCGCATGTCCACCGGCGCTTCCCCAGCGGCCACCAGGCGTTCGTTGAGGCCTTCGAGCGAGGCCGTGCTGGTCACGAGCAGGGCAAAACCGTCGGCAAACTGGGTGCCCGCCTCGCGGCCTCCCAGCCAGCGCGCGCTGCTCGGACGGCGCACCTCGGGGTCGAAACGCGCCAGGCGCAACTGTTTCAGACCCGCCGGCGCGTCGCGGCCCAGGAAGTCGCTGAACCACTGGGCCGCCAGGTCACCCATGTCGCAGGCCTGCACCTCGTCGTCCCACACGCGCACCTTCAGGGGGCCTTCGGCCGCGTTCAGTTCCAGGTGCAGGGCCAGCATGCCCGGCGCGCGCAGCACGAGCTGGCCCATCTTGAAGCTGGGCTGGATCAGGGCCATGCGCGGCAGTTCGCGCTGGCTCACGAACTCTCCCTGGGCGTCCACCACCATCCAGGATCGATCGAAGAGCAGTCCGGTGTCCGTCAGTTCGGCTTCATCCACCCTGACGCCCGCACAGGATTTCACCGGGTAGATCCAGAGCTGGTCGATGGTGGCCTGCACGTCGGCAGCGGAAGAGGCTTGAGCGTCGGTCATGTTGGAGAGAGGGGAATGCGACAGGCGGATGTGGGGGTTGCCCGGACGAGAAGGCCCGGATTGTGCCCTGCTCCTAGAATCGCTGCATGAATGCGACTGCTCCCCGCCCCGGCTCGACCCGGCGTTTCGATGTCGCCATCCGTGGGGCTGGCGTGGTGGGTCAGACCCTGGCGCTCCTGCTGGCGCGCGACCGGCTGCGCGTGGCGCTGGTCGGAACCACCCGCGCCGAGTCTGGCCAGAGCGATGTGCGCGCCTATGCCCTGAATGCCGCCTCGCGCGAACTGCTGCGTTCCGTGCGCGCCTGGCCCGAAGCCGGCCCGCAGGACGAGCGCACGCCACCCATCACCCCCGTGAGCGCCATGCAGGTCTGGGGCGACGACGGTGGCGAACTGCGTTTCTCCGCCGAAGACCAGGGCGCCGATGCCCTCACCTGGATCGTGGACGTACCGGCGCTGGAGCAGCGCCTGAACGACGCAGTGGGCTTCCAGGGCAGCATCGAGCGCGTGAGCGAGCCGCCCCAGGCGGCTCTGACCGTGGTGTGCGAAGGCAGGCGCAGCCAGACGCGCGACGAACTGGGACTTGAATTCGACGTGCGACCCTATCCACACAAGGCCCTTGCCGCGCGCCTGCGCTGCGAGCAACCCCACGGGGGCATTGCCCGCCAGTGGTTCGCCAACGGCGAGGTGATGGCCCTGCTGCCGCTCGGCGGCGAAACCGGGAACTCCGTGGCGCTGGTGTGGTCAGTTCCTGCACAGCAGGCGGATGCCTGGCTGCAAGCCGATCCCGAGACCTTCACCCAGGCCGTGCAGGCGCGCAGCGCCCAGGCTCTGGGCCACATGCACATGGAAAGCCCCGCCCAGGCCTGGCCCCTCGAACTCGCCCGCGCCCAGCGCTGGATTGCCCGCACCGCACAGGGCGGCGTGGCGCTGGCCGGCGACGCCGCGCACACCATGCACCCGCTGGCGGGCCAGGGACTCAACGTGGGACTGGCCGACGTGGGCGAACTCGCGCGCGTGTTGCAGCAACGCGAGTACTGGCGCGAACTCGGCGACCCCAAGCTGCTGCGCCGCTACGAACGTGCGCGCGCCGCCGAAGTGGGCGCCATGGGCTGGGTGACCGACGGCCTCTTCGGGCTCTTCTCCCACGACGACACGCGCGTGCAGGCCTTGCGCAACTGGGGGCTTTCCGGCTTCGACCGCAGCGGCCCGCTCAAGCGCTGGATCGCGCGCCAGGCCATGGGGCAGGCCGGCGCGTGAGCGCCCGCCCCGTGCATCCATTCCCCGACCCGCCCACACACGGCCCCACATGAAACTCCTCAAACACCTTCTGATCGCAGCGCTGGCTGCCCTGTCCCTGGGCGTGCACGCTCAGGAAGCCGCGATCCGCAAGAATCTGGCCGAACGCCTCCCCAACCTGCCCGCCATCGAGGAAGTGAGCAAGACGCCGTTTCCCGGCGTGTGGGAAGTGCGCCTGGCCGGCAACCGCCTGCTCTATTCGGACAACAGCGGCAACTACATCTTCCAGGGCGCGCTCATCGACACGCGCAACCGCGTCAACCTCACCGAGGTGCGGGTCGAACAGCTCACGGCCATCGACTTCAAGGACCTGCCCCTGAAGGACTCGTTCAAGCTGGTCAAGGGCAAGGGCACGCGCCAGATGGCCGTGTTCGAGGATCCCAACTGCAGCTACTGCAAGCGCCTGCATCGCGAGCTCGCCAAGGTGGACGACATCACCATCCACGTGTTCCTGATTCCCGTGCTGGGCGATGACTCGGTGGACAAGACCGAGCGCATCTGGTGCGCCAAGGACAGGGCCAGGACCTACACGGGCTGGATGCTCAACAACCAGCCGCCCGAAGCCGCCAGCTGCGACACCGCCGCGATCGAACGCAACAGCAAGCTGGCCAGCCAGCACGGCATCAACGGCACGCCCACGATGTTCTTCACCAACGACAAGCGGGTGCCCGGCTTCATTACCGCGGATCGCATCGAGGCCATGCTCAAGGAAGCCAAGTGACGACTCCGCGAGGCCGCAACCCGTCCCCTCGCGCCGCGGTGCGCTACACCGTCTCCGTCCTCAGCGCCCACGCTCACCTCTTTGCCATCACGCTGAGCGTGCCGAGCCCGGCGAAGAACCAGCGAGTGAGTCTGCCGGTTTGGATTCCAGGCAGCTACCTGGTGCGCGAGTTCTCCCAGCACCTGCAGCAGCTTCGTGCCTGGCAGGGCGGTCAGCCAGTCGACCTCAAGCAGCTCGACAAACACCGCTGGCAGGTGAATTGCGTTGCCGGCAAGCCGCTGGAGCTGCGCTACGAGGTGCATGCCTTTGACGCGTCGGTGCGCACCGCCTTCCTGGATGCCACCCGCGGCTTCTTCAACGCCACCAGCCTGTGCCTGCAGGTGCTGGGGCAGGAAGACGAGCCGCACGCGCTGGAGATCGAACGCGGCCCCGCCACCGAAAACTGGCAGGTCGCCACGGGTTTGACGCCTCACCGCGTGGACGCCGAGGGCTTTGGCCAGTACCGTGCGCGGGACTACGACGAACTGGCCGACTGCCCGGTTGAAATGGGCCGTTTCTGGAGCGGCCAGTTCATGGCTGGAGGGGTGCCGCACCGCTTCGTGGTGAGCGGCGCAGGGGCCTGGGTGGACAGCGCGAAGCTGCTGGAAGACACGCGGCGCATCTGCGAAACGCAGATCGCCTTCTGGCACGGAAAGGGCGGCGAGAAGCCGCCCTTTGACCGCTATGTCTTCATGCTGTACGCCAGCGGCGACGGTTATGGCGGGCTGGAGCATCGCAACTCCACCGCGCTGATCTGCCAGCGCAGCGACCTCCCGCGCCAGCGCGCGACCGGCGAAAAGCCGGCCGCCTTGAAAGCCACCGACGGCTACACCACGCTGCTGGGCCTCATCAGCCACGAGTATTTCCACACCTGGAATGTGAAGCGCCTGCGACCCGCCGAATTCGCGCGCTACGACTACGACGCCGAGAACCACACCGAGCTGCTGTGGTTCTTCGAAGGTTTCACCAGCTACTACGACGACCTGGTGCTGCGCCGCGCGGGCCTGATCGACGAGGCCTGCTACCTGCAACTCGTGGCCAAGACCCTGAACCAGGTGCGCCAGACGCCGGGACGGCTGGTCCAGACGGTGGCGCAGGCCAGCTTCGATGCCTGGGTGAAGTACTACCGCATTGGCGAGAACACGCCCAATGCCACGGTCAGCTACTACACCAAAGGTGCGCTGGTGGCCTTGTGCCTCGATCTCGTCCTGCGCGCCGAAGGCCACACCTCGCTCGACGCCGTGATGCGCGAACTCTGGCAGCGCTGCAAGGGTGGGCCCATGCGGGAGGCCGACTTGCTGCGTGCGCTCAAGCGCCTGGGAAAACGCAGCTTTGAAGGCGAGATCGCCGCCTGGGTGCACAGCACGGCCGAGCTGCCATTGCCCTCGCTGCTGCAGGAGGCGGGCGCCAAGGTCACGCATGAGAAGGCCCCGCTCGCCCAGCAACTGGGCCTGCGCGTTGCAGAAGTCAACGGCAGCGTGGTCTTGAAGAACGTGCTGCGCGGCGGCGCGGCCGAAGCCGCGGGCATGGCGCCGGGTGACGAATGGATCGGCATCGAGTTCGTCGCTTCGAAGCGCGGGGCAGCGCCTGAGGCGTGGCGCATCCACAAGCTCGACGAGGTGGCCGAGCTGCGCGGCACGAGAACCGATCTGACAGCCGTCGTGTCCCGAGACCGACGCATCCTGCATTGCTCCCTCGCATGGCCCACCGAGTCGCAGACGGTTCGCCTCGCGGTGGGCGATGCGGCTCGACTGGCGCCCTGGCTGGCGGAATGACGCGGGGCGCTCAGTAGCGCGGCAGGCGCGCCACCAGCTCCTGATCGAACCGCTGCAGGGTGGCTGCACCCTTGAGGTTGGAGAGCCCGTCGCGAATGCGCGGCAACACGGTCAGCAGATCGACGGGTGTCTTGCAGGCCTCGACGCGCATGGCCAGCGGCTCTCCCATGGGTCCGAGCTGGTCGTTGAGAAACCGCACCATCATGCGGCGCGCTTCGCTGAAAGGCAGCGGTGGCAGCGCCACGGCTTCGGGTGCCTCCGCCGGGGCAGGCGCCGCGCCCGCCACGGCCGGTGCGGGCGCGGTGGCCACCTCGACCAGCTCGACCCAGCCGGCGGCGACGAGTTGCTCCAGCAGGGGCGCAGCGCTGCCTTCGCCGCCGGAGAGCTTGTCCAGCTCGGCCACCGCCCGCTTGCCATCCACCATGATGAGCAGGGAGCGCAACCGGGGACCCAGACCGGGCGGTCGACTGGTCAGGGCCTCGCGTCCCTGGTCGGTTTTGACGAACAGTGTGTTTTTGTCCATGGGGCATCCCAAACTTTGCCGAAATGTAAGCGCAGCTCGGGCACGTGCCAAGCGGGTTGGCCCCCAACGGTCGATTTCTGCGCCCGGTGTGACCATCCCGCCGCGAAAGGGGGACTTTTCGCACAACCGTGTGCAAGCCCCGTGGAACCTAGCGTTGTCGCAGATCCACGACCCGCTTGGCCTTGCCCTGGCTGCGTTCCACGCCGCCTTCGGCCTTGAGCTCGATCGACACGCTGCTGCCCACATAGACCTTGATCTCGTGCTGCAGCAACTGCGCCGCGGCCCGCGCCTCGGTGCTGTCGGGTGCCAGTCCCGCGCGCGTCTCCACGGCCACCGTGAGGTTGTCCATGGGTCCCTCACGGGTGAGCACGCACTGGTAGTGCGCGCTGAGTTCGGGCCGCTTGAGGATGAGTTCCTCGATCTGCGTCGGGAAGACGTTGACCCCTCGCACGATCATCATGTCGTCGCTGCGGCCGGTGATCTTTTCCATGCGGCGCATGGGACGCGCGGTGCCCGGGAGCAAGCGGGTCAGGTCGCGCGTGCGGTAGCGGATGATGGGCAGCGCCTCCTTGGTGAGGCTGGTGAACACCAGTTCGCCCATCTCGCCGTCCGCCACCGGCTCGCCGGTTTCGGGATGGATGATCTCCGGGTAGAAATGGTCCTCCCAGATGGTCGGCCCGTCCTTGGTCTCGACGCATTCGTTGGCCACACCGGGACCCATCACCTCGGACAGGCCATAGATGTCCACGGCGTCGATCCCCATGCGCGCCTCGATCGCCATGCGCATGTCGTTGGTCCAGGGCTCGGCGCCGAAGATGCCCAGGCGCAGGCTGCTCTCGCGCGGGTCCATGCCGATGCGTTCGAACTCGTCGGCAATGGCCAGCATGTAGCTGGGCGTGACCATGATGATGTCGGGCCGGAAGTCCTGGATCAGCTGCACCTGCCGCTCGGTCTGGCCACCGCCAAAGGGCACCACCGTGAGGCCGAGTTTCTCGGCGCCGTAATGCGCCCCCAGGCCGCCGGTGAACAGGCCGTAGCCGTAACTCACATGCACCAGGTCGCCCGGGCGCGCGCCGCTGGCGCGGATGCTGCGCGCCATCACGCCGGCCCAGGTGTCGATGTCCTTGAGCGTGTAGCCGACCACCGTGGGTTTGCCGGTGGTCCCGCTGCTGGCGTGGATGCGGGCACAGCGCTCACGCGGCACGGCAAACATGCCGAAGGGGTAGCTGTCGCGCAGATCCTTCTTGGTGGTGAAGGGAAATTTCGCCAGGTCGGCGAGGCTGCGGCAGTCATCGGGGTGCACGCCGGCGGCATCGAACTTGGCGCGGTAAACGGGCGAGTTCTGGTATGCGTGACGCAGCGTGCCCTGCAGGCGCTTGAGCTGCAGCGCGCGCAGTTCGTCCACGCTGGCTTTCTCGATCGGTTCGAGGGGAAAGGTGTTCATGTTGCCTCCGGGAAGACGGTGCCCTGGATGACCGCGCTCTTGCCACGGAACATCGCCACCACCTCGCCGCGCTGGTTGGTGACCTTCATGTCGTAGATGCCGTGGCGCCCGCTCAGGGTCTGCTCCACGCCCTCGCACGTCAGCACGTCGCCCGCGTGGGAGGGGCGCAGGAACTCGATGCTGCAACCGGCGGCCACGGCGTTCCTGTTGTGGCTGTTGCAGGCGAAGGCGAAGGTGGAGTCCGCCAGCGTGAAGATGAAGCCCCCGTGGCAGATCTGGTGGCCATTGAGGTGCAGCGGCTTCACCGCCATGCGCAGGACCGCACGGCCCGGCTCGCAGGCCAGCAGTTCCATGCCCATGGTGTCCTTGCTCGCAGTGTCGACCGCGAACATGGTCTCGCCCACCTTTTTTGCTTTTTCCTGCGGGCTCATCATTCGCCCTTGAACCGGGCTGGACGTTTTTCGCGGAAAGCCATCACGCCCTCGATGTAGTCGTGCGTGCGTCCCAGCGACGACTGCGTGTCGCGTTCCACGTCGAGCTGCTGGTTCAGCGTGCGCGTGCCGGCATCGCGCAGCAACGCGCGAGTGGCGACCAGGGCTTTGGTGGGCATCACCGCAAGCCGCTCGGCCAGTGCCATCGCCGCGGCCACACAATCGTCCGACACATCCCACACCAGTCCCCATTCCCTGGCCTGCGCAGCGGGCAGCTTGTCGCCGGTCATGGCCAGGGCCATGGCGCGGGGCAGGCCCAGGCGCTCCACCAGGAACCAGCTGCCACCTGCATCGGGAATCAGCCCGATCTTGCTGAACGCCTGGATGAAGCTGGCGCCGGTGGCGGCGATGGCGATGTCGCAGGTCATGGCCAGCGACGCGCCCGCGCCCGCCGCCACGCCATTGACCGCCGCAATGGTGGGCATGCGAAGACCCTGGAGCTTGCGCACCGTGGGATTGAAGGCCTGGTCGATGACGGGTCCTGGGTCGGCGCGCTGCACCAGGTCCGGACCGGGCTCGAAGTCGAATTCCGCCAGATCGGCGCCAGCGCAGAATCCGCGCCCCGCGCCGGTGATGACCAGGGCGCGCACCGCCGCGTTGGCCTCGGCGCGGTCCAGCGCGGCCCACAGGTCGCGGTGCATCTGGCGGGTGAAGCTGTTCAGCGCCTCGGGCCGGTTGAGCGTGAGCAGGGCCACGGCCCCGCGCTCTTCGTACACAACGGTGGTTGTGGTCATGGTGCGGTCGTCTCCTCGAAGGGTGTGCTGCGCTGCAATTTACCATTAACCAACCATGCGGTCGGTTAATGTTTTCCCGGGGGCCCGAGTGGTCTGTATATATAGTCACGGGCTTTCAACCCGGCGCCGTTGCCCCAGGAGATGTCCCACATGACCGCAGCCAACCCACCCGAACTCATCACCGTGCGCACTGAAGGCCGCGTCGGCATCGTCACGCTGAACCGCCCCAAGCAGCTCAACGCGCTCAACAACCAGCTGATGGACGAGCTCGGCGCCGCGCTCAAGGGTTTCGACGCCGATGAGGGCATCGGCTGCATGATCGTCACGGGCAGCGAGAAGGCCTTTGCGGCAGGCGCCGACATCGGCGCCATGGCCAGCTACACCTTCGCCGACGTCTACAACGGCGACTACATCACCCGCAACTGGGAAACCATTCGCACCATCCGCAAGCCGGTCATTGCGGCAGTGAGCGGCTTCGCGCTCGGCGGCGGTTGCGAGCTGGCCATGATGTGCGACTTCATCATCGCGGCCGACAACGCGAAGTTCGGCCAGCCCGAGATCAAGCTCGGCATCATTCCGGGCGCCGGCGGCACGCAACGCCTGCCGCGTGCGGTGGGCAAGTCCAAGGCCATGGACCTGGTGCTCACCAGTCGCATGATGGACGCCAACGAAGCAGAACGCGCCGGGCTGGTCAGCCGCGTGGTGCCGCTGGACAAGCTCATGGAGGAGGCGCTGGGCGCCGCGCTCGTGATCTGCGGTTTCTCGCTGCCCAGCGTCATGGCGGCTAAGGAATCGGTCAACCGTGCGTTCGAAAGCAGCCTGTCCGACGGCGTGATGTTCGAGCGCCGGCTCTTCCACGCGATGTTCGCCACCGAGGACCAGAAAGAAGGCATGGACGCCTTCGTGAACAAGCGTCCCGCGAGCTTCCAGCACCGCTGAGAGGCCCGCAAAAGCTGGCTATAATGCGCGCTTCGCTGGCGATATAGCTCAGTTGGTTAGAGCGCAGCATTCATAATGCTGATGTCGGTGGTTCAAGTCCACCTATCGCCACCAGCACATTCCAGAAGCGGGTTCCGGCAACGGACCCGCTTCTTTCATTTGGGGCATGCAGCATGGCCTTGAAATCGACCATTTTCAAAGCAAACCTGCAGATCGCCGACATCGACCACGGCTACTACGCCGACCACGCGCTTACCCTGGCCCGCCATCCCAGCGAGACCGACGAACGCATGATGGTGCGGCTGGTGGCGCTGGCAATTCACGCGCACGAACTGCAGGACACCTGCCGTGGCGACGGCACGCTGGCCTTTGGCTCGGGCCTGTCCGACCCGGAAGACCCTGACGTCTCGCTCACCGACTTCACCGGCCGCAAACGCCTGTGGATCGAGGTCGGCCAGCCGGAGGACAAGCCGCTGGCCAAGGCCTGCAGCAAGGCCGACGCCGTGGTGGTCTATGCGTTCGGCAGCGCGGCCGACGTGTGGTGGCGCGGCATCGAGAGCAAGCTCTCGCGCCTGGAGCGCCTGCAGGCCTGGCGACTTCCGACCGAGGTGGCGCCCGCGCTGGCGCAGCTCGCCGAACGCAGCATGCACCTGCAGGCCACGGTGCAGGAAGGTTCGCTCACGCTCTCCAGCGAACGGGGCAGCGTCCACATCGAACCGGTCCGCTGGAAATAACCACGCGCAACGCGCCGTGCACTGCCCTGTCTGCGAAGGCCCGCACGGCCACCCTTTCCAGACCATCGACGAACGCGCCTACGCGCGCTGCGCTCAGTGCGAGGCCACCTTTCTGCTGCCGGCTCACTGGCCCACGGCCGAGGCCGAGCGCGCCGAATACGAGTTGCACCGCAACAGCCCCGACGACGCCGGCTACCGGGCGTTCCTCGCGCGGCTGGCGAACCCGCTGTTGCAGCGGCTGGCAGCGGGCAGTTCGGGACTGGACTTCGGCTGCGGCCCCGGCCCGGTGCTGGCCGGCATGTTGCGAGAGGCCGGGCACCGGGTGGCGCTGTACGACCCGTTCTTCCACCCCGACGATGCCGCGCTGGACCAGCGCCACGACTTCATCACCTGCACCGAGGTGGTCGAACACTTCCACCACCCTGCCGCCGAATTCCGGCGGCTGAACGATCTGCTCAAGCCGGGCGGCTGGCTGGCGGTGATGACGCGCCTGCAGACCGACGACGCGCGTTTTGCGCAATGGCACTACCGTCGCGACCCGACCCATGTGGTGTTCTACCGCCGCGCCACGTTCGAGCATCTGTCGAACGCGCACGGCTGGAGCCTGGAGGTGCCGGCCCCGAACGTGCTCCTGATGCGCAGGACCTCGCCCTGACGCGTCTTCAGCTGTCGCTGCGGCGGTGCTCGACCCAGATCAGTTCGCCGGTGTTCACGCCCAGCGCGGCCGCCTGGGCCACCAGCTGTTCCCGCACGCCTGGGGGCAGCTGCTTGTCGCGAGACAGAATCCAGAGGTAATCGGTGTTCGGCCCGATGACCATGGCCCAGCGGTAACCCGGGTCCAGCGCAATCACGTGGTAGCCCCCGTAGAACGGACCGAAGAAGGAGACCTTCAGCGACGCGGTGTTGGCGTCGCCCGTGAACAGCGCGCGACCCAATGCCTCTTTCCATTCACCCTTCTGTGCGTCGAAGCCGCGGTTGATCACCGCGACCGAGCCGTCCGCATTCAGCCTGTAGGTGGCGTTCACGTCGCTCAGGCCGCGTTCGAAGCCATGGTCCAGCCGCGCGATCTCGTACCACTTGCCGGCGTAGCGCTGCACGTCGAACGGGCTCACCACCTTCACGCCATCGGGCGGCGTGGTGAAACAGCCGCCCAGGAACGGCAGCACGGCGAGGCAGGCCGCAAGGAACCAGCGGTGTGGGAGGCGCGATGGGCGGTGTGGTTTCATGGTGTCGTGGCATTGTGCGCCGGGGCTCGCGTGAGACAATCGCGGCCTCGCCCATGCCCCTGGCATGCGGTGCGGTTTTCCTCCCACAGCCTCTGGACACACACCATGAACCGCTGCCTGCTTTCCACCGGCCTGCTGGCCGTCTTTCTGTTCTCGCTCACCCCGTTGTCACCGGCCCATGCGCAGGCGGTGCAACGCGAGTTTCCGGCCAAGGCACTGCGCGGCTCCATGGTGGTGGTGCAGCCACCGCTGGTGGCCATGGACGACAAGCCCACGCGCTTCGCGCCCGGTGCGCGCATCCTCGACACCAGCAACCGCCTCGTGCAGCCCGCGACCCTGGTCAACCAGGAACTCACGGTCAACTACACGCTCGACCTGCGCGGTCAGGTTCACCAGGTGTGGCTGTTGTCGGAGGCCGAGGCGAAGGTCAAGCGCGCCGGCAACGGCGTGCAGCGCAATTACGTCTTCGAGTCCCAGCAGAGCACGCCTGCCGCCGGCACGTCGGCTCCCGTCCAGAGCAACTGAGCGGCCGCAATCGGTCCGCTTCGCCGGCCGTGCCCGGCAGGCCGCAGCCATTTCCGATCGGAATTCCCCATGAGCAAGAAAGTCTTCATCAAAACCTTTGGCTGCCAGATGAACGAGTACGACTCGGACAAGATGGCCGACGTGCTCGGCGCGGCGCAAGGTTATGAACCCACGCAGGATGTCGAAGAGGCCGACCTGATTCTTTTCAACACCTGCTCGGTGCGCGAGAAGGCGCAGGAGAAGGTGTTTTCCGACCTGGGCCGCGTGAAACACCTCAAGGACAAAGGCGTGCTGATCGGCGTCGGGGGTTGCGTGGCCAGCCAGGAAGGCGCCGAGATCATCAAGCGCGCGCCCTATGTGGACGTGGTGTTCGGCCCGCAGACGCTGCACCGCCTGCCCGAGTTGTTGAACCAGCGCGCGCGCCAGGCCCTGCCCCAGGTCGACATCAGCTTTCCCGAGATCGAGAAGTTCGACCACCTGCCCCCGGCCAAGGTCGACGGCGGCTCCGCATTCGTCTCGATCATGGAAGGGTGCTCCAAGTACTGCAGCTATTGCGTGGTGCCGTACACGCGCGGCGAGGAAGTGAGCCGGCCGTTCGACGACGTGCTGGTGGAGGTGGCTGGGCTGGCCGACCAGGGCGTGAAGGAAGTGACGCTGCTCGGCCAGAACGTGAACGCCTACCGTGGCACCATGGGCGACACCGCGGACATCGCCGACTTCGCGCTGCTGCTCGAGTACGTGGCAGAGATCCCGGGGATCGAGCGCATCCGCTACACCACGAGCCACCCCAACGAATTCACGCCGCGCCTGATCGAGGCGTACGCCAGGATCCCGAAGCTGGTGAACCACCTGCACCTGCCCGTGCAGCACGGCAGCGACCGCATCCTCATGGCCATGAAACGCGGCTACACGGCCATGGAATTCAAGAGCACGGTGCGCAAGCTGCGCGCGATCCGGCCAGACCTCGCCATGAGCAGCGATTTCATCGTCGGCTTTCCTGGAGAGACCGACGAGGATTTCGACAAGATGATGAAGCTCATCCACGACGTCGGCTTCGACGCCAGCTTCAGCTTCATCTTCAGCCCGCGGCCCGGCACACCCGCAGCCAACCTGCCTGACGACACGCCGCACGAGGTGAAGCTGCGCCGCCTGCAGCACCTGCAAGCCGTCATCGAAGACAACGTCAAGCGCATCAGTGCCAGCCGCGAGGGCACGGTGCAGCGCATCCTGGTGGAGGGCCGCTCGCGCAAGAGCGAGGCCGAGCTGATGGGACGCACGGAATGCAACCGCATCGTGAACTTCGAGGGCGGTGCGCAGGCACAGCGCCTCATCGGGCAGATGATCGACGTGCGAATCACCGAAACCCGGCCGCACTCCCTGCGCGGTGAAGTCCTGGTCCGCGAGTCTGTATGACACCCCCGCGCCAAAGCCAGTTACGCGGTGTTTCGCGATGAGGCCCGGCTCCCAGATGTTGACCCGATGAAACCGATGCGCTTTTCGTTCCAGCAATTGCTGCTGGTGGCCTTTCTGCTCATTGGTGCGCTGCTGGGCGCAGCGGCCTTGCGCGCGCTGTTCTCGCTGGAGACCTTGATGGCGCAGAGCCGGGACAGCGCGTCGCAGGCGATTGCCTTGTCGACCGCCGCGCAGTCGCTTTCCGAACGCAGCCTGACCATGGAGCGCGCAGCGCGACAGTCGCTGGTGCTGCGGGACAACCAGCTGCGCCAGCGATTCGACGAAGCCGCCGGCAACGCGCGCGACATCCTGCGCCGGCTCGAGGACAACGAGCTGCCACCCGAGTACGCCTACAACTGGCGCGACCGGCTCGATGTGATCGTCGGCCTGCTCGACGGCCCGCCCGAAACCGCGCTGGACCGGGAGCGCGAAGTGGCCCGGGTCTTCCGCGAGGTCGACGGCCACAGCGCGTCCATCGCGCAGAAGGTGCAGTCCATCATCAGGACCCGCAACGACGCGCTGCAGGCGCGCTTCGAAACGAGCCGCCAGGAGCTGACCCAGCAGGTGGTGGGCTCGATCGGCGTGGCAGCCGTGATGGCGCTGGCTTTCGGCATCTGGCTGGCGCGGCCTTTCCAGCGTCTCGAAAAGGCCATCCAGGGCCTGGGTGAAAACCGCCTGGACGTGCCCATTGAAATTCCCGGGCCATCCGACGTGCGCCGCGTGAGCCAGCAGCTGGACTGGCTGCGGCTGCGCCTGACCGAGCTCGATGCCGACAAGGCGCGTTTCCTGCGGCACGTGTCGCACGAGCTCAAGACGCCACTGGCCTCCATGCACGAGGGCGTGGCGGTACTGGGCGATGGGGTGGCCGGCGCGCTCAATCCCAACCAGGCCGAGGTGGTGACGATCCTGCGGCACAACACCCAGTTGCTGCAGCACCAGATCGAGGCACTGCTGCGCTTCAACGCCGCGGCATTCGAAGCGCGCCAGCTCAAGCGCGAGCGCACCGACCTGCTGGCGCTGGTGGAAGACCAGATCGACACCCAGCGTCTTCAATGGCAGGCGCAGGGTCTGCGCGTGCACGCCGGCGGCGCGCCCGTGACGTTGCAGATCGATCGCGAGAAGATCGCCTCCGCCGTGAGCAACCTGTTGTCCAACGCCATCCGCTTTTCGCCGCAGGGCGGCGAGATCCGGCTTTCGCTGGTGGAGCTGCCGGGCCGGGCCTGCCTGGACATCCTGGACGAAGGTCCGGGGGTGGCCGAGGCCGATCGCGACCGCATCTTCGAGCCCTTCTACCGCGGCGAAAGACAACCCCAGGGCGCTGCACGTGGCACGGGCATCGGCCTGTCCATCGTGCACGAGTACATTGTGGCTCACGGGGGTCGCATCGAACTGCTGCCCCGGCGCCAGGGCGCCCACTTCCGAATCGAACTTCCATGCTAGATATGAACACCCCCGCAGCGTGTTCGCCCAGCGAACACGCTTCCCCCCTCCAGGGGGCAACACCTGCGGCCCGGCAAACCCGGATCCGCGGTGTTTCGCGACCTGTATTGCCTCGCGCTTCGCGCATCGGCCTGTTGACTTTGCTGGCCAGCACGCTGGTGGCCTGCGGCACCGCCCCCGCGGCGCCACCCGTTGAAACCGTGCCCGTGGTGCCTTCGGTCCTGACGCCTCCTCCAGCCGCATCGCCCTTGCCGCCGCCCCCGCCCTCGCTCACCGTGACGCCGGTTCAGCCACCGCCGGTGCAGCCGCCGGTGGTGCTCGACTCGGAGTCGCGCGCGGTACCGGACGTCATCACCGCGCTGCTCACCTACGCCGAGCGCCTGCGTGTGCTCAACCCCACCGATCTGGCCGCCGAGATCGTGGTGCTGGGCGATCCCGGCAATGTGCCGCTGCGCCAGATGCAACTGGCGCTGGCACTCATGCACACCCACCTGCCGGCCGACACGGCCCGTTCGCTGGGACTGGTGCAGCGCGTGGTCGGACACCCTGGGCCGGAGAGCGTGCAGCTCAAGCCGCTGGCGCGCCTGATGGCCGAACGGCTCACGGAAATGCGCCGGCTGGAAGACCTGAACGACCGCCACCAGCAGCAACTGCGCGACAGCCAGCGCCGCATCGACCAGCTCAACGAACGCCTGGAAGCCATGCGCGCCATCGAGCGCAGCCTGAATTCGCGCCCGAGCGCCACCCCCGCACCGCCGGCTTCGGCACCCGCGCCCACCCCTGCGCGGCCCGCGCCCTGACGCCCCACCGTCGCGATGAACGCCGCCGTGACCACCGCCAACGCCTCGGGAACGCCCCGCGCGCGCCTGCTGGTGGTGGACGACGACGCCGACATGCTGCGCCTGCTGGCCATGCGACTGGGCTCGGCCGGCTACCACATCACCTCCGTGGGTTCGGCCGAGGCGGCGCTGGCGCAGCTCGACATCGAACGTCCCCAGCTGGTGCTCTCCGACGTGCGCCTGCCCGGGCGCGACGGCCTGGCGCTGTTCGACGAGATCCGTGCGCGCCACCCTTCCCTGCCGGTGATCCTCCTCACCGCGCACGGCACGATTCCCGACGCGGTGGAGGCCACCGCGCGCGGCGTCTTCACCTACCTCACCAAGCCCTACGACGCCAAGGAACTGCTCGAGAAGATCGCCCAGGCGCTGGCCCTGGGCGCGCCCGCACACCAGAGCGCGCAGGTCGACGAGGCCTGGCGCAGCGAGATCGTGAGCCGTTCCAACCGCATGGCCGACGTGCTGGCCGAAGCGCGCATGGTCGCCCAGAGCGACGCCAGCGTGCTGCTGCGCGGCGACTCCGGCACCGGCAAGGAAATGCTCGCACGCGCCATCCACAAGGCCAGCGCGCGCGCCAACAAGCCTTTCGTGGCGGTGAACTGTGGCGCCATTCCGGAAGCGCTGCTGGAGTCCGAACTCTTCGGCCACATGAAGGGCGCCTTCACCGACGCCGTGGCCAACCACAAGGGCCTGTTCCAGACGGCCGATGGCGGCACCCTGCTGCTCGACGAGATCGGTGACATGCCGCCCGCGCTGCAGGTCAAGCTGCTGCGCGTGCTGCAGGAGCGCGCGGTGCGCCCGCTGGGATCGAGCCAGTCGCTGCCGGTGGACGTGCGCATCATCTCGGCCACGCACCGCAACCTCGAAGACGCCATGGCCACCGCGCAGTTCCGAGAGGACCTGTACTACCGGCTCAACGTGGTCACGCTCACGCTGCCGACGCTGGCCGAACGGCGCGAGGACATCGCCCTGCTGGCCAACCACTTCCTGGCCAAGCTCGCGGCCAAATACGGCAAGCGCAGTTCGGGCTTCGCGCCCGAAGCGCTCAAGGCACTCACCATGGCCGCCTGGCCGGGCAATGTGCGCCAGCTCTACAACGTGGTGGAGCAGGTCTGCGCCCTGTCCACCACGCCGCTGGTGTCGCTCGCGCTGGTGCAGCGCGCGCTGCGCACGCCGTCGGTGGAGGTCCTCAGTTTTGCCGATGCCAAGCAGCGTTTCGAGCGCGAGTACCTGGTCGACCTGCTGAAGATGACCGACGGCAACGTGGCCGATGCCGCACGCCTGGCGCAGCGCAACCGCACCGAGTTCTACCGTCTGCTGCAGAAACACGCCCTCACGCCGGGTCTGTTCAAGAGCGACAGTTTCGGGCTTTCCCCGGGCGTGGGCAGCGACCTTGTCGCCGATGAGTGACACGCTCAAGCTGTTGTTTTCATTGAAGTTTTTCTGAAGCAAGTGTCCCGCTGTCGCTGATTGGCGACAAAAAGGCGAACTTTCAGCCCCTCGGGAATACCCTGAGACGGCTCCGGGGGCAGGCCGCTGCTGCAAGTGCTTGATTCACAAGCGCTTTTTCGCGCTGGCACAGGCCTTGCCCCATACAGGGCATGACCCTGTCTTTTTCGCCTCATCACACGCTGCAGCAGACCCGCCGCTGGGCGGTGCTGTTTGCGCTGCAGGCCCTGTTTTTCGGGGCGTCAGCGCACGCCCAGGCCTTTGACTTCGACAGCGTGAGCCGGCTGGCTCAGACCCGCGCTGCGGAGCCCTATCGCGCAAACAGCGACAAGCTGCCGGCCGAGCTGGCCAACATCACCTACGACCAGTTGCGCGACATCCGGTTCAAGCCGGCGCAATCGGTCTGGCGCGCCGAACAGCTGCCTTTCGAGGCCCAGTTCTTCCACCTCGGCCTCTACCAGACCGAGCCGGTCCGCATCCACGAGATCACGCCCCAGGGCTCGGTCAGCCACCTGCCCTACCGCGGCGCCGATTTCGACTACGGCAAGAACACCTTCAACCCAGCCCCCTGGGGCGACCTTGGCCATGCCGGTTTCCGCCTGCACTACCCGCTCAACGGGACGCAGTACAAGGACGAGCTGATCGTGTTCCAGGGCGCAAGCTACTTCCGCGCGCTCGGTGCAGGCCAGCAATACGGCCTGTCCGCGCGCGGCCTGGCGATCGACACGGTGGGCGGCAGCGGTGAGGAATTTCCGCGCTTCTCCGAGTTCTGGATCCAGCGTCCTGCCGCCGGTGCCACTGAAGTGACGGTGCTGGCGCTGCTGGAGTCGCCGCGGGCCACGGGTGCCTACCGTTTCGTGGTGCGCCCGGGCCAGCAGACCACCACCACGGTGACGGCGCGCGTTTACCTGCGTGCCGGTGCCGGCCCGGTGAACACGCTGGGCATCGCGCCGCTCACGAGCATGTTCCTCTCGGGCGAGAACCAGCCCGCGCCCGGCGACTTCCGTCCCGAAGTGCACGACTCCGACGGCCTGATGATGGTCAGCGGCGAAGGTGAATGGATGTGGCGCCCTTTGCAGCGCCCCAACGGCATCGCGGTGAGTTCGTTTGCCATGCAGAACCCGCGCGGTTTTGGCCTGATGCAGCGCGACCGCAGCTTCGCCAGCTACGAAGACGTGGAAGCGCGCTACGAGCGCCGTCCGAGCGCCTGGATCAAGCCCCTGGGCAACTGGGGCGCCGGCCGCGTGGAACTGGTGCAGCTGCCGACACCCGACGAGACGCACGACAACATCGTTGCCTACTGGGTGCCCGCCACCCTGCCAGCACCGGGCCAGCCGCTGGAAGTGGCCTACGAAATGGCCTGGCAAGGCGACAACCAGCAGCGCCCGCCGTCGAGCTGGGTCACGCAGACGCGCCGCGGCTACGGCTTCACCCGCCTCACACCCGCCGAGCAACTGCAGCAACCGCAGTACGTGCTGGATTTCACCGGCCCGGCCCTGGACGCCCTGCCCGCCGGCGCACCGGTGCGCGCGGTGGTCACGGCCAACAGCAACGGCCGCGTGATCGAAGCGCTGGCCTATCCCAACCCCGCCACGCGCTCCTGGCGCGTGAGCCTGCGCGTTGAGCGCATCGATGCGAAGCAGCCCGTCGAGCTGCGCGCCTACCTCCAACACATCAACGACACCGTGAGCGAAACATGGACACATCTGCTGCTACCCGAATGAGCTCCACGCCCTCCAGCACCCACCTGCGCGAAGTGCGTCATCCGAATTCGGTCACCGCGCCGCCGATCAACCGTGGCTCCATGGTGCCGCGCCCGTGGCGCGGTTTCTGGAACAGCATCGGTACCGCGCTGCTCAGCACCGCCAGCCGTGCCCTGCCGCCGTACAACCGCGATGACGCCACGCGCGAAAGCGCGGAACAGCCCATGGCCTGGCAACGTGCAGCCAACCGCCGCCGCGCGGTGTTCGCGCTGCTCACGGTGCTGAGCACGGCATTTGCCACCAGCCTGTTTGCCGATGCGCAGCCGGTCCACCCGAACCCGTGGCTGCAGTACGGCCAGCTCGCGCTGTTCGCGCTGCTCTCGGCCTGGGTGGTCACCGGTTTCGTCACCGCGCTCATGGGGTTCTGGGTCTCGCTGCGGGGCGACGCCCACACCCTGTCGGCAGCTTCCGTGCGCAACGACCCGATGAACCCGGACGCTCGCACCGCGATCATCATGCCGATCTGCAACGAGGACGTGGCCACGGTGTTCGCCGGCCTGCGCGCCACCTGCGAATCGCTGGCCGCCACCGGCCACTCGCGCCAGTTCGACGTGTTCGTGCTGTCCGACAGCTACAACCCCGCCATCGCTGCGGCCGAAAAGTCGGCCTGGGAAGACCTGCGCGCTGCGCTCGCCGCCCAGCCCGAACTGCCGCAGATCGAGGTGTACTACCGCCTGCGCACGCGCCGCAGCCACCGCAAGGCCGGCAACGTGGCCGATTTCTGCCGCCGCTGGGGCAAGGACTACCGCTACATGGTCGTGCTCGATGCCGACAGCGTCATGAGCGGGAGCTGCATCGTCTCCATGGTCAAGCTGATGGAAGCCAACCCGCAAGCCGGCATCGTGCAGACCGCCACGCAGGCCATCGGCCACGCCACGCTGCACGCCCGCGCGCAGCAGTTCGGCTCACGCGTCACCGGTCGTCTGTTCACGCTGGGCATGCAGTTCTGGCAGCTCGGCGAGTCGCACTACTGGGGCCACAACGCCATCATCCGCGTCGAGCCTTTCATGAAGCATTGCGCGCTGGCGCCCATCAAGGGCACCGGCGGCATGTCGGGCGGCATCATGAGCCACGACTTCGTCGAAGCCGCGCTGATGCGCCGCGCCGGCTACCACGTGTGGCTGGTCTCCGACCTCACCGGCAGCTACGAGCAGCAGCCGCCCGATCTGCTGAGCGAACTGCAGCGCGACCGCCGCTGGTGCCAGGGCAACCTGCAGAACTCGCGCCTGATGGCCGAACCCGGCATCCACCGCGTGCACCGCACGATGTTCGCCATCGGTGCCATGTCGTACATCTCGGCGCCGCTGTGGCTGGCGTTCCTGAGCTTCGGCACGGCGCTGTGGGTGTCCGACGCGGGCATGGCCACCTTCTGGCAAGCCATGCCGGACGAGCTTCGTGCCCTGTGGGCCTGGACGCTGTCGATGCTGTTCCTGCCTCGCGTGCTGGGTCTGCTGGCGGTGTTCATGAAGCGCGAACAGAAGTCGTTTGGTGGCACGGCCGCCCTGCTCGGCAGCTCGGTGGCGGAAACGGTGCTGGCCCTCCTGCAGGCCCCCATCCGCATGCTGGCGCATTCGCTCTTCGTGCTGGTGGCGATCACCGGCATCAAGCTGGAGTGGAAGTCGCCCCCGCGGGAAGCCAACGGCGTGAGCTGGCGCGATGCGCTCACCAGCCTGGCGCCGATGACGCTGGTGATCGGCCTGATGGCCGTGGGCGTGGCCGCGATCAACCCGATGGCCCTGATCTGGCTCGCCCCGGTCGCCCTGCCGCTGCTGCTGGCCGTGCCCCTGACTGTGGCCACCAGCCATGTGGATCTGGGTGCCTGGATGCGCTCACGCGGCGTGCTGCTGATTCCCGAGGAATCGTGGTCGCCTGCGGTGCTGCGCCGTGCGTGGCGTCATGCGAGCCGCTTCACGGTGCCTTCGGCTGCGTGAATACCGTTCACTCGACCATGTAGGCAGGGTCGGACGAAGCGGATGCGCGCTCTCCGGCCTGGCGCGAGGTTGACGAACGAAACGCTCAACCTCTACGCAGCCAGCCCATCACTGAGCCTCCAAGCTGATTCACAACCAGCCCAAAGAGAACCAAGCACGTCCCCAACCACTGCTGCGGCAACGGCAACTCGCCAAAGAACACCCACGCCGCCCACAGGCCCACCACTGGCACCAGCAGAGAAAACGGTGTGACGCGCCCGGCCGGGTGGCGCTTGAGCAGGCGGGTCCACAGGCTGTAGGCCAGCAGCGTGGCGAACCACGCCAGGAACAGCACAACCAGGAACGACTTCAGGTTCAGGCCGGCGAGCTGTTGCCACACAAGCTGCGGCCCATCCATCCAGACCGCGAGCAACAGGAACGGCAGGATCGGGAACACGCTGCTCCAGACAATGAAAGGCAGCGGGTCGTAGTCCGACACCCGGTTGGCCAGGCGCGCCACCAGGTTGGAGACCGCCCACATGAACGCGGCCGACAGCGTGAGCACGAAGCCCGCCAGCGTCATCTGACCCGGGCCTTCGCCGTGTGCCGTGGCGATCAGCAACAAGCCCGCCAGCGCCACACCCAGGCCCAGCCACTGCGCGCCCCGTGCGCGTTCGCCCAGCACCGGCACCGCCAGCAGCAGCGTGAAGAACGCCTGCGTCTGCATCACCACCGAGGCCATGCCCGCGGTCATGCCCAGCTTCAGCCCAAGGAACAGAAACCCGAACTGCCCCAATCCCTGCGCCAGGCCGTAGCCCACCACGTAGCGCCATGGCAGCTTGGGGAAACTCACGAACAACAGGAAGGGCAAGGCCGCCAGCGCGAAGCGCAGCGCACCCAGCAACATGGGGCCCACGTCCTGCAAACCCACCTTCATCACCACAAAATTCAGACCCCAGATCACCACCACGCCCAGCGCGCGCAGCAGGTCCCCACGAGACAGCGGCAGCACCGTCATGCGGGCGACCTCACCGGCCGCCCCTGGGCCTCACGCGCGGCCACGAACGCTTCGAACGCCTCGGCGCTGGTCTTCTGCGGTGTGTAGCCGAACCGCTGCTTCAGCGCGGTGTTGAGCAGCACCGGGCGGTAGCGCAGAAAGTCCAGTTGCTCGGGGCCGTAGCGCGTGAGGCCCAGCGCAGATCCGACCCGCAGTGCCAGGCGCAGCACGCCGGCTGGCAGCACGCGCGGCTGCTTGTTCAGACGGCGCGCGATCTCGAAAAGGCTGAGTGCGCCATCTCCAGCGAGGTTGTAGCAACCCGGCACGCCTTGGCCGCTCAAGGCATGCAGGATGGCGCCGGTCACGTCCTCGTCCCACACGAAGACGAACGGGCTGTCGCTGCCAGCAATCGCCAGGATGCGCGGCTTCTCGAACAGCGCGGTGATCTGGTTGTCCACGCGCTCGCCCAGGATGGTGCCGATGCGCAGCACGGTCTGGCGCAAGGCGGGATGCGCTGCGCGTGCCTCGGCCAGCATCTCTTCCACCAGGCGCTTGTGGTGCGCATAGGCAAACACCTCGTTGCCGCGCAGGGGATGGTGTTCGGTGAGCCAAGCCGGGTTGTCGGCGTGGTAACCGTAGGCGGCGCCGCTGCTGGAGACCACGAGGTGCCGGACACCATGGGCCAGGCAGGCGTCGATCACGTTGCGCGTGCCGCCCACGTCCACCGAGTGTTCGAACTCGCGGTTCGAGCCCTTGCCCGGCGTGACGATGGAAGCCAGGTGCACCACGGTATCGATGGCGTGGCGCGCCATGGTGTCTGCCAGGGCCGCGTCGCGCACGTCCTGCGCCACGGTCAGCACACCGGGCAGGCGGCGCTCGGCAGGCACTTCGCGCACGTCCACGGCCACCACCTGTTCCACCCCGGGTTGCTGCGCGAGCGCCGCGACCAGGCCGCGCCCGAGAAAGCCGTCGGCGCCCGTGACCAGCACGCGCCGGGCCGCGTGGCCGGGGCTCATTTCGGGGCCGCCGGGACGCCGCCCTGCAAGGGCCGCCTGGCCCACCAGCTGGCCAGGATCAGGCCAGCGATGATGTCCCAGAAGCCCCACACGCCTGCCACCACCGCCATGCCCCCCAGCCCGCCAAAGAAGCTGAAGATGATGACCAGGCCCAGCCCCGCGTTGCGGATGCCGACCTCGATGGAGAGCGCGCGCCGGTCGTAGTCCGGCAGGCCGGCGGCGCGCGCGATCGCGTAGCCGGTGCCAAAGGCCAGCGCGTCGTGGATCACCACCGCCAGCAAGACCAGGCCCACGTAGTCCAGGAAATAGCGCCAGTTGCCGGCAATGGCACCGACGATGAAGGCGATGAGCGCGAGAAAACTGAGGACGCGCACCGGTTTCTTGAAGCGCAGGGTCCAGTTGGGAAACCGGTGAGCGCACCAGAGCCCCAGCACGAAGGGCACGCCGATGATCAGCAGGATGTGGCCGACCATCTCCAGCGGGTCCAGCGCAATCGTCTTGAGCAGCGGCGCCGCGGTGGGATGGATGCCGCCCCAGAACGCGAAGTTGAGCGGCATGGCGACGATGGCGATCGCGTTGGACACCGCCGTCATCGACACGCTGAGCGCCACATTGCCGTTGGCCCGGTGGGTGAGAATGTTGCTCACGTTGCCCGGAGGGCAACACGCCACCAGGATCATGCCCAGCGCAATGCTGGGGCCGGGCTGCAGCAACAGCGTGAGCACGAAGGTGATGGCGGGTAATGCAACGAACTGCGCCACGATGCCCACCGTGAACGCCAGCGGCATGCGCATGACACGGCGGAAATCGTCGATGCGCGTGTCCAGTGCGATGCCGAACATCAGGAAGGCCAGCACGCCGTTGAGCACGGCCAGCGAGGCCGGGTTGAAGTTGAGCCGGATTTCGTCCACGGGCAGCATGCGTTGTCTCCTCTTGTGGGTGTCTTCTGTCAGGCCAGCGCGTCGGTCGCCTTGCGCACGGTGGCGCGGTAGACGTCCTTGTTCACGTAGTAGGCCATGCGCTCGAGTCGCAGGTATTGGTAGCCACCCGACAGATCGGGTGGTGGCCCGGCCTTGGCCGTCTTCAAGGCGGTGGCGGCGGCCTTGCCCTCATCCAGGCCCTTGAAGTAGCGCGCCACCAGCTCGGCCTGCTCGTAGCGCCCCTGCCATCCCAGGCCGCTGGCCTCCACCATGCCGAGTACGGCCAGACGGTCGAAACGCGGCGCGAAGATGTTGAGGTACAGCGCAGGCGCCATGCCCTTCCAGGTCAGCAGCGCATGGTCCAGAAACGGGTAGTGCAGCTTGTAGCCGGTGGCCGCGAGGACGAGGTCGTACTCGCCCTGGGTGCCGTCCTTGAAATGCACGGTGTGGCCGTCGAGCCGGGCAATGTCCGCGCGCACGCCCACGTCACCATGACCGATGTGGTACAGGATGAGCGAGTTCACCACCGGATGCGACTCGTACATCTTGTAGGCGGGCTGGGGAAAGCCGAAGCGCACCGGGTCGCCCGTGAACCACTTCAGCACGGTGCTGTCGATCTTCTGCTTGAGCCACGGCGGCAGCTTGATCTTGCCGCCCACCGAATCGGCCGGCTTGCCAAAGACGTACTTGGGCACGAAGTAGTAGCCGCGCCGCACCGAAATGTCCACGCTGCGCGCCTGGTGCACCGCGTCCACGGCGATGTCGCAACCCGAGTTGCCCGCGCCGACGATGAGCACGCGCTTGTGCCTGAAAAGCTCAGCGTGCTTGTAGGCCGAGGTGTGCAGCAATTCGCCCGCGAAGTGGCCCTCGAACGCCGGCATGTTGGGCTCGGCCAGGGTGCCGTTGGCTACCACCACACCTTTGTAGTCGGCGGTCGTCTGTCGTCCCTGCGTGTCTTCGGTGGTGATGCGCCAGAGCGTGTCGGGCGCTTCGCTCACCGGTTCCACCTTCAGCACGCGCGTGCCGAAATGAAAATGCTCGCGCAGCTTGAAATGGTCGGCAAACGCGCTGAAGTAGTACAGCAACTCGCGGTGGCTGGGGTAATCGGCCACGCGCTCAGCCATGGGGAATTCGCTGAACTCGGTCATGCGCTTGCTGGAGATCAGGTGCGCCGACTGGTACACCGTGGAGCGCGGGTTGTGGATGTTCCACAGGCCACCGACGTCGGTGTGGGCCTCGAAGCCCTGGAAAGGAATGCCGTGCTTCTGCAGGCAGCGGGCACCGGCCAGGCCGGAGGGGCCGGCGCCGATCAGCGCGATCTGTTCGGTGGTATTCGTCATGGTTTCCTGATGCCAGGGATCTCGGTGGCACCCACTTCGCCCACTCGCGGTTTGCGCGGCTGGCCGAGCAGGATGCGGTCGTGCAGCGACGCGGGCAACAGCCCCAGCAGGCGTGACAACCAGCCGATGCGCCGTGGCAGCACGATGTGTTCGGTGCCGGCCGCCACGCCTGCGAGCAAACGGCGCGCGGCCTCATCGGGTTCGAGCAGGCCCGGCATGGCGAAGCGGTTGCCGGCGGTGAGCGCGGTGCGCAGGTAGCCCGGGCTGACGGTGTGCACGGTCAGCGCCGTGGGCCGCAGTTCGGCGCGCAGGCTCTGCAGGTAGGCGATGAGACCAGCCTTGCTCGCGCAATACGCGCCATTGCCTGGCATGCCGCGCCAACCCGCCACACTGGCCACGCCCACCAGCGCGCCCGGCTGGCCACGCGCGCGCATCGGATCAAGGAAGGGCTGAAACGTGGTCGCCACACCCAGCAGGTTGATCTCCAGCATGCGGCGCATCACCGCCAGGTCGCTCGCCTGCGCGGTGTCGAATCCGCCGGCCACCCCCGCGTTGGCGATCACCAGATCGGGCACGCCGAAACGGGCCATGAAGTCGCTGGCCGTGGCCTGCATGGCTGGGGCGTCGGACACGTCGGGCAGGTAGATGGCGCAACGATCCGGCGCGAGCGCGGCCAGGGCATCGAGCGCCGGTCGCTGCAGGCCCACCAGCGCCACGCGCGCACCACCCTCGATGAGTTCGCGCGCCAGCGCCTGACCCAGCCCGCCACAGGCGCCGGTCACCACGGCAAGGCGAAAGGGCGTTGTCGTCGATGTGTTCATGCCACCCACCGGACTCAGTACAGCGTGTCGCGCTGGCGCGCAGGCAGGGCGCGGTCGTACGCGGCGCCATCGATGGCGTTGCGGGTGAGGGCCGCGAGCATGTCGCCGGCGCTGGGGACCGGCGCGGGCGCTCCAGGCTCCCACAACCGGGCGCGCTTCATGGCGCGCGCGCACTGGAAAAACACCGTCTCCACCGTGATCACCAGCACGCACCGGGGCGGCTTGCCGTCCATGGCCAGGCGCTGCAACAGATCGGGCGCCACGGAGATGCGTGCCCGGCCGTTCACGCGCAGCGTCTCGCCCACGCCGGGCACGAGGAACAACAGCGCCACGCGCGGGTCGGCCAGGATGTTCTTCAGACTGTCCACGCGGTTGTTGCCTGCGCGTTCGGGCAGCAAGAGCGTGTGTTCGTCCTGCACCGTGACGAGCCCTGCCGGGTCGCCACGCGGCGAGGCGTCCAGACCGTCGGGGCCGGAGGTGGCCAGCACCGCGAAGGGCGAGGCGGCGATCCAGCGCTGATAAACCGGGTGCAGGTGCGCCACCTCCTTGCGCAACGAGGCGTCGCCCACAGCACCGAAAAGCGCCTGGAGCGACGCGAGGTCGTCGATGGTGTGGGGTTCGGCACGCCCGGTCATGAGCGGTGCTCCGTCAGCCCATGCCCGGCAACTTGGGCATCCCCTTCATGCCCCCCATGCGCTTCATCATCTTCATCATCCCGCCGCCCTTCATCTTCTTCATCATGTCCTGCATCTGCTCGAACTCCTTGAGCAGACGGTTGACGTCCTGAACCTGCACTCCCGCACCGGCCGCAATGCGGCGCTTGCGCGTGGCCTTGATGATCTCGGGCTTGCGGCGCTCCTTGAGCGTCATGCTGCAGATGATGCCTTCCTTGCGCTGGATGTCCTTCTCCGCACGCCCCATGTCCACCTGACTCGCCTTGGCCGCCATCGCGCTGGGCAGCTTGTCCATGAAGCTGGAGAGCCCACCCATCTGCTTCATCTGGCGGATCTGGTCCAGGAAATCGTTGAGGTCGAAACCCTCGCCGCTCTTGACCTTGGCCGCCAGCTTCTGCGCTGCCGCCATGTCCACGCCCGCGGTCACCTGCTCCACCAGCGCCAGGATGTCGCCCATGCCCAGCACGCGCTGCGCATGCCGGTCGGCGTCGAAGACCTCCAGGCCATCGAGCTTCTCGGACACACCGGCGAACTTGATCGGCGCGCCCGTGACCTGCCGCACCGAGAGCGCCGCACCGCCGCGCGAGTCGCCGTCGAGCTTGGTGAGGATGATGCCCGTCAGCGGCAGCGCGTCCTTGAAGGCCCTGGCGGTGTTGATCGCATCCTGGCCCTGCATGGCGTCCACCACGAACAGCGTCTCCACCGGCTTGAGCACGGCGTGCAATTCCTGGATCTCGCGCATCAAGGCCTCGTCGATGGCAAGCCGGCCAGCCGTGTCCACCAGCAGCACATCGAAATAGTGCTTGCGGGCGTAGTCGATCGCCGCGCGCGCGATGTCGACCGGTTTCTGGTCGGGCGAGCTCGGGAACCACTCCGCCCCGGCCTGCGCGGTCACGGTCTTGAGCTGTTCGATGGCGGCCGGGCGGTAGACGTCGCCCGAGACGGTCAGCACCTTCTTCTTGCGCTTCTCGATCAGGTGCTTGGCCAGTTTCGCGGTGGTGGTGGTCTTGCCCGCGCCCTGCAGGCCGGCCATGAGGATCACCGCCGGCGGCTGCGCGGCCAGGTTGATGTCGGCCACGCCGTCGCCCATGGTGGCCGCGAGCTCCCGGTTGACGATGCCCACCAGCGCCTGGCCGGGCGTGAGCGAGCCCACCACTTCCTGGCCCAGCGCCTTCTCTTTCACCCGGGCGATGAAGTCCCGCACCACCGGCAGGGCGACGTCGGCCTCCAGCAGGGCCATGCGCACTTCGCGCAGCATGTCGGTGACGTTGGCCTCGGTGATGCGGGCCTGGCCGCGCATTTCCTTGACGATGCGTGATAGACGGTCTGATAGGGCTGATGCCATGCTGCGCTCGGGTTGGGAAGTGACTTGGCCGCGGTGCCCGCGCGCTGCGGGCCGGCCGGCGGCCGATTTGGCCGGCGGGTCGGCACGGCCGGGGCGCACAAGGCCCGTTAAACTGTGCAGATGATTCTAGAGCCTGATCAAAGTCACATTGGATGAGCCTCTCGTCTGCGCTCGCGTCCAACCTGCCGGTCGCCGTGTTGTCCGGTTTCGCGGCGCTGGCCTATGCCGGGCTGGCCCTGGCCCACACCCGCATGTCCGCGGCCCAGAGCCGCACCCTGCTGGGTGTGGCCTGGCTGCTGCATCTGGTGGTGCTGGTCCTCGGTCTGTTCGAACAGCCTGCGCGCTTCGGCTTCGCCCCCGCCCTCTCTGTCACTGCCTGGCTCGTGCTCACCGTCTACCTGGTCGAGAGCCGGCTGTTCCCGCAACTGCGCGCCCGCTGGACGCTGGCCGTGCTGGGCACGCTGGTGGTGCTGCTCGCGCTGCTGTTCCCCGGTTCCCCCTACCCCGCGCTGCGCTCGAGCTGGTTGCCGCTGCATTGGGCCCTGGGCATCGCTTCGTATGGCCTGATCGCCGCCGCCGTGGTGCACGCCTGGTTGATGCAGCGCGCCGAACGCGCCATGCGCCTGGGCACCTCCACCGAATCGGCCATGCCCCTGCTCACGCTGGAACGCCTCACCTTCCGTTTCGTGGCGGCCGGTTTTGCGCTGCTCAGCGCCACGCTGCTGGCCGGCTGGTATTTCTCCGAAAGCCTGAACCACCGCTGGGTGTGGGACCACAAATCCACCTTCTCGGTGCTCTCCTGGCTCACCATGGGCGTGCTGCTCTGGGGCCGCTGGCAACTGGGCTGGCGCGGCCGCGTGGCGGTGCGCACGCTTTACGTGGGTGCGGGCTTCTTGCTGCTGGGCTATGTCGGCTCGCGGTTCGTGCTGGAAGTGCTGCTGCACCGCAGTTGAAAACCCTCCCATGAAATACCTGCTCGTCCTGGCTGTGGTGCTGATCGCCTTCTATATATGGCGCAACAACCGCGTCACCCAGCGCGGCGATGCGCCCAGGGCGCCCACCCCGCCATCGAACGTGCCGGCCATCATGGTGGCCTGCCTCGAATGCGGCACCCACCTGCCGGACACCGAGGCGGTGCGCGGCCGCGTGGGCGCGTACTGCAGCGTCGAGCACCAGCGGCAGCACGAAGGCACCGCGAACTGACATGGCCCGCGAACACAGCTCGCAGTTCGCCCCCTCGTGGTATTCCGCTTTCGAAGGCAGCACCACGCAGAGCCGCGAGCAACGCATGCGCGCGTTCGTCCGGCTCTGGAGCGCTTTCATGCGCGCGCGTGTGTTCATCGCCGCCGTGTTGCTCGCGTTGCAGGTCTTCGTGGTCGTCACCAAGACCGGGGGCCCCGAATGGCTGGTGATGCTGTGCGCGCTGCACCTGTGCGCCACCCTGGTGGTGCTCTACTTCTGGCGACCCGTCGAACAGGGCCGCCCGAAGAAGATGCAGTGGCTGCTGACGATCGGCGTCGATGTGATGGTGTTTGCGCTGCTGCAGTTCTTCCAGAGCGGCGGCATCAACTACACGCCGTTGTTTGCCCTGCCCGTGCTGCTGGCTTCCATCCTCGGCCCGCTCCTTCTGGCACTGGCCACGGCGGCCAGCGTCACGCTGTACCTCCTGGCCGAATCGTGGCTGAGCGCTCCCTTGCTGAGCGACGTCTCCACCGCGCGCTTCCTGCAGACCGGGCTGACAGGCACCGGCTTCTTCCTGGTGGCGGTGCTGGCCAACCAGCTGGCGCTGCGCCTGGCCCGCGAGGAAGCGCTGGCCGCCAGCAGCCAGGCGGCTGCGCGGACCCAGGCGCAGGTCAACGAACTCGTGATCGAGAGCTTGAGCGTGGGCGTGCTGGTGGTCGATCCGCATGGCGTGGTGAGAAACGCCAACCCCGCTGCCCAGGCCATGCTGCTGGGTGAGGTATCCGCCCAGCCGGCCAAGCTGCTGCTGTCGGCCCGCTCCAGCTGGCACCACCTGGCCGCCCTGGTCCATGAAACCTTTGCATCGGGCCAGTCGCTGGAGGCGGAAACCACCATCGACAACGAAGAGCGTCCGAGCCAGCGACTGCATGCGCGCACCAAGCTCACGGCACAAGGTGGGCGACGCTCGGGCCTGTGCGTGCTGTTCCTGGAAGACCTGCGCGAGGTCGAGGCCCGCGTGCGCACCGAAAAGCTGGCCTCCATGGGACGCATGTCGGCCGCTGTGGCGCACGAGATCCGCAATCCGCTGTCGGCCATTTCCCAGGCCAATGCGCTGCTGGACGAGGAGGTGCGCGAGCCCGGGCAGAAGCGCCTGACCAGCATGATCGAGCAGAACGCCCAGCGCCTCTCGCGCATCGTGGACGACATCCTCAATGTGGCACGCGCGCAGCCCAGCCAGGGCCTGGGCGCGGCGACCTCACTCCCGCTGGACCAGATGGTGCGCCAGGTCACCCACGAATGGGCGCGCCAGAACCAGGCCCAGCGAACCCTGGGCGTGCACGCCCACGCGCCGGCCGCCCACGTGGGGTTCGATCCCGAACACTTGCGCCGGCTGCTGGTGAACCTGCTGGACAACGCGATCCGCCACGCCAGCGGCAAGCCTTCGTCGATCCGCGTCATCACGCAACCCAGTGGCAGCGAGCACATCCGCATGTCGATCTGGAGCGACGGCCAGCCGCTGGAAGCCAGCGTGATGCGCCACCTGTTCGAGCCCTTCTTCTCCTCCGAGAGCCGCTCCAGCGGCCTGGGTCTCTACATCTGCCGCGAACTGTGCGAACGCTACGGCGCGCAGATCGCCTACCAGCGGACCCGCCTGGACCAGCGCGATGGCAACGAGTTCTACGTGCTCATGCCCTGCTCGACGCAGGCCTCGGCCAACCCGCATCCGGTGCAGCAGAGCCTGTCGTATCCGGTGGTCGATTCCCTGGCCACGCGTTCGGGCGTGCACGGTGGCAGCACGCTGTCGGGTGATCCTCCGCTGGCGACCCGATGACCGCCGCCGTCCCCGCCTCCATCCTGGTCGTCGACGACGAGCCCGACCTGCGCACGCTGTACGAGCTCACCCTGCTGCGCGAAGGCCATGCGGTGGTGGCTGCGCCGGACCTCACGCAGGCGCGCGAGTGGCTGGCGCAGCGCCGATTCGACGTGCTCATCACCGACATGCGCCTGCCCGATGGCCTGGGCCTGGAGTTGCTGCGCGAACTCGGCGAACAGCAGCGCAGTGAGAAATGCATCGTCATCACCGCCTACGGCTCGGCGGAAAACGCGGTGGAAGCGCTCAAGTCGGGCGCGTTCGACTACCTCACCAAGCCGGTGGATCTCAAGCAACTGCGGGGTGCGGTCACGGCGGCGGTGCAAAGCCAGCGGCCCACCGGCGGCACCAACGGAGCGACCACGGCCCCGGCGGCATCCAGCGGCGACACCAGCCGCAGGATCGCGCCACCGACCAGCGGTGTGCAATCGCTCAACCGCATCGTGGGCCAGGCGCCCAGCATCGTGCAGATCAAGGGCCGCATCGAGAAAGTGGCCACCAGCATGGCACCCGTGCTGATCCTCGGTGAATCCGGCACCGGCAAGGAACTGGTGGCCCGCGCGGTGCACGACTGCAGCCACCGCAGCGCTGGCCCGTTCGTCGCGGTCAACTGCGGCGCCATTCCCGAGAACCTCATCGAGGCCGAATTCTTTGGCGCGCGCAAGGGCGCCTACACCGGCGCCACGCAGGACCGCGAGGGCTATTTCCAGGCCGCACGCGGAGGCACGCTGTTCCTGGACGAGATTGGCGACCTGCCGCTGGCCATGCAGGCCAAGTTGCTGCGCGTGATCCAGGAACGGCGCGTGCGCTCGCTGGGCGGCGTACAGGAGGAATCGGTGGACGTGCGGCTGGTCAGCGCCACCCACCGCGACCTGACCGCGCTGGTGCAGATGGGCCAGTTCCGGCAGGACCTCTTCTACCGGCTCAACGTCATCGAGCTTCGCACACCCGCCCTGCGCGAGCGCCGCGAGGACCTGGCCAGCCTGGTGGGCGCGCTGCTGACCCGCCTGTGCGCCGAGTCTGCGCAGAACGTGCCTGCGCTGTCGCCGCGCGCGCTGGCCTGGCTGCAGGCCAGAGACCTTCCCGGCAACGTGCGCGAGCTCGAGAACCTGCTGCAACGCGCACTCGCCCTCAGCAGCGGCGAGACGCTGGAGCCCGAAGACTTCGGGGACGCTGGCGCTGACGACCTTCTTGAAGTCCCCACGCAACCCGACCAGCTGCCCGACGAACCCGGCGCGCGGAGCGAGATGGCCACGCGCCCTCCGGAACACATCCCCGCCGATCTGCAGGCGTACCTGGACGAGCAGGAGCGACTGGTGCTGCTCAAGGCCCTGCGTGAATGCGACTTCAACCGGACGGCCGCGGCCGCGCGCCTGGGCCTGAACCTTCGGCAGATCCGCTACCGCATCCAGCGACTGGGCATCGCCATGCCGACCGCCGATGACGACGCCGCCTGACACGTCGCGGATCGACGGGCGCACCGGTTGGTTCGAGGGCGCCCGCCACTGCCCGTCGGTCAACCACGGCCCAAGGCCCCACGGCGCCCACATCGACCTGATCGTCATCCACTCGATCAGCCTGCCCCCGGGCGAGTACGGCGGCCCCGAGGTGGAGCAGCTCTTCACCAACGCGCTGGACTGGACGGCGCATCCTTACTTCGAGCAGATACGCGGGATGGAGGTATCCGCCCATTTCTTCATCCGCCGCGATGGCGAGCTGGTGCAGTTCGTCGACGTGGATGCGCGCGCCTGGCACGCCGGCGCATCGCAGTGGAACGGGCGCGAGAACCGCAACGACGATTCCATCGGCATCGAACTTGAAGGTCTGGAGGGTGACACCTTCGAACCAGCCCAGTACCAGACGCTGGCGAAGCTGTGCACCGAACTGGCGCGCCGGTACCCCGTGTCGCAGGTCGCGGGGCACGAGCACATCGCGCCGCAACGCAAGCAGGACCCGGGACCGGGCTTCGAATGGACGCGGCTTCGCCGCGAACTCGGTTGGGCGCATGCGTGTTTTCCCGAGTGCGCCCCTGGCGACGAACGGACCACGCCACCAGCCTGACGCGTCCTCCGGCAAGGCCACACAGGACGGGTGCGCAACGGCGCGGCATGTGGCGACAAATCGGCCCGGATCGCGCGGCCCGACTGCCTCTTCGAAACCATCGCAAGCAATCACCGGCGCTTCCCAGCACCTGCTTGCGCAAGGTGCGTGCAGAGGTGCTTTCATCGGATCGCCTGGCCCCGGTGGTATTTTTCAAACACTACCTGTAGTGGCTTGAATGGGGGCGACACACCAGATATAGTGTGCGCTGTGAGTTTCGGAACATCCCCCGTCCAGCATCGACTCCACCTGAACGCTGTCCTTCAGGTGGCCTTCGTCGAGCCTCAGCGCGCCCTGCCCTGACGACGGCACCGCGACCACGCACCCTTCTCCTGACGCCGCGAACACGGTGCAGTCACCACACAACAAATGAAAGAGGAACCATGCTGACCGCTTCTCCCACCTTCACGCCATCACAAGCCCAGATGAAGCCCACCGCCGGCATGCCCGGCATCGCTTCTCCGGCAGCGAGCAGCTCGGTCTTTGCCCACTACCAGATCATCCGCCGCAACGGCGCCGTGGTGCCGTTCGAACCCAGCAAGATCGCCGTGGCCATGATGAAAGCCTTCCTGGCGGTGCACGGCACGCAGGGCGCGGCCTCTGCCAGCGTGCGCGAGACGGTGGACGAACTCACCCAGAACGTGGCCCGCGCGCTGATGCGCTCACGCCCTGGCGGCGGCACCTTCCACATTGAAGACGTGCAGGACCAGGTCGAACTCGGCCTCATGCGCAGCGGTCACCACGAAGTCGCCCGTGCGTATGTTCTTTACCGCGAGCGCCGCACCCAGGAGCGCGCCCACCAGGCGGTGGCGGCCCAACCGGCCGAGCCCACGCTGCATGTCATCGACGGCGGCGCGCGGGTACCGCTGGACCTGCAGCGCCTGCAGGGCCTGATCGAAGACGCCTGCAAAGGCCTGGGCAAGGACGTCCAGGCCGATCCGATCGTTGCTGAAACCAAGCGCAACCTGTACGACGGCGTGCCGATCGAAGAGGTCTACAAGGCCTCCATCCTGGCCGCGCGCACGCTGATCGAGAAAGATCCCGACTACACCTACGCCACGGCACGTTTGCTGCTGCACACCATCGTCAAGGAAGTGATGGGCGAGGAAGTGCCCTCCACCGAAATGGGCGCGCGCTACGCCGAGTACTTCCCGACCTTCATCAAGAAGGGCGTGGCCAACGACTTGCTGGACGAGAAGCTGCTGCAGTTCGATCTGGACCGCCTGGGAAGGGCGCTCAAGCCCGAGCGCGACCTGCAGTTCGACTACCTCGGCCTGCAGACCCTGTACGACCGCTACTTCCTGCACGTGCGCAAGACCCGCATCGAGCTTCCGCAGTCTTTCTTCATGCGCGTGGCCATGGGACTGTCGCTGGGCGAGATCGACCGGGAAGCCCGCGCCATCGAGTTCTACGAGGTCCTTTCCTCGTTCGACTTCATGTCCTCCACGCCCACGCTGTTCAATGCCGGCACCCTGCGCTCGCAGCTTTCCAGCTGCTACCTGACGACCGTGCCCGATGACCTCGATGGCATCTACGAGTCGATCAAGGAGAACGCACTGCTCTCCAAGTTCGCTGGCGGCCTGGGCAACGACTGGACGCGCGTTCGCGCGCTGGGCTCTCATATCAAGGGCACCAACGGCGAGTCGCAAGGTGTCGTGCCTTTCCTCAAGGTGGTGAACGACACCGCCGTGGCGGTGAACCAGGGTGGCAAGCGCAAGGGCGCGGTCTGCACCTACCTCGAAACCTGGCACCTGGACATTGAAGAGTTCCTGGAGTTGCGCAAGAACACCGGCGACGACCGCCGCCGCACCCACGACATGAACACAGCGAACTGGATTCCCGACCTGTTCATGAAACGCGTGATGGAGAAGGGCGAATGGAGCCTGTTCTCGCCCAACAATGTGCCCGATCTGCACGACAAGTTTGGCGCTGACTTCGAGAAGGCCTACGTGGCCTACGAAGAAAAGGCCGCGCGGGGCGAGATCAAGCCTTACCGCAAGGTGCCCGCCAGCGACCTGTGGCGCAAGATGCTCTCGATGCTGTTCGAGACCGGCCACCCCTGGATCACCTTCAAGGACGCCTGCAACGTGCGCAGCCCGCAGCAGCACGCCGGCGTGGTCCACAGTTCCAACCTGTGCACCGAAATCACGCTCAACACCAGCGATACCGAAACCGCCGTCTGCAACCTGGGCTCGGTCAACCTGCTCAACCACATCAAGGTCGCGGATGACGGCGCCAAGGTGCTCGATCACGACAAGCTGCAGGTCACCATCAAGACCGCCATGCGCATGCTCGACAACGTGATCGACATCAACTACTACGCGGTGAAGAAGGCACGGGACTCCAACATGCGCCACCGCCCGGTGGGCCTGGGTGTCATGGGCTTCCAGGATGCGCTGTACGAGCTTCGCATTCCCTACGCCTCGAACGAGGCCGTGGATTTCGCTGACCGCTCGATGGAAGCCGTCTGCTACTACGCCTACTGGGCTTCCACCGAACTCGCCCGCGAGCGTGGCCGTTACGCCAGCTACCGCGGATCGTTGTGGGACAAGGGCATCCTGCCCTCCGACACGCTGGACCTGCTCGCCCGTGAACGCGGCGGCTATGTCGACGTGGACCGTTCCAGCACGCTGGACTGGGAGGCGCTGCGCAAGAAGATCGCGGCCGACGGCATGCGCAATTCCAACTGCGTGGCCATTGCGCCCACCGCGACCATCTCCAACATCATCGGCGTGGACGCTTCCATCGAGCCTTGCTTCGGCAACCTGTCGGTGAAGTCCAACCTGTCGGGCGAATTCACGGTCATCAACAGCTACCTGGTGAAGGATCTCAAGCGCCTGGGTCTGTGGGACGACGTGATGGTCATGGACCTCAAGCACTTCGACGGCTCGCTGCGTCCCATCGACCGCGTGCCCCAGGAAGTGAAGGCGCTGTACGCCACCGCGTTTGAAGTTGAACCGCTCTGGCTGGTGGAGGCTGCGGCCCGCCGTCAGAAGTGGATCGACCAGGCACAGAGCCTGAACATCTACATGGCTGGCGCGTCGGGCAAGAAGCTCGACGACACCTACAAACTCGCGTGGCTGCGCGGTCTCAAGACCACCTACTACCTGCGCACCACCTCCGCCACCCAGATCGAGAAATCGACCGGTCGCACCGGCCAGCTCAACGCGGTGTCGCTGACGCCAACGGCCACGCAGACGGCCATCGCGAGCGCACCGACGATCGATGCAGAACCTGCGACCGACATCAAGTTCTGCGCCATCGACGATCCAGGCTGCGAGGCTTGCCAGTGATGCGTGTGTGCGTTGACGCACACGAATGCGATCCGATGCGGATCGCATTCGATGCAACACCGCAACACAAATGCGGCTCAACGCACATGATCACTTTGCAATTCAAGCAGACACTTTGATAATCCGAGCATTGGACACCTCTATGTTGACCTGGGACGACCACATCACGCCCTCATCGAAGCCAGCGATCAGCCCACTGCCTCACAGCATGTCGGGCCTGCAAGACTCACTGTCCAGTGAGCGCGCTCCCATCTTCTCCGCTTCGATCCCCACCGCTTCCGCACCCAAGGCCGCCACGTCAACCGCTGCGCCCGCGCGCCGCATCAATGTGGCGGACAAGCGAATCATCAACGGCCAGACCGACGTCAACCAGCTGGTGCCGTTCAAGTACAAGTGGGCGTGGGAAAAATACCTCGCCACCTGCGCCAACCACTGGATGCCGCAGGAAGTGAACATGAGCCGCGACATCGCGCTCTGGAAAGATCCGAACGGCCTGACCGAAGACGAACGCCGCATCGTCAAGCGCAACCTCGGCTTCTTCGTCACCGCCGATTCGCTCGCGGCCAACAACATCGTGCTGGGCACGTACCGCCACATCACCGCACCCGAGTGCCGCCAGTTCCTGCTGCGCCAGGCCTTCGAGGAAGCCATCCACACGCACGCCTACCAGTACATCGTGGAGTCGCTCGGCCTGGACGAATCCGAGATCTTCAACGCCTACAACGAAGTCCAGTCCATCCGCGACAAGGACGAGTTCCTGATCCCCTTCATCGAGGCGATCATGAACCCCAACTTCCACACCGGGACGCCCGAAACCGACCAGACCCTGCTCAAGAGCCTGATCGTCTTTGCCTGCCTGATGGAAGGTCTGTTCTTCTACGTGGGCTTCACGCAGATCCTGGCGCTGGGTCGCCAGAACAAGATGACCGGTGCCGCCGAGCAGTACCAGTACATCCTGCGCGACGAGTCCATGCACTGCAACTTCGGCATCGATCTGATCAACGCGATCAAGATGGAGAACCCGATGTTGTGGACCAGCGAGTTCAAGGCCGAGATCAAGGAACTGTTCCTGAAGGCCGTTGAGCTCGAATACCGCTACGCTGAAGACACCATGCCGCGCGGCGTGCTGGGTCTCAACGCCTCGATGTTCAAAGGCTACCTGCGCTACATCGCCAACCGGCGCGCCACGCAGATCGGCCTGGAGCCGATGTTCCCGAATGAAGAAAATCCGTTCCCCTGGATGAGCGAGATGATCGATCTCAAGAAGGAACGCAATTTCTTTGAAACCCGCGTGATCGAATACCAGTCCGGCGGGGCTCTTTCCTGGGATTGATGCCACACCACAGCCGGGGCTGCATTGCCCGAAACAACCTGAAATTGAAATGTGTACCGTTCATTCAAGACCCTGTACCCGACGCGATGGCGCCGGTGGCAGGGTCTTGTCACAGGATTCAACACCTTGGGGCCAGCCGCGGATGCATCCACGCGGCTCCAGGGCGCTGAATCACTTCACCGGCAACCTGACCGGATGAAGTGCTCTTTGCAACTTGATCAAGGAGAAAACAATGGCAACTGCAAAAAAAGCCCCGGCCAAAAAGGCCGCACCGGCTAAGAAGGCTCCGGCCAAGAAACCCGCTGCGAAGAAAGCAGCTCCGGCCAAAAAGGCTCCGGCCAAGAAAGCCGCTGTGAAGAAGGCCCCGGCGAAGAAAGCCGCACCGGCCAAGAAGAAGGCAGCTCCGGCGAAGAAGGCTCCGGCCAAGAAGGTCGCAGCGAAGAAGGCTCCGGCGAAGAAGGCCGCTGCCAAGAAGGCGCCTGCCAAGAAGGCCGCCGCGAAAAAGGCGCCTGCGAAGAAGGCTGCCGCCAAGAAAGCGCCGGCGAAGAAAGCCGCTGCGAAGAAGGCTCCTGCGAAAAAGGCCGCTGCGAAGAAGGCCCCTGCGAAGAAGGCAGCCCCAGCAAAAAAAGCTGAGCCGGCCAAGAAGCCGGCAGCCCCTGCTGCAGCACCTGCGGCGCAGACGAAGCTCAACCCTCAGGCTGCCTGGCCGTTCCCCACGTCCAGCAAGCCCTGATTCTCTCGTTGAGATGACCCTGCAGCCCGGCGCGAAAGCGCCGGGCTTTTTCGTTTCTGGCTGGTTCAGACCGTGTAGTTCTGACCGCCCCGGCTGGCGATCTTCGCGGCGCCCATGCGGTTGCCGAGTTCAACGCAGCGTTGCAGCGGCCAGCCCTGTTCAAGTCCGTGGAGGAGAGCCGCGCGAAACGCATCGCCACAGCCGGTGGGGTCCACCACCTCGGAAGCCACCACGCCCGGTACATGCACCTTGCTGCCGCCGTCCCACACGTCGCACCCTTCGGCGCCCAGCGTGACGATGAGCCCCTTCACCTGCGCGGCGATGTCGTCGAGTGTGAGCCCGGTGCGGTCGCACAGCATCTGCGCCTCGTAGTCGTTGAGCGTGACCCAGGTGGCGAGTTCGATGAACTGACGCAATTCCTCGCCGTTGAACATCGGCAGGCCCTGCCCCGGATCGAACACAAAGGGCACGCCCGCCGCGTGCAACTGGCGTGAATGGGTGAGCATGGCCTCGCGACCGTCTGGCGAGATGATGGCCACGGCCAGATCCGCGCGCGACGGCACCGGGTTGTCGTGAGCCATGGACATCGCGCCCGGATGGAACGCTGTGATCTGGTTGTTGTCGCGGTCGGTCATGATCATGGCCTGCGCGGTGTAGCTCTCGGCGGTCGTCGAGACGTGTCGCGTGTCCACACCCAGTGACTTCATCCGCTCCAGGTATTCCTGGCCATCGTTGCCCAGCATGGCCAGGGGCACGGCCTGCGCGCCCAGCTGGCGAAGCCCGTAGGCGATGTTGCCCGCGCATCCGCCGTACTCACGGCGCAGCCCGGGCACCAGGAAGGACACATTGAGGATGTGCAACTGGCTCGGCAGGATCTGTTCGGCGAAGCGACCCTCGAACGTCATGATGGTGTCGAAGGCGAGTGAGCCGCAAACAAGAATGGGCATGGGAAGTTTCCGTGGTCAGGGATAAAAAACGAGGGCGCGATAACCCGCCATGGGCGTGGCGTCTCCGAGCGCCAATGCGAGCCGCAGGCTCACGCTGACGGAGCCCTGCGCAGGGAGCAGCGAGGGCGCATCGGGCCATTCCTCGGGCAGAAAAACCCGTCGCGCGATGACTTGATCGCGTGTGTCGGTGAGACTGAGTTCGAGCGCGGGAAGGGCCAGGGGTGTGGAGGCGGTGTTCTTGAGCACCAGGTCGAACGAGTAGAAATCGCCCAGTCGGCGAACCAGCGCGGTGCTGTCGATGACGATGGCATCGATCCGGCGCACCGGTGAGATCTGGCAGCCCAGCGCTTCGCAGGCGCTTTGCAACAGGGGCTGGAGATCCGGGCGCGCCGCCGCCAACCGGTCGCGTTCGTGCAGGGCCAGTTGTCCCAGCAGCACGGCGCCGAGCAGCAAGACAAGGACGACCAGCACGGCGCGCATGCCCCGCGACGACCAGAACGCGCGCCTCCGCGCCTGACGGACAAAGCCAGGCACGGCTTGCGGATCTTCGAGATCGCTGGCTTGCAGCTCCGGTGCACCCGAGTTGGTGCTCGGAACACCGCGCGCAGCATCGGCAGCGGCGCTGACCTCGGCGGCGATACCGCCCGACGATTCTTCAAAGTCGGGTTCCTCGGCGCGACCTACCCCCGCAGCGAACCTCTGCAGATCGGTGTGGAAATCCGAGGGGTCGGAATCTTCATATTCCGAAGCCGCCAGCTCGACCGCTGGAGTCGCCGGTGCAGAGGGCCACGCTTCGGGCTCTTCCTGAACCCTGCGCGACCCTTCCAGCTCGCCCCATTCGCCCGACATTTCCGAGTCCTCCATGATGGCGGTCTCGGGCTCGTCATCGGGACGGTATTCGGGTTCGGGCTCGACCTGTGGCTGTTGTCCATCGGCTGCGGCAGACGCGCCCGGTGCGGTCCAGGGCTGCAGGTACAGGGTTGCGTCGAACACATCGGCGCAATGACCACAACGCACCCAGCCCTCGGAGATTTTCAGCTGGTCGGCAACGACCCTGAACATCGTTCCGCACGCGGGGCAACGGGTGGTGAAACTCATGCGCCGATTATTGCAGGCGGGCGTCGCCCGAAACCTCAAGCCTTGCGTGCGGTCATGAGGATCCAGCCGTCCTCTTCGTCGCTCACGTCCAGCGCCACCCAGGGCGCATAGGCCTGGCGAAGTTCATCGAGCTGGCGACTGAGGATGCCCGCCAGCACCAGCTGTCCGCCCGCTCGCACATGGGCGCACAGCAGCGGCGCCAGCACCCGCAACGGCGTGGCCAGGATGTTGGCGAGCACCAGGTCGTATTCGCCGGAGGCGACCGTGGGCAGGCCAGCCTCAAGTGCGGCCTGGTTGGCTTCGGCATTGAGCCGGGTCGACTCGACCGCTGAAGGATCGATGTCCACCGCGACGATCTCGCGCGCACCGAACTTCGCCGCGCCAATGGCCAGGATGCCGGACCCGCAGCCGTAGTCGAGCACGCGCTGGTCGGTCGGGGGATGCTCCGCGATCCAGCGCAGGCACATGCGCGTGGTGGGATGCGTGCCGGTGCCAAACGCCAGGCCGGGGTCGAGCCGGATCACCTGCTTCGCCTCAGCCGGCGGTTCGTGCCAGGTGGGGACGATCCAGAACTCGGGCGTGATGGCCACCGGTTCGAACTGCGACTGCGTCAGCCGCACCCAATCCTGCTCCAGCACGGCTCGCACGCCTTGCACCACGCAGCCTTCAAAGAAATCCTGCAGCTTGAGCAAGGCCGCCGCCTCCCTGGCCGCCGCTTCGGTGGGAAACAGGGCCACCACGCGCGAGCGCTGCCACCCGCCCTTGGGAGGCGGCATGCCGGGTTCACCGAACAAGGCCGATTCGGCGTCCGTCATGGCGTCGGCGTCTTCCACCGACACGCTCAGCGCATCGAGCGCCACGAAAGCATCACCCACGTCGTCCACAGCCGCCTCCGGCACGAGGAGCACCAGTTCGAACAGGGTCCCCGCCGGCGGCAGGGTCAGCATGGAAGCTTCAGCGCTCACGTTGGGACAGCCACTCTTCCAGGTAGTGAATGTTGGTACCACCGGCCACGAAGCTGGCGTCCACCATCAGCTCGCGGTGCAGCGGGATGTTGGTCTTGATGCCTTCGATCACCGTCTCGGCCAGCGCCGTGCGCATGCGCGCCAGCGCCTGTTCGCGCGTATCGCCGTGCACGATGATCTTGCCGATCATCGAGTCGTAGTTGGGGGGCACGAAGTAGTTGGCGTAGGCGTGCGAGTCCACCCGCACCCCAGGGCCGCCCGGCGCATGCCAGGTCGTGATGCGACCCGGCGAGGGCGTGAACTTGTAGGCGTCCTCGGCGTTGATGCGGCACTCGATGGCGTGCCCGCGCAGCTGGATCTGTCGCTGGGTGAAGGGCAGCTTCTCGCCAGCGGCCACCGCGATCTGCGTGCGCACGATGTCGATGCCGGTGATCCATTCGGTCACGGGATGCTCCACCTGCACGCGCGTGTTCATCTCGATGAAGTAGAACTCGCCGTTCTCGAACAGGAACTCGAAGGTGCCTGCGCCCCGGTAGCCAATCTTCTTGCACGCGGCCGCGCAACGCTCGCCGATCTTCTCGATCAGGCGGCGCGGAATGCCGGGCGCAGGCGCTTCTTCAATCACCTTCTGGTGGCGCCGCTGCATGGAGCAGTCGCGCTCGCCCAGATACACCGCGTTGCGGTGCTGGTCGGCCAGGATCTGAATCTCGATGTGGCGCGGGTTCTGGAGAAACTTCTCCATATAGACCTCGGGGTTGCCAAATGCCGCACCCGCTTCCGCCTTGGTGGTCTGCACCGCGTGCAGCAGCGCCGCTTCGGTGTGCACCACGCGCATGCCGCGCCCGCCGCCGCCGCCGGCGGCCTTGATGATCACGGGGTAGCCCACGGCCTTGGCGGTGCGCTTGATCACCACCGGATCGTCGGGCAGTGCGCCCTCCGATCCGGGCACGCAGGGCACGCCCGCGCGGATCATGGCCTGCTTGGCCGAGACCTTGTCACCCATGGTGCGGATCGAATCGGGCGTGGGACCGATGAAGGTGAAGCCGCTTTTTTCCACCCGCTCGGCGAAGTCGGCGTTTTCTGACAGGAAGCCGTAGCCTGGGTGGATGGCCTCGGCGTCGGTCACTTCAGCGGCCGAGATGATGGCTGGCATGCTGAGGTAGCTCTGCGCACTGGCCGCCGGGCCGATGCACACCGCCTCGTCGGCCAGGCGCACGTACTTGGCGTCGCGGTCGGCCTCGGAATACACCATCACCGCCTTGATGCCCATCTCCCGGCAGGCGCGCTGCACGCGCAACGCGATCTCCCCCCGGTTGGCGATCAGGATTTTCTTGAACATGGAATCGGGGTCTTCTTTATTCGATCACGTACAGGGGCTGGCCGTATTCCACCGCCTGGCCGTTCTCCACCAGGATCTGGGTGACGGTGCCAGACTTGTCGGCTTCGATTTCGTTGAGGATCTTCATCGCCTCCACGATGCAGATGGTCTCGCCTTCCTTGATGGTGTCGCCCACTTCGACGAAGGGTTTGGCACCCGGGCTCGATGCCCGGTAGAACGTGCCCACCATGGGTGACTTGACGGTGTGGCCAGCGGGTGCCACCGGCGCGGCGGTGGCCACAGGTGCAGGCGTCACATCCACCACCGGCACGGCTGGCGCCACGGGAGCCGGCGGCATGCTGTAGGTGATGGGTGCGGCGGCGGAGACCGGTGCACTCTTGACGATGCGGACCTTGCCTTCGGCTTCCGTGATCTCCAACTCGGACACGTTTGATTCCGAGACGAGGTCGATCAAGGTCTTCAGTTTTCTCAAATCCATGATTTCTCCAACGAATTTCGGTCAAATTGATCTAAAAGCATTCAACTTCACGAAAATGAACGCCGTCAATCTGCCGGGGTGCCGCAGTGTACACGAGTGCGCAATGAATAGGGAGTTGGCGCAACTGCTGCGGCTTTTGGCGAGAAGTCGGAATTTACCCCTGTCTTGTCATCTGTTTCGCGCGAGATGACCAAAGGTGAGCCGGGGCTAAACCAACTCCGCCCACTGGCCCAGGTCGGCCTCGGACAACTTGCCCAACTTGCGGTGGAGAACCACGCCCGAGGCGCCAAACACCACGCTGAACGGCAGTGCGCCGGACACGTTGCCCAGCGTGCGGCTGAGTTCCGTGCCGCCGAACCCGGCCATGCCCACAGGGAAGTTCAGTGGCAACTTGTTGAGGAAACCTCGCACCGCGCTCGGCTGGTCCACCGCCAGGCCCAGCACTTGCCAGCCGCGCGCGGACTGCGCCTGTTGAAAGGCCTTGAGCAGGGGCAACTCTTCCACGCAGGGCGGGCACCACGTGGCCCAGAAATTCACGAGCAGGGGCTTGCCCCGGAAATCGGCCACGCGCACCGTCTCGCCATGGGGACCCTCGAACGCGCCCTGCCAGAAGGCCGCTTCAGCCGCGTCGGGAACGCTCTGCAGCTGCAACCGGCGCTGCGACCACCAAGCGCCCGCGCTGGCAGCGGCCAGCGCCACGCCGCCCATCCAGAGGGTGCGCCGCCTCAGCGTCATGTGGCGGCCTCGTCCTGGGATGCCCCTTCAGCGGCCATGAGGCGGCGCAACGCAGTCGCATCTCCACGAGGCTTGCGGCCTTGCGCATCGGGCTTCAGGGCGCCGCGCAGATCGTCGTGCTCATGCACCATCAGGTGAACCAGCACCCATTGACCCAAGGCATCGCTGCGATCGCGCAGGCTCAGGGCCTGCACCGGTTCACCGCGCCAGCCGGACACTTCGCCCGGGTGGTAGTCCACGCGGTGGTCCATCAACGCCCATTCGGGCGCTTTGGGATCGTCGCAAAAGAGCTGGATGTAAATGTCGCTGTGGCGGGTGGCCGTTCCATGCCACACCGCACCCCCCAGATGGGGCCGGAAAGCCTGCAGCCGATCCATCCACACCAGCGCCACTTCGCGCAGCGCAAGCAGTTCTGCGGGCTGGGTGTCGGCGCAGAACACGGCGATGTCTTCCCGCACCGCGGCGTCGAGCGCCGCGTTGTCCGGTAGCGCCGTGCGCGCGGGCAAGCCCAGTTGCTTGACCGCGCGGCGCTTGGCGGCGGCGTACTCCAGACCTTCGTCGACCACGAAGCGCGCGGCCACGGCGGCAATCTCGGCAGTGATGTCTTCTCGGCGCAGGTCCATGGGGAACGATTGTGCCCGCTTGAACGGGTCAGCGCCCAGCGCGCTGCCATACCCGCAGAAGGGCGCGCCAGCCCCCTAGAATCGCCGCATGCACATACACATTCTGGGCATTTGCGGCACTTTCATGGGTGGCCTGGCCGCCCTGGCACGCGAAGCAGGGCACCGCGTCACCGGCTGCGATGCCGGTGTCTACCCCCCCATGAGCGACCAGTTGCGCGCTCTCGGCATCGACCTCATCGAAGGCTTCGGCGCCGACCAGCTCATGCTCAAACCCGACCTTTTCGTGGTGGGCAATGTGGTGAGCCGCGCGCGCTTGGCCGACGGCACACCCAAGTTCCCCTTGATGGAGGCCATCATGGACAGCGGTGCGCCCTACACCAGCGGACCGCAGTGGCTGGCCGAGCATGTGCTGCAGGGGCGCCATGTGCTGGCCGTGGCAGGCACCCATGGCAAGACCACCACCACCGCCATGCTCACCTGGATCCTGGAATCTGCCGGTCTGGAGCCTGGCTTCCTCATCGGTGGCGTGCCCATGAACTTCGGTGTGTCGGCCAGGCTCGGGGCCGGCAACACCTTCACCATCGAAGCCGACGAGTACGACACCGCCTTCTTCGACAAGCGCAGCAAGTTCGTTCATTACCGGCCGCGCACCGCGATCCTGAACAACCTGGAGTTCGACCACGCCGACATCTTCGACGACCTGCCAGCGATCGAGCGGCAGTTCCACCACCTCGTGCGCACCGTACCGGCCAGCGGCCGCGTGGTGGTGAACGGCTTCGAGGGCAGCCTGGAACGCGTGCTGCACAAAGGTTTGTGGAGTGAGGTGCGCAGTTTCGGGGCCGCCGTGAGCGACTTCACCGCGCACGGCGAGCCCCACGCGTTTGACGTGCTGCACAAGGGTCAATCGGTGGGACGCGTGGAGTGGGCACTCACAGGCACACACAATCAGCTCAACGCACTGGCCGCCATCGCCGCGGCTGAGCATGTGGGCGTGGCACCAGCCGCTGCTGCGCGGGCGCTCGGCTCGTTCGAGAACGTCCGACGCCGCATGGAGGTGCGTGGCACCGTGGTGCGTCCCGGCGGCGAGATCACGGTCTACGACGATTTTGCCCATCACCCCACGGCCATCCGCACCACCCTGGACGGCCTGCACCGCCGGCTGGGTACGGCGCCCGGGCGCATCCTGGCCGTGTTCGAGCCGCGCAGCAACACCATGAAGCTGGGCACGATGAAGTCGCAACTGCCCTGGGCCCTGGAAGCGGCCGATCTGGCCTTCTGCCATTCGGGCGGACTCGACTGGGACGCCACCGAAGCCCTGGCCCCCATGGGCTCACGCGCGCAGGTGGGCCGCAACATCGAGGAACTGGTGGGCCTCGTGAGCGATGCCGCGCGGGCGGGCGATCACATCGTGTGCATGAGCAATGGCGGCTTTTCGGGCGTGCACGAGCGTCTGCTCAAGGCCCTGCAGGCTCAGTAACTCAACGCCTGGCCCGGTACATCGACGGAAACGACGGGCTTGGCCAGCGCCGCGCTGGCGGCGCGGGCAAACGCCATGGCCCAGGGGCGGTGGGCCGTTTCGCGAAACCGCACCTCGCCCGCGGCCTGCGCCACACACAGGATCTTGTCGGCGGTCAGCACCTTGCCGGTCGGCCGAATGGGATCGCAGCCGAGAAAGGTGAACTGATCGTCAAGCCACTGACGCGCCAGGTCGTGCGGCATGGGCTGCACTTCCTCGAGGTCGAAGTGGTAGGTGGATGGCTGACCCCAGCTCACGATGACTTGGCTGCGCATGGCATTTCTCCGGTGGAGCACCATTGTGGACCGCGCACCCGGACCGTCCCACTCGTGAAACCCCGAGGGATCAAGCCTTCGAACGTCGGGCGGCCAGCACCGCGCCTGACAACACTTCCAGTGCCTGCAAGGAGTCGGCCCAGCCCAGGCAGGCGTCGGTGATGCTCTGGCCGTACTTCAGGTCCGCCACCTTCTCCTTCCCCGGTGTGAACTTCTGGGCGCCCGCTTCGATGTGGCTCTCGATCATCACGCCGAACACGCTGCGCGAACCTGCGCCGATCTGGCCCGCGATGTCTCGCGCAACCTCAAGCTGTTTCTCGTGCTGCTTGCTGCTGTTGGCGTGGCTGCAGTCCACCATCAGACGCGGAGGCAGCTTCGCAGACTCCAGCTCCTTCACGGAAGCCGCGACACTGGCAGCGTCGTAGTTGGGCGCCTTGCCCCCGCGAAGGATCACGTGGCAATCCTTGTTGCCGTTGGTCTGCACGATGGCCACCTGTCCGTTCTTGTGCACGGACAGGAAATGGTGGCCGCGCGACGCCGCCTGGATGGCGTCGGTGGCTATCTTGATGTTGCCATCCGTGCCGTTCTTGAAGCCGATGGGTGCCGACAGCCCCGAGGCCAGCTCGCGGTGCACCTGGCTCTCGGTGGTGCGCGCGCCGATCGCTCCCCAGGCGATCAGGTCGCCGATGTACTGGGGTGAGATCACGTCCAGGAACTCGCTGCCCGCCGGCACGCCCAGGCGGTTGATATCGATCAGCAACTGCCGTGCGATGCGCAGGCCTTCGTCGATGCGGAAGCTCTCATCCAGGTAGGGGTCGTTGATGAGGCCTTTCCAGCCCACGGTGGTGCGCGGCTTCTCGAAATACACGCGCATCACGATCTCCAGCGAATCCGCGTACTTGTCGCGCAGGGTCTTGAGGCGGCGTGCGTAGTCCAGCGCAGCGGCCGGGTCGTGAATGGAACACGGACCAATCACCACCAGAAGGCGGTCATCCTGCCCGTGCAGGATGCGATGAATGCGCCGACGGGTCTGGCTGATCAGGGCTTCCACCGGCGTGCCGCCAATGGGAAAGAAGCGAATGAGGTGTTCGGGCGGGGGCAGCACGGTGATGTCCTTGATGCGTTCGTCGTCGGTCTGGCTGGTCTTGTCGACAGGACGGGCATGCCAGGCGTCGGTGCTGGCGGGGACGGTTTTCGCATTCATCACGGTGCTCCTGGAGGTGGTCTGGATTGGGGAGATGGGACGAAAAAAAACCGCCGGGCTTTGGGCTCCGGCGGTTGTTTCGAGATTCGGTGATGCGCTTACAGCCTCGCCTCTCGTCCGCCGGGGACAGAGAACCAGAAGTAAAAGGCAAAAAAGGCGAAGCGCGAAGACATGGGATCGAAATGTAGCACAGGCAAATCGAAAGCCACTCAGGCAGTACCGCCTACCGTCAGCCCATCGATGCGCAAGGTCGGCTGGCCCACGCCCACCGGCACGCTCTGGCCTTCCTTGCCACAGGTGCCCACGCCGCTGTCGAGCTTCATGTCGTTGCCGATCATGGACACGCGGGTCAGTGCGTCGGGTCCGTTGCCCACCAGCGTGGCGCCTTTCACCGGGTACTGGATCTGTCCGTTTTCCACCCAATACGCCTGGCTGGCGGAGAAGACGAACTTGCCGGAGGTGATGTCGACCTGGCCGCCGCCGAAGTTGGTGGCGTACAGGCCCTTCTTGATGCTGGCCACGATCTCCTCGGGCGCCTTGTCGCCGCCGAGCATGTAGGTGTTGGTCATGCGCGGCATGGGCACGTGGGCGTAGCTTTCGCGCCGGCCGTTGCCTGTGGGCTTCACGCCCATCAGGCGCGCATTCATCGAGTCCTGGATGTAACCGCGCAGGATGCCGTCTTCAATGAGCACGTTGCGCTGCGAGGCGTGGCCTTCATCGTCCACGTTGAGCGAACCCCGTCGGTCGGCGATGGTGCCATCGTCGAGCACGGTCACGCCCTTGGACGCGACGCGCTGGCCGATGCGGCCGGCGAACGCGCTGGAGCCCTTGCGGTTGAAGTCGCCTTCCAGGCCATGGCCCACCGCTTCGTGCAGCAGGATGCCCGGCCAGCCCGAGCCCAGCACCACCACCATTTCACCGGCCGGTGCGGGGCGCGCCTCCAGGTTGGTCAGGGCATAGGACACGGCTTCGTCCACGTAGGACTGCACCATGTCGTCGTCGAAATAAGCCAGGCCGTAGCGGCCACCGCCGCCCGACGAACCCGATTCGCGCCGGCCCGACTGTTCGGCAATCACGGTGACCGACAGGCGGATCAGCGGGCGCACATCGGCCGCCAGCGTGCCGTCGGCGCGCGCCACCAGCACCACGTCGTATTCGCTGGCCAGGCCGGCCATGACCTGCTTGACGCGGGGATCCTTGGCTTTCGCCATGCGTTCCACCTTCTCCAGCAGGGCCACCTTGGCGGTGCTGTCGAGCGTGGCAATGGGGTCGATGCCCGGGTAGAGCGAGCGCGACTTCGCGACCTTCGCCGAAGGCACACGCGCCTTGCGACCCTGGCCCTGCGCAGAAATGGATCGCACGGTGTGGGCGGCATCCAGCAGCGAATCCCAGGACAGGTCGTCGGAGTAGGCAAAGGCCGTCTTCTCGCCGCTGACCGCCCGCACGCCCACACCCTGGTCGATGCTGAAGCTGCCGGTCTTCACGATGCCCTCTTCCAGGCTCCAGCCTTCGCTGCGCGTGGTCTGGAAATACAGGTCGGCATCGTCCACGCCGTGCGACATGATCTCGCCCAGCGCGCGCTGAAGGTGAGAGGGACTCAGGCCGAACGGTTCGAGCAGGAGACTTTGGGCGGTGGCCAGGCGGGCCAGGGTGGGTTCGCGAGCAATCATCGGTCCATTGTAAGAACCCTGGCCCCGCGCGCGGGCATCAGGGTCTTGGTGCGCGCTGGCGCAGCAGTTGCAACAGCGCTCCGTCGTCCAGGTGGGCCATGCCGGCTTCATGGGCTTGTTCGAACACTTGCGATGCGTGCGCACCGAGCGGACCGTCGAACCCTGCCGCGCGGCCCGCCGCCACGGCCAGCCGGGTGTCCTTCTCGAGCAGGGTCATATGGGCGCGGGGTTCGAAATCTCCCGCCACGGCCCGGCGCATGCGGTCGCTGCCGATCCAGCTCTGGCCGCTGGACCGCTCGATCACGTCCAGCGTGGTGGACAGGTTCAAGCCCATGCGCTCGGCCATGGCCAGCACTTCGGCCGCGCCCACCAGGTTGATGCCGGCGAGCAGGTTGTTGACCAGCTTGGTCCGGGCGCCATCGCCCACGCGTTCGCTGATGCGCATCACGTGGTCCGACAGCGCGGCCAGCAACGTGGCCTGCCCCGCCAGCACAGGCTCCGGGGCAGCCACCATCAGGCTCATGCGCCCGTCGCGGGCGCGCACCGGGCCGCCCGACAGCGGCGCGTCGATGCAATGCACGCCCTGGCCGGCGAGCTGGACGGCTATGGCCTCCACGTCTTCCGGCGCGATGGTGGGGCAAAGCAGCACGGTCTGGCCGGGCTGAAGGGCCTGCGCCGCACCACCCGCCCCCCACAGGACATCGCGCACCTGGGCGGCATCCACCACCACGATGATCAGGGCACTGCCGGCTCCGAGCGAACGGGCGAGTTGCACGGGTGAGGCCGCAAGCGTGGCCCCCGCGGCCATGGCCTGACGCTGCCGCGACGGATCGACGTCGCACACGTTCAGGTCCCAGCCGGCTTCGCACAGGCGCTCGACCATGGCGCCGCCCATGTTGCCCGCGCCGATCACGCCCACGGCAGGGCGGCTCATGACTGCATGAACCTTCTCGACTTCGCAATCGACATGAGGATGCCCAGGCCCACCCCCATGGTCACCATGGCGGTGCCGCCATAACTCACGAAGGGCAGCGGCACGCCCACCACCGGCAGGATGCCGCTGACCATGCCCATGTTGACGAAGGCATAGACGAAGATGTTGAGCGTGATGGCGCCGGCCAGCAGGCGGGAGAACAGCGTGGGCGCCTCCACGGCAATGATCAGGCCTCGTGCGATGAGGAACAGGAATCCGGCCATCAGGGCCAGCACCCCCACGAGACCGAATTCCTCGGAGAACGCGGCATAGATGAAATCGGTGGTGCGTTCGGGAATGAACTCCAGGTGCGTCTGCGTTCCCTGCATGAAGCCCTTGCCCCACACCCCGCCGGAGCCGATGGCGATCATGCCCTGGATGATGTGAAACCCCTTGCCCAGCGGGTCCTTGGAGGGGTCGAGCAGCGTGCACACGCGCTGGCGCTGGTATTCGTGCAGCACGCGCCAGTCGACATCGGGGGCGCACAACTGGGGCTCCATGAAGATCAGGACCAGAATGCCCACGGCACCCAGCACCACGGGCGGCAGGATGAGTTTCCAGGTCAGGCCCGCGAAGAAGATGACGAACAGCCCTGAGGACAACACCAGCAGCGAGGTGCCCAGGTCGGGTTGTCTCATGATGAGTGCAAAGGGAAACAGCAGCAGGATGCCGGCGACCACGAAGTCCAGTGGCTTGAGCTGGCCCTCGCGCCGATGGAACCACCAGGCCAGCATCAGCGGCATGGCGATCTTGAGCAATTCACTGGGCTGGATGACGATGCCCACATCGAGCCAGCGTTGCGCGCCCTTGCGCGCAATGCCGAACAGTTCCACCCCCAGCAAGAGCATGACCCCGAGCAGGTAGATGGGCACCGCCAGTGCCATCAGGCGGTGCGGCGGAATCTGCGAGACGATGAACAGCACGCCGGCGGCCAGCATCATGTTGCGACCATGGTTGGCGAAGCGGGTGCCGTGGTCGAAGCCCACCGAGTACATGGTGAGCAGGCCCGCGCCGGCCATGATGAGGATCGCGAGCAGCAAGGGCAGGTCGAAACCCTGGAACACCGGGGCGATTCGCTGAAGCGGGGAGGGTTTGTCAAAGACGACGGCCATGAGCGCCGATTATCCTTCGCTCCATGCATCCCGTCGCCGCCACCACCCACCTGCTGTACCTGCATGGCTTCCGTTCGTCTCCCAGCTCGATGAAGGCGCAGAAGATGTCGCACCGCGTTCGCTCCGACCATCCGGACGTGCGGTGGTGGTGCCCTCAGTTGCCGCCTTCTCCGGCCCAGGCCATGGATGAGGTGATGCAGGGCATCTCAGACTGGCCGCGCGACAGCATGGCGGTGGTGGGGTCTTCGCTGGGGGGCTTCTACGCCCGGTGGGTCGCGCTGCAGACCGGCTGCCGGGCGGTGCTGCTCAACCCAGCTGCGTTTCCGGCCCGGGACCTGTCGAAGTACATTGGCGAGCAGACGTCTTGGCACGACCCCGAAGAGCGCTTCTTCTTTCAGCCGGGCTATGTCGACGAGCTGCTCCAGCTCCAGGCGGACATCGCGCGGCTGGCCCCCGGGCACGCGACGACGCCTGAGCGACTAATAGCCATCGTGGCCCAGGGTGACGAGGTGCTGGACTGGCGCGAGATGCAGGCCTTCTGCGCTGGCGGTGCGATCCGCCTGTTGCCTGGCAGCGACCACGCCATCAGCGATTTCGACGACCACATCGGCGCCGTCCTCGAATTCCTCTTTCCCACCGCGTAGTACTGACGGGCCCGCACCCACCCGCATGGGACAATCCGCCCCATGCACATTCTGTTTGATGAAGCCGGCAAGTTGATGACCGGCCGCCTGCTGTCCGAAGCGGAGAATTCGCTCCAGGTCGAGCTTGAATCCGGCAAGCGCGTCAAGGTCAAGGCCGCCAACGCCCTGCTGCGCTTCGACAAACCCGCACCCGCCCAGCTCATGCCCGCGGCCACGACCCTCGCCGAGTCGATGGAACTGGAACTGGCCTACGAGTTCGCGCCGGAGGACGAATTCGGTTTTGCCGACCTTGCCCACGAGTACTTCAGCGCCAGCGCCAGCACGCCCGAACAGGTGGCTGCCCTGCTGTGCCTGCAAGGCGCACCCCACTATTTCCGCCGTGCGGGCAAGGGCCGCTACAAGAAGGCACCGCCCGAAGTGCTGGCCCAGGCACTGGCCGCCATCGAGAAGAAGAAACAGGTGCAGGCGCAGATCGACACCTGGGCAGCCGAGCTCGCCGCCGGCCATTGCCCGGAGCCCGTGCGGGAACAGCTCTACCGCATCCTGTTCCGGCCGGACAAGAACGCACCGGAGTACAAGGCCGTGGTGGAGGCTGCGCACCTGAGCCACACCGCGCCGCTGGTCCTGCTGCAAAAAGCGGGCGCCATCTCCAGCGCCTACCAGTTCCACTGGCAGCGTTTCCTGTTCGATCAGTTTCCCAAGGGCACCGGGTTTCCCGCGCTCCAGGCGCCCGCCATCACCGACGAGCTGCCGCTGGCATCGGTGCAGGCGTTCTCCATCGACGATTCGCAGACCACGGAAATCGACGACGCGCTCTCGGTGCAGGGCCTGGGGAGCGGCAGCATCACGCTGGGCATCCACATCGCGGCACCGGGCCTGGCGATCCAGCCGGAGGGCGCCCTGGATCAGGTCGCGCGCCACCGTTTGTCCACCGTCTACATGCCGGGCCACAAGATCACCATGCTGCCGGACGAGGTGGTGCAGGCCTACACACTCATGGCCGGGCGCGATTGCCCGGCCGTCTCGCTGTACGTGAGCTTTGACGAGACCACGCTGGAGCAGCGCGAGAGCCGCACCGTGCTCGAGCGCGTGCCCATCGCACTCAACCTGCGGCACGACCAGCTCGACACCGTGATCACCGAGGCCTGGCTCAGCGGGGAACTGCCGGCCAGCCAGGCCTCGCCCGAGATCGCCGCCCTGCAGCCCGAGCTGGCTTTCCTGCACCGCCTGGCGCGCCACCTGAAGGCGCAGCGCGAAGTGGTGCGCGGCAAGCCCGAGAATTTCAACCGGCCCGACTACACCTTCCGCCTGGAAGGCGTGCAGGGCAACGAGCCCGCAGGCAACGAACGGGTTGTGATCGGCACACGCCAGCGCGGTTCGCCCCTCGACCTCATGGTGGCCGAGGCCATGATCCTGGCCAACAGCACCTGGGGCAACTGGCTGGCCGAGTGCGGCGTGCCCGGCATCTACCGCAGCCAGGCCAGCTTGGCGCCGGGCGTGAAGGTGCGCATGGGCACCAAGGCGCAGCCACACGCCGGCATCGGCGTCAAGAGCTATGCGTGGAGCACTTCGCCGCTGCGTCGCTACGTCGATCTCGTCAACCAGTGGCAGATCATTGCCTGTGCCCGCCACGGCCGCACCGCCGCGCTGGTGGCCCCGTTCAAGCCGAAAGACGCCAACCTGTTCTCCGTGATCAGCGCGTTCGACGCCGCCTACACCGCCTACAACGGTTTCCAGAACGGCATGGAACGCTACTGGACCCTGCAGCACCTGCGCCAGCACGGCACCACCGACATCACCGCGACGCTGATCAAGGACAACCTCGTTCGCGCCGACACGCTGCCGCTGGTGCTGCCGGTGATGGGCGCTGACGGCCTCCCGCGGGGTGCGCATGTGCGGGTGCGCCTGGGCGAGATCGACGACATCACGCTGGACGTGCATGGCACGGTCATCGAACGGCTGGACCTGCCCGTGGACGACATGGCCGAGGAGAACGGTGCGGGCGAGGATGGAGAGGAGGAGGAGCTGGCCGCGCCGCTGGCCCTGGCCATTGACATGAACGAGACCGAGGAAGCCGCCCAGCCGCCCCAAACGCCCGACCCGGCGACGCACTGACCACCCGGCCGGTTTCAACACAGATAATGCGCCCGTGAAGTCTCCCGCCAAGTTCCTGAAGCAACTGAGCACGCTGCAACTCGCGCTGGCCGTTTCGGTGTTGGTGCACGCCGCCTTGCTCACGGTTCACTTCGTGAACCCCGAGGGCTTCAACCGTGTGTTCCAGGACACGCCGCTGGAAGTGATCCTGGTCAATGCCCGCAGCGACGAGAAGCCCGAGAAGGCCACCGCCATTGCGCAGGCCTCGCTCGCGGGTGGCGGCGATGCAGAGCGCGGGCGCGCCACGTCGCCGTTGCCACCCGCCACGGTGGCGCGCATCGGAGACACGCCCGAGGAAGACGAGCGCATGATCGAAGCGTTGCGCGAGCAGCAGAGCCAGTTGCTCGCGCAGGTTCGCCGCGAGCTCGCCACCATGCCCCCGCCCGACCTGGAATCGGTCACGCCCAGCCGCGAGTCGGTGGAGCGCGAGCAGAAGCGCAAGGCGCTGGTGAAGATCCTCGCCGAGATCGAGAAGCGCATCAATGAAGAGAACGCCCGGCCCAAGAAGCGCTACATCAGCCCGGCCACGCGCGAGGAGGTCTACGCCGTCTACTACGACGAGCTGCGCCGCAAGATCGAGGACCGCGGCACGTCCAACTTCCCCGAAGCGGGTGGACGCAAGCTGTATGGCGAGCTCACCATGATCATCACGGTCAACCACAGCGGTGCGGTGCTCGACACCGAAGTCGTGCAGACGTCGGGCACGCCCCTGCTGGACCGCCGCGCACAGGCCATCGTGCGCAGCCTCGCGTTTGGCCGCTTCAACGACGCCATGCGCCGCCAGGCCGACCAGATCGTCGTCGTGTCGCGTTTCCGCTTCACGCGAGATGAGACGCTGCAGACCCAGCTCTCCGGCCAGTAGGCGCTGCACCGCATGAGATCGTTCGGACGCTGGTTGCTCTGGATCCTGCTCGCAGGCGTTGCACTGCAACTGTTCTTCGTGGGTCGCATCGCGCTGATGGTGGTCCTGGACCCGGCCAGCACCACCTTCATGCGCTCCGAAGCCTGGCGCACGGCCGGCGCCAGCCGGGGGAGCGACAAAGCCTGGACGTGGTCCCACCAGTGGGTGGACGATGCGCAGATCAGCCCGCACCTCAAGCGTGCGGTGATCGCCTCGGAAGACGCCGGCTTCACCGCGCACGGTGGCGTGGACTGGGCGGCGATCGAGGGCGCCTGGCAGAAGAACGAGCGACGCCAGCAACAGGCCGAGAAACGGGCCGAACGCCAGCCCGAGAAACCCGCGCGCGAGCCGAAGATCGTGGGCGGCTCCACCATCACGCAGCAACTGGCCAAGAACCTGCTGCTTTCGGGCGAAAGGCAGCTGCTGCGCAAGGGGCAGGAGCTGGTGCTGGCGCTGCTGCTCGAAGCGCTGCTGGACAAGCGCCGCATCCTGGAGATCTACCTCAACAGCGTCGAGTGGGGCGAAGGCGTGTTCGGCGCCGAAGCGGCCGCGCAGCGTTACTTCAACAAGCCTGCGAGTCGCCTCACGCCGCACGAGGCAGCGCGCCTGGCCGTGATGCTGCCCTCGCCCAAGTTCTTCGAGACACGCCAGGGTTCGGCGTATCTCGCGCGGCGCACGGGCACCATCGTCGCGCGCATGGGCGCGGTCACGCCGCCATGAAAATCCCCGCCACCCTCATGAGCGTGTTCTTGCTGGGCCTGGTCCGCCTGCTCACGGGCGCGCAGGCACGCTGGCATGGCTGCCCACCCAAGGCCGAGCAGCGCATCTATTTCGCCAACCACCAGAGCCACGCCGATCTGGTGCTCATCTGGGCTGCGCTGCCGCAGGAGTTGCGCAGCATCACGCGCCCGATCGCCGCCAAGGACTACTGGACCGCTTCCGGCTTCAAGCGCTGGATCACCACCGAGGTGTTCAATGCGGTCTATGTGGAGCGCGAGCGCAAGGGCGACGAGGACCCGTTGGCACCGCTCATCCAGGCCCTGGACAGTGGCGATTCGTTGATCCTTTTTCCAGAAGGCACGCGGGGCCACGAGGAAGATCCTCAGCCGTTCAAGTCCGGCCTGTACAACCTGGCGCAGCGTTTTCCCGGCGTGGTGCTGGTGCCGGCGTGGATCCACAACGTGCAGCGCGTCATGCCCAAGGGCGAGGTGGTGCCCGTGCCGGTGCTGTGCTCGGTCACTTTCGGTGAACCGATGGCCCTGGGCGCCGAAGAGCCGCGTGCCGATTTCCTCAAGCGCGCGCGCGACGCCGTCATTGCCCTCCGGGAGGTCTGATGGGCTCCTTCCTGCGCAACCTCACCCCCGACCAGCAGGTCAGCCTCGTCTTCGTGGTGCTGTTCGGCCTTCTGTTGATCGCCAGCGGCGTGGGCGTGTTGCTGTCGCTGCGCGAACGCCGCGCCGCTGACGACGACGCCACAGGCCTGCGCGCCTTGTTCATGCAGGACAACCAGGCCCTGTTGCGCAGTTCCTGGATGATGGTGCTGGTGTTCTGGGTGGGCTGGGCGATGGGCGAAGGGTTCGCGATCGTGCTGTTCGGGCTGGTGTCGTTCTTCGTGCTGCGCGAATTCATCAGCCTCTCGCCCACGCGGCGCGGCGACCACCGCAGTCTGGTGCTGGCCTTCTTCATCGTGCTGCCGCTGCAGTACGCGCTGGTCTGGACCGAACGCTTCAACCTGTTCACCGTGTTCATTCCGGTCTATGTGTTTCTGCTGATCCCGGTGGTGAGCGCCCTCGGCAACGACCCACAGCGTTTTCTGGAACGCAACGCCAAGCTGCAGTGGGGCATCATGGTCTGCGTCTACGGCATGAGCCATGTGCCCGCGCTGCTGCTGCTGAATTTCCCTGGATTTGCCGGCAAGACCGCTTTCCTCGTGTTCTTCCTCGTCCTCGTGGTGCAGACCTGCATGCTGGTGCAGCACCTGGCGGCACGCGGGCTGCGCAAACCTGCAGCCCCAGCCATCAGCAACAGCTTTCACTGGCGAAGCTGGGCTCTGGGCCTTGCTGCCGGTGGCCTGCTGGGCGCGGCCCTGTCGGGCTTCACCCCATTCAAACCCTTGCCCGCGCTGGCCATGGCACTGGTTGCCTGCGTGGCGGGCAGCCTGGGCCACCTGGTGATGAAGGCCATCAAACGCGACCGTGGCGTGACGCACTGGGGCCTCGGGGGTCGATCCGTCACCGGGGCCAGCGGGCTGCTGGACCGTGTGGATGCTCTGTGCTTCGCCGCGCCAGTGTTCTTCCACTCGGTGCGCTGGACGTTCAACCTATGAGGATCCTCGGCATCGACCCGGGCCTGCAATGCACCGGTTTCGGCGTGATCGACACCGAAGGCGGGCACCTGAGCTATGTGGCCAGCGGCACCATCCAGACCAGCCCGAAAGACGGCGCGCTGCTGCCCGCCCGCCTCAAGGTGCTGTTCGACGGCATCTCCGAGGTGGTTCAACGCTACCAGCCCGAGGTGTCGGCCTGCGAGATCGTGTTCGTCAACGTCAACCCCCAGGCCACCTTGCTGCTGGGCCAGGCGCGCGGCGCCTGCCTGACCGCGCTGGTGGCCAACGGCATGCCGGTGGCCGAGTACACCGCCCTGCAGCTCAAGAAGGCCGTGGTCGGTTATGGCAAGGCGGCCAAGCCGCAGGTGCAGGAAATGGTGAAGCGCCTGCTGCAGTTGCCCGGTCTGCCCGGCAAGGACGCCGCCGACGCGCTGGGCTTGGCCATCACGCACGCGCAGGTCAGCCGAACGACCATGGCGATCAACAAGGTATCGACCTTGCAGGCGCGCACGCACGGCGCTTACAAGGGTGGACGGAGCTACTGACACTTTTGGTATGACCATTCCATCTCCCTCGGGTATATTTCCCCGACACCAGGAGACGTGAACGTGAATCCACAGCAACCCAGGGAATCCTGGTATTTCGGCTGGAACATCGTGGCTGCCGCCACCGTGCTGACGCTGCTCACGGTGGGCATGCGCATGAGCATCGGACCGTTTTTCCTGCCCATGGCCGAAGACCTGGGCTTCAGCCGCAGCCTCCTCTCGGGCATCGTGGCCGCCGGCATGCTCTGCTACGGAATCGGCATGCCGCTGGCGGGGTACCTGGTGGCGATTCGCGGCACGCGCTTCGTGCTGCTGACCGGCACGGCCATCATCATCGCCTCCACCATCTGGACCGTGCTCGCGCGCGATCCGGTGAGCTTCTTCCTGGCCTTTGGGGTGTGCTCGTCGATCGGCCTGGCGTTCACCAGCCCGGTGGCGTTGACGCCGGTGCTCAGCCGATGGTTCGTGCGGCGCAGGGGCACCGCGCTGTTCTTCCTCTCGACCGGTTCCATGGCCGGCATTGCCATCCTCACGCCCGTGTTTTCGTGGGCGATTGCGGCGTTTGGCTGGCAATACACCCTGCTTGGCTTCGCGGCGGCATTCGCATTGCTGGCCCTGCCCACCGTGCTGTTCGTGGTGCGCGACGATGCGCCGACGCATGCCGACCAGCGGCCACAAGACATCGCCGTTGCAACCGCGAACGCCGCCACCGCGCCGCCACCGTTCACACGAGTGCGTGATGCGCTTCGCACGGCCACTTTCTGGCAGATCGCGTTTGGCCTGTTCACCTGCGGCTTCAGCATGAACCTGATGGGCACGCACGGCATGCCCATGCTGATGGACCACGGCTTCGATGCCGTGACCAGTTCGCTGGGCATCGGGACCATCGGACTGGTCGCGATCTTCAGTACGCTGGTGTTGGGCCGGCTTTCAGATGTGATGCCACGCCGCACGCTGCTGGCTGCGATTTATCTGGTGCGTGGCATCGGCTTCTTCGCCATGACCGCCGTCACGCTGCACTGGGAGCTTTACACCACAGCGGCCATCGGCGGCCTGGCCTGGGCCGGCAGCATCGCGCTGTCCTCGGCCATCCTGGCCGATGCGTACGGCGTGCGCCTGGTCGGCGTCTTGTACGGCTGGACCTACCTCGGTCACCAGGTGGGCGCCACCATCAGCTCGCTCATGGGCGGCTGGGCGTTCGACTCGTTCGGCACGCACTGGGTGTCGTTCGGGTCGGCAAGTGCCCTGCTGGTGGCCGCTGCGGTGGTATCGATGAGCCTGCCGGTGCGGATCAAACCGGCCGCCCGGCGCGTCAGCACCTAGATCAGGCGCTCGAGGATCAGCACGGCAAAAAAGCCCAGGGCGGCCAGCACGGTCCACTTGAGGATGACGATCCCCCAGTTGCGGAAGCGCATCTGACCCGTGCCGATGTAGAAGGCGAAGCACACGCCCGCGGCAAGCAGCAGCAGCAGGACAGTCCAGCGAAACAGCAGCATGCGCGGTGGTGCCGGCTTACCAGGCGGGTGCCAGCTGGGCGAAACCGCTCGGGGCTTCGCGGTCCTGCTCGAAACTCACCACTTCGTACGCGTCGGGTCGCGCCAGCAGCGCACGCAGCAACTGGTTGTTCATGGCGTGGCCACTGCGAAACGCGCTGTAGGCGGCCAGCAGCGGCTTGCCGATGATGTAGAGGTCGCCCATGGCATCGAGGATCTTGTGCTTGACGAACTCGTCGCGGTAGCGAAGGCCATCGGCATTGAGCACCTTTACGTCGTCCATCACGATGGCGTTGTCCAGCCCGCCGCCCATGGCCAGGCCGTTGGACCGCATCATTTCCACGTCGCGCGTGAAGCCGAAGGTGCGGGCACGGGCGATCTCGCGCGCGTATTGGCCACTGCCGAAGTCGAATTCAACGCGCTGGCCGGTGGAAGTGACGGCGGGGTGATCGAACTCGATTTCGAAAGCCAGCTTGTAACCATGGAAGGGGTCGAGCCGCGCCCACTTGAGCGCGCGCCCTTCACCTTCGCGCACTTCCACCGGCCGGGTCACCCGGATGAAGCGCTTGGGCGCCTTCTGCATGACGATGCCGGCGCTCTGGAGCAGGTAGACGAAGGAGGCCGATGAGCCGTCGAGGATGGGGACCTCTTCGGCGGTGATGTCGACATAGAGATTGTCCAGCCCCAGGCCGGCGCACGCGCTCATGAGGTGCTCGATGGTGTGCACCTTGACGCCGCCGTTGGAGATGGTGGAGGCCAGGCGTGTGTCGGACACCGCCTCTGCGTTGACGGGAATCTCCACCGGCACCGAAAGGTCCACGCGTCGAAACACGATGCCGGTGTCGGGCGCGGCTGGGCGCAGGGTGAGCTCCACGCGCTGGCCGCTGTGCAGGCCGACGCCGACGGCCTTGGTCAGGGATTTGAGGGTGCGTTGCGCGAGCATTCGACGATTTTAGGTTTTACGCTGCCTGGGTGCTTTTGGGAAAGGTGATGGCCGCGATTGAGAAAGGCATTGTTTGGGGCTTCTCTCCGGCTGCGACGGTCGACGCCTACCGGGGTGAGCGGCTCCGCGAATGTCCCCCGAGTCGGCTTCGCCGCCTCTCCTCCTTAATTTCGCTGCGCCGCTCACCCCGGCAGGCGTCGACCTCAAGGCATACGGAAGGTTGGTGCGCCGCGATGCCACAGGCTCGCGGGCGCACGGCGCTCTGCGCAGCGAAATAAAGGGGGAGGACCGGCGAAGCCGGTCCGGAGGACATTCGCGGAGCAGAGCGCCGTGCGCCCGCGAGCCCGGGAGGTCCAAGCGAAACGCACCCAGACCCCATCCACCCTCAGTCCGCCTGCTTCCGCAAAAAGGCAGGAATCTCGAAATCGTCCATGCCCCCCGAAGCCAGCGCATCGACCTTGGCCGCCGCCTGCGTGCGGTTGGTGCGCCACACGCTGGGCACCGCCATGGAGTTGTAGTCCGGCTGCGCAGCGCCCACGCCCGGGCCACCTACGGCGGCGTTCACGGTCGGCACGTTGAACGGCACGTTGTCCGTGCCGGTGCGCAGCACCTGCAGCGGCGGCGCCGTGCGGCGAGCACCCTGGCGCGACAGGCCCGTGGCCACCACGGTGACGCGCATCTCGTCGCCCAGGTTGTCGTCGTAGGCCGCGCCGTAGATCACGTGCGCTTCCGGCGAAGCGTAGGCGCGGATCGTGTTCATCGCCAGCTTCGACTCCGACAGCTTGAGCGAACCCTTGGCCGCCGTCACCAGCACCAGCACGCCCTTGGCGCCCGAGAGGTCGATGCCTTCCAGCAACGGGCAGGCCACGGCCTGCTCGGCGGCGATGCGCGCGCGGTCCGGGCCGGAAGCCACGGCCGTGCCCATCATCGCCTTGCCCGGCTCGCCCATCACCGTGCGCACGTCCTCGAAGTCGACGTTCACGTTGCCGTACTCGTTGATGATCTCGGCAATGCCGCCCACGGCGTTCTTCAGCACGTCGTTGGCGTGGGCAAACGCCTCGTCCTGCGTCACGTCATCGCCCAGCACCTCGAGCAGTTTCTCGTTCAGCACCACGATCAGCGAATCCACGTTCGCTTCCAGTTCGGACAGGCCGTTGTCTGCATTCGTCATGCGGCGACCGCCCTCCCAGTCGAACGGCTTGGTGACCACGCCCACCGTGAGGATGCCCATTTCCTTGGCCACGCGGGCGATCACCGGCGCCGCGCCGGTGCCGGTGCCGCCACCCATGCCGGCGGTGATGAACAGCATGTGCGCGCCGGCAATGGCTTCGCGGATGTCGTCCACCGCCACCTCGGCCGCTTCGCGGCCCTTCTCGGGCTTGCTGCCTGCACCCAGGCCGCTCGTGCCCAGCTGGATGGTCTTGTGCGCGGCGCTTCGCGAGAGCGACTGCGCATCGGTGTTGGCGCAGATGAACTCCACGCCCTGCACGCTGCGCGAGATCATGTGCTCGACCGCGTTGCCGCCGCCGCCACCCACGCCGATGACCTTGATCTGCGTACCCAGGTTGAATTCTTCGACTTCAATCATTTCGATGCTCATGTGGTGCTCCTTGTGTGGCCCTTCTCAGGGCGCCGGTGATTCAAATAAAACGCTTTGGATTCAGGAAAAACGGGAAGTCGGAATTCAGCCAGGCGGTCCGGTGCATTCCGCACATCGGGGTCTGGGTCGGGTGCGTGGCGTCGGGAAAGGAACGAAGGTGATCGTGTTCATCAGAACGTCCCCACAAACCAGTTCTTCACCCGTTCGAAGGCGCCCTGCACGGAGCCCGCCTTCTGCGACACCTTGTGCCCGCGCACGCGCGCCAGGCGCGCCTCTTCGAGCAGGCCCATCACCGTGGCCGCGCGGGTCTGCGCCACCATGTCGGACAGGGCACTGTGGTAATTGGGAATGCCCCGGCGAACCGGCTTGAGGAAGATGTCTTCGCCCAGTTCCACCATGCCGGGCATGACGGCGCTGCCGCCGGTGAGCACGATGCCCGAAGACAGCATTTCCTCGTGACCGGAATCGCGCAGCACCTGCTGCACCAGCGAGAAGATTTCTTCCACACGCGGTTCGATCACACCGGCCAGCGCCTGGCGGCTGAGCATGCGCGGTCCGCGGTCGCCCAGGCCGGGCACTTCCACCTGCGTGTCGGGATCGGCCAGCAACTGCTTGGCGCAGCCGCTCTCGACCTTGATGTCCTCGGCGTCCTTGGTCGGCGTGCGCAGCGCCATGGCAATGTCGCTGGTGATGAGGTCGCCTGCGATCGGGATCACCGCCGTGTGGCGGATCGCGCCGCCCGAGAAGATCGCCACATCGGTCGTGCCCGCGCCGATGTCGACCAGCGCCACGCCGAGTTCCTTCTCATCGTCCGTCAGGATGGCCTGGCTCGATGCCAGCGGGTTCAGCATGAGCTGGTCCACTTCCAGGCCGCACCGGCGCACGCACTTGATGATGTTTTCCGCCGCACTCTGCGCGCCGGTGACGATGTGCACCTTGGCCTCCAGGCGGATGCCGCTCATGCCGATGGGTTCCTTGACCTCCTGGCCATCGATCACGAACTCCTGCGGCTCCACCAGCAGCAGGCGCTGGTCGGTCGAGATGTTGATCGCCTTGGCGGTCTCGATCACGCGCGCCACGTCGGTGGCACTCACCTCGCGGTCCTTGATGGCCACCATGCCGCTGGAGTTGATGCCCCGGATGTGGCTGCCGGTGATGCCCGTGTAGACGCGCGCGATGCGGCAGTCGGCCATCAGCTCGGCCTCCTTGAGCGCCTGCTGGATGCTTTGCACCGTGGCGTCGATGTTGACCACCACGCCGCGCTTCAAGCCATGGCTGGCCGACACGCCCAGCCCCGCGAGCTTGAGATCGCCATTGGGCTGGACCTCGGCGACCACCACCATGATCTTGGCGGTGCCTATGTCGAGTCCGACCACCAAATCCTTGTATTCCTTGGCCATGATTGCTTCTTGATTACCTCGGGTTTTGCGTTGTCCCGGCGGGGATGTCGGTGACGGTGGTCACGCCGCGCATGCGCAGGGCGTAGCCGTTGGGATAGCGGAGATCGGCGGACTGCACCGCAGCGCCGGCGTAGCGTTCGGTGAGCTGGCCCAGGGTGGCGGTGAAGCGGCGCGTGCGCTCCATCAGGTCGGCGGGTGTGCCACGACCCAGTTCGATCACGGCACCGTTGTCCAGGCGCGCCTGCCAGCCGCCGCGTTCGCTCAGTTCCAGCCGTTCCAGGACCAGCTGCAGCTGCGCGAACTCGGCGCCCAGGGCCTGGTAAAGCGCCCACACCTGGCCCGATTGCTCCGCCGGGCCTGCCAGTTCGGGCAGGCCATCGCCGTCGTCCGGACTGGCGTCAAACACCTCGCCCTGGGTGTTGACGAGCTGGCCCGAACCCGACTGGCCCCACCACGCCACCGCCTGGTGTTCTTCCAGGGTGACGCGCAGGCGGTTCGGGAACTCGCGCTGCACCACAGCCTTGCGGACCCACGGCACGGCCTCGAACACTTCACGCACTTCGCCCAGGTCCACCGTGAGGAAGCTGCCGGTCAGCCGCGACTTCATCTGCTTGGCCAGCTGGGCGCGAAAGCTCACGGCGTTCTGGTGCGCCACGTCGCCCTGCACCGTGATGGCCCGCACCGACCACACCGGGTGCTGCACCAGCCAGGTGGCCAGCAAACCGGCGCACAACAGCGCGAACACCCCCACGAGCACGTGCGTGACCAGCGTCATGAGCCTGACGTCCAGTGGCAGCGGGGTGTGTCGGGTGGTGGCCATGGCAGGGTTGCTCGGCGATCAGGCCGGGTTGTCCAGCGCAGCACTGGCGATCAGTTGCACGCAGAGTTCTTCGTAGGACAGGCCCGCGGCCCTGGCCGACATCGGCACGAGCGAATGGCTGGTCATGCCCGGCGAGGTGTTGATCTCGAGGAGGAAGGGCTTGCGGTCGCTGGCGCGGATCATCACGTCGGCGCGACCCCAGCCGCGGCAGCCCAGGGCGCGGTAGCTGGCCAGCACGATGCGCTGGATCTCGCGCTCCTCCGCTTCAGGCAGGCCGCTCGGGCAGTGGTACTTGACCGCGTCGGTGAAGTACTTGTTCTCGTAGTCGTAGGCTCCATCGGGCGCGACGATGCGCACCACCGGCAGGGCACGCGCGTGCTCGCCGGTGCCCAGCACCGGGCAGGTCACTTCCTCGCCGTCGATGAACTCCTCGCACAGCACATCGGGGTCGTAGCGCACCGAGAGCGCCACGGCATCGTGCATGTCCGAATAGCCGCGCACCTTGCTGACACCAATGGAAGAGCCCTCGCGCGGCGGCTTCACGATGAGAGGCAGGCCCAGCACATCGGGCACGCCGCGCGTGTCCTCGGGCGCCTGGTGCCCTGGCGCCAGCACCACGTAGCGCGGCGTCGGCAGGCCTTCGGCGATCCACATGCGTTTGGTCATCACCTTGTCCATGGCAATGGCCGATGCCAGCACGCCCGGACCGGTGTAGGGAATGCCCAGCAGCTCCAGCGCGCCCTGCACCGTGCCGTCCTCGCCGTGGCGGCCGTGCAGCGTGATGAAGCAGCGCTGGAACCCTTCGCGCTTGAGGTCACCCAGATCGCGCTCGGCGGGGTCGAAGGCGTGCGCGTCCACGCCCCTGGACTGGAGCGCGGCCAGCACGCCCGTGCCCGACATCATCGACACCTCGCGCTCGGCCGAGCTGCCACCCATGAGCACCGCGACCTTGCCCAACGCCTGCGTGTTCACCACCGTCTTCTCCATTCCGTTCATGCCTGGACTCCCTGCGCCAGTTCGATCACCTGGCCAGCCACGTTGCCCACCGTGCCAGCACCCATGCAGAGCACCACATCGCCGTCGCGCGCGTTGTCCAGCACGGCCTGCGCCATGGCGGCGATGTCGTCCACGAACACCGGTTCGAGCTTGCCCGCCACGCGCAGCGCGCGCGCCAGCGAGCGTCCGTCGGCCGCCACGATGGGCGCCTCGCCGGCCGCATAGACCTCGGCCAGCAGCACGGCATCGGCCTGGCCGATGACCTTGACAAAATCCTCGAAGCAATCGCGTGTGCGGGTGTAGCGGTGCGGCTGGAACGCCAGCACCAGCCGCCGCCCGGGATAGGCGCCGCGCGCCGCGGCGAGCGTGGCCGCCATTTCAACGGGGTGGTGGCCGTAGTCGTCCACCACGGTGCAGTGGCCGCCGCCCGGCAGCGAGGCTTCGCCGTAGCGCTGGAAGCGCCGGCCCACACCCTTGAACTCGGCCAACGCCTGTTGCACGGCAGCGTCTTCCACGCCCAGTTCCACCGCAATGCCGATGGCGGCCAGCGCATTGAGCACGTTGTGCTCGCCGGGCAGGTTGAGCACGATGTCCAGGTCGGGCAGTTCCACGCCGTTGCGGCGTTGCACGGTGAAGTGCATCTGGGTGTCGACCGCACGCACGTTGACGGCCCGAACCTGAGCGTCTTCCGAGAAACCGTAGCTGGTGATCGGCCGGGCAATGCGCGGCAGGATCTCGCGGATGGCGGGGTCGTCCACGCACACCACTGCTGCGCCATAGAACGGCATCTTGTGCAGGAAGTCGACGAAGGCCGACTTGAGGTTGCCGAAGTCGTGACCGTAGGTGTCCATGTGGTCGGCGTCGATATTGGTGACGACCGAAAGCACGGGCAGCAGGTTGAGGAAGGACGCGTCGGATTCGTCGGCCTCGACCACGATGTACTCGCCCGAGCCGAGCTGGGCATTGGCGTTCGCGCTGTTCAGGCGTCCGCCGATCACGAATGTGGGGTCCAGGTGGCCGGCGGCGAGCACGCTGGTGACCAGGCTGGTGGTCGTGGTCTTGCCGTGCGTGCCGGCAATCGCCACGCCCTTCTTCATGCGCATCAGTTCGGCCAGCATCACCGCGCGCGGCACCACGGGAATGAGCCTGGCGTGCGCGGCGACGACTTCAGGGTTGTCTTCCTTGACCGCGGTGGACGTGACGATGGCGTCCGCGCCCTCGATGTGCCCCGCATCGTGACCGACGAACACCTCGGCGCCCAGCGCCACCAGCCGGCGGGTGACCGTGCTTTCGCCCAGGTCGCTGCCAGAGATGCGGTAGCCCTGGTTGAGCAGCACCTCGGCGATGCCGCTCATGCCGGCGCCGCCGATGCCGACAAAATGGATGTGTCGAATGGCGTGCTTCATGAGGTCTGGACCTTCGCGAGTTGCTCGCAGGCGGACACCACGGCCGCCACGGCTTCTGTCTTCTGCATCTGTCGGGCTTTCTGCGCCATCTCCAGCAGCTGGGCGCGCTGCACGGTCTGCAGCGTCCGCGCGAGCGACTGGGGCGTGAACTCGGGTTGCGGCACCAGCCAGGCGCCGCCGGCGTCCACGAGGAAGCGGGCGTTGGTGGTCTGGTGATCGTCCACCGCAGCGGGGAAGGGAACGAACATGGCGGCCGCGCCCACGGCGGCGATCTCGGTCACGGTGCTGGCGCCGGCACGGCACACGATGAGGTCGGCATCGGCAAAGGCCTGCGCCGTGTCGTCGATGAAGGGCGTGAGTTCGGCCTGAACGCCGGCTGCGGCGTAGCTGGCGCGCAGCGCATCGATCTGCTTCTCGCCGCTCTGGTGCGTGACCTGGGGGCGCTCGGCTTCGGGCAGCAGGGCCAGCGCCTGCGGCACGGTGTCGTTGAGCGCCTTCGCTCCCAGACTGCCACCCACCACCACCAGACGCAGAGGTCCGCTGCGTCCCGCAAAGCGCTCGGCGGGCGCAGGCTGATTCAGGAACGCGGAGCGCAAAGGGTTGCCCACCCACTCGGCCTTCTTGAACACATGGGGGAAGGCCGTGAACACGCGATCTGCCACGCCTGCCAGCACCCGGTTGGCCATGCCGGCCACCGAGTTCTGTTCGTGCAGCACCAGCGGCTTGCCGGCGAGCACGCCCATCATGCCGCCGGGAAAACTGATATAGCCCCCCAGGCCCAGCACCACGTCGGGCCGCACCTTGCGCACCACCTGAAGCGATTGCCAGAAGGCGCGCAGCAGGCGCAGCGGTAGCAGGGCGATCGTGAGCACACCCTTGCCACGCACGCCGCCAAAGTCGATCGTCTCCAGCGTGAAGCCGCGCGGCGGAACCAGGCGGCTCTCCATGCTGCCGGGCGCGCCCAGCCAGTGCACGCGCCAGCCGCGCTCGCGCAGCGCTTCGGCCACGGCCAGCCCCGGAAAGATGTGACCGCCGGTCCCGCCAGCCATCACGAGGGCGCAAGGTTGCTGGTTCAAGAGCGCCCTCCCCGCATCATCTGCCGGTTCTCGTAGTCCACGCGCAGCACGATGGCGATGGCCACCAGGTTGAGCAGGATGGCCGAACCGCCGTAGCTCATGAGCGGCAGCGTGAGCCCCTTGGTGGGCAGCGCGCCGAGGTTCACGCCGATGTTGATGAAGGACTGGAATCCCACCCACAGGCCCACGCCCTGCGCCACGAGGCCCGCAAACACCTGGTCGAGTGCGATGGCCTGGCGGCCGATGTGCATGATGCGGCGCGTGAGCCAGAGGAACAGGCCAATGAGCACCACCACGCCGACGAGTCCGAATTCTTCGCCGATGACGGCGAGCAGGAAGTCGGTGTGGGCTTCGGGGAGCCAGTGCAGTTTCTCCACGCTGCCGCCCAGCCCCACACCGAAGATTTCGCCCCGGCCGAACGCGATGAGGGAGTGCGACAGCTGGTAGCCCTTGCCCAGTGCGTGCTCCACGCTCCAGGGATCCAGGTAGGCAAAGATGCGATCGCGCCGCCACTCGCTGGCCATGATCATCAGCGCAAAGGCCCCGACCACCACAGCCGCAATGAGGAAGAACATGCGCGCGTTCACGCCACCCAGGAAAAGGATGCCCATGGCGATCACCACGATCACCATGAAGGCGCCCATGTCGGGCTCGGCCAGCAGCAGCATGCCCACCACGCCCACGGCCACCGCCATGGGTGCCACGGCGTGGAAGAAGCGCTCCTTGACCTCCATCTTGCGCACCATGTAGCTGGCGGCGTAGAGCAACACGGCCAGCTTGCCCAGCTCGGAGGGCTGGAAATTCATGATGCCCAGCGAGATCCAGCGCCGCGCACCGTTCACACCCTTGCCAATGCCCGGGATCAACACCAGCACGAGCAGAAGCAGCGCGGCAGCAAACAGCCAGGGCGCCATCTTTTCCCACGAACGCATCGGGAACTGGAACGCCACCATAGCCGCGATCACGCCAATGACCATGGAGATGCCGTGCCGCAGGACGAAGTGCGTGTGTGCGTAGTTGGCAAAACGCGGGTTGTCGGGCAAGGCGATGGAGGCCGAATAGACCATCACCAGACCCCAGGCCAGCAGCGCCACCACCACCCACAGCAGGGGCTGGTCGAAGCCCAGTTCGCGCACGGCCACGTTGCGTGTGCCGGCGTAGGTGCGGTTGGAGAGCCGCACCGGCAGGTCGTCGCGCGAGGAGCCGCCGGCCAGCGCACCCGCGAGGTCGCGCCCGCCGAGCTGCGGCAGACTCTCGCGCAGCCTTTGCAGCCAGGGCTTGGCGGGTGCAGGCTTCTTTTTCATCCACCACTCTCCAGGCTCAGGCCGTGTTCGAGGGCGAGCGAGTGGACCGCGTCCACGAACACGCGCGCTCGGTGCACGTAGTTGTCGAACATGTCCAGGCTCGCGCAGGCCGGCGACATCAGCACGGCATCGCCTGAACGGGCCTGCTGTGCGGCCAGGCCCACCGCCTCGGGCAGCGTGCCGGCTTCCAGTTGCTGCACGCCGGCTTCATCGAGCGCGGCACCCACGGCCGCGCGCAGCAGGGCGGCGTCGCGGCCGATGTAGACCACGGCCCGGGCGTGGCGGGCCAGCGGGTCGGCGAGCGGCGCGAAGTCCTGACCCTTACCGTCGCCACCGAGGATCACGACCAGCCGCCGCTCGACGCCCAGGCCGCGCACCGCCGCCAGCGTCGCGCCGACGTTGGTGCCCTTGCTGTCGTCGAAGTACTCCACGTCGTCGACGATGGCCACCGGTTCCACACGGTGCGGTTCGCCGCGGTACTCGCGCAGGCCATGCAGCATGGGCCCGAGCGCGGCGCCGGTGGAAGTGGCCAGCGCCAGCGCGGCCAGTGCGTTGGCCGCATTGTGGCGACCGCGAATGCGCAGCGCGTCCACGGGCATGAGGCGCTGCAGGTAAAGCTCTTCCTCTTCGTCGGCACCACGGCCGCGCTTGCGCGTTTCGTCCAGCGCGTGGGCGCGAACGAGCCATGCCATGCCGTTCACGGTCTCGATGCCCCAGTCGCCGGCGCGCGTGGGCACGTCAAAGCCGAAACTGGCCCACGGCCTCGCGCTTTGCTGGCGGTTGCGGTTGCCCACCTTCACCGTCACCAGGCCAGGCTGCAAGGCCATGACGAGCGGATCGTCGCGGTTGAGCAGCATGAGCGCCTGTGCGCCGAACACGGCCGCCTTGGCCTGGGTGTAGGCGGCCATGTCGCCGTGCCAGTCGAGGTGGTCTTCGGTGAGGTTGAGCACGGTCGATGCGGTGGGCACCCGGTCCCAGGCGCCGCCGGTCGTGCGGTCGAGCTGGAAGCTGGAGAGTTCGAGCACCCACACCGACGGCAGGTGGGCCGGCTGCGGCGGTTCGATGGGCGGTGGCACGAGCTGCGTCGGGGGTTCGTCATCGCCTTCGACGCCAGGCAAGGGCTCTTCAGCACCGGTTTCGACCGCGTCTTCGTCCAGGGCTTCTTCGAGGGGCGCAGCGACCGCGGTGGCCTGCGGATTCTCCACGGCCTCGGCTGCGGCGCGCTCGTCGTCGGCCTGCTGTGCGGCAGTTTCGTGATCCAGCGCGGCCGTGAGCACATCGAGCAGCGACGGCCCGATGTTGCCGGCCACGGCCACATTCACCCCCGCGCGTTGCAGCAGCAGGCCGGTGAGCGCGGTGACGGTGGTCTTGCCATTGGTGCCGGTGATGGCAAGCACCTTGGGCCGGTAGGGCAGGCGCTCGCGCTGCGCGAGCTCGTCCAGTGCGCGGGCGAACAGATCCAGTTCGCCCACCACGGCCACGCTGCGTTGCCCGGCCCAGTCGAGCACCGCCTGCAACGACGCGGGGGCAAGACCCGGGCTGCGGGCGATCACTTGCCACTCTTCGCGCGCCAGCAGGGTGGCGTCAAACGTGCCTGAGACAAAGGTGGCCTGCGGGCACTCGGCCAGCAGGGCGGCGAGTTGCGGCGGTGCCTCGCGCGTGTCGGCCACGGTCACGCGCGCACCCTGGCGCTGGCACCAGCGTGCCATGGCCAGGCCGGATGCGCCGAGCCCGAGGATAAGGACAGGGGCACCGTTCACAAGCCGCTCCCGTGCAGGCATGCCCGTGCGCCATCGCGAAACACCGCAGCACCGGCTTCGCCGGGCTGCAGGTGTTGCCCCCTTGAGGGGGTCGCGCGAAGCGCGGCAGGGGTGTTCATTTTCATCGGAGCTTGAGGGTGGACAGGCCCACGAGGCACAGGAGCATGGTGATGATCCAGAAGCGCACGACGACCTGCGTCTCCTTCCAGCCCTTCTTCTCGAAGTGGTGGTGCAGCGGTGCCATCTGGAACAGGCGGCGGCCCGTGCCGTAGCGGCGCTTGGTGTACTTGAACCACGTGACCTGCAACATCACCGACAGCGCTTCCACCACAAAGATGCCGCCCATGATGGCCAGCACGATCTCCTGCCGGACGATCACGGCGATGGTGCCGAGTGCGCCACCGAGCGCGAGCGCGCCCACGTCGCCCATGAAGACCTGTGCCGGGTGCGTGTTGAACCAGAGGAAGGCCAGGCCGGCACCCGCCATGGCGGCGCAGAAGATCAGCAACTCGCCCGCGCCCGGAATGTGCGGCAGCAGGAGGTAACGCGAGAACACCGAGTTGCCGGTGACGTAGGCGAACACGCCGAGCGCAGAACCCACCATCACCACCGGCATGATGGCCAGGCCGTCCAGGCCATCGGTGAGGTTGACGGCGTTGCTCGAACCGACGATGACCAGGTAGGTCATGACCACGAAGCCGAACACGCCGAGCGGATAACTGATTTCCTTGAAGAACGGCACCAGCAGGCCGGCCTGGGGAGGCAGGTCCACGGTGAAGCCCGAGCTCACCCACTCGACGAACAGTTCCAGCACGCGCAGGTTGCTGCTCTCGGACACGCTGAACACCAGGTAGAAGGCCGCCACGAGGCCGATCACCGATTGCCAGAAGTACTTTTCGCGCGAGCGCATGCCTTCCGGGTCCTTGTGCACCACCTTGCGCCAGTCGTCGACCCAGCCAATGGCGCCGAATCCCAGCGTGACCAGCAAGACGATCCAGACGAAGCGGTTGGAGAGGTCGAACCAGAGCAGCGTGGAGAGCGCAATGGCAAACAGGATCAGCACGCCGCCCATCGTGGGCGTGCCGCCCTTGCTCAGGTGCGTCTGCATGGCGTATTCGCGGATCGGCTGGCCGATCTTGAGCGCGGCGAGCCGACGAATGAAGAAGGGTCCCGCCACCAAGCCCACCAGCAGGGCCGTCAACGCGGCCATGACGGCGCGAAACGTCAGGTACTGGAACACCCGCAGCGAACCGAATTCGGGCGACAGGCCCTGGAGCCAGAGGGCCAGGCTAGGCAGCATGGGGGTTGTCCTTGTTGTTGTCGGGCTGTCGTGCGTGCTCCAGCGCCTGCAGCGCCTGCACCACGCGCTCCATGCGCATGAAACGCGAGCCCTTCACGAGCACACTGCGAAAGACCGGCCGATCGTCGGTGACCGCAGCACACACGGCGCCCGCCATGGCCGGCACCTCGACCCAGTGGATCGGTTCGGCGCCGCCCGCTTCACGCAGCGCGGCGCAGGCGCGCGCCATCCATTCGCCCGTGACGTGCACCGCCTCGATGCCGCGGGCCTGGGCGTGGCGCAGCACTTCTTCGTGAAACGCGAGCCCCTGGTCCCCCACCTCACCCATGTCGCCCAACGCCAGCAGGCGCGGCGCAGGCAATTCGGCCAGCACGTCGATGGCGGCGCGAACCGAGTCGGGGTTGGCGTTGTAGGTGTCGTCGATCAGCGTGAGCTGACGTTCGCCCACGCGCAACGAAAGCGCACGCGATCGACCGCCCACCGGTTCGAATGCGTCCAGCCCACGAGCGATCGCGTCCAGCGACACCCCCGCGGCCAGGGCACACGCGGCGGCCGCCAGCGCATTGCGCACGTTGTGCCGACCCGCGATGTGCAGCCGCACGTCGGCCTGGCCAGCAGCCGAATTCAGGCGCAGTGCCCACGCCCCGCCCTGCCATTGCGCGCTGACGGCGTTGACGTCGGCACCGGGGTCGGCATCGCTGAAAGTGAGCACCCGACGCGGGGCAGCCAGCCGGCGCCACAGAGGAGTGAAGTTGTCGTCGTAAGGGAACACGGCCACGCCGTCTTCACGCAGCGCCAGGATGACCTGGCCGTTTTCCAGCGCCACCGCTTCCACGGTGGCCATGAATTCCTGGTGCTCCCGCTGGGCGTTGTTCACCAGCGCCACGGTGGGGCGGGCCATGGCGGCGAGTTCGGCGATCTCGCCCGGGTGGTTCATGCCGAGCTCGACCACCGACAACCGGTGGCCCGCGTTCAGGCGCAGCAGCGTGAGCGGCACGCCGATGTCGTTGTTGAAATTGCCCAGGGTGGCGTGAGCCGCATCGCCAGCGGCCGCGCGCAGGATGGACGCGATCATCTGCGTCACGGTGGTCTTGCCGTTGCTGCCCGTCACGGCGACCAGGGGCAGGTGGAACTGTGCACGCCACAGGCCCGCCAGCTCGCCCAGCGCCCGCCGCGTGTCGGGCACCACCACGCCAGGCAGTCCGGATTCAACCAGGCCGTGGTCGGCCATGGCGGCCAGCGCGCCCTGCGCACGGGCCTGCGGCAGGAATTCATGCGCGTCAAAGCGCTCGCCCTTGAGCGCGACGAACAGGTCGCCGGGTTGGAGGCTGCGTGTGTCGGTGTGCACACGGGTGAAGGGTTGGTCCACATCGCCCACCACGCGGGCGGCGCCAAGCTGCGCGAGCAACTGACCGATGGTTTTCATGCGGTGGCTCCCTGGCGGGCGCGCCGCTGCAGTGCTTCGCGCGCTTCGTGTAGGTCGGAGAACGGGCGCCGGATGCCCATCACCTCCTGGTAGTCCTCGTGGCCCTTGCCCGCGATCAGCACCACATCGTGCGCGTCGGCCCGCGACACGGCCAGTTCGATGGCCTGCGCCCGATCGGGCTCGACCAGCGCCGCCGCGGGGTTGGAAAGTCCCGCCACCATCTGGCGCAGGATGGCCTGCGGATCCTCGCTGCGAGGGTTGTCGCTGGTGAGCACGGGCTGGCGCGCCTCGCTTTCGGCAGCGGCCGCCATCAGGGGCCGCTTGCCGGCATCGCGGTCACCGCCGCAGCCCACCACCACCCACAGCGCGCCGCCGCGCTGCTGCGCCAGCGGCTGCAGCGCCTGCAAGGCCTTGTGCAAGGCGTCGGGCGTGTGAGCGTAGTCCACCAGGACCAGAGGCTGTCCGGGCGTCGCAGACACCTGCTCCATGCGACCAGGCACCGGTGTGAGCGCAGCGCAGGCACGCACGGCTTGACGCAGCGCAATGCCCAGTGCCCGGGCCGTTGCCAGCACACACAGGAGGTTCGACACGTTGTACCGGCCCACCAGCGGCAGGGTGAGCTCGTGCGTTTCCAGCACCCGGCCCTGGGCATGACGTTCGCCGATCTGCAGCGCCATACCGTGGTCGGTGAAGCGAAGTGCTCTGGCGAACAGGCGCGACCGCGCCAGGCGTTCGGCACCGGCGCCCTCGGTTTCGATCGACACGGTCCACAGATCCAGCCCCCGGCTGGCCAGCGAGGCCGCCAGCGGCACGCCACGCGGATCGTCCAGGTTCACCACGGCGCTGGCCAGCGCAGGCCAGTCGAAGAGGGCGGACTTGGCAGACCAGTAAGCCTCCATGCTGCCGTGGTAGTCGAGGTGGTCCTGCGTGAAGTTGGTGAACACGGCCACCCGCAGGCGCGTGGCGTTCAGGCGACCTTCCACGAGCCCGATGGACGACGCTTCGATCGCGCAGGCCTTCACCCCGTCGTCCACAAACCGGCGCAACTGCGTCTGCAGCATCACAGGATCGGGCGTGGTGAGCCCGGTGGGCACCAGCTCGACGCCCTGACTCGCCGCCGTCGGCGGTCGACCCATGCCCAGCGTGCCCACCACCGCGCAGGGCTTCTGGCAGGCCGAGAGCAACTGCGCGGTCCACCAGGCGGTGGAGGTCTTGCCGTTGGTGCCGGTGATGGCCACCACGTCCAGCGCCGCGCTCGGCATGCCATGGAAGGCGCTGGCGATGGCGCCTGCCGAGGCCTTGAGTCCAGGCACCGCCGCGATGCGCTCGTCGGTGAAGCCATGGGATTCCACGCCGTCGAGCTCGACCAGCGCCGCGGTGGCGCCGGCGCGCAGGGCGTCGGCCACGAAGCGGCGACCGTCGGTGGCCGCACCCGGCCAGGCCACAAAACCATCCCCGGCGCGCAGTCGGCGGCTGTCGCAATGCAGTTCGCCGGTCACGCGTTCGCGCAGCCACTCAGCCACGGCATGGGGGTGAAGGATGGTGCGCATGGTCAGAACGACTCTTCCACCACTTCGGTGACGATCTGCGGCTTGACGTTCATGTCGGGCTGCACACCGAGGATGCGCAGCGTCTGCTGCACGGTCTCGCTGAAGACCGGAGCCGCGACCACGCCGCCGTAGAAGGCACCGTTGCTCGGCTCATCCACCATCACCGCCACCACGATGCGGGGCGACTCCACCGGCGCCAGGCCCACGAACCAGCTGCGGTACTTCTTGTCGGCGTAGCCCTTACCTTCCTGCTTGCGCGCGGTGCCGCTCTTGCCACCGACCGAGTAACCCATGGTCTGCGCCCGAGAGCCGGTACCGCCTGGTCCTGCGGCCAGGCCCAGCATCTGTCGCACGGCCATCGCGTTCTTCGCACTGAACACCCGCACGCCGGCCACCGTGTCTGCGGACTTCTGCAGCGTCACGGGAATGAGTTCTCCGTCGCGCGCGAACACGGTGTAAGCCTGCGCCAGCTGGAACAGCGAGGTCGACAGCCCGTAGCCATAGCTCATGGTCGCCTGCTCGATCGGGCGCCAGCTCTTGTAGGGGCGCAGCCGGCCGGCCACGGCGCCGGGGAACGGCACCTGCGGCTTCTGCCCGAAGCCCGCCTGGGCGTAGGTTTCCCACATCTCGCGCGGGCTCATCTGCATCGCCATCTTCACAGTGCCCACGTTGCTGGATTTCTGGATCACCTGCGAGACCGTGAGCACCTCGTTGGGGTGCGAATCGCTGATGGTGGAGCCGCCGATCGAGATGCGCCCCGGCGCGGTGTTGATGGGCGTGTTGGGCGTGACCATGCCCTTGTCCAGCGCCAGGCCGACGATGAACGGTTTCATCGTCGAACCGGGTTCGAAGCTGTCGGTGAGCACGCGGTTGCGCAACTGCTCGCCCGTGAGGTTCTGGCGACGGTTGGGGTTGTAGCTGGGGTAGTTCGCCAGCGCCAGCACCTCGCCGGTGAGCGTGTCGATCACCACCACACTGCCCGCGCGGGCCTTGTGCTGCAAGACCGCGTCCTTGAGCTTCTGGTAGGCGAAGTACTGGACCTTGCTGTCGATCGAGAGCTGCAGGTCGGGCCCGTCCACCGGCGGCACCACGTCGCGCACGTCTTCGACCACGCGGCCGAGCCGGTCCTTGATCACGCGCCGCGAACCACTCTTGCCGGCCAGTCTGGCGTTGAAAGCAAGCTCCACGCCTTCCTGGCCGATGTCCTCCACGTTGGTGAAGCCCACCACGTGCGCAGCGGCTTCGCCTTCGGGGTATTCGCGCTTGTATTCACGGCGCTGGTAGATGCCCTTGATGCCGAGTTCGGCGATCTTTTTGGCCACCGGGTCGTCCACCTGGCGCTTGATCCACACGAAGGTCTTGTCTTCGTTGGCCAGCCGCTTGCGCAGATCCGCCATCGGCATCTCCAGCAGCTTCGCCAGCTGCCGCAATTTGGGCTCGGCGCGGTCCACGTCTTCAGGGATGGCCCAGATGCTCTGGGCCACCACGCTCGAAGCGAGGATGAGGCCATTGCGATCGAGCACCCGGCCCCGGTTGGCGGGCAACTCCAGCGTGCGGGCAAACCGGACTTCGCCCTGGCGCTGGAAGAAGTCGTTGCCGAATACCTGCACATAGGCCGCTCGTCCAGCCAGCGCGGCAAAGGCCACAGCCAGCGCGGCCACGATGAACTTGCTGCGCCAGACCGGCGTGCGGCTGGCCAGCAGCGGGCTTGCAGAGTAGTTGATGCTGCGACTCATGGACGGCGCCCCGGTTCGACCGCGGCCGGGGCGGGCTGCAGCTGGCCGCCGGTCACGTACTGCGTGATGCCGGGCGTCACCGGTCGCATCTGCAACTGGCGTGCGGCGATCAGCTGCACACGCGCGGGCGTGGCCTGGGCGCGCTTTTGCACCTGCAGCTGCTCGTGCTCGGAGTCGAGCTTGCGAGACTGTGCCTGCGAGCGGTCCAGCGCAGCGTAAAGCCGGCGCGATTCGTACTGCGTGTGCACGAGGTAGAAGGCGCTGGCGATCACCGCCGCCAGCAGCACCAGATTGAGGCGGATCATGCCGGCGCCTCCGTGCGCTCGGCCACACGCATCACCGCGCTGCGTGAGCGTGGATTGCCTTTGACCTCCTCATCGGAGGGCATGACGCGCTTGAGGCCGCGCAACGCCATCGGCGCGGGTTCGGCAAAGGGAATGCGGCGGTCCACCACGGCGCGCGAATGGCGAGCCATGAACTGCTTGACCATGCGGTCTTCGAGCGAATGAAAGCTGATGACCACCAGTTTTCCTCCGGGACGCAACACGTTGAGACTGGCCTCTAGCGCTTGTTGCAACTCTTCAAGCTCGGCGTTGATGAAAATCCGAAGAGCCTGAAATGTGCGCGTTGCAGGGTCCTTGCCCGGCTCGCGGGTTTTGACCGCGCCAGCCACGACTTCGGCCAGCTCGCTGGTGGTTCGAAAAGCGCCCCGTTCCTGTCGGCGACGATCAATCGCCTTTGCAATCGATTGAGCAAACCGTTCTTCGCCATAGTCACGAATGACCTCCGCCAGGGTGGAAACCTCGGCCGTCTCCAGCCACTGCGCCACGCTCTGGCCGCGCGTGGTATCCATGCGCATGTCCAGAGGTCCATCGTGGCGAAAGGAAAACCCCCGCTGGGGGTCGTCGATCTGCGGTGAACTCACACCCAGATCCATGAGCACGCCGTCCGCGCTTGCCGCACCCAGCGCGGCCAACTGCGCAAAACCCTCGTGCCGAATGGAAAAACGGCCATCGCTGGCCGCCAGTTGCTGCGCCACCGCAACAGCCTGTGGATCCTTGTCGAAGGCGGTCAGCCGTCCCTTCGAAGACAGGCTCCCCAGCAACAGGCGCGCGTGGCCGCCGCGCCCGAAGGTGGCGTCGACGTAGTGACCATCCGGGTTGATCGACAGTGCCTGCACAGCTTCGTTCAACAGGACGGTGTGGTGAATCCATGTGCCTTGCACCATCGCCCTTAGAAGGAGAAGTCTTTGAAGACATCGGGCATGTCGGCCTTCATGGCTTCGGCTTCCTGCGCCGCATAGGCCTGCGCGTCCCACAGCTCAAGGTAGGCGCCCATGCCCAGCAGGACCACGTCACGGCTGATGCCGGCACCAGCGCGCAGTTCGGGCGAGACCAGCACACGCCCAGTGCCGTCCATCTCGACGTCCATGGCGTTTCCCAGGAAAATGCGCTTCCACCACTGGGCCGACATGGGCTGCGCCGCAATGCGATCACGAAATTCCTCCCACGCACTGCGTGGAAAGATCATCAGGCAGCCATGGGGGTGCTTGGTGATGGTGAGCTGGCTCGAACCCGCGCCCAGGGCATCACGGTGCCGCGTGGGGACGGAGAGCCGACCCTTGGCATCGAGATTGAGATGAGACGCACCCTGGAACACCGCGATCAGTCCTTGAAAAACACTTTTCACCACTTAATTGCACTTTTCTCCACTTTAGCAGGAAACGGTGGAGCTGCAAGCGCGCGGCTACAGTTTTTTTCAATGAAATCAAGCACTTAGGGCGCAAAGGTGCACCGGCTCCGCAGAACCAAAAGCGCATTAAAAGCAAGCACTTAGCTCAAGCACTGCATGTGATGCTTGAAAACCCTGCGGCAGACAGGGCTGTATGGGCAATCAGTTGCAAGGGCGCAGCAGAAGCGCCCTACCCGTCAGAGGATGTAGCGGGACAGGTCTTCGTTCTGGCTGAGTTCGCCCAGGCGTCCATCGACATAAGCCGCATCGATGGCGATGGTCTGGCCGCTGAGGTGGGCGGCGTCGAAGCTGACCTCGTCGAGGAGGTGCTCCATGACGGTGGCCAGACGGCGCGCACCGATGTTCTCGGTGCGTTCGTTCACGTCGCAGGCGATCTGCGCCAAGCGACGGATGCCCTCGGGGTTGAACTCGATGGTGACACCCTCCGTGGCGAGCAGCGCCTGGTACTGGCGCACCAGCGAGGCGTGCGTCTGCGTGAGGATTGCCTCGAAGTCGTCGACGGAGAGCGATTGCAGTTCCACGCGGATCGGGAAGCGGCCCTGCAGCTCGGGGATCAGGTCACTCGGTTTGGCCAGGTGGAATGCGCCACTGGCAATGAAGAGGATGTGGTCGGTCTTGATCACGCCGTATTTGGTGGTGACCGCGGTGCCCTCCACCAGCGGCAGCAGATCGCGCTGCACGCCCTGACGCGAGACCTCGGCATTGCCGCCCCCCTCATTGCGCGACGTCACCTTGTCGATCTCGTCGATGAAGACGATGCCATTCTGTTCGGCGTTGTGCAGCGCGCGCGTGCGGATCTCATCCTCGTTGACGAGCTTGCCGGCCTCCTCCTCGATGAGGAGCTTCATCGCCTCGGCAATCGGCAGCTTGCGCGTCTGGCGCTTGGTCGCACCCATCTGGCTGAACATGCCACGCAGTTGCTCGGCCATTTCCTCCATGCCCGCCGGGCCCATGATCTCCATGGCCGGCCGCTGCTCGATCAGGTCGATCTCGATCTCTCGATCGTCGAGTTCGCCCTCACGCAATTTCTTGCGGAAGTTCTGGCGCGCCGCGCCCTCGGTGGTGGCCACCACGCTGGCCGGCTCGGCCGCCATGCCACGCGGCGGCGGAATCAGGATGTCGAGGATGCGGTTTTCCGCTGCGTCTTCTGCGCGGGTGCGCTGCTTGCGCATTTCCACTTCACGCGTCTGCTTGATGGCGATCTCGGCCAGGTCGCGGATGATGCTGTCCACGTCCTTGCCCACGTAGCCGACCTCGGTGAACTTGGTCGCCTCGACCTTGATGAAGGGGGCGTCGGCCAGGCGCGCCAGGCGCCGCGCAATCTCGGTCTTGCCCACGCCCGTGGGGCCGATCATGAGGATGTTCTTGGGCGTGATCTCAGGGCGCAGCTTGTCGTCGACCTGCTGTCGGCGCCAGCGGTTGCGCAGGGCGATGGCCACGGCGCGCTTGGCACCTTTCTGGCCGATGATGAAACGGTCGAGCTCGGAGACGATCTCTTGCGGCGTCATGGCGGACATGTCAGAGGACCTCGACCGTGTGGTTCATGTTGGTGTAGATGCAGAGCTCGCCGGCAATGGAGAGCGACTTGCGCACCAGTTCTTCCGCGCTGAGCTCGGTGTGGTCGATCAGCGCCTTGGCTGCAGCCTGCGCGTAGGCGCCCCCAGAGCCGATGGCGACGATGCCGTGCTCGGGTTCCAGCACGTCGCCGTTGCCGGTGATGATGAGCGATGCGCTGTGGTCGGCCACAGCCAGCATGGCTTCCAGGCGGCGCAGCACGCGGTCGGTACGCCAGTCGCGGGTGAGTTCGATGGCGGCACGAACCAGGTGGCCCTGGTGCTTTTCCAGCTTGGCTTCGAAGCGCTCGAACAGGGTGAACGCGTCAGCGGTGGCGCCAGCGAAGCCCGCCAGCACCTTGTCGTGGTAAAGCTTGCGCACCTTGCGGGCCGTGCCCTTGACGACGATGTGGCCCAACGTGACCTGTCCATCGCCGCCAATGGCCACCTGAACGCCTTGAGGGGTCTGCCGGCGGACGCAGACGATGGTGGTGCCGTGAAAGGATTCCATGAGGTTCGATCTGGGGTCAGGCAGGGGAATTGCAACCGCCCATAGCGGGCGGGCCGTGCAACAGATGGTACCGGGGTCGCGACGCGCGAGCGCTTGGCGACTAGTCGACGCGAACGACGACCTTGGCGTACTCGGTGATACCGATGACGTGGAAGAAGGCGGACACCAGGCGGTGGGCATCCACGAACTGCACGAGGCGGCCTTCGGCGTGGTGGCTGGAGACCCAGTTCAACAGCGTGCCTGCGGCCGAAAAGTCCACCCGGATCAGGTGACGGCAGGAAATGATCAGCACGTCAGCGCCCTTGAGCTTGCGCTCGAGTGCATCCAGCGTGGTCTGCGGATCCCCACGGATCTCGCCCGACAGTTCCACCAGGCCGAGCTGGCTGGTTTCCGTGCCCTGACTGTCGAGCAGGGACTCACCGCTGCCAGGGTAGCCAGAGGCCACCTGCTCCAGCACCGATTCGCCCAGCACCGACTGGCCCGCTTCACCCGGCTGGTGATTGGCCACCGATGTGTAGTGACAGCGCGGCTTCTCCCAACCCGGGGGTGACACCTCGTAGGTGACGCAGAAATCGAGCGCGGTGAGCTCGAACTCGTCGGGACGGTTCATGATGCGCAGCACCGCCATGCGCAACTCCCACCAGAGCTGCTCCACATCGCGCCGGCTCGACGGCGTCTGGCTCTTGAGCAGGTCGCGGAACGAGGCCGCTCCCTGGAAACGGAGTTCCACGTCCTGGTCGCCCCAGAGGGTGAAGATACCGAGCAGCGCACGCGCGGCCTTGAGGTCCATGCTCTCCAGCGGTGTCCAGTCCAGCACCCAGGGCTGGGGAGCGCGCAGCAGCACGTTCTGCAGGGTTCCCACGGCGTGGGCATCGAGTTCGGGTTCGCTCACCCAAACGGCGCGGTTGTGGCCGGTGGACGGCGTGTAGACCTTGCCCGTCATGCGCGAAACCGCATCGGGCATGTCGTACCACTGCGGCGCGGAGCGATCGAAGCGGTTGACGAAGTCCACCGCCCGGCTTTCGAACGGCGCGAGCTGGCCCGTGGCGCGGTAGAGGTCGAACAACGCCAGCCAGTCTTCCTGCTCGTCGGCCTTGGCGCCGCCTTCGCCCAGCACTTCGAGCAGGCCTGCCTCGGCACCGGCGTCGTCGCCGTTGGCAAAGCGGATGGCGGCCTCCTCGACCTCCGGATCCTGCGCAATCTCCTGAACGTCCAGCGCATAGAAATGCGAGGCCGAGAACTGCGAAGCCGGGCTGCCCGACTGTCGCTGCGAGGTGGGCGCCATCAAACCGGTGCGGGCCGGCGGCGTGGCCGCGGGCGGCGGCGGGGCTTCGGCCACCTGCCGCTCCCGCGAGGGCGACCACGCCTTGCGCAACGAGGCGGGCGCGCTGGCGGGCTGGGTGTCCAGCATGGAACGCTCGAGCTTCTGGGCGGCCGAATTCGGGCCGGTAGAGGCCGGGTTGGGCAAGGGACCGGGCTCGGTCTCGTCGTACTGGGCCTTGCGCTGCTTGACGTTGGGGTCGGGCGCCGCGGGAACGGACGCGTTGTCGTCCTTCTTCGAATTGGGGCCACCCGGGCCGTGCGGTGCGGTGTTCAGACCGGAACCGGTGCTCACCAGAGAATCCGGCCCTTTGGTCTTCCACCACTGCATCGACATCTGGGCTTCGATCTCGTCGATCTTCTTCAGCGTCTCGGCGCGATCGTCCGGCTTGGAGGGCAGGCTGCTCTGGAAGAAGGAGGGGCGCATGCCCTGCCCCTCGCCCGGCGTGCCCTCGCGACTGCGGATCTTGCGCAGCATGTCGAACTCGCGCTTGCGCACGAAGTCGTTGCGCCGCTTGCGCTCGATCATTTCCTTGAGTGCAGCCTTGCTGTATTCGCTCTCGCGATCCGCGGTGCGGGTGTCCAGGTCCGACCAACTCGTCGTGGGGTGGCGAACGAACTTCACCACCTTGGACAGGAAGCCGCCGTTGGAGTCGTCCTTGGACATGGGGGTTCGTTACCGCAAAAGGAAAAGGGTTCCGGACCGGGATCAGTCGCCGAACATCTTCTGCTTGAGTTCGCGGCGCTGTTGCGCCTCGAGCGACAGGCTGGCCGTGGGGCGGGCCATGAGCCGGCCTACCCCGATCGGCTCGCCGGTCTCCTCGCAGTAACCGTAGTCGCCGGAGTCGATGCGGGCGATCGCCTGCTCGATCTTCTTGAGCAGCTTGCGTTCGCGGTCCCGGGTGCGCAACTCCAGGGCGTGCTCTTCCTCGATCGTGGCGCGGTCGGCAGGATCGGGCACGACCACGGTGTCCTCGCGCAGGTGTTCGGTGGTCTCACCGGCGTTGGCCAGCATGTCGGCCTTGAGCTGGGAGAGCTTGCGGCGGAAGAATGCGAGTTGCAGGTCGCTCATGTACTCGCTGTCGGGCATGGCCTGCACGTCCTGGTCGGTGAGTTGCTCAACCGACAGGGTCTTCCAGTTGTTGGCCCGCTTGGGGTCTTTCTGAATGGATGAGGGCACGGGTGGGGTCATGACGGCGCGTTCGTTCATTTGGGAAAAGGTCGCTTTGGCAGCGTCCGGGGCGTGGGTGGGCACCACCGCAGCCTGGGTCATCTGCTCCATCATGACTTTCTTGGCGGCCCGCTTTCCCAACGGGCGCGGCGTGGGCTCCACCACCACGGGCGCCGGGGTGGGGGCGCGCTTGGCGCTGGAAGGCTTGGGAGCAGTTGCCGCCACGGGGGCGGCCTTGGTAACCGGTGGAATCACTTTGGGAGCAGCCGCCTTGGCAACGGGCTGGATCTTGGTTCTGGCGGCGGGTGCCGCGCTGGGGGTCTTCTTGGAGGGTGTGGGCGCCTTGGCGGCCGGCGATCTGGACACCGGGCGAGCGGCGGGCTTCTTGGCAGCCGGTTTGGCAACGGGTTTGGCCACCGGCTTGGCGGCGGGCTTGGCCACGGCTTTCCTGGCCACGGGTTTCGCGGCCGCCTTCACCGGGGCTTTCTTCGCGGGCGCCTTGGCCGCGGGTCTGGCTGCGGGCTTTGCCTTCGTCGGCGCCTTGGCAGGTGCGGGCTTCCTGGCCACCGGCGCGCGTGCCTTGGCTCCCGATGCGGCGGGTTTGCCTGATTTCGCTGTCCTGGTTGCCGGGGCTTTCACAACGGGTCTCCTGTGGGTTCCTGACGATGCGGAATCGAGCGGCGTGGGCGCTGCTGCGGGCAGGGTCCCAAGATGCGCTTCGACGGACCGGCCGAGCCGGCAAACTCGTCGTTATACGCCCTTTGCCGAGCGCCTTCGAACGCCTCCGGAGGTCGATCGGGGCAGAACGCCGGCCTGCCGACTTGGGCCGCGATTGTATCGACACTGGTTCAGGCAACCCGGATTCCTTCCCGGCGGCCGAGGCGGGACGTTGGAGAAGCGAGACAAACAACATGTTCGGCCGGTCAGCGAAGGCGCACGCAAGACGCGCAGTCGCGTCCTCAGGCCAGGCTCTGGTCCAGGCCCTGGACCAGGATGTCCTTGGGCAGGTCGATCCCGATGAACACCATCTTGCTCACGCGGGGCTCGCCATCGGCCCAGACCGGCCCGAGGTCGCTGCCCATGAGCTGGTGCACGCCCTGAAAGATCACCTTGCGGTCGGTGCCCTCCATGTGCAGCACGCCCTTGTAGCGCAGCATGCGCGGACCGTACACCTGGACGATGGCGCCCAGGAAATCTTCGAGCTTGGCCGGATTGAAAGGCTTCGTGGCGCGGTAGACGAAGCTTTTCACGTCGTCGTCGTGATGGTGGTGATGGCCATGCCCGTGGTCACCGTGGTCGTGCTGGTGCGAGGGATGGTCGCAGTGCTCACCGTGCTCATGATCGTGGTGATCGTGACCATGATCGTGGTCATGTCCGTGATCGTCGACCTTGAGGAAGTCGGGGTCGATGTCGAGCTTGGCGTTGAGGTTGAAGCCCCGAAGATCGAACACTTCCTTGAGCGACACCTCGCCGAAATGCACAGGGCGCATCGGCGCGCGCGGGTTCATGTGCTTGAGCCGGTGCGTCAGCGCAGACAGTTCGTCGGCGTCCACCAGGTCCGACTTGCTGATGAAGATCTGGTCGGCAAAGCCCACCTGCCGACGCGCTTCCTGGCGCTCGTTGAGTTGCCCGGCGGCGTGCTTGGCGTCCACCAGCGTCAGGATGGAGTCCAGCAGGTACTGTTCGGCGACTTCATCGTCCATGAAGAAGGTCTGCGCCACCGGCCCCGGGTCGGCCAGGCCGGTGGTCTCGATCACCACGCGGTCGAAGTCCAGTTCACCCTTGCGCTTCTTCTGCGCCAGGTCCTGCAGTGTTGCGCGCAGGTCGTCGCGGATGGTGCAGCAGATGCAGCCGTTGCTCATCTGGATGATGTTTTCCTGCGTGTCGGCGACCAGGATCTCGTTGTCGATGTTTTCTTCACCGAACTCGTTTTCCACCACGGCGATCTTCTGACCGTGGGCCTCCGAGAGCACGCGCTTGAGCAGCGTGGTTTTGCCCGAGCCAAGGAAGCCGGTGAGGATGGTGGCAGGAATGAGTGACATGGCGTTCGGAGGCGATCGGTGAAGGGGGGTCGAAAAAGCAGGCGGGGAGTGTATGCCAGCCCCGTGACAGGTGCAGGGGGCCGCTCAGGGGCGCAGGTAGACGTAACCCTCGCGGGCTTGCAGCCGCGCCACTTCGGCCACGCCCGAAGGCACCACTTTCGCTTCCATGGCCACCTTGGACGCGTCGATGTTGCGCGAGACCAGCGTGTTGTTGCAGACGAAGAAACCCACGCCCTTGGCCGAGAGGTCGCCGATGGCACCCGCGAACGACTGGTTGGCCGTGTTGTTGGCGCCGTCGAGCAGGAAATCGATGCCCGCCCCGTGCGTGACGACCACGATCTTCGCCGTGGGATCGGCCGCCAGGTGGTTTCGAATGTTGGCGATGGCGCGTGAGGCCTGGGGAATGCCGTCGCTCAGGTGGTAAACGACCTTGATGGCGGGCGGTGTCTGGGCCTGCGCCGGCAGCGAAGTGGCCATGACGGCGGCAAGCAGCAGCGATTTGAAAGCGACAAGAAACTTGAACACGGCGGTCTCCACGGGATGGGCAATCGCGCATCCTACAAGCAATGGCCCGACCAGGGTCTCAGCGGGGAGAACGCGGGCGCCCCGAGGGTGCGGGAGAAGGCGGATCGTTCGCGGCTGCCGGAGCAGGACCGCGCGCATGCGCCCTCGGATGGGCCGCGTCGTAGGCCTTGGCCAGGTGCTGGAAATCGAGCCGGGTGTAGACCTGCGTGGTGCTGATGCTGGCGTGGCCGAGCAGCTCCTGCACCGCACGCAGGTCGCCGCTGGACTGCAGCACGTGGCTGGCGAAGGAATGGCGCAGCATGTGCGGGTGCACCGGTGTGGCCAGGCCAGCCAACCGGGAGCGGCGCTTGAGCCGCAGGCGAATGTGCTGCGGCGTGAGACGCTGGCCGCGCGCACCGATGAACAGCGCCGGCGTGTCGGCGCGCGCCCACGCGGCGCGCCATTCGATCCAGCGCGCCAGCGCTTCAAGCGCCTGGCGGCCCACCGGCACGCTGCGCCGTTTCGAACCCTTGCCCAGCACGTGCGCCTCGCCATCCTGCGCGTCGATCCAGCCACGGGCGTGCGCGCTGGCGGCCACGTCCAGCCCCACCAGTTCGCCGATGCGCATGCCGCAGCCGTAGAGCAGTTCGGTGATGCAGGCGTCTCGCGCCTCCAGTGCCGGGTGATCCGCTGCCTCGTGGTGCGAGGCCAGTTGCACCGCCTCGTCCACGCCCAGCGCCTTGGGCAGGGGCTTGCCGGCCTTGGGCGCACGCACGTCCTGCACCGGGTTGTGATGAATGGTGCCCTGGCGCCCCAACCAGACGTAAAACCCGCGCCAGCCCGAAAGGATGAGCGCGATGCCGCGTGCGCTGCGGCCCCCACCGTGCATCTTCGCCACCCACCGCCGGATGTGCGGGCTTTGTACTTGCGTGAGGGACACGCCCGCCTCGCTGGCGTGCGCAGCCAGTTTTTCCAGGTCCAGGGTGTAGAGCTCGACCGTGCGATCGGCCAGGCGTTTTTCCACGCGAACGTGGTTCAGGTAGGCCGTCACCAGCGCGGCGTCTTCGGCGCTGGTGGATTCACTCATGGCCGCAACCGAGAAAGCGCAGCGCTAGAGAGTTCGCCGATGCGCTCCAGGAAATCGGTGCCCATGTCGGCGGCAAAGCGCTGGTGGTCGGCCGAAGCCAGCACCAGCAGTCCGAAGGCCTGCGGAGCCAGGCCGGCGCGCAGGGGAATCAGCGCCAGCGAAGCGGCAGAGGCCGGGTCGGCCAGCCACTGCGCGGCCTCCAGCCCCGGGTTGGCACCGCAATACGGGTGCATGAGCGAGGAGGCAAAGGCCCTCACGTCGTCGCTGGCGCCCTGCGCAAAATCTTCATCGGTGTATTCAGGTGCCACGTCCCACACTTTGATGGCCACCTGCGGCACCAGGAAGTGCTCGCCGATCGCGCGCGCGGCCACGGTGGGCAGTTCGACCGCCTCCCGCGTGAGGAGCAGCTCGCGGGTCCAGCGCTGCAGCTTGTCGGCGATGGTGGTGTTCTCATGGCCGTTGCGGATCATCTCGGCGGCCTTGAGCTCCAGGCCACGGATCTTCTCGCGCAGCATCTCCGCCTGGCGCTCCTGCAGGCTCACGGCGCGCTGGCCGTGCGGGCTGGTGAGCTGCACGGCGGCCAGCAGGCTGGCGTGACGCTCGAAGAAGTCGGGCGTGTTCGCCAGGTAGTTGGCGATGTCGTCTTCGGTGATGGGCGGAATCTGGTTGGGGTTCATGGTCCTGCACTGTACGGTAGAGGCGCTCAAACGAGATCGGGCACGTCGATCTCGCCGTCGAACACGGTGGTGGCCGGGCCGGTCATGTAAACCGGCTGGTCATGCGCCGGGCTGTTCTGCCATTCGATGGTGAGCACACCGCCACGGGTGTGAACATCCACCCTGGCGTCCAGCAGCCCCAGACGGATGCCCGCCACCACGGCGGCGCACGCGCCGGTGCCGCAGGCCAGGGTTTCGCCGGCGCCGCGCTCGTACACGCGCAAGCGCACTTCGCCGCGGTTGACCACCTGCAGGAATCCGGCGTTGACGCGCTGCGGGAAGCGTTCGTGCGATTCGATCCACGGACCCCAGGCCTGCACGGAGGCGGTCTCGACGTCTTCGACCACCAGCACCGCGTGCGGATTGCCCATGGACAGCACGGCCACCGGCACGTCGCCCACGTAAGGGAGCGACAGCGGCCAGCGCTCGAAATCGCCCATGGCGTCGCTCTTCAGGTCCTTGGAGAGGAAAGGCACGCGGTCCAGCGCGAACACCGGCGGCCCCATGTCCACGGTGACGCGGCCGTCGGCGTGCATGCGCAGTTCCAGTTCGCCATGGGTCACCTTCACGCGCAGCGGGTTCTTCAGGCTCAGGCCCTTGTCGTGCACGTAGCGCACGAAGCAGCGGGCGCCGTTGCCGCAGTGCTCCACCTCGCCGCCGTCGGCGTTGTGGATGGCGTATTCGAAGTCCAGGCCGGCGCCGGGCGACGGCCGCACGCTCAGGATCTGGTCGGCGCCCACACCAAAATGCCGGTCGGCCAGGAAGCGGTACTGGGCGGTGCTCAGGCCCAGGCGTCCCTGCGTCTCGTCGAGCACGACGAAATCGTTGCCCGCGCCCTGCATCTTGGTGAATCGGATGTGCATGGCGGGATTATCTGCCGAGAGGGCCACGCACCGGGCTGGCGCGAAGCGACAAGCTGGTGCGGGTGACCTGCACCGCGATGGATGGAAACCGGACTCCACCGCGCGAGTGCGCACAAACCGGGTGCCTTTTTGTACGCAATCTGGTGAAAACTGCGTACAAACTGCCTGGCACGCGTTATGCAGATGCGATCTGCATGAACGATCCCACGCCCCAGGCCGCCGGCATTGAACTCATCGCGCTGACCAAGCAGTACGCCGCAGGCAGCGTGGCGGTGGACGCCATCAACCTGCGCATTGCCAGCGGGAGCTACTGCTGCCTGCTCGGGCCGTCGGGTTGCGGCAAGAGCACCACGCTTCGCATGATCGCGGGTCACGAGACCACCACCAGCGGCGACATCCTGCTGGAGAACCGCAACATCACCCACCTTCCTGCCGCCGGGCGCGGCACGGCCATGATGTTCCAGAGCTTTGCGCTCTTTCCGCACCTCTCTGCGCTCGACAACGTGGCGTTCAGCCTGAAGATGAAGGGCGTGGCGAAGGACGCACGCCACAAGCAGGCGCAGGACCTGCTGGAACGCGTGGCCATGGGACACCTCAGCGCGCGCAAGCCGGGTGAGCTCTCGGGTGGCCAGCAGCAGCGCGTGGCGCTGGCGCGCGCCCTCATCACGCAGCCGCGCGTGCTGCTGCTCGACGAACCCCTTTCTGCGCTGGATCCTTTCCTGCGCGTGCAGATGCGCGCCGAGTTGCGCCGCTGGCAGAGAGATCTGGGCCTGACCTTCATCCACGTCACGCATTCGCAGGAAGAAGCGATGGCCCTGGCCGACACCATGGTGGTGATGGACCACGGCCGCATCGAACAGGTGGGCTCGCCGCACGAGGTCTACAACCGGCCGGCCAGCGAGTTCGTGGCCCGCTTCATGGGCGGACACAACGTGCTGCAGACCACGCAGGGCAAGGTGGCCGTTCGCAACGACCACATCCGCGTCGCGCCGCTGGACGCCGGTGAAAACGGCTGGCCGGCCACGGTGAACGATGTCGAGTACCAGGGCAGCTATGTGCTGCTCGGCCTGCACCTGGCCGAAGGCCATGCGGGAGAGAGCGTCTCGGTGATGCTGCCCGAGGCGAGTTTTGCCCAGCGTCCGTATGCGCCTGGAGACCGGGTCAGCCTGAGCTGGGCGGCCTGGCAGGCGCACAGCTTTGCGCCTTCGCTGCACGCCTGACACCCAGGCGTCGTTTTCTTTCGTTTCCTTCCCACCACCGCACCGCAGGAGATTTGCCATGTCCAAGCCCGATCAAGAGCCCACCCTCGCCACCCCGACCGGCCTGAGCCGCCGCAGCCTGCTGCAAGGCACTGCCGGCATGGCCGGCATACTGGCCACAGGCATGGCGCCCGCCGTGCACGCGCAAGACAAGATCGTCCTGCGCTACCTCGGCACCGCCGTGAACCAGGACAAGGCCATCGCCGAGAAGTTCAAGGCCGACACCGGCATCGAGATCCAGTACGTGGCCGTGACCACCGACGACGTGACCAAGCGTGCCGTGACCGCGCCCAACAGCTTCGACCTGATCGACACCGAATACTTCTCGCTGAAGAAGATCGTGCCCACGGGCAACCTCAAGGGCATCGACACCAAAAAGATCAAGAACGCCGACAAGATCACGCCGCTGTTCACCACCGGCACGGTGGCAGGCAAGACCGTGGGCGACCAGGGCACGGCGCCGAAGAAGGTGATCTACCTTGAGGGCGAGAAGAGCAAGAAGTTCGCCACCGCGCCCACTCAGTACATGTCGCTGATCCCCACGGTCTACAACGCCGACACGCTGGGCATCCGGCCCGACCTCATCAGGCGCCCCATTGAAAGCTGGGCCGAGCTGCTCAACCCCGAGTTCAAGGGCAAGGCGGCGATCCTGAACATCCCGTCCATCGGCATCATGGACGCCGCGATGGTGGTGGAGGCCAAGGGCATCCACAAGTACAAGGACAAGGGCAACATGAGCAAGGCCGAGATCGACCTGACGATCAAGACCCTGATCGAAGCCAAGAAGGCCGGCCAGTTCCGCGCGCTGTGGAAGGACTTCAACGAGTCGGTGAACCTCATGGCCTCGGGCGAGGTGGTGATCCAGTCGATGTGGAGCCCGGCGGTGACGGCCGTGCGCACCAAGGGCATTGCCTGCAACTTCCAGCCGCTGAAAGAGGGATACCGCGCGTGGGCCGCCGGCTTCGGCCTGCCCACCACGCTCAGCGGGCGCAAGCAGGATGGCGCCTACGAGTTCATCAACTGGTTCCTCGACGGCTGGGCCGGCGCCTACCTGAACCGCCAGGGCTACTACAGCGCGGTGCTCGACACGGCCAAGACCAAGATGGAAGCCTATGAGTGGGCCTACTGGATGGAAGGCAAGCCCGCCTCGCAGGACATCAAGAGCCCCAACGGCGACGTGCTAGCCAAGGCCGGCGCTGTGCGCGATGGCGGCAGCTACGAGGCGCGCATGGGCGGCATCGCCTGCTGGAACGCGGTGATGGACGAGAACGAGTACATGGTCAGGAAGTGGAACGAGTTCGTCGCAGCCTGAACGCCATGACCACCTCCACCACGAACCCCATCAAGACCGTGCGTGCCTGGTGGCAGGCCGCGCCGTTCACGCTGGTGTTCGTGGTGTTTTTCCTCATCCCGCTGGCGCTCACCGTCATGGTGAGCTTCTGGAACTTCAACGAATACGAGCTCATCCCCGGCTTCACGCTGCGCAACTACGCCGCCATCTTTGAAGGTTGCTCGGTGCTCACCGAGCACGGCGATTTCTGCGTTTCGCTCTCCACCTACCTCTCGACGCTCAAGTTCTGCCTCCTGGTCTGGGGCATCACGCTCGTGGTGGGTTTTGCGGTGGCTTATTTCCTCGCCTTCCACGTTCGCTCGCCGGGCATGCAGACGCTGCTGTTCGTGCTGTGCACCGTGCCGTTCTGGACGTCCAACGTCATCCGCATGATTTCCTGGGTGCCGCTGCTGGGGCGCAACGGGCTGGTGAACCAGGGCCTCATGGGCGCGGGCCTCATCAACGAGCCGGTGGAATGGCTGCTGTTCTCCGACTTCTCGGTGGTGCTCGCTTTCGTGCACCTCTACACCATGTTCATGATCGTGCCGATCTTCAACAGCATGATGCGCATCGACCGCAGCCTGCTCGAAGCCGCCAGCGACAGTGGCGCGAGCAGCTGGCAGACGCTGTGGAACGTCATCGTGCCGCTGTCCAAGACCGGCATCATCATCGGCTCGATCTTCGTCATCACCATCGTCATGGGCGACTTCGTCACCATCGGCGTGATGGGCGGGCAGCAGATTGCCTCGGTGGGCAAGATCATCCAGGTGCAGACCTCGTACCTGCAGTTTCCGCTGGCTGCGGCCAACGCGGTGATCCTGCTGGCCATCGTGCTGATGATCATCTGGGGGCTGACGCGCCTGGTCGACATCAGAAAGGAGCTCTGAGCATGGCCACCCAGCGCATTTCCGAACCTCGCGCCCCCGGCTTCTGGCCCCTGGCGATCGTCTTCGCACTCTTCGTGCTGTTCATGTACGGACCGATGTTCGTCATCTTCGTGCTCAGCTTCCAGGGGCCCGAAGGCGGGCTCACGTTTCCGCTGCGCGGCGTCTCGCTGCACTGGTTCCACAAGCTCGCCGAAGGCCTGGGCACGGTGGACATCGGTGCGGCCTTCCTGCGTTCGCTGTTGCTCGGTGGCGTGGTGATGCTGTTCACCGTGGTGCTCTCGGTGCTCGCCGGCCTGGCGTTCCGCAAACCGCTGCGCGGTGGAAACGCACTGTTCTACATGACGGTGGCGAGCCTGATCATGCCGTCCATCATCGTCTCGCTGGGCATCGGCCTGCAGTTCCGTCTGCTCGATGGCGGGATCAAGTGGCTGCTGGAGGCGGTGGGCGCCACCGGCACGCTGGAGAACTACGGCACGGCACTTGGCCTCATGACGTCCGCCCTCGGCGCCCACCTTACCTGGACGCTGCCATTCGGTCTTCTGATCATGTTCGCGGTGTTCAACCGCTTCAACCCCGCCTATGAAGAAGCCGCGCGCGACCTGGGGGCCACGCCCTGGCAAGGGTTCCGCCACGTGGTGCTGCCGCTGATCGGCCCCTCGGTGGTGGGCATCGGCATGTTCGGCTTCACGCTCAGCTGGGACGAGATCGCGCGCACCTCGCAGGCCATTGGCGACGTCAACACGCTGCCGCTCGAACTGCAGGGCCTCACCTCGACCGTGACCACGCCAGCCATCTACGCGCTGGGCACCGTGACCACTGTGGTCTCCCTGCTGGTGATGGGCGTGGCAGTGTCACTGGCCCTGTGGCTGGGCAAGCGGCAGAAAAAAGGACGCTTGGCATGACCGCTGCGGCTGCGGGCTCGGACCAGACGATCTATGAACGCGTGGTCGATGCCATCCTTGACCACCGACTCCCGCCTGGCACCAAACTGGTGGAAGACCGTCTGGCCAGCGCGTTCGGCGTGTCGCGCACGCTCATTCGCCCGGTGCTCGTTCGCCTGGCCAACGAGCAGATCGTCACCCTCACTCCCAACCGCGGTGCCACCATCGCCCAGCCGAGCGAGCAGGAAGCGCGCGAGGTGTTCGAGGTGCGCCGCATGATCGAGTCGCAGCTGGTCGAGCGATTCGTGGACCGCGCAGAGCGCGACGACATCCAGCTGCTCAACCAGTGCATTCGCGACGAGGAGGCCGCCCGCGAAGCCGGCGAGATGCGCCGCGCCATCCGGCTCTCGGGCGACTTCCACCTGCACATCGCCGACCGCGCCGGGCAGCACACCATGGGTCGCATCCTGCGTGAGATGGTCTCGCGCACCTCGCTCATCCTCATGACCTACAGCAGCAGCCACGCCCAGGCGCGGCGCGACGCCACCGCCTGTGGCTGTGTGGAGCACCGCGCGCTGCTGGCGGCCATCCGCCTGCGCGATGCCCGAGAGGCCGCGCGCCTGATGCGCGAGCACCTCGACCGGCTGGAGTCCGAGCTGGACTTCTCGCCCCCTGGCGGCAAGCTGCCCGACCTTGAGAGCCTGTTCGCCCCCGTGCCCTGACATGCGGCAGTTGCTGGTCATCAACCCCAACACCTCGGCCAGCGTGAGTGCGCTGCTGCAGGCCCATGTGCAACAGGCGGCTGGACTTCACGTGAACGTTCGCACCGTCACCGCCCGCTTTGGCTCGCCCTACATCGCCGACGAGGCCAGCTACGCGGTGGCCTCGCACGCCACGCTCGACGCCTGGGCCTGCGATCTCGTGACCGAAGCCCGTGGGCCCGACGCCGTGCTGATCGGCTGCTTCGGTGACCCCGGCCTGATGGCGCTGCGCGAGAGCAGCCCGGTGCCCGTCACCGGTCTGGCGGAAGCGGCGTTCATCGAAGCCGCGCGCCACGGGCGCTACGCCATCGTCACCGGTGGGGTTCGATGGGGACCCATGCTGCAACGGCTGGCACAGGCGCTCGGCCAGGCCCAGCAACTCGCCGGCATCCACACCGTGGCACCCACGGGCGCGCAACTCGCCGCTGACCCGGGGGCCGCACGCGCCCTGCTCGCCCAGGCCTGTCGGGATGCTTCGCGCCAACTGGGCGTGGACGCCGTCATTCTCGGCGGCGCTGGACTGGCCGGCATGGCGGCGGCGGTGCAGGCAGACGTACCGATTCCCGTGATCGACAGCGTGCTGGCAGGCGCGCACTGGGCCCTGCGCAATGCGCCGCTGCCGCCCGCGCGCGAACGAGCGGGCTTCGACGTCACCTGGCAAAACTTGTCGTCCGAAATGACTTCTTTGGGCATCACACCCGCCCTCCGTTCGGGCTGAGCTTGTCGAAGCCTTCGCGAGCACTTCGACAAGCTCGGTGCGAACGGCGTTGTTTGCGTGCCGGCGAGCAAGGACGCCTTGCCGCAAAATGCGGAAATGGTCCGACCCACCCAACTCCTGCATTCTTCCCGCCCCAGCGTGGCCGTTCGCCCCGCCGCCACCGTGCTGCTGCTGCGCGACAGCACCGACCCGGCCCGCCCCGGCGTCGAAGTGCTCATGACGCGCCGCTCCATGACGGCCAGCTTCGCGCCCGGCGCCTACGTGTTTCCCGGTGGTGGCATCGACGCCGCCGATGCCGCGGCACACGCCATCGCCACGCGCCGACCCACGCAGAGCGACCTGCACCTCACGCAGGCGATCGCCGCCATCCGCGAGAGCTTCGAGGAACTGGGCGTGCTGCTCGCCCATCGCGCCGATGGATCGCCCGTGGACGACAGCGACATCGCCACCCTGGACCGCCAGGCCCCCTTCGCCGAGCAATGCCATGCCCGCGGCCTGACGCTGGATGGCGCCGGGGTGTTCGTGCTCGCCCACTGGATCACCGACCGCGATCTGCCGCGCCGCTTCGACGTGCCTTTCCTCGTGGCGCGCATGCCCGAGGGCCAGGCCCCGGTGGCGGACGACGCCGAGCAGTTCGAGCCCTGCTGGGTGCGCCCGGTCGATGCGCTGGAGCGGCACAAGGCCGGTGGCTTCTTCATCATCTTCCCCACCATCCGCACGCTGGAACGACTGCAGGCCTATGCCAGCGTGCAGGCGGTGTTGCAGGCCTGTGCGGAAAACGATCAGCCGCTGTGGACGAGTTGCCCGCGCGCGGGCCTCACGCGCGGCGCCGAATCCCGCCACATGGAGCACGAAGCGCCGTTCGGCGAACTCGCCATGGTCTGCCCGGACGGCCAGATCGTGCACAGCCTGGACTGGCAGCACGAACAACCCGTGCAGCTTCTGAAGAATGTGCAGCGGCTGACCGCGCCGAACCCGGGCTACATGACCGGACCCGGCACCAACAGCTACATCGTCGGCGACCCGGCCAGCGGCCACGTGGTGATCGATCCCGGCCCGGATGAACCCGAACACATCGAACGCCTGTGGCGCGCGACCGGAGGGCGCATCAACGCCATCGTCTGCACCCACTCGCACCCCGACCATTCCCCTGGCGCGCCGCGCCTGCAGGCCCTGTGCACCGACGCCGGCCTGGCACGGCCACCCATCCTGGGTCTTCCGAGCGCCGCCACGGCGCGCGAGAACAGCCGCTTTTCACCGGAACGCACGCTGGCCGATGGCGAGCAGATCGTGCTGGTGGGCCAGTCGGGCGAGGGCATGGTGTCGCACACCCTGGAGGTCCTGCACACCCCGGGCCACGCCGCCAACCACCTGTGCCTGGCGCTGGTGGAAGACGGCCTGCTGTTCACCGGCGACCACATCCTCAACGGCAGCACCACGGTCATCGACCCACCCGACGGCAACATGGGCGCCTATCTGGATTCGCTGGACAAGCTCGACGCCGCCTGCGAACGCCACTGCATCGAGTTCATCCTGCCCGCGCACGGGCACGTGCTGGGCGACCTCCGGCGAACCGAGGGCAACCCTTCTGCTCCGGTCGACGGCGGGGCGCGCGCCGCGATCGCACAACTCAAGGCGCACCGGCTCAAGCGCGAAGCCAAGGTGGCCCAGGCGCTGCAGGCCCTGCCCGAAGGCTCGGCCGACGACTGGGTGAAGCTCGCTTACGACGACGTGCCCGAAAGGCTGTGGCCCGTGGCCAAGCGCTCGCTGATGGCGCACGTGGAGCGCATCCAGAGCCTGGGCGGTTTCAACCTCTAGAGGGCTCGGTCGGCCTGAGGAAAAAGTTGCTGGGCCTGGAGCTTGACCAGGGCATGGCAATTGCAGGCGCGCAGCGCGAGCGCTGGGCGGTCGAGCAGCACGGTGCGGCCCGGCTGCATGCGGATCACACCATCCCTGACCAGCAGGTTCGCGGCCTGCTGCACGGCTTCGCCATCGGCGTCCAGCCAGGCGCCCAGCGCCGTCACGTCGATGTCCAGCGTCTCACCGGGCACGCGATCGAATGCGTCCTGCAGCCACCGGCAGAGTCGCTGCGGCACCGTGTGGTGAAGCCGACACAGCGCGGCCTGCGAAATCTGGACATTCAGCGCTTGCAGGTATCGCAACACCACATGCAGCATCACCGCGCCCTCTGACGGCTGGGCGCGCAGTGCGGCGGTGGGCAGGCGCCAGGCGCTGCCCGGGTGCAGCACCACGGCCCGCACGCCTTCAAGCACCTCACCCAGGAAAGGGGCCACGCCCACCACGCCGTCGTTGCCCACCAGCGCCACCGGCGCTTCTGCGGCGCCACCGGGGCCCACGTGCAGCAGCCCCACCAGTGCGTCCTGCGGAAAGTGCACGAACTCGATCGGCTCACCGGGTGTCTGCAAAGGGTGTTGCACACCCAGTTCGACCTTCTCGAGGCGCGAATGCCAGTGCGGGACCCTGGCGCGCGACAGGGCGGCAAGAAGCCGGTTGGTCGGGTGATCGGCAGGCAATTTCAGGCTCCCGCCCGGGGGCGATCGGGGATGCAGTGGCGGCGGTGCCGGCTGTGAAGCAGTGTAGGCGCAAAGCCATCCTTGAATGTTCGGTACCGTACACAAGGGCCGGAAGGCCAACGCGCGCGCGAAATGCTGAACCGGTTTCGCCGGTGGCCTTTGCGTGAGAAGTTGGGCGCAGACACGTACACTGCACCGGCGCGAGGACCGCTCGCGCTGGCGGCTTAGCCCATGAACTCTCGTCGCAGTGTTGTCTTTCAACCATGAACGGGAGCTCGTTTGAACCTGTTGCACAACGGCCTGGTGGCGCAGTTGCCGCCGGCCGACCAAGGCCTGCTGCTGCGCCGCTGCGAGCCGGTCGAGCTGACCGCGGGCGACGTCCTGTCGTTGCCCGATCAGGACGATGGCCATGTCCACTTCCTCACCAGCGCCTGCGTGGCACTGGTGGTGCGACAGGGTGACAGCGGGCTTGCCGTCGGGCTGGCCGGCCGGGAAGGTGCTGTCGGACTCCAGCTCGCGTTCGGCATGGGCACGGGCAGCCTCACGCTGCTGGTGCAACAAGGCGGGGGCGCGTTTCGCGCCGAAGGCGCGGCGATGCACCGCCTCGCGAACCGACGCATGGGCATGACCCGCGTATTCGCCAACTACCTCTGGGGCTTTTCCCAGGAGGTCGCCATGCTGGCAGCCGCCGCGCAGCTTCAGGACATCCGGGCCCGTCTGGCGCGCTGGATCCTGCTCAGTCACGCGCGATCGCAGCAGGTCGACATGCAGCTCACGCACCTCCATCTGGCCGAGATGCTGGGTGTGCGCCGTGCCGGCGTGACGCTGGCCGCCAGGGAACTGAAGGCGATGGGATTGGTGAACTACCAGCGCGGTCGCATCCAGATCGTGGACACCGCGGGACTGGAGGCGGTGGCCAATGCGCTACCGGGCGCCAATGGTCAAGGCAACGGCGGGAAGCCAAAAGTGTGAAGCGCACCGTTACGCCGGATTCTGTGCATCCGGGTTGCCCCGGATGTGACCGCCATTCATCTGGGCCGGGGATCGCTCCCTGGCTCGGTGCTACCTACCCGCCAGCTCCGCGGAACCACGTCAACGCTGGCCTATTTGGTATTGCTGCGCGTAGAGATTGCCCGTTTCACCCGAACTGAATCGGCTCGTCTCTGTTGCTCTGATCCTCACCTTAGGGCCCGTCGAGCGAACTCTTCGGGCTTGTCGGTGGAGAGGTGTTACCTCCTACGCTGTCCTGTGCAGTCCGGACGTTCCTCCAGCACACCCTTTCGGGATGTCGTGCCAGCGACGGCCTGGTGCGCTTCACGGCGCGATTATCCCCTGCCACCCAGACGCTCAGACCAGCCGCTCGATCCTGCGGTGGCGCCACACCATCCGGTAGTAGGCGGTCTGCAGCACCAGCATGGCCACGTAGGCCACCGGGAACGCGATCCACACGCCCGGCAGCCCCAGGTGCGCGTCGAGCAGATAGGCTGCCGGCAACTGGATGGCGACGATGCAGAAGATGGAGATCGCCATCGGCACCAGCACCACACCACTGGCCCGCATGATGCCGCCCACCACGGCCTGGAACCCGAACACGAGGATGCTCCACAGCATGATGTGCAGCAGGTGCTCGGCCTGCAGGCGCACATCGGGCTCGGTCAGGAAGAGGCCCAGCAGCAGGTGCGACAGCGCGTACCCCAGCAGGACGAGCCCGCCCGTGAGCGCGGCATTCAGCCACAGGCCCGTGCGCAGGATGGCGCCCAGGCGATCGACGCGCCCTGCCCCGATGGACTGTGCGGCCAGGATGGATGCGGTGATGGCGATGGAGAGCGCCGGGAACTGCACGTAGTTCACGATCTGCGTGACCGCGCCATACGCCGCGGTGGCCTGCGATCCGTGACCGTTCACCAGCGCCAGTATCACCAGTTCGGACAACGAGAGCACGACCATCTGCAGACCGGTCGGCAGGCCGATGCGCATCACCTTGGCCAGGATGGCGCGGTCCAGCTTGAGGGCAGCCAGCAGTTCGCGGTCGAAGGCCAGCACATGGCCCAATCGGCGCAGCCGCCACACCAGGAAGCCCAACGCCACCGCGTACGACACCAGCCCCGCGTAGGCCGCGCTCTGGATACCCAGGGGCGGCAAGCCCAGCCAGCCCTTGATGAGCGCGGGCGTGAGCAGCAGGCCCAGCGTGGTCGACAGCATCAGCGCCAGCAGTGGCGAGACGGTGTCGCTCACGCCGCGCAGGAGTTGCGTGAAGAGGATGAACACCAGCAGCAGCGGCATGATGAGCAGCATCACGCGGGCATACGCCACAGCGTCATCGATCACGTCCAGCGGCGTGCCGAGTGCCTGCATGGCCGGCCGCGCGAACACCACCCCCAGCACCGCTGCTCCCACGCCGATCATCGCGCCGAGCATCAGCGCCGTGCCGGCGATGGCTTTCACCTTGCCAGGCTCGCGGGCGCCCCACGCCTGACCGATCAGCACCGAGGCACCGGCACCGATGCCGATGACGAGCGAGATGAAGAAGAACACGATGGGAAACATGCCCGAGACCGCCGCCAGCGCGTGCGTGCCCAGCATCTGGCCGATGTAGATGCCATTGATCGTGCCCGACAGTCCCTGAAGGATGTTGGACAGCACCATGGGCACGAGAAAAACGAGGTAGACGCGCCAGAGCGGGCGCTGGGGTGGGTTCTGCATGGAAGTCCGATGGAAGAAACTTGAAGTCAGGCGTCGGGCGCGAACGCGTCGCGCGCGAGCCAGGCCAGGTGCGCCTGCACGTCCGGTGGCCAGTGGGCGATGCGCTGGGAGAAGGCCTGGGCGTCGTGAGCAAACAGCGCGCGGGAAGCTTCCTCGAATCCCGCGAAACCACCGGCCAGCGCGCTCATGCACCGGTACGCGCGTTCCTTGGCCAGCCGCTGGCCGTCGCGATCCCCATGAACGCGCCGGGCCTCCTCGACCAGGCGCCTCAAGGCGGCGGACGCTCCGCCCGGTTGCTCGGCCAGCCATGCCCAATGGCGGGGCAGCAGCGTCACCTCGCGCGCCACCACGCCCATGCGCGGACGTCCCACTTGCGGTGCGGCGGCCGGCGCCGAATCTTCCGGCGTCGGGTTTTCGACCCTCCCGCGAGGCCAGGGGTGATCCACCTGGGCACCCGTGGCGTCATCGAACACGAGCAGACCACCCGCGGAAAGGTCGAGCGCCGCCAGGGCGTCGGCGACCTCGTGGTAGGTGCCGAACGCCACGCGTCTTGCGCCCAGGAAGGCGGTACAGGAAGCCGGGCTGGATGGGTTCATGCGGCGGATTGTACCCGGATTTAATCTTTTTACCCGGGTTATTTTTCCATCGCTGAATGCAGGTGGTTCGGCATTGACGACAATACCGGGGCTTCGTCATCTGCTTGATCAACACAAGCCCCACGACCCATGATCCGCCTCTCCGAACTCAAGCTGCCGCTGGCCGAAGTGCCGGCCGAACACCGCCGCGCCGCCGACGCGCCCGCGGAGACCGACCTCGACCGGGAACCACCACCGCATCCTGTGGACGCGCTGAACCGGCTGGCGGCGACCGCGCTCGGCATCGAAGCGACCGCCATCGCGCAGCTTCATGTCTTCAAGCGCAGCTTCGACGCGCGCAAGGCCGACCTGCTGGCGGTCTACATCGTCGATGTGGCACTCACCGATCCCGCGCAGGAAGCTCTTCTGCTGGCCCGACACGCGGGCATGCCGCATGTGCAGCCGACGCCGGACATGGCCTGGCGCGCGCCCGGCGAGGCGCCGGCGGGATGGCCGGCCCATGAGGCCGATCGACCGGTGGTGATCGGGCTCGGTCCCTGTGGCCTGTTTGCGGCGCTGGCGCTGGCACAGATGGGCCTCAAACCCATCGTGCTCGAGCGTGGCAAACCGGTGCGCAAGCGCACCAGGGACACCTGGGGGCTGTGGCGCCGCCACGTGCTCCATCCCGAAAGCAACGTGCAGTACGGCGAAGGCGGTGCCGGCCTGTTTTCCGACGGCAAGCTCTACAGCCAGATCAAGGACCCGCGCTTCCTGGGCCGCAAGGTGATGCACGAGTTCGTGGAAGCCGGCGCACCGCCCGAGATCCTCTACACCGCGCACCCGCACATCGGCACCTTCAAGCTGGTGCGCGTGGTCGAGGCCATGCGCGAGAAGATCATCGCCCTCGGCGGCGAGATCCTTTTCCAGCACCAGGTCCAGGGTTTCGAGCTCGCTGGCGAAGGCGCCAGCCAACGCGTGGTCGGGCTGCACGTGAAGCGCCTGGACACCGGCGAGTCCGTCCACCAGCCAGTGCAGCGCGTGGTGCTGGCGCTCGGCCACAGTTCGCGCGATACCTTTGCGCACCTGTGGGACGCGGGCGTGTTCATGGAAGCCAAGCCGTTCTCCATCGGTTTTCGCATCGAGCACCCGCAGGGTTTGATCGATCGCGCGCGCTGGGGCCGCCACGCCGGCCACCCTCTGCTGGGCGCGGCCGACTACAAGCTGGTGCACCACGCGAAGAACGGGCGCGCCGTCTACAGCTTCTGCATGTGCCCGGGCGGCATGGTGGTGGCCGCCACCTCCGAGCCCGGACGCGTGGTCACCAACGGCATGAGCCAGTACTCGCGCAACGAGCGCAATGCCAATGCCGGGTTGGTGGTGGGCATCGAGCCCACGGATTTCCCGCTGTCCTTTCCGCAGCACCTCCCCGACTGGACCGCGGCGTTCGGCGAAGCCGACGGCACGCGCTACGCCAGCCAGGCCGAGGCACTCGCCCGGCAGGGGCAGGCGCACCCCCTGGCCGGCATCGTGCTCCAACGCACCCTGGAGGCGAGCGCCTACCAGCTCGGCGGTGGCAACTACGACGCACCGGGCCAACTGGTGGGCGACTTCCTGCAGCTGCGGCCGTCCAGCGTGCTCGGCTCGGTGGAACCGTCCTACCAGCCGGGCGTCAAGCTGGGCGACCTCGCGCCCGCCCTGCCCGCCTACGCCATCGAGGCCATGCGCGAGGCGATTCCGGTGTTCGGTCGCAAGATCCAGGGCTACGACATGGCCGACGCCGTGCTGACCGGCGTGGAAACACGCACCTCCTCACCCCTGCGCATCACGCGCGGCGCGGACCTGCAGAGCCTGAACACCCGTGGTCTCTATCCGGCCGGCGAAGGCGCGGGATACGCCGGCGGCATCCTGTCGGCCGGGGTGGACGGCTTGAAGGTGGCCGAGGCACTGGCCTGCGAGCTGCTGGGCATTTCTCACGATCCTGCAACGAATCTTTACAAAGAGCGCATGCCGGCTTGACATGACGGGCGCAGAGTCCAGACTACCCCCATCAGGAGCTTCCCCATGAAAACCCCCGTTCTGATTCCCGTGATGACCGGCCTGCTTGCCCTGGCCGGCAGTGGCGTCGCGCAGGCGCAGGAAGAACAAGGCCGCGTCATCAGCAGCACGCCGGTCATCCAGCAGGTGGCTGTGCCCCGCGAAGTGTGCAGCGATGAGAGCGTCACCTACCAGGGCCAGAAATCCGGTGCCGGTGCCCTCATTGGCGGCATCGCCGGCGGGGCCATGGGCAATGCCATCGGCAACGGCAGTGGCCGCGCCGCCGCCACCGTGATCGGCCTGATCGGCGGTGCCATGGTCGGCAATCGGGTGGAAGGCCCGGGCCAGCCCCACACCGAAACCTACCGCCAGTGCAGCACGCAGACCTACTACGAGAACCGCCCGGTGGCGTACGACGTGGTCTACGAATACGCTGGCCGCCAGTACCGCGTTCAGATGCCGCAGGATCCCGGCCGCTTCGTGCGCCTGAACGTCACGCCGGCGGATGCCATGCCCCCGCCGCCACCGGTCGTGACCTACCCCGCCTACCGACCCCAAGTGCAGTATGTGGAGCCCACCACCCGCATCATCATCGGCACGCAGTACTACCCCTACGGTGGACAGGCCGTGGTGCCGATCCATGGCTACCGCTGGGGCCCGGGCCATTACCAGCATCCACGCCACGACGGACACCACCGCCGCGACAACGACCGCTGGGAACGCAACCGCTGATCTCACCACCAAAGAAAAAGCGACCCCCGGGTCGCTTTTTCATGGCCGGGTCACGCGCCTTTGTTCGAGAGCAGCCGCGGAACTGGCTTTGCCAGGCCGCCAGCTGCGCCCCCCTTGGGGGTGACGCCGCAAGCGGCGCGCGGGATCAATTCCTCTGCAATGCGGCAATGCGTTCTTCGATCGGCGGGTGGGTGCTGAACAACTTGCCCAGGTTGCCGGTGATGCCGAGCGCCTGCATCGTCTTGGGCAACTCGCCCGGGGTGAGGCCGCCCAGGCGGGCCAGCGCGTTGATCATGGGCTGCTTGCGGCCCATGAGGCCGGCGGCGCCCGCGTCGGCGCGGAACTCGCGCTGGCGGCTGAACCAGGCCACGATGATGGCGGCCAGGAAACCCAGCACGATGTCCATCACGATGGTGGTGACGTAGTAGCCGATGCCGGGACCGGAATTGCTGTCGCTGCCACGGCGCAGGAACGCGTCGACCGCGTAGCCGATGACGCGGCTGAGGAACACCACGAAAGTGTTCATCACGCCCTGGATCAGCGTCATGGTGACCATGTCGCCATTGGCCACGTGCGCGACCTCGTGACCGATGACGGCCTCGACCTCTTCCTTGGTCATGTTCTGCAGCAGGCCGGTGGACACCGCGACCAGCGCCGAGTTCTTGAACGCTCCGGTGGCAAACGCGTTCGGTGCGCCTTCGAAGATGGCGACTTCGGGCATGCCGATGCCGGCCTTGTCGGCGAAGCGGCGCACGGTTTCCACGATCCAGGCTTCGTCGGCCGTCTGCGGCTGGTTGATCACGCGCGCACCCGTGCTGAATTTGGCCATGGGCTTGCTGATCAGCAGCGAGATGATGGCGCCGCCAAAGCCGATCACGAGCGAGAACCCGGCCAGCGCCGTCAGGTTCAGCCCGTTGGCCGTGAGGAACCGGTCCACACCCAGCAGACGGGTGGTGACCAGCAGCACCGCCATGACGGCGAAGTTGGTCAGAACGAACAGCAGGATGCGCTTCATGTTTTCTCCGTTGTGGCAGCGGCGTCGGGGTCGCCGGCTGCGCTTGTGATCCTTGCGGACCATTCAGGTTCCCGATGCTTCGGGGGTGTCGGCACGAGGTGCCGCCCCGCCAGGGACGGCGCATGATACCGAGATTCGAGTATGGGGCCGCCGCCCCGGAAATCAAGCGCGCGGCGCCCGGAACACCGCCGCATCGGCGTAGAAATCGGGCGCTTCGTTGGGTGGCCACCAGCCGGGCACGCCCAGCACCGGCAGCGGCGTGAAGGGCTTGCTGGCGAGCCACGGCGCGCTCAGCCGCTCCGCCGTCCAGGCATCCCAGGCCGCAAGGTCATCCCGCAGGGCGAGCGGCACCGGCTCGCGCAGCACGTGCGCGGTGATGGACTTGTAGGGCGCAGCCAGTTTCTCCAGCAACGCGTGGCCGAACAGCACCAGGCGCGCATGTGCCCACTGCGCACGGTGTGTCACGAACAAGGCGTGCCAGTCGCGCGCCAGCAGCGCATTCCAGATCGCATCGGGCGCCTGCAGCAGCGCGGCGTTTTCGTCGAACAGCGTCAGCGCGTCGCGCACCGGGCCGCGCACGGCGCCAATGCCGGCGGCGGCGATCTCCGTCGCCTGAAGCCGGTTCAACCGTTGCTTGGTGAGCGGATAGCGCTGCCAGCACAGACCGTTGAAGAAGTCGTGCAGGTTCTCGCGCGTGGGCACCTGGCCGGTGTCGAAGATGAACCGCTCGTAGGCCACACCGGGCGGCAGCGCTTCTTGCGAGACGAAACGCACGGGACAGGTTGGCTGGGCTCCCAGCGCCTGCGGCAGCGGTTGGCCCTTCTCGATGGCGCTCGACACCGCCCTGCCCTGGTGCGCCAGCGGCGCGAACCAGGGCGCGCTCCAGTCGGGCGAGGGCGTCAGGCCACCAGCCTCCACGGCAGCGCCTCGCCGCCGCGCAACGGCTTCAGGTCGGCCTGGCCGAAGCGGAAGCTCTCGGGCGTGGTCCAGCTCTCCCGCTTCAGGGTGATGGTGCCGGCGTTCTTCGGCAGGCCATAGAAAGACGGGCCATGAAGGCTGGCGAAGCCTTCGAGCCGGTCGAGCGCGTTCACCGAATCGAAAGCTTCGGCGTACATCTCGATCGCGGCGTGCGCCGTGTAGCAACCTGCGCAGCCCATGGCGTGTTCCTTCAGGTGCGCCGGGTGCGGCGCGCTGTCGGTGCCGAGAAAGAACCTGTCGCTGCCGCTGGTGGCTGCGGCCAGCAGCGCCTGGCGGTGCGTTTCGCGCTTGAGCACCGGCAGGCAGTAGTAATGCGGCCGGATGCCGCCGGTGAAGATGGCGTTGCGGTTGAACAGCAGGTGGTGCGCGGTGAGCGTGGCCGCCGTGTGTGCGCCGGCATCGGCCACGTACTGCGCCGCCTCTCGGGTGGTGATGTGCTCCATGACGATCTTGAGTTCAGGGAAATCGCGCCGCAGCGGGATGAGCTGCTCGTCGATGAACACCGCCTCACGGTCGAACAGGTCGATGTCGGGCGAGGTGACCTCTCCGTGCACCAGCAGCAGCAGGCCGGCGCGCTGCATGGCTTCGAGCGTCTTGTACGTCTTGCGGATGTCGGTCACGCCGGCGTCGCTGTTGGTGGTGGCACCGGCGGGATAGAGCTTGAGCGCGACGACGCCGGCATCCTTCGCCCGCGCGATCTCGTCGGGCGGCAGGTTGTCGGTGAGGTAGAGCGTCATCAGCGGCTCGAAGCTCAATCCCCGCGGCACAGCCGCGCGGATGCGATCGCGGTAGGCCATGGCCTGCGCCGCCGTGGTCACTGGCGGCTTGAGGTTGGGCATGATGATCGCGCGGCCGAACTGGGCGGCGGTGTGCGGCACCACGGTGGCGAGCGCGTCGCCATCGCGCACATGCAGGTGCCAGTCGTCGGGGCGGGTGAGGGTCAGGGTGTCGGGGGAGGGGCTTGAGGCGGCGTTCATGCGCCCGATTGTCTCAAACCGCCGGGCTGCCCAGGCTCTCGCCCAGCCGGCTCCAGAACACCTGCACCGCCCGCTTGCCCTTCTGCGCGTCCAGCGGGCGGGCGCGGTAGATGCGGATGTCCAGCGAGGTTTCCAGCCCGTCGCCGGCCGACACCAGCTTTCGGGCAGCCACTTCGTTGCGCACCGCGCTGGCCGGGAGGAACGCGATGCCGTGGCCTTCGAGCGCCATGGCTTTCAGGCCTTCGGCCATGTCGGTCTCGTACAGCCGGTCCAGGTGCATGGGCGTGGTGCTCTGCTTGAGCATCTGGTCCACCGCGCGGCCCAGGTAAGCGCCCGGGGCATAGGCCAGGTAAGGCTGGGGATGGCTGGCGGTGCCGGGCAGTGCGTACATGGGAGCGCCCTTGGCGGTGGGCTTCACATACGGCGCCAGCAGTTCCTTGCCCAGCGGCAGCATCTCGTAGCGCGCGGCATCCAGCTGGATGGGTTGCGCGGCGTGGTCGTACGCAATGAGCAGGTCGCAACTGCCTTCCACCAGCCGCATCACGGCATCGTGCACGTTCATCGCAATCAGCCGGCTCTTGATCGGGCCGCAGGTGTCGCGCAGGCCCGAGAGCCAGGACGGAAAGAAGGTGAAGGCCAGCGTGTGCGGCACTGCGAACTCGATCACGTCCTGCGCGGCGGCGGTGTGCGCGCGCAGCATGGCGCGCGTGCTCTGGAGCGACTGCAGCATCTCCAGAGCCTGGTCGTACAGCGTCTGGCCGGCGGGCGTGAGCCGCGTGGGGTAGGAAGACCGGTCCACCAGATCGGTGCCGGCCCAGGCCTCGAGCGACTGGATGCGCCGGGAGAAGGCGGGCTGGGTGACGTGGCGCAACTGCGCCGAGCGGCTGAAGCTTCGGGTTTCCGCCAGACTCACGAAGTCTTCAAGCCATTTGGTTTCCATGACGCGCGATTATGGGGCGGCGCTGAAGGGCCAACGGGTGGGAGTTACACCAGCCTCCAGTTCAATCCGCCCCGCTCTGCTGCAATGCCCACATCCCCGCGTACACACCGTCCCGAGCGACAAGATCTGCATGCGCCCCGCGCTCCACGATCTCGCCGTTCACCAGCACCAGGATCTCGTGCGCGTCCACCACCGTGGACAGCCGGTGCGCGATCACCAGCGTGGTCTTGTTGCGGGCGGCGGACCTCAGCTCGGCCTGGATGGCGCGCTCGTTGGCCGAGTCCAGGGCCGAAGTGGCTTCGTCGAAGATCACGATGGGCGGATTCTTGAGCAGGGTGCGCGCGATCGCCACGCGCTGCTTTTCGCCACCGGAGAGTTTCAGGCCGCGCTCACCCACCATGGTCCTGTAGCCCAGCGGCAGGCGTTCGATGAAGCTGTGGATGTGCGCCGCCTGAGCGGCCTGCACCGCCGCCTCGTGCCCGGCGTCCGGGCGGCCATAAAGGATGTTGTATTCGATGGTGTCGTTGAACAGCACCGTGTCCTGCGGCACGATGCCGATGGCCTGGCGCAGGCTGGATTGGGTCACGGCCTTGATGTCCTGGTCGTCGAGCGTGATGCGCCCACCCTCGTCCGCATTGCTCACATCGTAGAAGCGGTACAGCAGGCGCGCCAGCGTGCTCTTGCCAGAACCCGACGGCCCGACCACCGCCACCGTCTTGCCGGGCGGAATCTCGAAGCTGATGCCGTGCAGGATCTCGCGCGCGGGCTCGTAGGAGAAATGCACGTTCTCGAAGCGCACCGCCGGCGGACCTGCCAGCGCCAGCGGTTGCGCACCCGGTTCGTCGGCCACTTCGCGCTCTTTCTCCAGCAGCACGAACATCTTGTCCAGGTCGGTCAGGCTCTGCTTGATCTCGCGGTACAGCACGCCCAGGAAACCGAGCGGAATGTAGAGCTGGATCATGAAGGCGTTGACCATCACCAGGTCGCCCAGCGTGAGTTCGCCGCTGACCACACCCTGCGTGGCGCGGTACAGCATGAGCACCAGCGCCACGGCAATCACCACCTGCTGCCCGGCGTTGAGCATGGACAGCGTGGTCTGGCTCTTGATGCGCGCGCGGCGCAACTTCTCCAGCGCCTCGTCGTAGCGGCGCGCCTCGAAGTTCTCGTTGTTGAAGTACTTCACCGTCTCGTAGTTCAGCAGCGAGTCGATGGCGCGGCTCTGGCTGGTGGACTCCAGCTCGTTCATCTGCCGGCGGAACTTGGTGCGCCACTCGGTCACCACCACGGTGAAGGTCACATAGAGCACCAGCGCGACCAGCGTGATCCAGACGTAGCCCATGTCGAACTGCGTGCCCAGCAGCGCCAGCACCATGGCCACTTCGATCAGGGTGGGGATGATGCTGTAGAGCGAATACGAGATGAGCGACTGCACGCCGCGCGTGCCGCGCTCGATGTCGCGCGTCATGCCGCCGGTCTGGCGCTCCAGGTGGAAGCGCAGGGACAGCGCATGCAGGTGGCCGAACACCTGCAGCGCGATGCTGCGGGTGGCGCCTTCGGTGGCCTTGGCGAAAACCAGCTCGCGCAGTTCGGTGAACACGCTGGTGGACAGGCGCAGCAAGCCATACGCGAGCAGCAGCCCCAGCGGCACCACCAGCAGCGCTTCCACGCTGCCGGGCTTGATGGTCATGGCGTCCACCAGTTGCTTGAGCAGCAGCGGCACGCTCACATTGGCCATCTTGGCCGCCACCATGAAGGCCAGCGCCAGCACCACGCGCACCTTGTATTGCCAGAGGTAGGGAAGCAGGCGCTTGAGGGTGGCCCAGTCGGACCGTGGCGCCGCCTTCGGATCGGGCGCGCCAGGGTTGGCGGGCAAGGCGATGGCGGGCTGGGCGGAGGAATCGGGGCGCATGCAGGAGAATGGAGATCGTCGTCCAGAGATTGTGCCCATGTCACTCGAATCAAGCCCGAACCCCGAAACCACCCTGCCCAAAGACCGGGAACTGGTGCTCAAGGTCATTCCCATGCCGGCGGATTGCAACGCCAATGGCGACATCTTCGGCGGCTGGGTCATGGCGCAGGTCGATCTGGCCGGTGCCGTGCTGCCCGCTCGCTACGTGCGCGGGCGCATGGCCACGGTGGCGGTGAACCAGTTCATCTTCAAGCAGCCGGTGCGGGTAGGCGACATCCTGAGCTTCTTCGCGCACGTCACGCGCGTGGGTCGCACGTCCATCACCGTGCAGGTGGAGGTGTACGCCGAGCGCTTCCTCACGCAGGGCCAGTACGTGAAGGTGACCGAGGCCAGCCTGACGTATGTGGCCATCGACATGGAAGGCAAGCCCCGGCCGATTCCGCGCGACGGGGTGAACCTGCCCGGGCTGGCTGGCTGATCAGTTTCTCTCAGGCCAACGCGCGCGCCACGTGGCATAGATGCGATCGGCCAGCGCCTGGCTGCCAGGCTGGTGGCGGGGCGTGGCGGCGTTCATGGCATCCGGGTCCTGCACACTGCCGGGAAAGCGCGGCACGTTTGCCCGGTAGGCCTCACCCGGCTGGTCCAGCCAGATGGCGATCTTCCGGGGCGTGATCTCGATATGGAACTGCATGCCCAGGTGCGGCCCGATGGCAAACGCCTGGTGGGCGCAGGCGGGCGACGATGCCAGCAACTCCGCGCCGGCCGGCAATTCGACGAATCCATCCTGGTGCCACTGGTACACCGTGTGCGTGGTCGTTTCGCCGAACCATGCGCGCGCCGCCGCACTGCCCGTGTGCGCCATCGGCCACCAGCCCACTTCGGGCACGGCCAGCGTTTCCACGCGCCCACCCAGCGCCTTCGCCATGAGCTGCCCGCCCAGGCAGTGCCCGATCACAGGGATGCCGAGCGAATCGGCCTCGCGGATCAGGGCCTCGGCCTGGCGCAGGCTGGTGCGATCGTCGTTGGCGCTCCACGCGCCCCCCAGCACCGCCAGGCCCCGGTAGCCGCGCACGCTCTGCGGGTAGCTTTCACCGGCTTCGGCGCAGCGCACGTGCCACGCAACGCCCTGCGCGTCGAGCCACTCACCCAGGTAGCCGGGCCCGTCCTCGTTGAGGTGTTGAAGGATCAGGACGTCGGCGAGGTCGGGCTGCATGGCCCCGATCCTAATAGCGCGCCCCGCGCACGAAGCGCTCGATGCCCGCGGCCACCTCGGCTTCCTGGTCCAGGAAGCCGTGTGGCGAACGGCCTTCGCAGGCGTCCACGCTGGAGAGGTGCGCACCCCCCGGTCCGCCGGTCACGGTCACCACCTGCTCGCGCGCACCCTGGGTGCGCTCGGTGATGCGCGCCATCAGGCTCGCGGGCGACCGGATGCAGGCATCTGCGGCGTGGCCCACCACCAGCACGTGCTGGCGAATGTTCTCCAGCGGCAGATCGAACACCGAATGCGCCACCCACGGCTTGCGGGCACCGACCTGGCCCGAGACCACCGACGAGGAGAGCACGATCCCGTCGGGCGCGGCATCACCCACCAGCCGCGATGCCGCGTTCACCGCCGAGATCGCGCCCCGGCTGGTGCCCATCACCCACACCGCGCCCCGGGTGCGCACACGCACGTCGGCGATCACGCGGCCCAGGTCCTGGGCGTGTCGCGGGTCCACCCGGTAGCCAGCCAGGCCGTCCTCGCCCTGCCAGCCGGTGGGCGCATCCACCAGCGCCGTGCCGAAACCGGCCGCCTGAAACAGGCTCAGGGAGCGCACCAGCCAGTTGCCTTTGAGTCGCCGTGCGCACCCCTGCGCGTCCAGCCTGGGGTAGCCATCGCCACCGGGAAGCAGCACCAGGGTGGTGGGCGAGGCCGTGCCCGTGGGCGGCTGCCAGGCGTAGCGCAGCGTGGTGCCCGGCTGCGCGTCAAGGGTCACCACCTCGCCACACGTCAGCGGTGCAGGCTGTGCGTACGCCAGGCCACTGGCGAGCAGTGCGGCGAGCAGCCAGGCGTGTTGCATCGCCGCCGCTCAGAACTTCCCGTGGCGCCCCTGCCCGGAAGCGAAGCGCCGCGCGCCTTCCAGCGCGTCGGGAATGCGCTCGCGACCGCGCGCCCACTCCTGGTGCAGCGCCTCGCCCAGCGGCAAGTCCCACTGGCGCAGCGCGCTTTCGCGGTCGGCGCGCATCGTGGCCTGCGGAAACGCGGCGAGCTGCCGCGCGAGGGCGATGGCGGCTTCGCGCGCCTGGCCGGTGGGCACCACGCGGTTGGCCAGACCCATCTGCAGCGCCTCGGTGGCTTCCACCTTGCGGCCGGTGAGGATCAGGTCCATCGCATGGCCCATGCCGACCAGGCGCGGCAGGCGCACGGTGCCGCCGTCGATCAGCGGCACCCCGAAGCGGCGGCAATAGACGCCGAAGTAGGCGTCTTCCTCCACCACGCGCATGTCGCACCACAGCGCCAGCTCCATGCCGCCGGCCACCGCCGCGCCGCTCACCGCAGCGATCACGGGTTTGCCCAGTTGCAGGCGCGAAGGGCCCATGGGGCCGAGCGGACGCGCATCGCTGGCGTCGAAATCCAGATCGAGCCCGCCGGTGTCGCCCGACTCGGACAGGCGCGCACCGTACTGCAGATCCCAGCCGGCACAGAAGTGGCCGTGCGCGCCGTGGAACACCGCCACCCTCGCCTCCGCGTCGTCCTCGAAGGCGAGGAACGTGTCGAACAGGGCGCGGGCGGTCGGGTTGTCCACCGCGTTGCGCACGTCGGGGCGGTCGAGCGTGACCACCCAGACTTCGCCCAGCTTCTCGGTGCGCACCGCATCCACCGTGCTCATGGCCACACCCCCACGCGCGGCTGGTTCAGGGCTTCGCTCAGTTCTTCCTGTGTCACGTCGATCTCCATTCTCAACAGGGCACCGGCCATCGCCTTGCCCAGGTTGTCCAGCCGCAGATTGCGCGCGCCGCCGCCCTGCAGCGCGCCGCGCAACACGAACTTCAGCGCCAGGATGTTCGGCAGCGGCCAGGCGTCCACCTCGCCACGGAGCCAGGGCGCGAAATGCGCCTGCACGCGTTCGGCGCTCACCTCGCGCGCCAGCAGCCGGTAGCCGGCTTCGTTCCAGGCGAACAGGCCGAAGTCGACCCAGTCGGCCTTGTCGCCGCTGCGGGCATGGGCGATTCGAACGAGAGGAATGCGCACGGTGCTCATGCCGCGTCTCCCATGAACTCGACCTTCACGCCGGCTTCCACGTCGGCACGCGCAATGAGCGTGGGCCAGATGCCCAGCAGCTCGCTGGTGTTGTGCAGCCCCGTGAAGCCGCAGGTGTAGGCCGGTCCGCTCAGTCCCATCCAGGGAAACAGGCGGCCAAAACCGTCGGCCGCGGCCTTGTCCTGCGTGCGCAGCACCAGCCGCGTCCAGATTTCGTTGCTCTGGTTCAGCGCATCGGCCGCCGGCAGCGGTGCGAGCGCACCGTGGGCCGAGTTCAAGCCTGGGTACTCCACGTACAGCTCGTCATGTGGAACGCGCTTGTCTTTCAGCAGCGTGCGGATGGTGGACTGCGCGGCCTGCGCCTTGTCCCACGCATCGGGCCACGAGAAACCCCACGTCACCTCGGCCTTGTAGCCATCGCGAAAACCCGCCACCACCTTGAGCGTGTCGGTGGGCGCCGTGCCGCGCGCACCGGTCAGGTGCACGCGGTCCTCGCCCTCGTCCTTCAACTGGATGCCGCCCATGTCCAGCACCACGTCGGGCGACACATAGGCGTGCGGGTTGTGCACCTCATACAGCAGCTGCTGGCGCACGGTGTCGAAGTTCACGCGCCCGCCGGTGCCTGGCGCCTTGGTGATGAGCGCGCTGCCGTCTGTCCACACTTCGGCGATGGGGTAACCGATGTGCGCCAGATCGGGAATGGCCTGCCAAGCGCCCTGGCTGCCGAAGTTGCCGCCGCTGCCCTGGCCCGAACATTCCAGCAGGTGGCCCACGGTGAGGCCCTGCGCGAGGCGGTCCAGGTCTTCGCGGCGGGTGGCGCCTTCCAGCGTCCAGCCCAGGCCATGCACCAGCGGACCCAGGAACAGCGCCGCATCGGCCACCCGGCCGGTGATGACGATGTCCGCGCCTTCATCGAGCGCCTGCACGATGGGGCGCGCGCCGAGGTAGGCGTTGCCGAACACAAGCCTGCTGCGCACCTGCGACAGCGCCTCGCCCGTGAAAAGGTGGTCGAACGCGCCGGTGGGCGTGCCATCGCGCTGCAGGCGCGGCAACACATCGTCGCCGCTCACCACAGCGATGCGCGCCTTCCAGCCCTTTTGGGCAAAGGCCGCCAGCACCGCCTGCGCCGCACCCTGAGGATTCAGGCCGCCCGCGTTGCACACAAAGCGCACACCGCGCTCGCGCATGAGCGGCCACAGCCTGAGCAGCATGGGCACCACGTCGCGCGCGTAGCCCAGCGTGGGATCGCGCTGCCGGTCCTTCTGCAGGATGGCGAGCGTGAGCTCGGCGAGGTGGTCGCTGGCAATGAACTGCACACCGCCGCGCTCGATGCTGGCGGCCACGGGTTCCCAGTGGTCGCCGTAGAAACCGAGGCCGGCGCCGATTCGAATGGATTTCATGATGGACTTCATCTTGATGGCGCGTCGGCGACTCCTGATGGGGGACAACCCCTAGCGGCAGTCTCACGCAAGACAGCTATAAATTGCGCTCACCTGCTGGGAAGGTTGCAACAAAGTTTGCAGCAGACCCCGCCGCCAAGGCGAACAAGAACACACAGGAGACATCGAGTGCAATTGCTGCAGCTGCTGATCAGCGGCGTGGCCCAGGGCTGTATCTACGGCCTCATCGCCCTGGGCTTCGTGCTGATCTACAAAGCGACCGAAACCGTGAGCTTCGCGCAGGGCGATCTCATGATGGTCGGCGCCTTCTTCGGTCTCGCGGCCATGACCATGCTGGGCTTCCCGTTCTGGCTCTCGGTGCCGGCGGCCATCATCGGCATGGGGCTCTTCGGCGTGGTGCTCGAGCGCGTGGTGATCCGCCCCATCCTGGGGCAACCCGCGTTCTCCATCGTCATGCTCACCATCGGCGTGGGCTATGTGCTGCGCGGTCTCATCACCATGATCCCGGACATCGGCACCGAAACGCACACCCTGCCGGTGCCCTACGCCAACGAGGTGCTGCGCATGGGCGGCCTGGTGGTGTCGGCCGAGCAGGTGGTGGTGATCGGCTCCACCGCGCTGCTGTGCGCCGGCCTCTTCGCCATGTTCCGCTACAGCAAGCTCGGCATCGCCATGCAGGCGTCGTCGCAGAACCAGCTCGCCGCCTACTACATGGGCATTCCCGTCAAGCGCCTGAACGGCCTGGTGTGGGGCCTGGCCGCGGGCGTGGCGGCCATCGCTGGTCTTCTGCTGGCACCCATCACCTTCGTCCACGCCAACATGGGCTTCATCGGCCTCAAGGCCTTTCCGGCGGCGGTGGTGGGCGGCTTCGGCAGCCTGCCCGGCGCCATCGTGGGCGGTCTCATTATCGGCATCGTCGAGGCGCTCTCGGGCTTCTATCTGCCCGAAGGCTTCAAGGACGTGGCCCCGTACGTCGTGGTCCTGCTCATGCTCGTGCTCAAGCCCAACGGCTTGTTCGGCGAAAAGCTGCGCAAGAAGGTCTGAGGGCAGCACGTCATGCGCTTTATTTTCAAGACCGACTACAACCAGGACATCAAGCTGGCCAAGCACGGCGGGCACAGGTTCTGGTACAGCCTGCTGGGCCTGTTCCTCGTCACCGCACCGTGGGTGATCCAGGAATACTGGCTGGCGCAGCTCACCTTCGTGCTGATCTACTCCATCGTGGGCCTGGGGCTCATGGTGCTGGCAGGCTTCACCGGGCTGTTCTCTCTTGGCCACGCGGCCTTCCTCGGCGTGGGTGCGTACACGCAGGCCATCATGGTCAATGCAGGGATTCCGTTCCCGATTGCGCTGGCCTGTGCCGGCCTGCTCTCGGCCGCGGTGGGCATGGTGGTGGGGTTGCCGGCGCTGCGCGTGAAGGGCATCTACCTCGGCATGGCCACGCTGGCCTTCGGCTTCATCGTCGAGGAAGTCATCGCGCGCTGGGAGTCGCTCACCGGCGGCAACAAGGGCCTGATGGTGAACTACCCCAGCCTTTTCGGCTGGGACCTGGACTCCACCAACGAGTTCTATTTCCTCTGTCTGTTGGTCACGGTGCTGGCCACGCTGGGTGTGGTCAACCTCATGCGCTCATCCACCGGCCGGGCATTCGTTGCCATCCGCGATTCGGAGATTTCCGCGCAGAGCATGGGCATTCACCTGGCCCGCTACAAGACCCTGAGCTTCGCGCTCTCGGCCGCACTCGCCGGCGTGGGCGGCGCGCTGTATGCGCACAAGATCCAGTTCCTCTCGCCGGAGCAGTTCAGCATCATCCAGTCGATCGACCTGTTGCTGATGGTGGTGATCGGTGGGCTGGGCTCGATCCACGGCGCGTTCCTCGGCGCCATCTTCCTCATCGTCATGCCGCAGCTCATTTCGCTGGGCAAGGACTTCCTGCCCGCAGCCATCGGCCAGGCCGCCGGCCTGCAGGGTGCGGTCTACGGCATGGTGCTGATCGCCTTCGTGCTGTTCGAGCCCATGGGGCTGTACGGCCGCTGGCTCAAGGTGCGCGCCTACTTCCAGCTGTTCCCCTTCTACCGCAAGGGCATGTTCAAGCGGCAGAAGACCTTCCAGAAATCCGACAGACTGAAATGAACGACGACATCCTTCTTTCAGCAAAAAACCTCAGCGTGCGCTTTGGCGGCGTGCTGGCGGTGAACAACGTGAGCTTCGACGTCAAGCGCGGCGAGGTGTTCACGTTGATCGGCCCCAACGGCGCGGGCAAGACGACCGTGTTCAACCTCATCAGCCGCATCTACACGCCCACCACCGGCACCATCGACTACGCCGGCCCGGACGGCACGCTGCGCCTGACCGACCAGGCGCCGCACCGCATTGCCAAGCTGGGCATCGCGCGCACCTTCCAGAACATCGAGCTGTTCGAGCACGCCACCGTGCTGCAGAACCTGCTGATCGGTCGTCACACGCACCGTCGCACGGGGCTTTGGAGCGAGCTGTTCTTCACCGGCAAGACGCGCGCGGCCGAAATCGAGGCGCGGGAGAAAGTGGAGCACGTCATCGAACTGCTGGACCTTCAGCACCACCGCGAGTCGCTCGTGGCCGGCCTGCCCTATGGCGTGCGCAAGGTGGTGGAGCTGGCGCGCGCGCTGTGCACCGAACCGCGCCTGCTGCTGCTGGACGAACCCTCTTCCGGCCTCAACGTGGAAGAGACCGAAGACATGGCGTTCTGGATCAGCGACATCCAGAAGGAACTGGGCATCACGGTGCTGATGGTGGAACACGACATGAGCCTGGTCTCCAAGGTGAGCGACCGCGTGCTCGCCATGAGCATGGGCACCGAGCTGGCCACCGGCACACCCGCGCAAGTGCAGGCCGACGCGGGCGTGATCGAAGCCTACCTGGGCTCGGTGGACGACGTGTCCAGCCTGCGCCGCGAGAACCACAAGGTGGCAGCATGAGCGTTGCGACATCCGACGCGCCGGTGCTCAAGCTGCTCAACGTGGAGAGCGCGTACGGCCCCATCAAGGCCATCCGTGGCGTGAGCCTGCAGGTGCGCCGCAGCGAGATCGCCACCGTGCTGGGCTCCAACGGCGCGGGCAAGACGACCATCCTCAAGACCATCAGCGGCATCATCGATCCGCGCAAGGGCAGCATCGAGTTCAAGGGCGAGAACATCACCGCCCAGGATCCGGCGGCCATCGTGCAGCGGGGCCTCTCGCACGTGCCAGAGGGGCGCGAGGTGTTTCCCCTGCTCAGCGTGCGCGACAACCTGCTGATGGGCGCCTACACGCGCAAGGACCGCGACGGCGTGGCGCGCGACATGGAGGCGGTGTTCAACTACTTCCCCATCCTGCGCGAACGCGCCGCCCAGGACGCCGGCCTGCTCTCGGGCGGGCAGCAGCAGATGCTCTCCATCAGCCGTGCGCTGATGGCCAACCCCGACCTGATCCTGCTCGATGAGCCCAGCCTGGGCCTGAGTCCCAAGCTCACGAAGGAGATCTTCGAGATCGTGGTGCGCATCAACCGCGAACGCGGCACCACCATCCTGCTGGTCGAGCAGAACGCCAACATGGCCCTGAACGCCTCCGACTACGGTTATGTGCTGGAGAACGGCCGCATCGTGATGGAAGACACCTGCGCGCACCTTCGCGAGAAGGACGACATCAAGGAGTTCTACCTGGGCATGAAGGAAACGGGTGAGCGCGGCGAGCGCAGGTGGAAGAAGAAGAAGAACTGGAGATAAGGCACATGAGCAACCTTTGGGATCTTTCCAGCATCAAGCCGCAGACGCAGGTCGTCCTGCAGGGCGACACCATTCCCGCGCTCTTCTGGAACGGCGTGAAGGAACGCGGCCCCAACATCTGGATGCGGCAGAAGGACTACGGCATCTGGCGCAGCTGGACCTGGAACCAGACCGGCGAGGCCGTGCGCGAGATTGCCCATGGGCTGATGGCGCTGGGCTTCGAGGCGCATGAGACCGCGTCCATCCTCTCCAACACCACCATCGAATGGGTGCTGTGCGACCTGGCGGTGCTCAGCGCCGGCGGCGTGGCCAACGGCATCTACCCCACCGACGCGGCCGAACAGGTGCAGTACCTCTGCGCCGACTCGCGCACCACCGTGCTGTTCGTCGAGGACGACGAGCAACTGGACAAGGCGCTGGAAGTGCGCGCGCAGCTGCCGCTGCTCAAGAAGATCGTCGTGGGCAACATGGAAGGCCTGCGCGAACTGAACGACCCGCAGGTGATGAGCCTGGATGCGCTGCGGGCGTTGGGTCGCACGCACCTGCAGCAGTTCCCGGGCGCGGTGGAGGCGCGCGTGGCGGCCGTGAAGCCCGAAGACCTCGCCATCCTGGTCTACACCTCCGGCACCACCGGCCGACCCAAAGGCGCCATGCACAGCCACCACGGGCTGGTGTACACCGTGCGCGGCTACAACACGCTGATCGCTCGCAGCGAGAGCGACGAGTGCATGTGTTTCCTTCCGCTTTGCCACATCGCCGAGCGCATGGGCGGCGAGTATTTCTCGCTCTACACCGGCGCGAAGCTCAATTTCGTCGAGAACCCGGAAACCGTGCCGGAGAACGTGCGCGAGATCGCGCCGACCGTGTTCACTGCGGTGCCACGCGTGTGGGAGAAGTTCTATTCGGGCGTGATGATCACGCTCAAGGAAGCCAGCAAGGCGCAGCAGGCCGCCTATGCCTGGGCCATCGGCGTGGGCCAGCAGGTGGCCGACCTGGTGATGGCCGGGCAGCCGGTGCCATCGAGCCTTCGCATGCGCTTCACCGTGGCGCGGCTGCTGGTGCTGGACAACGTGCGCAAGCTGATCGGCATCCACCGAGCGCGCTTCCTGGTCACGGGCGCCGCGCCCATTTCGCCGGAGCTCGTGCGCTGGTACCTCGCGCTGGGTGTGCCCATGCTCGAGGTCTGGGGCATGACCGAAACCTGCGGTGCGTCCACCGGCATCCCGGTCGAGCGCATGAAGCCTGGCAGCATCGGGCCTGCCGCGAGCTACAACGAAGTGAAGCTCGACCCGGCCACGGGCGAGATCCTGGTCCGGGGGCCCAACGTGTTCATGGGCTACCTGAACCTGCCCGAGAAGACCGCCGAGACCATCGACGCCGATGGCTGGCTGCACACGGGCGATGTGGGCGTGGTCGATGAGGAAGGGTTTTTCCGCATCACCGACCGCATGAAAGACATCATCATCACCGCAGGCGGCAAGAACATCACGCCGAGTGAACTGGAGAACGAACTGAAGTTCTCGCCCTACGTGACCGATGCCGTGGTGATCGGTGACAAGAGGCCCTACCTCACCGTGATCATCATGATCGACCAGGAAAACGTGGAGAAATATGCGCAGGACAACGACGTGCCGTTCTCCAACTACGCCAGCCTCACCCGCGCACCCGAGGTGCAGGCGCTCATCCAGGCCGAGATCGACCGCGTGAACAAGAAGTTCGCCCGCGTCGAGCAGATCAAGAAGTTCTTCCTGCTCGACACCCAGCTCAGCGCGGAAGACGAAGAGCTCACGCCCACCATGAAGCTCAAGCGCAAGCTGGTGCAGACGAAGTACGAGCCCCAGATCGAAGCCATGTACCGCTGACCAAAAAGCCAACGCCTTTCCAACCCCTGACCGTCCACCCCAGGAGACACACCATGAAGACCCGATCGACTTTCACCACCGCCGCCGCTGCGGCCCTTGCGCTGGCGGCCGGCGCGGCCCACGCGCAGACCCAGGGCGTGAGCAAGGACGAGATCGTCCTCGGCTCGATCCAGGATCTCTCCGGCCCCATCGCCGGCTTCGGCAAGCAGGTTCGCCTGGGCATGATGCTGCGCGTGGACGAAGTCAACGAGCAGGGCGGCATCAACGGCCGCAAGATCAAGCTGCTGGTGGAAGACTCCAAGTACGACCCGCGCAACGCCGTGCTGGCCGCGCAGAAGCTCGTGAACCAGGACAAGATCTTCATGATGGTGGGCCACATCGGCACCGCGCAGAACATGGCCGCCATGCCGGTGCAGTTCCAGAAGAACGTGATCAACTTCTTCCCGGTGACGGCCGCGCGCGAAATGTACGAACCCTTCCACAAGCTCAAGTACAGCTTCGCCGCCACCTACTACGACCAGATGAAGCTGGTGGTGCCCAAGCTGGCCAAGGAAAAGGGCGCCAAGAAGGTGTGCGCCATGTACCAGGACGACGAGTTCGGCCTGGAAGTGAAACGCGGCGCCGAAGACGGCCTGAAGGCCGCTGGCATGAGCCTGGCCGTGGAAACCACCTACAAGCGCGGCGCCACCGACTTCGCCAGCCAGATGCAGAAGCTGGCTTCCGAGCAGTGCGACATGGTCGTGCTCGGCACCATCATCCGCGAGACGATTGGCGGCATCGCCACCGCCAAGCGCCTGGGCTTCAATCCCACCTTCGTGGGCTCCAGCGCCGCCTACACCGACCTCATCCACAAGCTGGGCGGCCCGGCCATGAACGGTTTCTACGCCGCCATGACGGTGCAGAACCCCTACACCGACGAAGCCTCGCAACCCATCCGCTTCTGGGCCAACAAGTACAAGACCAAGTTCAACGAAGACCCCACCGTGTTCTCGGTGTACGGCTACACCGTCATCGACGCCTTCCTGCGCGCTGCGGGCAAGGCTGGCAACAACCTGAGCACCGAAAGCTTCATCAAGGCCATGGACACCATGACCATCCCGCCCGACATCTTCGGCAGCTCCGAGATGACCTTCGGCCCGCAAAAGCGCCTTGGCAGCAACGCGACCCGTTACTCGCAACTGGTCGACAACCGCTGGAAGGTGGTGGGCGAATACATGAAGCTCGACGCCGCGAAGTGATCTGAACCACAGGTATGACGCCGCCTGCCTCGGCAGGCCCTGCGTGCAGCCGCCAGTGCCTTGTGTGCTGGCGGTTTTTTTTATGGTTCAGATCGGCCGGCCCGCTGCAATCCAGGCCTCGGTGGCCGAGAGGGTCAGGCGGTACCGGGCGCAGTTGAACACCTCGAGCTTCTTCAACTCGTCCAGCAGCAGCTCCCTGAATCCGGGTGCGGTGTCGTCGGAGAGTGCCAGTTCCTCCAAAGCCGCCTGCACAGGCATGCGCTCCCGCACGATCATCCCCATCGCATCGGTCAAACGTTCGCGGTAACGCAGCCGTGTCAGATCGGGTGCTCCCAACGACTCCCTGACCACCGCGTATTTCTTCAGCGAGCGCCGGTAGGCAGAGCCGAACAGGTCGACCGCCAGCGAGACGTCTTGGAACTCGTACACGCCCAGCATGGCCCGCGCGTACTCGTGCACGTCCACATCCAGGAACGAAAGTGGCGAGCAGTTGTAGAGCATCAGAGGGATGTTGGCCGCCAGGCGGCTGGTGCGCTTGTTGCCGTCCTCGAACGGCTGAAGGTACGCGAGGTTCACCCAGAGAAAGAACGCGGCCTCGATGGGGTTCTTGATGAGCCTGGCCTTGTCGACCAGGCTCTCCAGCATCTCTTCGAGCAAGCTGGGCACCTGGGTCGGCACATAAACCGTGTCGCTGATGTTGACCACCTTCTGACGAATCGTGCCCAACGCGTTGCTGTCGGCCAGCAGGTCCTGCATCAATACAGCGTGCAGGTTCCTCACCAGCGACGTGGAGAGTCCCTGCATCGGCACGGCGTCCACCAGGAACTCGATGGCGGTCTTGTGGTTGAGCAGCATCACCGAATCCACATCGGTGCCCGCACCACCGCGCTTGAAGAGCTCCTCCGTGGCCAGCAAGGTGTAGCGGTTGCCCTCCAGGCGAGACGACGCCCACGAGAGGTCGATCAGCAACTGCTCCAGCACCTTGCGGGCATAGGTTCCCGCCGGTTGCTGGTCCTGCAGGCGTCCGAGTCGATACAACTCGCTGGCCAGTTCCTGCGGCATCAGCCACGTGGTGTTGGGCACGTAGCGGTCCACGAAGTCGCGCTGGTAAGTGACGGGGTCCCGCGCGGCCAGGGGAACGTCCAGCCGGCGGCGCAGTTGGCGTGCGGCGGGCGACCAGCCTGTATGCCCGTCGGGTTCGGCCGCCAGCAGGGGCCGATGTATCGCAAGTCGATAGCGTGTCGCCCGCGCATGACCACTGCGCACCAGTTCGCCACTGGCGGACAGCGCAGCCAGGTGACGGCGCACGGTCGCGGAACTGCCCCCGGTGATTTCAACCACCTCCGAGGAAGACATCCCCGGTACATCGGTGTCGGCCTGGCGCCGCAGCGCCTCAAGCACGAGTTCGCGCGTGACTTTCATGCTGGTATCAGCTCAATATCTGCTCATAATGACTGCATATTAACAAATTTGAGCGAATATTCGATGCTTTGAGCAGATACTTGTGTCGCCGCCAGCGACACAAGCGCACCACGTGTCGCCAGAATCGGTTTTCTGCGACACGACCTCAATGACGCTCTCCCCCACCACCGCCACCCTCCTCGCCGACGCCATCCTGGCGTTGCACGTGGGCATCGTCGTGTTCGTGGTCGGGCTGCTGCCGCTGGTGCTGCTGGGCGGCGCGCTGGGTTGGCGCTGGGTGCGGCATTTCGGTTTGCGGCTGACGCACCTGGGTTTGATGGGCTTCATTGCGGTGCAGGCCTGGCTCGGTCAGTTGTGTCCGCTCACGGTGTGGGAGCAGGACCTGCGGCGCATGGCCGGGCAGGGCAGCTACCAGGAGAGCTTCATCGAGCACTGGCTGTCTCGACTGCTGTACTGGGAGGCGCCCTGGTGGGTGTTCGTGGCGGCCTACACCGCGTTCGCCGCGCTGGTGGCGCTGGCGTGGTGGTGGGTCAGGCCCCGTGCCTCATCGCGCTGACGCGGGCGGCTGCCACCCACCACCGAGTGCAGCCACCAGCGCCATGCTGGCCGCCAGACGCTCCGCCCGCACGTCGATGGCCGCGCGGCGGGCCGACAGTGCCAGGTTCTGCGCGGTGGCCACTTCCAGGAAACTGATCTCGCCGGCCTCGTAGCGAAAGCCCACCACGCGTTCGTTTTCGGTGGCGAGTTCCACCAGCCGCTGTTGTTGCCGCTCCTGCTCGGCCAGGGTCGACACCTGCACCAGCGCGTCCTCGGTTTCGCGCACCGCCGAGAGCACGCTGCCGCGCCAGGCGGCTGCCTGCTCGTCGTACGCGGCGGTGAACGCCACTTCGTTGGCACGGCGCGCGCCGCCGTCGAACAGGGTGGCCGCGATCTGCGGGCCGAGCGACCACACGCGCGCGGGCGCATCCAGCAGCCGCGCGAGGCTGCTGGCCTGCAGCGTGCCGCTGGCCGAGAGCGTGAAGTCGGGCAGCCAGGCGGTTTGCGCCACGCCCAGCCGGGCGTGTGCGGCGGCGAGCTGGCGTTCGGCAGCGGCAAGATCCGGCCGGCGGCGCAGCAGCTCGCCGGGCAGAGCGGCCGGCACCGGCGGCACGGCGGGCAAGGCGGCATCGATCGGCAACAGCGGGAACTCGGCCGGCGTGGAGCCGGCCAGCAGCGCCAGCGCGTTGGCCTCCAGCGAACGCTGCCGCTGCAGCGTGAACACCTGCGTGCGCAGCGACTGCAGTTGCGTCTCCGCCTGGATCACATCGGCGCGCGCCACCAGACCGGCGTCGTATTGCAGCTGCGTCACCTGCAGCGAACGCGCGTAGGCCACGTCGGCCTGCGCCTGCAGCGCCAGCGTGGCATCCAGCGCGCGCATGCGCACATAGCCCTGCGCGGCAGCGAGCTGCAGGGCCAGGCGCGCTGCATCGCGCAGGGCGGCCAGCGCCGCCGCGTCCGCCTCGGCGGCGTCGCGCGTGCGCCCCACCCGGCCCCAGAGGTCGGGCGCCCAGGACACATCCGCGCCCGCGGCGTAGATCTGCCGCGCGCCCGTGCCCACGGCAGCGGCGTTGCCGCCACTGCGCGTGATGGATGCGCCCACGCCCACCTGCGGAAACGCGAGCGCGCGGGCAGCGTCCACCTGCGCCATCGCCTGGCGCCAGCGCGCCTCGGCCTGGGCGATTTCGGCATTCGCCTCGCCCACGCGTTGCAACAGCCGGCTGAGCTCAGCGTCGCCGTACACGCGCCACCACGCGGCATCGATGGCGGCGGTGGGTGCTGTGGCGTCCACGCGCGGCGAGGCGTAGAGGAACTCCGTGGGCAAGGCCATGTCGGGCGCGCGGTGTTCGTCCACCGAGGCGCAGGCCGCAAGCAGCGCCGCCAGCGCAGCAGGCGCCAGACGAAAGGAGGGCAAGGACATCCGTAGCAACATGGGTTCAGGCGGTGCGGGTGGCCAGGGGCGAGGGTTCGCGCCACACGCGGCGGCGCAGGCGCTCCAGCGCAAGATAAACCACCGGCGTGGTGTAGAGCGTGAGCAGCTGGCTCACGGCCAGGCCGCCGATGATGGCGATGCCGAGCGGGCGACGCAGTTCGGCGCCTTCTCCCAGGCCCAGCGCCAGCGGCACCGCGCCCAGCAGCGCTGCCAGATTGGTCATGAGGATGGGGCGCAGCCGGCGCAGCGCGGCTTCGTGAATCGCCTCCTGCGGCGCCAGAGCGCGCGTGCGCTGCGCGGCCAGCGCGAAGTCGATCATCAGGATGGCGTTCTTCATCACCACGCCGATCAGCAGGAACAGGCCCAGCAGCGCAATCAGGCTGAACTCGGTGTCGGAGATGCGCAGCGCCAGCAACGCGCCCACGCCGGCCGAAGGCAGCGTGGACAGGATGGTGAGCGGGTGCAGCAGGCTCTCGTACAGCATGCCCAGCACCAGGTACACCGTGGCCAGCACGGCCAGCAGCAGCCAGGGCTGGCGCTGGAGCGTGGCGCGCAGGCTGCTCGGGTCGCCGCTGCGCTCGCCGGTGGAAATGCTGGTGGGCAGCAGCAGGCTGCCCACGGCGCGGTCGATGGCCTGCTGCGCCTGCTGCAGGCTCACGCCCGGCGCCACCGCATAGCTGATGCCGGCGGACGCGAACTGCGCGTCGTGCTGCACGCGGTCGCGCGTGAGGCCGTAGCTCCAGGTGGCGATGGCCGAGAGCGGCACGCGCTGGCCGGCGTCGTTCTGCAGGTCCACCTTCTCCAGCGACGTGGGTTCGCTGTTGCCGCGCGGATCGGCTTCCATCACCACGCGGTACTGGTTCAGCGGGTCGTACAGCGTGGCCACCTGCCGCTGCGAATACGCGTTGTTCAGCGCGGTCGTCACGGTGTCCATGCGCACGCCCAGGCGGCGCGCGGCCTCGCGGTCCACGTTCAGCACCACCTGCTGCGCGTCCTCGCCGGCGCCAAAGTCCACGTCGCGCAGCTCGGGCAACGCGCGCAACGCCTCGCCCACGGGTTTGGTGAAGGCGCGCAGGTCGGCCAGGGAATCGGAGCGCATCACGAACAGGTATTCGCCTTCGCCGCCGCCGCTGGAGAGGCGGATGTCCTGGTCGACCGACATGTAGAGCACGCCGCCGGGCATGGGCGGCGCCGTGGCCCGCAGCCGCGCCACCACCGCCTGCGCCGACTCGCCGCGTTCGGCCAGCGGTTTCAGGCGCACGCGAAACCACGAATTGCTGATGCCGTGGCGCCCGCCGCTGGAGCCCGCCACGTCGGCCACCGCCGGGTCGGCCATCAGGATGCGCCGGTAGGCGTCGGACTTGGGCTTCATGCCCTGGAAAGAAAAGCCGTCGTCGCCGCGCACGAAGGCGCCGAGCTGGCCGGTGTCCTGCTGCGGCAGCATGCCTTTGGGAATGGCCACGTACAGCCACACGTTCAGCGCCACCGTGCCCGCCAGCAGCAGCAGGGTGAACACGCGGTGGCGCAGCGCAAACCCCAGGCTGCGCGCGTAGCCCGACTGCACGTCGGCCAGCAGGCTGGCGATGAAGCCCGCCACCGGACCGGGCGCGCGCGTGCGCGGGCCGGCGGGCAGGCCGTGGGCGCACAGCGCGGGCGTGAGCGTGACCGACACCGCCAGCGAGATCAGCATGGCGGCCACCAGCGTGATGGAGAACTCGCGGAACAGCCGCTCCACCACGCCGCCCATGAACAGGATGGAGAGAAACACCACGATGAGCGCGAGGTTCATGGCCAGCAGCGTGAAACCGACTTCGCCCGCGCCCTGCATGGCCGCGCGCCACACGGTGCGCCGCCCCACTTCCTTCTGCCCCGCCGCGGCCTGCGCGGCGCGGGCGCGTTCGATGTGGCGCTGGATGTTCTCCATCACCACGATGGCGTCGTCCACCACCAGCCCGGCGGCCACGATGAGCGCCATGAGCGAGAGGTTGTTGAGCGAGAAGCCCTGCCACCACATCACCGCAAAGGCGCCGATGAGCGCCACCGGCAGCGCCAGCGCCGGAATGAGCGCGGTGCGCAGGCTGCCCAGGAAACCCCACACCACCACCAGCACCAGCACGCCCGAGAGCACCAGCGTGAAGCGCGCTTCACGCAGCGTGGCGCGGATGCCCGGGGAGCGGTCGATCACCGCGCTGAGTTGCGCGTCGGCCGGCAGCAGCGCGCGCAACTGCGGCAACTGCGCGTGGATCGCGTCGATCGTCTGCACGATGTTGGCGTCTGCGCGCCGGCTGATCATGAGCAGCACGGCGGGCTGGTCGTTGTGGTAACCGCTGGTGAAGCGGTTCTCTACAGAGTCGGTGACCTCGGCCACGTCGGACAGGCGCACCAGCGCGCCGTTCTGGTTGCGCACCACCAGCGGCGCAAAGTCGGCCGCGGTGCGCAGCGGCTCGGGCAGCGCAATCTGCCAGCGCTGCGCGTCCTGCTCCACCTGGCCCAGCGGGCGCCAGGCGTTGGCGTCCGCAATGGCGCGGCGCACGTCGTCCAGCGACATGCCCTGGTGCGCCAGCGCATCGGGCCGCGCCTGCACGCGCACCGCCGGCAGCGACGAGCCTTCCACCGACACCTCGCCCACGCCCACGATCTGCGCCAGCTTCTGCGCGATGACGGTGGAGGCGTTGTCGTACAGCGCCGAAGGCGGCAGCCGGGGCGACGACAGCGCCAGCGCCATGATGGGCGCCTGCGAGGGGTTGATCTTGAAGAACGTGGGGTTGCCCGTCATGCCCGAGGGCAGTTGCCCGCGCGAGGCGTTGATGGCGGCCTGCACCTCGCGCGCGGCCTCGTCGATGTCGCGGTCCAGGTCGAAGTTCAGCGTCACGCTGGTGCTGCCCTGGTTGCTGCTGGAGCGGATACTGATCACCCCCGCGATGCTGCCCAGCGCGCGTTCGAGCGGCGCGGCCACGGTGGAGGCCATGCTCTCCGGGCTGGCGCCGGGCAGGCTGGCCCGCACAGAGATCACCGGGAAGTCCACGCGCGGCAGCGGCGACACAGGGAGCATGCGCAGCGCCAGCAAGCCGGCGAGCACGATGCTGATGGCGAGCATGCAACTGGCCACCGGGCGGCGAATGAAGAAGCGGGCGAGCGTGTTCATGGCGCCGCCGCCGGTTTGCGCCGCCGCGTCAGCCGATCAAACGCCAGATACACCACCGGCGTGGTGAACAGCGTCAACACCTGGCTGACGATGAGCCCACCCACTATGACGATGCCCAGCGGCTGGCGCAGCTCGGCCCCGGAGCCGCTGGCCAGCATGAGCGGCACGGCACCGAACAGCGCGGCCAGCGTCGTCATGAGGATGGGGCGAAAGCGCAGCAGCGCCGCTCGGTGGATGGCTTCGCGCGGCGTCATGCCGAGGCGGCGCTGCGCGTCGAGCGCGAAGTCCACCATCATGATGCCGTTCTTCTTCACCAGCCCGATCAGCAGCACGATGCCGATGATGGCGATCAGATCGAGCGGCCGCCCCGCCAGCAGCAGCGCGGCCAGCGCGCCCACCGTGGCCGACGGCAGCGTGGACAGAATGGTGAGCGGGTGGACCGCGCTCTCGTACAGCATGCCCAACACCAGGTACATCACCACCACCGCCGCCAGCACCAGCCACAGCGTGTTGGCCAGCGAGTTGCGGAAGCCTTCGGCAGCGCCCTGGAACGCGAGCTCCACCGAGGCCGGCAGCGCCACCTGCACCTGGACTTCCTCAATGGCCGCCACCGCCTCGCCCAGCGAATGGCCGGGCGCGAGGTTGAACGACAGCGTGACCGCCGGGAACTGGCCCTGGTGGTCGATGGCCAGCGGCGCGCGCCGCTCCACCGCGCGCGCCACGGCCGAGAGCGGCACCGGCACTGCGCTGGCTCCACCCGTGGCCGGCTTCACGAACACGCCTTCCAGCGCCTGCAGCCCGCCCTGCTTCGCGTCGTCGGTCTCCAGCACCACGCGGTACTGGCTGGCGTGCGTGAACAGCGTGCTCACCTGCCGCTGGCCAAACGCGCTCTGCAGGGCAGAAGCAATGTCGCTCATGCGCAGGCCCAGGCGCGCGGCGGCGTCGCGGTCGATCTCCAGGAAAGCCTGCAGGCCTTCGCGCTGCAGGTTGCTGGCCACGTCCGCCAGCTCCGGGCGCTCGGCCAGCGCCTGCTGCATGCGGCCGGTCCATTCGGCCAGCACCGTGCGGTCGGGCGAGCTGAGCGTGAACTGGTATTGCGTGCGGCTGATGCGGTCTTCCATGCCCAGCTCCTGCACCGGCTGGAACCACGCTTCGATGCCGCTGATGCCGCGCGCGCGTTCGCGCAGGCGTTCAATCAGCTCGCTGGCCGACACCGAGCGGTCGGCGTGCGGCGCCAGCGTGAGCTGCATGCGCCCGCTGTTGAGCGTGGCGTTGCTGCCGTCCACGCCGATGAACGACGACACGCTTTGCACGGGTGCCTCTTTCAGCAGCGCCTCGGCCAGCGCCTGCTGGCGTTCGGCCATGGCGCCGAACGACACGCTCTGCGGCGCTTCGGTGACCACCTGGATGGAACCCGCGTCCTGCACAGGGAAAAAGCCTTTGGGCACCCACAAATACAGCAGCGCCGTGAGCAGCAGCGTGGCGGCCATCACCAGCAGCGCCAGCGGCTGGCGCGCCAGCACCCAGTCCAGCCCGCGGCCGTAGCGTTCGATGGTGCCGCTCAGCCAGTCGCGCCCGCCGTCGTGCGTGGGTGCGCGCTTGAGCATGCGCGCCGCCATCATGGGCGTGAGCGTGAGCGACACCACCAGCGAGATGCCGATGGCCACCGCCAGCGTGACCGCGAATTCGTGGAACAGGCGGCCCACCACGTCGGCCATGAAGAGCAGCGGAATCAGCACCGCCACCAGCGAGACCGTGAGCGAGATGAGCGTGAAGCCGATCTCGCTCGCGCCCTTGAGCGCGGCCTCCATCGGCGCGGCGCCGTCTTCGCGGTGGCGGGCAATGTTTTCCAGCATGACGATGGCGTCGTCCACCACGAAACCGGTGGCGATGGTGAGCGCCATCAGGCTCAGGTTGTTGAGCGAGTAGCCGAGCAAATACATGGCCGCGAAGGTGCCAATGAGCGAGAGCGGCACCGCCACACTGGGAATGAGCGTGGCCGGCAGCGTGCGCAGAAACACGAAGGTGACCAGCACCACCAGCGCAATGGCGAACAGCAGTTCTTTCTGCACATCACGCACGGAAGCGCGGATGCTCTCGGTGCGGTCTGAAACCACCTGCACCTTGACGGTGGCTGGCAGCGTGGCCGTGAGCTGCGGCAGCAGCGCGCGCACCTGGTCGGCCACGGCGATCACATTCGCGCCCGGCTGGCGCTGGATGTTGAGCAGCACCGCCGGTGCGAGACCACAGCCATCGGTCTGCCCCTCGGCGCAGGCCATGCCGGCCCAGGCGGCCAGAAAGCGGTCTTCCGCGCCCTCTTCCACCTGCGCCACGTCGGCCAGGCGCAGCGGCGCGCCGTTGCGCCAGGCCACGATGAGCCGCTGGTATTCGGCGGCGGAGCGGAGCTGGTCGTTGGCGTCCAGCATGGTGCTGCGCAACGCGCCATCAAAACTGCCCTTGGGCTGGTTGTTGTTGGCCGCGGCAATGGCCGTGCGCAGCTCTTCCAGCGTGAGCCCGTTGGCGGCCAGCGCGCGGCTGTTGGCCTGCACCCGAATGGCCGGGCGCTGCCCACCCGCCAGGCTCACCAGGCCCACGCCCTGCAGGCGCGAGAGCTGGCCCGCCATGCGCGTGTCCACCAGGTCCACCACGCGCGGCAGCGGCAGCGTTTCAGACCCGATGGCCAGCGTGAGGATGGGCGCGTCCGCCGGGTTCACCTTGCGGTAGATCGGCGGCGCGGGCAGGTCGGAAGGCAGCAGGCTGTTGGCGCTTTGCAGCGCGGCCTGCACGTCCTGCTCGGCCACGCCCAGGTTCACCTCCAGCGCGAACTTCATGGTGATGACCGACGCCCCGCCCGAGCTGGTGGACGACATCTGCACCAGCCCCGGAATCTGCCCCAAGCGCCTTTCCAGCGGCGCGGTGACGGTGCGCGCGGTCACGTCCGGGCTGGCGCCGGGCTGGAAGGTGAACACCTGGATGACCGGGTAATCCACCTGCGGCAAAGCCGACACCGGCAACTGCCGCCAGGCCAGCAAACCGGCAATCAGCATCGCCAGCATCAGCAGCGAGGTGGCCACCGGCCGCAGGATGAAAGGCCGGGAGATGGAAACCGGTGCGGCGGCGGAGGTAGACATGTCAGCCCCCACGCCCCCGTTCGCCCTGAGCTTGTCGAAGGGCCCGAGCCTGCCCACGCCCCCGTTCGCCCTGAGCCTGTCGAAGGGCCCGAGCCTGCCCACGCTCCCGTTCGCCCTGAGCTTGTCGAAGGGGTCTGGTGGTGCAGGCGTGGAAAGGCTTCGACAAGCTCAGCCCGAACGGAGACGAGCTCAGCCCGAACGGACACAAGCTCAGCCCGAACGGAGATGGGCTAAGCCCTAAGGGAGATGGGCTCATCCCTAAGCGAGATGGACTCAGCCCGAACGGAAATAGGCTCAGCCCGAACGGTACGTGTTTCACTTCGCGTCCGGCGCCAGCGGCGAAGCAACCGGCACCTGCCCCGCCTGCTGCACGATGTTCACCGCGCGGCCGTCCTCCAGCCTGTCGAGCCCTTCCAGCACCACCGGCTCACCGGCAGCCAGCCCCTTCGTCACCACCGTGCGCCCACCGCTCGCCGGGCCCAGCGACAAATCCCGCACCCGGGCCTTGCCCTCCACGATCACATACACATAGCTCCCGCGCGAACCGTGTTGCACGGCGTCGGTGGGGATGGTGATGGCGCCGGGCAACTGCCGCAGCGAGAGCCGCACGTTCACGAACTGGTTGGGAAACAGCGCGTCGTCCGCATTCTCGAAGCGCGCCTTGAGCCGCAGGGTGGCAGTGGCCGCGTCGATCTGGTTGTCCAGCGTGTCCAGCCGGCCCAGCGCCAGACGGGCGCGGTTGTCCCTGTCCCACGCTTCGGCCTGCGGCGGCGTCTTGCCGTCGTGCGCGGCACGCACATCGGCCACCAGCGGCTCGGGCACATTGAAGACCACCGACACCGGCTGCGTCTGCGTCAACGTGAACAAGCCATTGGCGTCGTTCGCCGAAATCAGGTTGCCCGCGTCCACCCGGCGCAGGCCCACACGCCCGGCAATGGGCGCCACGATGCGCGTGTAAGAGAGCTGCAACTGCGCGTTGTCCACCTGCGCCTGGTCACTCTTGAGCGTGCCGCGCAGCTGCTGCACCAGCGCGGCCTGCCTGTCCAGCACCTGGCGCGCCACCGCGTCGCGCTTGAAGAGCATGTCGTAGCGCGCCAGCTCGCTCTCTGCATTGCGAAGCTGGGCCTGGTTCTGCTGCTGCTGGCCCTGCGCCTGCGAGAGCGCCACCCGCAAAGGCTCGGGATCGATCTCGGCCAGCAACTGGCCCTTGGTCACCTTCTGCCCTTCGCGCACCAGCACGCGCGCCAACTGACCATCCACCCGGCTGCGCACCGTGACCGTGTTGTAAGGCGACACCGTGCCCACGGCGCGGGCCTGCACGGTGAAGTCCTCCACCAGCGCCGTTTCCACCCGCACGGGGATGGGAATGTCCCAAGGGCCGCGCGTGGCTGGGGGTGGAGCGGGTGGGCGAAGGAGGAACCACCAAGCGGCGAAGCCTGTGCCGAGCAGCAGGGCGACCCAGAGCGCGCGGCGTGGCCAGGGGGATTGGCGCGCGGCGGGGGTGTTGGCCTGAACGTGACGGTCGGACTGCATGGACGGACGAGAAGGAGGTGCGGGCGGGTGAGGGAGAACTCGGAACCGCCGCCTCTGCGGCTATGCCTGTCTCGCGCGCTGGAACGCAGGTGGGAGGCCTGAGACGACGCGGCGACCAGGGTGTGCGTCATGATAAACAGTCGCCCTTGTCCGGAGAAGGTCGACGGATAAGCAATGGCAACACCAAAGAATGGACTGGCTCCACGGGGCAACCTGGTACGATCAACCGGCTTGATTGACCTGCTCGCCCTCTGACCTCCAACAGGGAACCGCCTTGGTAGACGTCGTATCTCCCGAAAAACGAAGCGCCATGATGTCCGGCATTCGCGGGAGCAACACCAAACCTGAACTGATTGTTCGGAAGGCGCTTTTTGCGGCCGGGTACCGATACCGCCTTCATCGACGAGATCTGCCTGGAAAGCCCGATATGGTCATGCCGGGCAGAAAAATTGCGGTTTTCGTACACGGTTGCTTCTGGCACCACCACCTGAATTGCCGTTTCGCCAAACTCCCCACCACGCGCCCCGAGTTCTGGGCGGGGAAGCTCCAAGCAAATGTGGCCCGGGATGCCAGATGTGAAGCGGCACTTCAAGAAATGGGCTGGAGAGTGCTGTTAGTTTGGGAGTGTTTCCTGAGAACAACCAGATCGCTCCTTGATGTTCAGACCGCACTGACTGACTGGATCGAGTCTGACCAGCAGATCGGCGAACTTCGAGCGCTGCCGACACTACGAATAGAAACTGAGAAGAAGACAGATTGATGACTTACAAGATCGTGGATTTATTCGCTGGTCCGGGGGGACTGGGCGAGGGCTTCGCCTCTCATGCAGGCGGAAAGAGCTATGAGATAGCAGTTTCTGCCGAGATGGAAGAGAGCGCACACAAGACGCTGACGCTCCGCAGTTTCTTCAGGCGCATCCAGGGTGACCAAAGAGCGCTGAATGCGTACTATGACTACTGCCATTCTGCGGAAGCTGCTCATCCAGGGGATCTCGCGCCAGCCGCCTGGAAAGAAGCAAAGGCCGAAGCCCACAAGCTGACTCTCGGTGACCCGGCGCACAACCTTCTACTTGACGAGCTCCTTCGCAATGCGCGTCTGAAAGAAGACGAAACCGTACTGATCGGAGGACCACCATGTCAGGCGTACTCACTGGTGGGGCGTTCACGCAATCGAGGGAAGGGAGACTATGTGGCCGAGAACGACCACAGACACTTTCTTTACCGTGAATACTTGCGGATCCTGAATACAACACGACCCGCCGTCTTTGTGATGGAAAACGTGAAAGGGATTCTGTCGTCAAAGGTGAACGGAAAGCTGGTCTTCCACGACATCCTGCGAGATCTGGCAGAACCAGGAAAGGCACTCGGCAATCCTGATGGCGTCAGATACACCATCCACTCCCTAGTGAGTGAGGCGACGTACAAAGCTGACATGGAGCCAGACTTCATCGACGCCAACGCCTTCATCATCGAAGCTGAAAAATATGGAATACCCCAAGCAAGACACCGAGTCATCCTGCTGGGTGTACGAGAAGAACTGGGTTACGAGGGGCAACACCTGCTTGAAAAGCGTCCATCTCTCACCGTCGAGAACGCCATCTTTTCGCTCCCTCAACTCAGAAGCAGACTCAGCAAGAACGACAGCGATGATGAGTGGAGACTCGTCGTTCAAAGAATGGCGAAGAAGCTGCTTGTGGATGCGGAGTCCAAAGGGTTTGACCAACTTGCTTTGCAACTTAGAGGAGCTGCCATCAAGCTCGGTCTGACACTGGAGACTGGCGCTCTTCGATATCGACAAACAAAAGCACTGGAATCGCCCTCCACGTTTGCGAACTGGGTAAAGGATGATCGACTGGATGTATGGCTTAACCATGAATCTCGATCGCACATGGATAGCGATCTGGGGCGGTACTTCTACACTTCGGTGTTTGGGCTGCTGAACAAGAGGACACCGAAGAGCCACAAGGACTTTCCATTGGAAGGTTTGGCGCCTGACCACAAGAACTGGGAGTCAGGCAAGTTTGTAGACCGGTTCCGGGTGCAGCTCCACGACCAACCGAGCACAACGGTCACCAGCCACATCGCTAAGGATGGGCACTACTTCATTCACCCGGATCCAAGTCAATGTCGCAGCCTCACTGTCCGAGAGGCTGCGAGGCTCCAGACTTTTCCTGACAACTACTTTTTCCAAGGCAACCGCACTCAGCAGTACCACCAAGTGGGCAACGCGGTGCCATCACTGCTGTCGCATCAAATTGCACACCTCGTAGCAAAAGTCCTAAGCACTCGTCCAAATACCAAGCGACCACAGCGCCCTTGAAACAATTGTGTTGCAAACAAGCGGGATGGGGGGTTTACCCTGAGCGCGCCAGGAAGGCATCGCCGGGTTTGGCAGAACTTGCAAACCCTTGGCGTACCGCTTCGTCATACAGCCTCCGCCCTTGAGTTGCTTGCTTGCGTGAGGGTGCCCGGCCTTGGCCCGACAGCTTACCGAGGCTGAACGCAATGCTGCGCTGCCAAGATGCGAGCGAATCTGTCCTCTTGGCCCAAGCAGAGATCTCGAACCAAACTTCGGCGGAGACGGATCTAGCCCAAATGATCTCGACCTCTTCCTCGCTTGTTGGAGCGTCGATACCAATGGCTTCTGATAACAAGGATTCATCAACCAAACTCTTGAGCCCTTCGGGCAATGACAGGTCAAGCAACTGAACAGACTTCCAGCAAGCTTCACTTTTGTACCAGTCCGTCACATTCTTTCCACCGGGGGGACTCGCGATCACGGGATGCACAAGCTCGGCCAAGTCTTCAAGGAACAAGAGGACTGGTGTCGAAATCGCTTGATCGTTCCACACAGCATCAAAGTCAAATCGCTTTCGCGTCTGGAACGAAAGCCAGGAAAGTGCATATGCGACAACCTGTGCCTTGTAGCTGTACTTCTTCTTCAACACGATCTTGTCCAAGGCGTCAAACAGGATCTTTCGCGCGATGAGGTGAACGAAGAAACTCTTCTCGGGCCGATAGTTTGTACCGCGTTTGGTTATCTCTTCGTTAAAAACCACGAAGCACTTCTGTGCTCCTCGGCTCACCACATGAGGATACTGGTTCCAAGCCATCTCGTACTTAGCGACATCTGTTTTTCCGAATAGCTGAATTTTTGGATATTCCCTTTCGAACTTTGACCTCCTCGCGGGTGTGTCCGCACTCGCTAGTCCATCTGCGTACTGCGCCCGGGCCCTCTCATAAAACCACTTCGTCTCAAGCTGAGCTCCACCTTTAGCTGGAGCCCAGACGGTGCGAGAGAGCTCTTCGAGTCTCTGATTAAACGGATCATTCGCCGATAAGTCGGACACGCTAACCTTGTTCTGCGAATTGGCGAACTTGGAAATATGTCCAACCAGCTCGCTGAGCGCCTCATGGTCACGCACCCGGTTGAGCTTCACTTGGACCGCGATCCGACTGATATCGGCCCGATCCTTACGCACAGCACGAAAGAGCGAGGCTGTAGTCTGCCCGCCATTGACTATCTGCAAGTCAACTAACCGCGTGATTCGCAAAGCACCGCTCGGCTGCCTCTCTACCTCGATCTCCGATGCAGTTGCGGTGAGGCCGTTGTTGTACGCGAAAAATCGGTCCGGCTCCTCCATGATCGTGGCGCGGATTCCCTTATTGATCTCACCACGAACCTGCAGAAACGAGCGAACATTGCGTTCGAGGAGGCGTGGTCCGTAACGTCCGTAAATCGACACCAGCACCTCGGCCGGAAAGATCGCTAAATAACTAACGTAGTCTGCTCCGGGCTGGTCGAATTCCAAGCAGCTAACCGGCGGCAAGTCACGATCTGACAGCACTACCTCGATAGCCTCGCGATCCCGGCCCGAGCTGTACCACCGGAACAGTCGCTCCAAATCCCAAACATGCAAAGTGACATTCGCCACCCCAAGTTCTGGCGGATCTGGCAGACGGTTGACATTGACTATCCCATCAGTGACGAGAAACAGGCGAACGCGGCTAAAGCCCTCGTTCTGCTGATGCTGGAGGTGAATCTTTTGTGCGAGCTCAAAGGCTGGTTCTACCTCTTCCATCCTTGCATGCAGGCCTGCCTGCGCCTTTGCATAAAAGCCAGCCAACTGCCGGAAGGTCGTATCGACCCGAAGCTTTTCGATGGGCTCGGGAACCTCGCCCCCATTGCGAAGCGTCACGAACAAATCCAGTGTGTCTTCGTTCTCGTCGGCTGCATATCCATCGACACGCATGCCTGTGCGCGCGTAATAGCTGACATCCGCATCTGCAATTTCCCCAGCTTCAGCAAGCAGGTCGAGGAAGCGTCGAGTAAAAGCTTCGGCGACGAAGGTCTCGCCACCGTCGGTTCCCGCATCGTTCAGAACTTCGTTGCGCAGCTGCTGAAAGTAGTCGTTTAGCGTCATCGTCATTTGCCAGAAGCAAGCTCAAGGGCCCTCAAGGAGGCTTCAAATTCCTTAAAACCACACTCCATGGATTCACAAGACCGCAGATCGAGCTGGTACTCGACTTCATCAATGCCCGCAGCCAACGAGCGAGGAAGCAGTCGCGGAAAGCCTTCGCCGACGCGAAAAAAGCGCCGCTGCGCGACTACCAGTCTCTGAGCTTCGTACCGTTGACGATGCCGTTCGAACCAACCTGCGTCGGCCAAGTGCTGGTCAAGAATCATTGAAAACTCCGGTGCAATCGCGGCTCGCTGCCGCAACTCGTCGACAAGTTGGTTCAGGCTTTCCCCGCTTCCCTCCTCCCGTTGGAGCCGAAAGCAAACCAAAAACAGAGAAGTCAGTCCGTTATCGTCCAGTTGGCGTTCACCATGGATGCGAACTCGCAGCATCGATCTGGCCATAGTGCTCTTTACCTCCACAGCGCAAATACCTGGCACTATGAAGTCCTGCGGGGTTCGTTGAGCTCCGCACCAAGCGGCAACCATGCCAATCCCACAGAGCGGAATCAGAATTTCGCGCAACACCTGAAGCTCACCGTACAGACCAATCAGTGCTTGTTGACTCAGCCCATCTACAGCTTTACTCAGAAATTGCTGCCAGCGCTGAAAGCGTTGAAGCAATAACAAAACGGCATCCTGCACCTTTACACATCGCGAAATGCCGTCCACTACATCGGCGCAGAACACGCTGAAAATGTCGACGTACTGGTAGTCCTCCAACGCGACAGCCAAAGTTCGCATGCCTTCCGGCACATTCTGCAGCGCAGGCACGAGTTCAACTGTGAGCCCGCTTGTCGAGGGCAGATGCTGGAGAAGGATCACGGCCGTCACCGGAATATCGAGCATGATGGATCGCGTGCCTCCCCGGCACGCGACTGCAGCATGTACCGGCACAACGGCCCCTGCATTCGCTAATCTCCTCACCCAGCCCAGCTGATCAGGCTTCGGGGAAGCCTCGATTTCTTGCCAGAACTGCTCAAGCGTCTCAATCCTCACGATCAGGCTCCTCCAACTGATCCAAGTGCAGTCTGCGGTAAACCTCGTTCACTTGATACTCGATTGGCACTGCAGTCGCGCTAGCGGGGAAGCTTATCGCGCAGGTGTAGAACGGCAGGTCACTAGGGACGAAGCCTGCGTGGGAGCTGTCGAGGGGATAAATCAGCAAAAGTCCGCAACTCGTTGGGCGAATATCGCGTACTACGGACCCCAAAGGCTTCTTCGGAGCCGTTTGGTTGGAGCGAGTACGCCCGGCTTCTCGATCTGCCTCAAAGCGCAGTAGGCTCAGTTCTTGGGCTACTTCTAGCGCGTCGCGTCCCACCGCGCCTTCGACCACCGCACGCTCGCCATGGTGTTCTATCTTGAAGGCACGCTTCTTCAATAGGTGTTTCACCCAAAGCTCGTCCAGCACCGCTCCCTTCAGGTCAATCCATTGGTCTGGAGGGTTGAGGACGTTACTGTTGAGTAACGTATACGGCCCCTCTCGAGGACTTCCTGCATGACTTCTCTTTGCGAGTTGGACCTTGAGATCTGCAACCGTGGATTCAGCACCTCCATTAGCACTGACCAGGGCCACCGTCCATTCGACAAGTTCGCCGCTCCCTTGCTGCCGCCTAATGAACTGGCTGATGCGACGCGAGTCGAAACCGTTTGTACCCATGGGTGACTGGAATGCTTCAAGCCAAGCGCAAACTGCTTCGGCATCTATCCTCGACCATATACGCGTTGGCGATAAGCCATCTTCGGTGCGCATCCTGGTGTCTCCCATTCTCTGAATCAGGGTTGTTGTCGCACTCTCGTTGTTTTTGCGTACGTGGACTGCCGTGTCGAGAACCACGCACTGGGTTAGTGTTCCTTCGTACGAAACTTGGACTTTCTGACTCGCTCTAGCTTTATTCAGGGCGGTCACCATCATTCCGTCGGGGTGGGTACGGACTCGAAGGCCGTACTCCTCGGGCGTGGCTTTGATCACTGCCATTCGTTCGAACTCGCGACGAAGCTCGGCTTCCGCAAGCGCAATGTGACGATACCAAGCGATCAATTCTCGGGACGTGTATATGCGACAGAGGTCAACATAGCCAGGCCGGTAGCCAAACCAACGTCCCATCTGCAGCAACGAGTCGTACATTTTCGATACGCGCATGTAGTACGACACCGACAGCCCCTCGAGCGTCAGTCCGCGCGAAAGCTTGTCTCCCCCCACTGCGATCACGCTGATGCCAGCATCGCGGTGTTTCTCATAGTCGAGGATGTCGCCGGAACTCCCATTGATTTCGCGAACTTGAATTTTCGAGATAGCCGCGATGAGCGACGGCTCGATTTCCCCCCAACTCATTTCGGGGCAGCTCCACTCCGCAATGTCGCGCGTTGTCTTCACAAAGTCGGATTCCCAGAGCTTCCGTAGTTCATCGCGCAAAGATACTGCTGCATCATCACGTTCATTCGCGATGCGTCGTTGCAAGAACAAAAGTTCTGTCTGAACAAGTTCGGAAATCTTGCTTTGGGCCTCGATGTAACGAGCCACATGGATCAACATCGAATTGTGCTTCGCCGTCTGGCCGCGCGCGTGACGCGCCGTACAGACAAGAAGGAATGCATTGATCGCCTCCTTGAGCGTTCCCGGTAAATCAGCGAGCGCGGAACTGGAACCGACCCCTGTTGGGAAATCCTCAACCAGCCGCGTTATGGGCAACCCATGCGTAGCCTCAATGCCCGAATCCCAGTCCCCGTCGTTGCCGAAGGCCCTTTCAACACTGAAGTAGTTCTCTGGCGGAGGCAACGAGACAATGAAGCTTCGAGGAAATAAATCCTCGCCGAACTTTTCATGCTTGGCTCTCGGATCCACGAAGATGTTCGCGAACGGTGTTGCGGTGTAACCGACATAAGCGCTTTTGTCGAAAGCTTGGAGCAACTGCCGGATACGCTGGTTGATTCGAGTGGGATCCACCTCTTCTGCAGAGATCCCGTCTGCGCTTAGCTTTGTGAGCTTTCTGGTGTTGATCGACGAATGATCAGCCTCGTCGTCGATTACAAGCATAGGCAAGTCCCTGACAAGTTTGCTTCCGTCGGGAAGCTCCACCCCATTCTTTAGCGTTAGCCACTTTCGCAGATTTTCTAGGATGCTGGCGTGCTTCTTGACGACGACGATGAAGGGTGTTTCGCCCAAGTGCATCACGGTCCCAAGGTTGCTAGCCTTGAAGTCACCTGTCTCTGCTCGGGAAGTCATCGAGTTCACCGGAAGATCCGGGAATGCGAGCGTGCCAACTCCGACCTTCGTACTTGCCTCCTCAAAAAATAGGCTTGAGTCAGTGTTGTAACCGAGCAAGCCTTCCTCCATCCGAATCTGCGTCTGCGCGCGCAAGCTGTTGTGGATGCCTGCCAAGATGATCACTAGTTTGTAGCCAGCATCCAGAGCCTTGCTGGCGAGTCCTAGGAAGTTGCCCGTCTTGCCGGACTGCACGCTCCCCACCACAAGCCCACGCCTGTCCCATGGACCAGGACGCCGCGGGTCTTCTAGTAGCTCCAGAATCCCTTCTGTACGAACCTCTATGGATCGAATGACGGGATCTGGCAGTTCCTCAATTGACTGAAGAAAAGTCTGATAGCGCTGCCAGAACTTCCATGGAATCTCTCCCCTACGCCCTGCTAGCCAATCAACGTGGTCTTTTGAATCCTTCAGCGTCTGTGCAAGAGGCACGAAGATGTTGCTGTTGGCAGCGAAGTAATCGACGAGCTCCTCGACATCCACAGACCCTTGGCCGAAGTCCTCCTCAACAAAACGACGTGCCTTGTCGCAGCAGATGCGGATGCGTTCCAGATCTGGATTTGGAAAGCGAGTCAGGGCAGTGCGTGCTTGGGCACGTGCCTCTTTTTGAGCGTCAGGGAGAAAGTTGGTGATTGAGAGGTTCATCAGTCGAGCTCAGACAGCGTAGGAGGATTTGAATGGAGCGTGGCAATCAAATGCGGTCGGGTCTTGACGGCGCTAAGCGTGGACAGGGTAGCCACTGCCTGTTCGTGGCTATGCCCTGCCACCCGCATGCCTTGGTAAAGGTCACAAAGCATCTCTTTAAAGGCCGCGTCCTTTGTGTCATCAAACGGAGTCGGTTGATCGTTCGGAGCCTCAGCATGGCGAATGTAGATCGAGGCCAATGGAATCGTCTGCTCCACTAGTTTGAGCAGGGCCTCTGTGGCGCGCCCACTTTCATCTGGGCCTGTCAATGCCCTGACCAATGGGTGATCTCTACTGATGCGAAACAAGGTCTTGCCACGCATCTGTCTTGCCTCCCAGACAGTGGATTGGTCATCCGGGCTGGCTGCCACGATTCGCCGCCCACGGTGGCGATAAACCTCTTGAGCACGTTCACGCGTCAGGCGCGCGATGCGTCGCAACTCCTGCCGCAACGCAATCGGCGGGCTGGCCACCGACTTGCGCACATCCAGCTTCCAGTCGAAGTCGACTTCATTGCCCAAGTCGATCCGAATTCGCGCGAGCTTCAGATGCTCATCGCGAGTAAGTCCCAAAGAGAGCCAGCCCCCTGCAGAGATCAGTCTCCGATTCCGATAAACGTAAAAGCCCTGATGCGAGTTCCATCCCTTGGCGCCCGCTGCTGTCACGAATTCGCTCTTGGATAGTCGCGAGTGGTGCGGCAGGACATATGGCTGCACGGAAATACCGTGTCGGCCGTCAGCAAGCTGCTCCTGGGGAAGTACCTGTGTAGCAGAATGATCCCGCAGAAAGGGATCCCAGCGAGATAGCGCAACATTTCCTATGGTGATCTTCACTGCGCTAGCGCCGATGAGGAACTCGCCAAACACCATAGCCAGATGGATTGCGACGCGGTCGGCTGCTTCCATGAATGCTTTGTGTGCGTTCACGTTATCTGCGCTCGCGTCCCCTACCAGTCGATCCACGCCCTCCCAAACCACGCATGTGCCTGAGGACTGGCTACGCATCCACTCCGCTTGTAAAGAGGCGCTTGCGCTGACCTCACGCAACAGCAGCCAGTCGTTCACCTTGGACACATGCGGCAAATCCCAGACTCGGATGGCTTCGGGTAGCCCCTTGGCTCGCGTCATCACACTCAAGCGACTAGCCTGCGAAAAAGATGCCGTTTTCAGTCCCAAGCCGAACCGGCCCAAATCTCCTGCTGCTCGTTCCGCACGCGGGTCATGTGATCCCGCGCGCATGGCCTCCACTAACCGCTTTTCACTCATTCCGTTGCCGTCGTCGGAAATTGAAACCGTCGAGGCGGGGCCAGCCCAGTCAAATTGAATATGAACATTGCTCGCGCCATGTGAGAGGCTGTTGTCAACGATGTCGGCTACTGCAGTCTCAAGGGTGTAGCCCAAAGAGCGCATCGCCTCAATCAAGGCCGCAGGATTCGGAGCAGCGCGATCGCTATGCGCTTCCTCTTTCGGGGAAAATATGGGTTCTGCTTCAATCAGTCCCCGAGTTATTGAACTTCTCATGGGTTCTCCTCGCTGAATAGTTCAAGGTCGAACTAAGCATCCAATGCTGCTGATAGTAGACGCATAGAATTTTCTGGACGAACGCCCAACCAACTGCAATAGCAGATTCGTGGAATAGTTCCTTGAAAGCCAAAATCCCCTTTAAGGCGATTTGTAGGGTCTGCGCGCGGAACGGCGTGTGCATTGAAGCGCGCATTAAGCAGCGATCTACGTTCCGCAATGACACGTCTGTGTGAAGCATCGGCCATCCACATGTGCACCCGCTACATCTCCCCCGAACAAGGCGCCATCGAGCGCGCCTGGCACATTGGCCGCGACAACAGCGAGGCGTGGTTGCGTCAGGTGTTCGGGGTGGAGTTGTTTCCTCGGCAGACGGGGCCGTTTCTGCGGCGCTCGCGGGGTGATGTGGAGGGCTTCTCTCTGGAGCTGGTGGCGGGGCGCTGGGGGTTGATTCCGCCGTTTGCGGTTTCGCCGGATGTGAAGTTCGCCACCTACAACGCGCGCTCGGAAGAGATGGCGAGCAAGGCGAGTTTTCGGGATGCTTGGGCGCGGGGGCAGCGCTGCATCATTCCGGCCACGGCGTTCTACGAGCCCAACTGGGAGACGGGCCGCAATGTGTGGTGGCGCTTCCAGCGGGCCGATGGCGAGCCCTGGGGCCTGGCGGGGCTGTGGCACCGCTGGGTGGACCGCCGCTCGGGCGCGGTGCACGAGAGCTACACCATGCTCACGCTGCACGCGAATGGCCACCCGCTCATGGGCCGCATGCACAAGCCCGAGGTGGACCCGGCCACGCGCCAGCCGCTGCCGCCAGACCAGCAGGACAAGCGCAGCGTGATCCCGATCGAGCAGGGCGACGTGGGCCAGTGGCTGGCGGGCACGGTGGCCGAGGCGCAGGCGCTGCTGAAGGTGCCGCAGATGGATCTGTTCGACGCGGCGCCGGAGCCAAGCGACAAGCCTCCGCCGCGCTCTTGAGCCGGCGCTTTGCGGCACTTCGTGGCGCTTGGTGGCCGCATTCAAACAGCCTGTGTCTTTTTCAGCCTGCTTGCACGAGGCCACCTAGGCTGCCGGGCATCTTCACTACTGCCGGCGCTGCCAGGCCACCAGACCATGCCACCAGTCCCCGATTCGATGACGCTGCAACAGTTGACCATCCTGTGCAATGAGATCGAGCGCAAAGCGCGCGATTCGACGTCCCGATCTGCACTGAGGGCTTTAGCTGATGAGCTCTCGCCCGTCGAGCTCCGTGAAACCATTTCCCGGTTTCCGCCGCTGGCCGCCAAGGCCTCCCTGGTCGTGCTGGCGCTGCCGCCAGAGAAGCAGATGGAGATTCTGCGCGATTTGCTGCCACCGTCCACGCTGTCTGGTGCAGCAGCCAAACCGGATGCCTTCACCATCGCCACCATGGCGCGTGCCATCGTTGAGGGTGGAAGCAGCGACCGCGAGCTGCAGGCGAGATTGGCCAACCATCTGATGACGGAAGAAGCCTGCATGACGCTGGCTGCTGAGGCCACCGTGCCGCAACTGGCCAACGCGGCGCGGGCCGTCTCACTGCAACCAGATGCCGCCACCAAAGCGCGGCTGCTGCAGACCCTGCTGATACCGGCCCGTCCCGCACCAAAGCCCACAGACGCTGTGAGCAACGCGTATCTGGTGGAGGGCGCCTTGCTCACCCAGAACCTCGAGCATCGCAGCGACTTGGTGGAACGCTATCTGTCGGACGAGACTTGTGTCGAGGTTGCGGATCGAGGCGGTCACGTCGAAATTGGATCCATGGCATTCGCTGCGTCATTCATACGGGACCCGGAAAGGCTCAACGAGGTGGCGGATCGTCTGTTCTCCGATCGGGCACTCGATACGCTGGTGAATGCCGCCACGAGCGGTCTCCACGGCGGACACGAGGCCATAGGCCGGGCAGCGAAGCTCGTGGATGCCCTGCCCGATGGCCAATTGCAGACCGAACTGGCAGACCGGATCGCCACGCCAGAGGTGTGCAAGTCCCTGGAGACATCGGCAGACCCGCGTGCCATAGGGCGAATGGCGATGGCGGCCATGTCGGTCTCGAATGTCGGCCAGCTCACCCAGGCAATGGGCTCCCTTGCTTCTCGCGCCGCCTGCGAATCGCTAGTGGCGCGCCCGGAACCCGTGGCTCTCGGCCAGGTGCTGTACGCCACGGCGTACTGGAACAAGCAGGATGGCAAGAAGGGGCTGACGGCGGCGGACATGCTGCTGCAGGGTGCTCCGCTGGAAGCCCTTTGCAACTGGCCAGAGCCTCGGGATGTCATGAACGCGTTGCCAGCGGCCACCATGCTGCCCGACACAGAAAGAAAGCAATCCACGCTGGCGAAACTCCTCAACCCGGAGACGATTGCTGCCGTCTCGAAAAGCCAGGGTGATCTCATCGCCTGGGCGGCCTTTTACCTCCCGCACATGAAAGACGGCACCGATCGAGACACTGTGTTGCGCGAGCTTCTCACGCCATCGAACGGCGAGAAGGTGCTCGCCTACGGCGCCGAAGAGATCAAGGCCTTCAAGGATGCTGCCGCCCTGCTGCCCGAAGGCACTCAGCGACAGCAGGTGCTGGCCATCATGAACGGCGAACCCGTCCCGCAGTGGCGGCGGGCCTTGATGGCAGAGCGCGACCCATCACGTGCCAGCCATGCCCCCAGGTCCGCAGGCGGGCCTTCGTTGTAGCGATGGGACAGGACGGCACCCTGCACGACCACGACGACAGCCGAGAAGCCATGGCCTCGGGTCCGCAGGATCGCCGGCCCGAAGCCTTTTCCAACTCAGCGATCAGCGCATGCATTTCTGCAGGTTGTCACGGGCACCCTTGCCTTCTTTCCATCCCATCCGGAACACCTCCTGCCCTTCGATGGTGATGACGAAATCCTGCTTGTCCGACATGCCGGCCAGCGCGGCCTTCATGCTCGGCACCGCAAAGATGAGCGTGCCGTGGCCGTGCATGGCCGGGCTCGCCGGGGCGTTGAAGATTCTCACGGTGGCGGGCGCGTCCCCCGACTGCGTGAGGGTGGCCGTGATCTCACGAAACTGGTTCGGCCTGGGAATCTTCTTGCCAATGAAGGTCAGCAGGCCGCCCTCCCACGATTTGTCGACCCCGTTCAGGGTGATGGAGCCGTGCAGGTTGGTGTAGGTGGCGGCGCAGAACTCGCCAGGCAGGGCCGAAGACCTGGCCTGGTAGTGCTGCCAGTGGCCATTGACATACCGCATGAGCACGGGGTCTTTGCGGAGCTCGTTGAGCTTCTCGTCGTTCTGGCGCCGTTCTTCCAGATAACGCTCCTGCTCCGGCGTGAGCGTGTAGTTTCCACGCAGGTAATAGGTGGGGCCATCGTGCGTGGAAGCGCTGATTCGACGCTGAACGTCGCCATAGAACTCCTGCGCCGCCATCGCGCTCATGGTCTCCCTGTAGGACTGTGCCTGGGCATGCGGAGCGTGGGCGAGAAGACAGAGCGCAAGCGCAGGGACCCATGAACAGGGCGATGAGAAGAACAGAATTGGTGGTTGCATGCGTGTGACCCATCAAGACACGATGTAAGCGCCCGCCCCGGTCGACAGCAGCTTGCCATCAGCTCCCAGAAATTCCATGCGCGTGCTGGCCACGCGGGAGCCCAGGCGCAGGACTTCGGCGCGCAGTTCGAAGTGGTCGCCGATGGCGGGGCGCAGGTAGTCCACGCGCAGGTCGATGGTGCCGAGCTTGGCGAAGCGGTGCAGGCGTTGCAGCGGGGCTTCGTCCATGTGGCGGGCGCCGATCGCGGCCATGCAGGCCAGGCCGGCCATGGCGTCCAACCCCGCGCTGACCACGCCGCCGTGGATGCGGTTGTGCACGAAGCTGCCCATGAGCTCGGGCTTCATGTCGATGCGGGCGGTGACGAGTTCGGGGCGGATGCTGGTGATCTTGAGGCCCAGCACGTGGTTGAAGACGATCTTTTCCTCGAACATCTGCGTGAGGGCGGAGAGGAACTCGGGTTCGAATTCCACCGGCTTGGCGGGGGCGGTGTGGGTCTTGCTCATAGGCCCGATTGTCGTGCGGCGAGTTCCTTCATGATTTCCTCGGCGCCGCCGCCGATCATCATGACCTTCACTTCACGGTACACGCGCTCGCTCACCGTGCCGCGCATGAAGCCCATGGCGCCGAGGATCTGCACGGCGGCGTCGGCGCAGAACTGCATGGTCTGGGTGGCGTGGTTTTTCAGCAGGCACACCTGCGCCACCCAATCATTGCCGGCATCGCCCGCGTCCACCCGGTCGCCCAGCGCATCGAGCCAGGCCTGGGTGGAGTGGATGCGCATCTGCATGTCCATGAGCTTGTGGCGGATCACCTGGCGGTCGATGAGGGGCGCGCCGAAGGTGCTGCGCTGGCGCGCCCAGGCCAGGGCTTCGTCGAAACACGCTTCGGCAAACCCCAGCGCCATGGCGGACATGGCCAGGCGCTCGCCGTTGAAGTTGGTCATGACCATGCGAAAGCCGGCGCCCTCTTCGCCCAGCCGGTAGCGCGCCGGCACGCGCACGCCGTCGAAGCGCAGGTGCGCGGTGTCGGAGCAATGCCAGCCCATCTTCTCCAGCCGGCTGCGCGAAACCCCGGGTCCGCTGCAGGGCACCACGATCATGCTGATGCCGCTGGCGCCCTTGCTGTTCAGGTCCGTCCTCACGGCGAGGGTGATCCAGTCGCAGCGCATGCCGGAGGTGATGAACACCTTCTCGCCGTCGATGACGTAGTGGTCTCCGTCGAGCTGCGCGGTGGTGCGCAGCGCGGCCACGTCAGATCCGCCGCCGGGTTCGGTGATGCCCAGGGCGGCGATCTGCTCGCCGCGCAGCACGGGCGGAATGACCTCGGCCTGCAGCTCGGGCGAGCCGTGTTTCAGGATGGGCGGCAGGCCGATGTTGTGCGTGAAGAGGCTGGCCATCACGCCGCCGCTGCCGCCAAAGCGCGCCAGCGTTTGAGACAAGGCGTTGCGCGCGCGCCAGGGCGCGGGCGTGCCGCCGAGATGTTCGGGGTAGCCCAGGCCGAGCAGGCCGAGTTCGGCGGCCTGCTGGTGCAGCGCCCGGGGGAATTTGCCGGCTTCGTCCCAGGCGTTCACGTTGGGGGCAATGGCTTGCGTGGCGAAGCGCTTCACCGTGTCGATGAGCGCAGCGCGGTCTTCTGCGGTGTTCATGCAGTCAGGCGGAAAAGGTCACCAGCAGCTGGCCGGGCGCCACCTGTTGACCGATGTGGACCGAGACGCCCTCCACCGTGAGGTCGCGCGGGGCGGCCAGGGTGTGTTCGAGCTTCATGGATTCGATCACGAGCAGCGGCGCGCCCTTGGCCAGGGCCGAGCCGGCTTGCGCGTGCACGGCGATGAGCTTGCCGTTGAACGGGGCGCGCAGTTCGCGCGCGGCGCTGGCGCCACCCGCGCGCTCGCGCGGTGCCAGGCTGAGGTCGGTGAGTTCCAGGGTGTGCGCACCCGCCTGCACCTGCCAGCGCCCACCGCCCAGCGGCGCGGCAGCCACAGGCCAGGCCACGCCGTCGATGAGCACGCGGCCCGGCGCCAGGCTGGCCTGCGCGCTGCGCTCGTCCAGCGTCACGCTCAAGGTGCCTTGGCCGGTTTCGCGCACCAGCGGTTCCAGCACCGCGTCGCCGTGCTGCCAGCGCAGCGCGCGCGCAAACGGGCACGGCAGGGCCTGCGCCGGTGCTTGCGGGAAGAACGCCGCCACCAGCACCGCGGCCAGCAGCGCATCGGCCGGTGGCTGCAGCGATTCGCGGATGCCGTCGCCGTGTTCAGCGAGGAAGGGGATCAGCGCCTCACCCGCGCCAAACACCGGGTGGCGCAGGCAGGCCGCCAGAAACGCGCGGTTGGTGGGCAGCCCGAGCAGTTGGGTGCTGTCCAGCGCGTGGGCCAGGCGCTCGATGGCCTGGGCGCGCGTGGGCGCGTGGGCAATCAGCTTGCCGAGCATGGCGTCGTAATGCGGGGTGACTTCGCTGCCGGTCTCCAGCGCGTGGTCGAAGCGCAGACCGCCGGACAGAGCCGGTTCGGCGAAGTGCAGCACGCGGCCGGTGTGCGGCGTGAAGCGGTCGTCTTCCGCGCACAGGCGCACCTCGATGGCGTGGCCGCTGAGCTGCACCTGCGACTGCGTGAGCGGCAGTGGTTCACCGCGCGCGACGCGAATCTGCCATTCAACCAGGTCGAGTCCAGTGAGCGCTTCGGTCACAGGATGCTCCACCTGCAGGCGGGTGTTCATCTCCATCAGATAAAACGCTTCGCCCTCCAGCAAGAATTCCACCGTGCCCGCACCCACATAGCCCGCCGCCTGCGCCAGGGCCACGGCGCAGCGGCCCAGTTCTTCGCGCAATTCAGGCGACACGGCCGGGCTGGGGGATTCCTCGATGATCTTCTGGTGGCGGCGCTGCACCGAGCAGTCCCGCTCGCCCAGGTGCACGCAGTGGCCGTGCGCGTCGGCGAACACCTGCACCTCCACGTGCCGTGGACGCAGCAGCGCGCGCTCGATCAGCAGGTCGCCATTGGCAAAACCCGCCAGCGCTTCGGAGCGCGCGCTCTGCAGGGCCGGCTTGAGTTGGGCGGCTTCGGTCACCAGCCGCATGCCGCGACCGCCGCCACCGGCCACCGCCTTCACCATCAGCGGGAAGCCGACGCGCTCGGCCTCGGCGATGAAGGTTTCCTCGCGCTGGTCGCTGCCGAAATAGCCCGGCAGACAGGGCACGCCGTGCGACTCGGCCAGCGCCTTGGCGGCGGACTTGCTGCCGAGTGCGCGGATGGCCGCAGGGGGCGGGCCGACCCAGATGAGGCCGGCGTCGATCACCGCCTGCGCGAAGTCGGCGTTCTCGCTGAGGAAGCCGTAGCCGGGGTGCACGGCATCGCCGCCGGTGGCGCGCGCGGCGGCCAGCAGGCGGTCCACGCGAAGGTAGGAATCGGCCGAGCTGCTGCCGCCCAGCGCAAACGCGGTGGTGGCCTCGCGCACGTGCAGCGCGTGGGCATCTGGCGCCGAGTACACCGCCACGGTGTCGATGCCCATGGCGTGAGCGGTGCGGATGACGCGGCGCGCGATTTCACCGCGGTTGGCGATCAGCAGGCGTTTCACGACTTTGGGGCCCAGGGTGGGGGCTGCTTTTTCGCGAAAGCGGTCAGTCCGGCGGGGGCCTCGGGGCCCCGCAGCGCATCGGCGAAGGCGATGGCGGCCTCGTCGCGCAGGTCGGCCACTTCATCGCGCAGCAACTGCAGCAGCCGCTTGGAACTGGCCATGGCGCCGGGCGCGGTGCGCAGCATTTCGGTGAGGCGGGCCCGCAGGGCGGTGCCCAGTGCGCCGTCGGCCACGAGTTCGTCCACCAGGCCGAGCGCCCTGGCCTCTTCACCCGAATAGCTGCGCCCCTGCAGAAGGCACTGGCGGGCCTTGGCGTCGCCCAGGCGCTGCCACACGAAGGGCGCGATCTGGGCCGGCGGCAGGCCGAGCGTGACCTCGGGCGTGGCGAACACCGAACGCTCGGTGGCGATGACGTGGTCCGCACAGCAGAGCAGACCGAAGCCGCCGCCCATGGCCGGCCCGTCCACCGCGCACACCAGCATCTGCGGCAGCGCGCACAGCGCATGCAGCACGTCGCCGAAGCGGCGGTTCACGGGGATCAGGGGGTCGGACTCGCCCGGCTGCAGCGGCTGGCCGATGGCGCTGGCAAAGGCGCCCAGGCTGCCGCCGGCACTGAATGCGCCCGCCGCGCCGGTGAGCACGACCACGCGCAGGGCGGTGTCCTTCTGCGCGCGCAGCGTCGCCTCGTACAGGCCGACCACCATGGGCTCGCTGAGGGCATTGCGGGTGCCGGGGTCGTGGAGCGTCCAGCGCTCGACGCCGCCGTCGCGTTCGATCTGAAAGACTTCGTTCATCGGGCAGGCCTCTTCGCAATGCCCATGATCTTGGAGAGGATGCCCAGCATCACCTCGTCGGCACCGCCGCCGATCGAGGCGAGCCGGCCGTCGCGGTACATGCGCGAGACCTTGTTCTCCAGCGTGAAGCCCATGCCGCCCCAGAACTGCAGGCAGGTGTCGGGCACGGTGCGGTTCAGGCGCCCGGCCTTGAGCTTGGCCATGGTGGCCCATTCGGTCACGTCTTCGCCGGCGATGTAATGCTCGCACGCCTGGTAGGTGAGCGCGCGCAGGGCTTCCACCTCGGTCTTGAGTTCGGCCAGCTTGAACTGCACCCACTGCTGGTCGGACAGGCTGGCGCCGAACAGCTTGCGCTCCTGCGCCCACTCCACGGTCCATTCGATGCAGTTGGTGAGGCTCTGCAGCGTGCTCGCCGCGCACCACAGGCGCTCTTCCTGGAACTGCTGCATCTGGTAGATGAAGCCCGCACCCTCCTGGCCAATGCGGTAGCGCTGGGGCACGCGCACCTCGTCGAAATAGATCAGGCCTGTGTCGCTGCTGTGCATGCCGATCTTGCGGATCTTCTTGCCGACTTCGAAGCCCTTGACGGTCTTGCCGTTCTCGCGCAGGGGCACCATCACCAGGCTCTTGTTCTTGTGCTGCGGACCTTCGCTGGTGTTCACCAGCAGGCAGATCCAGTCGGCCTGCAGGCTGTTGGTGATCCACATCTTCTGGCCGCTGATGACGTAGTCGTCGCCGTCCTTGCGGGCGTAGGTCTTGATGGCCGCCACGTCGCTGCCGGCACCGGGTTCGCTCACGCCGATGGCGCCGACGGTGTCGCCCTGAATGGCAGGAGCCAGGAACTGCGCCTTCAGTTCATCGCTGCCGAAGCGCGCGAGCGCGGGCGTGGCCATGTCGGTCTGCACGCCAATGGCCATGGGCACGCCGCCGCAATGGATGTGGCCCAGCGTCTCGGCCATGGCCATGCCGTAGGAGTAGTCCAGACCCGCGCCACCCTGGGCTTCGGGCTTGGTCAGGCCCAGCAGGCCGAGCTGGCCCAGGCCCTTGAACACGTCGTGCGCAGGAAAGATCTCGGCCGCCTCCCACTCGTCCACATGGGGATTGATCTGTTCGTCGATGAAGCGCTTGAGCGTCTTCTGGATCTCGCGGTGTTCGTGGGTGAACTGCATGGGGTCGTCTCCTGTGGGTCTACATGCGCGCCACGCCGAACTGCATGGGTCGCAAGGTTTTTTCATTAGCTTCGGCCACGGTGTCGAGGCAGAAGGTGAGCACGGCGCGCGTGTCGCGCGGGTCGATCACGCCGTCGTCGAGCACCAGGCCACTCGTGTGGAACGCGTCGGCCTGGGTCTCGAACACGTTCACGATGTGGTCGAACTGGGCCTGCATCTGCACCGGGTCGGGCGTGATGCCTTTGCGCGCCATGCCGGCTTCGGCCACGATCTGCATCGTGCGCGCGGCCTGCTCGCCGCCCATCACCGCCGTTTTTGCCTGAGGCCAGCTGAAGAGAAAACGCGGCTCGTAGCCGCGTCCGCACATGCCGTAGTTGCCCGCGCCGAACGACGCGCCGCACTGGATGGTGATCTGCGGCACGGTGGCGTTGGTCACCGCCTGGATCATCTTGCTGCCGTGCTTGATCATGCCGCCCTGCTCGCTCTCCTTGCCCACCATGTAGCCGGTGGTGTTCTGCAGGTAGATCAGCGGGTGGCCGAGCTGGCACATCCACTGGATGAAGTGCGTGGCCTTGTTGGCGCCGGCCACGTCGATGGGGCCGTTGTTGCTGACGATGCCCACCGCGTGGCCGCCGATGCGGGCCTGCACGCACAGCGTGGCGGCGCCGTAGAGCGCCTTGAACTCGAGCAGCTCGGCGCCATCGACGATGCGGGCCATGACTTCGCGCATGTCCACCGGCTCGCGGTGGTGCGGGGGCATGAGGGCAAGCAGGTCGTCCGCATCCGACGCAGGTTTCGCGATACCCGTTCGCCCTGAGCCTGTCGAAGGGCTCTCAAAGGCTTCGACAGGCTCAGCCCGAACGGTGGGCCGCAACTGCGCCATGATGCGCCGCGCAATCCCCAGCGCCTGCCGGTCGTCCTCCGCCAGGTACTCGCCCAACCCGGACACACCGGTGTGCATCTCCGCCCCGCCCAGCTCTTCTTCGGTGGCCACCTCACCGGTGGCCGCCATCAACAACGGCGGCCCGGCCAGAAAGGCCCGCGAGCGACCGCGCACCATGATGACCACGTCGCTCAGGCCGGGCATGTAGGCACCGCCGGCCGTGCCCGAGCCGTGCTGCACGGTGATCACCGGGATGCCGGCGGCGGAGAGGCGCGCCAGGTTGCGGAACAGCGAGCCGCCGTGCACGAAGCCTTCCACCTGGTATCTGGTGAGGTTGGCGCCGGCGCTTTCCACCAGGTGCACGAAAGGCAGCTTGTTCTGCAGGGCGATCTCCTGCACACGCAGGATCTTCTCCAGCCCGCGCGGCTGGATGGCGCCGGCCTCGATGCCCGAGTCGCTGGCCACCACCATGCAGCGCACACCGGCAATGAAGCCCATGCCGGCCACGATGCCGCCGCCAGGCACGGATTTCTCCGGGTCTTTCGTGTCCTGCAGGAAGCCGGCCAGCGAACACAGCGGCACATAGGGCGCGCCGGGGTCCAGCAGCAGGGCCACGCGCTCGCGCGGCAACAACTGGCCGCGCTTGTCGAACACCGGTTTCGACCTTGCCGAGGCCTGGGCGGCGCGGTCTTCGAGCGCGCGCAACTGCGCAATGCGCGCGAGCATCGCTTCGCGGCGCTGCAGGGCCTGCGGGCTCTGCGGGTTGAAGCTCGATTCAAACATGGTGCCGCTTCAGGACTGGAACACCTTGGGCGTCACATACCGGTGAAACCCGTCGAAGGGCTTAACGGCGTCGCGCGCCTGCACGTCCACCGGTGCCGCCACCTGGCCCCAGCCCATGCGCACCTGTGGGCGCGCGCCGTCCACGCGCAGCACCGTGCCGCTGACGAAGCTGGCCGCGGGCGAGAGCAGGTAGACGATGGCAGCCGAGGTTTCGGCTTCGTTGCCGAAGCGGCCGGCCGGCACGGTTTCGCGCATCTCGCGCAGCATGGAGCCGGCCTCCGGGGGATAGTGGTCCATGCCGCTGGAGGCGATGTAGCCCGGCGCCACCGCGTTCACGCGCACGCCGCTCTTGGCCCATTCCATGGCGGCTGTCTCGGTGAAGCTCACCATGCCGGCGCGCGCGGCGCCGCTGTGGCCCATGCCGGGCATGGAGCCCCAGATGTCGGCAATGATGTTGACCACCGCGCCGCCTTGGGCCTGCATGCTCTGCACATAACATTCGCGCGCCATCAGGAAGCCGCCGGTGAGGTTGGTGTCGATCACCGCCTGCCAGCCTTTGGCGCTGATGTTCTCCAGCGGCGAGATGTACTGGCCACCGGCGTTGTTGACCAGCGCGTCGATGCGGCCGTGCGCGCCGACGATGGCGGTGACCACGGTGCGCACGGTGTCTTCCTGGCGGATGTCGCAGGCGTGGAAGCTCGCGCGCCCGCCGTCGGCCACGATCTCGCCGGCCACGTCCTGCAGCTTGGCGAGGTTGCGCCCGATCAGCACCACGTGCGCGCCCAGGCTGGCGAGTTCGTGCGCGGTGCAGCGCCCAATGCCCGAGCCGCCGCCGGTGACCACCACCACACGGCCGGCGAAGAGGCCCGGTGCGAACGCCGAGCGGTAGGTGTTCCCGTGGCTCATCGGGGCTCCTTCAGGAAAAGTTGCAGGGCGGAGGTGGTGAGCTCGTCGAGCGATGCCCGACCGCGCGACCGGGCGCTGCGGCCCGAGGGCGGCACGTACCACTGGGCCGACCAGTTCAGCGCACCGAAGATCATGAGCCGCGCGAGCGCCGGATCGGCTGCGAGCCGGCCCTGGTCGTGCAGGGCCTTGAGCACCGGCGACCAGGCGGCCTCGTACTCGTCTTTCAGCCGGTTCACCTCGCCGCGCTGCGCCACGTCGATCGAGCGCCATTCGTACAGCATGACGGGAATGAAGTCGCTGTCGGGACCGAGCAGCACGTCGAAATGGTTGCGCACCAGCGCGTGCAGGCGATCACGCGCCGGGGCGTCGACCGCGAGCAGCGCCAGCGCCGCGTTCTGGCGGCGCAAGGCGCCCTGCATGCCTTCGAGCATCACCGCGGCCAGCAGCGCCTCTTTGCTTTCGAAGTGGTAGAAGGGCGAGCCCGAGCGCATGCCCACGGCGGCGGCGATGTCGCGCGTGGTGGTGGCGGCAAAGCCCTGCTGGCGGAACAGGCGCGCAGCGCCTTCGATCAACTCGCGGCGCCGGTTGCCGTCATCGCGCTCATCGACGGTCTTGCGCGGGCGGCCACGCGCGCGGCGCGGCGTCTCGAGGTCGGGTGTCTCCAGGTTCATGGAGCGCACCTTAGCAGTGGCGCCTATTTATGGCAAGCGTGTGCTTTGTAAAAATAACCCTGCACTGTCGCCTTCTGGACCGGGCGAGGCGGGCAGCTGGTCCGCCTGGTTCAGGATGCGCTCCAGGATGTGCGGCACCTCGAACAGTGCGCGGTTGTTGACCCGCCTCACGCGCTGGCGATAGCCTTCCAGGTCGGCCAGCAGGTCGGCCACGGCGCGGTCGATGGTGCGAAAGCTGCGGTGCACGATGCCCAGTCGGTGTTCGCGCACCCACTGGGCGTTGTAGCGCTCCTGCGGCATGGTCCAGGCGTTGTCGGTCACGATCACCGGCAGGCCCATCTGCACCGCCTCGCTCAGGCTGCCGGGGCCGGGCTTGCCGATGAAGAAGTCGGCGCACTGCATGAGGCGCGGCACATCGGCGCAGAAGCCGACCACATGGCGTGGCGCACCGGCGGGCAGTTCCTGCACGCGCCGGGCCAGCGCGGCGTTGTGCCCGCAGACGAAGATGAGTTGCGTGGTGGCGCACAGGCGTTCGGCAATGCCGAGCATGGCGCGCGAGCCGTGGCCGCCGAACATCACCAGGCCGGTGGGCCGCGCGGGATCGAGGCCCAGTTCGGCCAGTGCCTGCGCACGGTCTGCGGCGTGGCGCGGCAGGTAGAACTCGGGCCGCACGAGCATGCCGGTGGTGGCGTGCACGCGGCTGGCATCGTGACCCATGGCGAGCGCCTGCACCACCGCACGCGGCGTGCCGCAGATGAAATGCTGCGGCAGGTCGCGCTCGATCCAGAAGGCGGGCGGGAAATCGGCCAGGTCGGTCAGCAGCGTGGCGTAGGGCACGCCGGGCAGGGCGCTGGCCAGGCTGTCGAACATGGCGCGGTTGAAGTTGGGCACCAGCGACACCACCAGGTCGGGCTCGGTGCGCAGCCAGTGCTGCTGGAGCTGCTTCACCAGCATGGGGTGGCCCAGGCGGATCAGCCCCTGCAGGAGCTTGAGCTCCTGCGCCATGCCGATGGTCCAGCCGCGCGCCAGGCGGCGGTTGTACCAGTCTTCCGGGGCTTTGCCGGTCACGGCGCGAAAGCGCTGGCGCGGGTCCAGCACCTCGAACAGGTTCACCAGCCGCACCTGCCAGGGCCATTCCTGGGCGGCGAGCACGGCCTGCAGGGCGAGCGCCGAAGCGCGGTGACCGCCCCCGGCGTTGAAGTAGATGAGGTCGACGGTCTTCATGCGCCGATTGGATCGGCGCTTTGTGTCAGGACCGTGGCGGGGCCGGTGCTCAGGCGAACTGCAGGCGCCCGGTGCTGGCCGCGCCGTCGATGCGGAACACCGACACGGCCTGCGCCAGCACGCGGGCCTGTTCCTGCAGGCTGGTGGCCGCGGCGGAGGTCTGCTCCACCAGCGCAGCGTTCTGCTGGGTCATGTGGTCGAGCTGCGAAACCGCGACGTTGATCTGCGCCACGCCGTCGGCCTGTTCGGCACTGGTGGCCATGATCTCGCCCACGATGCCGCTCACGCGCTGCGCGTTGGCCACCACTTCGTTGATGGTGCCGCCCGCTTCCTGCACCAGGCGCGTCCCGCCGTCCACCTGGGCGTTGGAATCCTGGATGAGCTGCTTGATTTCCTTGGCCGCCTGCGCGCTGCGCTGTGCGAGGTTGCGCACTTCGCCCGCCACCACCGCAAAGCCGCGGCCCTGCTCGCCCGCACGGGCGGCTTCCACCGCCGCGTTCAGCGCCAGGATGTTGGTCTGGAAGGCGATGCCGTCGATGACGCCGATGATCTCGCCGATGCGGCTGCTGCCGCGCTGGATGTCGGCCATGGTCTGCACCACCTGGCCCACCACCTCGCCGCCGTGCCGCGCCACCTCGGCCGACTCGCCCGCGAGCTGGTTGGCCTGGCGGGCCGAGCCGCTGGACTGCTGCACGGAGGTGGTCATTTCTTCCATGCTGGCGGCGGTTTCCTCCAGGCTGCTGGCGGCCTGCTCGGTGCGCATCGACAGGTCCTGCGCGCCTTTGGCCACCTCGGTGCTGGCGATGGCGATCTGGTCGGACGCCGTGCGCACGCTGCCCAGCACCTCGCGCAGTCGCTGGGCCATGCCGTCGAGCGAGCGCAGCACGCGTTGCGGTTCGCTGTTGCCCTCGGCCTGCAGGTGCAGCGCCATGTTGCCGGCGGCCATCTGCTCCACCGCCTGCAGCGCGGCCTGGCTGCTGCCCACCAGCCCGCGGGTGATCAGCAGCCCCATCCAGATCAGCAGCAGCAAGGCGCCGGTGCCGAGCGCGGCCACCCAGCCCATGGCGCTCTTCGTGCCGGCCACCAGGCTTTCGTGGTCGCGCTGCGCGGCGGCGGCTTCGTGCTGGAGGAGCTGGTCCACGGCCTGCTCCAGCTTCAGCAACAGCGGCCGGCAGAGTTCCATGATCATGGCGGCCGCCTTCTGCGAATCGCCGCTGGCGGCCACGCCCGTGATGGTGAGGGCCACCGGGCCGTATTCGGCTTCGGCAGCCACTACGGCGGCCACCAGCGCGCGTTCTTTCGGGTCGGCGTGGTCGCCCAGAAGACCCTGGAGTTCCTTCACGGCGGCCTGGGTCGCGGCGTGGGCTTGACGGATGCGCGCCAGCTCGGCGTCGCGGTCGGCCGGCGTGGTGGCCAGCGTGAGGTTGCGCGCTGCCACGGCCCGGGCGCCCACCGCCTGGATGAGCTGGTTGCCCACGCGCTGGCGCGGGGTGTTCACGTCGTTGCCGGCCTGGGCAATGGCCGCGCTGCGCTGAAGCCCCCAGGCGCCCACCGCCGCCACCGAGACCAGGAACAGCGCCGCCACGGTCAGCAGGACCGAGAGCTGGGTGCGAATGGGCGTGCGGGACAGATGAAGCATGTGACCTCCAGGTGACTGTTTCGTGAATATCGACGGCGAAATGAGCGGCCTTGAGCGCCGGCTGTCGGGCGGCGGATGGCTGGCATTCAACTTGCATGTGTTCTTGTATCCAAGATGGAATGCTTGAACATGGTGCAAGAAACAACCCTCCCCCACCGGGCGACGCCGCTGGCGCCGCAGGCGTGGATCCACCACCCGGACCGCCCCATGCCCGGGGCGGCCACCGGTGCGCTGGCCGGCCTGAGCTTCGCCGTGAAGGACAACATCGACGTGGCGGGTTGGCCGACAACCGCCGCCTGTCCGGCGTTCGCCTACACACCCGATACCCACGCCAGCGTGGTGCGCCGTTTGCTCGAAGCTGGTGCATCCGTCACCGGCAAGACCAACCTGGACCAGTTCGCCTGCGGCCTGAGCGGCACACGCTCGCCGTATGGCGCGGTGCCCAACGCCATCAACCCGCTGTATGTGTCGGGCGGCTCCAGCTCAGGGTCGGCCTACGTGGTGGCCACGGGGCAGGTGGACTTTGCCCTGGGCACCGACACCGCCGGTTCGGGCCGGGTGCCGGCCGGGCTCAACAACATCGTGGGCCTCAAGCCTTCGCGCGGGCTCGTCAGCGCACGCGGCGTGGTGCCGGCGGCGCAGGCGGTGGATTGCGTGTCCATCTTTGCCACCACGGTGGCGCGTGCGGTGCGCGTCCTGGCGGCCGCCCTCGGCCACGACCCGGCCGATCCGTATTCGCGCCCGCTGGCCCTGGCCACCGCACCGCTGGGCGCGCGGTTCCGCTTTGGGGTGCCCGCCGAGCTGGCGTTCTTCGGCGACGAGGCCGCGCGCCTCGCCTTCGACGGCGCGCTGGCGCAACTGCAGGCAATGGGTGGCGAAGCGGTGGCGCTGGACTTCGCGCCGCTCTCCGAGTGCGCCGACATGCTGTACGGCAGCGCGCTGGTGGCGCAGCGGCACGAGGCCGTGCGCGACTTCTTCGACGCGCACGAAGCCGAGGTGATCGAGCCCGTGCGAAGCATCATTGCCTCTGGCCGGGCCTACAGCGCGAGCGACCTGGTGGCCGCGCAGACCCGGCTGGCCGAGCTGGGCCAGCAGGCGCAGGCGCTGTGGCAGGGCATCGACCTGCTGGTGGTGCCCACCACGCCCACACACCACACCATCGCGCGCATGCAGGCCGACCCGGTGGTGCTCAACCGCCAGCTCGGCGCCTACACCAACTTCGTCAACCTGCTGGACTACGCCGCGCTCTCGGTGCCGGCCAGCATCCGGCCCGACGGCCTGCCCTTCGGCATCACGCTCATTGGCCGCTGCGGCTCCGACTGGCAGCTCGCCGATCTGGGCCAGCGTTTTCACCACGCCACCGGCCTCACCCAGGGCGCCACCGGTCTGCCGCTCCCGGCGCCTGAACCGGTGCCTGGCCTGGCGGACCCGAACAGCCCGGCGGCCACGGTGCGGGTGGCGGTGGTGGGTGCGCACCTCTCGGGCATGCCCCTGAACGGCCAGCTCACCGAACGTGGTGCCAGCCTGGCCGCGCGCACCCACACCGCGGCGCACTACCGCCTGTACGCCCTGCCCCGCACTACGCCGCCCAAGCCCGGCCTGCTGCGCGTGGCGCCCGGCGAGGGCGATCGCATCGAGGTGGAACTGTGGGACATGCCGCTGGCGCACTACGGCAGCTTTGTCGCGCTGGTGCCGCAGCCGCTGTCCATCGGCACGCTGACGCTGGCCGACGGCAGCACCGTGCAGGGCTTCCTGTGCGAGCCGCTGGCGCTCGCTGGCGCGACCGACATCACCCACCTGGGCGGCTGGCGCGCGTACATCGCGTCGCTCGCCCCCGCGCCCGTGGCCACCACCTGAGCCTTCTTCGTTCTTCTCTTCCGTCAACCTGCAGGAGCCCCCATGAGAACCTTTCAAGCCCCCTTGCCTTCCCCCGTCGACGCGCGCCGCCGCCGCGTGCTGCAGATCGGCGTCGCCGGTGCAGCGCTGGGTGTGCTGGGCACGCCAGGCGTGTTGCGCGCACAGACCGGTCCGAAGATCCGCATCGGCTACTGGCCGATTGCCGCCGGCCTGCCGTTCTACTCGGCCATCGAACTCGGCTATTTCAAGGAAGCCGGGCTCGACGTGGAGCCGCTCAAGTTCGCGGGCGCGCAACAGGTGATGGAGGCGGTGCTCTCGGGCCGCGCCGACGGCACCGCCAACGGCACCGGCTCGGCCAACATCGCCATCGGCGAGATTGCGCAACCCGGCACGTTCAAGATCTTCTGCTCCAACCCGAGCAACGTGAAGAACGTGCTGGACGAGGTGATCGTGCCGGTGGCCAGCCCGGCCAAGGTGATGGCCGACCTGAAGGGCAAGCGGGTGGCTTCGGGCCCTGGCATCCAGAACGTGACGCTGGCCAAGACCGTGCTCGAGCGCGGCGGCGCGGTGGGTGCGACGGTGGTGGAACTGCCCATCGGCCAGCACGTGGCCGCACTCGCGGCCGGCCAGGTCGACGGCGCCTACACGCTCGAACCCACGGGCACCATCGGCCGCATGAACGGCACCACCAAGGTGCTGGAAGCCGGCGTGATCGCACGCTACGTGCTGGGCGACCCGATGGCGCCGTGGTTCGGCGGCTCGGCCTCGCTGGCCTCGGACTTCATCAAGAAGAACCCGGACGCGGCGAAGAAGTTCGTCGCCGCGTACGGCAAGGGCGTGAACTACGTGCGCACCAAGTCGGTGGAGGCGCGGCAGTACCTGAAGGGCTACACCGCCATCGAAGGCGCACTCACCAGCGAGGTGCCGCTGGCTGCGTACACCATGTACAACGAGTTCACGCCGGCCGACGTGGCGCACTTCCAGAAGTTCTTCGACCTGTTCAGCGAGAAGGGCATCTTCAGCTCTCGCCTGGTGGTCGACACCATGCTCTACAAGGGCTGAACAGGATGGCTGCCACCACGCCCGCACCGGCCGAGGTCGCCGGCAAACCCTGGACACCACCGGCCGCCAACGCCGCGCCGGTGCTGCCGAAGAAGACCGACTGGGGCAAGGCCCTGCCCTTCGTGGGCCCGGTCGTGCTCTTCATCATCTGGGACCTCGCCGTGCGCACCGGCTTCATCAAGGCCATCCTGCTGCCGCCGCCGATCGACGCCCTCGGTGCGCTGCTGGGTGGTCTGGCGGGTGGCCCGCTGCTCGGCGATTTCGCGGTGACGGTGTGGCGCACGGTGCAGGCGTTCCTGATCGCCGCCATCGTCGGCATGCCGCTGGGTGTGCTGCTCGGCAGCAACGAGAAGGCCTACCGCAGCGTGGAGTTCCTGATCGACTTCTTCCGCTCCACGCCGTCCTCGGCGCTGATCCCGCTGTTCCTCATGATCTTCGGCGTGTCCGACATCAACAAGGTGGCGATTGCCGCGTTCGGCGCCCTGCTGATCGTGGTGTTCAACAGCGCGTACGGCGTGATCAACGCACGCAAGCAGCGCGTGATGGCGGCCAAGGTGATGGGAGCCACGCGCTGGCAGGTGTTCAAGGACGTCCTGGTGTGGGAGAGCCTGCAGCCGAGCTTCGTGGGTTTGCGCTCGGCCGTGTCCATGGCCCTGGTGATCGTGATCGTGGCCGAGATGTTCATCGGCGCCGACAGCGGCCTGGGCAACCGGATCATCAACTCGCAGCAGGTGATGAACGTGAAGGACATGTACGCGTCGATCCTGGCGGCGGGTGCGCTGGGCTATGCGCTCAATGTGTTGTTCCTTCTGATCGAAAGAAAAATCGTCCACTGGAGCGGAAGATGAACGCTGTCCTCAATGCCCCTGCCTTCGACGCCGACGTGCCTGCCCCCGAGTTCAAGCCCGGCCCCGCCGGCACGCACATCACCATCCGGGGCCTCACCAAGTATTTCGCGGGCTGGCCGTTGTACGAGAACTTCGACCTGGACATCCCCAAGCACAAGATCGTGTCGGTGTTCGGCCCCAACGGTTGCGGCAAGAGCACGCTGATCAACATGATCGCGGGGCTGGTGCCGATCGACAGCGGCGAGATCCTGTTCGACGGCAAGAGCCTGAAGGACACCAAGATCGGCTACGTGTTCCAGAACTACCGCGAAGCGATGTTCCCGTGGATGCGCACCATCGACAACATCGCCTACCCGCTCAAGCTCGAAGGCAAGAGCAAGGCCGAGGTGGACCGGCGCATGGCCGAGCTGGTGGCGTCATTCGATGTGAAGTTCGACCTGAACCGCTACCCCTACGAACTTTCGGGCGGGCAGCAGCAGACCGCGTCGATCATGCGGGCGCTGGCGCCCAACCCGGAGGTGCTGTTCCTGGACGAACCCTTCTCCGCGCTGGACTTCGAGATGACGCTGTTCATCCGCGAGAAGCTCCAGGAAGTCTTCATGCAGACCGGCACCACCATGATGCTGGTCTCGCACGATCTGGAAGAAGCGGTGTACCTGGCCGACCAGGTGCTGCTGCTGACCAAGCGGCCCACCCGGGTGGCTGAAATCCTGCCGTACAACGATGCGCGCCCGCGCACCACGGCCACGCTGTCGGAGGCGAGCTTCATCGAGGCGAAGAAGCGCAGCCTGGAGATCTTCCAGCGCGAGGTGCGGCGGTGAACGAAGCGCAGACCCTGGCCTACGTGCAGGCCGCCGCCGTGGCGGTGGGCCTGCCGCTGGACGACGCGCAGGCCGCTCGCGTGGCGACCCACCTGCAGCGCACCGCCGCCATGGCCGCGCTGCTGGATGCCTTTCCCCTGCAGGACGAGGACGAAGTGGTCGAGATCTTCTGCCCCGCCCCCTTCATTCCCGCCTCCACCTGACATGACCCTGCCCCTGAACCTCAGCCAGACCGCGCAGGCGGTGGCCTCCGGCCAGCAGAGCGCTGCCGACGTGCTGGAGACCTGCATCGCCCGCATCGAGGCCACCGACGCCCGCATCAACGCCTTCACCGGCACGCGCTTTGCGGCCGCCCGGGCGCAGGCAGCGCGGGTGGACGCGCAGCGCGCGCGCGGCGACACGCTGGGACCGCTGGCCGGCGTGCCGTTCGCGGTGAAGAACCTGTTCGACATCGAAGGCGAGGTCACGCTGGCCGGCTCCAGAGTGAACCGCGCGAACCCGCCCGCCACCGCCGACGCGGTGCTGGTGCAGCGCCTGCAGGCCGCTGGCGCGGTGCTGGTGGGTTCGCTCAACATGGACGAATACGCCTACGGCTTCACCACCGAAAACACGCACTACGGCCCCTGCCACAACCCGCACAAGCTGGGCCATGTGGCCGGCGGCTCGTCGGGCGGCTCGGGTGCGGCGGTGGCGGCCGGCCAGGTGCCCCTCACACTGGGCTCCGACACCAACGGTTCGATCCGCGTGCCGTCGTCCTTCTGCGGCGTGTGGGGCCTAAAGCCCACCTTCGGCCGGCTCTCGCGCCGCGGCACCTACCCCTTCGTCAACAGCATCGACCACCTGGGTCCGTTCGCTGACGACGTGGCCGGCCTGGCGCTGGCCTACGACGCGCTGCAGGGACCCGACCCGCTGGACCCCGGATGTTTTGCCACCAGCGTCCAGCCGGTCACGCGCTCGCTGGGCCTCGGTGCGCATGGCCTGCGCGTGGGCGTGCTGGGCGGCTGGTTCGCCGAGCTGGCCAGCCCGCCGGCGCAACAGGCCGTGGCGCGCGCCGCCTCGGCGCTGGGCGCCAGCGCCACCGTGGCGTGGCCCGACCCGGCGCAGGCGCGTGCCGCGGCCTTCATCACCAGCGCCAGCGAAGGCGGTGCGCTGCACCTGCAGAGCCTGCGCACACAGGCCGCCGACTTCGAGCCGCTGTCGGTGGACCGTTTCATCTCGGGCGCGCTGCAGCCCGCCGCCTGGTACCTGCGCGCGCAGCGTTTTCGCCGCGTCTACCGCGACAAGGTAAACGCCCTGTTCCGGGACTGGGACGTGCTGATCGCGCCCGCCACACCCGTGGCAGCCCCCGCCATCGGCACCGAGTGGATCGATATCAATGGCCAACCCTTTCCCTGCCGCCCGTCCATCGGCCTGCTCACGCAACCGATCTCGTTCGCCGGCTGCCCGGTGGTGGCCGCGCCGCTGTGGCCCTCAGGCACCGAAGGCCTGCCCATCGGCGTGCAGCTCATCGCCGCACCCTGGCGCGAAGACCTGGCGCTGCGCGCCGGCTGGGCGCTGTCGCAGGCGGGTGTGGCGCATGTGAAGGAGGCCAGCCTGTGAAGGCGCCGCAGGGCCGCCCCAAGGCGACTTCGGCCCCCCTGGGGGTCAGCGACCCACACGCCGTGGGGGAGCGTGGGGGTACACCATGATCGAAGTGAACATTCCCGATGTGCTGGCCGAGGTCACGGCCGCCTTCGAACGGTACGAAGTGGCGCTGGTCCGCAACGACGTGGCCGTGCTCGACGAGCTGTTCTGGGACAGCCCGCACACGCTGCGCTACGGCGCCACCGAGAACCTGTACGGCATCGACGAGATCCGCGCCTTTCGCGCCGCCAGGCCATCGGCAGGCCTGGCGCGAACGCTCGGCAGGACGGTCATCACCACCTACGGCCGCGCCTTCGCCACCGCCAACACCGAATTCCACCGCACCGGCAGCGACCGCACGGGCCGTCAGAGCCAGACCTGGATGCTGACCCCCGAGGGCTGGCGCGTGGTCGCGGCGCACGTGAGTTTTCTCGCCTGATCTTTCCCAGCCACCACCTTCCACCCCACCCCGTCCTGGAGCTTTCACCATGAACTTCCAACTGCCCAATCGCCGCGATTCCCTCAAGACCCTGGCCGCACTCGGCGCGGCCGCCAGCAGCCCGCTGGCCTTCGCGCAAGCCAAGCCCATCACCGTGGGCGTGATCTACGTCGGCCCGCGCGACGACTACGGCTACAACCAGGCCCAGGCCGAGGCCGCCGCCCAGCTCAAGAAGATGGCCGGCGTGAAGGTGGTGGAGGAGGAGAACGTGCCCGAGACCGCGGCGGTGCAGCGCACCATGACCGGCATGATCGCGCAGGACGGCGCCTCGCTCGTGTTTCCGACATCGTTCGGCTACTTCGACCCGCACATGCTGGCGGTGGCAGCGAAGTTTCCCGAGGCGCGCTTTGCCCACTGCGGCGGCATGTGGACCGAGGGCAAGCACCCGAAGAACACCGCGAGCTTCTTTGGCTACATCGACGAATGCCAGTACCTCAACGGCGTGATCGCCGGCCACATGAGCAAGAGCGGCAAGATCGGCTTCGTGGCGGCCAAGCCGATCCCGCAGGTGCTGCGCAACATCAACGCCTTCACCATGGGCGCGCGCTCGGTCAAGCCCGGCATCACCACCAACGTGATCTTCACGGGCGACTGGTCGATGCCGGTCAAGGAAGCCGAAGCCACCAACAGCATGGCCGACCAGGGCGTGGACGTGTTCACCATGCACGTGGACGGCCCCAAGGTGATCGTGGAGACCGCCGCCAAGCGCGGCAAGATGGTCTGCGGCTACCACGCCAGCCAGGCCAAGCTGGCCCCACAGGCCTACCTGACCGGCGCCGAATGGAACTGGCTCACCGCCTACACCGCCTTCCTGGAGGCGGCACGCAGCGGCAAGCCGCACCCCAACTTCGTGCGCGGCGGCCTGAAAGACGGCTTCGTGAAGCCATCGGCCTACGGACCGGCGGTGACCGATGCGGCAAAGAAGCAGGCCGACGGCATCAAGGCGCAGATGATGGCCGGCAGCTTCGACATCTTCAAGGGCCCGCTCAAGGACAACAAGGGCGCGACCGTGATCCCGGCCGGCAAGGCATTCAAGCAGACCGACCTGGAACTGGAAAAGATGAACTACCTGGTGGAAGGCGTGAACGGGAGTGTGTGAAATGAGCACCGCATGCGCCAACTCCGTTCGCACTGAGCCAGTCGAAGGGCCTGAGCCCCTCTTCCCAGTTCGGCCTGAGCGCCGCTTCGCCGTTCGGCCTGAGCTTGTCGAAGGCTTTTTGCGATGCGGGCATGGATGGGCTTCGACAGGCTCAGCCCGAACGGGTGTGGATTCAGCTTGAACAGACCCGTGACCATGCGAGACATCCTCCTCCCCATCGGTGCCATCCTGGCGGCCCTCTTGCTGTTCGGACTCTTCGTCTCGTTCGCGGGCGTGAATCCGGTGGAGGTCTGGACGCTGCTCTTCAAGGGCGCGTTCGGCGACTGGTACTCGTGGCAGAACACGCTGCAGCGCGCCGCGCCGCTGATGTTGACCGCGCTGTGCGTGGCGATCCCCGCGCGCGCCGGGCTCACGGTCATCGGTGGCGAGGGTGCGCTGGTGCTGGGTGGGCTGGCCTGCGCCGCGCTCGCGCACGCGGTGCCGCTGCCGGCCAATTCGCTGGGCACGTTGGCCGTGTGCATCGTCGGGGCCGTGGCGGGTGGGCTGTGGATCGCACTGGCGGGCTGGCTGCGGCAGGTGCGGGGCATCAACGAGACCATCAGCAGCCTGTTGCTGGCCTATGTGGCCATCGGCCTGTTCAAGCACATCGTCGAAGGCCCGCTGCGCGATCCGGCCAGCCTGAACAAGCCGTCCACGCCCGCGCTGGACGAAGGCCTCCTCATCACCGGCATGGCCGGATCCGACGTGCACTGGGGCCTGGTGATCGGCATCGTGGTGTGCCTGGTGGCGGGCCTGTGGCTGCGGCTCACGCCCTCGGGGTTCGCCGTGAGCGTGGTGGGCGGCAACCCGCGCGCGGCACAGCTGGTGGGGCTGCCGGCCACGCGCCTCATCCTCGTGGCCTGCGCGCTCGGCGGTGCGGCCGCCGGCCTGGCCGGTGCCATCGAGGTGGCGGCCGTTCACACCAGCGCCAACGCCGCGCTCATCGCGGGCTATGGCTATGCGGGCATCCTGGTCTCGTTCATCGCGCGGCACCACCCGGTGGCGGTGATCCCGGTGGCCATCCTCTTTGGCGGCTTTGGCGCCGCGGGCAGCCTGCTGCAGCGCCGCCTGGGCCTGCCGGATGCGTCGGTCCTGCTGCTGCAGGGCATTGCCTTCGTGCTCATCCTGGCCAGCGAAGCACTGCGTGACCGCGACTGGAAAGCCTTCTTCGATCGCTTCGTCCGCTTCGGACCGTCCGAACCGGTGCCCATCGTGATGCCCTCGACCGAACCCGCGGGAGATGAACGCAAATGACATCGGACCAGCTGCTGATCTTCCTCGCCGGCATTGTCGGCGGCGCGTTGCGCGTGGGCGTGCCGTTCCTGTTCGTGAGCCTGGGCGAATGCCTCACCGAGAAATCGGGCCGCATCAACCTCGGGCTTGAAGGCGTGCTGGTGCTCTCGGCCATGACGGCCTTCGGCGCTTCCTACCTCAGCGGTTCGCCGTGGATCGGCGTGCTGGCGGGCGGGATCTCGGGTGCGCTGCTGGCCGCGCTGCATGGCGTGCTGTGCTCGCTGCCGCGCGTGAACGACATCGCCACCGGCATTGCGCTGATGCTGCTCGGCATGGGGCTGGCGTTCTACCTCGGCAAGCCGCTGATCCAGCCCCAGGCACCGCAACTGCCGGCCATTGCGCTGGGCAACTGGAGCGACTCGGCCGCCGTGCGTTCGGCGCTCCAGGTGAACGCGTTGCTGCCGATCGGCCTGGCGCTGGCGGGTGCCATGTGGTGGGCGTTCGCCAACACGCGCGCCGGCCTGCTGGTGCGCATGGCGGGTGACTCGGCCAACGCCACGCGCGCGCTGGGCTACTCGGTGTCGGGCATCCGCATGGCGGCCACCGCCGCCGGCGGCTTGATTGCGGGCCTGGGTGGGGCCTCGCTCACGCTGTTCTATCCGGGGAGCTGGAACGAGGGCATCTCCAGCGGGCAGGGCCTGATCGCCGTGGCGCTGGTGATCTTCGCGCGCTGGAGTCCCCTGCGCTGCGTGGGCGCGGCGTTGCTGTTCGGCGGCGCGGGTGCCTTCGGCCCGGCGCTGCAGTCGGTGGGCATCGGCTGGGGCTACCACCTCTTCAACATCGTGCCCTACGTGCTCACGCTGCTGATCCTGGTGATCACCTGCCGCCCGGGCGTGATCGTGCCCGGCAGTCCCACAGAACTCTCTTCCAATCGCTGACATGAACACCTGTCCGTTCAGGCTGAGCCTGTCGAAGCCCTTCCGGGCCAACTCCGCGAGAACCCTGTACTCCGATCGTCCTGAGCCGGTGGAAGGACAAGCTCAGGGCGAACGGTACTGAAGGAAACCGACATGGAACGCTTCATCGACGCCCACCCCTACCCCTGGCCGTTCAACGGCGACCTGCGTCCCGAGAACACCGCGCTGATCGTGATCGACATGCAGACCGACTTCTGCGGCGTGGGTGGCTACGTGGACAAGATGGGCTACGACATCTCGCTCACGCGCGCACCGATCGCGCCACTCAGGTTGCTGATGGCGGCGATGCGCGAGGCGGGCTACCACCTGATCCACACGCGCGAGGGCCACCGGCCCGACCTCTCAGACCTGCCGGCCAACAAGCGCTGGCGTTCGCGCCAGATCGGCACCGAAGGCGTGGGTATCGGCGACGACGGGCCCTGCGGGCGCATCCTGGTGCGCGGCGAACCCGGCTGGGAAATCATTCCGGAACTGGCGCCCCTGCCGGGTGAGGCCGTCATCGACAAGCCGGGCAAGGGCTCGTTCTACGCCACCGACCTCGAACTGCTGCTGCGCACGCGCGGCATCACCAACCTCATCCTCGCCGGCATCACCACCGACGTGTGCGTGCACACCACCATGCGCGACGCCAACGACCGCGGCTTCGAATGCCTACTGCTCTCGGACTGCACCGCCGCCACCGACAAGGGCAACCACGAGGCCGCGCTGAAGATGATCACCATGCAGGGCGGCGTGTTCGGCGCGCATGCCACGTCCACCGCGCTCATGGAGGCCATCGAATGAACGAAGCCCATCCCATCGGCGCCCTGCCGCCGCCCACCGGCGCGCTGGGGCTGGACACCTACCACATGAGCATGCGTTTCGGCAGCTTCACCGCGCTCGACCAGGTGAGCATGAAGGTGTGGCCCGGCACGGTGCACGCGCTGCTGGGCGAGAACGGTGCAGGCAAGAGCACGCTGGTGAAGTGCGTGGCCGGATTCCAGCGGCCCAGCGCAGGGAGCATCCTGATCGACGGGCGCGAGCAGACCATTCCCAACCCGGTGGTGGCGCGCAGCCTGGGCATCGGCATGGTCTACCAGCACTTCACGCTGGCCCCGGGCATGACGGTGGCGGAGAACCTGCTGCTCGCAGGCGGCCAGGCGCCGGCCGTGATCGACTGGAAACAGAAGCGCGCCGACCTGGCGCAGTTCCTCGAGACCACGCCTTTCAAGCTCGACCTGGATGCGCGACCGCAGGAACTGGCCGCGGGCGAGAAACAGAAGCTGGAACTGCTCAAGCAGCTCTACCTCAAGCCACGCCTGCTGATCCTGGACGAACCCACCTCGGTGCTCACACCGCAGGAAGCGGACGAGGTGCTGGGCCATGTGCGCCAGTTCGCGCGCAGCGGGCTGTGCACCGTGCTCATCATCACCCACAAGTTCCGCGAGGTGATGACCTACGCCGACGACGTGACGGTGCTGCGCCGGGGCAAGGCGGTGCACCACTGCGCCGTGCCCGACACCACCCCGGCGCTGCTGGCGAATGCGATGGTGGGCGAATCGGGCGCGGCGGCGCCGGAACGCGCCACCGCAGCGGTGGTGGCGGCGGCCGCGAGCGCGACGGCGCCGGGCATCGCTTCACTGGAGGTGAAAGACCTGGACGTGATGGGCGACCGGGGCACGCTCGCCGTTCGCGGGCTCAGCCTGTCGGTGGCAGGCGGCGAGATCCTGGGCATTGCAGGCGTCTCCGGCAACGGTCAGCGCGAACTGGTGGAAGCGCTGGTGGGCCAGCGGCTGCGCGCGTCCGGCGCGGTGTCGGTGCGCGGAGAACCTTACGCGGCCCGGCGCGAGGAGAACCACCGGCTCAAGGTTCGCAGCCTGCCGGAAGAGCCCTTGCGCAACGCCTGCGTGGGGGACCTCTCCGTGGCGCAGAACATGGCGTTGCGCGATTTCGACCAGCCGCCGCTGTGCGTGGGCGGACGCCTGCGCTTTGGCCAGTGGCGCAGCCGTGCGCGCGAATGGATCGCCAGCTACGGCATCAAGACCCAGGGCGAAGGCGCGCCCATTCGCAGCCTGTCGGGCGGCAACGTGCAGCGTGCGGTGCTGGCGCGCGAACTGCATGGCGACATCGATGTGCTGATCGCCGCCAACCCGGTGTTCGGCCTGGACTTTGCGGCGGTCAAGGAGATCCACACCCGGCTGCGCGGTGTGCGCGACCAGGGTGGCGCCGTGCTGCTGATCAGCGAGGACCTGGACGAACTGCTGGAACTGGCCGATCGCATCGTCGTGATGAGCGAAGGCCGCGTGGTGTTCGAAACCCCCGGCGCGAAGGCCGACCGACAGATTCTCGGCGCCCACATGGGCGGAGGACATTGAGCATGCAGGTCGACGCCCTACCCTTCCCCTACGACTTCGACGTTGCCCACACCGCGCTGGTCATCATCGACATGCAGCGCGACTTCATCGAGCCAGGGGGCTTCGGCGAGACGCTGGGCAACAACGTGGCGCTGCTCGAAGCCATCGTGCCCACCTGCCAGGCCGTGCTGGGCGCGTGGCGCCGCGCAGGCGGGCTGGTGGTGCACACGCGTGAAGCGCACCGGCCGGATCTCTCCGACTGCCCGCCGGCCAAGCGCCTGCGGGGCCATCCTTCGCTGCGCATCGGCGATGTCGGGCCCATGGGCCGCATTCTTGTGGCCGGTGAACCCGGCAACCAGATCATCCCCGCGCTGGCACCCATGGCCGGCGAGACGGTGGTCGACAAACCGGGCAAAGGCATGTTCTACGGCACCACGCTGCACGAGCAGTTCCACAAGGGCGGCATCACGCATCTGCTGTTCATGGGCGTGACCACCGAGGTGTGCGTGCAGACCAGCATGCGAGAGGCCAACGACCGGGGCTACGACTGCCTGCTGCTGGAAGACTGCACCGAGAGCTACTTCCCGCACTTCAAGGCCGCGGCGGTGGAGATGCTGCGCGCGCAAGGGGCCATCATCGGCTGGACCGCGACCAGTGTGCAACTGCTCGCGGCGCTGAACGCGCGATGAGATAGAGTTTCCCTGTGCAGAAAACACCCCATCCCTCACGCGCCAACGAGGTCTACGAACAGCTCAAGCGCGACATCGCCGACTTCCGGCTCGTGCCCGGCGACCGCTTCACCGAGCACGAGCTTTGCGCGCGGCTGGAGGTCTCTCGCACGCCGGTGCGCCAGGCGCTTTTCCGCCTGCAGCAGGAAGGCCTGGTGGAGGTGATGTTCCGCAGCGGCTGGCGCGTGCTGCCGTTCGACTTCGACAAGTTCGACCAGCTCTACGACCTGCGCATGGTGCTGGAGACCACCGCCGTGCAACGGCTGTGCCAGCAGGAGGTGGCCACGTCCGAACCGCTGTTGACGGAATTGAAGGAGCGCTGGCTGGTGCCGGTGGCCGAGCGCAGCAGCGACGCCACGCAGGTCGCCGCCTGGGACGAATCCTTCCACGAAACCCTGGTGAGCGCGGCCGGCAACGCGGAACTGGCGCGCGTGCACCACGAGGTCACCGAGCGCATCCGCATCATCCGCCGGCTCGACTTCCTCAAGCAGATGCGCATCGACGCCACCTACGACGAACACGCCAAGATCCTGCGCGCCATCCTCGCCCGCAAGGCCGACCGGGCCGACCTGCTGCTGCGCTCGCACATCCAGGCCAGCCAGGTCGAGGTGCGCAAGATCACGCTGCACCAGGTGTACATGGCGCAGCAGGTGGCGCCGGCGGCTTGAAGAGAGTGAAGTGGGGATGTGGACAATGCCTGCATGAACGCGCCCGCCCCACCCTCGCTCTCTTTCTTCGCCACCCTGTCCATCCAGGTCGCTCCGGCTCACGAGGTGGGCCAGACGGCCGCTGGCAACCGGCGGGTGATTCCCATCCTGGGAGGCCATGTGCAAGGTGACGGCTGGAGCGCCCGGGTGCTGCCGGGTGGGGCCGATTTCCAGGCCATCGTCTCGCCGACGCTGGCGCAGCTCGACGCGCGGTACGTGCTCGAGACCGATGCGGGTGAACTGATCTACGTCTGCAACCGCGCCATCCGCGTGGCTTCAGCCGACATCACGGCCCGCCTGGTGAGGGGCGAGCCGGTGGACCCCGCGCAGGTCTACTTCCGTTGCGCGCCCACGTTCGAGACGGCCTCGTCCACGCTGGGCTGGATCAACGAGCGGCTCTTCATCGGGAGCGGCACACGCCTGCCCGACCGCGTGGACATCGCCTGCTTCACGGTGCAGTAGAGCGCCTTCTTTCGTCGGGCGTTTCGTTCGTCACTGCAAACGCGCTGGCGCGCACGTCCTCGATCGGACGGATCTCGAATGCGAGGCCATAGGCCAGGCAGGGGTTGTCGGCCGCGATGCGCGCGGCTTCGTCCAGGCTGTGCGCCAGGATCCACCAGTAGCCACCCACCACCTCCTTGGCCTCGGCAAACGGCCCGTCGATGATGCGTTCGCGGGTGACGAGCCGGCTGTCCCGCGCCAGCCGCTGGCCGCGCCTCATCTGGCCCTTGGCCACGAGGTCTTCGTGCCAGTCGTAGAACCGGTCGATGGCGGTCTGGATGTCCTGCGGAGACGCATCCGCGTCCCACTGGCCGCGAGAGATGACGAGGTATTCGCCCGGGCGCTTGTCTTCACTCATTCGATGGGCTCCTTCACAGTGACCGCGTCGAAGCCCAGGTGCTGCATGAGCTCCCGCAGGATCAGGACGTAGGCCGCGAAATCGGTCTCGCTGGGCAGGCCGCTCGATGCCACGGGTCGCCCCTGCGAGACGGCCACCAGGCCGTTGAAGACGCGTTCGACGTCATCGATGGACAGGGGCGGTGCCGGGTCAAGACCGGGCCGGGCCACCACCACCACGTGGCGGGCGTGGGCGTCGTGGGTCACCAGGGTGGTGCCCTCGGGCAGCGTTCGCGTGAGCGGCATGAGCAGGTCTTCGACAAAGGCGATGGCGTTCTCGAGTTCCAGTGGCGATGGGGGTTCGTTGCGCCACGGGCCGGATCCGAGTTCGTGCGTTCCGAGCGCGAGCACGCTGTCCAGGCCGGGGTCGGTGGTCGCGGTCAGTCGGGTCGACTGCTCGCCGATGTGCAGGGTGGTGATGCGGTCCATGACGCACTTTATCGGCTCCGGCGGGGCGTGTCAGAATTTCCGCATGCCCCCAGTCCTTCCTGCTTCGCTCGTCGCCCGTGGTCTTCTGCTTCTGCTGCTCGCCGCCGGCGTGTATTTTTTCCGGGGCTTCGTGGTGCCGGTGCTCGCCGCACTGATCATCGGGTTTGCGAGCTGGCCGCTGTACGAACGCCTGGTACAGCGCTGCCGGGGCCGCACCGCGCTGGCCGCCAGCGTGGCGCTGCTGGTGGTGCTGGCGGTGCTGGTGGCCCCTCTCATGGTGGCCCTGCACTACGCCCTGCAGGAGGCCACGATCCTGGTGAACTGGCTGCTGGCGGCCAACCGCAACGGCGCACCGGTGCCCAACTGGATCGCCGCGCTGCCCTTCGTGGGCGAGCAGCTCGCCACCTACTGGCGCGAACACCTGGGCGCGCCCGGCGCGCTGGGCGAGTGGATCCAGCTCCTGAGTGGCCAGCATGTGGGCAACATCTACCGCATGGCGCTCGCCGCCACGGGCAACCTGTTCAACCTGGCGCTCACCATCCTGTTCATGCTGATCACGCTGTTCTTCATCTACAAGGACGGCACGCGCATCGCGCGGCAACTCGACGTGGTCGGCGAGCGCGTGCTGCAGCATCGCTGGCAGCGCTTCTCGCGCGTGGTGCCTGCCACGGTGAGCGCCACCGTGATCGGCATGGGCGTGATCGCGGTGGGCGAAGGTGTGGTGCTGGGCGTGGCCTACTGGATCGCGGGCGTGCCGTCTCCGGTGCTGCTGGGCGTCATCACCGGCTTCATGGCGCTCATTCCGGGCGGCGCGCCGCTGTCGTTCACGCTGGTCTCGCTCTACCTCGTGGGCTCGGGCCACCCGGCCGCGGGCGTTGCCCTGTTCGTCTGGGGTTCGGTCGAACTCTTCATCGTCGACAAGACGCTGCGACCGCGCCTGGTGGGCGGGCCGGTCAAGCTGCCTTTTCTGCCCACCTTCTTCGGCCTGGTGGGCGGCGTCACCACCATGGGCTTCGTCGGTCTGTTCGTGGGGCCGGTGCTGATGGCGCTGCTGGTCGCGATCTGGCGTGAGTGGTTGCGCAGCATCGAGGCGTCGGGCCCAGAAACCCAGGATCCGCGCTCCACCTGACTTCAGGCCGCGTCCCAGCCGCCGCCCAGCGCCCGGATGAGCAGCACGGTGGCCTGCTGGCGGGCTGACTCCACACGCTGCGCCTGCCGCCGGTTCTGCAACTCGTTGCGACGCGCGTCGAGCAGTTCGAGCTGGCTCACCAGGCCGTTGCGGTAGCGCGTTTCCGAGATGGCACTGGCGCGCTGCGCGGCGCTGACCGCACGTCCCTGGGCCTGCGACTGCTCCTGCAAGAGGCGCAGGGCGGACAACTGGTCTTCCACTTCGCGGAAGGCGTTCAGCACCTGGCCCCGGTAGCTCGCGGCGGCGGCGTCCAGCTGCGCCTGGGCGCCCTGCACGCCGGCTTCGCGCCGACCGCCATCGAACAGCGGCAAGGACATCAACGCGCCAATGCCCCAGGCGCGTGCCGACCACTTGAACAGGTCGCCGATGTCCGGCGACGCGTACCCAGCGGCGCCAGTGAGCGACACGCTGGGGAACCACGCGGCCTGCGCCACGCCCACGCGGGCCTGCGCGGCCAGCAGCGACGCCTGTGCTGCGGCCACGTCGGGACGGCGAGCGAGCACCGTGCCCGGCACGCCGGCCGGTATCACGGGCAGGGCGCGGGCGCCACTGTTGGATGCGAGCGCGAAGCCCGATGCCGGTTCGCCGACCAGCACGGCCAGCGCGTGTTCCAGCTCGGCGCGACTTCGGCTGAGCGCGAACACCTCGGCCTCGGTGGCGGCAAGTTCGGTCTGGATGCGGATCACATCAAGCTCGGCCACGTCGCCGGCCTCGAAACGGCGCTGCGTGAGGCGCAGCGTGTCGCCGTAGGCGGTGGCGGTGTCCTGCACCAGCGTGCGTTCGGTGTCGGCCGCGCGCAGCGCCAGGTAGGTCTGCGCCACCTCGGCCTGGACCAGCAGGCGCGTGCTTTGCAGCAGGGCTTCGCGCGATTGCGCGTCCAGCGTGGCGGCGTCGCGCACGCCCGCCAGCCGGCCGAACAGGTCCACCTCGTACGAGAGGTTCACGCCGGCCTGCAGCAGGGTGGCCGGCGTCGCGCCGTTGGCGGTGTTGGCACCGGCGCCGCGGGAGGCATCGGCCCCCACGCCGATCTGCGGCGCGCGGTCGGCCTGTGCGCCGCGCACCAGCGATCGCGCCTGGGTCAGGCGAGCCGCGGCCTCCTGGATGCTGGTGTTGTTCGCACCGGCGCGCTCGGCCAGGTCGTCGAGCACCGGGTCGTTGAACGCCTTCCACCAGGTGCCGCGGCTCTGGGCCTCGGCGGGCTGGGCAATGATCCAGCGTTCGTTCTGTCGCTGCTGTTCCCTGAACTGGGGCGGCGTCTCGATCGGCGATGGCAGCGGCGGCAGCGCGGTGGCGCAGCCGGCCAGAAAGAGGGCGACGGCGAGCGGCAGCAGGTGATGGAGCTTCTTCATGGTGTGCACCTTCTGTGTCTTCTTCAATGGGTCAAGGGGGCGGCGGGCACCACGCGCGCGGTGCCGCCACCGCCGGAGGCGAAGCCTTCGAAGTGGGGAATTTCGCCGTGCTGGCGCAGCGCGCGGTTGCCCGCCAGGCGGCGCAGCAGCACGTAGAACACCGGCGTGAGGAACAGGCCGAAGGCGGTCACGCCGATCATTCCGGCGAACACGGCCACGCCCATGGCCGAGCGCATCTCGGCGCCCGCCCCGGTGGCCAGCACCAGCGGCAGCACGCCCATCACGAAGGCCAGCGAGGTCATGAGAATGGGGCGCAGGCGCAGGCGGCTGGCCTCGATCGCTGCCTGCACCGGTGACCTGCCCGCAAATTCCAGCTCGCGCGCGAACTCCACGATCAGGATCGCGTTCTTTGCCGAGAGTCCCACCAGCACGATCAACCCGATCTGCGTGAACACGTTGTTGTCACCCCCATCCAGCCAGACCCCGGTCATGGCCGCGAGCAGGCCCATGGGCACGATCAGGATGATGGACAGGGGCAGCGTGAGGCTCTCGTACTGTGCGGCCAGCACCAGGAACACCAGCAGGATGGCGAGCGGGAACACCCACAGCGCGGAGTTGCCGGCCAGGATTTCCTGGTAGGTGAGCTCGGTCCATTCGAAGCCGATGCCTTGCGGCAGCGTCTCGGCGGCGATGCGCTCGATCGCGTCCTGCGCCTGGCCCGACGAGAAGCCGGGCGCGGGGCCGCCGTTGATGTCGGCCGAGAGGTAGCCGTTGTAGCGCATGGCGCGTTCCGGGCCGAAGCTGGAGTTCACCTTCATCAGCGCCGACAGCGGCACCATCTCGCCGGTGTTCGAACGCACCTTGAGCAGGCCCACGTCTTCGGCGCGTGCGCGGTAGGGCGCGTCGGCCTGGGCGCGCACGCTGTAGGTACGGCCGAACTGGTTGAAGTCGTTCACGTACAGGCTGCCGAGGTAGATCTGCATGGTGTCGAAGATGTCCGTCACCGGCACGCCGAGCTGGCGCGCCTTGGTGCGATCGATGTCGGCGTAGAGCTGCGGCACGTTGACCTGCCAGCTCGTGAACATGCCGGCGAGTTCGGGCGTCTGGTAGGCCTTGGCCATGAAGGCTTTCACGGCCGCATCCATCGCCTCATAACCGAGCGAGGCCTTGTCCTCCAGCTGCAGCTTGAAGCCGCCCGTGGTGCCCAGGCCCGCCACCGGGGGCGGCGGGAACATGACGATGAAAGCGTCCTGGATGCTGCCGTAGGCCTGGTTGAGCTGGCCCGCGACGGCGCCGCCGCTCTGGTCGGCACGCCTGCGCTCGGCAAACGGCTTGAGGGTGGCGAACACGATGCCGGAGTTCGAGCTGTTGGTGAAGCCGTTGATCGACAGGCCGGGGAAGGCAATCGCGTCTTCCACGTTCGGGTTCTGCTTGGTGATTTCGCCCATGCGGTGGATCACGTCTTCCGTGCGGTCCAGCGTGGCACCGTCGGGCAACTGCGCGAAGCCGATCAGGTACTGCTTGTCCTGCGCCGGCACGAAGCCACTGGGCACCGCCTTGAACAGGCCGAAGGTCACGCCCACCAGCGCCAGGTAGATCACCATCATCAGCGCCTTGCGGGAGACGACGCGCCGCACCCCGCTGCTGTAGGCCTCGGCACCGCGGTGGAAGAAACGGTTGAAACCCCGGAACAGTCCGCCGAAGACCCGATCCATGCCGCGCGTGAGCGCGTCTCTGGGCTGGTCATGGCCGCGCAGCAGCAGGGCGGCAAGCGCGGGCGAGAGCGTGAGCGAGTTGATCGCCGAGATCACGGTGGAGATCGCGATCGTCACGGCAAACTGCTTGTAGAACTGGCCGGTGAGACCGCTGATGAAGGCCAGTGGCACAAACACCGCGACCAGCACCAGCGCGATCGCGATGATGGGACCGGACACTTCCTTCATCGCGCGGTAGGTCGCGTCGCGCGGCGACAGGCCGGCCTCGATGTTGCGTTCCACGTTTTCCACCACCACGATGGCGTCATCGACCACGATGCCGATCGCCAGCACGAGGCCGAACAGCGAGAGCGCGTTGATCGAGAAACCCAGCAGGTGCAGCACCGCGAAGGTGCCCACCACCGACACCGGCACCGCCAGCAGCGGAATGATGGAGGCGCGCCAGGTCTGCAGGAACAGGATCACCACCAGCACCACGAGCGCGATGGCTTCGAGCAGCGTGGTGATCACCGATTGGATGGACGCGCGCACGAACTGCGTGGGGTCGTAGGCGATGCGGAATTCCACGCCCTCGGGCATGTTCTTCTGCAGCTCGGCCATGGTGGAGCGCACCTCGGCCGAGATGTCGAGCGCGTTGGAGCCCGGCGCCTGGAACACGCCCATGCCCACCGCCGGCTTGTTGTTGAGCAGCGAACGCAGCGAGTAGTCGGCCGCGCCCATCTCCAGCCGCGCGATGTCGCGCAGCCGGGTCACGGCGCCGTCGCCCCCGGTCTTGACGATGATGTCGCCGAACTCCTCTTCGGTCTGCAGCCGGCCCTGGGCGTTGATGGAGAGCTGCATGTCCACGCCCGGCAGGCCCGGCGACGCGCCGACCACGCCGGCGGCGGCCTGCACGTTCTGGCCGCGAATGGCAGCGACCACGTCGCTCGCGGAGAGCCCGCGCTGTGCGACCTTCTGCGGGTCGAGCCACACGCGCATGGAATAGTCACCGCCACCGAAGATCTGCACCTGGCCCACGCCCTGGATGCGCGCGAGGCGGTCCTTGACGTTGAGCACCGCGTAGTTGCGCAGGTAGTTGATGTCGTAGCGGTCGTTGGGCGAGACCAGGTGCACCACCATCGTGATGTCGGGCGAGCTTTTCACCGTGGTCACACCCAGGCGGCGCACCTCCTCGGGCAGGCGCGGCTCGGCCTGCGACACGCGGTTCTGCACCAGCTGCTGGGCCTTGTCGGGATCGGTGCCGAGCTTGAAGGTGACGGTGAGCGTCATCACGCCGTCGGTGGTGGCCTGGCTGCCCATGTAGAGCATGCCTTCGACGCCGTTGATGGATTCCTCCAGCGGCGTGGCCACGGTCTCGGCGATCACCTTCGGATTGGCGCCCGGGTACTGGGCGCGCACCACCACCGAGGGCGGGGCCACCTCAGGGTACTCGGAGATCGGCAGGCCGCGCAGCGCGACCAGGCCGGCGATCAGGATCAGCAGCGAGAGCACGCCCGCGAAGATCGGCCGATCGATGAAAAATTTCGAGAAACTCATGGTGTTCTTCTTTTCATTTGCGTGGCGATTCAGGACTTGGCCACGGCCACCCCGGGGGTATCGGTACGCGCGTTCATGGGCACCACTTGCGGTTGCACCACGTCACCCGGGCGCACGCGCTGCAGGCCGTTGACGACGATGCGCTCACCGGGTTTGAGGCCACTGAGCACGGTGCGCAGGCCATCGACCGGCGCGCCCAGCGTGACGGCGCGGTACTCGGTCTTGTCGCCTTCGCCCACCACCAGCACGTACTTCTTGTCCTGGTCGGTGCCGACGGCGCGCTCGCTGACCAGCAGGGTGCGCGCGGTCTGCGGCTGGCCCATGCGGATGCGCGCGAACTGCCCCGGCATCAGGCTGCCGTCCTTGTTGTCGAAGACGGCGCGCACGCGCACCGTGCCGCTGCGCGGGTCGACCTGGTTGTCGATCAGCTGCAACTGGCCGACATAGGGCGTGTCGGTCGTGGCCGAGGTGCCCATCTGCACGGGGATGCGTTCGACCGCCGGGCGTGCGCCACCCGCGAGTCCCTTGAGCGCACCGGCCACGGTTTTTTCATCGGCGTCGAAGCTGGCGTAGATCGGGCTGACCGAGACCAGCGTGGCGAGCACGGGCGCGCCCGGGCCGGCCGCGATCAGGTTGCCGACCGTCACCTCCAGCCGGCCGATGCGACCGGCGACCGGGGCGCGCACCTGCGTGTAGCCCAGGCTCAGGCGAGCGGTCTGCAACTGGGCTTGCGCGGCCTTGAGATTCGCTTCTGCTTCGCGCAGTGCGTTCTCGCGGTCGTCGAGCTCGCGCTGGGCGATCGCCTTGTCGTCCCACAGGCGGCGGGCGCGGGCGTGTTCATGGCTGGCGTGGGCCACACGGGCTTGCACTGCGGCCGTCTGAGCCTCGGCGCGCGCCACCTCGGCTTCGTAAGGTGCGGGGTCGATGGAGACCAGCAGAGCCCCCTTGGCCACCAGCGCGCCTTCACGAAAATGGGTTGCCTGCACGACACCCGCCACGCGCGAGCGGATGTCCACCCGCTCCACCGCTTCCAACCGGCCCGAGAACTCGTCCCAGGCGGCGATGTCGCTCTCGGTCACGGTGGCCACGGACACGGGCATGGGTGGCGGTGCACTCGGTGGTGCGCTGGCGCGGGCAACGCCTGCCTGCTGCACGATCGCGGTGCCCGCGAGGATGATGACGGCCAGGACGATGGCGGTGGGCCACCAGAGGCGGTGATGGAATTTGGGCAGTTGGCGCATGGTTTTTCCTTTTTGAGGGCGAGCGGGACCCTTCCCGGCGGATGACCGGGTTGGGCGTTTCAGGGTGTTGAGAAAGGGAGCGCGGGGCGTCAGGACGGCGGGGGTGTCGCGGCCTGGAAGAACGCCCGGACTTGAGCGCGCACCTGGACCGAGCACGGACACCCCTCGGCGGGCTGATCGCCCAACGAGTCAGGCCAGCCCGTCTTCGCGGGCATCACGTTGCTGTGCACGTCAATGCCCGCTTCGCGCAGCCGCTCGGCATAGGCCAGGGCTTCGTCGCGCATCGGGTCGTCAGTGCCCGTCAGGATCAAGGTCGAAGGCAGACCGGCCAGCCGTTGAGCAAGGCCGGGCACTGCGTAGGGGTGCTCGGCATCCATCGGGCCACGCAGGTACTGCTGCCAGCCATCCATCCACTTGCAACCAGTGGCGTCGCCCATGGTCGCGCGCAACGAGGCGGTGGCGTTGCACGGATTCAGCATGGGCGCGACCAGTATCTGCCCGGCCAACGGCGGGTGGCCGCGGTCGCGCACCATCAGGGCCACGGCTGCCGCAATATTGCCGCCCGCTTCCTCGCCCGCCACGAACAGCGGCGCGCCGCTGCCGGCCAGCCTGGTGCGCTGCTTGTACAGCCACTCCAGCGCTGAAAAACCGGCCTCCACCGCTTGGGGGAAAGGGTGTGCCGGCGCCAAGGGATAGTCCAGCGACGCCACCACCGCGCCCGAGCTGGACAGCAACTCGGCCATGCAGGCACCACTCTCGAGGTTGCCCGACACGAAGGCGCCGCCGTGGAAGTGCAGCACCAGCGGCATGGCCTGGCCACGCGTCTTCTGGCCCCACACGCGCAGGACCAGCGGCGGCGTGCCCGGCACTGACAGGGTCTGTGTCGGGGTCGACACGGCGGAGGAAGTGGAAGTTGAAACCATGGGTTGGACTATAGGCATACCTTTTCTGCGGATAAAGCCATGCCCCACCAGTTGTCTGTTTCGATTGCGCGAACAATCCAGCCACAAAGCGCAAACAAGGACAGAGGGAATGGACCAGATTCAATCGATAAGGGTGTTCGCGCGGGTGGTGGAGGCCGGCACATTCACCAAGGCAGCGGAGTCACTGGACCTCCCCAAGGGCACGGTGACCAAGCTGGTGCAGCACCTGGAGTCGCGCCTGAAGGTCAAGCTGCTCAACCGGACCACGAGGCGCGTGACCGTGACGCCCGATGGCGCCGCGTACTACGAGCGCACGGTCCGCGTGCTGAACGACCTGGACGACATCGAGGCCAGCATGACCAACGCGCAGGCCAGTCCCAGCGGGCGCCTGCGCGTGGACGTGGGCACGTCGGTGGCGCAGCAGATCATCATTCCTGCCCTGGCCGATTTCTATCGGCGCTTCCCCGACATCCAGCTGGACCTTGGCGTCACCGACCGGATCGTGGACATCGTCGCCGACAACGTCGACTGTGTGATACGCGGCGGCGAGCTGACGGAGCAGTCGCTGGTGGCGCGGCGCGTGGGCAACCTGCCGCTGATGGCGGTGGCGTCGCCAGCCTATCTTCAAGCGCACGGCAGTCCTGGGCACCCGGACGAACTGGAGCGTGCGCACACCGTGGTGAACTTCTTCTCCTCGCGCACCGGGCGGCCCTACCCGCAAGAGTTCGAGAAGGACGGCGAGAAGTTGGAGGTATCCGGCCGCTACAAGGTCTCGGTGAACGAGAGCAATGCGCTCACCGCTGCGGTGCTGGCCGGCCTGGGCGTTTCGCAGATCGGCGCCTTCACCGCCGTGCCGCTCATCCAACGCGGTGAGCTGGTGCAGGTGCTGCCTGACTGGACCTGCCCGACGATTCCGCTGTACGTGGTGTACCCGCCGAACCGGCACCTGAGCGCGAAAGTGCGGGCGTTCGTGGAATGGGTCGCGGAGCTGTTTGCCGGGCATCCGCAGATGTCGCGCTGAACGCGCACCCGGCCAGGCCGGCTATCGGCCCGATGCCCCGATGCTTTGCGCCACCGCCCGGGCCTGTGGTCCTATCGTGCGCAGCAAGCCACCTGGCTGGCGCACGTCGAAGCCCACGAAGTACACGCCGTCGAGTGCGCCTTCGCCCACCGTGCCCGGTGGCATGCCGCGCTCGTCCAGCGGCAGCGACGTCCGGGGGAACAGCTCATGCAACGCGGCGTCGTACCCGGTGGCGAGCAGCACCACGTCGAAGGGGTGGACCTCCCCGCCCGTGAAACGAACGCCACCCGGCGTGAGCGTCTGGATGCCGGGATACACCTGGATGTCGCCAGACTTGATGCGCCGCACGGTGCCGACGTCGATGACCGGTGTGCGACCTTCCTCGCGCAACTGGCGCAGCGGCGATTGCGCTGCGGTGTGAAGGCCGTATCGACTGAGGTCCCCCACCGTGAGGTTGCGCAGCACCACGGCCAGAGCATCACCCCAGGCGGCGGGCAGTTTGCTCAGCGCGATGCTGGAGAGCTGGGTCGGCCTGCCCAGCACGTCGCGCAGCACGATGTTGACCGGTGAACGCACGGAGATCGCTGCGCGCACGCCGTGCTCCACCAGGTCGAGCGCGATCTCGGCGCCGGTGTTGCCCATGCCCACCACCAGCACGCGCTGGCCGGCGAAAGGTGCGGCGTTGCGGTAGCTGCGGCTGTGCAGGATGCGGCCGCCGAAATCGGCCTGGCCGGGCAGCTCGGGCGCGCTGGGTTTTCGATTGGCGCCGGTGGCCAGCACCACATGGCGCGCGGCCAGCGCCTGCCCCGAGGCCGTGGTGGCACGCCACCGGGCCAGGGTGCCAGCCGGGGCCGGTTCGATGGCCACCACGTCCTGGCCCAGCTCGGGCCGCAGGCCATGGTGCTCGGCGTAGGCCATCAGGTACTCCACCACGCCCTGGCGCGGCACGTAGCGCGGTGCACTGTCCGGGAAGGGCAGGCCCGGCAGCGCGGAATGCGTCTTGACGGTGTGCAGGTGCAGGCGCTCGTAGTGGTGGCGCCAGGACGATGCGGGCTCCAGCGCGCGATCGATCAGCTTCACGTCCAGTCCGAGAGGCGCCAGACAGGCGGCGGTGGCCAGACCGGCCGGCCCCGCGCCGATGACCAGGACGTCCTGGAAAGAGGTTGTTGTTGTTGTCGGGTCCATAGGAGCCTGGTTCGCGCCCAGTTTGGACCGCTCGCCCGCAGAAGACCATGCGGGTTTAACCGGGGCGCCGCCCGTTCAGGCAAGGGCCGCGGCCCGCTCCAGCAGAAACGCCTTCTCTCGCTCGTTGCCCGCGAGTCCGGCGGCGCGCTGGAATTCGGCGCGCGCTTCTTCGCGCCGGCCGAGCTTCTCCAGCAGGTCACCGCGCACGCTGGGCAGCCACTGGTAGCGCTGCAGCGCTTTCTCCTTCATGAGCGCATCCACCAGCACCAGCCCTGCGGCCGGACCCGCGTGCATGGCCACGGCCACCGCGCGGTTGAGTTCCACCACCGGGGAGGGTGCGATCCGGGCCAGTTCGCCATAGAGATCGGCGATGCGCGACCAGTCGGTGTCCTTTGCACGCTGGGCACGCGCGTGGCAGGCGGCGATGGCGGCCTGCAGGTGGTACGGGCCGGGCTGGGCGGCCAGCAGGTCGGCCCGGTCGAGTGCGGCCAGGCCGCGGCGCATCAGCAACGTGTCCCAGCGCGAGCGGTCCTGGTCGGCCAGCAGGACGGGGCGTCCCTCGGCATCGGTGCGCGCCGCGGTGCGCGAGGCCTGGATCTCCATGAGCGCCAGCAGGCCGTGCACCTCGGGCTGCTGGGGCGAGATCTGCGCCAGCATGCGGCCCAGGCGCAGGGCTTCGTCGCACAGCGCCGGGCGCATCCAGTCGCCGCCACTGGTGGCGGTATAGCCTTCGTTGAACACCAGGTACACCACCTCCAGCACCGAGGCCAGGCGCTCGCCCAGGGCATCTGCGCGCGGCACCTCGAAGGGCACGCCGGCCTCGCTCAGGCTTCGCTTGGCGCGCACGATGCGCTGGGCGATGGTGGCCTCGGGCACCAGGAAGGCGCGCGCGATCTCGTGGGTGGTGAGGCCGCCCAGCAGCTTGAGCGTGAGCGCCACACGAGCGTCGGTGGAGAGCACCGGGTGGCAGGCGGTGAAGACCAGCCGCAGCAGGTCGTCGCCAATGTCGTCCTGGCGGGCTTCGTCGAGTGCGTCCACGAAATCGGGCACGTGCGTGGTGCCCAGGGCTTCCATGTCGGCGGCGATGTCCTCGTGCCGCGCATCGGCCATCTGGCGGTGGCGGATGTGGTCGAGCGCGCGGCGCTTGGCGGTGGTCATGAGCCAGGCACCGCCGTTGTCGGGGATGCCCTCGGTCGGCCAGTGTTCCAGCGCCGCCACCAGCGCGTCCTGCGCCAGTTCCTCGGCCACGCCCACGTCGCGCACCATGCGCGCCACGGCCGCGGTGACGCGCGCGGATTCGAGGCGCCAGACGGTGGCAATGGCCTGGTGGACACTGGAATGCATGCGCAGGAATCTACATCTGTGCAGGCGCTGCTGCCATGTCCATCCAGAAAACCTCCCACTGGTGGCCGTCCAGGTCGGCAAAGCCGTGCTGGTACATGAAGCCGTGGTCCATGGGCGCGTTGGGCGTGGTGCCCCCGGCCGCCACGGCCTGGGCCACGAGCTGGTCCACCTCGTCGCGGCTGTCGCACGAGAGGGCGATCAACACCTCGGTGGCCTTCTTCGCGTCCGAGATCGGCAACTTGGTAAAGCCCTGGAAGAACGGCTCGACCAGCAGCATGGCGTAGATGTGGGGCGCGATCTCCAGGCAGGCGCCCTGCTCGTTGGTGAACTGCGCGTTGAACGTGAGGCCGAGGGCCTTGAAGAAGGCCTGGGACTTGCCCATGTCCTTGATGGGCAGGTTGACAAAGATTTCACGCAGCATGGGGTTCTCCTGTCGACGTTGTTCAGTGAGTGCCTTCGCACAGGGCTTTCAGGGCCTGCAGCGCGCGCGGCCACGCATGGGCCATCGTGTCCTCGTAGCCGGCGAAGGTGTCCATGTCCACCTTCACGCGGGTGCCACCGGCCTCGTCGGTGAAGCTGTAGTTCTCGTGGCAGGGCGCCCACTGCCGCACGGCTTCGCTGGTGGTGTCGTCCTTGCCGTTCTCGATGAATCCCAGATGCCGGATGGACACGTACTCGGCCGGTCGGTGTTCGGCAATCTCCGACACCATGCCGTTGCCGGCGGGGTCGAGGAAGCGGATGGTCGCGCCCTGGTCCCACGAGCCCTTGTAGTGCGAGCCCTCGCAGAAGGCGCTCGTCCATTGTTCGTAGGTGGGTGCTTCCAGCATGGTGGCCCACACGCGCTGGCGCGGCGCCTGGATGAGGATGTCGAAATGCTGTTTCATGGTGTTTTCTCCTTGAATGGGGGAGGTTCAACGCGCCAGGGCGTCGAGTTTCCTGAAGTCTTCCAGCGGCTGGCTGGGCGGGAAGTCGTCCATCCCGTAGAGCTGGCGCAACTCGATCACGGCCTCCTTGCCGCGACCGGCCGGGTTGGGAAAACGGCGGCTCCATTCCAGCGCTTCTTCGCGCGAGCGCACCTGGATCAGGGTGTACCCGGCGATGAGTTCCTTGGCTTCGGCAAACGGGCCGTCGACCACGCGCTTCTGGCCATCCGCGCTGTAATGAACGCGCCAGCCCTTGCGGCTGGGGTGCAGGCCCGAGCCGTCGAGCAGCACGCCGGCCTGCGCCAGCGCCTCGTGGTAACGGACCATCTCCGCCATCAGGTCTTCGTCGGGCGCGGGGCTGGTTTCGGCCTCGAACTCCTCGCAGGACTTGACGATGATCATGAATCGCATGGCACTCTCCGGTTGACGGCCACGGCGTGGCTTCAACCGGTACGACGATGCAGGCGCTGCCGCTTCGACACCTTCATCTAGGTAGAAACCCGGGGGTGCTCATCAGTCGTAGCAGGGGCCCAGCGCACGCACCTCGACGGTGGCCCATTCGGCCGCCGGGCATTCGTGCGCGATGGCCACCGCTTCTTCCATGCTGTCGCACTGGAGCAGGAAGAAACCGCCGATCATTTCCTTGGCCTCGGCGAACGGCCCGTCCAGCACCTGCGCCCGCGTGCCGGGGGCCTTGCTCACCCGCACCGCCCCGGCATCGGAAGCCAGCGACTCCACCGCCAGCAGCTTGCCGCGTTCGCGCAGTTCGTCGCCAAAACGGACCATGCGCGCATACACCTCGCGGCCCTGGGCTTCCGTGCGGGTGGTGCGCTGGCCGGCGGGTTCGATGATCAACAACATGTGGGACATGGGGTGCCTTTCCAAGGTCGCAATCCAGACAAGGCCGCCATGCTACCGCTTGACCGCTGTACCCAAACCCCGACAATGCCAGCCCATGCCCAACCTCAACTTCGACGTGTTCCGCATCCAGGCCCTCACCGAGGGGTTCGACGAGGTGCTGGAACGCGAGTGGGCGCCCCTCACGCTGCTGGACATGCATTCCCACCCGTTTTCGGTGCGGGCGGTGGTCACGCGCGGCGAAATGTGGCTCACGGTGGGCGACCTCACCCGCCAGCTGCGCCCGGGCGACAGCTTCGAACTCGGCCGCGACGAACCGCACGCCGAACGCTACGGCCACGAAGGCGCGGCCTACTGGGTGGCGCGGCGCAACGACTGAGACGGGGCAGGCGCCTCAGGCCACCGGCTCCAGCAGCACATAGAGACCCATCACCGGCTTGCGCTGGTCCTCGCGCAGCGGTGCCTGCCAGGTTTTCTGCACGCGAAATCCATGGGCGTGGGCGAGGCGTTCGATGTAGGCGCTGGAGTGCGCGTAGCGCAGGCTGGGCAGCAGCTGCAGATCGGCCTGGGTGCTGGCCAGCTCCACCGAGAACGCGAAACAGCCCCCGTTCCGCAGGCGCTGGCGGACCGCGGCGAAGGCGTCGTCGAGCGCGCCCACGTAGATGAACACGTCGGCCGCGATCACCAGGTCGGCGGGTTCGAGCCCGTCTCGCAGGAAACCGAGCAGGTCGCCGTGGACCACGCGGCGGTAGGCACCGGTGGCCTGGGCCTGCTGCACCATGGCTTGCGCCAGGTCGACGCCGTCCACCGCGCCGGCCTGCTCGCGGATGAGCTGGCCGCACAGGCCGGTGCCACATCCCAGGTCGAGCACCAGTGGGTAGCGCTGGCCCCCTTCGCGCAGCGGCGCGAGCAGGGTCTGATGCGCCTGGTAGCGAAGCTGCTCCACCAGGTGCGTCTGGAAATCGTCGGCGTACTCATTGAACAGCGTTTCCACGTACGCGCGCGGCGGTTGTGGCGGGGTGGCATCGCCGCCACGCACCGAAGCCAGGTAGAAGCGATGCAGGGCTTCGTCGGCGCCGTGCGTGAGGGCCTGTTCGAAACACAGGGCCGCTTCGGCGTGGCGTCCTGCATCGCGCAGCAGGCTGCCACGCTGGCTCCAGGCGTCGGCCAGCGTGGCGTCGAGTGCCAGCGCTTCGTCCAGCGACTGCAGGGCATCGGCCGGTTGCTCCAGGTGCAGCTGGCACAGCGCCAGCGTGAGCCAGAGTTGCGCAGTGGCCGCGCCCAGTCGCATGCCGCGCTGCAGGGCGTGTTCTGCCAGTCCCCATTGACCCAGTGCCTCATGCGAGAGACCCAGCGCCACCCAGGCATCGCGGTGTGCCGGGTCGGCCTCGGTGGCCTGCTTCAGGTGTTCGATGGACTCGGCCCACAGCCCCAGCCGGCATTCGGTGACGCCGAGATTGGCCAGCACGGACGGCCGGCCCGGCACCAGCGAGAGCGCCTGCAGGTAGCTGGCCCTGGCCTCTTCCAGGCGACCGGCCTCGAAGTGGGTGTTGCCGCGAAAGAAATGGATCTTGGCTTCCTGGGTGGTGATGGCATCGCTCATGGCGCGACACCTTACACCAGGACCGCTTTCACCTCTTGGGCCAGCGCCGCCGCGAAAGCGGGATCGTTGATGTGATGGGGCAGCCTGACCAGCCGGTGGGTTTCGCTGGGGATGAACAGGCGTTCCAGCGTGTCGAACAACACCGCGTCCGCAGCCGGATCGTGAAACGGCTGTCCTGGCGCGTCGAGCATCGACACACCGCCCATCGGCAGCAGCAGGCGCACCGGAGCACTGGAACGGTTGAGCTGCTCGGCGATGCGCGTCGCCGCCGCTTCGAGCTCTCGGGCGTTGCTCCGCATCAGCGTCACGTTGGCGTTGTGCACATGGAAGGTGCGGCCCTGGTGCCGCTCGGGGATGGTGGCGGGTGCGCCCCAGTTGATCATGTCGAGCGCGCCGACCGAGCCCACCCACGGCAGGCCGTGGCGGGCGGCGGCGTCCAGCCGGTTCGGGCCTGCATCGCACACACCGCCGGCCAGGTGCTGGCCCACCTCGGTGGTGGTGACGTCGACCACCGCGCGCAGCATGCCGGCAGCGGCCAGGGACTCGAGCGTGCGGCCACCGGCGCCGTTGGCGTGGAACACCTGCGCATCGAATTCGTCGGTCAACAGCTCGCGCAACGCCTGCACACAGGGCGTGGTGACACCGAACATGGTCAGGCCGATCGACGGCCTGTCCTGATCTTGGTCGGCCGGCGCGTGGTGCAGCAGCATGCCGGCCAGCGCGTGCGCCGCGTTGGCCAGGATGGTGCGAGAGAGCCGGTTGAGTCCGGCGATGTCGGTCACCGGGTACATCAGGGTCATGTCCACCACACCCACGTAGGCCGACACATCGCCCGCTGCCATGGTGGACACCAGCAGCTTCGGGCTGCCGATGGGCAGCAGGCGCATGGCGGGCGCGATCATGGAGCTGCCACCCGATCCACCCACGCCGAGCATGCCCTGGATCTCGCCGGCGGCCAACCGCTCGCGCACCAGCGCGGCCAGCGCGTCGCCCATGGCGATGACGGCCTCGCCGCGGTCGGAAGGATCCAACACGGCCGATGCGCCTCGCGGATGGTGGCCCGCCACGACATCCGCTTCGATATCGGCCACGCCAGGCGCACTGCGCGTGCCGATGTCCACCGTCACCACACCCAGACCGGCCGTCCTCAACAGGCCTGCCAGGTAGTTGAGCTCGGCCGCCTTGGTGTCGAAGGTGCCCACCACCCAGGCGGTCGGGGCCACCGGGGTCATTTGCGCTTCTCGTGGTGCGCGTTCACGCACTCGAAGAAGGTGCGGAAGGTGCCTTTCACCCGTTCCATCGCCTCGGCCTCCTGGTCGGCGGGCACGTCCCATTCGGCCCACCACTCACCAAAGCAGCGGTTGCCTTCGGTGATGGGCAGCAGGTGCATCTCGGCCACGTAGTTCGTCCACGGCGCATCGATGTGCAGGATCCGGTAGCGGCAGCGGTGGGTGTCGTCCGAGAGGGCGAGCAACTGCTCGCGCAAATACCCGCCGTCTTCGCGCACGGTGAAGTGCCGCACACAGCCGATCTGGTCGGAGGGCTTGCCGTCCTCGATGTAGGACTTCTCGAAGTAGGGGTGGTAGTTGCCTAAAGCGCCGAAGTCGCGCAGATACGACCACGCCTGGTCGATGGTGGCGTTCATCACCGCGCTCACATATACCCGGGCCATGTTGGTCTCCTGTCTTTGGGTTTCAGAAACTCAGGTTCTTGTAGCGTTCCACGTGCGACTTGATCGCGATCTCGGTGGGCAGGCGCTCCATGCTGCTCGCGCCGTAGAAACCGTTGCAATGCCGGCTGTGCTTGAACACGTAGTCCACATCTTCAGGCGACGAGATGGGCCCGCCGTGCGCGATCACGATCACGTCCTTGCGAACCCGGCGCGCGGCCTCGCCCCATTCGTCGATGAGCTTGACCGACTCGGCGAGCGACTTTGCGGAGGTGGCGCCGATGGTGCCGCCGGTGGTCACGCCCAGGTGCGGCACGACGAAGTCGGCACCGGCCTCGGTCATGGCCACGGCTTCCTCGGCGGAGAACACATAGGGCGTGGTCAGCAGGTCCAGCGCGTGGGCTTCGCCGATCATCTCGACTTCGGTCGCGTAGTTGATGCCGGTCTCCTCAAGGCTCTGGCGGAAGGTGCCGTCGATGATGCCCACGGTGGGAAAGTTCTGCACACCGGAAAACCCGAGTTCCTTGAGCTTCTTGAGGAACACCGGCATGACGATGAAGGGGTCGGTACCGTTCACGCCCGCGATCACCGGTGTCTTCTTCGCCACGGGCAGCACCTCGCCCGCCATCTCCAGCACGATGTCGTTGGCGTTGCCATAGGCCAGCAGGCCAGCGGAGGACGCTCGACCCGCCATGCGGTAGCGGCCGGAGTTGTAGATGACGATGAGGTCGATGCCGGCCGCCTCTTCGCACTTGGCGGAGATGCCCGTGCCGGCACCGCCACCGATGATGGGCACACGGCGTTGCACCATGTCCTGGAATTTCGCCATGAGGGCTTGGCGTTCGAAGCGGGGCATGAAGGTCTCCTTGAATGGGAAATCGGATGGTCGGTGTGAAGGGTCAGGATCCGTCGCGCGGGCGCGTGCGCAGCGCCGCCACCGCACCGGCAATGCCGCTGCGGAACGAGAGCACGCACACCATGAAGATCAGGCCGGTGACCAGCGTGACCCAGCCGCCGAAGGCATCGAGGTAGTACTGCAGGCCCACCACCAGCGCCGCGCCGATGGCGGGGCCGAACACGGTGTGCATGCCGCCCAGCAGCGCCATCAGCACCACGTCGCCCGAGAGGTGCCAGTGCACGTCGGACAGCGCGGCCAGCTGGAACACCAGCGCCTTCATGGAGCCCGCCAGCCCCGAGAGCGCGGCCGAGAGCACGAACAGCATGAGCTTGTAGCGCTCCACCGGATATCCCAGCGAGCGGGCGCGCGGCTCGTGTTCGCGGATGGCCACCACCACATGGCCGAAGGGCGAGCGCACCACGCGGTGGATGAGCCACAGGCCGGCGATGGTGAGGAAGAGCACCAGGTGGTACATGGCGAAGTCGCTGCGCAGGTCGATGAAGCCCAGCAGCGTGCCGCGCGGAATCTGCTGCATGCCGTCTTCTGCACCGGTGAACGGCAGTTGCAGGAAGATGAAATACACCATCTGCGCCAGCGCCAGCGTGATCATGGCGAGGTAGATGCCCTGGCGGTGGATGGCCAGACCACCCACCACCGCACCCAGCACCGCCGCCGCGCCCGTGCCCATGAGCAAGGCCAGCTCGGGCGGCAGGCCCCAGTGCTTGGCCGCCAGGCCCGTGACGTAGGCCGCGCTGCCGAAGAAGGCCGCGTGGCCGAACGACATCATGCCGGCGAAGCCCAGCAGCAGGCTGTAGGCACAGGCGAAGAGCGCCATGCACAGCAGCTTCATCACGAACACCGGGTAGACCACCTGCGGCGCCCACGGCACCACGAGCAGCGCCAGCACCACCACGGCCATGAAGGCCTTCTGCCAGGTCGGCATCGTCGTGTTCATGCAGCACCTTCCTTGCCGAAGAGTCCACGCGGTCTGAAAAGAAGCACGAGAGCCATGACCACGAAGATCACCGTGGTGGAGGCCTCGGAGTAGAAGACCTTGGTGAGGCCCTCGATCACGCCGATGCCCAGCGCGGTGACGATGGAGCCCAGCACCGAGCCCATGCCGCCGATGACCACGATGGCGAACACGATGATGACCAGGTTGGAGCCCATGCCCGAGTTCACGTGCAGGATGGGCGCGGCCAGCACGCCGGTGAACGCAGCAAGCGCAATGCCGCCTGCGTAAGTGAAGGTCAGCAGCAGCGGCACGTTGACGCCGAAGGATTGCGTGAGCTGCGGCTTCTCGGTGGCCGCGCGCAGCCGCGCGCCCAGCGACGTGCGCTCGATCAGCCACCACGTGAGCAGGCAGGCGCCCAGCGCGGCCACGATCACCCACGCGCGGTAGATCGGCAGCACCATGAAGCCGAGGTTGAACACGCCCTGCAGGTTCGCAGGCACCGGGTAGGGCTGGCCCGACGTGCCATAGGCCACGCGAAAGCCCCCTTCGAGCACCAGCACCAGGCCGAAGGTGAGCAGCAGGCCGTAGATCGGGTCCAGGCCATACAGACGGCGCAGCAGGCCGCGCTCAAAGAGACCTCCGAGCACGCCCACGATGAGCGGCACCAGCACGATGGCCGCCCAGTAGCCCCAGCCCAGGTAGAGCTGCAACATCCACGCGCCGAAGGCGCCCACCATAAAGAACGCACCGTGCGCGAAGTTGACGATGCGCAGCAGGCCGAAGATCACCGCCAGCCCCAGGCTGAGCACGGCGTAGAAACAACCGTTGACCAGCCCCAGCATGAGCTGCCCCGCCAGCACGGGCAGGGGAAGACCGAATACCTCAATCATGTGCGGTCCCTATGATGCGCAGGCCATGCCGTCGAAACATCCCGATCTCTCCCGTGAAACGCTGCTGCTGGGTGATGACACCGTGCAGACGGTGGTGCGTGCCGAGCAGTGCGACGCGCTGGCCGCGCGCCACATTGCCCATGTGTCGGTGCTGGACGCCGCGGCGCCCTACACCGTGGTGCGAACGAACCTGAGCGGCGCCTTCATGCAGGTGTGCCTGGGCGGCGAGGGGCAGACGCTGCTGGATGGGCGCTGGTACACGCACAAGCCGGGCAGCGTCACCTTTGCGCCCGCGCACGTGCTGCATGCCTTCCACTGCGTGCCGGGCAAGCGCTGGCAACTGGCCTGGGTGCGCTTCAAGCCCGATTCGGTGCGATCGGTGGACGGCGCCATGGCGCCCACCATGACCGCGTTCGACGGGCGTGTGCTGCAGGCCGCCATCCTGGGCCTGGCCGCCGAGATGGAGGGCGCGGCCGACCCCGGCACCTGTGTGGTGTGGGTGGACGTGATCGAACGGTATGTGGCGCGCATCCTGGAGCCGCTGCAACGCGAGCCCCGCCTGGTGCCGGTGTGGAACGCGGTGAAGAACGACCTCGCGCGCGACTGGACGCTGGCCGATCTGGCCGCACTGGCCAACACCAGCGAGGAGCACCTGCGCCGCCTGTGCCAGAAGAACCTGGGCCGCAGCCCCGGCAAGCAGCTCGCCACGCTGCGCATCGCGCACGCCGCCCACCTGCTGGCCACCACCAGCGAGAAGATCGAGGCCATCGCACACGGCGTGGGCTACGTGAACCCGTTCGCGTTCTCCAACACGTTCAAGCGCCTCACCGGATTTCGCCCCTCTGATTACAGGTTGCGGCATCTCTAGACCCCAATCCGGGCGGTGATGGCGTCGAAGTCGCGCAGCAGCGTGGCGGCATCAAACGTGTCCGTGATGCGGCCCGATTCCATCAGGCAATGCCGGTCGGCCAGCTCGGCGGCGAAGTGCACGTTCTGCTCCACCAGCACGATGGTGTAGCCGCGCGCCTTGAGCTGGCGAATGAGGTCACCGATGCGGTCGACGATGACGGGAGCAAGGCCTTCGGTGGGCTCGTCGAGCAGCAGCACGCGCGCGCCGGTGCGCAGGATGCGCGCAATCGCCAGCATCTGCTGTTCACCACCCGAGAGGTGCGTGCCGGCCGAGCCCGCGCGCTGCGCCAGGTTGGGAAACAGCTCGAAGAGTTCGGCCTCGCTCATGCCGCCCTCGGCCACCACCGGTGGCAGGCGCAGGTTCTCGCGCACGGTGAGCGACGCATAGATACCGCGGTCGTCCGGGCAGAAGGCGATGCCCAGCCGGCCGATGTGGTGCGGCGCCAGCCCGATCAGCTCCCGGTCCTTGAAACGGATGGAGCCCTGGCGCCGGTCCATCATGCCCATGATGGATTTGAGGAGGGTGGACTTGCCCGCGCCGTTGCGGCCCAGCAGCGTGATGAGTTCACCTTCGCGCACCGACAGGCTGGCACCGTGCAGCGCCTGGCTGGGGCCGTACCAGGCGCGCAGGTCCTGAATCTGCAGCAGGGGTTCATTCATGCCCGCGCTCCACCGCCACCGCGTGGTGGTGCTTGCGTTGTCCGGCATGTCCGTGGCCCAGGTAGGCCTCCACCACGCGGGGGTCCTTCGACACGGTGGCGTAGTCGCCTTCGGCCAGCACCTCGCCGCGCGCGAGCACGGTGATGCGGTCGCACAGATCGGCCACCACGGAGAGGTTGTGCTCCACCATCAGCACCGTGCGGCCACGTGCCGCCTGGCGGATGAGCGCGGCGGCCTGGGCAATGTCCTCGGCGCCCATGCCGGCCATGGGTTCATCGAGCAGCAGCACGCGCGGCTCCAGCGCCAGCGTGGTGGCCAGTTCCAGCGCGCGCTTGCGGCCGTAGGGCAACTCGCCGGCGAGGTGGTCGGCCCATTCGGAAAGTCCGGCCTCGGCCAGCAGCTCACGGGTGCGGTCGTCGTACACCGCCAAATCCCTGTCGCTGCGCCACCAGTCCATCGAATGCCCGCGGCGGCGCTGCACCGCCAGGCGCACGTTCTCGAACACGCTCAGCTGCCCGAACACCGCCGAGATCTGGAACGAGCGCACCAGCCCCAGGCGCGCCACCGCATCCGCCGGCGTGCGCGTGATGTCGTTGCCCTGAAAGTGGATGCGCCCGGCCGTCGCGTCGATGAAGCGCGTGAGCAGGTTGAAGCAGGTCGTCTTGCCGGCACCATTGGGGCCGATCAGCGCGTGGATGCTGCCCTCCTGCACCGACAGGTTCACGTTGGACACCGCGTGAAAACCGTGGAAGGTGCGGGAGAGCCCTTGCGTTTGCAGGATGGTGGACATGATGGGTTCAGGAAAGGCTCTTCTGGAGCTTGAAGAACACCGTTCGGACTGAGCTTGTCGAAGTCCTCCCGGTGTTCACATCAACCCCCCGGAACCGAGGCCCTTCGACAAGCTCAGGGCGAACGGTGACCTTCGGAGGGTCCCCGCGGGGTTACTTCTTGACGAGGTAGCAGGTGCTTTGAGCGAGCGGCATGAAGGCCTGGTCGGCGGGGATCGTCTTCACCGCCTTCAGGTAGTCCCACGGGCCTTTCGATTCGGCCGGGGTCTTCACCTGCCAGAGGTACATGTCGTGCACCATGCGGCCGTCTTCGCGGATCTTGCCGGCCTTGGTGAACATGTCGCTGATGGGCATCTCGCGCATCTTGGCCGACACGGCATCCGGGTCGTCCGTGCCGGCGGCTTGCACGGCCTTCAGGTAGTGCATGGTCGACGAGTAGTCCCCGGCGTGCGCCATGTTCGGCATCTGGCCGCCCACGCGTTGCTGGAAGCGCTTGGCGAACGCGCGCGAGTCGTCGTTCATGTCCCAGTACCACGCGTTGGTGAGCTGCAAACCTTGCGCCGTGGGCAGACCCAACGCGTGCACGTCCTGGATCCACAGCAGCAGTGCGGCCAGCTTCTGGTTCTTGGTGAGACCGAACTCGTTGGCCGCCTTGATGGCGTTGATGGTGTCGTTGCCGGTCGACGCCAGGCCCACGATCTTGGCCTTGGAGGCCTGCGCCTGCAGCACATACGAAGAGAAATCGGTCGTGCCCAGCGGATGGCGCGCGGCGCCCACCACCCGGCCCTTGCTCGCGCGCACCACGTCGCCCACCTGCTGTTCCAGGCCGATGCCGAAGGCAAAGTCCACCGTCAGGAAGAACCAGGTGTCGCCACCGCCCTCCACCACCGCGCGGCCCGTGCCGTTGGCCAGCGAATAGGCGTCGTACGCGTAGTGCACCGTGTAGGGCGAGCACTGCGCGTTGGTCACACCCACGTTGGACGCGTTGTTCACGATCGCGTGGCGCTTCTTCTCCTTCGCCACGCCGGCCACGGCGAGCGCCACGCCGGAGTTGGCGAGGTCGTTGATCATGTCCACGCCGCCGTCGTACCACTCGCGCGCCTTGGCCGCACCCACGTCGGCCTTGTTCTGGTGGTCCGCAGAAACCACCTCGATGGTCTTGCCGAACATCTTGCCGCCGAAGTCTTCCACGGCCATCTTCACGGCTTCCACCGCGCCCTTGCCGGAGATGTCGGCGTACACGCCGGAGATGTCCGTCAACACGCCGATGCGCAGCACGTCGTTGGAAAGCTTGCCTTGTTGATTGGCTGGCGCCGCCGTTTGCGCCTGAGCCACGCCCACGCTGGCCGCGGCGACAACCGATGCGGCTGCCCACAGTTTCAGTTCCATGCTCTTTGTCTCCTGATTGGGTTGTAGCCCCGAACCCGGTGTTCGAGTGCGGCCAATGCTAGGAGAGGGGTGCGCGGGAAACCATGGGCGGGAGGCACACGGGGATACTTGAAATCCACACGTCTAGCGTGAAACCCGACGTTGGCTGAAGGTCACGACGGCGAGGCAGGGACCGCAAACGTCAGGTTTCCCCAATGGCTGTCCCATTGCTGCCCCTGTCCTTCCCGGTTGGGCACCATGTGGACAACGCTGACCATCCAGGTGCCACTGGACGACAGGGTGGTGGTGGTCTTGCCGGAAGCGTCGGTGCGGGTCGTCGACATGTCGAACTGCTCCCCACGTCGGCTCCACAGCTTCACCAGCGCACCCGGCAGGGGCCTGCCTTTGAACAGGACCTCCACGGGAAGCGCATCGCCCGGTTTCATGCCATGGGGATCCTTGAGCGGAACAATCTCGAGGGTCTGTCCGGTGCGCCGGCCAAACGCCCCATCGGCCTTGCCGTCGACATGGAGCAGCGTCTTCACGTGGCGGCGGTAGCGTTCGCGCCCGGGCGCCGTGCCCTGTCCGCTGGCTTCGCGCTGGGCGATCACATGTTCGAGACCATCCTCGCGCAGGTACGCGTTGAACTCTTCCGCAGGAAGTTCATTGATGACCGGTTGGGTGTCCAGCGCGATGATCTGCGAACCGGGCCGAGCGAAGGAGAGCGTGACGCCAGGCTGGAGCTGGGCCGGCAGCCGCGGCGTGAGATCGGTTTTCCCACGCTGGCTGTGCCAGCGCAAGGCGATCGCCATCGGTTGGCCGAAGCCGACAGGCTCGCCCAGAAAAGCTTCGCCGACCCGCAACGAAAGCGTCACAGGCGAATCGGCTGGTGGCGTGAAACGGTCTGGCGTCATCCAGAATTCATGAGCGTGCGCGGCGGATGCCAGCCAGAGCAGGCTGGAAACGATGCATTTGTTCATGTGAAAAGCGGGCGGACTCACGATGCGAGCCCACCCGTCCGGTTTCGTTGTGAGAATCCGCCCTCAGACGGTGTCGTCCACGGGCAGCGGAGTGTTGTCCACGGGCTGCGGCTCGCTGGTTTCGTCGGTCTGGGCGATCAGCTGATTCATGTAGTCCAGCAACGATTGCACCGTCGTGCCCATGAAAGGCTGGGCAGGCGCGGGCTGGGCCGGGGCTGCGGTATCGCCGCCCCCGCCGCCACAACCGACCAGTGCCACGGTGGCGATCACCGCCGCCATCGCGCATTTCGCAAGATCGATCTTCATGTCGTGTCCTTGGTTGTGGGGGAGGACATCACAGGTTCAACGAACCCGGGTTGGGCGTGTTGAGGTAGGGAAACGCGGGCTGGAACGGCACGACTGACTGATCCACCGCGTCGTGGATGTTGGCCGACTGACCCCCCAGCGGCACACTGGAAGGCCGGCAGGCGGATGTGAGCGACGGCACGCCAGGCACGCTGTTGAGGCCGAGTGCATTGTTGTCGCCATTGATCACACACAGGCCACCCAGCACGGCCACCAACGCGATGTCCACCACATCGTCCTTGGGACGACGGCCATTGGGGAAGCCGGCGTTGTCGTTGACCTTGTTCGGATCTGTGTTGAGCGCGTTCCCCGCCACCCCCAGGCGGTTCTGACTGGCGAACGGCACCGGAGGCACCGCCGTGTTCAGTCGAAGCATTTCAGAGGGCGTCGGGCTGGCCGGCTTGTTCACGCCCGTGATCCCGGTCAGGAAGGTGGTGGCGAGATCGGTGCGTGGCAGGTTGGTCGGGGCGACAGCCGCTGGGTTGCCAGCCAGTACCAGTCCCAGGAGCGCAGGCAGCGTCGGGTGGGTCACGTAGCCCAGGAACTGCCCGTCGTCCCTGGGTGCCGACGCGTTGAACTTGTCTTTGTCACCCAGGCCGATCACCACTTCGTTGACCAGCGGGTTGCCCAGGCGGGACGCCTGCGTCCAGGCGCCACCGGCCTTCTCGCTGGCCTGGTGGCCAGACGGCGGGCTGCCGTTGAGCAGTCGGGCCTGGCGCAGGCTGGCGGTGGTCCAGCCGCCGATGACCGTCTCGCTGCCTGCGGTCAGGCAACTGGCGTGCACTTCGAGCGCCAGCGAGGTCACGTTCTGCTTCTGGATGTAATGGTTGCCGTTGGCGCCCTCGGCATCGACGAGCGCGGGGTTGAGCAAGACACCGACCGGCGCATTGACCAGGTCGAAGATGCGTCCGAGGTTGACCGCGAAGCCCTCCTGCCGCTGACCGACGAACACTTTGGCCGGCACACCGCAGCCCGGAATGTTCACGCTGTGGATGTGCCGGTCGGCGTAGGCCTTGTAGGCGGCCGGATCCCCCAGCGTCTTCTGGCCGATGTAGTCGACCGGCTTGGGCAGCGAGGCCGCCACGGTCTGGATGCTGCCTTTGCGCCGGTCGCCTCGAACCACGGTCAGGCTGTAGCTTTCATTGAGGTTGAGATTGGGGTCGTTCACGGCGGAAACGGCACCCGCCTGAATCAGCGGAATCTGCACATTCTGGTTGCCGATGGGCAAAGCCACGCTGTTGAGCTTGTTGTTGAACCGGAACTGGAAGGTGATGTCTTCCCGCGCGTCGCCGTTGTTGTCCACATGGATCTCATACAGCGCGTTGGGGTCCATCGAGAAATAGTTGGGACCACCGTACGGCCCCTGCAGCGGCTGGTAGTTGGCGATCAGGGTGACGAAATCGGATCGTCCGCCGGAACCGTTGGGCGCCACGCCTTCGTAGCTGCGAAACATGTAGAAGTCGGTGCCATCCACCTTGGGCGTGGTGGTGATGAAGGGGGCTTCACGGTGGCTGGACGCGAGGGCCGCGCTGGCCACTGCCATCAACAGACATCCTTTGGCGAAGGATGCGGGTTTCAGTTTCATGGGGTGCTCCTGGGTGGTGTGTGCAGGGATCTGCCTTCCCAGTACGTGGCCCGAAGCGTGATGGATTCGACGATTCGATTGACCCCTGCGCCATCACGGGCATGCACCGGCCCCGGGCTCCATTCAAAGTCTCCCCGCGGGTCAGGCGGTCAGCAGTGTGATGACCAGCCCGACCACCGCGCATGCGCCGAGCATAGGGATCACACCGACCCTGAAGCGGAACAGAGCCACCGCAGCGGCCACCGTGATCGCAGCCGAGACGCCGTCGAACGCGCCCTGAAAACCCTGCGGCCACCACACGTGGTAGGCAAAGAAGAGCGCCAGGTTGAGGATGACGCCCACCACCGCCGCCGTGATGGCCGAGAGCGGCGCCGTGAAGCCCAGCCTGCCGTGGGTGGCTTCCACCAGCGGCCCGCCGGCCAGGATGAACACGAATGAGGGCAGGAAGGTGAAGAAGGTGACCACCGTAGCGGCCAGCGCTGCGCCAAGAAACAGGGCGTCTGGTCCCAGCACCGCCTGGTTCCAGCCGCCCACGTAGCCCACGAAGGCCACCACCATGATGAGCGGGCCCGGTGTGGTCTCGCCGAGCGCGAGGCCATCGATCATCTGCGGGCCGGTGAGCCACTGGAAGTTCTCGACCGCGCCCTGGTACACGTAGGGCAGCACCGCGTAGGCGCCGCCAAAAGTGAGCAGCGCGGCCTTCGTGAAGAACCAGCCCATCTGCGAGAGCGTGGCGCTCCAGCCCTGCCAGACCACCAGGCCGCCCATGGCCAGCAGCCACAGCGCCAGGCCCACCGCAATCACACGCACGAGCCGGCTGTACGTGAAGCGGGCGTGATCGGGCGCCGGGGTGTCGTCGTCGATGAGTGCCGGTCCGTAGCCTCGGACGTCCGTGCCCTGCCCACCACCCAGCGCGAACACCTGCGGCCAGCGACGCGATCCCACCCAGCCGATGACACCGGCCGCCGCCACGATGGCGGGAAACGGCAGGTTCAGCGCGAAGATGGCGACGAACGAAGCGGCCGCGATGCCCCACATCCAGCCGTTTTTAAGCGCGCGCGTGCCGATGCGGTGCGCCGCGTGCAGCACCAGCGCGGTGACGGCGGGCTTGATGCCGTAGAACACGCCGGCCACCAGCGGTACGTCGCCAAAGGCGAGGTACACCCACGACAGCGCGATGAGGATGAACAGCGAAGGGAGGACGAACAAGGCACCCGCCACGATGCCACCCCAGCTTCGGTGCATCAGCCAGCCGATGTAGGTCGCCAGCTGTTGCGCCTCGGGGCCCGGCAGCAGCATGCAGTAGTTGAGCGCGTGCAGAAACCGCCGCTCACTGATCCAGCGCCGCCGCTCCACCAGCTCGGTGTGCATGATCGCGATCTGCCCGGCGGGACCGCCAAAACTGATGAAGCCGAGCTTGAGCCAGAAGCGCAGCGCTTCGGCGAAGGTCACGGGCTTGGGTCGGGTCATGGCCGACCAAATATAGCCTGCGCAACGGGGCGCGCAGTCCAACGGCTGCCGCGTTGCCAGTCACCCCACCGTCTGCAACACCCGAGCCAGCTCGTGGATGTCGGCCGGCTTGAGCAGGTGGTGATCGAACCCCGCGGCCATGATGCGCTCCTTGTCGGTCGCCTGGCCCCATCCGGTGAGCGCGATCAGCACCGCACCGGCCAGCGCATCGGTGGCCCGGATGCGGTTGGCCAGTTCGTAGCCGTCCATCACCGGCATGCCGATGTCGATGAAGGCGACCGTGGGCGGGTGGGCCGACATGGCGTTCAACGCTTCGCGCGCTCCGTAGGCCACCGAAGTGCTGGCACCCATCAGGTCGAGCAGGTGCGCCAGGGAATCGGCCGCGTCGCGGTTGTCGTCCACCACGAAGATGTGGTGCCCGCTGGCGGCGTTGTTCCTGACGGCAGGAGACGATGGTTCGCTCGTTGCCACAGCCGCGGGGACAACCAGCGGGAGCTCCACCGTCATGGTGGTGCCGGATCCGGCACCACCGCTGCTGGCACGGACACTTCCGCCGTGCAGCTCCACGAGGCTGCGCACGAGCGTGAGACCGATGCCCAGGCCACCCTGCGCAGCGCGCGACGTGCCGCTGACCTGGACGAACATGTCGAACACGGATTCCAGCATGTGCGGCGGGATGCCGATACCGGTGTCGGTGATCTGCACCTGCACGGATCGCGCATCCGAACGCATGGTGACCCCGATGCGCCCGCTGGGCGGCGTGTACTTGGATGCGTTGTTGAGCAGGTTGGCAAACACCTGCGTGAGCCGCACGGCGTCGCCATGGACGTCGCAGGTCGCGCAATGCAGGTCGAGCACCAAGTCCTGCTCGGCCGCGACAAACAGGGGCTTGCTCACTTCCACCGCATCGAGCACCACCCGGTCCAGCGCCACCGGCGTGGCCTGCAGTTCGATCTTGCCGCGCGTGATGCGTGAGACCTCCATGAGATCGTCGATCAGCCGGACCATGTGCGTGAGCTGCCGGTCCATCATGGCGTAGAGCGATTGCGCCTTCTCCGCGCTCGGGTTCATGCGGGAGAGGATGGTGAGCCCGGTGCGCAGGGGGGCCAGCGGGTTGCGCAACTCATGTGCCAGCGTGGCCAGGAATTCCGTCTTGCGCTGGTCCGCCTCGTGCAGGCCTTCGAGCGTGGCGCGCAACTGGTACTGGCGCTTGCGCGCAGCCAGCGCCGTGCGAACCGAACTCACCAGCGAAGAAGCCCGCATGGGCCGCTCCAGCACGGTGAGGTTGGCGAGTTGTTCCACCGCCTCGGTGATGGCGAGCGAATCGAGGCCGGAGCGCGCCACCACGATGACCGGCACATCGGACCACGCCGGTTGGGCGCGCAACGCCAGCATGACTCGGCCGAAGCCCTGGTCCGCCAGCACCTCTTCGGCAATCACCACAGCCCCGGCGCCCGCCGACATCTGGGCGGCCAGGCCGGCCGCGTCCGCACACGATTCCGCTTCGATGCCCGATCGGGCGAGTAAGCGGATCACCATGGACGCGTCCTTGGACGTGACCATCCGGAGCAAGACACGCAACTCGCTCGTCTGCGCCGCCATCTCCGTCATGTGGACATCGTGTCCGGAATGGTGCCGACGCCCTCCAGAGGCACCGGCACGCCGGTGAGGATGCCGCGAAACTGCCGCAGCGGGGGGCCGAGCTTCATGCCGTCATCCCCAATGCGGAAACTGCGGATGCTGCGCTCATGCTCGCCGCTGCGCTTCTTCACCACCGAAATCGCCTGACGCACTTCGCCTTCGGCTTCGTAGTAGCGCATGAGCACCACGGCGTCGGCCAGATAACTCGCGTCGACCGGCGACGTCATCTGCGTGCCGATCAGACCATGCTGCGCCCCAATCAGGATGGACGCCACACCGGACTGCCCGAGGAAAGTCAGCAATTCATGCAGCTGGATGACCAGGAAGCGCTCGTCCGGCATGGCATTGAGGTAGCCGTTCAGGCTGTCGATGATCACCACCCTGGCGTGGTGCTCGGTGACCGCCTCGCGGATTTCGTGAACGAACTCCCCCGGCGAGAGTTCGGCGGGATCGATCTGGCGAAGTCGGATGCGACCGGATTCAATGTGCTTGTCTAGCGGCAAGCCCATTCCCGCCGATCGGGAGCGCAAGGTGGCAATGCTCTCGTCGAATATGAACAGCGATGCGCATTCGCCGCGCTCGGCGGCGGCCACCGCAAACTGCACAGCCACACTCGACTTGCCGGTGCCCGGCGCGCCCACCAGCAGCGTGCTCGTGCCGCGCTCGATGCCACCACCCAGCAGATCGTCCAGCTCCTTCAAGCCGCTCGGCAACTTGACGTGGTTCACCGGCTCCACATGTTCGGCGGCCACGAGGCGCGGGAACACCACCAGGCCGCCTCGCACGATCTTGTAATCGTGGTAGCCCGCCCTGAATGAGTGCCCGCGGTACTTCAGCACGATGAGGCGCTTGCGCGAGCTGCCGTAGTCGGGATGGATCTGTTCCAGCCGCACCACGGCATGGGAAATGCTCTGGACCTGGAGGTCGTGTTCGACGGCGGTCATGTCGTCCAGCAGCAGCACGGTGCAATTGCGACCGGCAAAGAACTGCTTGAGCGCCAGGATCTGGCGGCGGTAACGCAGCGAACTCCCTGCCAGCAGGCGCAATTCGGACAGCGAATCGAACACCACGCGCGTCGGGTTGATGCGATTCACATCCTCCAGGATGCGCACCGTGGTCTCACCCAACTCCACCTCGGACGGATGAAAGATCGTGTATTGCTCGTCGGGCGAAAGGGCATCGGCACCTGGCAGCATTTCGCGAATATCAATCCCGTTCAGGTCCCATCCATGCGACTCGGCAACGCCCTGGAGCTCATCCGCAGTTTCAGACAAAGTGATGTACAGCACCCGTTCGCCCATGCGCGCGCCTTCGGCGAGGAACTGCATGGCCAGGGTGGTCTTGCCGGACCCCGGGTTGCCTTCGATGAGATAGAGGCGCCCTCGGGTGAGGCCGCCACCGAGAACATCGTCGAGGCCAGGTACGCCGGTCTTGTGCAGGGGCGACACCAGGAGAGCCGCTGGGGTGGGGTTGTCGGAACTCATGGAATAAATTCTGGCGCGGGTGAGAACGCCCTTTTGTAGGACAACAACCCGTCATTTTGTGTGGGTATCGTCGTTGTTCTTCACCGCTCCGCGGATGTTCAACACCGCCAGGCCGACCTGCAGCGCAATGAGGGCGTACGCACCCGCGTGCCAGCCCCACGCCACCCACATGACGTTGCTGGCCAGGAAGGTCCAGAAACCCACCAGGCGTCGCCAGGGCCGGGTCGACGCGACCAGCCACGCGGCCAGCAAGGTGACCAGCATCGCAGGCCATTGCAGCAAATCCATTGCTTGTGTCTCCAATTTTCCAAGGGTCAGCGCCCTCATTTGCAGCAGTTGCTTCCATGAGGCCCCGTCAGGTGCCTTCGGCACGGCGTTGTTCCGGCACGCGGTGTGCCCGTGAAGGCTTCCCCTCAACCTTCCCACCGGAGCAAGCCATGCGAGCCACCTCAAGCCCTGAGAAGAAAAAGCGCACCAGCGCACGCCAACAGCCGGCCAGAATGCCGGCGCAACACCTCGACGCCCAGGACCAGGAAGCTGATCTTGAACTGCGTCCCCGCTTCATGGCGCCGGACTACAAGGGCAGCCAGAAACTGGAAGGGCGCGCCGCGCTCATCACCGGAGGCGATTCGGGCATCGGTCGCGCCGTGGCCGTGCTGTACGCCCGCGAAGGCGCGGACGTGGCCATCACCTACCTGTCTTCCTGGGAGGATGCCGAGGAAACGCGGCGTTGCGTCGAGGCCGAGGGCCGGCGGTGCCTGGTGCTCCAGGGCGACGTGAAAGACGCGGCCTGGTGCAAGGACGCGGTCAAGAAGACCGTGAAGACCTTCGGCCACCTGGACGTGCTGGTCAACAACGCGGCGTTCCAGAAACACGAAGCGTCCATCGAGGACATTGACGACGACCGCCTGAAGGAAACCTGGGACACCAACCTGGGTGGCTATTTCCGCATGACGCGCGCGGCGCTGCCCCACCTGCAGAAAGGGGCCTGCATCATCAACACGGGTTCGGTCACCGGGCTCAACGGCAGTGCGCATCTGCTGGACTATTCGGCCACCAAGGGCGCCATCCACGCGTTCACCAAATCCCTGGCGAGCAACCTGCTCGGCCGCGGCATCCGCGTGAACGCGGTCGCCCCCGGACCGGTGTGGACACCGTTGAACCCGAAGGATCTGCCGGCAGGCAAGGTGGCCGAATTCGGACAGGCAACGGACCTCAAGCGCGCAGCGCAGCCGGAAGAACTCTCCCCCGCCTACGTGTTCCTTGCAGCCCCCAGCTGCGCCAGCTACATCACCGGCGTGGTGTTGCCGGTGACGGGGAGTGTGGGCGCGATCTGACCGGATCGGCTTCTTTTCCAGCGTCCGGCCCGTCGGCTGGCTTCTGCGGTTCTGCCGTCGGTCCAGGCTTGGCGTCCGGGTCGCTCAGCCCATACTGGCTGAAAAGATGCTCCGGGACCGAGTCGGGGTCCTGGGCATCGTCGGTGCCCGGCTTGCGCTGATTGAGCACGCGCTGCTTGTCGTGTTGGTCCATGCCTGGTCCTGTTCAGTGAGAGGACCACCTGGGGCAAGGCGCATACCCACCCGGTGCACGAGCGTCACACCTTCGAGAAATCGGGCTTGCGCCGTTCCATGAATGCGCCAAAGGCTTCGCGTGCGGCCGGCTCGCGCAGCATGCGGCCAAAGCTCGCTCCTTCCTCGCCCATCACGTCCATCACCTGCGCAGTCTGGTTCTTCTTCATGAGGCGCTTGGTTTCCACCAGCGAGGTGATGGGCTTGGCCGCCAGCTTGCGCGCCACGGCTTGCGCGTAGCCGGCGGCCTCGGTGGGCGGCAGCACGCGGTTGACCAGACCCACTTCCAGCGCGGCCTCGGCCATGAAGGGCTCGCCCAGCAGCAGCGCTTCGGCCGCGCGGTGGTAACCCAGCATCTGCGGCACCAGCAAGCTGGACGCCGCTTCGGGGCACAGGCCGAGGTTGACGAAGGGCATGGAGAAAGCGGCGTTGTCGCCGGCGTAGACCAGGTCGCAGTGGAACAGCAGGGTGGTGCCCACGCCGACGGCAGGGCCGCACACCGCAGCAATCAACGGCTTGGGAAACTGCGCGATGCCGCGAAGGAAGCGGAATACCGGCGAATCCACCCCGGCGGGCGGGTTGTTCAGGAAGTCCGCAATGTCGTTGCCGGCCGAGAAGATCGTTTCACTGCCCTGGAACACGACGCAGCGCACGCTGGCGTCGTCCTGCGCGGCCTGCAGCGCGTCGGCCATGGCGCCGTACATGGCCGAGGTGATGGAGTTCTTCTTGTCGGGACGGTTGAAGGTGATGGTGCAGACGCCGGCTTCGGTGTGGACGAGGATGTCGCTCATGGAGTGTCTCGGTGGGTTCGCGGATGGGACCCGAAAATTACCACGAACGGGCGTGCTTTTTTTAGTGGACGGCCCTCTACACTGGCGACCTCATGCGGTTCCCACTCCCCTCTCTCGTTGCCCAGGGCCTCGCGGGTGCGCTGGCCCTGCTGCTGCTGAGCGCGCCGGCGAGGGCGCAGGCGCCGGGATCGACCGGTGCGGGGGAGCGACCCCGCATCGGCCTGGTGCTGTCGGGTGGCGGCGCCCGCGGGTTCGCGCACGTGGGCGTCATCAAGGCACTGGAAGCTGCGCGCGTGCCCGTGGATGTGATCGTGGGCACGTCGATGGGCGCCATCGTGGGCGGGCTGTATGCCAGCGGCATGAGCGCAGACACGCTGGAGCGCGAAATCCAGGCGGTGGACTGGGGCGACCTGTTTGACCGGCGCGAGCCGCGCCAGTTGCTCTCTCAGCGGCGCAAGGAAGAGGACTTTGAACTCTCCCCCGTGCTCACGCTGGGTTTTCGCAATGGCCAGTTCATCCTGCCGAGCGGGGCCGTGTCCTCGCGCTCGCTGGAAATGCTGCTGCGCCGCTACACGCTGTCCACGCGGCACCTGGCGAATTTCGATGGCCTGCCCACACCGTTTCGCGCCGTGGCGACCGACATGGAAAACGGCCAGCCGGTGGTGCTGGACCACGGTGATCTGGCGGCGGCCCTGCGGGCAAGCATGTCGGTGCCTGGCGTGTTCGCGCCGCTGGACCTGGAAGGCCGGCTGCTGGGGGATGGCGGGCTGGTGAACAACCTGCCGGTGGACGTGGCCCGGCGCATGGGCGCGGACGTGGTGATCGCCGTGGACATCGGCACGCCACTGGGTGGGCGTGCCTCGCTGGGCACGCTGTTCGGCGTGACCATGCAGATGGTGCACATCCTGACCGAGCAGAACGTGCGCGCCAGCATCGCCACACTCACCCCCAACGACTTGCTGCTGCAGCCGCCACTGGGCACGCTGACGTCGTCGGACTTTGGCCGGGTGGCGGAACTGGTGGAGCTGGGCAACGCCTACGGCAGGACGGTGGGCCAGGCCCTGGCACGCTACGCCGTGGACGCGCCACAGTACCGGCAATGGGCGCAGGCGCGGGCGTCGAAAGTCCAGGACAACGCGGCGCGGATCGGGGCGGTGGCTTCGGTGAAGTTCGAGGGCGTGAACGAAGCTCACGCGGCGCGCCTGGCGTCCCTGCTGGACACGGCCGAAGGCCAGCGGCTGGACGTGCCGCAGCTCGAGCGCGACCTTCAGAAACTGGCCGCGACAGGCGACTACGAGCGCGTGGACTACAGCCTGACGCGACGCGACGACGGCGCGGAAGACCTGACACTGCGACTGAATGAAAACACGTGGGGCCCGAACTACCTGCGCGTGGGGCTGGACCTGCGCACCGACTTCCAGGGCCAGGGTGCCTTCAATCTGCGACTGAGCCACAACCGGCACTGGATCAACGACAGCGGCGCCGAATGGCGCAACCGGCTGCAGGTGGGGGAAACGCTGGGCCTGTATTCGGAGCTGTACCAGCCCCTCACCTTGCGCAGCGACCGCTTCGTCTCCGGCTACGTGGACGCGAGTCTGAGGCGTGTGGAGCTCTACGACGAGGTGGGCCGGTCACTGGCGCTGGTGCAGCGCCAGGGCGTTCAGGTCGGCTTCGATCTGGGTTGGCCAATGGGCCTGATCGGCAACGTGGGCGACATGCGCGTGGGTCTCGTGGCGGGGCACCGCAAGGTCAAACCGGAGCTCATTGCCGGTGTGGAACCGGAGGACCTGGTGGGGACGCTGAACTGGAACGAGGTGGGCCTTCGCGGCGCGGTCATCGCGGACCAGCTGGACTTCGCCAACTTTCCATCTCGCGGCTACCGCGCCAAAGGCGAGCTGGTGGTGGGACGCCGCACGTTCAGCGGTGTGGCCACCGGCAGCAGCAGCTTCACACGGCTCGAAGGCACTGCAACGGGGGTGAAGACCTGGGGTGTGCACACCCTCAATGCCGGTGCGCGCTTTGCCTACGCCAGCCAGATTCCCATCGGTGCGGTGGATGAATACGCACTCGGCGGTTTCCAGCAACTCTCCGGGTACCGCGTGGGCCAGGTGGCAGGCAACTACCTGGTGTTCGGACGCCTGACCTACTACCGGCGCCTCCCCTACCGCGTGGGCGTGGCGCGGGCGCTCTTCGTGGGCGGTTCGCTGGAAGCCGGCAACGCGCGGAGCGAGCGCAGCGACATCACGCTGGGTGGCATGCGCGCGGGCAGCAGCCTGTTCGTGGGCGCAGACACCGGCATCGGGCCGCTCTACCTGAGCATCGTGAGCGCACCGCGCGGCTACACCGGGCTCTACCTCTTCCTGGGGCGGCCCTAGGGGGCTGTTCACGCCTTGAAATAGACGATCTGGTGGGAGGTGGCCAGCAGCCGGCCACCGGCACTCCAGAGCAACGCGGTCTGATCGAAGAAGCCATTGCGCAAGGCCTGCGCACGCGCCTGCCCGAGCAACCAGTCGGTACCGTGACTGCCCAGTTGGGCGCCATCGGCGTGAAAGTACACGGTCATGGACACCGTGCCGGCAGGCACCGCGGTGGCCCGGCGCAGCCACACGCGCGGAAAGAACACGTCGGCCAGCGCGGTGAGGCTGGCGAAATCCAGCGGTCGTTCCGGCTCGTCGCGCACCCAGAGCGTGGTGCGGCTGGAATTCCCGGCGCCGTTCCACACCACGGGAATCTGTCCCTCCAGGATCCGGATGTCGTAGCGCTTCACCCACTCGACCATCGCCGCCATGTTGGGTCGGGCCACGCTGTCGGGCCTGGCCACTTCAGGCATGGGCTCTTCGTCCACGCTCCAGGTTTCGCGCCGTGCAGCGGTCACTGCGGTGGCGGTGAGCACCGTGCTCGCCTGGTCGTTCTCATCGGCCTGCGAGATCTGCATCACCCAATGCTGCGTGGAACGGTTGGTGCGCACCGGTCGCGCCTCGACCGTGAACGGCCCGCTGGCCAGCGCGGCGGCAAAGTTGACCGTGAGGGCCACCGGCTCGCCGAGCAGCGCGGGGTGCTTGAGCACCGCGTTGAGCACGGTGGCGGCGGTGACGCCACCGAAAGGGCCGACCATGTTGGCGTACGCCGCCGAAGTGGCGCCGCCATACAGGTTCTCGCCGATCGAAGTCAGCGCGATGGCTTGATCGAATGCCGGCATGGGCTCAGACGCGCTCGAAGATGCCGGCAGCGCCCTGCCCCATGCCCACGCACATGGTGACCATGCCGTACTTCTTGTTGTGGCGCTTGAGCGCGTGCACCACGGTGGCCGAGCGGATGGCGCCGGTGGCGCCCAGCGGATGGCCCAGCGCGATCGCACCGCCCATGGGGTTGACCTTGGCGGGATCCAGGCCAAGCGTGTTGATGACGGCGAGCGACTGGGCGGCAAACGCCTCGTTGAGCTCGATCCAGTCGATGGCGTCCTGCGTGAGTCCTGCATATTTCAGGGCAGCCGGAATCGCCTCGATGGGGCCAATGCCCATGAGGTGGGGCGGCACCCCGCGCGAGGCGTAGCTGACGAAACGCGCCAGCGGCGTGAGCCCGAAGCGCTGGATGGCGGCTTCGCTGGCGAGGATGAGCGCGCCCGCACCGTCGCTGGTCTGCGAGCTGTTGCCGGCCGTGACCGAGCCGCGCGCGGCGAACACGGTGCGCAGCTTCGCCAGCCCTTCGATGGACGTGTCCGGCCGTGCGCCTTCGTCCAGGTTCACCGTGCGCGTGCGGGTGGTGACCTCGGCGCTCTCCAGGTCCACACTTCGCTCGGTGACTTCGACCGGCGTGATCTCGTCGGTGAACTCGCCATTCTTCATGGCGACCACGGCGCGCTGGTGGGACTGCAACGCAAAGGCATCCTGCGCCTCGCGCGAGACCTTCCACTTCTGTGCCACCTTCTCGGCGGTGAGGCCCATGCCGTAGGCGATGCCATAGCTCTCCACGTCGTCGGTGTTGGTGAAGATGGTGGGCGAGAGGCTGGGCGAGTTGCCCATCATGGGCACCATGCTCATGCTTTCGGTGCCGGCGGCAATCATCACGTCGGCCTCGCCCACGCGGATGCGGTCCGCCGCCATCTGCACGGCAGAGAGGCCCGATGCGCAGAAGCGGTTCACAGTGATGCCGCCCACGCTGTTGGGCAGGCCGGCCAGGATGGCACCGATGCGCGCCACGTTCAGGCCCTGCTGCGCTTCGGGAATGGCGCAGCCGCAGATCACGTCTTCGATGGCCTTGGGGTCGAGCCCGGGCACCTGGCTGAGTGCGGACCGCAACGCCAGGGCGAGCATGTCGTCCGGACGCAGGTGCTTGAACGAGCCCTTGTGCGAACGGCCGATGGGGGTGCGGGTGGCGGCGACGATGTAGGCGTCTTGAATCTGTTTGCTCATGGTCGTTTCCTTCAGTTCCGCACGGGTTTGCCGGTGTTCAACATCCCGAGGATCCGCTCCTGCGTTTTCGGGTGCACGATCAGCGAGCAGAACGCCCTGCGCTCCAGCGTCATCAGGTAGTCCTCGCTCACCAGCGTGCCGGGCTCCACGTCGCCACCGGTCACCACGTTCGCGATCAGCGAAGCGATGTGGAAGTCGTGCTGGCTGATGAAGCCGCCGTCGCGCATGTTGACCAGGCTGCCCAGGATGGTGGCCTTGCCGTCGCGACCGGCCACGGGGAACAGGCGCTTGTGGGGTGCGCGATAGCCACCGTTGAACAGGGCCTTCGCTTCGTTGATGGCGACGAACAGCAGCTCGTCCTTGTGCGGCACGATCACGTCGGAGTGCAGCACGTAGCCGAGCTTTCGGGATTCGAGCGCGCTGGTGCCCACCTTGGCCATGGCCGCGGCGGTGAAGCCTTCGGTGAGGAAAGGCAGCAGGTCTTTGCCGGTGGAAGTTTCAGCGTTCTCGGCCGCGCGGCGCGCGATGTAGGTCAGGCCACCGGCGCCGGGCACGAGGCCCACGCCGACTTCGACCAGGCCGATGTAGCTCTCCATGTGCACCACGCGGCGCGCGCTGTACACGGCCAGTTCGCAACCACCGCCCAGCGCCAGGCCGCGCACGGCGCTGACCACCGGCACGTTGGCGTAGCGCAGGCGCAGCATGGTCTGCTGCATGAAGCCTTCGGCATCTTCGATGGCGCTCACGCCCACGGCCATGAAGGCCGGCAGCATGGCCTGCAGGTCGGCGCCCGCGCTGAAGGGCTCGTCGCCCGACCAGATCACCAGGCCCTGGTATTCCTTCTCGGCCAGGTCCACGGCGGCCATCAGGCCTTCGCAGACCTCGGGGCTGATGGCGTGCATCTTGGTCTTGATGCTGACGATCAGCACGTGTTCATCCAGCGTCCAGATGCGGATCGCATCGTTCTCTTCGATCGTGTTGCCGGCGGTCTCGAACTTCGGTCCAGCCTCGCCCAGCAGCAGCTCGGGGAAATGCTGACGCTGGTACACGGGCAGTTGCAGACGGCCTTCGAATTCGCCCTTCGTCGGGTTCCAGGATCCCTGCGCCGTGTGCACGCCACCCGCGTCGGCCACCGGGCCTTTGAACACCCAGCCGGGCAACGGCGCGCTGGAGAGCGCCTTGCCCGCGTCGATGTCCTCCTGGATCATCTTCGCCACCTCGAGCCAGCCTGCTTCCTGCCAGAGCTCGAACGGACCCTGCTTCATGCCGAAGCCCCAGCGCATGGCCTGGTCGACGTCGCGCGCGGTTTCGGCGATGGTGGCCAGGTGCACGGCAGCGTAGTGGAAGCTGTTGCGCAGGATGGCCCAGAGAAACTGGCCTTGCGGGCCTTCGGCGTTGCGCAGCAGCTTCAGGCGCTCCGCGGCGGGGCGCTTGAGCATGCGGCCGTAGACCTCGTCGGCCTTCTCGCCACCGGGCACGTACTCGCCACTGGCCAGGTCGAAGCGCAGGATGTCGCGACCCACCTTCTTGTAGAAACCCGCCTTGGCCTTCTGGCCCAGGTTGCCGGCCTCGATCAGCGCCTTGAGCACCGGCGGCGTGCCGAAGCTGCCGTAGAACGGGTCGGTCTCCAGGCTCAGGTTGTCCTGCAGCGTCTTCACCACGTGGGCCATGGTGTCCAGGCCCACCACGTCGGCGGTGCGGAAGGTGCCGCTGCTGGCGCGGCCCAGGCGCTTGCCGGTGAGGTCGTCGACCACGTCGTAGGTGAGGCCGAAGTTCTCCACCTCTTTCATCGTGGCCAGCATGCCGGCGATGCCGATGCGGTTGGCCACGAAGTTGGGCGTGTCCTTGGCGCGCACCACGCCCTTGCCCAGGCCGCTGGTGACGAAGGTCTCCAGGTCGTTGAGGATCTGCGGATCGGTGGTGGGCGTGGCGATCAGTTCCACCAGCGTCATGTAGCGCGGCGGGTTGAAGAAATGGATGCCGCAGAAGCGCGGCTTGATCGCCTCGGGCAGCACTTCCGACAGCTTGGTGATCGACAGGCCCGAGGTGTTGGACGCGACGATGGCGTGTTCGGCCAGGAAGGGCGCGATCTTCGTGTACAGGTCCAGCTTCCAGTCCATCCGCTCGGCGATGGCCTCGATGATCAGGTCGCAGTCCTTCAACTGCGCCATGTGCTCTTCGTAATTGGCCCGGCCGATCAGGTCGGCATCGGCCGCCACGCCCAGCGGCGAAGGCTTGAGCTTCTTCAGGCCCTCCACCGCGCGCGTGACGATGCCGTTCTTCGGGCCTTCCTTGGCCGGCAGGTCGAACAGCACCACGGGCACCTTGACGTTGACCAGGTGCGCAGCGATCTGCGCGCCCATCACGCCCGCGCCGAGCACGGCGACTTTCTTCACTTGAAATCGGTTCATTGGTTTTCCATGTTGTCGGGGGTGCGCGCGTTCACTCCACGCGAATCCAGACCTGAGTACGGTAGAACGGTCCGATGTAGCCGCGCATCTCCAGCTTCTTGCCTTCTTCCACGGGCTTGAGGCGGGTGCGGTAGACCTTGCCGTTGTTGGGATCGACGATGTCGCCACCGTCGTACACCGTCTTGTCGTCGGCGCTCTGCTTGAGGTTGCGCAGGATGGTCATGCCCAGGATGGGCTTGCCCTTGCGCTCGTCGGTGCACTGGTCGCAGACCGCGTCGGCCTTCGTGGCCGGGTCAAGAAACTTCTCGATCCTGCCGCTGTAGACGCCGTTGGTCTCCGTGATCCGGACCAGCGACTTTTCCTTCTTCGAGTCGTCGTCGATGGTCTTCCACAAACCCACCGGCGACATCTGCGCGAACGCGGACAGGGAAGCCACGGAAAGGGCCATGGCGGTCAGTGCGGTCTTGATCATGCGTGTCTCCTGGTGGTGGTGTGAACGGAACCCGTGTTTACGCCAGGGCTTCGTTGGTGTCCATGAGGACCTTCGAACCGGCACGCGCCGTGCGCATCAGCGTCGCGGTCTCGGGGAACAGCTTGGCGAAGTAGAAGCGCGCGGTCTGCAGCTTGGCGGTGTAGAACGGGTCGGTGTTGCCTGCGGCGATCTCGCGCAGCGCCACCTGCGCCATGCGGGCCCAGAAGTAGCCGAACACCAGGTGCCCGGCCACGCGCAGATAGTCCACCGCCGCAGCGCCCACCTCGTCCGCATTCTGCAGACCCTTGAAACCGATCTCGGTGGTGAACTTGGTGATCTGTTCACCCAGCACCGCCAGCGGGTTGATGAACTCGGCCATCTTCTCGTTCACGCCCTCTTCCATGACCAGCGCACCCACCAGCTTGCCGAACTTCTTCAACGTGGCGCCGTTGTTGCCCAGCACCTTGCGGCCCAGCAGGTCCAGGCTCTGGATGGTGTTGGTGCCTTCGTAGATCATGTTGATGCGGGCATCGCGCACGAACTGCTCCATGCCCCATTCCTTGATGTAGCCATGGCCACCGAACACCTGCTGGCACTGCGTTGCAGCGTTGTAGCCGTTGTCGGTGAGGAAGGCCTTGGTGATGGGCGTGAGGAGCGAGAGCATGTCGTCGCTGTCCTTGCGCACCTTCTCGTCCGGGTGGTGATGCACCTTCTCCAGCAGCACCGAGCAGTAGATCGCCAGTGCGCGGCCACCTTCAGCGTACGCCTTGGCGGTGAGCAGCATGCGGCGCACGTCGGGGTGCACGATGATGGGATCGGCCGGCTTGTCCTTGGCCTTGGGGCCCGTGAGCGAGCGCATCTGGATCCGGTCTTTCGCGTAGGCCAGAGCATTCTGGTAGGCCACCTCGGTCAGGCCGAGCGACTGGTTGCCCACGCCCAGGCGCGCGGCGTTCATCATCACGAACATCGCCTGCATGCCCTTGTTGGGCTGGCCCACGATGGTGCCGGTGGCGCCGTCGATCACGATTTGCGCGGTGGCGTTGCCATGGATGCCCATCTTGTGCTCCAGGCCGCCACAGTAGATGCCGTTGCGCTCGCCGATCGAGCCATCGGATTTCACGAGGTACTTGGGCACGATGAACAGACTCACACCCTTGATGCCGGGGGGCGCATCGGGCAGGCGAGCCAGCACGAGGTGGATGATGTTGTCGGCCATGTCATGTTCGCCGGCACTGATGAAGATCTTGTTGCCGGTGAGCTTGTAGGTGCCGTCGGGTTGCGGTTCGGCCTTGGTGCGCATGAGGCCCAGGTCGGTGCCGCAATGGGGTTCGGTGAGGCACATGGTGCCGGTCCATTCGCCACTGGTCATCTTCGGCAGGTAGGTCTTCTTCTGCTCGTCGGTGCCATACGTGTGCAACGCGGCATAGGCGCCGTGCGTGAGGCCGGGGTACATGGTCCACGCCTGGTTGGCCGAGTTCATCATTTCATAAAGGCACTGGTTCACCACCAGCGGCAGGCCCTGGCCACCGAATTCGGGGTCGCACGAGAGCGCTGCCCAGCCACCTTCCACATAGGTCTTGTAGGCTTCCTTGAAACCCTTGGGCGTGGTCACTTCGTGCGTCTTCTGGTCGAGCTGGCAGCCCTCGGTGTCGCCGCTGATGTTGAGCGGGAAGATCACCTGCGAGGCGAACTTGCCGCCCTCTTCCAGCACCGCGTTGATGGTGTCGGCGTCGGTGTCGGCGTGCTGCGGGATGGCCTTGAATTCGTCGGTGACCTTGAGCACTTCGTGCATCACAAACTGCATGTCTCGCAGGGGCGGGTTGTAAACGGGCATGGGGAAACTCCTGTGCTGGGTTTGTGAAAAGCGAAAAAACGGGATCAGCGCTGCGGGCGCGCAGCAGCTGGCGATATGCGGTTCATGGCGTCCACCGGCGGCAAGCCGCCATAACGCTGCACGATGCCTTCGAACGCGGTCAGTGCGCGCTGCACGGAGCCCGGCGTCAGCAGGAAGCGCGCTTCGTAGTGCAGGGCCAGGATCAGGGCATGGACCTCGAAAGCCATCTGGGCCGCGTCGGTGGAAGCGTCAAGGTGGCTTTCCTGGATGGCCATCTCGATGGCCCGGCGCATGGCCGTGAGCCAGGTGTTCACCGAGCTGGCCAGCGCATCGCGCACGGGTCCGGGCCGGTCGTCAAACTCCACCGCGCCGCTGATGTAGATGCAACCCGAATCGATCTCCACCGAGGTGCGCTTCATCCAGTTGTCGAACAGCTTGCGCAGTCGCGGAAGGCCACGCGGTGTGTCCAGCGCCGGGTAGAACACCTCTTCCTCGAAGCGCCGGTGGTATTCACGCACCACCGAGATCTGCAGTTCCTCGCGCGAGCCGAAGTGGGCGAACACGCCGGACTTGCTCATCTGCATGACCTCGGCCAGCGCACCGATGGACAGCCCTTCCAGGCCGATCTGGGTGGCCAGGCCGAGTGCGGCGTCCACGATGGCGGCCTTGGTCTGCTGGCCCTTCTGCAAGGGCTTGTCGGCCGAGGCGTCGGCGCGCGCGCGGCGGGCGGTGGGGGTGACGCTCATGGATTCGGTCCTCGGGGCTGGATCGGTGAAAAGAAGAAACCGCTCGAATAAATCGAACGGTCGTTCTATTTTTACCGCAAAACCAGCCCCTGATGCAAACCCGAGGGTGTTTGTGGGGACGATTGTTTAGGGTCTGCGCCCTAAATCACGCCCTGCCAGCGCGAACTTTCAGAGCTTGCCGTCGGGCAGCAGCAGGTTCAGGCTGTGTTCGAGGCTCTCGCACGGCGAGCGCTTGAAGCCGCTGCGCGTGAAGCGCTGCAATCGCCCGACGCAAAAGGACGTGACGACCGACGCATCGGCCTGCGCGTCTACGGTGGGCGTGGCCGCACCGGCCACCACCGAAGTCTCGCGCAGGTTCTGGCGCAGGGTGGATTCGATCTTGTCGAAGAAGAGGTTCATACGCTGCTGCAGGCGCTCGTTCTCGAACACCAGCGCGTCGCCAACCATGACGCGCGCCATGCCGGGGTTCTTCTCGCCGAACTGCAGAAGCAGCGTGACCAGCTTGCGTGAGCGGGCGTTGGCATCGGGTTCGCGATCGGCCAGCTGGTTGACCAGGCCGAACACCGACTGCTCGATGAACTCGATGAGACCCTCGAACATCTGGGCCTTGCTCGCGAAGTGCCGGTAGAGGGCGGCCTCGCTGACGTCGAGTCGGGCGGCCAGTGCGGCGGTGGTGATGCGTTCGGCGCCCGGCTGCTCCAGCATGGTGGCCAGTGCCTGCAGAATCTGCACACGGCGTTCGCCGGGCTTGGGCCGTTTGCGTCCGGCACCGTCCGGGTGGGCTGCAGCCTCGATGGCATTGGCTGCTTCCTGTGCCGCATCATCGGCAGGGGACGGGGACTCAGGGACGTTGGAGGTCATGGGTGATCGATCCGTTCGTGATGAGCTGCGGGACCGTGTACCCGGCCCTGGTTTGTCTTCCGCTGGGCGATTCTCGCACAGGCCCGCGGCGCAGCGTGCTCAGCACAGCCGCGCCACCTGCGGTCAGTGAGTGACCGCCTCCACCGTGTCAATGCGACTTGATCATGGTGCCGAAGGGCTCGTTGCCGAGCACTTCGAGCAACAGGGCGTGGGGAACGCGGCCATCGATGATGTGCACCGCATTCACGCCGCTCTTGGCCGCGTCCAGCGCGCCAGCGATCTTGGGGATCATGCCGCCGGATATCGTGCCGTCTTCCACCAGTTCATCGATGCGTCGCGGCGTGAGTTCGGTCAACAGTTGCCCGTCCTTGTCGAGCACGCCGCGGATGTTGGTGAGCATGAGCAGCTTCTCGGCCTGCAGCACCGTGGCGAGCTTGGCGGCCACCACATCGGCATTGATGTTGTAGCTCTCGTTCTGTTCGCCAAAGCCGATGGGGCTCACCACCGGGATGAACTGGTCGTCCTGGAGGGCCTTCACCACCGCCGGGTCGATGCTTTCTATGTCGCCCACCTGTCCCACGTCGTGCTCCAGGCTCGGGTCCTTCTGGTCGGTCATGCGCAACTTGCGCGCGCGGATCATGGCGCCGTCGCGCCCGGTCAGGCCCACGGCCTTGCCCCCGGCCTGGTTGATCAGGCCCACGATGTCCTGCTGCACTTCGCCAGCCAGCACCCATTCCACCACCTCCATGGTTTCCGGGTCCGTGACGCGCATGCCCTGGATGAACTGGCCCTGCTTGCCCAGCCGCTTGAGCAGCGTTTCGATCTGCGGGCCACCGCCATGCACCACCACAGGGTTGATGCCGACCAGCTTGAGCAGCACCACGTCTTCCGCGAAGTCCTGCTGCAGCGCCGGGTCGGTCATGGCGTTGCCACCGTACTTGATGACCATGGTTTTGCCGTGGTACTTGCGGATGTACGGCAGCGCCTGCGCAAGGATCTCGGCCTTGTCGCGCGGGGGAATGGAGGTGATGTCGGCGGGCGTGGTCATGCGGGGTCCTGCAAAGGCGGGCAAAGTGGAAATTCTAGGCGCCCGCCCTGCAGCCCCGGTCAGAAATGAATTCCGCGCATCATCTGCTGCATCGCCACCGCCTCTGCGGAGAGTTGTGGCTTCGCACCCTTTTCACCCTTGGCCGCGGACGAGTCCGGGAACATGCGGAAGCTGGTGTTCATCACGATCTGCGCCACGCGCGGCACCATGGCATGCATCATCTGGCCCGTGACACCCAGGCGGGTGGCAATGCGCACCGGCTTGAAGATGCAGGCCTGCGCGATCATGTCGGCCGCTTCCTCGGGCGCGAGCGTGGGCACGTTCTGGTAGATCTTGGTGGGCGCGATCATCGGCGTGCGCACCAGCGGCATGTTGATGGTGGTGAAGCTGATGCCCTGGTCGGCAAACTCGCTGCTGGCACAACGCGTCCATGCGTCCAGTGCCGCCTTGCTCGCCACATACGCCGAGAAGCGCGGTGCGTTGGTGAGCACGCCGATGGAACTGATGTTCACCACATGGCCCTTGCGCTTGGCCACCATGCCCGGCAGCAGGCCCATGGTCACCCGCAGGCAGCCGAAGTAGTTGAGCTGCATGGTGCGCTCGAAATCGTGGAAGCGGTCGTAGCTGCCCTCGATGGCACGGCGAATCGATCGGCCCGCGTTGTTGATGAGGAAATCGACACCGCCGTGGTTCTGGATCAGCACCTGCACGAAGCGATCGGCATCGGCCATGTCGGCGATGTCGGCCGGGTAGGCGATGAACTCATAGCCCTTTTCTCTGGCTTCCTTGCAGGCTTCGTCCAGCTTGTCCTGATCGCGTCCGCAGATGATGGTGGTGGCACCTGCCTCGGCGAACTTGTGTGCCGCCGCCAGACCAATGCCCGAGCTGCCGCCAGTGACCAGCACCACCTTGCCCCCCACGGTGCCCTTCAAGCTGCGGTCGATGTGCAGGTCCGGATCGAGGTGGCGCTCCCAGTAGTCCCACAGCCGCCAGGCGTAGTCCTTCAGGTTGGGGCACGCGATGCCGCTGCCCTTGAGCGCCGAGAGGGTCTCGCGGCAATCGAAGCGCGTGGGGTAGTTGACGAAGGTCATCATGTCCTCGGGCAGCCCGAGGTCCTGCATGATGGCCTTGTAGACGCGACGCACCGGCGCGAGCGCCATCAGACCTTTCTTCACGCTCTTGGGAATGAAGCCCATCAGCGCGGCATTGACGAACAGGTTCATCTTCGGTGCGTGCGCTGCCTTGCTGAGGATGTCGAGCACGTCGCCCACGCGGTAGCCCATGGGGTCGACCAAGTGGAAGCAAGCGCCGCTGCTGCGCTTCTGGTGGCTGATGTGGTCGAGCGCGTCGACCACGAAATCCACGGGCACGATGTTGATGCGCCCGCCCTCCAGGCCCACACTGGGCATCCAGGGCGGCAGGATCTGGCGCATGCGCTGGATCAGCTTGAAGAAGTAGTAAGGCCCGTCGATCTTGTCCATCTCGCCCGTGCGCGAATCACCCACCACGGCCGCCGGCCGGTAGACGGTCCATGGGACCTTGCATTCCTCGCGCACGATCTTCTCGCTCTCGTGCTTGGTCATGAAGTAGGGATGCTCGTAGTTCTCGGCCTCCTCGAACATGTCTTCGCGGAACACGCCTTCGTAAAGGCCGGCGGCGGCGATGGAGGACACGTGGTGGAAATGGGCTGCGCCAATCGCCTTGGCGAACTCCACCGTGTTGCGCGTGCCGTCCACGTTCACCGCGATCTGGCTTTCCTCATCGGCTTCGAGGTCGTACACGGCCGCCAGGTGGTGGAAATGATCGATCTGACCCTTGAGCGCCTTCGTGTCCTCGGCCGACACCCCCAGCTTCTTGCTGGTGAGGTCGCCAAACACGGGCACCGCGCGCGAGGCGCTCACGCCCCAGTACTCCCGCAATCCCGCCACCTTGCCTTCGCTTTCCTTTCGGATGAGGAAGTGCACCACCGAACCCTTGCGCTGCAGCAGCTTGCCCACGAGGCGCTTGCCAATGAAGCCGGTGGCACCGGTGACGAAATAATGCATGGGGGGTCTCCTGAGGCGTTGAGGGGTTCGGTGTGAGAGGCAAGCGGCAGCCCGCCATTCTTCACCATGACACCGCGCGCTGCCTTCCGCAAAAACCCGCGTGAGGCGCCGCCCACATGGAGCTTGTTTAGTCGCGCGCCCCTACACAGCCGCACGGCGCGCACCGTAAAGTGGTCAAACGCCGTGGCGCAGCCACTCTCCCTCATTTCTCTTCTCAGGAGCCTCCATGGTCAAGAAAATCCAGAAAACCGGCAGCAGCAGCAAAGCATCTTCTTCCGCGTCGGCCTCGCCCCTGTCCGGCGCCATCAAGGACTCCGCGCAACAGATCTGGCTGGCTGGCCTGGGCGCTTTCTCCAAGGCCCAGGAAGAAGGCGGCAAGGCCTTTGAATCGCTGGTCAAGGAAGGCATGTCGATCCAGCGCAAGACGCAGGCCGTGGCCGAAGAGCGCATCTCAGAAGCCACCAGCCGCGTGACCAGCATGGCCACGGACATCTCGTCCAAGGCGGCTGGCCAGTGGGACAAGCTGGAGAACATTTTCGAGGAGCGCGTGGCCAAGGCACTGAACAAGCTGGGCGTGCCATCCGCTCGTGATGTCGAGGCCCTGATCGAACGCATCGACGCGCTCAACCAGCACGTGCAGCGCCTCAGCGCCAAAGCCCCTGCCAAAGCGCCCGCCCGGGCTTCGGCCCGCAAGGCCGCTCCCGCGAAGAAGGCCCCTGCCAAAACCGCACGCAAGACGAGCCGCAGCACCAAGGCGGCCTGACCAGGAAGCCGCCATCGAAGGCACGCAGACAGAGGGGCGCATGACGCCCCTTTTTTGCGCCCACTCCGGATGCTGCAACGCAGCACGTCATCGGCGCTTCGCCGTCTACACTCGATTGCATGAGCATGTCCCGAACCCCGGGCCGCAAGGCCTCCTCCAGCCCGAGCACGCGGAACACGGGGCGCCCGCGCATCGCGCTGGCGCTGGCCGGCGGCGGGCCACTCGGGGCGATCTACGAAATCGGTGCGTTGTGCGCGCTGGACGACGGATTGCTGGGGCTGGATCTTAACGATTGCGACCACTATGTGGGCGTGTCCGCGGGCGGCTTCATCGCCGCGGGCCTCGCCAACGGCATCCGGCCTCGCCAGCTCTGCGAGGCTTTCATCGAAGACCGGGCCAGCGAGGACAACTTCGATCCGTCGTGGTTGCTCAAGCCCGCCTGGGGCGAGTTCGGTGCGCGACTGCGCCGCCTGCCGGGCTTGCTGCGAGACGCGACCTGGGATTGGGCGGTGCAAGGCAGGTCGTTCACCAACGCCTTCGAGCGCATGGGTGCGGCCCTTCCCACCGGGGTGCTGGACAACGAAGGCATCCACCGCCAGATCGAGCGGCTGTTCAGCCAGCCTGGCCGCACCAACGACTTCCGCGAACTGCACACCCGTCTCACGCTGGTGGCAACGCAGCTCGATACCGGCGAAGCCGCGCCCTTTGGTCGCCCCGGCTGGGACCATGTGCCGATCTCGCGCGCGATCCAGGCCAGCGCGGCCTTGCCCGGGCTGTTCCCGCCGGTGGAGATCAGGGGCCAGCACTACGTGGACGGCGCACTGAAGAAGACCCTGCACGCCACCGTGGCACTGGACGAAGGCGCTGACCTGCTGCTGTGCCTCAACCCCTTGGTGCCGTTTCACACCAGCCCGAGCCTGCGCGACGGTCGGCGCATCCCTTCGCTGGTGGAAGGCGGATTTCCTGCGGTGATGAGCCAGACTTTCCGCTCGATGATCCACTCTCGCCTGGCGCTGGGCTTGAAACACTACGAACGCGCCTACCCAGGCAGCGACATCGTGCTGCTGGAGCCCGACCAGCGCGACGCCACACTGTTCTTCGCCAACACCTTCAGCTACCGCCAGCGACGTGAGATCGCCGAGCATGCCTACCAGGAAACGCGGCGCATGCTCCTGGAGCGCCGGCCCGAGCTGGCACCGATGCTCGCGCGCCACGGGGTGGCGCTGGACGTCGAAGCCCTGCAGGATCCGGGCCGACACCTCTTGCAGAACCGATTCGCACGGCCCCGCACGGCCGTTGCGAATCGGCTGCACGCCACGCTGGACCAGCTCCAGCAACAACTGGAACGCGCTGCACGTCCTGTGCCCGGCCCGGCCCGCAGCCGCTGAGCGCCGCGATGGCCAGGAAAGCCCCCCGACGCACCGCCGAGCGCATCCTGGAGGTGACGCTGGAGCTGTTCAACCGCTTCGGTGAACCCAATGTATCGACCACGCTGATTTCCGCCGAGCTCGGCATCAGCCCTGGCAACCTCTACTACCACTACCCCGCCAAGGACGAGCTGATCAACTCGCTCTTCGAACGCTACGAACGAGCACTCGGTGAACTGCTGGGCGCCAGCGAAGGTGTGCGCAATGTGGAAGACGCCTGGTTCTTCCTGCATTCGCTGTTCGAGCTGATCTGGCAGTACCGCTTCCTGTACCGCGACCTGAACGACCTGCTGTCGAAGAACCGGTTGCTGGAGACACGCTTCCAGGCGGTGCTGAAAAACAAGACGCGCGCCGTCCGCCATGTGCTTGACGGCATGAGCCGCCACGGCGCGGTGAACATCGACAGCCGCGACGTGGAGCCCACGGCCACGAGCATGGTGGTGGTACTGACCTACTGGCTCAGCTTCGAGTACGTGCGCGATCCGCGCCACGCGCTCGAACCCGAAAATGCACAACAAGCCCTGCTGCGTGGTGCCTGGCACGTGCTCAACCTGCTCACGCCCTACCTGGAACCGGCGCAGCGGCAGCACCTTCAGCAGCTCACCGGCGCCTATGGCTCGCCACCCTGAGGAGACACCATGACCGAATGGAACGCCTACGCCTCACCCGGTGAAAAACCTTTCGACATCGAGCGCCTGCAAACACTCTGGGGCCGTCTGCACAAGGGCGACGCCGAACCCTGGCCCACCGATCCGGCGCTGCAGCAGGCCTGGATGCTGTTCCACAGCGGCGCGTTCCAGCGCGCGGCGGAAGCCGGGCTCGCGCTGGACGATGCCGGTCTGAACGTGGCCAACAAGGCCACAGCCATCCATGCCAACTATGTGGAGCGCCGCGAGGCCACGCGCGAGAACCTGCTGCTGGAGACCGCGGCGCGCGCCGAAAAGCAGCAGCAGCGCCAACCCTCGAATCCGGGAGCGTGGTTCTGGCAGGCCTACGCGCTGGGTCGCTACAGCCAGGGCATCAGTGTGGCCAAGGCCCTCACCCAGGGTCTGGGTGTGCGCATCAAGACCGCGCTGGAGACCACGATCCAGCTTTGTCCTCACCACGCGGACGCCCACCTCGCGCTGGCCACCTTTCACGCGGAGGTGATCGACAAGGTGGGCCACCTCATCGGGGGCATGACGTATGGCGCCAACAAGGTCACCGGCCTTGGCCTGTACGAAACGGCCATGGCCCTGAACCCCGACTCGGCCGTGACGCTGACCGAGTACGCCAACGGGCTGGTGATGCTGGAGGGAGAAAAACGCCTGCCCGAAGCCACTGCCCTGCTCGACCGCGCCGCGGCCATGGAGCCGCTGGACGCGATGGAGCGGCTCTACGTGGCCTCGGCCAGGGTCGCGCTGGAAGGCTGACCGGCCAGGCCGTCGACGGCCTGGAACATCGACTGGCGCGCCTGCGCCACGATCTGCGCCTTCCACTCGTCGGTGTCGGTGTAGAAAGCGGCAAGGATGCGCTGCTTGATGGCGGCACGAAGTTCAGCCGGCGCCTCGGGGTGCACGTGTTGCCAGTGATCGGCGCGCAGCGCGTCGATCACCTCGGTGATGGGAACGGTTCCGTACTCCATGGCGATGCCGGTGTATTCGGCCTGCGGGCATTCCTCGTACGCGGCGCTCCACATCAGCCCGGTCAGAAGGGCGGAAGTGGAGGAGCCGTCGTAGATGGATGTCACCGGCGTCTTGCCGCCACCGCCCCACCACTCGCGGGCCCGGGCCAGCGCCACCTTGTCATCCCGGCAGGCACAGATGCGTTCGCCCACGCCGCTCTCGCCCAACCCGGTGTGCAGATCGATCCACGCCAGATGCTTCGCGCGTCGCCCGTGCTGGCGCAGCACCTGGCGCAGCGTCTGGTTGCTCCAGGTGGGGGACGTGCCACCAAAGAACAAGCCATCAGCGTGAGCGTGCTGACCTTGCGACACCGCCGCCTGGTAACGCTGCAGGCCGTGCGTCTGGATGTAGGACTGGATTGCGGCCTGGTTGTCCGGACCCGGAGGCCACTGCTCGGGCAACAGCAGGTGGTGGATTTCGGCGTAGGCCGGGTTCTTCGGCAGCGTCTGGCTGAAGTCCTGAAAGTTGCGGTTCAGGTCCACGTTTTCATGCGTCACGCGGCGCACCCACGAAAAGCCGTGGGGGTTGAGCGCATGGATGTAGAGCACGGCCACGCCAGCGTTGCGGGCATGCTCCCGCCATTCGGCGTCGTGGGTGGCGAACACCTGCACACCGGAGCCGCAGTAGCCTTCCACCCCGTGGCACGCGCTGCTGACGACCAGCAGGCGCTCGGCATCGGGCGAGCCTTCCAGCGCCACATCCATCGCCAGGGTTTCACCATCTCGCCCGGGCAGCGGGTGGTTGTGGCTGGTGATGGCCATGCCGGCGGCTGCGGCGCCCTCGAGAAACTTGATGCGGGCGCTGGCGTATGAAGCCGAGAAGGCAGCTTGGGGAGAGATCATTGCGCGCCCCCGGTGCGTGGCTGGCCCAGCCACTTTTCAGCCAGTCGCACCCAGTAGGTGGCACCCAGCGGAATCAGGTCGTCGTTGAAGTCGTAGCTGGGGTTGTGCAGCATGCACGGCCCGTCGCCATGCCCCATTTCGCGGTGCGCGCCGTCGCCATTGGCGATGAAGGCGTAGCAGCCCGGGCGAGCCTGCAGCATGTAGGCAAAGTCTTCCGCGCCCATGGTCGGCTCCTGCTCCACCACACGGTCGGCACCCACGATCTCGGCCATCACTTCGCGGGCAAATGCGGTCTCGGCGGCGTGGTTGATGGTGGGCGGGTAATTGCGCTTGAACTTGAATTCCACCGTGGCACCGAAAGCGGCGCAGGTGTGCTCGGCAATTTCCTGCATGCGCCGTTCGATCAGGTCGAGCACCTCGTAGGTGAAGGTGCGCACGGTGCCCTGGATCTCGCAACTGTCGGGCACCACGTTGGTGGCCTCGCCGGTGTGGATCATGGTGACGGACACCACGCCGGCATCCACCGGCTTCTTGTTGCGCGAGATGATGGTCTGGAAAGCCATGACCATCTGGCAGGCCACCGGCACCGGGTCGATGCCGTTGTGCGGCAGCGCGGCGTGCGCCCCCTTGCCGCGAATGGTGATGTGGAACTCGTTGCTCGAAGCCATGACCGGACCGGCGCTGGCGGCGAAGGTCCCCACTGCCATGCCGGGCCAGTTGTGCATGCCGAACGCAGCCTCCACCGGGAATTTCTCGAACAGACCGTCCTTGATCATTTCGCGGGCGCCGCCGCCACCCTCTTCCGCCGGCTGAAAGATGAGGTAGACGGTACCGTCGAAGTTGCGGTGTTTCGCAAAGTGCTGGCCCGCGGCGAGCAGCATGGCGGTGTGCCCGTCGTGTCCGCAGGCGTGCATTTTCCCGGCGTGCTGGCTGGCGTGCTGGAAGGTGTTGTACTCCTGCATGGGCAGGGCGTCCATGTCGGCGCGCAGGCCGATGGCTCGGCCACAGGCGCCGCCGTCGCGGCCGTGCACGATGCCCACGACGCCCGTGGTGCCCATGCCGCGGTGCACGGGAATGCCCCAATCTGTCAGCTTCTGCGCCACCACGTCGGCGGTGCGCACCTCCTCGAAGCACAGTTCGGGGTGGGCGTGGATGTCACGGCGCACGGCGGCAATGCCGGCGGCCTGGGTCAGGATGGAGTCGATCAGTTTCATGGGCACCTCTGAGCGCGCCCGGGCCGGGCACTGCGAATTTCAAAGGGTCCATGGTAGCGAAGACGGCCCGGCGCGACCGCCACAGGCGCGACAACCAACCAGGCGCAGGGGCCTTCAGCGGCGGATGCGCCCGTCTTCGGTGAGCAGTGTGAGCTCGACGAATTTCGAACCGGTGTGCTTGTTCGGTCCGAAATCCACCGGGAAGCCACCCATGTCCAGGTTGCGCATGCTCTGGATGGCGGAGATGAATCCGTCGCGCGTGAGGTTGCGCCCCGCGCGATCGACCGCTTCGGTGAACACCTTGGCCGCCACGAAGCCTTCCATGCCCGAGTAGTTCGCGGCACGGCCCTGCTTGGCCCGGACTGCCGCCAGGTACTCGCCCGAGATGCCGGTGACCGGTGTGTAGGGGAAAGGCATCACCTGACTCACCACCACGCCCTTGGCGTCCGGCCCCAGTTCGTCCAGCAACGCCTGCGTGCCGACGAAAGAGACGTTGTAGAAGTTGCCCACGAAGCCGCGTTTGCGTGCCTCCCGGATGAAGGCAGCGCACGACTTGTAGGCGCTGATCTGCACGATCGCCTCGGGTCGCTGCGCCATGATGTCATTGACCGCCTTGGCCACATCGACCGTGTTGCGCTCCACCGTCCCCAGCGCCGCTGGCTCCAGGTTCAGCGCCTTGAGCGCGCGGCTCACGCCTTCCAGACCGGCCTTGCCGTAGGCATCGTTCTGGTAGAACACAGCGATCTTCTTGATGCCGGTGGACGTGGTCTGCCGCACGATGGAGGCGGTCTCGTCGTAATACGACGCGCGCACGTGGATCGCGTAACGGTTGAAAGGATCGCGCAGCACCTCGGCCCCGGTGAAGGGCGCGAAGAACGGCACCTTGGCCTCGGTGGCCAGTGGCAACGCCACCACGCTGGTGGGCGTGCCGATGTAGCCGAACAGCGCGAACACGCCTTCGCCGATGAGTTGTTTCGTGTTGGCCGCGCAGCGCTCGGGCTCGTAGCCATCGTCCAGGCGCCTGAGCTCGATGCGCCGGCCATTGACGCCACCTCGCTGGTTCAGCGCCTCGAAATAAAGCTGAGCGCCCAGATGGAACTGCAGGCCGAGTTGTTCGGCCGCGCCGCTGAAGGGCGCGGACTGGCCGAGCAGGATGCGGTTGTCGCTCACGCCCGCCGACTGGGCATGTGCAGAAGTCGCCACACTGGCCAATGCGTGCAGGCCGGCCAGCTGGCCTGCGTATCCGAGTAAGTCTCTGCGTCGCATCGTCGGGTCACTCCGTGTTGTCATGGGGTGACAGGCAGCGTATGCGATTTCCTTCCTATCGGCAAAGGTATTTCTTCTCACAAATCTCGCGAGGGCCTACGCTCATCCCCGCCACGAATCCGTCCGTCGCCTGGGTCACTTTTCAGGTGTCCGTATCATCTGCTTCAGACCCCCACCAGACCCCAAGACCATGAACATCGCGACCGCTGACGAAACCGCTGTGCAAGTGCGCGGCGCATGTCCGCACGACTGCCCCGACACCTGCTCATTCATCACCACGGTGGAGAACGGTGTGGCCACGCGCGTGCAGGGCAACCCGTCTCATCGGCACACCGACGGGGCGCTGTGCACCAAGGTCTCGCGCTACACCGAGCGCACCTACCACCCCGATCGCCTGTTGCAACCGTTGCGCCGCAGCGGCCCCAAAGGCAGCGGCCAGTTCGAACCGGTGGACTGGGACACGGCGCTGGACGACATCGCCCATCGACTCAAGGACATCGCAGCGCGCAGCCCGCAGGCCGTCGTGCCCTACAGCTACGCCGGCACCATGGGCCAGGTTCAGGGCGAAGCCATGGCGGCGCGTTTTTTCCACCGGCTTGGTGCCTCGTTCCTGGACCGCACCATCTGCTCCTCTGCGGGCGGAGAGGCCCTGGTGCAGACGCTGGGCGGCAAGCTCGGCATGAAGGTGGAGCATTTTGCGCAGTCGAAGCTGATCCTCATCTGGGGCAGCAACTCCATCGGCAGCAACCTTCACTTCTGGCGCCTGGCGCAACAGGCCAAGCGCGAGGGGGCGCGGCTGGTGTGCATCGATCCGCGCCGAACGGAAACGGCCGACAAGTGCCACGAGCACATTGCGCTGCGCCCGGGCACCGACGCCGCGCTCGCGCTGGCGGTGATGCACCAGCTGATCCAGCATGGCTGGCTCGACCACGACTACATCGAGCGCCATACCCTGGGCTGGGAGGCCCTGCGCGAGCGCGCGCTGCAGTGGCCACCGGAACGCGCGGCCGAGGTCTGTGGCGTGCCGGTGCAGCAGATCGTGGACCTGGCGCGCGACTACGGCACCACGAAGCCCGCGGCGATCCGGCTGAACTACGGCATGCAGCGTGTTCGCGGCGGCGGCAACGCGGTGCGCGCCATTGCCTGCCTGCCTGCGCTCGTCGGCGCCTGGCGTGATCCTGCAGGCGGCCTGCTGCTGTCGGCTTCGGGGCACTTCCCGGTCGACCGCGCAGCCTTGCAGCGCCCTGACCTGCTGGGCACCCACCGCCCCCGCACCATCAACATGATCACCATCGGTGACGATCTGTTGCGCGAATCTTCGCCAGAGTTTGGTCCGAAGATCGAAGCGCTGGTGGTCTACAACAGCAACCCGGTGGCGGTGGCACCCGATTCGGGCAAGGTGGTGCAGGGCTTCCTGCGCGAAGACCTCTTCACCGTGGTGCTGGAACATTTCCAGACCGACACCGCCGACCACGCCGACTACGTCCTGCCTGCCACCACGCAGCTCGAGCACTGGGACATCCACACCAGCTACGGCCATACCGACGTGCTGCTCAACCGCCCCGCCATCGCCCCCGCGGGCCAGGCACGCACCAACACCGACATCTTTCGCGCGCTGGCCACCCGCATGGGCTTCGATGACCCCTGCTTCGCCGACGACGACCTGGCGCTGTGCCGCGCCGCTTTTGGTGATGCGGTGGACTTCCAGCAGTTGCTGGACCAGGGGTTCGCCACGCTGGCGCTGCCCGAGGCACCGTTTGCGCAGGGCGGCTTTTCCACCCCATCGGGGCGTTGCGAGTTCCACAGCGCCCGACTGGCTGCGCAAGGTCAGGACGGGCTGCCCGACCACCTGCCCAACTTCGAGACGCCAGGCAGTTCCGCGTACTACCCGCTGGCCATGATCTCGCCGCCCGCGCGCAATTTCCTCAACTCCACCTTCGTCAACGTGCAGAGCCTGCGCGACATCGAGGGCGAGCCTGTACTGGAGATCCACGCCGACGACGCCGAACCGCGTGGCATTCAAAGTGGACAGGTGGTGCGGGTGTTCAATGACCGGGGTGAATACCGTTGCAAGGCCCGTGTGTCGCACCGCGCGCGGCCAGGTGTGGTCAACGGCCTGGGCATCTGGTGGCGCAAGCTGGGTCTGGATGGCACCAACGTCAATCAGGTCACCAGCCAGCGACTCACCGACATGGGCCGCGGTCCGGTGTTCTACGACTGCCTGGTCGAGGTGGCCGGCGTGCCGGCGGCGGGGTGATGCGCGCGCGCCTGGCCTTGATCATGCTGGCGCTGCTGGGCGCAGGCTGTGCAAGCACCACGGGCGTGGGCTACTACTGGCAGTCCGTCACAGGACATCTGCGGCTGATGCAGGCTGCGCGCCCGGTGGACCAGTGGCTGAGCGACCCTCAAACGCCTTCTGCGCTCAAGGACCGCCTGGCGCTGGCCCAGCGCATCCGCAACTTTGCGGTGACCGATCTCGCCTTGCCGGACAACGCCAGCTACCACCGCTACGCCGACCTCCAGCGCCGCGCGGTCGTCTACAACGTGGTGGCCGCGCCCGCGCTCTCGCTCACGTTGCAGACCTGGTGCTTTCCGGTGGCCGGCTGCGTGGGCTACCGCGGGTATTTCAGCGAAGACGATGCGCAGGCCTTCGGCCGCAGCCTGGACGCTTCGCTGGAGGTGAACGTGTACCCGGTGCCGGCCTACTCCACGCTGGGCTGGATGAACTGGGCCGGGGGTGATCCGCTGCTCAACACCTTCATCGGCTATCCGGAAGGCGAACTCGCGCGCCTGGTGTTCCACGAACTCGCGCACCAGGTTGTCTACGTGCGCAACGACACCGTGTTCAACGAGTCCTTCGCCACCGCTGTCGAGCGACTGGGCGGTACGCGTTGGCTGCAGACCCGAGCGCTCCCGCAGGCCCAGGCCGAGTACGCCCGCTTCGACGAACGCCGCCGCGCCTTCCGCGCCCTCACCGGTACGGTGCGCCTGCGCCTGCAGACGCTCTACCGCGACCCCTCGCTCGACGACGCCACCAAGCTCCAGCGCAAGGCAGTGGTCATGGAAGACTTCCGACGCGAGTACGCTGGACTGCGCAGCCAGTGGAATGGCTTTGCCGGGTACGACGGCTTCGTGGCCCGCGCCAACAACGCCAGCTTCGCCGCGCAGGCTGCGTACGACGAACTGGTTCCGGGCTTCATGACCCTGTTCGAACGCGAAGACCGCGACTATGCGCGGTTCTATGATGCGGTGCGTGCGCTGGCTGAACTCCCCAAGGAAGAACGCCACAAGGCCCTGCACGGCCTCGCCGGCACCGCGGTGGCCAGTGGCACCAGCGCAAGACCCTGAATCAAGAAGGACGAGACCACCATGGCAGACATCCACATCGAGCGCGATCACCAGCTGGGTCTGGCGGGCGCGCGCAAGCTGGCCTGGCGCTGGGCCGAGCAGGCCGAAAACGAGTTCGACATGAGCTGCACGTACGAAGAAGGCGATGACTGTGACGAAGTGCAGTTCACCCGCTCGGGCGTGAGCGGCACGCTCAAGGTGTCGGCAGAGCGTTTCGAACTCGATGCCCGGCTCGGTTTCCTCCTGGGCGCCTTCAAGGACCGCATCGAAGGCGAGATCGTGAAAAACCTGGACGATCTGCTGGCGAAGAAGAAACCCGCGGCCAAAAAGAAAAAAGCCGGCTGAAAAGCCGGCCCTGAGTCCGAGCGCGCAAGCTCAGCTCAGACTCTCGATGAGATCGACATACTGCTGCATGGCGTCGTCTCCCGACGCTCCCTTCAGTCCGTTCCAGGCGTCCCATTTCGCACGGCCGACCATGTCGCCAAAACCTGGCTTCTTCTCGGCGTTGTCGCCTGCGGTTGCCTGCTTGTACAGCGCATAGATCTTCAGCAGCGTGGCGTTGTCCGGCCGCTCGCTCAGGTTCTTGGAATTCGCCACGGCGGCGTCGAAACGGGACTTGAGATCGGCCATGTAGGTTGCTCCTGGTTGGCATGAAACGCCCGGCTCGAACCGGCCGGGCTTAGGGGTGTCCCGCTATCTTACGGTTTGAGCTGTCTGCACAATAGCCCCACAACCCCAAGACCAGCGGCGCCGGTTTGCATCGACCGGTTCTCGCACCCGAGGAGCATCCATGGTTCAACGCGTTGCCGCCCGAAGCGGCGCTGACGAGCGCACGAGCGCGGCTCGCCCGATCCGCTCCAGCCCATTGCCGCTGGTCAAGCAGACCCTGGCCACCACGCTGGGCCTGGAAGGTGAGCGCATGAGCAAGGTGGACACCGCCTGGCTGCGCATGGACTCACCCTCCAACCTCATGATGATCGTGGGCGTTTGGATCCTGCGCCCGGGCATCGACCATGCCGCGCTGGCCGAGCGCGTGCGCGAGCGGCTCCTGCCCTACCGGCGTTTTGTGCAGGTGGCGCGCGAGGACGCTGCAGGCGCGCACTGGTCGGACGACACCGACTTTCAACTCGAACGCCATGTGGTCACTCGCGCGCTCAAGCGCAAACGGGGACAGAGCGAACAGGAAGCCCTGCAGGAGCGCGTGGCCGAACTCGCCATGCAGCCGCTGGACCACGATCACCCACTCTGGCGTTTTGAACTCATCGAGCAATACGGCGGTGGATCGGCGCTGATTGCACGCATCCACCACTGCATCGCCGACGGCATCGCGCTGATCAGCGTGATGATGAGCCTGGTCGATGGCGGAGGCGCACCGCCGCAGCGCCAGAGCCGGTCGCGCAAGGCAGGCCTGAACGGTGCCGAGGACTGGCTGGCCGACACCCTGATTCGGCCTTTTGGCGACATCACCGCCAAAGCCCTGGAAGCCGCGGGCGGCGGGGCCGCGAGATCGCTCTCCATGCTGGCCGCGCCACAGCAAAGCCTGGGCAGCACGCTGGGGCAGGCCATGGATCTGGCGCGCATGGGCGGCCAGCTCGCCAGCGACCTGGCGGCGCTCGCCCTGATGCCCGACGACTCCCCCACGCGCCTGAAGGGCCAGCCTGGCACCGCCAAGCGCGTGGCCTGGTGCCAGCCCATTCCGCTGGATGAGGTCAAGGCCATCGGCAAGGCGCTGAACAGCTCGGTCAACGACGTGCTGCTGGCTTGTGTGGCCGGTGCCATCGGCGCGTATCTGCGCAGCCTGGGCGACGACATCCAGGGCAAGGAAATTCGCGCCATGGTGCCGATCAACCTTCGCCCCATGGAAGACGCGTGGAAACTGGGCAACCGCTTCGGCCTCGTGCCGCTGGTGCTCCCGATCGGGCTCGACAATCCGATCGAGCGCGTGTTCACCGTGCGCTCACGCATGAACAACCTCAAGGGCAGCCTTCAGCCCCTGCTGACCTTCGGCTTGCTGTCGGTGGCCGGGCTGATGATCAAGCCCGCGCAGGAAGCCATGCTCAGCCTGTTTGGGCGCAAGACAACGGCGGTCATGACCAACGTGCCTGGGCCGGCGACCAAGCTGAAGGTGTGCGGCGCCACCCTGGAGCAGACGATGTTCTGGGTGCCACAAACCGGCACCGTGGGACTTGGCGTATCGATCCTGAGTTACGGCGGCGGCGTGCAGTTCGGCGTGATCGCCGACACCACCCTGTGCCCGGACCCGCAGAAGATCATTGACCAGTTCGAACCGGAGTTTTCACGCTTGCTCACGCTCACCCTCATGCTCCCTTGGGGGGAGGCACGGGCCAAGGCCTGACCCTTCAGGCCATCGCCAGCCGGCGATCCGCAATTTCCAGCAAGCCGTCGAAGATCAGGCTCTCCACCAGCTCCACCGGCGTGGACATGCTGGGTGCCATCTTCCAGCCGGCGCCGCCGGTCATGAAGCAGACCGGTTCCTCGCCGCAGTGCCGGCGAAGGTTGTCGGCCATGCGCTCCACGGCGCCGGCAATGGCGAAGGTGCCTCCGCTGGTGAGCGCGTCGCTGGTGTTGGTGGGGAAGTCGCAGACTTCGCCAGTGGGCACATGCAGTCCGGCGGTGCCGGACTCGAGCGCGCGCAGCATGATGCCGTGTCCCGGCAGGATGATGCCACCCAGAAAACGCCCCTCGGTGTCGATGGCCTCCACCGTCACGGCCGTGCCCACCATCACCACAATGCACGGACGGCGAAGGCCTCTGGCCAGCAGACGCTGGCGTGCACCGATCATGGCGACCCAGCGGTCGGAGCCCAACCGGGCCGGATGGTCATAGCCATTCGTCAGCCCCGCCTCGGCGCTGCTCGAGACCACCCACTGCGGCACCACGTCCCACAGCTCGAGCTGCTCTTCCACCCGCCGCTTGACCGCATCACCGGCCACCACACAGCCCAGCACCTTGTCGGGCGCGGGCAGGTCGTGCCAGTCGCCTTCCTGCAGGGATTCGATGTTTTCGAGGAACTGCGCGCCACTGGCCAGCAGGGCGGCCCCCACGCGCGGAGCGTCGTACAGGGCCCACTTGAGACGGGTGTTCCCTACGTCGAGGGCCAGAAAAGTCATGCGCGGATTATGACCATGGGCCGGCGGCACCTTTGATGCGGTGCAGCACGTGGCGTTGACGATGCGGCCCCGGGCCGCCCCAAGCCGGATCAGGCCCACGGGGGGCAGCGACCCGCGCAGCGGTGGAGCGCGGGGGGCCTAGATCAGGCCGATCCAGCAGGCCCGCTGGACGGCCGCCAGCTTGTTGTCCGTCTGCAGCTTGGCCATGGCATTGGCCAGGTGGTAGTTCACCGTGCGCTCGGAGCAATCCATGCGCTGCGCAGTTTCCCGAGCGGTGAGCCCTTCGAAGGCGAGGTTGAGACTTTCCAGTTCGCGAGGGCTCAGCGCCACCCGCTGCTCGGCGATCGATCGCCGCAGCATCGGCCACACATTGAAGGCCGACCAGGCCAGCGCGGCAGCCTCGGAACGGTCTGCGAACGCACGCGGGCTGAACATGAAGCACTCGAAGGCGCGGCCCGCGGGCAGGCTGAACGCGACCCGGACCAAGGTCTGGTAGCCGTGCGCCAGCCACAGGCGCCGCCAGCGGCTGGATTGTTCGAAAGCCGATTTGGAGATGTCCTGCCAGGCCACCAGCGGCGCATCGCTGTCGCGCCAGCCAGCGCCGAAGTCCAGGCTTTCGGCCAACGCCTGAGCAGGTCCGAGCAAGCGCGGCGGGTGCACCGCCAGCACGTCGCGCTGGTCACGTCCACCGAGTGGATCGGGCCCGAGCACCAGCACCGCTTCCACACCCTGCTCGCGAAGCGCGCACAACCAGTCGGCCAGAATGCCGTCCAGGCCCACACTGTCAAAGTTGACAGGCAAGGTCATGGTTTGCAACACCCTGTTGCATAGACAATGCCATCTGGGTCAGGATGGGAGTTGTCATACGCGGCAGGTGTCCGACGAACGAAGGAGTGCATATTGTCTTTGGACCGGTTGTGGATGGTCAGCGCCAGAGCCCGACTCTGGCGGTGGCTGCTGGACGAAGTCGTCCACGCCCCCATGGAGCCTATTCTGCACCCTTCCAGGAATCGGTTGTTGTGGATTGGCGCATTCACGTTCACCGGCCACCTCATCATCTACGGCATCTGGGGCCACTGGGTTCCGCAGCCTTATGAAAACGTGTGGGCTCGCTTGCTGATGGCGTTCCTGGCACTCATCTATGTGCTGCCCAAGACCAGCAAGGACCCCACGTCCACCGAAAGCGGCCGGCTGTTCACCATCGCCACCTGGATCCAGTTGCCCTGGTTCTTCACCTGGATGTACTGGATGAACGGCGGCAATGCGGCCTGGGTGGCCAGCGTGGCCGCCATGATCCTGATCTATTACCACGCCACCGACTGGCGACTCGCCACGATCGGGCTCATCTCTGGCGGCACGGCGGGGTGGCTCTCTGCCGAGCTGCTCAGCGGCTCCACGCACACCATCGAGCAACCCCTGGCCAACGCGGTGGTGATCGTGTTCGCGTGGCTGATGGGCCTGATGCTGGGTTTCTCCAGCGCCAACCTGCGGCGAGCGCGGTTGCTCAACACGCTCAGCACCATGGGCGTCATGGCGCACGAGCTGCGCACGCCACTGGCCACCGTCAACCTCATGGGCGATGTGCTGCGCAACCTGGTTCAGCACGAGGTACCTGAAGCCAAGCGCAAGAAGCTGGAGGAACTGGCCACGCGCCTGCAGAACCTCGTGCGCAGCATGAACCGCCAGATCGACACGCAGATCTCCAACGCGCAACTGATGCGCCTGCCGCGCGAGCAGTCCCCCATCATGGCGGCCGAGCTTGTGCAGGAAGTGGTGAGCCAGTATCCCTACCGCTCGTCGCGCGAGCGCGATTGCGTGCAGGTCCACATCCAGCACGACTTCTGTTTTCTCGCCTCGCGCCCCCTGTTTGCCCAAGTGCTGACCAACCTGATGAAGAACGCGCTGCATGCGCTGGCGGCGGCGAGCAACGCGCCCAGTCCGGGCGACCTGCGTGTGGACGTCGGCATCCACCATGGCAAAGGGCGCATCGCTGTGTCGGACGACGGCATCGGCATCACGCACGAGCAACAGCAGCGGATCTTCGAACCCTTTTTCTCGACCCAGGCCGGCGCCGGCAACGGTCTGGGCCTGACGTTCTGCAAGAACGTGGTCGAAGCAGCGCACGGCCGACTCAGCGTGCACTCAGAACCCGGGCTCGGCGCGGTCTTCATGATCGACCTGCCGCTCAACAACCCCGCCGACCCGACCGAGGTTGCACCAGGCTGAAGACAACATGGCACTCACCATTTCCCTTTTCCACCGACCGGGAGGCATCCTGTTCCTGGACGACGACACCGACTACCTGGAAATGCTCGGAATGGTCATTCCCGCGCACTGGCAGGTGGAGCTGTTTTCCCGGCCTTCGGGCTTCTTTACCCGCATGCAGAACGAGCCCGCGCGATGGGAAGCCGATGCCATGGCGCAGCTGCAGATGATCGAGCGCTGGCGCCAGGGCCAGCCGCTGTTGCCGCAGGTGCTGCGCTACTGGGCCATCAACGCCTCGCGCTACGAACTGGCGCAGACTTGCGTGGTCGACTACGCCATGCCTGGCACCGACGGGCTCAAGGTGCTCAACACCCTGCTGGACTGGCCGGGCTCGCGCGTCCTGCTAACCGGGCAGGCCGACGAGCAGATCGCCATCCAGGCCTTCAACAACGGCCTCATCGACCAGTTCGTGCCCAAGCAGACCACTGACATCACGCGCCATTTGCTGGGTGTGCTGCGCAAGCTGTCGCAAACACCACATCCCCGGCTGAACACCTTGTGGCGGGCCGCGCTTCGGCCTGCGCAACAGTCGATGCTCCAGATTCCTTCGGTGGCTCAGGCGCTGCGCACCTACACGGAGCAGCACTGGGTGGAGTACGTGGTGCTGGGTGAGCCGTTCGGTCTGATCGGCCTCGATGCCTCTGGCCAGTGCCACTGGCTGCAGCTGGAGCCCACGTCCAGCCTGCCGGATCTCGCCGAGCTGGCGGGATCGGCCGGGCTGGGTTTTGACGCGGTGCGAGCGGTGCGCGCCGGGCAGCGCCTGGCGGCCGTCGAGCTTCACCAGCAGATGGGCTTGCGCGGCCCGGTGCGCACTGCGGTGTCGTTCCCCATTGGCGACGACGGCGTGCTCACCGCCGCGGTGTTCTCACTGAATGCCGACGACCTGCCCCAGCCCATCTATGCCTACCGGCATTTTCTGGAAGCCCAGGGCGGGCGGGCCGTGCACGACAACTAAGCGGCCATTTCCAGTGGACCGGCCTGGGCGCGGGCGCGGCGGGCACATGGCCAGTCCCAGGGCTTGACGATCGGGGCGACTTCGCGCGCCACCGCTTCCAGGTGCAGCAGTTCGGCCTCGGTGAGCGCCGCATTGAGCGTCAGGCGCACCAGGGCGCGCTTGCTGCTGGTGGCGGGCGCACAGAAGATCGCACCAAAGACGCCGCGCGTTTCGAGCTCGTCGCGCAGGCGCATGGTGTCGGGCTCGGTGCCGGCCTCCAGCGCAATGATCTGCTCGGTGCCGTGGTGGATGGGGTATCCCAGGCCGCTGAGGGTGTCGCGCACGCGGGCGGTGATGACCTTGAGGCGCGCGCGCTCCGCATCAGCTTTGCGCAGCACTTCCACGGTGGCGCGGAGGCCGGCGATCTCATGGGGCAGCAGGCAGGAACTGAAGATGTTGGGGAAGCTCGAGCTCAGGATGTAGTAGCGCATGCTGGCCGGCGCAGTGAAGAAACCCGCACGACCGGCGACCGACTTGGCCAGGCTGGCCGAGATGAAGTGCACGCGATCGGTGAGGCCGAGTTCGGCGCAAAGACCGGCCCCGGACGGGCCGTGGGTACCCAGCGAATGGGACTCATCGACCAGGATCATGCTGCCGTGCTTTTCCACGACTTCGATGATGTCCTCCAGCGGGCACACGGAGCCGGTGGTGCTGTAGACCGAGTCCACCACCACCACGCCGGGACCGTTCTTGGTCATCATCTTGTCCAGGTGCGCGGGATCGTTGTGGCGAAACGCGTGGGCGGGGGCGCGTGCGGCGTGGGCGCCTTCCCAGAGCGAGGCGTGGGCCTGGGTATCGAGGTACACGGGCGTATTGGCGTCGGCAATGGACTGCAGCAGGCCGACATTGGCCGAATAGCCCGACTGGCAGACAAAGGCATCTTCCTTGCCCACCCAGTCGGCCAGCGACATCTCCAGGGCACGGGTGGGGTGCTGCTGCAACAGGAAGACGCCGGACTGGACGACGAACTCGCTGCTGCGGGTGATGGCCTCCACCTGGGCCGCCACGATGTCGGGGTGGCCGGTGACGCTCAGGTAGTCGTTGCCATCCAGACGCACCGCATTGGGACCCGGCTGGGAACCGTGAAGCACAAATTTGCCGCCCCATGGACCGTTCCAGCGCGGTTTGAAGTCTTTTTCAATGCGCTGCAGCAAAGATTTGGCGAGCGGCGGCTCCTTAGATACGGTTTCCCTGACCAGTTCCAGCGTTGCCATGGAGTTCTCCTAACGGATAGAAAACCCCATTGAAAAAAGAAATCCGTGAAAAATCGCACAACCCCTGTCAGGGTTGACAGGGGTTGTGACGCTTTCTACTCAAGTTTCGGTCGTTTTAGCCGACAGGCGGTGACGCAAAACCGCCACAGACGGTGTGTGACATATGTCTCAGTTCTGTCGCCATGACAGTCCGCGCCGGCGCCATCCCCCTTTTTTGCCGCGCTGGGCGCTGGCATCGGGGTCGCCTTCGAAGCCTTCGAGGATGTTGTAGGCCTCCAGCCCCAGTTCGGTGGCCCGCCTGGCGGCCGCGATCGAACGCACACCGCTGCGGCACAGCAGCACCAGCTTTTTGCCACCGGCGGCGTCCTGGATCTGGCGGTCGAATTCCGGGTTCAAGGCCATGCCCGGCCACTGCTTCCAGGCCACCGGCACTGCCCCGGGCACGAAGCCCACCCATTCCCGCTCGGCATCGGTTCGCACGTCCACCAGCACCGCTTCGCCCGCCTGCATCCACTGCCAGGCCAGTTCGGGCGACACGTCGCCAGCGTAGCTGCCTTGGTGCACGCCAGCGGCCGGGCTGGGCTGCATGTGCAGCACGCTGTCGGCGTCGTGGCGCAAGCCGGAGCTCAGGTTGGCGGGCACCGCTTCGTCGATGCGGCGTGGCCGCGGCAACTGCAGGGCCTCCATGAGGGCGACGAACTCGGCTTCCGATTTGCCGGCAACCCGCGCGTTGGCGGCCTTTTCCTGTCCGATGCTGGAATGGCTGCGCCCCTGGTAGTCGTGTCCGGGCCACACGGCGGTGTCATCGGGCAAGGTGTAGAGCACCTGCGTGAGACTGCGGTAGAGCTCGCTGGCGCTGCCCGACTGGAAGTCCGTGCGTCCGCAGCCGTTGATGAGCAGGGTGTCACCGGTGAAGACGTGGGCCCGCCAGAGAAAGCTCATGCTGCCCGCGGTGTGGCCCGGCGTGTGCAGGGCCTGGAGGGTTTCGGCGCCGAATTTCAGCGTGTCGCCGTGATGCAGCTGCACGCCCGCCGTGCCGATGCCACAACCATGGGGCGCTGCGGTGCGCGCACCTGCCAGCTCGGCTAGCCGACCCGCACTGGTGATGTGGTCCGCGTGCGCGTGGGTTTCCACCGTCCACACCAGTTTGAGTCCGTATTCCTGCAGCGTGGCGAGGTCGCGTTCAAGCTGCTCGTCCACGGGATCGATGAGGACTGCCTCGCGACTCTGCTGGTCGAACAGCAGGTAGGTGTAGGTGCTCGATGCGGGGTCGAAGAGCTGGATGGGTTTCATGGGAGCAGCGAAATCGGGCAGAGCGGCAAAGGATATCGGCAACTCCCCGAGGCGGCGAACCCACAACGAAGGAAATACCAGAATGCAATATCAGATAGATCAAACGGGTTCATCGGGATGCGGGTATCCCCGCAGAGGTGACCGTGAGCCGTCGCTTAATTGACCGCCGGTCGGTGAAAACCCTGCGCGGTGCAACAGGGTCGATGGCGCATCATCGACTGCTCATCAACCCGTACTGGAGACAAACCGATGTCAGATCAGAAAACCGTCACTTCGCGCCGAGGCATCCTCAAAGGTGCAGCCGTCGCGGCTGGCGCCATGTCCGTGCCCATGATTGCAACAGCACAGACGACCTCGTTGCGCTTTCAAAGCACCTGGCCCTCGAAGGACATCTTCCACGAGTACGCCCAGGACTTTGCCAAGAAGGTCAACGACATGGCCGGCGGGCGTCTGAAGATCGAAGTGCTGCCCGCTGGTGCCGTGGTGCCGGCCTTCCAGCTGCTTGAAGCCGTGGCCAAGGGCACGCTCGATGGCGGCCATGGCGTGGTGGCTTACCACTACGGCAAGAACTCCGCACTGGCGCTCTGGGGCTCCGGCCCGGCCTACGGCATGGATCCCAACATGGTGCTGGCCTGGCACAACTACGGTGGCGGCAAGGCGCTGCTCGAAGAGATCTATGGCAGCCTGAACCTGGACGTGACCTCCTACCTCTACGGCCCCATGCCCACGCAGCCACTGGGCTGGTTCAAGAAGCCGGTCTCCAAGGTGGCCGACATGAAGGGCCTGAAGTTCCGCACGGTGGGCCTGGCGGTGGACGTGTTCACCAAGATGGGCACCGCCGTGAACCCGCTGCCCGGCGGCGAGATCGTGCCCGCGCTCGACCGCGGCCTGATCGACGCGGCCGAGTTCAACAACGCGTCCTCTGACCGCGTGCTGGGCTTCCCCGACGTGGCCAAGAACTGCATGCTGCAAAGCTTCCACCAGAGCGGTGAGCAGTTCGAGATCCTGTTCAACAAGACCAAGCTCAACGCCCTGCCCGCCGAAGTCAAGGCCATCGTTGACTACGCCGTGCAGGCCGCCAGCGCCGACATGAGCTGGAAGGCGATCCAGCGCAATTCGCAGGACTACATCGAGCTGAAGAAGGCTGGCGTGAAGTTCTACAAGACGCCCGACCCGATCCTGCGCGCCCAGCTCGCGGCATGGGACGAGACCATCGCCGAGAAGGCCAAGACCAACCCCGTCTTCCAGAAGGTGCTGGATTCGCAGAAGGCGTTTGCCGAGCGTGCCGGCCAGTGGCAGAACGACTACATGGTCGACTTCAAGATGGCGTACAACCACTACTTCGGCAAGGGCGCCAAGAAGTCCTGATCGGGCTCGCTGTCGCTCGGGGCGCCTGCGGGCGCCCCTTTCTGTTTCTGGAAATACACATGCAACAACTACTGCTGTCCGTTGACCGTTTGTCGACGTGGTTCGGGAAAGCGTGCGCGTGGAGCGTGATTGCGCTCACCGTGCTGATCACTTGGGAGGTTTTCTCCCGCTATGTGCTGAACACCCCGCATGCCTGGGTGCTGGACGCGCAGATCATGTTGTACGGCCTGCTGTTCATGACGGCCGGCGCGTACACACTGGCCAAGAGCGGCCACGTGCGCGGCGACGTGCTCTATGGCTTCTTCAGGCCCCGCACGCAGGCCGCCATCGATCTCACGCTCTACCTGCTGTTCTTCCTCCCCGGCATCGTGGCCCTGACCTACGCCGGCTGGTTTTTCGCCAACGAATCGCTGGCCATCCGCGAACAGACCTTCAACGCCGACCCTCTGCCGCTCTACCCGTTCAAGTTCGTGGTACCGATCGCAGGCGCTTTCCTCCTGCTTCAGGGCATCGTCGAAATCATCCGCTGCATCATGTGCCTGCAGACCGGCGCGTGGCCCTCCCGGGAGGAGGACGTGGAAGAAGTGGACGTGGACAAGCTCAAGGAAATGGTGAACGTGAAAGACGCCGACATTGAAGCGCTGGACAGCCTGGTCGTGAAGAAAGGCGGCCAGTGATGAAAATTCGCAAGGAACTCTGGTTCGGCTTCACCCTGATGGCGCTCATCGGCGCCGCGGCACTCGCGATGGTGTTCAGCGTGGAGACCATGACCAACGGGCACTACGGCCTGCTCATGCTTTCCCTGGTGGTCGTGGCCATCATGCTGGGCTTTCCCACTGCCTTCACCCTCATGGGCATGGGCATGATGTTCGCGTTCTTCGCCTACCACTCGGGCGACCAGACCGCGGCCGGCGCCATGAAGCAGACACTGGACCTGATGGTGCAGCGCGCGTTCTCGGTGATGGGCAACGACGTGCTGATCTCGATCCCGCTGTTCGTGTTCATGGGCTACCTCGTGGAGCGCGCCAACCTGATCGACAAGCTCTTCAGAAGCCTGCACCTGGCGCTGGCGCGCGTGCCCGGCTCGCTGGGCGTGGCCACGCTGGTGACCTGCGCGGTGTTCGCCACCGCCACCGGCATCGTGGGCGCCGTTGTCACGCTCATGGGCCTGCTGGCGCTGCCGCAGATGCTGAGGGCGGGCTACGACGTGCGGCTCTCTGCCGGCGTGATCACGGCCGGCGGCTGCCTGGGCATCCTGATCCCGCCCTCGGTCCTGCTGATCGTGTATGGCGCCACCGCCGGCGTGTCGGTGGTGCAGCTGTACGCGGGCGCCTTCTTCCCCGGCATCATGCTGGCGGGCCTGTACATCCTGTACGTGATCATCATGGCCAAGCTCAAGCCGGCCTGGGCTCCGCCGCTCACCGCTGCGCAGCGCTTCGTGCCGCTGCCTGCGCCCTTGACGGCCATTGGCGCCCGAGGCGACGGCTGGGCCGTCTCCCACCTGGTCAAGGCCTTGAAGGGCAAGCGCAACCAGGGCGTGTCCACGGGCTACCTGCTGGGCCAGCTCGGCATCGCCCTGCTGCCCGCCATCCTGTTTGCTGCGGTGGCGTTCGCGAGCTACCAGAGCGCGACCACGGTGGTGCCGGTGGAGACCTACGAAGAACTGCAGCCCATGGGCGCCGGGTCCAGCGTGGATGAGGACAGCGGCAGCGAAGGCGGTCTGGCCGAGCCCCCCTCCTCCGATGAAGGCGGCCTGGCCGAGCCACCGTCGGAAGACGGCGCCCTGGCCGAGCCGCCGAGTACCGAGGCAGGGGGCGTGTCGGAGCCGCCGGGTGCCGAACGGGCTGGCGGTGTGGCCGAGCCACCCGGTGCCGTGGCCGAGCCTGCTGCCGCAGCGACCGCCAGTGCCCAGACGCCAGCCGAAGAGGTCGCCACCACGAAACCCGCCTCCATGAGCTTCTGGATCGGGCTGGCCGTGGGCGCCCTGGCGATGGTGATCTTCTACGCCATCCTGAGCTTCACGCGACTGGAAGTGTTCAAGATGCTGCTCTCCAGCTTCTTCCCGCTGCTGGTGCTCATCCTGTCCGTGCTCGGATCCATCGTGTTCGGCCTGGCCACGCCCACCGAAGCGGCGGCGGTGGGCGCGTTCGGTGGCTTCCTGCTCGCGGCGGCCTACCGGCAACTCACCTTCGGCGTGGTCAAGGAAAGCGTGTTCCTCACCGCCAAGACCAGCGCCATGGTGTGCTGGCTGTTCGTCGGTTCGGCCATCTTCTCGGCGGCGTTCGCGCTGCTGGGTGGGCAGGAACTGGTGGAAAACTGGGTGCTGGGCATGAACCTGTCCAAGACGGAGTTCCTGATCCTGTCGCAGGTGATCATCTTCATCCTGGGCTGGCCGCTGGAATGGACCGAGATCATCGTGATCTTCATGCCCATCTTCATTCCACTGCTGGACAACTTCGGGGTGGATCCGCTGTTCTTTGGCCTCCTGGTGGCGCTGAACCTGCAGACCGCATTCCTGAGCCCCCCGGTGGCCATGAGCGCGTTCTACCTGAAGGGGGTGAGTCCGCCGCACGTGACGCTGAACCAGATCTTCGCCGGCATGCTGCCCTTCATGGGCATCCAGATCCTGGCCATCGTGCTGCTGTACCAGTTCCCCGCCATCGGCATGTGGCTGCCGCAGGTGCTGTACCGCTGATCCGGGCGCGTCCGGCAAAACCCTGCAGGGGGCGCTTCGGCGCCCCTTTTTTTGCCCGATGGGGTTAACATCCTGCGTTGTTGACGTTTACGTAAACGTCAACGTCCCAAACCTCACTTCATGCGACGCCCATGCCCAGCCTGAACGACGCCGACCTGCCCTTTCCCCCTTCCGCCGTGGTTGCCGGCAAGGGCTCGACCTGGCGCGACTGGCAGGTGATGCCCGGCAAGGCGCGGGGCGTGTCGCTCAAATCCTTCAAGACCGACGCCAAACCGTTCTCCGGCGGCAACAAGGCGGCCGACCAGGAAGCCGTCGCGGCGCTGTCGGCCGAGCTGGACGAACTGCAGAACCTCTTCTATGCCGATCGGCGCTTCAAGTTGCTGGTGGTGCTGCAGGGCACCGACACCTCGGGAAAGGACGGCACCGTGCGCGGCGTGTTCGCGCGCACCAGCCCGCTGGGCGTGCACACCGTGGGGTGGAAAGCCCCTACCGAACCCGAACGCGAGCGCGACTATCTCTGGCGCATCCACCAGAAGGTGCCCGCCGCCGGCGAGATCACGGTCTTCAACCGCAGCCACTATGAGGACGTGCTGGTGCCCACCGTCAACGGTTGGATCACGCCCGAGCAGACGCAACGACGCTACGAGCACATCAAGGATTTCGAGCGCCTGCTCGCCGAAACCGGCACCGTCATCCTCAAGTTCATGCTGCACATCGGCAAGGACGAGCAGCGCGAGCGCCTGCAGGAACGCGTGGACGATCCCACCAAGCACTGGAAATTCAGCCTCGGCGACCTCGAGGTGCGCAAGCAGTGGGACGACTACCAAGCGGCCTACGAAGCGCTGCTGAACGCCACCAGCACCCCTTGGGCACCGTGGACGGTGGTGCCATCGGACTCCAAGACCCACCGCAACCTGATGATCGCCACCGTGGTGCGCGACACGCTCAAGGCATTGAAACTGCGTTATCCCCCCGAGAATCCCGCGTTGAGCAAACTGCGCATCGCCTGAGTTTTCCGAACAAGACGCCCCAGAGAGACAACCATGAGCAACCTAGCCGCCGAATTCCAGGCCCTGGCCAACTACCGTCCGACGCACAAGGTGCGCTTCGTCACCGCCGCCAGCCTGTTCGACGGGCACGACGCGGCCATCAACATCATGCGGCGCATCCTGCAAGGCATGGGCGCCGAGGTGATCCACCTGGGCCACAACCGCTCGGTCGATGAGGTGGTGACCGCCGCGCTGCAGGAAGACGCGCAGGGCATCGCCATCAGCTCCTACCAGGGCGGCCACGTCGAGTACTTCAAGTACATGGTGGACCTGCTCAGGAGCCGCGGCGGCGAGCACATCCAGGTGTTCGGTGGCGGCGGCGGTGTGATCGTGCCGGCCGAAATCCGCGAGCTGCAGGACTACGGCGTGACGCGCATCTACAGCCCAGAAGACGGCCAGAAGATGGGCCTGGCCGGAATGATCGGTGAGATGGTGATGCGCTGCGACCGCGACCTGAGTCCCTACGCGCCCAAGGCGCTGACCGCCATCGAGGGCCAGGGGGAGATGAACTGGCGCGCGCTCGCGCAGCTCATCACCGCGCTGGAGAACGGCAACGCGGACGCTTCGGTGGTCTCCGCGCTTCGCGAGCAGGCCGCATCGAAAAAGGTCCCGGTGCTGGGCATCACGGGCACAGGCGGCGCGGGCAAGTCCTCGCTCACCGACGAACTCATCCGCCGCCTGCGCCTGGACCAGGCGGACCGCCTGCGCGTGGCCGTGATCTCCATCGACCCCTCTCGCCGCAAGAGCGGCGGCGCCCTGCTGGGCGACCGCATCCGCATGAACGCCATCAACCCCTGGAGCCAGGGACAGCGCGTGTACATGCGCAGCCTGGCCACGCGCGATTTCGGCAGCGAGATCAGCGCCGCCCTGCCCGACGTGATCGCGGCCTGCAAGTGTGCCGGCTTCGACCTGATCGTGGTCGAGACCTCCGGCATCGGCCAGGGCGACGCGGCCATCGTGCCGCACGTGGACGTGCCCATGTACGTGATGACGCCCGAATTCGGCGCGGCCAGCCAGCTCGAGAAGATCGACATGCTCGACTTCGCCGCCTTCGTCGCCATCAACAAGTTCGATCGCAAGGGCGCGCTGGATGCGCTGCGCGACGTGGCCAAGCAGGTGCAGCGCAACCAGGAAGCCTGGGGCACGCCGCCCGACCAGATGCCGGTGTTCGGCACCATGGCCGCGCGCTTCAACGACGACGGCGTGACCGCGCTTTACCAGGCGCTGAAGATCCGGCTGGGCGAGCTCGGCCTGCCGCTCCAGGACGGCCAGTTGCCCCGTGTGACCGTGCGGCACAGCACCAACCAGACGCCCATCGTGCCGCCCGCGCGCACGCGCTACCTGGCCGACATCAGCGACACCGTGCGCGGCTACAAGAAGAAAGCCATCGAGCAGGCCCGCCTGGCACGCGAGATCCAGCAGCTTCAAGCCAGCGCCGCCATGCTGCGCGTGGAAAAGCCGGAGCGTTCGCGCGCCGCCGAAGCGGTCATCGACCTGGCCCAGGTGCGCGAGCTCGACCAGGATCCTGCGGCGCGCAAACTGCTCGTGCAATGGCCCGACATGCAGAAGGCCTACGCCAGCGACGAGTACGTGGTGAAGATCCGCGACAAGGAAATCCGCACCGCGCTCACCACCCGAAGCCTCTCGGGCACCGTCATACGCAAAGTGGCCTTGCCGAAATACGAGGACCATGGCGAGATCCTCAAGTGGCTGATGCTGGACAACGTGCCCGGCAGCTTTCCGTACACCGCAGGCACCTTCGCCTTCAAGCGCGAGGGCGAGGACCCCACGCGCATGTTTGCCGGCGAAGGCGACCCATTCCGCACCAACCGCCGCTTCAAGCTGCTCTCCGCAGGCACACCGGCCAAGCGACTGTCCACCGCGTTCGATTCGGTCACGCTCTACGGCAACGACCCCGACCCGCGCCCGGACATCTACGGCAAGGTGGGCAACTCGGGCGTGAGCATCGCCACGCTGGACGACATGAAGGTGCTGTACGGCGGATTCGACCTCTGCCACCCGGCCACGTCGGTGTCCATGACCATCAACGGTCCGGCGCCCAGCATTCTGGCGATGTTCATGAACACCGCCATCGACCAGAACCTGGAGAAGTTCGAAGCCGAGAACGGCCGCCAGCCGACCGCCACCGAAGCCGCCAAGATCCGCGATTGGGTGCTGGCCAATGTGCGCGGCACGGTGCAGGCCGACATCCTCAAGGAAGACCAGGGCCAGAACACCTGCATCTTCTCCACCGAGTTCTCGCTCAAGGTGATGGGCGATATTGCCGAGTACTTCGTGCACCACGACGTGCGCAACTTCTACTCGGTCTCGATCAGCGGCTACCACATCGCCGAGGCCGGTGCGAACCCGATCAGCCAGCTGGCCTTCACGCTCTCCAACGGTTTCACGTTTGTCGAGGCGTACCTGGCGCGCGGCATGCACATCGACGACTTCGCGCCCAACCTGAGCTTCTTTTTCAGCAACGGCATGGACCCGGAGTACACCGTGCTGGGCCGGGTGGCGCGGCGCATCTGGGCGGTGGCCTTGCGCGACCGGTATGGCGCCAACGAGCGCAGCCAGAAGCTGAAATACCACGTCCAGACCAGCGGCCGCAGCCTGCACGCGCAGGAGATCCAGTTCAACGACATCCGCACCACGCTGCAGGCCTTGATTGCGATCTACGACAACTGCAACAGCCTGCACACGAACGCGTTCGACGAGGCCATCACCACGCCGACCGAAGACTCGGTGCGCCGCGCCATGGCGATCCAGCTCATCATCAACCGCGAGTGGGGTCTGGCGAAAAACGAAAACCCCAACCAGGGCGCCTTCATCATCGACGAGCTCACCGAGCTGGTGGAAGAAGCGGTGCTGCAGGAGTTCGAGAAGATCGCCGAGCGCGGTGGCGTGCTGGGTGCGATGGAAACCGGCTACCAGCGCGGCAAGATCCAGGACGAATCCATGCATTACGAAATGCTCAAGCACACGGGCGAATACCCGATCGTGGGCGTGAACACGTTTCGCAACCCGCACGGCGACCCCACGCCCGAGACGCTGGAACTGGCCCGCTCGACCGACGAGGAAAAGCAGAGCCAGCTTCAGCGCCTGGCCGATTTCCATGCGCGCCACGCTGCGGAGTCCCCAGCCATGCTGCAGCGACTGCGTCAGGCGGTGATCGAGAACGGCAACGTGTTCGAGGTGCTGATGGACGCGGTGCGCGTGTGCTCGCTTGGCCAGATCACCAACGCGCTGTTCGAGGTGGGCGGGCAGTACCGCCGCAACATGTAGGGCCTGTTCAGGCCGGCTGCGCCAGCGGCAGGTTCAGCAGCAGGTTCTGCGGCTTGAGCTTGAGCAAACCGCCGGCCGTCATCGCCAGGCCCAGGTAGACCGGCTTGCCGCGCACGTCGGCGCGCATGTGCTGCGGGTCGTCAAACGTCAGCCGGAAGAGGCTGATGAGCCGCTGCTGGCGTTCGGGCTCGACCTCATGGCCGAGGTAGAGGTCGTTGAGCAATGCGCTCGATTCCACGTCCAGCCCCAGGTGCCAGCGCCATGAAGGATCTTCCACCCGTGCCTCGGGCTGGATCTTCACCACCACACCGTGGAAATGCTGCACCCACATTTCCAGCACCGCGGCCAGCGCCTTGAGCCCCGAGCGTGCGCGCGTCATGGTCAGCGTGAGGCCGTGGGGCAACTCGTTCTGCACTTCGTGGGTGAGGTCCAGCACGAAGTTGAACCGGCCAGCGCCCTGGCGGCTGCGCAGGTAGCGTTCGGCGCTGTCGTCGCCCAGCACCTCGATCTGCGTCTGCGGCAAGGCAGCGCCACCCTGCAGGAGCAGGCGACCCACTTCGCCCAGGCCAGCGGTCTCGTTGAGCATGTCCAGCACCTCGCTGTCGCCGCTGAGCACCCGCCCGTCCTGCACGCTCACGCGCTGTCGGCGAAACAGCAGTTCCGCCGCCCGCCAGCGCCAGGGATCGGACTCCTGGCCCAGCAAATGGCAGACGATGGCCTGCACCATGAGATCCAGGAACAGGGGCGGCACCTGGATGGCGCCTGCCTTGAAGAGGCCCGCGTAGGCCGCTTCAAGCGAACCGGCGGCGATCACCGCGTCGCGCCAGTCCAGGAACAGCCGGTGGTTGGCGCGAACGTCGGCGTCTTCCACCGCCTCGAGTTCGTGTGCCGCCACGGCCCGTTGGGGTTCCTGCATCAGGCTCGCTTGCAGCGCCTTCTCGGCATCGCAGGACTCTTCCACCAGCGCCAGTTCGGGACGCGACAGCCAGAACCGCCAGTAGTCGGCGGTGGGCACCAGCCAGCCCCGCGCGTTGCGAGCGAGGCGGTCGTGACCGCAGGAAGACCAGAAGACGTCGGAGGAATCGGACATGAAGAAAACGCTCAGCCAAGGGTGAGGGATTGTCGTTCACCTCGCCACGTCCCCGCGCCTTCCACCACAATGGCGCCATGCAACCCGACATCAGCCTCATCGGCGTCCCCACCGACATCGGCGCCGGCGCGCGCGGCGCTTCCATGGGTCCCGAAGCCTTGCGGGTGGCCAACCTGGCCACCGTGCTGGAGGGCCAGGGGTTGCGGGTGATGGACCGGGGCAACCTCGCCGGGCCCTCCAATCCCTGGCAGCCGCCCGCCGAAGGCTATCGGCACCTGGACGAAGTGGTGGCCTGGAACGAGCGCCTGCACGAGGCGGTGCACGCTGAACTGGTGCAGGGGCACCTGCCCATCGTGCTGGGCGGCGACCATTGCCTGGGCCTGGGCTCGATCAGCGCGGTGGCGCGCCATTGCCGCGCATCGGGCCGGAAATTGCGCGTGCTCTGGCTCGACGCCCACGCCGACTTCAACACCGCCGACCTCACTCCCAGCGGCAACATCCACGGCATGCCGGTGGCGCTGCTTTGCGGCTACGGCCCGGCGCGCCTCACCGGCATCGGTGGTCACACGCCCGCCATCGAAGCCAGCCAGGTGCGGCAGATCGGCATCCGCAGCGTGGACGCGGGCGAAAAGCGCCTGGTGCACCAGGCCGGTCTGGAGGTGTTCGACATGCGCTACATCGACGAGATGGGCATGCGGCACACGATGGAACAAGCGCTCAAGGGCGTGGACGACCACACCCACCTGCACGTGAGTTTCGACGTCGATTTCCTCGACCCCGAGATCGCGCCCGGCGTGGGCACCACCGTGCTCGGCGGGCCGACGTACCGGGAAGCCCAGTTGTGCATGGAGATGATTGCCGACACCGGTCGGCTGGCCTCACTGGACGTGATGGAGCTCAACCCCGCGCTGGACGTTCGCAACCGCACCGCCGAACTGGCCGTCGACCTGATCGAGAGCCTGTTCGGCAAGTCGACCCTGATGCGCCGGAAGTAGCCTTTCACCTCGAATCATGTCCACGGCCTTTTCGGCCATCATGATCACCGGCGCATTGGTGTTGCCGCCTACCACCTCGGGCATCACCGACGCATCCACCACCCGCAATCCCGCCACGCCGTGCACGCGCAGGCTGGCGTCCACCACATCCATCGCACCAGGACCCATGCGACACGTGCCCACCGGGTGGTAGATGGTGTCGGCATGGTTGCGGATGAACTGCTCGATCTGCGCGTCGCTCTGCGCCTGGGCAGACGAGGCGGACTCGGTGCCACCGTGGCGTGCGAGCGCGGGTTGCTGAAGCAGGCTGCGCATGAGCTTGAAGCCGCGCAGCAGACGCGCCATGTCGTCCGGCTCCTTCAGGAAGGCCGGGTCGATCAGGGGCGCGGCCTGCGGATCGGCGCTGGACAGGCGCAGCGTGCCCCGGCTCTTCGGGCGCAGCAGGCACACATGGCACGAGAAGCCGTGGCCAAACACGGTCTTGCGCCCGTGGTCGACCAGCTTGCCGACGACAAAATGCAGCTGCAGGTCGGGGATGGGTTCGTCCGCCGAACTCTTGATGAAGCCGCCGGCTTCGGCGAAGTTGGTGGTGAGCATGCCGCTGCGCCGGCCCCGCCAATCGAAGATGCCCCGCACCATGCGCCCCACGCCGCCCAACGAAAGACCAAAGAGATCCTTCACCTTGGGTGCGTTGACCACCAGCACCACGTCCACATGGTCGTGCAGGTTCTGCCCGACACCCGGGAGGTCGTGCACCGCCCGGATGCCGTGTTCGGCCAGGTGGTCAGCCGGGCCGATGCCCGAGAGCATGAGCAGCTGCGGTGAACCGAAGGCGCCGGCACTCAGCACCACCTCGCCGCCTTCGCGCAGCCGCAGGATCTGCAGCGGCCCGCGGCCGCCGTTGCCACGGTATTCGACACCCACGGCGCGCGGTGGCGATTCCTCTTCGTCCAGCACCACCCGGGTGGTCAGCGCACGGGTGATCACCTGGAGGTTGCTTCGCTCCAGGTGCGGTGTGAGGTAGGCCTTGGCCGCGCTGTAACGCTCGCCGTTCTTGTGCGTGACCTGGTAGACGCCCACGCCTTCCTGCTGCGGGCCGTTGAAGTCGGTGTTGAGCGGATAGCCTGCCTGCACGCCCGCCTCCACGAACGAAGGGAGGAAGGCGTTCGGACTCCGCAGGTCCATCACGTTGAGCGGGCCACCCTGGCCGTGCAGTGCGTCAGCGCCGCGTTCATTGTGTTCGGCGCGCTTGAAATACGGCAGCACGTCCGCAAAAGACCACCCGGGATTGCCCTGAGCCGCCCAGCGGTCGTAGTCGCTGGCGTGACCGCGCGCGTAGATCATGGCGTTGATGGAGCTGGATCCTCCCAGCACCTTGCCGCGCGGCTGGTAGCCTCGCCGCCCGTTCAGGCCGGGCTGCGGCACCGTGCCGTAGCCCCAGCCATTGAGCTCGAAACGCGCCATCGCGGCCAGGCCGGCGGGACAGTGGATCAGCACGCTGCGGTCGCTCGGGCCGGCTTCGATGAGGGCGACGCGAACCGCAGGGTCTTCGCTCAGGCGGGAAGCCAGCACGCAGCCGGCCGATCCACCGCCGACGATGATGTAGTCGAACATGGGTGTCTCCGTGTGGGCCACGCGCCGAAGCCGGTGCGCGACAATCCGTGGGGCAAGTTAGCACAGGCGCCCGGGCACCAGTAGGCGGTGCTGCCTAGGAAAGACACACCGGCGACGCCGGGAAAACCCCCAACAAGACCGCAATCAAATTCAGGAGTTGGCATTCATGAACACCATCCAGACCGTCGGCATCATCGGCTCGGGCACCATGGGCAACGGCATCGCACAAGCCTGCGCCACGCGGGGCATCCGCGTGGTGATGGTCGACATCGCGCAGGCCGCCGTGGACAAAGGGCTGGCCACCGTGGCCGGCAGCCTGGACCGCCTGATCAAGAAGGAGAAGATCAGCGCCTCCGACAAGGACGCGGCGCTGGCGCTCATCAAAGGTTCGACGAACTACGAGGACCTCAAGGGCGCGCAGCTGGTCATCGAAGCCGCCACCGAGAACGAGGGCCTGAAGATCAAGATCCTGCAGCAGCTCGACGGCCTGCTCGCGCCCGAGGTGATCGTGGCCACCAACACCAGTTCGATCAGCATCACCAAGCTGGCTGCCGCCACGCAACGGCCCGACCGCTTCATCGGCATGCACTTCTTCAACCCCGTGCCCATGATGGCGCTGGTGGAGATCATCCGTGGCCTGCAGACCAGCGATGCCACGCACGACGCGGTGAAAAGCCTCGCCGAGGCGCTGGGCAAATCGCCCATCACGGTGAAGAACGCGCCGGGCTTCGTGGTCAACCGCATCCTGGTGCCCATGATCAACGAGGCCTTTTTCGTGCTGGCCGAAGGCAGCGCCAGCGCCGACGACATCGATGCCGGCATGAAGCTTGGCACCAACCAGCCCATCGGCCCGCTGGCGCTGGCCGACATGATCGGCCTTGACGTGTGCCTGGCCGTGATGAACGTCTACATGGCCGAGTTCAACGACAGCAAGTACCGCCCTGCTCCGCTGCTGAAGGAAATGGTGGCCGCGGGCTGGCTGGGTCGCAAGACCGGGCGGGGTGTGTACACCTATTGAATTGAACCTGCGCCGGCAGTGTCATTGGCTCGGACCTAACATCCCTGCTCCACCTCAGGACAGCACCGCATGACTTCATTCGACTTCGACCTCTTCGTCATCGGTGGCGGCAGCGGCGGCGTGCGTGCCGCGCGCATGGCCGCCCAGCGCGGCGCGCGCGTGGGCATGGCCGAAGTGCTGGGCCAAGAAGGCCTGGGTGGCACCTGCGTGAACGTGGGGTGCATCCCGAAGAAGCTGTACAGCTATGCGGCGCACTACGGCGAGGCGTTCGCGGAATCGCACGGGTTCGGCTGGGAAGGCGAGAAACCCGTCTTCAACTGGGCCACACTCAAGGCCAACCGCGCGCGGGAAATCAGCAGACTCAATGGCGTCTATGGCAACCTGTTGCGCGGCTCGGGCGTGACGGTGTTCGAGGCCTTCGCGCGGCTGACCGGCGCCAATGGCGTTGCGCTGTCCACCTTGAATGCGGACGGATCACCCGGCCACCAGGAATTCACGGCCAGGCACATCCTGATCGCCACCGGCGGCACGCCCCACGTGCCGCACTTCGTGGGGCGCGAGCACGTCATCACGTCCAACGAAATCTTCGACCTGGAGCCTTTTCCGAAGCGACTGGTGGTGGTGGGTGGTGGCTACATTGCCAGCGAGTTCGCCTCCATCTTCAATGGCCTGGGGTCGAAGGTCACCCAACTCTACCGAGGTGACCAGATCCTGCGCGGCTTTGACGACGAGATCCGGCATTTCGTCTCGGCCGAGATGGTCAAGGCGGGTGTGAATCTCCACCTGAATGCCGGCGTGGTCGACATCCGCCAGACCGACGAAGGCCTGCGCGTGGAATGCGAAGGCGGCGCGCTGGTGATGGCCGATGCCGTGCTGTACGCCACCGGGCGCGTGCCGAACGTGGCCGACATGGGCCTGGAAACCGTGGGCGTGGCCCAGGGTGCGAAGGGCGAGATTCTCGTCAACGAGCGCTACCAGACCAACGTGCCCTCCGTCTTTGCGCTGGGCGACGTCACCAACCGACTGCAGCTCACACCGGTGGCACTGGGCGAAGCCATGGTGGTGGTGGACCAGCTTTTCGGCCCGGCCGCGGGCAAGATGCCGCGCAGCATGGCCTACGAGTTCGTGCCCACCGCGGTGTTCACGCATCCCAGCATCGGCACCGTGGGCTACAGCGAAGAGAAAGCGCGAGAGAAATTCGGCGATGTGACGGTCTTCCGCAGCGAGTTCAAGGCCTTGAAGCACACGCTCTCGGGCAGCACCGAGCGCACGCTGATGAAACTGGTGGTGGACACGAAGAGCCACCGCGTGGTGGGGCTGCACATGGTGGGCGCCGAAGCCGGCGAAATCGTGCAGGGCTTCGCGGTGGCCATGAAGGCCGGTGCCACCAAGGCGGTGTTCGACAGCACGATCGGCATCCATCCGACGGCGGCGGAGGAGTTCGTGACGATGAGAGAACCTGTCAAGACCTGACGATGGCGAGGAGCGTCACACCGAGCAAGGTGTGAGCCCAGAGTCCTGGCGCCAGCCAGACCAGGTACTGCGCACCGCCCACCAGCCAGGCCGTCACGCTCTTGCTGAACGCGTGCACGCCGAGCGCGAGCATCACCGCCTGCTGGGCGCCGCTGGCGGGCAGGCTGGAGGCGAACACCGCTGCCAGCGCGGCGTGCAGGTCGGCCAATGCCCCCAGCAAGGTGCCCACCATCAAGCCCGCCGCGCCCAGCCAAAGCTCCAACGCGTGCACCAGCAGCTGGATGCCAGTGAGCAGAGCGGCCACAGCCGCAGCGCCCTTCAAGCTGAACATGCGTTCCTCGCCAGCGCCGGGCGCCCCTTCCACGCGTGGCGTGGACACGGCGCCCAACTCACCCTCGGCCGGCGCGCCACGCACGAGCCAGAAGCCCCATATCGCGGCCAGTGCAGCGCCCGCCAGGGCGGGCATCCAAAGCCGCGAAAGCCAGGCGGGCTGCACGGCGGCTGCCACCAGCAGCAACTGCATCTGGGTGGACACGCAGGACAGCAGTCCGCCGCCGGCCATCAGGCGAGCACCCGAGCGGCCTTCGCGCACCGCGAGGCCCAGCGTGGCGATGGTGGCGGTGCTGGAGACGAAGCCCGACGCCAGTGAAGACAGCGCCACGGCGTGGCGCGCTGCCAGCAGCCGCCGGCCCAGGTGGGCAAGCGACTGCACCGCCAGCAGCAGCGCCAGCAGTTGCACCATCACATGCGGGTTGAGCACGGGTCCCCACAGCGGGCGGTCGGGCATCAGTGGCAGGGCCAGCAGCACCAGGGCGGCCAGCACGATGCCGTCGCGCACTTCAGCGGGCTTGAGCCAGTGGCTGACGAAGCGGTGCATGCGTTCGCGCCCGGCCAGCACCACCGTGAGAGCCGCCGCCAGCGCAGCGGCCAGCGGCAGGCTCCAGGTGCAGAGCACGCCGATGAGGTAGGTGAGCAGCAGCGCCACTTCGGTGGTGATGCCGGGATCGTCGGACCGGTCCCGCCAGTAGGCCACCACGCCCAGCGCGCCCACGAACAGCGCGCCGGCCACCACCAGCCCGTCGATCTGCGTGAGGGCGGCCGCCGCGCCAGTGACACAGACCAGCGCAAAGCTGCGCAGGCCCGCCAGCGCGCGGCCGGGGCCCACGCCTTTGCGCCGCTCCCGCTCCACACCAATCAACAGCCCGCAGCCCAGTGCCACGGCCAGCGTGAGGGCGGCGGAGACCAGCAGGGGGTGGTTGAGTTCGGGCATTCGGGGGATGGCGGTCGATGCGGCCGTCACAACGCAGGGTGACAATAGCGCCATGCACAAGAAGCCCGACTTTACCGCCCCCCTCGTCTTCACCGACCCCGCCCAGGCCCTCGCCCAGGTGCAACGGATCTACCACGACAACGTGGAATTCCTGCGCCAGGCCATGCGCGACTACGTGGCCGGTGGCGACTTCTCTGGCTCGCATGTGCGCGCCTGTTATCCCTACGTGCGCGTGCACGCCCACAGCACCTTGCGCCGAGGCGCCGCGCCCGACAGCCCCGCCATCAAGAAGCTGAGCTACGGCTTCGTGGCCGGCCCGGGCCGATTCGAGACGACGCTCACCCGACCCGACCTGTACGCCGACTACTACCTGCAGCAATTCAGCCTGCTGCTGGCCAACCACGGCGGTGAACTGGAAGTGGGCACCAGCACCCAGCCCATTCCCATCCATTTCTCTTTCGCCGAACACGACCACGTGGAAGGCGCCATGGACGTGGGGCGCCGCGCCCTGATGCGCGATGTGTTCGATCTGCCCGACCTCACCGCCATGGACGACGGCATTGCCAACGGCACCTATGTGCCCAAGGCGGGCGAAGCGCATCCGTTGTCGCTCTTCACCGCGCCGCGGGTCGACTACTCGCTGCAGCGCCTGCGCCACTACACCGGCACTGCGCCCGAGTGGTTCCAGAACTTCGTCATGTTCACCAACTACCAGTTCTACATCGACGAGTTCATCAAGCTCGGCCACGCCGAAATGGCCAATCCCGAGAGCGAGTACATCGCCTTCGTCGAACCCGGCAACGTGGTGATGCGTCGCACCGGCCTGGCCGCCGAACCCGGCGACGAGTTGGGCCACGCACCCCCGCGCCTGCCGCAGATGCCCGCCTACCACCTCATGCGCGCCGACCGCAGCGGCATCACCATGGTCAACATCGGCGTGGGTCCGGCCAACGCCAAGACCATCACCGACCACATCGCCGTGCTGCGCCCGCACGCCTGGCTCATGCTCGGCCACTGCGCCGGCCTTCGCACCGCGCAGCAACTGGGCGACTACGTGCTGGCCCACGCCTACGTGCGCGAAGACCACGTGCTCGACGAAGAACTGCCGCTGTGGGTGCCCATTCCCGCGCTGGCCGAGATCCAGCTCGCGCTCGAAGGCGCCGTGGCAGATGTGACCGGCGTGCCGCCGCACGAACTCAAGCGCATCATGCGCACCGGCACCGTGGCCAGCACCGACAACCGCAACTGGGAACTGCTACCGGACAACATGCCGCAGCGCCGCTTTTCGCAATCGCGCGCCGTGGCGCTCGACATGGAAAGCGCCACCATCGCGGCCAACGGCTTTCGGTTCCGCGTGCCCTATGGCACCCTGCTGTGCGTGAGCGACAAGCCCTTGCACGGTGAAATCAAGCTGCCCGGCATGGCCAACCACTTCTACCGCGAGCGCGTCGACCAGCACCTGCGCATCGGCATCCGCGCGATCCACATCCTGCGCGAAGGCGGCACCGACCAGTTGCACAGCCGCAAGCTGCGGAGTTTTGCGGAGGTGGCGTTCCAGTGAACGCGGCCGGGTTCAGGTCAGCTTGACCGCACGCCCGATGTAAAGAATGGGCCCGGTGGGCCGCCCGGTCGGCGAGCCGGCGTAGGGTTCCAGCGTGATTTCGAACAGCTGGTTGGGCACCAGCGGCGGCAACTGGTCGAGCTTCACTTCCAGCGGCTGGCCGGGCTGCACCAGGCCCAGGGACACCGGCGCGTTCCAGTCGTCGGCCTTGGTCCAGAACTGCAGCGAACGTTGTTCCGGCACGGCCGTGGTGCCCAGCGGCACCAGACGCAGCGTGTCCCGCCCACTGGTCTGCACCACCCAGCCGGGTGCGGTGCCGTTGGGCGCCACCAGCACCACCATGTATTGCGGCGCGGCAGGCGCAAACAGGCCGGCGGAGGGCAGCAGCACCGCCACCGAAGCGGCCACGAAGCCCGTGGCGGCCACGGCGCGCCAGAAATTGATGTTGCGCCACCAGTTGTTCCAGGGGCTGGAGTTGGTCTGGCCACGCACCGCCACGGCCGGCAAGGACTTTTCGATTCGGGTCCACAGCGCCGCCGGAGGTTCCACCGGCTCGACCAGGGCGGTCAGTGGCAGCAGGCGGGCTTCCCACGCATCGACGGCGGTGCGCAGCATGGCGTCGTTGGGCAGGCGCTCCTGCACCTCGCGACGGCGCGCGCCCGACAGCGTGCCCAGCACGTAGGCCGAGGCCAGCGCGTCGATGTCGTCGAAATCTTGCGCGCTCATGCGAGGCACTCCCGCAGCGAGGCCAGCCCCCGGCGAATCCAGGCTTTCACCGACCCCAGCGGTGCGCCCAGCCGCTCGGCGATCTCGGGATGGGTGCAGCCTTCCAGGTAGGCATAGAGCACGCAGTTGCGCTTGGGCGTGTCCAGGCGGGCCAGGCAGTCGTCGAGGCGGCCCAGGTCGGCGCGCATGGCAAAGGCTTCGGCCATGTCGGGTGCGGCCGGGGCGTCATCGGTCTGCAGCGCGTCCATGTCGTCTTCGTCGGCAGACACGGTGCGGCTACCGGCCCGCACCGCATCGAGCGCGCGGTGGCGCACGATGCCGTACATCCACCCGCGGCCCGCGCCGCGGCTGGCATCGAAGCTGGCGGCCCGGGTCCAGATGTTCATGAATGCGTCGTGCAACACGTCTTCGGCGGTGGCGCGGTCGCGCACGATGCGCAAGGCCACGCCCAACAAATAGCGGCCCTCGCGCTCGTAGAGACGGCGCAGGGCCGCACGATCGCCCCGCGCGCAAGCGGCCAGGGCGGCATCGTGATCGAACGGATCGGTATCGGGTATCGGCAAGGGCGGCTCGGACCAGCTGGGCGGAAGAAGCGGGGCCTGGCACCTTTGTGGCGCCAGGCCCCGTGACTGCCGGCCATACTAGCCGAAGACCGATCAGGAAGCCTTGTAGAAGATGTAGTCGGCCTGGTATTGCACGATCTGCTTGGCACCCATGTTGGACGCGCCGCAGGCCGAAGCCGGTGCCACACCGCCCTTGGTCGCCACGCGCTGCGTGTAGGTCACGCCGGTCATGGCGCCCATGCCCATGGCGGGGTTGGCCTTCACCAGTTGCAGGGGGATGTTGCCGTCGCCTGCGGGCGCCACGGCGATCTGCGTGGCGGTGAACTTGGAACCGTCCATCGCTTCCCAGGTGGCGGGCGGACCGTAGTACTTGCCCACCTGCTTGCCGGAGCGGTCCATCAGCTTGGCATCGGGGCCGCCAAACACCCATTCGAACTGGCCAGGCATGTTGGCCTTGGCCTTGCACTCGTACGTGATCTGGCCCACGCCGACGGTTTCCAGGGCCACGCGGTTGCCTGCAGGCACCTTCACGGCGTCGGGCAGGCTGGCCTGCGAGAACATCATGGCGGGCATGCCGGTGGTGGGGCTGCCCATCGAGGGGGTGTTCCTGACGGAACTGTTCATGTTGGAGCTGCCCGTCTGGGCACAGGCGGTCAGAGCGAGCGCGGCGGCAGCAGCCAGGGTGGTCTTGATGATCATGGGAAAACTCCTCGTTGGTGGGTTGTGGATAGCGGCGCAAAAACAGCGCCACTGCTCCCACTACGCCCCAGCGCGGCGTTTGGATGCACCCGGATGCAAAAAAAACCGGATCCGGGGATTCAGCCCCTGCGAGGCTTCACCTTCGAGGCCGCCAGCTTGGCATGGGCGCGCGCCTTCTCCACGTCGGCGTCAAAGGCCAGGGCCACGCCCATGCGCCTTTTCGTGAAGCTTTCGGGCTTGCCGAACAGGCGGAGTTCGGTCTGCGGGACGCGCAGGGCTTCGTCCACGCCGTCGAACGCAATGCCCGAAGCCTCCACGCCGCCGTAGATGACCGCGCTGGCGCCCGGGCTCTTGAGCACGGTGGAGACCGGCAGGCCCAGGATGGCGCGCGCGTGCAACTCGAACTCGTTCTGCCACTGCGTGATCATGGTGACCATGCCGGTGTCGTGCGGGCGCGGGCTCACTTCGCTGAACCAGACCTGATCGCCCTTGACAAACAGCTCCACGCCGAACAGGCCCTGGCCGCCCAGGTCGTCGGTGACGGCCTTGGCGATGTCGCGCGACCGCTGCAGCGCCGCTGGCGTCATGGGATGCGGCTGCCAGCTCTCGACATAGTCGCCACTCACCTGCACGTGGCCGATGGGGTCGCAGAAATGCGTTTCGACCTGGCCGTCGACGCCGAGTGCGCGCACGGTGAGCTGCGTGATCTCGTAGTCGAAGTCGATGAAACCTTCGACGATGATGCGGCCCGGGCCCACGCGTCCGCCGGACATGGCGTAGTCCCAGGCCTTTTCCACATCGGCGGGGCCGTCGATCTTGCTCTGGCCCTTGCCGCTGCTGCTCATCACCGGCTTCACGATGCAGGGGTAGCCCACCCCTTTCCCGTCTGCGCCGTCGATGGCCGCCTGGAGTTCTTCCAGGGAGTCGCAGAACCGGTAGGGGCTGGTCGGCAGACCCAGCGTTTCAGCAGCGAGACGGCGGATGCCTTCGCGGTCCATCGTCAGGCGCGCGGCGCGGGCGGTGGGAATGACGCGCACCACACCGGCGGCTTCGAGTTCTTCCAGCATGAGCGTGGCGATGGCCTCGATCTCGGGCACCACCAGATGGGGTCGCTCGGTCTCGATCAGCGCCTTCAATTGAGCGGGGTCGCTCATGGTGATGGTGCGCGCGTGGTGCGCCACCTGCTGGCCCGGCGCGTTCTCGTACCGGTCCACCGCCAGGGTCTCCACCCCCAGTCGCTGCAGGGCGATCAGCACTTCCTTGCCGAGTTCGCCCGAGCCGAGCAGCATGACGCGGGTGGCCGAGGGCGAGAGTGGGGTTCCAAGCGTGGTCATGGATCTTCTTTCCTGAAGGTCGTTTTACAAGGCGTCGCCCATGGCCTCGCCCATCTTCACGGCGGCCTCGGGCGCCCAGTCGGGGTTGAAGGCGATGGTGTCGCGGGGCCAGAGCAGCACCACGGTGGAGCCCAGCAGGAAGCGACCCATTTCCTCGCCCTTTCGCAGATGCACAGGCGTGTCGTCGTAGCGCCACTCGCGCACCTGGCCGGGCCGCGGCGGGTTCACCACGCCGTGCCAGGTGGTGGCCATGCTGCCCACGATCGTGGCTCCCACGAGCACCTGCACAAAGGGCAGCGTGGCCTCGCCCACCTGCATGTCGAAGACGCACACGACGCGCTCGTTGCGGGCAAACAGGCCAGGCACGCCCTGCGCGGTGGCCGGGTTCACCGAAAACAGGTCCCCCGGCACATGGATCATGCGGCGCAGCGTGGCCTGCATCGGCATGTGGATTCGGTGGTAGTCCTTGGGACTGAGGTAGATGGTGGCGAAGGCGCCGTCGTCGAACAGCGCAGCCAGTTCCACGTCACCACCCACGAGCGCGCGCGTGCTGTAGGTGTGGCCCTTGGCCTGGTAGATCTGGTCGCGCGCGATGGCGCCGAACTGGCTGATGGCACCGTCCACCGGACAGACGAAAGCAGCGTTGGCCAGGGGACGGACATCGAGGCGCAGCGCGCGGGTGAAGAACTGGTTGAAGCTGGCGTAGGCCCGAGGATCGGGGTTCGCGGCCTCGGCCATGTTCACGCGGTACTTGCGGATGAAACGCCGGATGATCCACTGCGTGATGGCGCCCCATTGGCCGTTGGCCACCCAGCCACCGAACACAGTGAGCGCGCGCTTCGGGAAAAGATATTGCAGGGAAACGGCGAGGGACATGGGGACTGGAGGGTGTGACAAGACCCTGACGGGCAGCCCCGCATTGTAGGGGTGGGCCTCCGATGGCGCGGGGCGTGCGGGCACAATGCCGGCACATGAATCCCACCCTGTTCGATTGCCACCACCTCGTCAAGCGCTACGGCGAGAACACGGTGGTGGATGACCTGAGCTTTTCCATCGAACCCGGCGAATGCCTGGGCGTGATCGGCCCCAACGGCGCGGGCAAGACCACCACCATCCGCATGTGCCTGGGCCTCACCGTGCCCGACGCCGGGACCATCACCGCGTTCGGCATGGACATGCCGCGCGACGCGCTCGCCATCAAGGCACAGCTCGGCGTGGTGAGCCAGATGGACACGCTGGACCCCGATTTCTCCTGTGCCGAGAACCTGCTGGTCTATGGCCGCTACTTCGGGATGTCCAGCGCCGCGATCCGGCCGCGCATTCCGCAACTGTTGGAATTCGCCGCGCTCTCCCACAAGGCACAAGCCAAGCCCGGAGAACTCTCGGGCGGCATGAAGCGGCGCCTGTCGCTGGCGCGTGCGCTGGTGAACGACCCCAGGCTGCTCATGCTGGACGAACCCACCACCGGCCTGGACCCGCAGGCCCGACACCTGATGTGGGAGCGCCTGCAGCTGCTGCTGCAGGAGGGCAAGAGCATCCTGCTGACCACGCATTTCATGGACGAAGCCGAGCGCCTGTGCTCGCGCCTGCTGGTGCTGGACCACGGGCGCAAGATCGCCGAAGGCCGGCCGCGCGAGCTGATCGCGCAACACCTGGAGCCCGATGTGGTGGAGGTGTATGGCAACGGCGCGCTCACGCTGGCGCACGCCGAGGAGCACGCTGCGTTGCGGGCGCGGGCTGCGCGCGTCGAGGTGAGCGGTGAAACCGTGTTCTTCTACACGTCGCAGGCCATGCCACTGCTCGCCGCGCTGGGCGAGCACCACCACCACCTGCGCGCGCTGCACCGCCCGGCCAACCTGGAGGACCTGTTCCTCAAGCTCACCGGCCGCCAGATCCGCGAAGACGGCTGAACCATGAACACGACCACCACCATGACCCGAAATCCTTCGCCATGGGCACCACCGCGTCTGACGATGCGCTGGTGGCCCGTGTTCCTGCGCAACCTGCTGGTCTGGAAAAAGCTCGCCATTCCGAGCCTGGTGGGCAACATCGCCGAGCCGCTGATGTGGCTGATTGCCTTTGGCTACGGCATGGGCGCGCTGGTGGGGCAGGTCAACATGAGCACGCCGCAGGGCAACGTGGCCGTGCCCTACATCCTGTTCCTGGCCAGCGGCAGCGTCTGCATGAGCGCCATGAACGCGGCCACGTTCGAGGCCCTGTACTCGGCGTTCTCCCGCATGCATGTGCAGAAGACCTGGGACGGCATCATGAATGCGCCGGTGAGCCTGGACGACGTGGTGCTGGCCGAGATGCTGTGGGCGGGCTTCAAGGCCCTGTTCTCGGTCACGGCCATCATGGTGGTGATGCTGGCGCTGGACATCAGCCATTCACCCAAGCTGCTGGTGGCCTGGCCTGTGCTGCTGGGGGTGGGGGTCACGTTCTCGTGCATCGCCCTGGTGTTCAACGCCCTGGCCAAGGGCTACGACTTCTTCACCTACTACTTCACGCTGTTCCTCACGCCGATGATGTTCCTCTCGGGTGTGTTCTTTCCGCGTGAGCAGTTGCCAGCGGTGGTGCGGCATATCTCGGACTGGCTGCCCCTGACCAGCGCCGTGGAGCTGGTGCGCCCTCTGTTCATGGACCAATGGCCTGCAGAGCCGTGGCTGCACGGGGCGGTGCTGCTGGTCTACACCATAGGAGGCTTCTGGCTGGCCCTTGCGCTCACGCGCAAAAGGTTTTCCCGGTAGCTTTCAGTGCACGGCCTGCAACGCCGGCTGCGCTTCGCAATACAGCTCGCTGCCGGTGTCGATGAAATCTTCGGCTTCGATCACGGCGTCGTATTCGCGCGCAGCGGTATCGAAGATCTTGGGGATGAGGGGCTTGTCCAGCGGGCGGCAGATGCGCCCACGGATGCTGCGCAGCGTGGTGCTGGTTTCCATGGCGCTGATCACGGCTTCCGGATCGAGCATCAGGACAAAGGGGTTGAGGCGGGTGGCGGTGGTGGACATGTGGGCTTCCTGAAGGTGTTGAACGAGTCGGTGTCGATGAAACAAACTGTATTCGCCACCCCAGGCTGCGTTAAGTCGGCGCACCCCCATTCACGCTGTAGGAACTTCGCTGACACCCGGTTGGTTTTCCCTACGCCCGGTTCGTGACATCCATCACGGGCCGTGCCGAAGCGCCTCCACGCTCGCCCGCACCACCGACTGCACGCTGCCGCTTTCCTTGTACCGGTTGCGCAGGAACGTGGCGTGGTTGCCCACCCGCGCCGCGGTGCGTTCGATCTCGTCGAGCGCGGCCATGGAGTTCAACGCCTGGCCATGGTGGCCCAGGTGGCGCAGCGTGGCCAGGATGTCTTCGCGGATGCTGATCTGCTCGCGCGTCTTCGGATTCACCATCATCCCGTCCAGGCCGAACCGGCAGGCCTGGAAGCGGTTGTAGGTGTAGACGAGGTAGTCGTCTTCTTCGGGCGGCGCTTCCTTGCGCTCGAGCAGGTGGCGGCAGAGCGCCTGCAGGTAGCAGGCCAGACCCGCTGCTCGCTCCACGGTCAGGGGGGTGTCGCACACACGCAGTTCGATGGTGCCGTACTCCGGCTTGGGGCGGATGTCCCAGTAGAAGTCCTTCATGGACTTGACCACGCCCGTGCTCTCCATCTTGGTGAAGTACACGTTGGCGAATTCTTCCCAGCTCAGCACGAAGGGCGCGCGGCCGCTCAGGGGGAAGGCGAACACCGAGTTGAGTCGGGCGGAGTCGAACAGCGTATCGACGCCCTGCGAGAAGGGCGACGACGCCGACAGCGCGATGAAGTGCGGTACGTAGCGGTTGAGCGAATGCAGCAGGAACAGGGCTTCGTCCGCATTGGAGCAGCCGATGTGCACGTGCTGGCCGAACACGGTGAACTGCTTGGCCAGGTAGCCATACAGGCCGGAGAGTTCCTGAAAGCGCGGCTTGGAGAAGATGCGCTGCTCGAACCAGCGCTGGAACGGGTGCGTGCCACCGCCGGCAATCTCGATGTTGAGACGGTCGCCAGCGGCCACCAGCGTGTCGCGGATCTGCTGCAGCTGCGCCAGCAAAGGTCCGTGTTCGCGCTGCACATCGGTGGCGATCTCGATCATGCTCTGCGTCATCTCGGGCGTGACCACTCCCGGGAACGGCTTGCGCCGCAGCAGTTCCAGCAGGTCGTTCGCGCTGCTGGAGAGATCGAGGTCGTAGGTGTTGACGAGCTGCAGTTCGAGCTCGACACCCATGGTGAGCGAATCGGAGGATTTGAAGGTCTCGAGTGGCATGGCAGCTCCTATTCCTTGGTCACGTGGGTTTCATGCGCGGCCATGAGCGCGCGCTGCGTGACCACCGGGCCGAGCAGTTCCTGCAGCAGCATCATGCCGGCCATGATGGAAAGCACCTGGACGGCTGGGGCAAAGCCATAGAGGCGGCTCTGCTCCAGCAGCAGGATGGCAAAGGCCGACATGGGCATGAGTGCCAGGCCGGTCAGCAGCCCCTTGCGCTCGGTGATGCCCGACAGGCGCGCGGCTGCCAGGTTGCAGCCCACCTTGGAGGCGGCCCGCACCCCGATCAGCATCACGCCCAGCAGCATGCCGGTGCCCACATCGGCCCAGTTCAACAGCGAGGCGATGTAGACGAACAGGAACATCGAGAGCAGGTCGCCGGCGGTGCCGAAGTCGCGCTGGGCGTTGGTGAGGTGCACCCGGCGCTCGCGCGCCACGATGCCGAAGGTCAGTGCGCCCAGCAGCGGCGAGAGCTTCAGGCCATAGGCCGCCGTGGTGAGCAGCAACACCGAGAGCGCGAAGACCAGCGTCACACCGCGCTCGTGCGTGCTGGCGCGGCTCAACAGCCACGGCACCGCCACCCCGAGCAGCCCGCCCACCGCCACCGACGTGCCCACCACGTGGATGCTGCCGAAGGCCGCCAGCACCAGGTCGCCTGAGGTGTTGAGGTACCAGTAGCCCACGACCATTTTCAGCAACAGGACCGAGATCATGCAGTTGATGGCGCACAGGTGCAGCACGCGCTCGGTCACCTGGCCTGCACTGCGCAGTTCGTTGGCCACCCGCAGCACACCCGCGGGCGAGGCGGATACCGAGAGCGCCGCGATGATGAGGCGCATGTCGGTCTCAAGCTGGAACCAGCCGCCCACCCAGTAGATCGCCCCGAAAGTGATCAGGGACTCGACCACGCCGAGCACCAGCACCCACGGGTTGTGGCGGAACCAGCGCAGGTTGATGCGGTAGCCGAGTTCGAACAGCACGAGCGAGAGCGCCACGTTGGCCAGGAAGTCCAGGCCCGGCACGGCCACGGTGAGTCCTGGCAGATTGACCAGGCTGCAGACCAGGCCCACGGCCACATAGCTCGTCACCCGGGGCAGGTGCCAGGTGGCGTGCACCCGTTCGGCCACCAGCCAGGCCAGCAAAAGCACCAGCGGCCAGGCAATGGACTGCAGCAGAAAATCGAAATCGGTGACCATGGGCTGGTGCTCCTGCAAAGTGTCTGGGGGGGACGCCGGATGGTGTGCAACTCGCCGGCCCACGGGGCCGCCACCACATCAAACGGCGAAGCGCTGCGAGAGTTCCTGAAGGCTCAGTTCTTCGAGCACCTGCTGCAACCGCTGCCGGGCCCGATCTCGGGCACCGGTCCGGTCCTGGGTCATTCTACGGGCCAGAATCAATTCGTTCTTCAGGGAATGCTCCCATCCCACGAGCTCGGTGACCGTGACACTGTAACCATGCGCCTCGAGTTGAAGACAGCGCAGCACATTGGTGATCTGGCTGCCGAATTCGCGCGTGTGCAAGGGGTGACGCCACAGCTCGGCCAGCGGCGTGCGCGCCAGGCTCAAGGCCTTGTGCTTCTTCATCACGCCGGCCACCTCGGCCTGACAGCAAGGCACCAGCACCAGGTGGCTGGCGTCCTTGGCGAGGCCGAACGCAATCGCGTCGTCGGTGGCGGTATCGCAGGCGTGCAGTGCGGTCACCACATCGATCCGCGCTGGAAGGTCCGGGTGGGTCAGCGCCTCCTGCACGGTGGTGGCCAGGAAGTCCATGCGCTCAAAGCCCAGCCGTGTGGCGAGCTCGCGGGATTTATCGACCAGTTCAGCGCGCGTCTCCACACCCGTCACGCGCCCTGCGGCCTTGTCCTTGAAGAACAGGTCGTAGAGGATGAAGCCCAGGTAGGACTTGCCTGCCCCATGGTCGGCCAGTGCCACGTCGCCACGCGCGGCCAGCACCTCGGCCAGCAGGGGTTCGATGAACTGCACCAGGTGGTACACCTGCTTGAGCTTGCGTCGGGTGTCCTGGTTGAGCTTGCCCTCGCGCGTGAGGATGTGCAGTTCCTGCAGCAGCGCCACCGATTGCCCGGGCCGCAACTCGGGCAGCTGGTCCTGCAGCGTGGGTGCGGTTCGCGCAGTCGCCTTGTCCTTGTGTTTCGACATTCACCGATCATAGGGGAGCGACAATCGCGCATGACCACGCAGGACCACAACCCCCATCCCTACAGCCAGCTCACACCCGATGTGGTGCAGGACGCACTGGCGCATGTGGGTGTGTGGGGCGATGGGCGCATCACCGCACTCAACAGCTTCGAGAACCGCGTCTACCAGGTCCACCTGGAGTCGCCCGTCGATGGACACGATCAGGTCGTGGCCAAGTTCTACCGACCCGGGCGCTGGAGCGATGGGCAGATCCATGAGGAGCACGCTTTCTCCGAAGAGCTGGTGGCGGCCGAAATTCCCGCCGTGCCACCCCTGCGCCTGAATGATCAGACGCTGCACCACTTTGGCGGATTCGCTTTTTCGGTCAGCCCTCGCCGTGGTGGCCGCCGGCCCGAACTCGACAACTTTGAAGTGCTGGAGTGGATCGGCCGGTTCCTGGCGCGCATCCACACAGTGGGTGCGGCCCGACCCTTTGTCGAACGTCCGGCGCTGGACGCGGCGAGCTTCGCGCACGAACCTCGCGACTGGCTGCTGGACCATGGCGCCATCGCGGCGGAAGTGCGCACCGCCTGGACCGCCGCGCTGGAAGAAGCCCTGGCGCTGATCGAGGCCCACCCCACCTTGCGGTCCGGCTCGGTGCCGGACGAGGACGACATCCAGCGCATTCGCCTTCACGGCGACTGCCACCCGGGCAACATCCTCTGGACGCCCGAAGGCCAGCCCGGTGCCGGCCCGCACTTCGTGGACCTGGACGATGCGCGCACAGGGCCCGCGGTGCAGGACCTCTGGATGCTGCTCTCGGGTGACCGCCGTCAACAGAACCAGCAGCTCGGCGCACTGATCGACGGCTACGAACAGTTCCGCCCCTTCGATCGGCGCGAGCTCGCACTCATCGAACCCTTGCGCACGCTGCGCCTGATCCACTACAGCGCCTGGGTGGCCCGCCGCTGGGACGACCCGGCCTTCCCCATCAACTTCCCCTGGTTTGGCACGCGCGACTACTGGCAAGGCCAGGTGGACATGCTGGTGGAGCAGATCGAGGAGATGCAGGGTCCACCTCTGGTGGCGTGAAGACCCGTTTGTTGGCGGGGTTTCTGATGATTTAATTGCACACAATTTAATTGTTCGCTACAGTTCATCCCCATGAACACGCCACGCATCTCCGCCGACGAGGCCCTGCACCTGGACCACCAGTTGTGCTTCGCGCTGTACTCGGCCTCGCTGGCGATGACAAAGCTCTACAAGCCACTGCTCGAAGACCTGGGTCTCACCTACCCGCAGTACCTGGCCATGCTGGTGCTGTGGGAGACGGACGGCGTGACCGTTTCCGAACTGGGTGATCGCCTGCATCTTGACTCCGGCACGCTCACGCCCCTGCTCAAGCGGCTCGAAGCCGCAGAACTGGTGACGCGCCTGCGCGACGTGCAGGACGAGCGCCGCGTGCTCATTCGCCTCACCGCGTCAGGTCGCAAGCTCAGGAGCCGCGCCGCCCGCCTCCCCGGTTGCGTGCTGCAGGCCACCCAATGCGATCTGTCGGAAGTGCTGGACCTCACCCGCCAGGTGCAGGCCCTGCGTGACCGCCTCACCGCCTGAACACTGTCTTTCAACCCCGCCTGTCCGCAGGCCATTTCAACCTCAGGAGCCACACCATGCCCACTTCCCTCGACAAAGTTGTCTACACCGCCCGCGCCCACACCACCGGTGGCCGCGAAGGCACCTCGCGCAGCGACGACGGCATGCTCGACGTGAAGCTGTCTCCGCCCAAAGCCATGGGTGGCGCCGGCAATGCAACGAACCCCGAGCAACTCTTCGCTGCCGGTTATTCGGCCTGCTTCATGGGCGCCATGAAGCACGTGGCGGGCATGAAGAAAGTGGTCGTGCCGGCCGATGCGTCCATCGACGCCGAAGTCGACATCGGCCCGATCCCGGCCGGCTTCGGCATTGCTGCCCGCCTGGCCGTGAGCCTGCCGGGCATGGACCGCGCCGTGGCGCAGGACCTGGTGGACACGGCGCACAAGGTGTGCCCGTACTCCAATGCCACGCGCGGCAACATCGATGTGACCATCACCTTGAAGTAACCCCCGCGGCGCTTCGCGCCACCCCCTCAAGGGGGCAATGCCAGCGGACCGGCGGAGCCGGATCCGCGGCATTTCTGGACCGCTTCCCCTCGCTCGTGGCTGGGCTCGCTCCGTCAGGGTGCCACTTCGCCGCCGGCCCGCTTCTGCCTAGGATCGTTCGGGTCGTAGATCACAGAGCCGGTGCCCACGCCCACACCCACTCGGGCGTTGCTGTTGCCGAGCTGGGTGCCAACGCCCACACCAGCGCCGACGCCGACCTGGCCGCGCTGGTTCACGCCCACTCCCACGCCGACCGGGCCCACGCCGGTGCTCACGCCGGCGCTGACGCCGCCCGTGCCGCCTCCGATGCCGATGGAAAACGGGCCGATGGGTATGCCGATGCCCACGCCCACGCCGGCGGAGCCGCAGCCCGCGAGCAGCGCCGCCAGCGCGAGGGCGAGGCCGACGAGGAGTCGGGACGTGGGGGCGTGCATGGTCGGTTGACGGGTTTTCATGGTGGCAGTGCTTGAATACAACAAGGCGCGCAGCGCGGTTGCGGGCGCGGACCCCATTGTGAGCGCCACTGGCACCAAAAGTGCCGTGCGTTACCGCACGTTGCGAAGCCCTGGGTTCAAACGGCCGGCGGGGCGAGGCGTTCCATGTGATCGGCCAGCCAGTCGGCCCGAGGCGCCACCGCCGCCGCAGGCCGCACCATCCAGCCGCCATCGGCCGCTTTGGTGAGTTCGGCGAGGCCGCCCTGCCAGAGAAGCCAGGCGAGCCAGCCGCAAGCAGCGCGGGCCGGAGGTGCGCCCACCGGCGAGGACAGCAGACCAGTGAGCACCGCGGCGCTCGAAAGGCGCACGCCATCGCCCTGCACTTCCCCGCCCACGGCGTTCGCCAGCGCGGCCAGCGCGGGCATGCCCGCCACACGGGGACCGAATGCCTGAATCCAGTGGCGCAACTCAGCCGCCATGCCCGCGCCGCGTTGGGCTTCGGCCTGCATGAGGTCGGCGTGATCCCATCGGTGCCAGTCCACGCCCGGCTCCTCGCCACCTGCCAGCAACGCGGCCTGGGCATAGCGGTACAGCGCCTGCTCGTGGCCCTCGGGCTGAACGGCCGCACCGAGCATCAACAACGCCGCCAGCCGGTTGGACCGAAGCTGGTTCTGTTGCGCCATCAGTTTGTCGCGCAGCAGGCTGTCGCGTTCGCTGCGCAGCTGGGCCAGGTCCAGCGCGTTCTTCAGGTCGGCGCGCAGGCTCTCGATCTCCCAGGGCTTGTTGATGTAGCGGTAAATCTCGCCCGCGTTGATGGCCTCGATGGCGTCACCGATCTCGGAGTATGCGGTGGTGAGCATGCGCACCACGCCGGGGTAGTACTCGCGAGCATGGCGCAGCAGTTCGTTGCCGTGCTCGCCGGGCATGCGCTGGTCGCACACCAGCACCGCCACCTCGGCGCCGTGGGCCTTGAGCTGGGCGCGACCCTCTTCCACCGAACCGGCGGTGATCACAGGCGCGAGCGGACTGACCAGCCGCTCGAAGTACTTGAGCGCCATGGCTTCGTCGTCCACGTACAGAATCTTCACGGGCGTCATCGGGTCTCCTCGGCCGGGGTGTCTTGTGCATTTGGGAAAAAGAGCGTCACCGTCACGCCCTCACCGAGCGTGGAGCGGATCTCGATCGAGCCGCCCAGCGAGGTGACGACACGGTGGCAGAACAGCACGCCCATGCCGCTGCCGCCTGACGCGGCCCGGGTCGTGACAGGTTCGACCATGAGTCGCTGAAGCACCTCGGGCGGGATGCCTGGCCCGTTGTCGCTCACCACCATGGCCGCTTGACCAGGCCCACCGGGCGCGGGCGCAGCGCGGCAGAGTTCGATGCTCAAGCGGGGCTGGGCGGGCGGGCTCGCGCGCAGGGCGATCAGGGCGTTCTTCACGAGCGTACAGAGCACGAGGTAAAGCAGGTCGCGGCGGCCGGGCAGGGTGAAGTCGGCGGTGGCGCTGGTTGACAGCCAGTCCGCCTCGCCGGGTTCGAAGGGGTACTCCTCCTGCACCGCGCGCACGAGTTCGCTGGCGAGCAGGCTGGCCGTTGCATCACCCCGGCTGGCGTCGCGCGCGCTCTGAACGAAGGTGGACACCAGCGACTGCGCGTAGGTGGCGCGACGTTGCGCCGCCTCGATCATGAACAGCACGTCACCAGGCTTCTGCTGCTCGATGTAGGCCATGCCTTGCTGGCCATCCGGCGTGTCGCGGTGCCGCTCGCGCATGGCCTCGAGGTAGCCGCGCACCGTGGCCAGGGGCGAGGTCACTTCGTGCGCCAGGAAACCCAGCGTCTCGCGCAGGGCCGTGGCGCGCCGCTCGATGAGTTGCTGCTGCCGGGCGCGCTCCTGGCTCATGGCGATCGCCTCGCGCAGGATCTGCCGCGTCAGGCTCTCCTCCATCGGCTTTTCCAGGATCTTCTCCACCTGACCCTGGTTCACGGCGGACATGGCCACGTCCTTGTCGGCGTAGGCCGACACCAGCACGCGCGCCACGTGCGGGTACAGCCGCCGGACCTCGCCGAGCAGCGCCACGCCATCGCGCCCCGGCATGGCGTAGTCGGTCAGCAGCACCGCCACCTCGTGCCCGCGCTGCACCAGCAGCGCCAGCGCCTCGTCCACGCCGCTGGCCGTGAACACGGTGAATTCGGTACCGTACAGCCGGGCAAACCATTTGCAGGCTTGGGGTTCATCGTCGACCATCAGGACCGCATGGGGTGCCATGAGGGAGCGGGTGGTCAAGGCATCTTGCGGGGTCATGCGGACCTCGGCAGATCAAACGAGAACTCGGTCCAGGCGCCCTGCTCGCTCTCCACCGCCAACGTGCCGCCGTGCCGCTGCACGATGCCGTAGCTCACGCTCAAGCCCAGCCCCAGGCCGGCGCCCACGTCGCGCGTGGTGAAGAAGGGCTCGAACACGCGTTCGAGGTTCTCGGGCGCAATTCCCTGGCCGTTGTCTCGCACCGAGATGCCCAGGCGCTCGCCCCGCTGCGCCACGCGCACCACAATGAGCGGCTGCATGCGCCGGGCCGCCTGCACGGCGTGCGCCGCGTTGCTGAACAGGTTGATCAGCACGCCGATGATGGCCGGCTCGTCCCCGAGCACATGCGTGTCCTGCGGCAGTTCCACCACCACCTCGATGCCCTTGAGCTCGTGGCCAGCCAGGCGCTGGGCCGAGCGCACGGCGTTCTCCAGCAGGAACAAGCGCTGACCATCCTGGCCGGGTTTCTGGTAGGCGAAGGTCTTGAGGTCGGAGACGATGTTCTGGATGCGCTGCATGCCCTCGCGCGCATCGACCAGGCTTTCCTTGAGCATGGCATCGCTCCCGGTGGCGGGTGATGTCAGGCCCATGTTGATGGCCATGAGGCTGTAATTGACCGGGTTGTTGAGTTCGTGCAGCAGGCCAGCCGACAGCGTGCCGATGGCCGCCATCTTCTCGCGCTGCAGCAACTGGCCCTTGACTTCGGCCAGGGTCCGGTTCGTTTCCATCAGTTCCCTGTTCTTCGATTGCACTTCGGACTGAAGCGCGTAGGCTTGTTTTCGCCACCTGCCACTGTAGATGGAAATCACCACCGAAATGACGGCGTAGAACACGATGAAGATGATCTGGCCCTGGAACAGGTGGGCGTCCTGCACGCCTTGCGGGCGCAGCACGCAGGCGAGCACGTACACCGCCAGCGTGAAGGAACTGAACAGAAACGCCTCGATGATGGTGAGCGGCAGGAAGAAGCCGATGCCCGAAATGGCGAAGGTGAGCCCCACGAAATAGATGGAGTTCTCGCCATCCGAATGGAAGATCATCCAGGCGATCATCAACTGCGGCAGCGCGATCCAGAAGTAGGTGAGCCAGCGGATGTTGCGCTCACCAAACGGCGTGCGGTAGGACATCAGGGTCAGCAGGATCAGCAAGGCCACGAGCACACGGACCACGGCGAATTCCGTCATGTGCTGCGGGTAGAAGGCCGCGTCCAGCCCCACGCCACCCACGATCAGCAGGATGGCCACCTTGCACGTCACCCGGCTGTAGAACTTCAGGTGCTCTTTCAGCGCATCGTCGAAGGTCGCGGGCAGTTGGGTGGAAAGCGTGGTGGCCACGGGCATCTCGCGTTCAGGCGGGTTTCCGGGCTTCGGCAAACAGGTTGATGTTCGTCGCGTCGGTGTAGGTGCGCATCTGCACCAGGTTCGAAGGGAACAGGCGCGCGATGCCCTCCTCGTTGCGGTAGATGAGGTACCACTCCATGAAGTGCTCCATCCAGTAGCGCTCCGGGTTGTAGGAATGCACGTTGGTCACCAGCAGCGAGCCCCCGGGCTTGAGGCGGCTGTCGAAATAGCCGATGAGCCGCGCGCAGGCCTTGTCGGCCAGGTAGTCGAACAGGCCCGCGCAGTAGATGTAGTCGAACTGCTCGTGAGGCGCCACCGCCTCATCGCGCGCCGAGCGCTTGAGCAGCTGGTGCACCGACTCGTGACGCAGTTCGACGCGCGGCGGGCAATGCCCCGCCACACGCGCCACCTCGTCGATGCGCTCCCTGGCGTACTGCAGCGTTTCCTCACTGAAATCCATGAGCACCACTTCCATCTGCCCCAGGTCCTGCGGCCCCGCCACCAGCCGTTGCAGCTCCACCGCCGGGCCGCAGCCCACGTTGAGCACCCGCAGCGGTCGGCCGGCCGCATGGGCCTCGCCCACCAGTTCCTGAAGACGGGTGTGCAGGATGTCGACCCGGTTGCGGTGCGCCTGGGCGACGCCGGCCTGCAGGAACATGTAGTTGACGAGTTCGAAATAGGTGCTGGGTCCTTCGCGCGGGTTGCCCAGGATCTGGTTCACCATCTGGTAGTCGCCCGCGTAGCCCAGCGGCTTGGCAAAGGTGCGGTAGACGAAGGGCGCACGGAGCACCAGCGGATGGATGGCGGCCTGGGCGAACGCGCGGTGCACCGGCTCGAACTCCGGCTCCACGCGCGAGGCCTCGACCTCGAAGCGCAGCAGGTAGTCGCGGCCCTTCTCCAGCAACGGGCGGCCGATCTCGAAAAAGATGTCGTCGCGCACCCGCCCTTGCGCGTCGCGCGGCAGGCCGGCGGTGATGTCGGCCTGGTCGAGCCAGCGCGTCACCTCCGAGAAGTAGGAGCGCATTTCATTCACGACCACCTGGTACGCCTGACCGACCTGGTAGCGGGACTCCCAGTCCTGGATGAAGCGGCCCACCGCCTCCGAGACGGTGCGGGCGTCGTGCCCGATGCCGCCCAGGTCGTTCCACTCATCGATCAGCGTGACCGAGATCACCGCCATCAGCCCGGTGTTGAGCAGGCTGACCACCACCGCCTTGCCCTTGTAGATGTTGCGCTCGCCCGAGCGGATGGTGAGCTCGTTGAGCACCTCGCTGACCTGGACGATCGAGTACGGGTTGTAGATCTCCATCACCAGCGAGCGTCGCTGCAGGCTGGTCAGCGTGCCGCGTGCGCTGTCTCCCTGGCTGTTGCGGAACGTGACGACGTGATCGAAAGGTCGCTGTAGGTACACGGTGTGGCCGGTTGATCGGATGGCGGGGCAGGTGCGGTGCACTGCGCCTTGAAGGACTCCCCGCGTCCGAGTGTAGTCAACCGGTCTGACCGGTCAGCCACAGGGTATGCAGATCAGATCAGAAGGGCATTGACCCGCTTCACGTACGCCGCCGGATCGTCGGGCAGGCCCCCTTCGGCCAGCAGCGCCTGGTCGAACAGGATGTGGGCCAGGTCGTCGAAATGCGCGCTGGACTCGAGTTTCTTCACCAGCGCGTGGTCGGCGTTCACCTCCAGGATGGGCTTGACCTGCGGCGCCGGCTGCCCGGCCTGCTTGAGCAGGCGCGCCAGCTGCGTGGAATAGTCGCCGTCTTCCACCACCAGGCAGGCCGGCGAGTCAACCAGTCGCGAGGTCACGCGCACGTCCTTGGCCTTGTCCTTCAGGCTTTCCTTCAGACGTTCGAGCACGGGCTTGAACACCTCGGCCGCCGCTTCGGCGGCCTTCTTCTCTTCCTCGTCCTGCAGCGAACCCAGGTCCACCGCGCCCTTGGCCACGCTCTGCAGCGGCGTGCCATCGAACTCGGTGAGGAAGGACAACGCCCACTCGTCCACGCGGTCGGTCATCAGCAGCACCTCGATGCCCTTCTTGCGGAACACCTCGAGCTGCGGGCTGTTCTTCGCGGCGGCCAGGTTGTCGGCGGTGATGTAGTAGATCGCCTGCTGGCCTTCCTTCATGCGCACCTTGTAGTCGGCCAGCGACGTGACCCCGGCCTCCGAGGTGCTGGCAAAGCGCAGCAGCTTCGCGAGCTTGTCGCGGTTGGCGAAGTCCTCGCCCAGCCCTTCCTTGAGCACGCTGCCGAACTCGGCGTAGAAGCGCGTGTACTTGTCGTTGTCCTTGCTCAGGTCGTCGAGCATGGCCAGCACGCGGCGCGTGTTGCCTTCGCGGATGGCCTTCACGTCGCGGCTTTCCTGCAGCAGCTCGCGGCTCACATTGAGCGGCAGGTCGGCCGAGTCGACCACGCCTTTTACCCAGCGCAGGTACGCGGGCATGAGCGCCTCAGCCTCGTCCATGATGAACACCCGCTTCACGTACAGCTTGATGCCGGCCTTGCGGTCCCGGTTCCACAGGTCCTGCGGCGCCTTGCCCGGGATGTAGAGCAGCTGCGTGTACTCGGTGCCGCCCTCCACGCGGTTGTGGCTCCAGGCCAGCGGGGCCTCGGTGTCGTAGCTCAGGTTCTTGTAGAACTCGGTGTACTGTTCGTCGCTGATGTCTTTCTTGCTGCGCGCCCAGAGCGCATTGGCCGAGTTCACGGCCTCCCATTCGCCCTTTCGCTCGTACTCGCTCTTCTCGGCGTTCCACGCTTCCTTCTCCATCAGGATGGGCAGGCTGATGTGGTCCGAGTACTTGCCAATGATGGACTTGAGACGCCAGTGGTCGAGGTAGTCGCTCGCATCCTCGCGCAGGTGCAGGATGACGCTGGTGCCGCGCGCGGCGCGCTCGATGGCCTCCACCTCGAAATCACCCGTGCCGCCGCTGGTCCAGCGCACGCCCTCGGCCGCCGGCAGACCGGCGCGGCGCGATTCCACGGTGATGGTGTCGGCCACGATGAAACCCGAATAGAAGCCCACGCCGAACTGGCCGATGAGCTGCGCGTCCTGCTTCTGGTCGCCCGAGAGGCGGCTCATGAAATCCTTGGTGCCGCTCTTGGCGATGGTGCCCAGGTGGTCGATCGCCTCCTGCTGGCTCATGCCGATGCCGTTGTCGGTGATGGTGATGGTGCGGGCCTCGCGGTCGAAGGCCACGCGAACGTCCAGGTTGGGTGAGTCCTCGAACAAAGCCGCGTTGTTCAGTGCTTCAAAGCGGAGCTTGTCGCACGCGTCCGAGGCGTTGGACACCAGCTCGCGCAGAAAGATGTCCGGGTTGGAATACAGCGAGTGCGTGACGAGGTGCAGCAGTTGTGCCACCTCGGCCTGGAAGGACAGGGTTTGTTTGCTCATGGGAATCTGCAGGGATGAAACGTGTACGGAATCCGCCGCCGTGGTCGCGGCGAAAGCGGAATTATGGGCGGGCGCCGGAAATTCAAGCGCTCGCGGCGGGGGGCGCTGGCGCGAGCCACTGCACGATTTGCTCGGCCACCGCCCGGCTGGCGAGCAGTTCCAGATGCCCGGTGCGGTAGAAGGTGCGCTGGCTGTCGCGGGCAAACACGAGGCGCCTGGCCGGATCTTCGTGCTGGCCCAGTGCGCTGCGCAAGGGCACCAGCCCGTCGCCGTTGAGCCGGTCCGCCAGCAGGCCACGCTGGGGTGCCAGCGTGCCGGCGGCCGCGAAGCAGGCCACGCCTTCGGGCAGCGGCAGCGGCTCGCGGTGGTCGGCGGCCGAGCCGAAGCGGTCGCGGCCGTGCCAGTCGGCCTCGCGCACGTGACCGTGCCGCAGGTCGGTGATGCCGGCGCTGCGCAACTGGCCCAGGCGCGTGAACGGAGAAGTGAAGGGCGAAGCGGCGAGCAGCAGGTCGATGCCGTGGCCGGCGCGCTCCAGCGGCGCGCCGTGGTGCGGCGTGCCCAGAAACACCAGGTGCTGCAAACGGGACGGCCAGCGCTGGCTGGAGGCCTGCGCCTCGAAACACGCGGCGCGCGCCACCAGCCCGCCCATGCTGTGACCCACCAGGGTGATGGTCTGCAGCGGCACCGGCCATTGCGCGGTAAGCGCTTCGAGCTGGCGTGCGAGTTCCCGGCCGTTGATGGAGGTGTGCAGGCCGCTGTTGTAGCGCAGGTAGACCGGCGTGCAGCCCAGCTCCCGGGCCAGCCAGGCGCCATGGTCGTGGCCGCCGCGCAGCCACTGCGTGTCGTTCATGCACAGGCCGTGCAGCAGCACCAGCAGGTGCGGCGTGGCGCCGGCCAGTCGTTCATGCAGCAGCGGCGCGCGGTCCAGCGGCAGGCGCTGGCCCTGGTAACGCAACTCCATGGGCTGCGCCAGTGGGTTGCCGCTGGCCTCCAGGCGGTCGCCGAGCACGCCATTGAGCGCGGCGATCACGGCCTCCCGCCCGGCAGATGGCGCGGGGTGCAGCGCGGGCTCGTCCACCAGCGGCAGCAGCGTGGCCAGGGCCCCGTCCAGCCCGTGCCCCACGAGTTGCGTCACACCCCGGATGCCCTGGTAGATCTGGCCAGTGAGCCCCCCGGCGCGGTCGGGCAGCGTGCCAGCGGGCAGACCGATGCGCCGGCGCACCGACTGGTGCACGCCCTCGGCAATGCCGATCACGCCGGTGGTGGCCACGGTGGCCAGTTGCACCGCGGCGCGCAGGTCGGCGGGGCGCACGTGGCGCAGCAGGGCGAGCTGGGTGGAACCGGGGGTCTTGAGGGCCATGGACCATTCTGGACCGATCCCGGCCTGCGAACCATCAAAACCTCTCGTTGCCCCCGAGATAACGCCACTGGCCCACCGGCAGGTTGCCCAGCAGGACGCCGCCGATGCGGATGCGCTTCAAGCCCACCACATGCAGCCCCACCTGTTCGCACATGCGGCGGATCTGGCGCTTCTTGCCTTCGACGAGCACGAAGCGCAGTTGCTCGGGGTTCTGCCAGTCGACCTGCGCGGGCTTGAGCGGCTGGCCGTCCAGGCTCAGGCCGTGGCGCAGCAAGGCCATCTGCGCCGGTGGAAAGATGGCCTGCACGTCCTGGCCCACCACGCCCTCGCCCTGCGGGCCGTTGGGTGCGTACTGCACGCGCACCAGGTATTCCTTTTCCACGCCGCTGTTCTCGCCGATCAGCGTGCGGGCCACGCGGCCGTCCTGGGTGAGCACCAGCAGCCCGGTGGAATCGATGTCGAGCCGGCCGGCCGGTGCCAGGCCACGCGTGTGCTCGGGAGCGAACCGGCGGCCGTCGCCCGGCATGCGCGCGTCGCCGCGCCACTGACTGGGCGCGCCGATCAAGGTGGCCGCGGCCTCGTGGCCGTCTTCGGGCTGGCCGCTCACGTAGCCCACCGGCTTGTGCAGCAGGATGGTGACCTGCCCCGCCTGCTGGTGACGCGCCTGCGGCAACACCTCCACGCGGGCATCGGGCGCCACCGGCATGCCCATCACCGCGGGTTCGCCATTGACCAGCACCCAGCCGCGCGCGATCCATTCGTCGGCTTCACGGCGCGAACACAGGCCGAGATCGGCCATGCGCTTGTTGAGCCGGATCTCGCCGCGCACATTGCCGACGCGCGCGAGATCGGGACGGTGGGGCTGCATCGGCGGCCGGGGCTGAGGGCGCGGCGACGCGGAGGGTGGGCGCGGGCGCTCCGCGCGGTCGTCTGGCGACCGCGCGCGCTTCGGGGCGAATTCCGGCGAAGGTTCGCGCGGCGGCTTGGGCGCCGAGGCCGACACGCTCTTCGCGCGAGCGGGGCCGGGCGGTCGAACGGGCGCGCGGCGCGGGGCAAAGGGATCGGCAGGCTTCTTGGGCGCGCCCGGGTTCAGCTTCAGGGTGCGGGCGGGTTTGTCGGTCGTCATGGGGGGATCATCCCAGAAGGGCCGCCCTGTCACGAATCATCCAGAACACCCGAGCGGAGCGCGGCGAGGTCCAGCACCCGCAGGCCGCCGTACTCCACCCGGATCCAGCCCTTGGCCGCCAGCGTGGTGAGCGCCTCATTCACCCGCTGGCGCGAGAGCCCCACCAGATAGGCCAGTTCCTGCTGCGTGATGCGCAGCACGCCACCCACGTTGGGCGAGAGCAGCGGGTGGAACAGCGCGGCCAGGTTGCGCGCGACCCGCAGGTCCGCGTTGTTCAGGCGGTCGATCTCGCGCGCGGCAATGAACTGGCCCAGGCGTTCGTTGAGCTGGTGCATCACGAAGCGGTTGAAGCCAATGGAATGGTCGAGCAACCAGTCGAAGGTTTCCACCGGCAGGCCGGCCACGCGGCTCTTGCGCAGGGCCAGGATGTTGTAGCGGTACTGCTCGTGCTTGAGCACGGTGCCTTCGCCGAACCAGCCGCCGGGTGCCACGCCGGTGAAGGTGATCACCGGGCCCTGCGAATCGTCGTTGCTCATCTTGAGCAGCCCATCGACCAAGCCGAACCAGTAGGTGACGGGCCGCCCGAAGCGGCACACGTAGTCGCCCGCCTGCGCTTCACCCACCACCAGCGCCGCCACCGCCCGCTCGCGCTCTGCGTCGTTCAGGCGGTCCAGCCAGGGAATCTCGGCCAGTTCGGCTTCGGTCGGCGGCCGCGCGCGGTCGCGCAGGACATTGCCGGAACGGTGTGGCGTGAAAGGGCTCATGGCGCACTCCCAGAGAAGGAATGACAGGCTAGGGCCTGTTCACCCTAGTGCCTCCGACGCCGCAGGCCCCTAGGGGAAAGTCCTAGGAGGGGAGACCCGGAATTGTCGTCGAACCGACAACATGACGTCAAACGAAGGCCTACCATCCGCAAAACCGTGACAAGCCCGCCGCTGCGCATCCCGCAGCGCACCGGCCCGTCAACCGGCACAGGAGACACGCATGCAAACCACATTCCCCCGGCTGTTGCTGGACCACGCGCAGCGACGCCCGCAGGCCCCCGCCATGCGCGAAAAGGAATACGGCATCTGGCAGACCACGACGTGGGCGGAGATGGCCGCCCTGGTGGAGGCGCTGGCCTGCGGCCTGCACCAGGCGGGCCTGCAGCGCGGCGAGCACATGGTGGTGATCGGCGCCAACCGCCCGCGGCTCTACGCCACCATGCTGGCCGCGCAGGCACTGGGCGCCATTCCGGTGCCGCTGTACCAGGACGCCGTGGGCGCCGAATGCGTCTTCCCGATCAACAACGCCGAGGTGCGTTTCGCGGTGGTGGAAGACCAGGAGCAGGTCGACAAGATGCTGGAGATCCGCGAGAGCTGCCCCCAGCTCAGCCACCTCTACTACGACGATCCGCGCGGACTGCGCAATTACGACCAGCCTGGCCTGGGCGGTGTGGAAGAGCTGGTGGCGGCTGGTCAGGCCCATGCGAAGGCGCACCCCCAGCTGTTTCGCGAGCAGATCGAACTGGGCCAGCCCGACGACGTGGCCGCCATGTTCTTCACCAGTGGCACCACCGGCAACCCCAAGGGCGTGGTGCACACCCACAACACGCTGATCGACCGCGCTTCGGTGGGTTCGAAGTTCGACCGGCTCACCCCGTCCGACGAGGTGCTGGCCTACCTGCCGCCCGCGTGGATTGGCCAGAACATCTTTTCCTATGCGCAATGGCTGGTGGCCGGCTACGTCGTCAACTGCCCGGAGTCCAGCGCCACCGTCACCATCGACCTGAAGGAAGTCGGGCCCACGTACTACTTCGCCCCGCCGCGCGTGTTCGAAGGGCTGCTCACGAGCGTGATGATCCGCATGGAAGACGCCGGGGCCATCAAGCGCGGCATGTTCCACCACTTCATGAAACTGGCTCAGCGCGTCGGCCCCGACCGCATGGACGGCAAGCCCGTGGGCCTGCTGGACCGGCTCTGGTACGCCGTGGGCGATGCGCTGGTGTACGGGCCGCTGCGCAACAACCTCGGCATGAGCCGCGTGCGCGTGGCCTACACCGCTGGCGAGGCCATCGGGCCAGACCTGTTCAGCTTCTACCGCTCCATCGGCATCAACCTGAAGCAGCTCTACGGGTCCACGGAAACCGCCGTGTTCGTCTGCCTGCAGCCGGACAACCAGGCGCGCGCCGACACGGTGGGCGTGCCCTGCGAGGGCGTGGAGATTAAGCTCTCGGAGAGTGGCGAGATCCTGGTGAAGTCGCCCGGGCTGCTCAAGGGCTACTACAAGAACCCGCAGGCCACAGCCGAAGTGCTCACGGCCGACGGCTGGTACCACACCAGCGACGCCGGCTTCATCGATGCCTCGGGTCACCTGAAGATCATCGACCGCGTGAAGGATGTGGGGCGCCTCAAGGGCGGTGGTTTCGATGGCGCCATGTTCGCGCCCAAGTACGTGGAGAACAAGCTCAAGTTCTTCTCGCACATCAAGGAAGCCGTGGCCTACGGCGACCAGCGCGAGAAAGTCTGCGTGCTGATCAACATCGATTTCGATGCCGTGGGCAACTGGGCAGAGCGCCGAAACCTGCCCTATGCAGGCTACACCGACCTGGCGCAGAAGCCGGAGGTGTATGAGCTGATCCGCGAATGCGTGGAAAAGGTGAACGCGGACCTGAGCCGCGACGAGATGCTGGCGGGCAGCCAGATCAGCCGCTTCCTGGTCCTGCACAAGGAACTGGACGCCGACGACGGCGAGCTCACCCGCACCAACAAGGTCCGGCGCGGGTTCATCGCGGACCGCTACAACGTGCTGGTGGATGCCCTGTATGGCGGCAAGACCGAGCAGTACATCGAGACCCAGGTGAAGTTCGAGGACGGGCGCACCGGTTCGGTCAGCGCCACGTTGAAGATCCAGGACGCCAAGGTGTTCTCCCCGGTAAAGGCTGCGGCATGACAGAGAAGAAGATCGGCGAGGTCATCCTCGACGTGCACAACATCAGCCTGCGCTTCGGTGGCGTGAAGGCGCTCTCCGACATCTCCTTCAACGTGAAGGAACACGAGGTGCGCGCCATCATCGGGCCCAACGGCGCGGGCAAGAGCTCCATGCTCAACTGCATCAACGGCGTGTACCAGCCGCAGGAAGGCTCCATCAGTTTTCGCGGACAGACCTTCAAACACATGAACAGCCGCCAGGTGGCCGAGATGGGCATCGCGCGCACCTTCCAGAACCTGGCGCTCTTCAAGGGCATGAGCGTGATCGACAACCTCATGACCGGGCGCAACCTGCGCATCAAGAGCAACCTGTTCATGCAGGCCATCCGCAACCCCTTTGGCATCGGTGGCGCACAGAAGGAAGAAGAGTCTCACCGCGAGTTCGTCGAGCACATCATCGACTTCCTGGAAATCCAGGCGCACCGCAAGACGCCGGTGGGCCAGCTGCCCTACGGCCTGCAGAAGCGCGTGGACCTGGGCCGCGCGCTCGCCATGGAGCCTCAGGTGCTGCTGCTCGACGAACCCATGGCCGGCATGAACATGGAAGAGAAGCAGGACATGAGCCGCTTCATCCTGGACGTCAACGACGAATTCGGCACCACCATCGTGCTCATCGAGCACGACATGGGTGTGGTGATGGACATCTCCGACCGCGTGGTGGTGCTCGACTACGGCAAGAAGATCGGCGACGGCACCCCCGAAGAGGTGCGCAACAACGAGGAGGTCATCAGCGCCTACCTCGGCACCTCCCACTGACATGAACCAAATCCCCGTTCGGGCTGAGCCTGTCGAAGCCCCCCACACCAACACCGCCAGAGCCCTTCGACAGGCTCAGGGCGAACGGATGTAAACATGGCCTTCTTTCTGGAAACATTGTTCGGCGGCCTCATGGTGGGCATGCTGTATTCGCTGGTGGCGCTGGGCTTCGTGCTCATCTTCAAGGCCTCGGGCGTGTTCAACTTTGCGCAGGGCGCCATGGTGCTGTTCGCGGCGCTGGCCATGGCGCGCTTCTCGGAATGGATCCCGCAGTGGATCGGCATCGAGAACAAACTGGTGGCCAACGTGGGGGCCTTCGTCATTGCAGGCCTGCTGATGTTCGCCATGGCCTGGCTGATCGAACGGCTGGTGCTGCGCCATCTGGTGAACCAGGAGGGCGCGACCCTTCTCATGGCCACCCTGGGCATCACCTACTTCATCGATGGCCTGGGCCAGACGCTCTTTGGCAGCAACATCTACAAGATCGACATCGGCATGCCCAAGGACCCGGTGTTCGTGCTGGACTCCGTGTTCGAAGGGGGCCTGCTGCTCAACCAGGAAGACATCATCGCGGCCGTCATTGCCGCGGCCATGGTGATCGCGCTCAGCCTGTTCTTCCAGAAGACATCCACAGGCCGTGCGCTGCGCGCGGTGGCAGACGACCACCAGGCCGCGCAGTCCATCGGCATTCCACTCAACCGCATCTGGGTGATCGTCTGGTGCGTGGCCGGGCTGGTGGCGCTGGTGGCCGGGATGATCTGGGGCTCCAAGCTCGGCGTGCAGTTCTCCCTCACCACCATTGCGCTGCGCGCACTGCCGGTGGTGATCCTGGGCGGCCTCACCTCGGTGCCGGGGGCGATCATTGGCGGGCTGATCATCGGCGTGGGCGAGAAACTCTCCGAGGTGTACCTCGGTCCGTTCGTCGGCGGCGGCATCGAGATCTGGTTCGCCTACGTGCTGGCCCTGGTCTTCCTTCTCTTTCGCCCGCAAGGTTTGTTCGGCGAGAAGATCATCGATCGAGTTTGAATGCCTTGTGGATCAGATCACGCTTTGCGCAGCCAATGTGCTCTGACCCCAACTGATTAAGAGACACCATGTTCTACAGAGAAAACGGTCAGTTCAAGACCACCTACAGCACCGACCAGCAGATCTTCCCGATCGCGCAGGACCGGTGGTTCATCGTGGCGCTGATGCTGCTGGCCTTCATCGCTGTGCCCATGCTGGCCAGCGACTACCTGATGCGCGCGATCCTGATCCCGTTCCTGATCTTCTCGCTCGCTGCGGTGGGCGTGAACATCCTGGTGGGCTATTGCGGCCAGATCAGCCTGGGGTCGGGCGCCTTCATGGCGGTGGGTGCCTACGGCGCCTACAACTTCTTCGTGCGCGTGCCGGGCATGCCGCTGATTCCGGCGCTGATCCTGGGCGGCCTGTGCGCCACCTTCTTCGGCATCCTGTTCGGCCTGCCCAGCCTGCGCGTGCGCGGGCTGTACCTGGCCGTGGCCACGCTGGCCGCGCAGTTCTTCGCCGACTGGATGTTCCTGCGCATCAAGTGGTTCACGCTGGACACGCCTTCCGGTTCGGTGGCCGTGTCCAACCTGCAGGTCTTTGGCATGCCGCTGGAGAGTGCGGCGAGCAAGTATGTGTTCTGCCTGGCGCTGCTCGCGGTGATTGCGCTGCTCGCCAAGAACCTGGTGCGCAGCGCCATCGGCCGCGAGTGGATGGCCATCCGGGACATGGACGTGGCCGCGGCGGTGATCGGCATCCGGCCGATGTACGCCAAGCTGAGTGCGTTTGCGGTGAGCAGCTTCATCATCGGCGTGGCCGGTGCGCTGTGGGCCTTCATCTACCTGGGCGCCTGGGAACCTTCGGCGTTTTCCGTCGACTACTCCTTCCGCCTGCTCTTCATGGTGATCATCGGCGGCCTGGGTTCCATCATGGGCAGCTTCTTCGGTGCGGCCTTCATCGTCGTGCTGCCGATTGCGCTGAGCCAGTTCCTGCCGTTCGCGGCCGGACTGTTCGGCATCGAAATCTCCACCACCACGGTCTCGCATGCCGAGCTGATGATCTTCGGTGGGTTGATCGTGTGGTTCCTGATCGTGGAACCGCACGGACTGGCGCGGCTGTGGTCCATCGGGAAACAGAAGTTGCGCCTGTGGCCATTCCCTCACTGACCGAGTGGTGGAGTGCTCGCAAGTACCGATGTTTTCCGACGTGTTTGCGCGTTTACTGACTGAGCGTTTTCCAACCCCTGAAACCTAGTAGGAGACAAAGATGAAACTTCGCAAGATCGTGGTCGCAGCCACGCTGGCCCTGGCCGGCAGCGCCTCGCTGGTATCGACCGCCGCCCTGGCGCAAACCAAGGAACAGTACCTGCCGGTGCTGTCGTACCGCACGGGCGCCTACGCACCCAACGGCACGCCCACGGCCAACGGCATCGTGGACTACTACAAGCTCGTCAATGCGCGCGGCGGCATCAACGGCGTCAAGCTGCTGGTGGAAGAGTGCGAAACCATGTACGACACGGCACGCAGCGTGGAGTGCTACGAGCGCCTGAAGGGCAAGAACGGCGGCGCCGCACTGATCCATCCCTGGTCCACCGGCGCCACCTTTGCGCTGACGGAAAAAGCACCCGTCGACAAGATTCCGCTCATCACCACCGGCTACGGCCGCAGCGAGAGCGCGGACGGCACCGTGTTCAAGTGGAACTTCCCGCTGCTGGGCACCTACTGGGTCGCTGCCGACGCGATCGTGCAGGCGATCGCCAAGAAGGAAGGCGGCCTGGACAAGCTCAAGGGCAAGAAGATCGCACTGGTCTACCACGACAGCCCGTTCGGCAAGGAGCCGATCCCGTTGCTGCAGGAACGCGCCAAGATGCACGGCTTCGAACTGCAACTGCTGCCCGTGACCGCCCCCGGCGTGGAACAGAAAGCCACCTGGCTGCAGGTGCGCCAGTCGCGCCCGGACTACACGCTGCTCTGGGGCTGGGGCGTGATGAACTCCACCGCCCTCAAGGAAGCGCAGGCCACCGGCTACCCGCGCGAGAAGATGTATGGCGTGTGGTGGTCGGGTGCCGAGCCCGATGTGCGTGACGTGGGCCAGGGCGCCAAGGGCTACAACGCCGTGACACTGCAGCATGGCACCGACAAGAACGCACCCGTGGTCAAGGAGATCCTGGCCAAGCTGCACGACAAGGGCCAGGGCACCGGCCCGCGCGACGAAGTGGGCGAGACCCTGTACCTGCGCGGCGTGGTCAGCGCGGCCATGGGCGTGGAAGGCATTCGCGCTGCACAGGAACGCTTCGGCAAGGGCAAGGTCATGACGGGTGAACAGGTGCGCTGGGGCCTGGAGAACCTGAACCTGACGCAGGCCAAGCTGGACGCGCTGGGCTTCAAGGGCGTGCTGCGCGCCCCCATCAGCACCTCGTGCGCCGACCACGTGGGTGCGGGCGCTGCGCGCATCCACACCTGGGACGGCACGAAGTGGGAGTTCTCCTCCGACTGGATCGAGTCCGACCAGCAGATCATCAAGCCGCTGGTGAAGACCACGGCGTCCAAGTACGCGGCCGAGAAGAAGCTGACGCCGCGCACGCCTGCGGACTGCCAGTCTTGATGCACCCCCGCCGCGCTTCGCGCGACCCCCTCAAGGGGGCGACACCTGCGGCCCGGCAAAGCCGGTTCCGCGGTGTCTCTCGACGAGGCACCGCGCACGCAACGGCTGGGTAGAAAACAAGCGCGACTGGCACGTCCAGTCGCCATTTGCAAAGGCGGCATGCTGTCTTTGCAAATGGTCACCCAGGAATCCTTCATGAGCACACCCAACATCGTTCTCAACGTCAACGGCATCGAGGTCATCTACAACCATGTGATCCTGGTGCTCAAGGGCGTTTCGCTCAACGTGCCGGACGGCAAGATCGCGGCGGTGCTGGGCGGCAACGGGGCGGGCAAGACGACCACCTTGCGCGCCATCTCGAACCTGCTCAAGGCCGAGCGGGGTGAGGTGACGAAGGGCAGCATCGAGCTGCGCGGCGAGCGCATCGAGAACCTGACGCCGGCCGACCTGGTGCAGCGCGGCGTGGTGCAGGTGATGGAGGGCCGGCACTGTTTTGCCCACCTCACCATTGAAGAGAACCTGCTCACGGGCTCCTACACGCGCAAGGACAAGGGCGAGGTGGCGGCCAACCTGGAGAAGGTCTACACCTACTTTCCACGCCTCAAGACGCGGCGCACGAGCCAGGCGGCCTACACCTCCGGCGGCGAACAGCAGATGTGCGCCATCGGCCGTGCGCTCATGACCAACCCGAACGTGATGCTGCTCGACGAGCCGTCCATGGGCCTGGCGCCACAGATCGTGGAAGAGGTGTTCGAGATCGTGAAGGACCTCAACCAGAAAGAGAAGGTCACCTTCCTGCTGGCCGAACAGAACACCAACATGGCGCTGAAGTACGCCGACTACGGCTACATCATGGAATCGGGACGCATCGTGATGGACGGACTGGCCAGCGACCTGCGCAACAACGAGGACGTGAAGGAGTTCTACCTGGGCATGGGCGGCAGCGAGCGGAAATCGTTCAAGGATGTGAAGTCCTACAAGCGGCGCAAGCGCTGGCTGGCCTGAGCTTTCTTCACTTCCCAACGCAGCACACCACCATGAACGCATTCTTCGACGCCCTGGAATCCCGAAAACCGGAACAACGCGAGGCCGAGCAGATGGCCGCACTGGCCCTGCAGGTGGCCCATGCGCAAACCCGCAACGCGGCCTTCGCCGAGATCCTGCGAGGCGTGGACGCTGCATCGGTGAACAGCCGTGCCGCGCTGGCGCGCCTGCCGGTCACGCGCAAGAGCGAGCTGCTGGAGCGGCAGAAGGCGCAGCGCGCCAGCGATCCGTTCGGCGGCTTCTCCAGTTTGGTGCGTGGCCCGCAGATGACGCGCGTCTTTGCCTCGCCTGGCCCCATCTATGAGCCCGAAGGCGCCACACGCGACTACTGGCGCGCGGGCCGCGCCCTGTTCGCGGCGGGGTTCCGGTCCGGCGAACTGGTGCACAACGCCTTCAGTTACCACATGACGCCCGGTGCGTTCATCCTGGAATCGGGCGCGCACGCCGTGGGCTGCACGGTGTTTCCAGCCGGCACAGGGCAGACCGAACAGCAGTTGCAGGCCATCGCCGAACTGCGCCCCGACGCCTACACCGGCACGCCCAGCTTCCTGCGCATCCTGCTGGAGAAGGCGCTGGAGGCCGGCGTGGACGTCTCGAGCATCCGCAAGGCGTCGGTGGGCGGCGAGGCCTGCCCGCCGAGCCTGACCGCCTGGTTCGCCGAACACGGGGTGGCGGTGTACCAGACTTACGCCACCGCCGATCTGGGCCTGGTGGCGTACGAGACCAGCGCCCGCGAGGGCCTGGTGGTGGACGAAGGCGTGATTGTGGAGATCGTGCGCCCGGGCACGGGTGATCCTGTCGCCGAAGGCGAGGTGGGCGAGCTGGTGGTGACGTCGCTGAACCCGGCGTACCCCTTGATCCGCTTTGGCACCGGCGACCTCTCTGCGGTGCTGGCCGGGGCCTGCCCCACCGGGCGCACGGCACCGCGCATCAAGGGCTGGATGGGCCGTGCCGACCAGACCACCAAGGTGCGGGGCATGTTCGTCCATCCCGCGCAGGTGGCCGACATCGCCCGGCGCTTTCCCCAGGTGCACAAGGCTCGCCTGGTCGTCAGTGGCGAGATGGCCAACGACCAGATGTGCCTGCAGGTGGAGGCCAGTGAGACGCCGGCCGATCTGGCCGAGCGCATCGAGTCCGCAGTGCGCGACGTCACCAAGCTGCGCGCACAGGTCCAGCTGGTGCAGCCGGGCAGCCTGCCCAACGACGGCAAGGTGATCGAGGACGCGCGCAGCTACCAGTGAGGAGCGAGGGTTTTCCCCCGTGAATGGCTAAGTAATTACCGCGATTTCCGACTCGTGCGCAAGGGCTAACATCCAAGGGTTGATCAACCCTTGGAGCTCCAGATGAAGAAGATTCTTGCCCTTGCAGCGCTCAGCGTTGCCGTGTCCGGCGGCGCCTTCGCGCAAGCCTTCCCCAGCAAACCCATCACCTTCGTGGTGCCGTTCGCCGCCGGCGGGCCCACCGACCTCGTGGCCCGCCGCCTGGCCGAAGCCATGCGCAAGCCCCTGGGTGGCGCCAACATCGTGGTGGAAAACGCCGCCGGCGCCGGCGGCACCATCGCTGGCACCAAGGTGGCGCGGGCCCCGGCCGACGGCTACACGCTCCTGGTGTGGCACATCGGCATGGCCGCCACCACCAGCCTGTACCGCAAGCAGACCTTCAAGCCGCTCGAAGACTTCGAGTTCCTGGGCATCATCAACGATGTGCCGATGACGCTGCTGGGCACCAACAAGCTCAACGCCAACACGTACCGCGACTTCGAGTCCTACATCCGCGCCAACGGTGGCAAGCTCAACCTGGCGCACGCTGGTCTGGGTTCGGCGTCGCACATCTGCGGCCTGATGTGGCAATCGGCCGTGAAGCTGGACAAGTCCATGACCACCATCGCCTACCGCGGCACGGGCCCGGCCATGAACGACCTGATCGGCGGCCAGGTGGATGTGATGTGCGACCAGACCACCAACACCACTGGCCAGATCGAAGCCGGTCGTGTGAAGGCCTTTGCCGTCACCACCGCCAAGCCGCTGTCCAGCCACAAGCTGCTCAAGGATTACCCGTCGCTGCAGGAAATGGGCCTCAAGGGCTTCAACCTGACCATCTGGCACGGCCTGTATGCGCCCAAGGGCACGCCGGCCGACGTGACCAAGAAGCTCAACGACGCGCTGCAGGTTGCCCTGAAGGACCCCGAGTTCATCAAGAGCCAGGAAGAACTCGGCGCCATCGTGGCCACCGACAACCGTATCACGCCCGCCGGCCACAAGGCTTTCGTGGCCAGCGAGATCACCAAGCTCAAGACCGCGATCGACGCTGCCGGCCAGTTCGCAGATTGACCGTTTCAAGTTGATTTCGATCAGGGTCATTGACTCGATCACCGAACTGCAGCCCGCTGATGCGGGCTGCATCGCTTTGAGCGGCTCGCATGGCGGCTTGAGCTCGGCGCGCTACGCGCTGGCAGTCAGGCCCTTGCTCTCGGTGTTCAACGATGCCGGCATCGGGCTGGACGAGGCTGGCATCGCTGGCCTCGCGCTGCTGCAAGCGCAGGGGCTGGCGGCGTGCGCGGTGTCGCACACGAGTGCGCGCATCGGGCAGGCACACAGTACATTGAACGATGGCGTGGTGAATTGCGCCAACGACGCGGCGCTGGCGCTGGGCATCCGCCTCCAGCAAGCCTTGCAGCCGCAGATCGACCACCTGAGCAGGAGACACACATGAAACTATCCCGTCGCACCCTCGTCGCTCTGAGCGTCGCGGTCACCGCGTTCCCTGGCCTGGTTGCAGCGCAGTCCGCCTGGCCCACCAAGCCGGTGCGCATCGTGGTGCCCTTTGCGCCCGGCGGCACCACCGACATCCTCGCGCGCGTGCTTGCGCCCGAGCTGAGCAAGACGCTCGGCCAATCTTTCGTGGTCGACAACCGCGGTGGCGCCGGCGGCAACATCGGTGCCGAGGTGGTGGCCAAGTCGCCACCCGATGGCTACACGCTGCTCATGGGCACCGTCGGCACACACGGCATCAACAAGTCGCTCTACGCGAAGCTGCCCTACGACCCGCAGAAGGAGTTCGCGCCGATCACGCTGGTGGCGGGCGTGCCCAACGTCATGGTGATGAACACCAGGCGCGCTCAGTCACTGGGCATCAACTCCGTGGCCGATTTCGTGAAGTACGCCAAGGCCAACCCTGGCAAGCTCAACATGGCCTCCAGCGGCAACGGCACCTCGATCCACCTCGCGGGCGAGCTGTTCAAATCGCGCACCGGCATCTTCATGACGCACATTCCCTACCGGGGCTCTGGTCCTGCCATGGCCGACATGCTCGCCGGCTCGGTGGATGTGATGTTCGACAACCTGCCTTCGGCCATGCCGCACATCCAGTCGGGTGCCCTCAAGGCCTTTGCGGTCACCAGCGCGGTGCGCTCGGCCGCGCTGCCCGACGTGCCCACCGTGGCGGAGGCCGGCAAGCTGCCAGGCTTCGAGGCCAGTTCGTGGTTCGGTCTGCTGGCACCGGCCGGAACGCCGCCCGACGTGGTGGCTCGCCTGCAGCAGGAATCGGCCAAGGCGCTGGGTTTGCCGGCGGTGAAGGAACGGCTTCTGGCCCAGGGCGCCATTCCCAGCGGCAACACGCCGCAGGAATTCACGAAACTGATCGACGACGAGATCGTGAAGTGGGCGGCCGTGGTGAAGGCTTCGGGCGCGCGGGTGGACTGAACAGCGTCAGACGCCCCACACCACCTCGACGCCGGCTTTCTCGGCGCGCTGAAGCATCTCGATGAAGGGCGCGGAGCGCATGCGCAGGCTCACCGGGTCGAATTCGGGGGCGGGCTCTCCGCGGGCCTGCGCCTCGTCCTTCTGGCGCTTGCGGGTGGACTCTTCTTCCACGGCGGCCGCGCGCAAGGCCTCCACCGCGCCGGTCATCTGATCGGGCAGGACCACACCGGGGCCGGCCGGGTCCTTGCCCAGGATCTGCAGAATCTTCTTGCCATGTGGCTCCAGCATCACCAGTTCGCCCGTTTCGCGGGACTTGAATCGGTAGACAGACATGGGAGGCCTCCTTGTGATCGCTGGTGGGACTTACCACCATAGCACCGACGCGGTGCGCTGCCCATCCGGGGTACGGACGACGGCATCGGCCTAGGGGTTTTCCCGGTTGGCCTCATATATTTTAAGTCTAAACTAATTAGACATGAATACCACCCATCCGACTCTCAAGCGCATCCTGTGCATCGGCGGGGGGCCGGCGGGGTTGTATTTCGCCTTGCTCATGAAGCGGCGCGACCCGACATTGACCGTGACCGTGGTGGAGCGCAACCGCCCGTTCGACACCTTCGGCTGGGGCGTGGTGTTGTCCGACCAGACCCTGGGCAACCTGCGCGTGGCCGACCCGGAGTCCGCCACGCTCATTGGCGAAGCGTTCAACCACTGGGACGACATCGACGTCTTCTTCAAAGGGCGTCAGGTGCGCTCGGGTGGCCACGGCTTCTGCGGCATCGGCCGCAAGCGGCTGCTCAACATCCTGCAGGAGCGCTGCCTGGCGCTGGGCGTGAATCTGGTCTTCGAGACCGACGTGACCGACGACCAAGCCCTGGCCGCCCAATACCAGGCCGACCTGGTGATCGCCAGCGACGGGCTCAACAGCCGCATTCGCACGCGCTACGCCGAGACCTTCAAGCCCGACATCGACACCCGCCAGTGCCGCTTTGTCTGGCTCGGCACCAGGAAAACCTTCGACGCCTTTACCTTCGCCTTCGTGCAGACCGAGCACGGCTGGTTCCAGGCTCACGCCTACAAGTTCGACGCCGAGACCTCCACCTTCATCGTGGAAACGCCCGAAGAGGTGTGGAAGGCGCACGGCATCGACCAGATGAGCCAGGAAGAAGGCGTGGCCTTCTGCGAGCGCCTGTTCGCGCCCTGGCTCGACGACCACGCCCTCATCAGCAACGCCTCGCACCTGCGCGGCTCGGCCAACTGGATCCGCTTTCCGCGCGTGATCTGCGAGACGTGGGTGCATTGGCAAGAGATTGCGGGTCGCCAGACCCCCATCGTGCTCATGGGCGATGCCGCCCACACCGCGCACTTCTCCATCGGCAGCGGCACCAAGCTGGCGCTGGAAGACGCCATCGACCTGGCCGACGAATTCACGCGCCACGCCAACGCCGACGTGGCCGAGGTGCTGCGCAGCTACGAAGCACGGCGCAGCGTGGAGGTGCTCAAGATCCAGAACGCGGCGCGCAATTCCACCGAGTGGTTCGAACACGTGGACCGCTACACCGGCATGGAGGTCGAGCAGTTCGCCTACTCCCTGCTCACGCGCAGCCAGCGCATCAGCCACGAGAACTTGCGCTTGCGCGACGCGGCATGGCTCGAAGGGTACGAAAGCTGGCTTCAGACCCAGGTCCAGCCGGAAAAACCGGTGAAGAAGCACCCCACACCTCCGATGCTGCTGCCGCTCACGGTGCGTGGCCTCACGCTGAAGAACCGCATCGTGGTTTCGCCCATGGCGCAGTACAGCGCGGTCAACGGCGTGGTGGGCGACTACCACCTGGTGCACCTGGGCGCGCGCGCGCTGGGCGGCGCCGCGCTGGTGATGGTGGAGATGACCAGCCCCACGCCCGAAGGCCGCATCACCCCGGGCTGCCCCGGCCTGTGGAACGACGCGCAAGAGGCCGGTATGAAACGCATTGTCGACTTCGTGCACGGCAGCAGCAGCGCCAGGATCGGCCTGCAGATCGGTCACAGCGGCGCCAAAGGGTCCACGCAGCTGGGCTGGGAGCAGATCGACGAACCGCTGGTGGAAGGCAACTGGCCGCTGATCTCGGCCAGCGCCGTGCCGTACGGCGAGCAGAACCAGGTGCCCCGCGCCATGACGCGCGCCGACATGGATTCACTCACCGCCGCCTTTGTCGCCTCCACACAAAGGGCCGCAGACGCCGGCTTCGACTGGCTCGAACTGCACTGCGCCCATGGCTACCTGCTCTCGGCCTTCATCTGCCCGCTCACCAACCTGCGCACCGACGACTACGGCGGTTCGCTGGAAAACCGCTGCCGCTACCCGCTGGAGGTGTTCGCCGCCATGCGCGCCATCTGGCCCGCTGAAAAGCCGTTCAGCATTCGCATCTCCGCCCACGACTGGGCGCCCGGTGGCAACACGCCCGACGACGCGGTGCAGATCGCGCGCCTGTTCAAGGCCGCAGGCTGCGACGTGATCGATGTGTCGTCAGGCCAGACCACGCGTGCCGCGAAGCCGGTGTACGGCCGCATGTACCAGACGCCGTTCGCCGACCGCGTGCGAAACGAGGCCGGCATCCTGACCATGGCGGTGGGCGCCATCAGCGAAGCCGATCACGCCAACAGCATCATCGCGGCCGGCCGCGCCGACCTCTGCGCGGTGGCGCGTCCGCACCTCGCCGATCCGGCATGGACCTTGCACGAGGCCGCCCGGCTACAGACCCGCGCCATCGAATGGCCGCGTCCCTATGAAAGCGGACGCGACCAGCTTTACCGGGAAATTGCCCGCCAACAGGCGCTCAACGCCAGCACGCCATGAACACCTCATCGCTTGACCTCGAAGCCCGTGCCCACAGCGAACATGCCCAGGAGTTGCGCCTGTGGCTGCGGCTGCTGACCTGCTCGCAACTGATCGAAAAGAGGGTGCGCGTGTGCCTGCGCGAGCAGTTCGACACCACGCTGCCGCGTTTTGACCTCATGGCCCAGCTCGAGCGCCACCCCGAAGGCCTGAAGATGAAGGAGCTGTCGCACCGCCTCATGGTCACCGGCGGCAACGTCACCGGCATCACCGACCAGCTCGTCACCGAAGGACTGGTCGAGCGCATGGGCGTGGACGGCGACCGGCGCGCGTTTCGGGTGCGCCTCACCGACCGGGGTCGTGCCAGCTTTGTGGAAATGGCGCAGCAGCACGAGCAGTGGATCGTGGAGGCGTTCGATGGCCTGAGCGCGCGCGACCTCGACAGCCTGCACAAGCTGCTGGGCAAGGTCAAGCAGCACCAGACACAACTCAACCGGATCGACGAATGAAACACGCCATCCCAGACCACAACCCGATGCGCGGGCAGTACGGCCCCATGGCCGGGCAGGCCCCGAGCCATTTCGCCCTGAGCGTGAAGGACGGCGTGGCCACCGTCACGCTCAACCGCCCGGAACGCAAGAACCCGCTCACCTTCGATTCCTACGCCGAGCTGCGCGACTGGTTCCTGGGCCTGCAGAAGGCCACCGACATCCGCGCCGTGGTGCTCACGGGCGCGGGCGACAACTTCTGCTCCGGCGGCGACGTGCACGAGATCATCGGGCCGCTCACGAAGATGACGATGCCCGAGCTGCTGGCCTTCACGCGCATGACCGGCGCCCTGGTCAGCGCCATGCGCGCCTGCCCCCAGCCCATCGTGGCCGCCATCGACGGCGTGTGCGCGGGCGCCGGCGCCATGATGGCGCTGGCATCCGACCTGCGGCTGGGCACGCCGCAGACGAACACCGCCTTCCTGTTCACGCGTGTGGGCCTGGCCGGCGCCGACATGGGCGCCTGCGCTTTGCTGCCGCGCATGATCGGCCAGGGTCGCGCCAGCGAGCTGCTGTTCACCGGCCGCGCCATGAACGCGCAGGAAGGCCACGCCTGGGGTTTCTTCAATGCGTTGCACGACAGCGCCGCCCTGCTGGGCGCCGCGCACAAACTCGCTGCGCAACTGGCCCAGGGTCCCACCTTCGCGCACGGCATGACCAAGACCATGCTGCACCAGGAATGGGCCATGACGCTGGACCAGGCCATCGAGGCCGAAGCGCAGGCGCAGGCCATCTGCATGCAGACGCAGGACTTCAGGCGCGCCTATGAAGCCTTCGCGGCCAAGCAGCGCCCGGTCTTCGAAGGCGATTGAAGGGACACCGCAGCATGGTCGCGTTCGAACACCCCCACGGCATGCATCCTCCACAAACGCAGTGGGAGTTGCCCTTCTTCGACGCGTACCACCGCGAGATGGCGCCGCGCCTGGCGAACTGGGCCGCGCTGCAGCAGGTGGACGAGACCGACGACCGCGCCGCCTGCAAGGACTGGGTGGCGCGCCTGGGCCAGGACGGCTGGCTGCGCTACTGCGTGAGCGCGGCGCACGGCGGCGCTCTGCCCGCGCTCGATTCCCGCTCGCTCGTGATCCTGCGCGAGACGCTGGCCTTTCATTCCCCGCTCGCCGATTTCGCCTTTGCCATGCAGGGGCTGGGCAGCGGCGCCATCACGCTCGCGGGCACATCCGAGCAGCAGGCCAGGTACCTCGGCGCCGTGGCCTCGGGCCGCAAGATTGCGGCCTTCGCGCTGAGCGAGCCCGAAGCCGGATCCGACGTGGCCGCCATGGCCACGCGGGCCACACCGGACGCGCAGGGCTGGACGCTCGACGGCACCAAGACCTGGATCAGCAACGGCGACCTGGCCGACTTCTATGTGGTGTTCGCCAAGACCGATCCCGATGCCGGCGCGCGCGGCATCAGTGCTTTCATTATCGACGCGCAGGCACCGGGCCTGGACAGCCGCGAGCACATCCACGTGATGGCCCCGCACCCGCTGGCCACCCTGCGTATGCAGGCCTGTGGCCTGGGTCCCGATGCCTTGCTCGGCCCGTTGCACGGCGGTTTCAAGCTGGCCATGCAGACGCTGGACATCTTCCGCGCCTCGGTCGCCGCCGCTGCGCTGGGCATGGCGCGGCGCGCGCTGGCCGAAGCGGTGGCGCACGCCCGGCACCGCAAGATGTTCGGGCAGACCCTGGCCGACTTCCAGCTCACGCAGGCCAGGCTGGGCGAGATGAGCGCACTCATTGACGCGGCCGCCCTGCTCACCTACCGCGCGGCCTGGCTGCGCGACTGCAGCGCCACCAGCGGGGCGGGCACGCCCGCCTACACCGCAGCGGCGGCCAGCGCCAAGCTGACCGCCACCGAGAACGCGCAGCGCGTGATCGACATGGCCTTGCAGATGTTCGGCGGGCGTGGCGTGCAGGTGGGCCAGAAGATCGAGAGCCTGTACCGCGACATCCGCTCCCTGCGCATCTACGAAGGCGCCAGCGAGGTCCAGTTGCTCATCCTCGGCAAGCACACCTTGCGCGGCTCCGGCTCGTGAAACTTGGGAACCTTTCCATGACCAGCACCGTACCCAGCGCCCAGCCCGACCAGTTCGTGCACGACCGCCTGCCACCGCCTGGCCAATGGCCCGAGCTGCGCTTCGACCGACCCGAGCTGCAACTGCCCGCCCAGGTCAACGCGGTGCATGCCCTGTTCCAGCGCGCCCGGCAGGCCGGCCATGCGGAGCGCCCTTTTCTGCGCAGCGACGAACGCACGCTGAGCTACGCGCAGGCGCAAGCCGAGGTGAACCGCATCGCCAATGTGCTCACCGTGGACCTCGGCCTCGTGCCCGGCAACCGCGTGCTGCTGCGCGGCGGCAACTCGGTGGCCATGGCGCTGGCGTGGCTGGCCACGGTGCAGGCCGGTCTGGTGGCCGTGGCCACCATGCCGCTGCTGCGCGCGAAAGAGCTGGCCGCCATCGTGGCCAAGTCGCAGCCCGCGCTGGCCCTGTGCGACGTGAAACTGCAGGATGAACTCAAGGCCGCGCTCGCGACCGATCCGGCCACCGCCGGCCTGAAGATGCTCGTGTTCAACACCGGCGGCGCCGAAGCACCGCATTCGCTGGAGAAGATGGCCGCGCGCCAGTGCGAGCACAGCACGCCCTGCCCCACCGCCGCCACCGACATCGCGCTGCTGGCCTTCACCTCCGGCACCACCGGCACGCCCAAGGCCGCCGTGCACACGCACCGCGACGTGCTCGCCGCCTGCGAGACCTGGCCACGCCATGTGCTGCGGGCCACACCCGATGACATCGTCATGGGTTCGCCGCCGCTGGCCTTCACCTTCGGCCTCGGGGGGCTGCTGGTCTTTCCCATGTGGGCCGGTGCCTCGGTGTACTTCCCGTCCATTCCCTACACGCCCGAGGCCATGGTGCAGCTCATCGGCCGCGTGGGCGCCACCATCTGCTACACCGCGCCCACGTTCTACCGGCAGATGGCCGGGTTCGCGCAGCAGCATGGCATCGGCAAGCTGCGCATCAGCGTGAGCGCGGGCGAGGGGCTGCCGGACGCCACGCGCCAGCTCTGGAAGCAGGCCACCGGGCTGGAGATGCTCGACGGCATCGGTGCCACCGAGATGTTCCACATCTTCATCTCGTCGCCGCCGGAATCCGTGCGGCGCGGCGCCATTGGCCAGGTGGTGCCGGGCTACGAGGCCCGCGTGGTGGGTGAAGACGGCCAGGAACTGCCGCGCGGCCAGGTGGGCAAGCTCGCCGTGATCGGCCCCACCGGCTGCAAGTACCTCGACGAGCCGCGCCAGACGCAGTACGTGAAGGCGGGCTGGAACTACCCCGGTGACGCCTTCAGCCAGGACGCCGACGGCTACTTCTTCTACCAGGCGCGCACCGACGACATGATCATCACCGCTGGCTACAACGTGGCCGGCCCCGAGGTGGAAGCCGCCCTGCTGCAGCACCCTGCGGTGGCCGAGTGCGGGGTGATCGGGCGCCCCGATGAGGATCGCGGCCAGATCGTGCTCGCGTATGTGGTGCTCAAGCCCGGCGAAGCTGGCGACGCACCGCTGGTCAAGGCGCTGCAGGACCATGTGAAGCAGTCCCTGGCCCCCTACAAGTACCCGCGTGAGGTGGTCTTCGTGACCCAGCTTCCGCGCACCGAAACCGGCAAGCTGCAGCGTTTCGCGCTGCGCCAGCAAGCCTCGCAAACCGAAACCAGGAATCCCGCCCCATGATGAAGCACCTGCAACCGCCCGGCTGGGCTGCCCCCAAGGGCTATGCCAACGGCATCGCCGCGCGCGGCACCCACGTGTACGTCGGTGGCCAGATCGGCTGGAACAGCGCCCAGGTGTTCGAGAGCGACGACTTCATCGCGCAGACGCGCCAGGCCCTGCTGAACATCCGCGACGTGCTGGTGTGCGCCGGTGCCGGTGCCGAACACATGGTGCGCATGACCTGGTACATCGTGGACCGCGTCGAATACAACGCGCGTCTGCGCGAACTCGGCGAGGCCTACCGCGAAGTGATGGGCCGCAACTTCCCGGCCATGACCTGCGTGGAAGTGAGCGCCCTGGTGGAAGCCCAGGCCAAGGTGGAGATCGAAGTCACCGCGGTGATCCCGGACGATCCCGGAACTTAAGCGCACGCCTGGCGCTCCCACGGCTTTTGCAGACACCGCATGAGCCGCCTTCCCCACGCCAACCCCGCATCGCCCGCCCGCCGCCGCTGGCTGGCGGGTGCCACGCTGGCGGCCGCCTTGCCCGCCATGGCCTTTGCACAGGCCTCTGGCCCCGTCATCACACGCCGCATTCCCTCCAGCGGTGAAGCCATCCCCGTGATCGGACTGGGCACCTGGATCACCTTCAATGTGGGGCAGGACCCGGTGGCCATGGATGCCAGCGCGCAGGTGGTGCGCGCCTTCTTCGCGGACGGCGGCCGACTGATCGACAGCTCACCCATGTACGGCTCTTCGCAACCCACGATCGGCCACGCACTGGCGAAGCTGGGCAAGCCGGCCCAGCTGTTCTCCGCCGAGAAGGTGTGGGTGGGCGACGTGTCGCGCGCCGCGGCGCAGATCGAGGCGTCGCGCGCGCACTGGGGCGTGACCCGCTTCGACCTCATGCAGGTGCACAACCTGCTGTCGTGGCGCGAACACCTGCCGCGCCTGCTGGACATGAAGGCCGCCGGGCAATTGCGCTACGTGGGCATCAGCACCTCGGAAGGCCGGCGCCACACCGAGCTGGAGAACATCATGCGCACGCAGCCCCTCGATTTCGTGCAGCTCACCTACAACCTGCTCGACCGCGAGGTGGAGCAGCGTCTGCTGCCGCTGGCGCAGGAACGGCGCATCGCCGTCATCGTGAACCGGCCTTTTCGGGAAGGCGCCTTGCTGGACCAGTTGAGCCGCCACCCGCTGCCGGGCTGGGCGCGCGAGATCGACTGCGATGGCTGGGCGCAGGTGGCGCTGAAGTTCGCGGTCTCGCATCCCGCTGTGACCTGCGCCATACCCGCCACGAGCCAGGTCGCGCATGTGCGGCAGAACATGGGCGCTGCGCGCGGCCGTCTGCCCGATGCGGCGCTTCGCGAACGCATGGCGCGCGACGTGGCCGCCTTGTGAAGCCCGGCGACACGGGAGAGACCCCATGAGCGAGTGGTGGACCTACCGCCCCTCCGATCTGCTGATGTTCGCGCCGCGCACCTGGTGGCGTCTCTTCGAACTTCACAACGAGGCGCTGTGGCCCTTGCACTTGCTCACCTCGCTGGTGGCGCTCACCCTCGCCGTTGCGCTCTGGCGTGGCCAGCCGGGCGCGTTGCGCGCGGGCCTGGCCCTGCTGGCGGCGTGCTGGGCGCTGGTGGCGTGGGCTTTCCTGTGGCGACGCTACGCACCCATCTTCTCTGCGGCAGACGCCTTCGCTGTCGGCTTCGCCCTGCAGGCCGCAATCCTCGTCTTGCTGGGCGTTCGCCGCGGCACGCAGCTCTCGAACCACGACGCCATCAAGACCACGGGTCTGGCCTTGCTGGCGTGGGCCGTGCTGGTGCATCCCTGGCTGGCCGTGATCTCATCCCGACCGTGGCTGCAGGCCGAGGCATTTGGTGTGGCACCGGATCCCACGGCCATCGGCACGCTCGGCGTGGTGCTGTGCCTCACCTCCCAGGATCGCATGGCGCGCGTGCTGCTCGGCCTCGCATGGCTGATCGCCGTGCTGTGGTGTGCCATCAGCGCGGCCACACTGTGGACCATGGGAAGCCTTCAAGGCTGGGTGCCGGCACTGGCGGCCGGGTTGGCGCTGACGGCGCTGGCGCGTCGCCGCGCCTGAAACCGACGCGCTACCAGAGCGCGGAATCGCGCATGTCCTCGATCTTGCGCCGGTGGCGCTGCCGCCAGGTCTGCATGTACACGGCGATGGCCGCCACGCCCGCGACCGCAGCCAGCGTCCATTCAACGGGTGTGAGCGGTCGCTCCAGCAAGACCTGCAGCATCCAGCCCAGCACGAGCAGGCAGACCGCTGCCACGGCCGCGGCGGCAATCAGGGCGTTCAGCAAGCTGCGGTTCATGGGTGGGGCGGACCTGGGAGTGGAAGGGAGCGAGGAGGAATTCTCTCACCACCCCGGCTCCCGTGCGCACAGCAGAGCAACACAGCCCGGCCATTCACTCCACCGGACGGATCAGGCCCTGGGCCAGCAAGGCGCCCCAGAGCTCGCGCAGGTCCGTCTCGACTCGCGCCACGGGCTCTTGGGGATACGCGCCCGCCACCACCTGCAGCGCCGACGCGAGGCTGGTGGGTTGCTCCAGCAATCGCCAGATGCCACCGCCCAGATCGTTGAGACGGTGGATGCCCTGCGTGCGGCGGTTCACCAGAAACACCTCGCCATCGGCGCGGTGGATGGCGAGGTCTTCGGCCTGCCTGCACACGCGTGCCGGGTCGATGGTGGACGGCGCCACGGCCGGCGCCTGCCGGGCGCTCTGCCAAGCCGTCGCCTCCGCCGTGCGAGGCGCCTGCAGGTGGTCGCGCGGCGCATTCGAGAAGGCACACTGCAACACGCGGCACGCGTCGTCGAGATCGCGGTAGCGAAGGCGCAGGCAGGGCACGCGCATCACGATGCGGTGCAGCCGCGCCACGAGGTCCGCTGCCGGCAGCTCGGGCGCCAGGTTCTGCACGATCAACGACGCCAACCCTTCGCCGGATGCCACCGCACTCAGCTCGGCCGGCTGGTGCTGGGCGCTGCGCTCGAGCAGCACGATGGCCCCGATGCGCGCACGATGCCCATGGCGTGGCGCCACGTCGGCGGGTGCGAGCAGGTAGCGGGCATCTTCATCGCCCGGACCCACGTGCTGTTGCATGAAATGCTCCAGCCGCGCACCCGCGTCGGCCGGCAAGGGCATGCGGATGCGCGGCGCCAGTCCAAAGGACCAGCCCCATTCGTCCTGGCTGCCGCAGGTGGGCAGCACATCGTCGGCCAGCACACGCACCCCATCGGCAGCCAGGCGAGCCATGAGCGTGCTCTTGCCGGCCTTCGCTCGCCCAGGAAAGAGCACCAGTCGCCCGTCCCACTCGGCGGCACCGCAGTGCAGGCAGAGCTGTTCGGGGTGGTCCGCGAGACGGCCTTCCACGAGGTCCACCGCGAGGTGCCCGGCGGCCCGGACCGCCGAGGTTTCGCGGATCGCCGCGTCCAGCCACGGCGCCTCGATGACGTAAGCGTCGCCCGATCGCGCCACCCACCAGCCGGCAGGCGCATCGGTCGGTTCGACCTCCCGCCACGACCAGCCCCCGATCAGGGGCTGAAGGCGGTCCAGCAGGGACTCGGTACCGTCCAGGAAAGCCAGCGCGCGGCGATGCCCTTCGAAGACGACGCACTTCATCCAGGGCGCGAGACGCGGCTGGGGCGCGAGATCCGACTCACCCGCGCCTGCCGCAGGTCCCTGCGTCCGCCCATTCGCTGAGGCCGGCTCGGACGTGAGACGCGGCTGACGCGCGACGGTCGGCTGGCGCGCGACGGGCGCGAACGGCGGCTCACCCGGCTCCCGGCACTCGCCTCGCTCAGGTTGAGCAGCGCGGGACTGGCGTAAAGGCCTCCACCCAGCAGGCTTAGCATGCCCAGGCGGGCCAGCATGCCGCGGCGGTTCAGGTCGTGGGGGTCGTCGGTGGTGGGTTCGTCGTGCATCGGGCGAGCCTTTCCTGTGAGTGAGAGTGGATGCCATCGACAACGCGGGAGCGCGCGGACTATTCCGGGCGGGATGTATTTTTGTGTTTCAGGGGGGTCACTACACTGACGGGCTGCCCGAAAACGCGCCTGCCTCCCCCCATGGACATCCTCCTCTTCACGCTGGTGACCTTTGCCGTCATCGTCTACTTCAACGCGCAGGAACAGAAACGGCGCATTGCGCTCCTGGGCCAGCACCTGGGCCGCTACCGCATCGAGGCCCTGATGGAAGAGCTCGCCCAGGGCTACCTGCGCGCGCTGGGCGAGAGCGACCTGCCGCGACGCGAACAGATCTGGAGCCTGCTGACGGGCGCCGAGAACGCCATTGCCGAGCAGTTCAAGCGGTTCGCTGCGGATTTTTCAAAGGTGGACGAACCGGCCGCGCGCGTGAGCAAGATCGCACTGCCCTGGGCGGCCCGGCTGTTTCCCGGCGCTGCGTTCGATGTGCGCGAAGCGTTCCGCCTTCACGCGCAAGGCATCGGCGATGCCGTGGCCAACGCCGAACAACGCTCGCGCCGTGACCAGGCTTTTCTGATTTCGGCCGAGCTGTTCCTCATGCAGCACACCTGCCACTGGTTCTGCCGCTCGCGCCCCGTGGCCTCGGCCCGCCTGCTCAAGCGACACCAGGTCAGCCATGAGCAGGTGCTGGCCGCCGTGTCACCGGCCACGCGGCGCGCCTACGCGGACCTCACGGGCATCTGATCGAACCTGCGCGGGTGGCGCGGTCAAATGGACGCCAGCGGCAGTGCGGTCTTGTACCGCACCTGCTTGAGCGCAAAGCTGGAGCGGATCTTCTCCACCTGTGCAATGGGCGAAAGCTGCTCCAGGATGAAACGCTCCAGCGCAGGCATGTCGGGCACGGCCACGCGCAGCAGGTAGTCCGCGTCGCCCGTCATGAGGTAGCACTCCATCACCTCGTCGCGAATGCCGATGCGCGATTCGAACGCCTCCAGCGCTTCGCGGTTCTGCTGCTTCAGGCTGATCGAGATGAACACATTGAGGTGCAAACCGAGCTGCTGGGCATCGAGCAGCGCCACGTACTGCCGGATCAACCCGCTCGTCTCCAGCGCGCGCACCCGCGCGAGACACGGCGAGGGCGAGAGATGCACCCGCCTGGCCAGTTCCACGTTGGACAGGCTGGCATCGCGCTGAAGTTCTTCCAGGATCCGGAGATCGATGGCATCCAGGTGGTTCATGCTGTCGATTTTCATGTTCACGGCATTTTATGCCTCATGAATTACACTTCTTGGCAAGCATCGACAGCACTTGCCCGGCCAGGAAGCCTACAGTGTCCGGTCCAGGAGCCCCGACCATGACCGACGTTTCCAAGCAGCTGCATTTCATCGACCCCACCCTGGGCGATCCCGACCCCGGCGAAACCGCGGAATGGCGCGAGGCGCTGTTGTCGCTGGCGGCGACCCAGGGCCCGGCGCGCGCACGCCAGATGCTCGACGAGCTGGCCCGCGTGGCGCGCCAGCAGCGCATTGGCTGGCAACCCGAACTCAACACCCCGTATGTGAACACCATCGCCGTGCAGGACCAGCCGGCCTTCCCCGGCGACCTGGCGGTGGAAGAGCGCCTGGCTTCGCTGATGCGCTGGAACGCCCTGGCCATGGTGGTGCGCGCCAACCAGGCGTATGGCGAACTCGGCGGCCACATCGCCAGCTACGCCAGCGCCGCTGATCTCTTCGAGACGGGCTTCAACCATTTCTTCCGCGCGGGTCGGCAGGGCGATCTGGTGTTCTTCCAGCCGCACAGCGCGCCCGGCGTGTATGCGCGCGCGTTCCTCGAAGGCCGCCTGAGCGAAGCCGACCTGCTGCACTACCGCCAGGAGATCACCGCGCCTGCAGAGGGCGCGCGCGGGCTCTCGAGCTACCCCCACCCGTGGCTGATGCCCGATTTCTGGCAGTTCCCCACCGGCTCCATGGGCATCGGCCCCATCAGCTCCATCTACCACGCGCGCTTCATGCGTTACCTCACGCACCGCCAGCTCCAGGACTGCGAAGGTCGCAAAGTGTGGGGCGTGTTCGGGGACGGCGAGATGGACGAGCCCGAGAGCATGTGCGCGCTCACGCTGGCCGCGCGCGAGAAGCTCGACAACCTGGTGTGGGTGGTCAACTGCAACCTGCAGCGTCTGGACGGCCCGGTGCGCGGCAACGGCCGCATCATCGACGAGCTGGAAAAACTGTTTGCCGGCGCGGGCTGGAACGTGATCAAGCTGGTGTGGGGCAGCGACTGGGACGGCCTGTTCGCGCGCGACACCACCGGCGCCCTGGTGCGCGCGTTCGCCCACACGGTCGACGGCCAGATGCAGACCTTCGCCGCCAAGGACGGGCGCTTCAACCGCGACAACTTCTTCGGCCAGAACGAAGCACTCGCCCGCCTCGCGCAGGGCATGACGGACGAGCAGATCGACCGATTGAAACGCGGCGGCCACGACCTCGTGAAGATCCACGCGGCCTACTCGGCGGCCGCTGCGCACACCGGCCAGCCCACCGTGATCCTGGCGCACACCAAGAAGGGGTATGGCATGGGCAGTGCCGGCCAGGGCCGCATGACCACGCACAGCCAGAAGAAGTTCGACGGCGCGGACCTGATCGAATTCCGCAACCGATTCAACCTGCCCCTCTCCGACGAGCAGGCCACCGGCCTCAAGTTCTTCAAGCCCGCCGACGACAGCCCCGAGATGCGCTACCTGCGTGAGCACCGCGAGCGCCTGGGCGGCGCCATGCCGCGGCGCGAGGCGGGGTGCGACGTGGTGCCGGTGCCTCCCATCGAGGGCTACGCCACCTTTGCCCTGAAGGCCGACGGCAAGGAAATGAGCACCACCATGGCCTTCGTGCGCATGCTCGGCGGCCTGCTCAAGGACGGCCAACTCGGCCCGCGCATCGTGCCCATCGTGGCCGACGAAGCGCGCACCTTCGGCATGGCCAACCTGTTCAAGCAGGTCGGCATCTACAGCAGCGTGGGCCAGCGTTACGCACCGGAAGACATTGGCTCCGTGCTGAGCTACCGCGAAGCGCTGGACGGCCAGATCCTGGAAGAAGGCATCAGCGAGGCCGGCGCGCTGGCCAGCTGGACGGCGGCCGCCACCAGCTACAGCGTGCACGGCCTGGCCATGCTGCCGTTCTACATCTATTACTCCATGTTCGGCTTCCAGCGCGTGGGCGACGCCATCTGGGCGGCGGCCGACCAGCGCTCGCGCGGCTTCCTGCTGGGCGCCACCTCCGGGCGCACCACGCTGGGCGGCGAAGGCCTGCAACACCAGGACGGCAGCAGCCACTTGGTGGCCGCGACCATTCCCAACTGCAAGGCCTACGACCCCGCGTTCGCCGGCGAGCTGGCCGTGATCATCGACGCCGGCATGCGCGAGATGCTGGTGGAACAGCAGGACGTGTTCTATTACGTCACGCTGATGAACGAGAACTACGCGCAGCCCGACCTGCCCCAAGGCGAAGCGGCGCACGTGCTCAAGGGCGGCTACCACTTCGGGCGCTTCGGGCCTGAAGACGCAACGCAGCGCGTCGCGCTGCTCGGGTCCGGTGCGATCCTCACCGAGGTGCTCAAGGCCGCCACGCAACTGGCCGAAGTTGGCATCGGCGTGGAGGTGTTCAGCATCACGAGCTGGAGCGAGCTCGCACGCGATGGCGTGGCGCACGCGACCGATGCGCACCTCACGCGCCTGCTGGCCGATGGCGCCGGCCCTGTGGTGGCTGCCACCGACTACGTGCGTGCGCTGCCGGAAAGCGTGCGCGCCTTCGTGCCGGCGGGCAGGACGTTCCACACGCTGGGCACCGACGGTTTCGGCCGCAGCGACACGCGGGCGGCGTTGCGCTCGCACTTCCAGGTGGATGCGGACAGCATCGCGCGGCAGGCGCGCGCGGCACTGGCCGTGCGCTGAAACCGAGCGCCGCAGCGTTCAGTCTGCGCTGCCCGCCATGCCGAGCACGAAGAGCGCATGGGGACGACCCGCGCTCGCGGCCTGCTCCAGCAGTGCAGCAGCGCGAACTTCATCGCGCGACACCTTCGGGCCATACACGCCTGGCCCCTGCATCAGCATGTAGCCGGCGCGCTCGGCGGCCTCGGCGTTGCCCTGTGCTGCGAGCTGTTCGTACATCGCGAGCGAACGATCGAACTGACCCCAGTGGTAAGCCTGGTGGGCCGCCTCGATGCTGGAGGACGGATCTGCATGGGCAGCGCTCGCAACAGCAAGCAGCAGGGTGCCCAGGAGATGAGCGCGGGTGTGGGACATGTTGATTTCCTGTCGAGAGGGTTGAAAAGGTGGATGGGTTCAGTTCATCAATGGCGCCAGCGCACCCTGGATGCGCTGCCACTGATCGGGCGTGGTCATGCCGATCAGCGATTGCCGGAACCGCGGCGCCTTCACGCCGCAGACGATGTATTGCCAGCGGTAGGCATCGAGCAGGCCCGTGTGCACGCGTTCGGCCTGCCCGGGCGTGAAGCTGTCGGGGCTGGTGCGCAGGAAGTAGGCGGCGTCCGAGGCGGCCTGCTCCTGCAGAATGTCGTCGATGGCGCCCACCAGCGCGATCAGGTCGTCGACAGCCGCATCGCGCTGCCGGGGCGTGAGGCGCGCGTTCTCGCGCTCCCACTCCAGTTCGTCGAGCACGGCGTGCTGCGACTCCTCTTTCCAGTGGAAGAGGAACACGTCCTTGTAAAGATCCGAGAGGCCTCCCGCGGGTTCGATGCTCTCGCGGTAGTGCACCTGGGTGAACAGCTCGATGTGGCAGGTTAGCGCAAGCACCGCCCTGGTGGAGCATTCCAGCACCTGCGAGGCTACCGCATTGGGCGTTGGCAGGAATTCGTAGCCTGGCGCCATGCCATCCGCGGCCAGGCGTTCGATGCGCCGGAAGAGTTCCTGGTGCTTGAGTTCTTCGTCAGAGAAGCGCACCAGCGCCTCCAGGGCCACCTGGTCGCCGAACCAGTGGTCGCGGCTGCAGGAGAGCATCTGGATGCCGATGAAGCGCTCCACCAGGCCGAACATGTTGGCGTACGTGCGCCCCTGCACCTGGCTCAGGCGCACCTGCTCGGCGCTGGATAGAAACTCGAGTCGGCCGACGCGAGACAGGCCTTCGGGCAGGAAAGGTCGCGAGAAATCGAAGCGGCGCGCACGGATCACGTCGCGGTCGATGTCCCAGCGCACGCGCCTGGAGGCGTCGATACAGCGCGCGTAGCGCTCGGTGTGGATGGTGGACAGGCTCATTCTTTTCAGCTCCATGGTGGGCAGGTTCGGATTCAGTCGATGAAGGCGGGTTGGAAGGCGGGGGCGTGTGCCTCGTCGAGGGCGGCCACGATGTCGAGCAGGCGCTCCTCGGCCGCGCGCCACCCGGCTTCGAAGAGTTCGGGCATGGCCGAGGTCTCCCACAGGCCGATGTGGCGGTCCAGGTGAAGTTCGATGGCGATCACTTTCTGCCCGCGCGCCTGCGCGGCATCCGTGCGCGCCTGCATGAGGTTGTTGATCAGCGTGGTGCTGGTCTGCGCCACCAGGCGGGAGAGCCGGTCGACCCGGCGCGGCATGCTGCCGTGAAAGCCGAGCGAAATCACCACGCCGGCATCGCTCGCCGCCGAAATGGGCAGGGGATCGGAGAGCACGCCATCCACCAGACGCTGGCCATCGATCTCCACACTGGGAAACAGGATCGGCACGGCCATGCTGGCGCGCAGGGCGTCCACCACGCGGCCCCGCGAGAGCACCACAGGCAGCCCGGTGGCCGCCTCGGTGGCGACCACGCGCAACGGGGTGGGAAGGTGTTCGAGGCGGGCGTCGCCAAATGCACGCGTGATGCGCTCGGTGATCAGGCGATCGTCGCGCAGCGCAAAGCCCGAACCAAAGCCCGCGAGCTTCGGTGCAATGAGCTGCAGGTAGGCGCGCCAGCGGCGCTGTTGCGTGAGCTCGGCCGACCACAGCGTGGTGGCCAGGCTCACGGCGCTGTGGTCGTGCAGGCCTCTGGCCACCTGGGCGCCGAACAGGGCACCCGAGCTGCAGCCCACGACGAGATCGGGTCGGATGCCTTCCCTCGCCAGCCGCTCGGCAATGCCCAGGGCTGCGATGCTGCGCACGCCGCCGCTGCCCAGCACGAAGGCGAGCCGGACACCCCGGTTTGAGTGGGTGTGGAGTGCCATGTCGTCAGTCCACCAGAAAGGCCGTGATCCGGCGGATGACCTCGGGATTCCGAAGCACGCGGTGGTGCCCCAGGCCACGCGTGGCCTTGAGCTGCGCGGTCTGCAGTGCGCTGGTCATGACCAGGCCATGCTCGAAGGGGATCTCCTCGTCGTTCTCGTCGTGCACCACCAGCGCCGGGCGGTTCGCCTGGCGCAGCATCTCGGTCACCGACATGCGGCCCCAGTCGAGTCGACCGCCGTAGCGCTGGGAGAGCAATTCGCGCGTGCGCCTCAACACGTCCGGCGTCAGGCCCACGTGGCGGGCAAACATCTCGAGGAACCTGTTGCAGTCGTTGAAAGAACTCATGAGCACCAGCCGCGAGGCGGCCAGGCCCCAGTCGCGTGCGGCGTACATGGCCATGGCGGCACCGAAGGAATGGCCGATCACCGCATGCAGCGGGCCGGCATGCCGTGCCACCAGCGCCACCGCATGGGCGTAGGCCACCATGTCCGTCGTGCGGCCGGTCGACCGTCCATGCGCCGGCGCGTCAAAGGCGATCACCCTGAAACCGGCGTTGCGAAGCGGCTGCACAAGACGCGCCAGGTGCGTGGCGTTGGAGCCCCAGCCATGCACCAGCAGCACCGCCGGCCCCTGGTGCCCCCATTCGTAGACCGCGAGTTCGCTCGACCCGTTGCTCAGGCGGCGTTCGCGGGTGAGCTCACGGATGGCCACTGGCCAGCGGCCGGCTGCGCTGCGCGGCGGCGTGGCGAGCTGGCGAAAGGCCAGGTGGGCCGCGAGCGACGGCATGAATCGGCACAGCCAGCGGTAGAGGTGGCGCAGGGAGGAAGAGGCCCGCGTGTCGGCAAACCGGCCAGCGCGCGGCGGCCGCAGGCATTGCGCCACGGTGGGCGCATGGGGCGATTCGAGATCGGGTGAGAACTGGTGTCTCATGGAACATTCCTTGGCATCGGCCCGCCGCACGGCGTGCGGGGGGTGATGGGGAATCTACCGACGGGTGCACCGCGCGACCATGTGAAATTGGTCATGCCCTGCGCACGGCGGTGCGCTGGTGGGTGCGGTTTCTAGAGCGCTTGCAGGGCCGACAACAGTTGCGCACCCGAAACGGGTTTGATCAGCAGCGGCAGGCCATGGCGCGACGCCGCCTCGCGCAGCGCGGCGTGCGTTTCACCGCTGATGAGCAGCACCTTCTGCCCCAGCTCCCGCAGGTTCAGTGCGAGCGCCAGGCCCGACGCCGCGTGCGGCAGGCGAACGTCGCAGATGGCCACCTCGGCGAAGTCCGCCTGGGCCATCGCGGCCTCGGCGGTTTCGACATGCAGCACCAGCAGGCCCCAGCTGGTGAGCTGATCGAGCGTGGCCCCGGCCACCAGTGCATCGTCCTCGACCAGCAGCACGCGCCCCATGTTGAAGACGGGGGGCGGCAGGACAGGCCCCATGCATGCGGTGAGCGCGGCCAGCTCAGGGGACGGCCTGTCCTTGCTCGGCTCGCCCTCGGGCGGCTTCTCGGCCCAGGGCAGCAAGACCGTCATGCAGGTGCCCAGGCCCAACGCAGAGCGCACGGTGATGTCGCCATTCATCAGCAGCGCGAGGCGGCGTGCGATGGCCAGTCCCAGCCCGAGGCCTTGTCGGCGGTCGCGCGCTTCGTTGTGCATCTGGACAAACTCCTCGAAGATTCGGGCCTGGGCCTCGGTCGCGATGCCCAGGCCGGCATCCCTCACCTGAAGGCGCCATCCCGAGGACCCGCGACGCAACGCGACCAGCACGGTGGAACCCGAGGGCGAGAACTTGATGGCGTTGTCCATCAGGTTGGACAGCACACGGACCAGCATCAGGCCATCGGCCAGCGCAAACGCGTCGCGCCGAACCAGGGTGACGATGCGCACGCCGGCCGCCTCGGCCACCGCGCTGTGCTGGCGCAACAGGCTGTCGACCAGCGGGGCGATTTCGGTGGGCCGCAGCTCGGCCTGCACCGCGCCGGAGTCCATGCGGGTCAGGTCCAGCACCTGTGACAGAAGATCGTCCAGCGCACGCCAGGACTGCGTGATGCCTTCGATGGCGCGTTGCGCCGCTGCGTCCTGGGCGCGATCCGCCAGGTTTGCCAAAGGCGTGAGGTAGAGGCCGATGGCATGCACCGGTTGACGCAGATCGTGACTGACCGCCGCGAAGAAGCGCGACTTGGCCAGGCCCAGTGCCGTCACCGTGTCGGCCGCGGCCTCGGCGCGCCGCCGGTGCTGCACCTGGCGCAGGACCCCGATTTCTTGCGCGCGCGAGAGGAACACCATCGTCATGGTCATGAGGAAGCCGCCCACACCCATGAGCACCAGCAGCGTGTTGCCGCCCATGCCATCTGCGATCAGCCGCACCGAGGTGGGCAATACGGCCAGACACAGTGCGATGGTGGTGCGCATGGCGTCGCCCGTCAGGCGCACGGCAATCAGGGTGGCGTTGCCGAGCAGGTAGCTCATCAGCACCGCCAGCATGGGCACATTGCCGGGCACGTAGAGGAAATAGCAAGAGCTGCCCACGAACGACATCAGCACCCACATGTAGATGCGGTAGACGCGCTGGCGATGGACCTTGGGGAGCGCGCGGAAGGCAGGCCGGTTCACATGCCACCAGCGCAGCACACCCATGACTGCGATGATGGAGAACCACGCCGCCGGCTGCTGCCAGGGCATGGCCGTGGCAAACATGAAGAAGCAAAGCAGCTCGCAGGCCCGCAGTGCCCACAGCGACGCCACGGTGTGCGCGGCGTCCTCGGGATCGGGTTGCTCGTCGCGACCCGACGTCACAAGGTGTCGGCGTCGAGTTGCGCCGCCTGCGTTCGGTTGGACACCTGCAGCGCCTTGAAGATCTCGCTCATGTGGTTCTTCACGGTGCCCTCGCTGATGCCCAACGTGCGTGCGATCAGCTTGTTGCTCATGCCCTGCCGCAGCAACTGGCGCACTTCCTCCATGCGCGGTGTGAGCACCACCTCCGGTCGGCGGGCTTCCGGGGCGCGATGGGCAAACGGCAGCTTGCGGCCATGCAGGGCGGCATCGATCGCGGCGCTGATCTGCTCGGACGGCGCGCTCTTGGGCACGAACGCGCATACGCTGGGAATCTCCAGCGAGCGACGCACGACGTCGGGCGTGGTCAGGGCCGAGATCACCACCAAGGGCAGGCCGGGATGCCGGTGCGCCAGCTCGGTCAGACGATATCCGCGCTCCATGCCTGGCATGTTGAGATCCACGAGCGCGAGCTGCGCGCCTGGGTGTGCCGCTGCTGCGCGCATGAGCGCATCGCCATCGCCCACTTCGATGCAGTGCGCGCTGCCCAGCCAGGCAGCAATCAGCCCCCGCATGCCATCGCGCACGAGCGCGTGATCGTCGGCAATCAGGACGGTGGGGAGGGAGTCGAGCAACACCCGGGCATCTTCGATCGCTCTCCCTGGGCCGTCTTCGCAACGAGCGCACAGCGGCTTGGCAACCGGCGCACATTCGTAATTATTCGTTTCCTGTCAATATTCACGCGTTCTTGTTCGCTTGAGCGAAATCTTCGATACTGAGCGGCTCGCTTGCCCTCAACGCTTCCGTCGACACGGGCAGCCGAACCTCCAACACGAGGAATCTGCCATGGTCATGGAGTGGTCCACCCAAAGCGCGCCGCCCGCGCAGCGCTTTGATCTCTGGCGCGAGGCCTGTAGCCAGCATGTCTACGCGCTGACCCCGCACCGGCGCACACGCGACCCCTTCCAGGGCACCATCGCCCGCCGGCAACTGGGTTCACTGGATGTGACCGACATCGTGTGCGACGGGCACCTGGTGCAACGGCGCGAGCAGGACATCGGCGATTCCCCGAGCGACACCTATTACGTGTATCTCCAGCGGCGCGGCCAGGCCTGGTTCGAGCAACAGGGCCAGCGGTGCGTCGCCGAGCCGGGCGACATCGTCATTGCAGACCCGAACATTGCCTTCAGCACGGGCACCGACGGGACTTTCGACTTTCGCCTGTGGCGCATGAACCGGGCGGGCCTTGAACCCTTGCTTGCGCTGCGCCCGGGCGAACTCCCGATGCGACGGCTGGGGCGAGATCAAGCGGCTCGTGCGCTGATGGCGAACTGGCTCGACGCGCTTCTGCACCACCAGGCCGACCTGTCGGCCCAGGCGCTGGAGCTGGCTTGCCGCACGCTCTATGCGCTGGTAGCCGATGCCGTGGGCGCCAGCGCCGCTCAGCGCGAACCGGCTCGTCTGGCGCGACGTCGGGCGCTGCTGCAGCGGGTGATGAGTCAGACGGAGCTGCGCTCATCCGACATGGCGCTCACGCCCGAGCGTGTGGCCAGCGAATGCGGTCTGTCGTTGCGCTCGCTGCACCAGCTCTTCGAACTCTCCGAACACAGCTTTCACGAGTTCCTCACGCGCACGCGGCTGGCGCGCGCGCACGCCCTGCTGCGCGACCCCTCGGCACGCCATGTGGGCACAGCAGAGATCGGCTTTGCGGTCGGGTTCAAGGAAACTTCGACTTTCTACCGGCGCTTCAGACAGCGATACGGTGACGCGCCCGGCGCCTTCCGCAAGGCCCACGCCGGTGCGGTTGAGCGCGAGTCCACCGCCGTTTCCTGATGCCGGCTGACGGCGGCGCGAGAACCCCGCTTCAGGATTCCAGCAATCGGCGCTGGCCCAACCAGGCGAGGCAGGTATCGAGCGCTTGTGCCAGTTGTTCGGGTTGCCCGGCGTAGTAGTGGGACGCCCCAGGCAGAACCACCATGGTTTTGTCCTTGCTCCCGGCGGCGCGGTGGATCATGCCGGTATGGGGCTGAGGCACCGCGTCGTCAGCACCGTTCTCGATGCACAACAGCGGCACGGTGATGTGCGGCGCAGCCCGCTCCCCATGCGCCTGGGTGTCGTCGATCGACCATTGCGAGAGCCAGGCGCGCAGCGTCGAGAAGCGCGCCATGCCAGCCGGTGCGCTGTTGGCCAGCCGCGGATCGCCAAGGTAGCTGGTGCCTGGCTTGCGCTCGTTGGGATCGAGCGCGGGATCCAGGAACCGCGGCTCGGCCATGGTGCGGTGCGTAACAAAGCCGCGCTCACCTAGCAAGTCGCCTGCGCTTCGCATGCGGTGCAGCGTCTCCTTGACCCAGTCGGTGCGGCGGCGCAGCCGCTCGAGTTGCCGTGCGCGGAAATGCGCCAGGAAATCTGGCGTGTAAGGCGGCTGGTTGGCGTTGCGCGGGTCGTACAGATCCAGCTCTGAATCCCGCCGGTCCGGATCGTTTTCATCGAGCACGGAAGGATCGATCCAGTCAGCCAGCAACTGGGCACGCGAGATGTGCGCGGCCTGCACGATCATGGCGTCAGCCGGCAGCAAGCCCGCACCCACGAGGTCCACTTCGTCGCCCGCGGGCGTGTGGGTGATGGTCGGCCTCTCGGCCTGCGACTGGTACATCAATGCCAGCGAGCCACCCCCCGACCATCCGCAAAGCACCACCTTGTCGTAGCCCCAGACCTCCCTGGCGTGCCGGATCCAGGCGCCCAGATCGAGCACTACCTTCTCGAAGATCAAGGGAGTGTCGTTGCGAGCGTACCGACTGGCTGCACAAAGCACATGCACGCCCCGCCCGGCAATGGCCCGAGGCATTGGCAGCAGCTGCAGCGTGCTGGCCGGGTGCATGTAGATCAACAAGGTGCGCGCGGACACGCCCTGTGGCAGGTAGCGAACCCCTTCGAGGTGGATCGAGGCCTGCGAGCCTGCAAAACCATAGACCTCACGCGCGCCCGACGGCTCCGCATAAGAGACGTGGACCCACTCGGCATGGATGTCAGGAAGATTGGTCATGAGGGCATCGTAGCGCGGAGCGCCGACACGCCGCCGCATGAACGTCGACCAATCCCCCATGAACGTCCTGCAACGTCGAACAAGCCCCAGAAAGCCCAAACCCCCAGGTACGGAGGTACGAGGGGGTTTGGGGGGCTGTATTAAG